>JALHMW010000005.1:0-229485 GCA_022843845.1 Archangium sp.
GGTGGTGGCGCGGGCGTCGGTGGTGGCGCGGGCGTCGGTGGTGGCGCGGGCGTCGGTGGTGGCGCGGGCGTCGGTGGTGGCGCGGCCGGGGGCGTCGCGGGCGACTCCTGCCAATCAGCCATCGCGATGACGCCGATCAGCGCGACGCAGTTCACCGCGACGGGGACGCTCACCGGGGCGGCTGACAACCACTCGGCGACCTGCGGCGGTGCCGGGAGGGATCTGGCCTTCTCCTTCGTCGTCGTCTCGCCCAGCGACGTCTCGTTCGCGATCACCAGCATTGGTGGCAGCGCTCAGCCGATCGGCTACCTGCTCCGTGACGACTGCACGAGCGAGCTCCGCTGCCACACGGGCACGGCTGCGAGCGCGGGTGTCGTCCTTCAGCCTGGCAGCTACCGGTTGATCGTCGACGCGTTCACCTCGACCGTGACGGGCAGCTTCACCGCCACCGTCACCCTCTCGACCCCAGCGCCGCAGGTCGGAGACAACTGCGGCTCTGCGGAAGTGCTCACCCTCACTGGCGGCTCGGCGTCGGCCAGCGGGAGCACCGACGGCTACATGGACGACGTCCTCAGCTCGAGCTGCAACTCGGTGGGCCCCGATCGGTTCTACCGCGTCACGCTCGCCACCACGGCGTCGCTCTCGGCGACGGTCACCCCCGGGTCCAGCTCCTTCGCCGGGCTTGCCCTCCTCGGCCCCACCACCATCACCTCATGCGCCAGCGCCTCCGAGAGCACCTGCACGGGCGGCACGTCGAACGGCAGCCCGACGACGATCTCTGCGCCGTCGCTCAGCGCCGGCACCTACTTCCTGGTCGTGAAGAACCTCGGGGCGGGCCCAGGCGCTTTCAGCCTGTCGGTGACCAGCACGAGCGCTGGTGTTCCAGGCGACACGTGCGCGACGGCAGTCCCCCTGACTTTCACTGCGGGCACCGCCAGCACGAATGGCACGGTGGTGGGCGCGTCGAACGACTTCTCGACGAGCTGCGCGACCTCGAGCCTCGACGTCGTCTATTCGTTCGCGGCCACGGCGGGCCAGGTGCTCACCGCAACCGCCATTCCGGGCAGCAGCTGGCGTCCCATCCTCTCGCTCGCGTCGGGCTCGTCGTGCAGCTCGGCGGCCGAGGCGACCTGCAACGCGGCGACGTCCACCGGGAGTTCGGCGACCCTGACGAGCGGCGCGCTCACCGCAGGCACCCACTACCTCAGAGTCGACTCGGTCTCGGGGAGCGGCTCGGGCACGTTCGCGCTCTCGGCGAGCCTCTCGGCGGGCACGACGGCGACGGGGGAGAACTGCTCGAGCCCCATTCCGCTCACCTTCGTGGGCGGAAGCGCGACTGCGAGCGGCACCACCTCGACCGCAGTCCATGATCGAACCAGCGTGTGCGGCGGGGCCGCAGCAGACCGCGTGTACAGCTTCACGGTGAGCGGCACGCGCACCTTCTCGGCGTCGGTCGTGCCCGGAGGCACCCTCCGGCCCATCGTCTATGTCACGGGCCCAGGGACCTGCTCGACCTCCGTGACCGAAATTGCCTGCCTGGCCGCAACGTCGATTGGCCTCAGCACGACGTTGCCCACGCAGACGCTCACCTCGGGCACCTACTTTCTCTGGGTCGACAGCTGGAGCGGTTCGAGCGGCACCTACACGCTCAGCGCGTCGCTGCAGTGACCGGCGGCTTCAAGGTGAAGTGACTCGACTCTCGCTCCCGCGCGATCGCTGCCTGATCGTCTTCATCGAGGGGCGGGTTCAACCACTTCACCATCTCGTCGGCCTCCCACGCATACGGAGCGCCGTTGAGCAGCATGCGGCCCTCGGCCACTGCGCGCGTCGCCTCGAGCAGCGGCATGCCGCGAACGTCACGACAGAGCGCCTCGAACCGGCCCTGACGACCGGCGTCGACGAAGCGCGCTGACTGCCGCGCCGCATACGCCATGTGGAACCACGACGGCCTGAACGCCACGCCATCGAGGAGGAGCCGCGTGGCGATGAGCGTCAGCAGGTGCGTCATCTCCTTCGCGAGGCCCAGCCCCGGCACCTCCTGCCCCGGCAGCTGCGGCCGGGTCGACGAGAAGCGCGCCCGCGGGTTGCGCAGCGAGAGCCAGTTCACGAACAGGAACGTGCCGGAGCCCACGCGCCGACGCTCCACCTCGAGCTCGACGAGGATGACCTGCGAGCCCGTGGTGGAGTCTTTGCCCACGAGCCGCGCGCGATCGTACGAGCCGGCCCGATCGAGGACGACGCGCACGTCGTCGAAGCCGAGGCGCCGCACCAGCGGCAGCACCCGGTACTTCTCGAGCGCAAACTCGACGCCCTCGGCCGTGTAGAACCCGAGCAGCCGATGCGGCCCGGTGCGGGGAAGGCCCAGGGCCTCGGCCACGTCGGCCTCGGTGAGCAGCGGCGCGTTCCCCAAGCTCTCGGGCTCGAGCGTCTTCGAGATGCCCTTCATGCGCGCCGCGAGCGGATCGAAGTCCGAAGGAATCGGTTCGTCCGAGTGCCGCGCGAGGACGAGCCCGGTGCCGGCGAGCACCTTCCAGGCGTGCGAGGTGTAGCCGCCGGCGGGCACCCACACCTGGGGGAGCTCGGCGAAGTGCTCGAAGACGCGCAGATCGCGACGGCGCACGCCGGCCAACGAGAGCCCGAGCGTGCCCAGACGATCGCCCGCCAGCACATCGCCACCTGCCAGCACGAACGCGAACTCCACCTTCGGCATGCGGCTGAGCAACAGCTCCACGGCCTCGAGGTACGCCTCGTCTCCAGTCCCGGGCGGCAGCTCGACTTCGTCGACACCTTCGAGCGGGCCCCACGCCGTGCCCGAGATCGACCCCAACCAGACCGACGCGTCGCGGCCCAGGCACGCCGAAGTTCCGTCGGGCGGGTGGCAGTCGAGATCGAGCACCGCCACGCGGCCCGAGAAGCCGTCAGCGCGAAGCACGGCGATGGCGACGGCGACGTCATGCACCACGCAGAAGCCAGCCCCTCGGGTCGGCGCCGCGTGATGGAAGCCGCCCAGCAGGTTCAACACGGGCGAGGTGTGCTCGAGCGCGTGGCGTGCGCCCTGAACGGTGCCGCCGGTCGCCAGGCGCACCGTGCGCAACACCTCGTCGACGTAGACGTCGGTGGGGTCGACCGCGAAGATCTGCGCGAGCGTCTCGACCTTCTGGAGCGACTCCAGGTACTCGTCGGTGTGCACGCGGCCGAGATCGCCGTAGCTGACGGGCGAGGGAGCCAGCACGTCGTGCGACGTCAACACGCCCGCCGACATCAGGTAGTGGAGCGCGTCATCGGCCCTGCGGGTCTCGAGATGCGCGGGACCGGCTTCGACGCCACTCAGCGGCAGCCGATAGGCCTCGTCATGAAAGATCTTGAGCCGCGCGCCGCGATCGAACCAGCGCCTCAACGAATGGGGGAGCACCGAAGGAGACGATCAGAAATCGATGGTGACGACGCTGCCGCCTTCACTGTTGGTGGCCGGCTCTTCCTTCTCGGAGCGGCGGTCGCGAGCCTCGTCGTCATCCCTGTGCTTGGGGATCTCCATCTGAGGGCGCTGGCGCTCTTGTCGTTGACGCTCCGCTTCCCGACGGCGCAGCTCTTCGATGATGTACCCGTCGAGCATGTTGGAACTCCCGAGAACCGCCGTGAGACTGTCGCAATGATAACCGTCCCGGCCCTGCGAACAACCCAGCCAGACGCTGTCGAACAGCCCGAATTCACTGGGCTGCCATGAAATGTCACGTCACTTCGCTGCTTCGATGCGCTTCTTGAAGTTCTCCAGGAGCTTCGGGAGCTGACTATCGACCAGCGCGTTCAAGATCGTCTTCGGCACCAGGGGGCCCACGGTGACTTCGATGCTGTAGGTGCCGCGGGTGGTTCCATTGCCCAGATCTTCGAGCACCCAGCCGCCCTTGTTGTCCTTCATGAACTCGCCGTCGATGAACGACCAGCTCACCTTGTTGGGCTTCTCTTCCTTCATGTGCACCGTGTACTTGATGACCTTCACCACCTCGGCCTCGTAGTGCACGTCGACCTCGGCGCCACGGCGGTTCGAGGTCTTGATCTTCTTCACCTCGGGCAAAAAGTCCGGGTAGCGCTCGTAGTCCGAGATGATCTCGAAGCACTTCTCGACGGGAGCGTTGAAGACGACGGAGCGGGTCGCGCCAGGCATGTGAGGAGTCTCCGGGGAGAGGAAGAGCAAGCGAAAGCGTAGCAGCCCCGCGTCAGGCAGCAGGGAAATTGCGGCTCACATCGGCTTCTTGTCGAGGCGGTGGGTCGCGGTCACGAAGCGCGTGGTGCCGGTCTTCGAGCGCATCACGACCGAGTGGGTCTCGGCGCCGTGGGCGAAGAACCGCACGCCCTTCAAGAAGTCGCTCGAGGTGACGCCGGTGGCCGCGAACATGACGTCGCCGCGGGCCAGCTCTTCGGCGCGGTAGATGCGGTGCTCGTCGTCGATGCCCATCTTCTTCGCGCGCGCTCGCTCTTCGTCGTTGCGGAACTTGAGCCGGCCCTGGAAGTCGCCATCGACGCAGCGCACAGCGGCCGCGCTGATCACGCCCTCGGGCGCACCTCCGGTGCCCATCAGCAAGTCGACGCCGCTCTCTTCGAAGCAGGTCGACACCGCGCCCGCGACGTCGCCCTCTTCGATGAGGCGCACGCGAGCACCCGACGCCCGCACCTCGGCGATCAGCTTGGCGTGACGTTCGCGATCGAGGATCACGACGGTGAGCTCCGAGACGACGCGGCCGAGGGCTTTGGCGACCGCGTTCAGGTTCTCGGTCGGCGTCTTCGCCAGATCGATGCAGCCGCGCGCTCGCGGGCCACAGGCGATCTTCTCCATGTACGTGTCGGGGGCGTTGAGCAGGTTGCCCTTCTCGGCGAGGGCGACGACCGAGATGGCGCCCGGCCGGCCGTACGCGCAGAGGTTGGTGCCCTCGAGCGGGTCGAGCGCGATGTCGACCGGCGGCGCGCTGGTGGTGCCCTTGCCGACGCGCTCACCGATGTAGAGCATCGGCGCCTCGTCGCGTTCGCCTTCACCGATGACGACGGTGCCGTCGATGTTCAGGGTGTCGAAGGCGCGGCGCATCGCATCGACGGCGGCCTGGTCTGACTCGTTCTTGTTGCCGCGCCCCATGGTGTGCGCAGACGCGATGGCGGCCTGCTCGGTGACGCGGACGACTTCGAGGGCGAGGTTGCGGTCCATGCAGGCTCCTTCGAAAAGACGCACTCAGGGCGAGGGGGAGGCGCTGAGCAGTCGCATCACCTCAGTGGGAAGTCCAGTGGGTTTTCCCTGAGGACCGACGCACGCGTGCACCGTGAAGCCGGTCGCGAGTTCGTCTCGGCCGGCCTCACGCCGCACCACGTATTCGAAGCGCAGCGAGGCGCGCCGGAGCTCGACGAGCTTCACCTCGATGAGGATCACGTCGTCGTACTTCGCGGGGGCGCGGTAGCGGGCGCTGGCCTCGACGACCGGCAACCCGAAGCCCTGGCGCTCGAGCTCGACGTAGCTGCCGCCCAGGGAGCGGAAGAACTCGCTGCGCGACAGCTCGAAGTAGCGAAAGTAGTTCGCGTAGTAGACGACGCCCATCTGATCGGTGTCGCCGTAGATGACGCGCGTCTTCGCTTCGATCACCCGCGTGGTGGGCGCTGGAGGAGGCATCGTGCCGTCAGCGCTTACCACTTCAAGACGCTCGACCATGCCTGCGAAAGCGACCAATCTGCGCGCCCTCATGATGAGCCGCCTCGTCGCGTTCTGCTGCGTCGTCATCGCCCTCCCCGCCATCGCCAGGCCGCCGCGCCTGACGGTCTTCATCAGCGTCGACGCGCTGGGCACCGACGTGCTCCAGAAACACCGGCCGCGGCTGAAGGGTGGGCTCGCGCGGCTGATCAACGAGGGCGCCTTCGTGCCATCGGTGCACTACGAGTTCGCGGAGTGCGTCACCGGTGCGGGCCACGCGACCCTCGTCACCGGCGCCAACCCGTGGCGGCATGGCGTCGTCTCGAACAAGATCTTCAACCGCGCCACCGGCAAGCTCGACCCGATCTTCGCCGACGCGAACCACCCGATCCTCGAGGCGCCCCTCGGCAA
Organism: Archangium sp.; assembly: GCA_022843845.1. Classification (GTDB taxonomy): domain Bacteria; phylum Myxococcota; class Myxococcia; order Myxococcales; family Myxococcaceae; genus Xiheimicrobium. Next base: position 6,080 of record JALHMW010000005.1, read on the forward strand.
CGACGACGTCTCGCCCGCCAACTTGTTGGCCGAGACGCTGTCGGACCGGCTGCGTGCGTCGACGTGGAGCGCGGGAAAGTCGATCGCGCTCTCAGGCAAGGCGCGCTCGTCGATCGCGATGGCGGGCAAGCTCGGCGAGGCGTGGTGGTTTCACGAGCAGCTCGGCCGCTTCGTGACGGGCACGTATTACCGCAAGGCGGTGCCGGCCTGGGTGCAGGCGTTCAACGACAAGAAGCTCCCCGATGGGTACCACGGCAAGAAGTGGGAGCTGCTCGGCCCCGTGAAGGAGTACCGCGGTGAAGACGAGCGCCCGTTCGAGTCCGACTGGTACGGCATGTCGCGCGTGTTCCCTCACCCGCTCTCGGGTGGGCTGCCCTCACCCGGCCCACAGTCGTACTCGGCGCTCGCGTCGAGCCCGATGATGAACGAGGTGATGGTCGAGTTCGCGAAGGCAGCGATCGAAGGTGAGCAGCTCGGCAAAGACGACGTGCCCGATCTGCTCTCGCTCAGCCTCTCGGCGTTCGATCGCACCTATCACCTGTACGGACCGAGCTCGTGGGAGATGCAGGACATGGTGCTGCGGCTCGACAAGGCGCTCGGAGAGCTGCTGGCGCTGCTCGATCGCGTCGTGGGCCGAGGGAACGTGGTGGTGATCCTGTCGGCTGATCACGGCGGCGCAGGCATTCCCGAAGAGTGGGCGGCGCTCGGGCTCGACGGAAAGCGCGTGCCGCCCTCGTCACTGTCGACCGCGGTGAACGACGCGCTGAGAGCGAAGACGGGCCTCGAGAAGACGATCGCCTCGATCGAAGAGACCGACGTGTACCTCGACCTGAAGGGCCTCGCCGACAAGAAGCAGGACGTGATGGCCGTGCGCCGGCAGGTGGCCGATCAGCTGCGCGCGCTGCCTGACGTCGCGGTGGCCGTCTCGCGCGACGATCTCGAGGGTCGCGACACGGCGGGGTTCCTGCGCGCGCTCCGGCTCGGGTTCCACCCCGATCGCAGCGGCGACGTGTTGATGATCTTGAAGCCCTTCCGCGTGCTCGAGACCGAGGAGCGCGGTACGTCGCACGGCACGCCGTACGCCTACGACTCCGAGGTGCCGCTGTTCCTGTGGGGCCGTGGCGTCAAGCCGGGCATCTCGGCTGCGCACGCGCGGGTCATCGACGTCGCGCCGACGGCGGCCGCGTTGATGGAGCTGGGTGCACCGGCGCTCAACGAAGGCCGCGCCTTGCACGAGCTGCTCGCCCTGCCGAAGTGAAGCCCCGCGCTCCGCACGTCAGCATCGTCGAGCCCGCGCTGCCTGCTGCGGAGTTCGAGCGGCTGCGCAAGCGCATCATGAAGCTGGGCGCGGAGCGGCGACGAGAGAGCTACCAGACGACGTTCTGGTTCGACCTCGCGTCGCAGCCTGCCAACGTCGTGGAGCGTGCCGTGCTCGCGTTGATTCCACAGGTGTCGCCAGAGAGGCGCGCGCGCGTGATCGGCGTCGAGTGGTGGCTCTCGCGCATGCGCACCTCGAACGTGAAGATCGACTTCCACGTCGATCGCGACAACGCGCTCTTCGACGACACCGGGCGCACGGTGCGGCCCATCACGTCGTCGTTGCTGTACGTCACCTCGAGCGTGGGCGGGCTGCTGGCCGTGACGACGAAGAAGCCAGACGTCCGGAGGCCTGCGTGTGCTCCCGACACCGACGACTTCGATCTCGTCGAGCCGCGCCCCAACCGCTTCGTCTTCTTCGACGCGAAGCTGACCCACGGCGTCCTCGACGCCCGCAACGAGCTGCCCCTTCGGAGGCTGCCCACCCAGCGCGCCTGGCGCATCGCCATCGCCATCAACCTCTGGCACCGCAGGCCGCGCCGCGTGCCGACGTTCGGGGAGTCGGTTCATTATCGAGGGTTGGCAGAGGGCCCCCGTCCCGCCTAGGTTCGACGTTCATGGTTCGAGCGCTGCTCCTCAGCACGCTGTTCGCTTCCTTCTCCTGGGCGGGCCCGGATGGGGCACCTGCGGAGGCTGAACCGTTCGTGATCGAGGCGTCGTCATCGCTGAAGCTCACCGTCGCGCACGAGTTCCAGCGGCCCGTCGCGCGTGAGCGCATCACCTACCTGCTCAACTACTGGTCCGAGCGCTTCGGCGTGCAGAACGAGTGGCACGGCGACCGCGTCTTCTTGAGCGGCAAGGTGTGGGGCGTCGAGATTCGCGCGGTCTTCACGGTGCTGGAAAAGTCGGTGATCGCCATCGCGAATGATCCGCGCACGATGCTGGCGTCGGCCGCACAGGGCTACGTCTACAAGAAGCTCCGCAAGTACCTGCACCCGACCTACGAAGAGCCCTGAGCCGTCCAAGCGCCCGGAAGTCCAGTTTTCTTTCGTGTCGGACGGTGTGGGAGCCTACTTTCTCGCACACACGCGTCGCTGGCCGGCTGCTGATCAGGATCGCGCTGGTGGCGGCAAATCGGCCTGGGAGAACTCTGGCTTTACAGCGTGAGTTCGACGATCACAATTGGCGGCCTCATGTCGGAGATCGCGCGCGGCCTGGGCCGCGACCTCGAGGCTGTCGTCACTTCGCCTCCACAGCTCAGCGTCATTCCTTCGTCCAGCGGGCTGACGCGTTTCCATCAGCGCCTCGTGACCGAGGAGCTGACCGGCAAGCAGGGCGACGCCCAGCAGCGCGTCGTGCGCGCGCTGTCGGAGGCGAAGGTCGATCTCAACCCGCACCAGCTCGAGGCCGCGGTGTTCGCGCTCGACTCGCTGCCGCGCGGTGGCTGCATGCTGGCCGACGAGGTTGGCCTGGGAAAGACGATCGAAGCGGGCATCGTCGTCAGCCAGCTCGTCGCGGAAGGGAAGACGCGAGTGTTGATCCTCGCGCCGGCCACCTTGCGGGCGCAGTGGCAGACCGAGCTCAAGGAGAAGTTCGATCTCGACTCGGTGGTCGTGGATGGCCGCACGGTTCGCGCGACGGGCAACTGCTTCGATCAAACCGCTCCGGTGGTGATCGCCTCGCACCCGTTCGCGGCCAACCGCAGCGAGCTGCTCGCACAGATCACGTGGGATCTCGTCGTCATCGACGAGGCGCATCGGCTCCGCAACTCGCACAAGCCGGGAAACAAGACAGGCAAGGCGCTGAAAGCGGGTCTGCGCACCTCGCCCAAGCTCCTCCTCACCGCGACGCCGCTGCAGAACGATCTCTCGGAGCTCTTCGGGCTCATCTCACTCCTCGACGAGCAGATCCTCGGGCCGGAAGAAGCGTTCCGCGCGCACTACCCCGTCGATCCTGAGCACGGCGGCCTGACCGAGGTCGCGTCGCGAGACATCAAGGCCCGGCTGGCGCCCGTCGTGCAGCGCACGCTGCGCCGTCAGGTACGCGAGTACGTGCGGTACACGAACCGCCGCTCGGTGGTGGAAGACTTCACGCCGCTCCCCGAGGAGCAGGCGCTTTACGACGACGTCTCGGAGTACCTGCGCCGCAACGAGTGCGCCGCCATCGAGCCGGGCAAACGCACGCTGCTGACGATGGTGTACCGGAAGCTGCTGGCCTCTTCGACGTACGCGATCGCGCCGACGCTGCGCCGCCTCGCCGAGTCGCTCGAGAAGAAGCTCGAGTACGCGAAGCTGGGCCAGAACGGCACCGCGCTCCTCTTCGAGCCTGAGGAGACGAAGCAGTTCGTGGAAGAGCAGGAAGAGTGGCAGGAGGACCCGGCGGAGCGCCCCAAGACGCTGGACGCGATGAAGCGCGAGGTGTGGGAGCTGCAGACGTTCGCGACCCGCGCCGAGCGCATCACGGTGAACTCGAAGGGCGAGGCGCTCAAGCGCGCCATCGATCGCGTCTTCACCGTCGCCCGTGCGCACCAGTGGCCCGAGAAGGCCGTCATCTTCACCGAGTCGAAGCGCACGCTCGAGTACCTCTTCAACCTGCTCTCGGCCTACGGCTTCGAAGGGAAGATCGCGAAGCTGACCGGTGACGCGGGCTCGCCCGAGGCCCGACGCGCGCTCGTCGAAGACTTCCGCGATCGCGCACAGATCCTCCTCTCGACCGAGGCGGGCGCCGAAGGCCTCAACCTGCAGTTCTGCAACCTGGTCGTGAACTACGATCTGCCGTGGAACCCGCAGCGCGTCGAACAGCGCATCGGCCGCTGCCACCGCTACGGCCAGCTGCGCGACGTGCTGGTGCTGAATCTCCTCAACCGCTCCAACGCCGCCGACGCGCGCCTGTACGAGCTGCTGGAAAAGAAGCTGAACCTCTTCGACGGCGTGTTCGGCGCGTCGGACGAGATCCTCGGAGCGCTCGAGAACGGCGTCGACTTCGAGAAGCGCGTGCTCGACATCTACCAGTCGTGCCGCATGCCCGAAGACATCAACGCGGCCTTCGACGCGCTCCGCAAGGACATGGAGTCGCGCATCGATCAGCGCATGACCGAGACGCGCTCCCTGCTGATCGAGCGCTTCGACGGTGACGTGCGCAAGCGGCTGCGGGTCGCGACCGAGAACGCGAAGCAGGCGCTCAAGAACCGCAAGGCCAACGAGCAGTCGCTGACGGGCGCGGTGCTGGGCAAGGCGGCGACGGGCCGAAAGCAGCTCCAGCTCGCGGCGAAAGAGGTGCGCTCGCGCGTCTCGGACACTGGCAGCCAGATCGTGCTCGACGGCAGCACCCTGCCCGCGTCGCTCGATCACCTGCAGGGCAAAGAGGGCTGGTGGTTCGTCTACCGCTTCGAGATCTCGGGCCTCAAGCCCGAGGAGCGGCTCCTGCACATCGTCCTCTACAAACACGGCGAGAGCTTCCGTGTGGTGCCGTGGGCCGACGCCGAGGGGCTCGCGCGCGCAGGCGCGAAGGAGACGTCGGGCCGTCCGCAGACCTTGAACAGCCCGACGCTCATTCACGAGCAGGCCATCGTCGCTGCGAAGGACGAGGTGACGCGCCTGTACGAGAAGCGCAGCGTGCTCGAGCTCGACGCCGCCAGAGATCGCGCCGATCGCTTCGCCGAAGACAGCCTCTACACGGCGCGCCAGCAGGTCGACCGCGCCCGCGACGAGTGGGAAGCGGCGCGGCTCGCGGTGCTGGCCATCGACGACGGCGCCGAGCGCCTGAAGCCGCGCGCGACCGCCGAGCGGCTCGAGCGGGAGTACCGACGGAAGCTCCAGCAGCTGCGCCAGGCCGAAGACAGCCGCTACCTCGAGAAGGACCGAACCCTCGCTGCCCAGGCGCAGAAGGCGAAGGTCGTCGCCAACCGCACCCTCGTCACCAGCACGTACTTCTGGGTCGAGTGACCTCCGGGAGTAGAGTCTCCACGGCTCAGCCAGGGGAGGCGTGATGGCGCGCATGGTGAAGGTGCTGCTCGGAGTGCTGCTGCTCGCGACGGCCTCGGGGTGCAAGTCGGGCTCCGATCGAATGAAGGAGCGCCAGAAGGCCCGCGAGGCCGAGAAGAAGGCGCAAGAAGACGCGGCCGAGGCGAAGCGCAAGGCGTCGGAGCCGAAGATCGACTGGGCCAGGCTCGACGAGTTCTGGGAGCCACCCGGCGCCGTGAAGATCGCCTCTGGCAAGCCCTGCCCCGAAGGCCTCTGGGCGCTCTTCCCGACGACGCCCGGCGAAGGCGCGGAGCAACAGGCCAACGAAGCGAAGCGCGAGAAGCTGCTCGAGAAGGTGATGGGGCAGACCTACGTGGTGCAGCTGCGCCACAACCAGGGCGTCGAGCTGCGCAAGTACAACGCGAAGAAGAAGCGGCTCACCATCGAGGTCGAAGGGCTCGTGGAGTGCTTCGACGGCGCGGGGCTCCTCTCGGTCGCGTGGGGCGATCCGGCGAAGCCGTTCCGGCCGAAGGACGACGACGAAGACGAGGGCAACCCGCCGCAGTCGGTCTGGCGCGCGCAGCCGCTGTTGTTCCCGATTCCGTTCGGCACCGCTGCCGAGGCGAAGGCCTTCACGGAGAAGGACGGCATCGGCACCATCGCGCGACTCGTCTTCACGCTCGGCAAGCCGGACGTGGACAAGAAGTTCAAGAAGACGATGAAGCCCAACGGCGAAGAGGGCGAAGACAACCTCGACTGGGGCGCTGGGCGCCTGGTGCGCGTGAAGCTGATCGGCGCGCGCGTCTCGAGCGACTTCGAGAAGAAGCTGCTCGCCGAGAAGAAAGCGAACCCCTAGCTCACTTCTTGCGGGCGACCTTGGCGCGGTTCGCGCGGGCCTTCGGCGTGAGGCTCTTCGCCTTCGCCGTGCGCATCAGCGCGGTGTCGTTGCGGCCGCCCTTCGCGGACTTCCGGGTCGACTTGCGTGACGGCCGACCCGAGGTGGAGTCCTCGAGCGCCATGCTGGGGCCCTTGTCTCCGCGTTTGGTGACGTTGCGGGTGTCGGTGTGGCCCGGGTCGAGGTGATGCACCTTCTTCACGGCCTTCGGCTTCTTGGTGCCCTTGCGTTCAGCGTCGTACCGGAACAGCTCGGCTTTCGTGGCCACGGTGCGCCTCCTGTTGGTGACGAGTTCACCCTAACGCCGAATCTCGACCGGGGAAGGGGCTCGGTTGATGCTTCGACGCTCGAGTTCACGCCACAGACCGTCAGGCCCTTCGCTCCAGCGTGAAGATGCGCGCCTTCACCTCGTCGGTCAGCGCCACCTTCACGCCGGCCGCATCGAGCAGCACGATCACCGCGTCACCTTCAGCCACCAGCCGCTGCTGCGTCTGGCTCTCGAGGCGGTACCCCATCACGAAGCTCGTCGTGCCGAACGACTTCACCGTCGCGCTCACGGTCACCGTGTCGGGGAACGTCACTGGCGCCCGGTAGTCGATGGTGGCGCGCGCGAGAATCGGCCGGAGCGCCGGAGCGCCGTCGAGCTCGATCGCCACGCCGATGGCCGCGAAGTACGCGATGCGGGCCGACTCGAACCACCGAAGATAGTGCACGTTGTTCACGTGGTGAAACGCGTCCATCTCGCCCCACTGCACCGGGAGCACCAGCCTCACCGGATATCGCCCGAGCTCGCTCATCGTCAGACCTTCAGGCGAATCGCCGAGGGCAGCAACTCCACGCGGCATGGCAGGCGGCCCGGCTGCTCACCATCACAGTCGATCAACACCTCACCGTCGGCCTCGGCCGTCATCGTCTTGCACTGGCGCGTCTGGGTGCCCGCGTAGTCGAGGTGGCCGCCGTTGTAGATGCCGCGCTGCTTGAAGACGAAGTCCGAGACGCCGAAGCCGCTCCACAGCGTCACGTCGAAGATGCCGTCGCTCACGTCGGCGCTCGGGGCCACCTTCATGCCGCCGCCGAAGTACTTCCCGTTGCCGATGGCCACCACGGTGATCGGCAGCGACTCGGCCGGCTTGCCATCGAACGAGAGGCGCACGGCGTGATCGCGGTACTTCGTGAGCGCGCGCAACGAGGCCAGCGAAAACCCGAGGCGTCCGCCGAAGCCCTTGATGCGGGCGACCTCTTGATCGACCAGCCCCGAGACGCCGAACGAGAGGATGTTCGCGAAGTAGCGCGACTCCTTCTGGCCAGCGTGGTTGACGAACTCGCACAGCCCCACGTCGAACGGCCGCGTGTCAGGCGTCTTGAGCCGCTTCACCGCCGCGTCGAAGTCGGTGTCCCAATCGAAGGAGCGGCGGAAGTCACCGCCAGTGCCGCGTGGCAACACGCCGAGCGCCGCGTTCGGGTTCAGCGCCTTGCCGCCCTCGAAGAAGCCGTTGGTGACTTCGTTGATGGTGCCGTCGCCGCCGACGGCCACGATGCACTCGAAGCCCGCCTTCAGCGCCGTCGTGGTGATGCGCGTCGCGTCCATCGGCTTCTGGGTGAACTCGACGCCGAAGTCCGACAGCGTGCGCGCGATCGTCGCGGCGAGCTCGCCCCAGCGTTTGCCAGTCGTGCCGTTCGCGCTCTTCGGGTTGACGACGAAGAAGGTCTTCATGTTTGGGTCACCCATCGCTCCAGCAGGCTCACGAGATCGATCGCGCGACGCCCGGCGCGTTCGAACATGCGCGTCGAGGTCGGGCAGCCGGTTACCACGGTCACGTTCGAGTCCTCGGAGATCTCGGCCGCCTGCCGCCTGGCGATCTCGACGGACGTCTCGGGCATCGTTCTGGGCACCAGGCCGCCACCACCGGAGCAGCCCGCCTCCCGGCGCATCGACGGCGCTTCGACGATGGCCGTGACGGCCCTCGCCAACAACGCGCGCGGCTCGTCGTAGAGTCCCAGCCCGCGGCCGAGGTGACAGGCGTCGTGGTAGCCGACGCGCTCCGGCAGCGGTGGCCGGGCCGGAGCGTGCGGCAGGTTCTCGTGCAGCACCTCGACGACGGTGCGCATGCGCGTGGGGAACTTCACGCCGAACTGCGGGTACAGCTTGCGGAAGGTGTACGCGCAGCCGGCGTCGAGGACTGCCACCTCGGGCGTCTCGACGAAGGCCTCGGCCACGGAGCGCGCGTGTGACGCGAAGGCCTCGAAGCTCCCGGCCGCGAAGAGCGGGTAGCCGCAGCACTTCGACGCCGTCTTCGCGACGCCCATCGGCGCACCGAACGCGTCGGCCACCGTGAGCGTCTGCTCCATGAGCGCAGGCCGTTTCACCAGCGAGGAGCAGCCGGGAAAGAGCGGGTATCGCACGGGCCGCTGAGCGCGCCACGACGCGACGAGCGAGCCGAGCTCGTGGCCGAACGGGTTCTGCGCCTGCTGAAACGTCGCGAGCGTCGACGCCGCGCCACGGGGCTGCAGGCCCGCCGAGACCGCGTGTTGTCTGGCGCCGAAGAGGGTGTTCGCGACGGGGTTCTCGTGACTGCAGAAGCTCGTGCAGCGTCCACACCCCGTGCAAGCGTGGATGGCGGCCGCCGTGTCTGCGTCGAGCGGCCGTTGGCCCGTGACGACGTGGTGCACCGCCGACATCTTTCCCCACGCCGACAGCGACTCGTTCTGCGTCGCCTCCGAGACCGGGCACGAGAAGCGGCACGCCTTGGGGCACGCGGCGCACGTCGAGCTCGTCTCCTTCACGTCCGGCAGCCCGCTCATGACGTCCTCCCCAGGGCGTGCGTGCGATCGAAGGCCGAAATCAACGAGCGGGTCAGCGGGCTGGGTGGATCGAAGGCCGCGACGGGAACACCTCGCGCGATGACGGACGAGAGCGAGACGCGGAACAGCTCGACCGACGTGCCGACCGCGAGCGCGCGCGCGATGGCTGCCCACGAGACCTCGGACTCGGGGCCGTCGACCTCGAGCTCGCGCCCCTGCCCTTCGAACCGGCCGCCAGAGCGCTCCGCGCACCGGGAGAAGAGCTCGAGGCTGCGCTCCACGCTCGAAACGGTCCCGCGCACCGTCACCTCGACGAGGGTTCGTCCCGCACGCCCACGAACGACCGCGCGGGCCACCACGACGCCTGCCGAGAGCGCCTCTCGAAGCGCGTCGAGCGCCGGCACGTGGCTGGTGAACGAGAACAGGCGCCGCTGCTCGACGTCGTGCGTGGGCATCAGCCGCAACGTCGCCGACGTCACCAGTCCCACGAGACCGCCCGCGCCGATCAGCAGCGACGCGAGATCGGGCCCGCTCGCGTGACGCGGCCCGGGAGGTGACGTCACGAGGTGGCCATCGGGCAACACGCCCGTCACCCGCGACGCCACGCGCTCGAGCCGGCCGGGCACCACGACGCGAGAGGCCTGCGCAGAATCTTCGACGAGCGCGCCGACCGACAGGCTCCACGCGGCTGGTGGCAACGGCCCCAATGACAGCCGCTGCGAGTTGGCTCTGGCTTCGACGTCACGAATGGGCACGCCGGCGCCAGCGTCGATCGTCATGCTCCGATCTTCGACGGGCCCCAGTCGATCGAAGCCGCTGCGATCGAGCCGCACCTCGGCGCCGAGCGACGCGCCCTGTTCCTTCAGCACCATCAACACATGCGACAGCTCGCGTTCGGTTCGTGGGCGCACGACGAGGCCCGACCCATGCACGTGCGCGATCGGCCCGAGGGCCTCGAGGAGCGTCGTCACAGGCCGAGCTTCCCGGGGTTCATGATGCCGTCGGGATCGAACAGGCGCTTGAGCGTCGCGAGCGCGTGCCGGCCTTCACCGAGGGAGTCCTGGTAGGCGCGGGCCTTCTGCAGGCCGATGCCGTGGTGGTGGCTGACGTTCGCGCCGGCGCTCGTCGCGGCGCCGAGGACCGTGCGCCACAGGTGCTCGGAACGTGCCTCGGCCGCGTCGATGGCCACCGCGCTGCCGAGGAAGGTGAAGTCGAGCGCGCAGCCGTCTGCGCTGGCGTGGCTGAAGTGACAGAGCACCACCGCGAAGGATCCCGCGGCGGCGCGCACGCGTTGGTACACGTCGAGCACCCGCTCCCACGGCGCCGAGACCTCCATCGTGTCGAACGACGCGCCCGTTTCGGCCCGGCGAAAGTTCGAGTCGTTACGATGGCGAAACCAGTGGCGGCCCGGGCCTTCTCCGAGATCCACGGCGCCCATCGAGAGGCAGGCCGCGGCCGCCCCGCGATCTTCAGCCTCGGCATGTTTCACGTCTCCTTCGAACATCACCGTGAGCCGGCACTTCGTCACCACGCGGCCGAGCGGGTTGAGGAGCCTGGGCCACGAGAGCGCCCGGGTCGCCAGCGCGCCGGCGAGGCCCGGCAGAAACGACGACTTGCTCGCCCCAGGCTGCTGTGCGTCGAAGGCAGAGGCGAAGGGATCAGCGAGGTGCACCGCGGCGGGCCGCAGCCCTTCACGAAACAGGCGCCTCACCGCATCGAGCCCGCGCTCGACGGACGAGAAATCGAAGGCGCGAAACACGCGAGCCTCGGGGCGAGGGTGTACGCGCAGCCGCGCCGAGGTGAACGTGCACAGCGTGCCCTCGGAGCCCATCACGAGCTGCGCGAAGTCGGGGCCGGTGAAGGGCCGCTCCGGGGTCTCGAAGCGTTCTCCGGTCCCCAGCACGCCGCTCACCGACAACACCATGTCTTCGATCTTCCCGTAGCGCGCCGACAGCTGGCCGGCAGAGCGCGTCGCCAGCCACCCGCCGACCGTCGACATCGCGATCGACGCGGGGAAGTGACCCAGCGTCCACCCGCGGGCTTCGAGGCGACGCTGCAGCGTCTCGCCCATCACGCCAGCCCCGACGTCGACGCAGCGGCGCTGGGGATCGACGGGACCGATCGAGTCGAAGCGCTTGAGATCGAGCGCGATGCCTCCAGTGGTGGCGATCGTTCCGCCACAGACGCCCGAGCCCGCGCCGAACGGAATCACCGCGAAGCGCAGCTCCCGGGCCAGGCGGATCACCCTGGCGACGTCGTCATCGGTGCTGGGCCAGACCACCGCGTCAGGCGGTCGCGGCACCCGTCCCTGCCGGGCCCACACCGTCGCGAGCGGCAACAGATCGCGTGCGTAGGCGAGGCGGTCGAGCTCCTTCGTCGAGACGCGGCCCTGCACGGCAGCCGACAGCGCGCCCCTGGCATCGAGCACCGCCTGGCGTGGTGGCGGCAGCGCATGGACGGCGAAGGACGCGATCGTCACGGCCCGGTCCTTCTACACGGCCCGCTCGAGCCCGCGTGAGGAGATTGGCGGATGGTCGCGGGTGTCCTACACGTGAGGCATGGCGTCGCGCCGTCGCTGGCTCATCGTTTTCGTGTCGGTGCTGACCGTCCTCCCGATGAGCGGGCTGGCGGTGGGCTGCGCGCTCTCGGGCCCGCGGTGGCGCGGCGAGAAGACGGCGCACTTCGACGGCGAGCGCTTCTTCACGCCAGACGCGCCACCGATGCCGGGCAACTTCGGCAGCTTCGAAGGCCTGAAGAACTTCCTCAAGTGGCAGACGAACCGCGAGCGTGGGCCGTGGCGGCCGTACCGTGAGGAGCCGTTCGGCGCGCCGCCTCCTCGCGACGTCGCCTCAGGCGCGATGCGCGTCACCTTCATCAACCACGCGACGACGCTCATTCAGCTCGACGGCGTGAACGTGTTGACCGACCCGATGTACTCGCGCCGCTGCAGCCCGACCGACATTGCTGGCCCTGAGCGCGTTCGGCCGCCAGGCATTCGGTTCGAAGATCTGCCGCGCATCGACGCCGTGGTGCTCAGCCACAACCACTACGATCACCTCGACCTGCCGACGCTGAAGCGGATCGCCGAGACGTGGCCCCGCGTGCAGATCTTCGCCGGCCTGGGCAACAAGGCGTACCTCGCGCAGCGCGGCGTCGAGAGCGTCGAGCTCGACTGGTGGGACAGCCGGCCTGTCGGCGACATCACCATCACCTCGGTCCCCAACCAGCACTTCTCGAACCGCGGCCTCACCGACAGCAACGGCACGCTCTGGAGCGCGTGGGTGATGACCGGCGCGAAGGGCCGCGCGTACTTCGGCGGCGACACCGGCTACGGCCCGCACTTCTCGATGATCGCCCAGCGCCTGGGGCCGATGCGATTGTCGGTGCTCCCCATCGGCGCGTACCGGCCCGAGTGGTTCATGTCGGCGGTGCACATGTCACCGTCTCAGGCCGTTCAAGCGTCGCTCGATCTGCAGTCGACCCTCGCGGTGCCGATGCACTTCGGCACCTTCGGGCTCGCCGACGACGGAGAAGACGAGCCGGTCGAAGCGCTGAAGACCGCGCTCTTGACGAAGCCGGCCCCGTTCACGGTGCTCGGGTTCGGTGAAGGCCTCGACGTTCCTCAGGAGCAGCCATGAAGTCCGCGTTGCCGCTCGTGTTCGCGCTCGTCTTCGTCGGCTGTAAGCCTCGCGAGAACGAAGCCGGGCTCGTCGCCGTCGTGACCCTCGAGGCCGGGCTCGTCTCGAAGTGCATGCTGCTCGAGGTCGGCGCAGGTGGCACCCGCCTCATCAGCGACCCGGTGCTGCTGACGGGAAAGACGATCATCTACGCCGGCATCGCCCAGGGCACGTTCCCCGCGCAGGTCGACGTTCGGGCCCTCGGGTTCAGCGACGAGGAGTGTCGGGTGCGCGCGAGAGAAGAGAGCTCGCTGGTCTCGGCGACGTTCGACAAGACGATGGTGCAGCAGGTGCCGCTCACGTTGAAGAAGGTGGCGCCGAAGACCGAGACGGACTGCAGCGACGGGCTCGACGACGATCTCGATGGCCAGCTCGACTGCGGCGACTCGGACTGCGACGACCAACCGTGTACCAGCACCGCCGCCTGCCTGGTCTCGACGCGCTGCTCGAACGGAACGTGTGGCGGCGGGCAGATCAGACAGTGCCTGTCGCCGCCGACGACGTGCTTCCAGCCCATGGGCATGTGCGCCGCGACCGACGGTGGCTGCCAGTACACGGTCGCCACCAACGCCATGTGCAGCGACGGCGACTCCTGCACCCTGATGGATCGGTGCGAGCTCGACGGCTCGTGTCGTGGAACGCAGCGCGCGTGCGCGCAGAGCGGGAACGTCTGCCTGGAAGACACCGGCGCATGCGCGGACGGGGGCTGCACCTTCGCTCCGAAGCCCGACGCAGGCTGTGACGACGCCGATTCGTGCACCGTGGCGGATCGCTGCACCGCCGCGGGCACCTGCGCGGGAGAGCGCGTCAGCTGTGTGGCGCCGGCCTGCCGGGTGGTGGCGCCTCGGTGCAACGCTGACGGAGGCTGCATCTTCGAGGCTGTCGACGCTGGCACGACCTGCGACGGCGGCCTGTGCTCCATCGCTGGCGATTGCCTGCCCCGGTTCCCGTACCAACCGACGAACTTCGACGTCGTGCAGGTGCGCGCTCCGCCGATGACGCCGACGGTGCTCGATTGTGGCGAGACGATCATCGACACCTCGGGCACCGGGCTGCCGCGCACCACGAACTGGTGTGGCAACCAGGTGTTCGAGGCGTCGATCATCAAGCAGGACGGCGGGCTCGATGCGGTGCTGGTGTCGATGTCGGGGCTGACGATCGGCTCCGATGCTGGCCTCACGATCACCGGGAACAAGCCGGTGATCTTCGCGGTGTTCGGAGACGTGTCGATCACCGGACAGGTGGTCTCGAAGTCGGGCGCGGCGCTGTGCACCTCGAGCGCAGGACGAGACGGGACGAGCCTGGGCTTGACCCACGCCGGCGGGAGCGGCGCAGGGTTCTCCACGGCAGGCGGCGTGGGCGGCAGCGGTGCGAGCGGGGTAATCAACGGACCTGCTGGCGGCGATGTCGAGCCCAACCTGTCGGCCTCACCACTGCGGGGCGGGTGCTCCGGTGGCCGGGGCGGCAATCAGTCGGCCGCTGCCGCGCCAGGTGGAGGCGCAGTGCAGATCTCGGCCGCCGGTACGATGGCCATCAATGGGCGAATCGCCGCGCCAGGCGAAGGTGGAAGTGGCGGACGCGCGGGTGCCGCAGGGAACGGTGGCGGCTCAGGAGGCCTCGTGGTGCTCGAAGCGCTGGAGCTCACGATCTCTGGTGGCGCCATCACTGCCAACGGCGGCGGCGGCGGAGAAGGCGGGGCGCTCACCGAAGGAAACCCGGGGGATGATGGGAGAATCGACGCAGCAGTCGGCGCTCCGGGCGGCTCGGGCGGCCCTTTGATCGGAGGCAACGGCGGCACCGGTGGCTTCACCTCGGCGCCCACTGGTGGCGAGACCAACACCAACGGCGGCGGCGGCGGTGGCTCATCGGGCCGGCTCTTCTTCCGCGGCGCCGCCAACTGCAGCATCGGGCCGCAGGTCATCTTGAGCCCCCTGCCCGCCCTCGACGCCGGCTGCCCCTGACGTCAGCGGCCCAGCGTGAAGCGCAACGCGTCTTCGAGCTGCGGATGCAGGAACTGAAAGCCTGAGCGGCCAAGCGCCTCGGGCACCACCTTCGCGCCCGCGAGGATCGTCGCCTCGGCCATCTCGCCGAACATCGCCTTGAGCGCGAACGACGGCAGCGGCGCGATCGACGGTCGTGACAAGACGTGCCCGAGCGCCTGCGCGAAGCCCTTCGAGGTGACCGGGTTCGGCGCGACGGCGTTCACGACACCCGACACCGACGGGGTCATCGCCGCGTGGTGGATGACGCCGATGAGATCTTCGCTCGAGATCCACGACATCCACTGCGTGCCGGGGCCGGTCGGGCCACCCGCGCCAGCCTTGAACGGGGTCAGCAGCTTCGCCAGCGCGCCGCCGTTCGCGGTCATCACCACGCCGATGCGCACCAGCACCACGCGCGTCCCCAGCGCCTCGGCGGCGCGTGCCTCGGTCTCCCAGTCGATGCAGAGCCCCGCAAGAAACGCCGCGCCGTCGGGCCCGCGCTCGCCCACCTTCGAGGCCTCGGTCAGCACCTCGTCACCACGATCGCCGTAGATGCCGACCGCGGAGCCGCTGATGAGCACCTTCGGCGGCTGCTTCGCGGCCCGCATCGCGTCGACGAGCTGCCGCGTGTACGCGACCCGGCTGTCGACCAGCAGCTTTTTGCGCTCGGGAGTCCATCGCTCGTCGGCGACGCCGGCGCCCGCGAGGTGAATGACGACGTCGGCTCCGTCGATGGCCGCCGCGTCGAGCGTCTCGCCTTTTCGTTTCACCGGCCGAACCGTGTGCCCGCCGGTGGTGAGGAAGGGAATGAGCGACGAGGCCAACAGCCCGCTCGCGCCGGTCACGGCGATGGTGAGCCTGGGCGCCGCGGCGAACTTCGCGTGCCGTTCGAGGTCGGCCTTCGTGATCGCGTGGCGATACCGGAACGCGGCGTCGAGCTTTCCTTTGGCGAAGCCGCCTCCGAACATCGCCCCGAGCGCCCCCATCGGCAGCTCGTAGTCGATCTCGTCGTCGAGCACGCTCGAGTCCTTCGTCAGCGGCTGGAACCGATGCGTGTGCACCCACTTCGCGAAGGGCCCGCTGCGCATCTCGTCGCGAAAGAGCACGCCCTTCTCGTAGGCCGTGTGCTCGGCGATCCATCGTTGCGTCACCGGCCCCACCTTCGCGCGAATCACGGTGCGGGAGCCGACCTCGAGGCCGCCGCTGCGCTCTTCGATCTCGACGGGATCGAACGGTGGGTTGAGCCGCTCGAACGCGCCCGGCCGCTCGTGCCACGCGAAGAGCTCCTGGGACGACACGGGCATCTCGGTGCGTTGCGCGAAGGTCGGCATGGCAGCGGTGTAATGGCCCCGACTCCCGAATTCTGAGAATTCCTGCCGCTTTGCGTCGCGGGGCTGGCTTGTGACGCTGATGACACCTGGGTTAGGCGTGCGCCCTCGGGCCCGGCCGACCATGGAGTATCGATGTCACCAACGAAGTTGATGGCGCTTGCTGCAGTGGTGCTGGCGTGTGGTTGCGAGTCACCGACGGGTCGCCTCGAAGCTGGGGTCGGAACAGTCACCATCATCCCCGGAACGCCGCCCATCGATCTGCGGGCTGACGTGAACCGCAACGGGGTGATCGATCTCGAGCTCGACACCGAGGACGCCAACGAAGACACGTGGGACGAGACCCATGGAGCCATCTTCCTCGCCAACATCGACGATGACTCGGGCCGGTGCCGCGGCACCGATGCCGCTGGCCGACCGCTGAGCGACCTCGCCCTGCCCACCTGCAACGACGCCACCGACGAGATCGTCAACGGCGACGACGACGCCGCCGACCTCGCGCCGCTCGCCATCAAGGCGTGGCCCCAGGCGCCCGCGGGAACCGTCGTGCGACTGCTGATCGATCAGAACGTCGCCGACACCGTGCGCCTCTTCCGCCACTCGGGAGACGCGTACCAGGTGCTCGACCCTGCCCTGCCGCTCGCGCTCGCCGATCTGCAGGCAGGCCTGTCGATCTCGATCGAAGCCAAAGACATCATCCGCGACAGCGCGACGTGGGACGGAACCGTCGACCTCACCCTGCAGGTCGTGGTGCCCGAGCAGAAGTACTGGAAGCCGGGCACGTACAGCGACACCGTTCGGCTGCGCGTCGCGCCGGTGCTGACGTTCCACCACCTGTTGCCGGTCGAGTCGGCCTACGCCTCGGCGGTGCAGCGCGACCCCGACTCTGCGCAGTTCGTCACCGACCTGCGCGCCGCCGTGGCTGCCGCGAGCCCGAACATGACGCTTGTCACCCCGGCCGTCGAAGATCAGTGGACGCAGGACTTCTTCGAGACCGGGTACACGTCGATGCCGGGCCCCAACGGCGCGCAGCGCGTGATGCGGGTGTTCCTCCGCTCGGCGAACATCGAGAACCCGTTCGACCGGAACTACCCGATGCGCGCTGCGGGCCGAATCGTCTTCACCCGGTTCCGCGGCAAAGACGTCGCGGGCATTCAGCAGATCGATCTGCGCAGTGACTACGAAACCCAGTCGCTCAACTCGATGGGGAACTTCGAGACCATTCCTCCGTACACCCAGGGCGCCAGGACGTGGGCGCTGGGCCGCGTGCTGCGCGGGAGCGTTCGAGGCTTCGCGCCCGACCAGAGCTTCGTCTCGATGACCGAATCGCAGAAGTACCAGGAGCCCTCCGTCAACATCGACACCTCGTGGCTGTTGGTCGGCCACGTCGACGAGACCGTCACGTTCCTCAAGGCCAACACGCCGCGCGGCTGGATCATGCTGGCGAACGACGCGCGGCTCGCCAAGCAGATGCTCGAGGCCGAGGTGATGCGCGGCAACGGCGCGACGCGCATGTTCGTGGGGAAGCGCTGGATCGACGAGATGGGCAACGAGCCGCCGGCCGAGACGACGATCAGCCGCTTGCTGGCGAACGCCGACGTGATGCAGGCGAGCGCAGAGGCTGCGGTGAAGGTCGACGAGCAGGTCGCGATCCTCAAGCGCGAGACCGGCATCACCGACGCCGAGATCATCAAGGTGCCGTTCCTGCACGAAGACGTTCAGGGCACCTCGCTCGCGCACCAGGTGGGAACGGTGAACCTGTTCGTCATCGACGACAAGACGCTGGCGGTGGCTGACCCGCACGGGCCGATCATCGACGGGAAGGACCTCTTCAAGAAGCAGCTCGAAGACGCGCTGGCGCCGTACGGCTACACGATTCGGTTCATCGACGACTGGAACCTGTACCACCGGCAAGCTGGTGAGGTGCACTGCGCGACGAACGCGATGCGCGCGATTCCTTCGACGAAGTGGTGGGAGGTGAAGCCGTGAAGACGCTCGGACTCGTGACGGTGCTGGTGGCGCAGGTGGTGTTGGCGAAGGGCGCGCTCGACGTGAAGCTGTCGGGGGCCGAGCTGACGACGCTCCAGCGGGAGATCGCGGCAGCGAAGAAGGCACACCCACAGGCCTTCGTCGCGGTCGCCCAGGTGCGCGCGCAGATGGCGTCCCTCGACGCGAACAAGCGAGGGCGTTTCGCGCCGGTGACGCCGAGGCTCAACTCGATCCCCAACGCGACGTGGGCGCTGGCCGATGCACTGGCCTTCGACGGCGCGCTCGACGCGACCCTGCCGCCGTCGGCGCACATCGCATGGCAGAGCGGCCTGCTCGAGGCCCTCGGCGCGCGGCGCGACGTGAAGACCGAAGGCGTGTTGATCGCGGCGCTCGCCGTGGATTCGTCGCCCGAGGTGCTTCGCTCGGCAGCTGACGGCCTTGGCCGGCTCGGCACCGATGGAGCGGCGAACGCGTTGCTGGCGTCGGCAACAGCGCGTCGTGGCTCGGCTCGTGAGGCCGTGCTCGCGGGCATGGGCTCGTGCCGCCGGGTGTCGGTCGCCAGCTACCTGGCGAGGCAGCTCAGCCTCAGCACCTTCGAGAAGGAGCAGCTGGCGCTCGTGAAGTCACTGTCGGTGATCGGCAACGAGTGGGCGCTCGAGACGCCCGCTGGAGCGCCGGTGAAGGCCGAGGTCGCGCAGCTGCGCGCCATCGCGGCCGGAGCGCTGGTGAAGCTGTTCTCCGAGGCGTCAGGCAACGTTCGGCAGCAGGCGTCTGACGCGATCCTCGTCGTCAACGCGCCCGAGACGAAGGTGTTGCTGGCGCAGGTTCGCGTGAAGGACCCCGCCGCGGTTGACGCCCTGATCGCCAAGACGCGCTGATCTGAACGCGTCACGCACACCCTGGGTCCTGGGCACGGTCGCGGGAGCCCTGCTCGCGTGCACCAGGCCCACCGTTTCCCCCGCCCCGGCGTTCCCCTCGCGCTACGCCGTTCACGGCGTCGACGTGTCACACCACAACGGCGTCATCGACTGGCCCACCGTGGCCGGCGCCGGCGTGCACTTCGCCTGGGTGAAGGCGACGGAGGGCGCCGACGTGCGCGACGTGCGTTTCCGCGCGAACGCCACTGCGGCCCAGCTGGCTGGTATCGCGACGGGCCCGTACCACTTCTTCACCTTCTGCCGTCCAGGGGCCGAGCAGGCGGCGAACTTTCTCGAGAGCATCCGTGGCGTGCCACGAAGCCTCCCACCAGCGGTCGACGTCGAGTTCGTCGGCAACTGCCGAAGCCCGCCTCCACCAGGCGACATCAGGCAACAGCTCGAGCGATGGCTCAGTGACGTCGAGCTCGCGACGGGCGCGCGCGTTGTCGTCTACACGACGCCCGATGCCGAGGCGGAGCTCCTCGGTGACCTCGACCGGCCGTTGTGGATCCGCTCCATCGCGCGCCCGCCCACCGTGCCCTGGGCCTTCTGGCAGTTCGACCCGGCGGGCCGCGTGCCGGGCATCGAGGGCCCGGTCGATCTCGACGTGTTCAGCGGAGACCGCGCCGCCCTCGACGGGATGAACGGCGCAGCTCGCTGAGCCTCAGGCCTTCTGCGGCGGCGTGCTCTTCACGAACAGGTCGCGCAGCTGCTTCTCGTCGACCTCTCCCGGAGCGCCGGTCATCAGGTCGGTGCCCTTCTGCGTCTTCGGGAACGGAATCACGTCGCGCAGCGACTCGGTCTCGGTGATGAGGAAGGCCAGGCGATCCATGCCGAGCGCGAGGCCACCGTGCGGCGGGGCTCCGAACTTGAGCGCGTCGAGCAGGAAGCCGAACTTCGAGCGCGCGTCTTCTTCGCTGATGCCGAGCGCCTTGAAGACGAGCGACTGCGTAGCCGGATCGTGCAGACGAATCGAGCCGCCGCCGATCTCGAAGCCGTTGAGCACCACGTCGTAGCGGTAGCAGTACACCTTCGACGGGTCGAACGACTCAGGCTGCAGGTACTTGAGGTGTTCGTCGTGCGGCCGCGTGAAGGCGTGATGCGCCGCGGCCCACGTCTTCGACTCTTCGTCGTACTCGAACAGCGGCGGGTTCACGACCCACAGGAAGTTCCAGCTGCCGCCCGAGCCGTACTCGGGAATCAGCCACAGGCGCTTGGCCAGCATCACGCGCAGGTTGGCCATCACCATCTGCACCTTCGACTCTGGCCCGAACTGGAAGAGGATCAGATCGCCAGGCTTCGCGCCGGTCGCTTCGATGATCGCGGCCCGCAGCTCGGGCTTGGCGGTCTTGAACAGCGGCGCCTGCGTCCAGTCACCGTTCTCGGCGATCTTCGCGCGCGCCAGACCCTTGGCGCCCATGCTGACGATGTCTTTTTCGAGCTCCTCGATGTCCTTGCGCGAGAGCTCGTGCGGAGGCGGCGGCATCTTCGCCGTCGGGTTCGGGTTCGCCTTCCGAAACGCCTCTTCCTTCGCCTTCACGACGCTCGGGTTGTGCTGCCCGGCAGCGACGGGAGAGACGACGAGCGCCTTGATGAGCCCCTTCGCCTGCAGGGCCTCCCACATCGGGCCGACGCCGCCTTCAGCGCCGAACTTCTCGATGATCGGGTTGAGCACCGTGTGCTGCATGCCGAAGCGCAGGTCCGGCTTGTCGTTGCCGTACTTCGCCATCGACTCGTCGAAGTCCATGCGCAGGAACGGCGTCGGCAGATCGAGGTTGTGCACCTCTTTCCAGAGCTTCTTGAGCAGGCCCTCGATGACGGTGAAGACGTCGTCTTGCGCGACGAAGCTCATCTCGATGTCGATCTGCGTGAACTCGGGCTGGCGATCGAGGCGCAGGTCTTCGTCGCGGAAGCACTTCACGATCTGGAAGTAGCGCTCGAAGCCCGCCACCATGAAGAGCTGCTTGTAGAGCTGTGGCGACTCGGCGAGCGCGTAGAACTTGCCGGCGTTGAGGCGTGAAGGAACGAGGAAGTTCCGCGCGCCGCCCGGCGTGTAGCGGCCCATGAAGGGCGTCTCGAGCTCGAGGAAGCCGTTCTCGACGAAGTACGAGCGCGTCGCGGCGTTCATCTTCGCGCGGGTGATGAGCGCCTTCTGCAAGGGCGGCCGGCGGAGATCGAGGTACCGGTGCTGCAGGCGCAGCTCGTCGTTCGCGGTGATGTGCTCGCTGATCTCGAACGGCGGCGTCTCGGACTTGTTGAAGACCTCGATCGCCGTCACGTAGACCTCGATCTCGCCGGTCGCGAGGTTCGGGTTCGTCGCGGGGATCTCCTTGTTCTCCTTCTTCGACCATTGCATGCCGCGCGAGCGCACCTTCGCGGCGACGCCGATCACCCACTCGGAGCGCAGCTTCTCGGCGAGATCGTGCGCCTCTTTCGAGACCGACGGGTCGAAGACGATCTGGGTCAGCCCTTCACGGTCACGCAGGTCGATGAAGATGAGATCGCCGTGATCGCGGCGGTTGTTCACCCAGCCGAACAAGACGACGTCCTTGCCGATGTCGGCGGCGCGCAGGGCTCCGCACGAGTGGGTGCGCTTCACCTTCGAGATGAACTGATGCGACATGTGGAGTGGCTCTTCCTGGTGATGAGTGGGCTCTGAACTTTCGCGGGCACCGTAGAGGAGCGGCCCCGCCCCATCAACGACGTCGTGGAGCGGGTGGGGCCTGACTTCGGCGGCGCATTGGCTAGGCTGCGCCGCATGCGTGTGTTCCTCCTCAGCGTCTGCGCCGCGGCCCTCTCCTGCGGCCCCAACCCACCAGCGCCCGTCCGCGTGATGGCGATCGTGCCCGTCGAGACCGGCGGCTACGAGAGCCGAGAAGTCCAGCTGCAGACCATCGGCAACCTCACGACCCTCAAGGGCTCGGTCGCCGAGCTCGTCGGCGTCAACCGCGTCACCCTCGATCCGAACGATCCCATTCAGCGCGGCGGCATCGAGAACCTCACCGACGAGCAACGCTACGAGGTGCTCGTCAAGGACAAGGGCTCCGACGTGCGCGGCAACTACCTCGACCGCGCAGGCGTGCTGTGGCCCGCCGACTTCCACACCTGGAACATGGTGACGACGTACTGGAACTTCGAGAACGCCTACCTCTACTTCCAGGACCTGCTGGCCTCGCAGATCCCCGCGCAGACGCCCGACGAGCTCAACCGCATGCGGGTGATGTACTGGCCCGAGCTGAAGATCAACGACACGCTCGTCACCGACAACGCCCTCTACCTGTCGTTCGTGAAGTCGTTCGCGATCACGCCCTTCCAGAACGAGAAACGAATTCCCCTGGCGATGAACCTGGGCGTCATCGGTCACGAGGTCGCGCACAAGGTGTGGAGCAAGCGCGTCTTCAACGACGAGGGCATTCACCCCACCCTGCGCCCGTTGACCGGCTGGAGCGGCGAGCCGTTCAACCTGCTCAAGTCGCTCGACGAGGGTCTGGCCGACTTTCATGGCTTCGGCGTCACCTGCCGCGGGCTCGCTGGCTGCCGCCCCGACATCCTCTCGGTCAGCATCGCCGACGAGGCCTACGCCAGGCAGCGTGACGTCAGCCGCGTCGACGCCTGCCTCGACGAGGGCTTGCGGGCCGCGCTCAAGACGTTCTCTGCCGACCAGTGGATTCGCGCGCGCGAGCTCTACCTGTACGGAAACCTCTGGGCGGTCAGCCTCTACCAGGCGGGCTCCAAGACCGGCGGCCTGCAAAAGGTGAAGTCGATTCAGGTGTCGCTCCTGTCGGCGTACAACGACGATCGCGCGCAGAGCCCGGGCCTCAACCAGCTCGTCAACCGCAACCTCAACAGCCAGATGGCCTTCACGCCCGAGGCTGTCGGAGAGGTGATCGCCAGCCACATCGCCGACGTCGATCTGCGCCGCGCGTTCTGCAGTGAAGCGATGGACAGGCTCCAGCTCCAGTGCATGCGCTCGGACTGCACCGACAAGATGCCCAGCTGCCCTGGCACCACCCGCCGTGGAACCACCTGCAAGGTGCTGCCGCCCCTGCCGTGAACGCCGCCATGAACCGACTCTTCCTGGGCCTCCTCTGTCTCGGCGTCGCCCTGCCCGCCCTCGCGCAGAGCAAAGACGACGACGCTCCGATTCCCTACGACGACGACGGCGCGACCGACGAGCCGGTCAAGCCGAAGAAGAGCCGCAAGTCGGAGCGCCTGCGCGAAGAAGACGAAGATGCGCAGGAGCGCGACGAGCGCCTCGCCTCGACCGACGACCCCAACTACGGCGTCGGCGGAGACATCGTCTTCGGCGCCAACCTGCTCGACGCGAGCCGCGGCGGCCTCGACCCGCGCTTCACCTTCGGCGTGCGCTTCACGTGGGAGTTCGGCCGGCTGTTGTCGGATGAGTACCTGCGCGAGATGTTCTTCGCCGACCTGCAGTGGCGCTTCGCCGTCACCACCGATGGCACGACGCAGATCACCAGCTGGGCCAGCCAGCATTACTTCACGATCGCGCCGGCCATCGTCTGGCCCATCTCGAAGATCGTCGGCCTCTACGCGCAGCTCGGAATCGGCGTGAACGCGGCCTTCACCGGCGTGCGCATCGATCAGACCGAGGTGCAGCTTCAGGGGGCGCGGTTCCTCTTTCAGTACGGCATCGGCATTCGCGGCCGTCCTGCGCTCGTGCCGGACGAGACCATTCGGCTCACCTGGCGGGTCGAGATCACCAGGTACCTGCGGGGCTACATGCACGACACCGTGTTCGCCGCCGGCATCGGGATGATCTTCTGAACGGTGACCTACATTGCCTGACACGTGCCGTGTCTGAGGACCGCAATCTGGGTTGACGGGTATGGGGCCGCATCGCTAGACGCAGGGGTCGATTTCACCTGATTCCTATTTCGTCACGAGGGGTTGCCGATCCACTGGCCCCTCACACACTGCTCATTCGAGGCGAGACATGAAGCTCCGTCTTGGGGTCGTTCTGGCCCTGCTCGTTCCTGTCGTTGCGTGCCGGGCGCCAGAGAAGCCGAAGCCCCCGCCGAACCCGCCGTCCATCACCTCCTTCACGGTGGACAAGCAAGCCATTCGCCGTGGCGAGATGGTCACGTTCAACTTCACGGTCGAGCGCGCACAGTCGGTCGAGCTCGTCGACCAGACCGGCAGCGCCATCGCGGTGACGTACGACGACCTCGCGGGCGTGGGCAGCGCGAAGGCCACCCCGGAGCGCTCGGCGTTCTACGTGCTGCGAGCCGAGGGTGAAGGCGGCCGCGACTCCGCGTTCGTTCAGGTCGCCGTCGACGAAGGCCTGCAGTCGGTGTTCCTCGTCGCCGTGCCCCAACAGATCAAGCCGGGCCAGCGCGTCGATCTCATCTGGTCGGCCGCGGGTGGTCGCAACGTGCGCCTCGCCGCCGGAGCGCGGACCATCTCGATGCTGGAGAGCGGCTCGGCGAACGACAGCCCGATGACGACGACCACGTACACGCTGTCGGGCGAGCGCGCCGATGGCTCCATGTCGTCGCAGAGCGCCACCGTCACCGTGGTGCCCGTGGTGGAGTCGTTTACTGCGACGCCTCCCGCTGCGAAGCCGGGCGAGACGATCACGCTGGCGTGGAAGACCGCTGGTGCCGATCAGATCGTCGTCGAAGAGGCGACGTTCGGACAGCTCGTCTCGACCTCGGTCGACGTCGCGATGGGCACCGTCAACTTCGTCGTGCCGACGTACTTCGCAGACGCCGGCTTCTTCGACGCCGGTACCGCCTCGATGCCTGATGGTGGCGAGCGCGATGGCGGCGAGTCGGATGGCGGAATCGACGGCGGCTCGGTGGCGCCTCCGGTGCCGCTGGTGCGAGAGGGCTTCCCGCTGCGCTTCACCCTCACCGCGCGCACCACGACGCCGGTTCAGCAGGTGCAGCGCGCTGTCGACGCGCGCGTCGGCCAGGGCCCCGTCATCGACTTCTTCGAAGTGCCCGCGTTCGGCACCCGCGGCAGGCCCTTCGATCTCTCGTGGCGCACCACCGGAGCCACCCGCATCGAGCTGCAGGCCAACGGGCTGCCCGTCTACAGCCCGCTCGCCGGTGTCAACACCATCGGCTCGTTTCGGCTGGGGAACTTCAGCGCCGACACCACGTTCACGCTGGTGGCCTACGACTTCAACGGGCTGCAGGTGTCGTCGACGAAGGCCGTCAGGGCCGTCGCGCCGCCGCGCATCGTGAACTTCATGGCGCCGATGTCTGCCGCGACCGCGTCGATGCGCATCACCGTGACCTGGACCACCGCCGACGCGACGTTCCTGCTGCTCCGCTTGAAGGGCGGGCCGGCGTTCCTGCGCGAAGATGGCGTCAACGCCGTCGTCAACGGCACCACCCAGTTCACCGTGCCACAGACGGGCACCTACGTGCTCGAGGCGTACAACGCGGCTGGCGACAAGGCGGTCGAGGAGCGCACCATCGAGTGCGGCGCGCCTGTGCTCTTCACCATCTCCCCCGAGCTCCTCGCGCGCGGCGAGCTCACCACCATGACGTGGGACGTCGGCACGGTGACGCCCGTGGACGTGGTCGGGCTCATCAACACGCCTCCAGCCGTCGTCGCGAACGCCAACGCGTTCGACGACATCTCGACGGCGCCCACGGCCCGGCAGCTCTTCTTCGTCGACAAGGACGACGGCGTCGCCACCATCACCTTGCCCAACGGCTTCGTCTTCCCGTTCGCGACGAAGCAGGCGAGCAGGTTGACCGTCTCGACCAACGGCTTCGTCGCCATCGCCAACACGGCGGCGCCACTCCCCACCAACGCCGACCTCGGCGACATCGGCTATGCGGGCCCGGCGCTGCTTGCCCCCTTCTGGGACGATCTCGAGCTCGGCGTCGACGGTCGGGTGCTCTGGAACATCGACGAGACCACCACCCCGCGGCGCGTCACCATCTCGTGGCACAAGCTCAAGCGCTTCGGCGTGATGGGCACCGAGCTGACCTTCCAGGTGCAGCTCTTCGAGACGGGCAAGTTCATCTTCGTGTGGAAGACGCTCAACGGCCCGGGTGCCGACGGCTCCGAGGCGACCATCGGCGCGGTCGACGCGGTCGAGGCGTACCAGGGTCTCGTCTCGTACAACTCCGCGACGTCAGCCGAGCTGGCAGTCGACACCGAGCGCGTGTGGTTCAGCGGCTCGAACGAGTTCAGCGGCTCGCGGCAGGTTCGCGTGCGTGGCCCGTCGGTGCTGGGCTTCGTCGTCGAGACCGCGACCGAGCGCATTCCCGTCTACGGCAGGGCCCGCGCGTTCGGGGCCAACGACGTGGTGATCACCGAGGCGATGCCTGCGCCGCTGGCGTCGCTGAGCTCGGGCCAGTGGGTCGAGTTCTTCAACCCCGGTGAGCAGGATCTCGACGTGGCCGGGCTGCGGCTCGAGTCGACCTCGGGCGCGGGGAGCCCGTTCATCATGCCCGCAGACTCCACCATCACCGCTGCCGGGTACCTCGTCGTCGGCCAGTCCACCGACTCGGCGCTCAACGGTGACGCTGGCGTTCGCCTCGAGTGGACGGCTGGCTCGGTGCCGCTCGCCACGCCTGACTCGGTTCGCCTGGTGTTGCCAACGCCGCTGTCCGATGGCGGCACGCTGGTGGTCAGCCGGCTGGCGTGGGGCGGCATCAACTCGCTTCTGGCCGACGGAGGCTTCGCTCCGGACGGCGGCGTCGATGTCGGCTCCAGCGCGCAGGCGCCAGAGAACGTGCTGGTTCGCCTGGGCGCGCCGCCGTTCAGCTGCCCGCGCGCGCTCACCTTTGGCCCGCCCTCGCAGATCGGAACGCCTGGCGCGGCCAACGAGAGCTGCTTCCCCTACGTGCTCTCGGAGATCCCCGTGGACCTCGAAGACATCTCGGCCGCCGTGATACCAGTGCCGTTCCCGACGCTCGACGACTCGGCGGTCAACCTGCTCCTTCCCGTGCAGTTCCCCTACTTCGGCCAGACCTTCTCCCAGCTGCGCATCTGTACCAACGGCTGGGCGAGCTTCGTCGACACCACGTCGAGCTCGCTCGGCAACAAGACGTTGCCGTCGGAATTCACGCCGATTCAGACCCTCGCGGTCTTCTGGGATGACCTGCACATGAACACCGGCAACGCCTACGCGGGCCGCGCCGCGGGTCGCACGATTCTGCAGTGGAAAGACACCAGCCACTTCAGCAACCGCTCCGACGTGTACAACTTCGAGATCAAGCTGTTCGACAACGGCATCATCGAGTTCCACTACGGAAGCATCACCGGAGCCGCCACGGCGACCGGCACCGGCGCGACCCGGTGGATCGATGACCCCGCCGGTACCCAGGCCCTGGCCATCAGCGTCAACCAGCCCACGATTCAGCCCAACACCGCCTTCCGCTACACGCCGCGATCCCTGGTGACCACGCCATGAGCGCTCGTCTCTCGTCGTTCAGTGCCCTCCTCCTCCTCGCCGGCTTCGCCGGGTGTCCCACGGCCCCCGCCCCAGACCCACTCCCCGAGCCGCCTCGCGTGGTGACGTTCACCGTCAGCCCGACCACCGTCGCCCGCGGAGATACGGTCACCCTCAAGTGGGAGACCAGCAACGCCGTCACCATCGACGTGGCCGACCTCGGCCGCGGTTCGATCGCCGGCGCCGCGGACAAGACGTCGGGCGAAGTGCAGGTGCCCGTCAGCCAGCCGACCGTCTTCGTCATCTCGGCGAAGAACTCGCGTGGGGCGCGGGCCAGCTCGGTCGCCAGCGTGAACGTCGAGGGCGTGGAGGCGGCGGCGATCGTCTTCACGGCCTACCCGCCGGTGCTCACGCCCGGTCAGCCAGGCCTGCTGGTCTGGAACGCACCGAACGCCCGCCAGGTGCAGATCGCGCCGATGGGCGGTCAGCCGCTCGATCTCGCCGCCCAGACGACGTCTGGGAGCGTCGAGGTCAGCCCGACCGCAACCGAGACCACCTACGTGCTCACCGCTGACGGTGTCAGCCGGACGGTCACCGTCGCTCGGGGGCAGGGCATCACCGAGTTCACGAGCTCGAAGGCCCAGGTCAAAGAGGGCGATCCGATCACCCTGACGTGGAAGACCGAGAACGCGACGAAGGTGACGCTGTCGAGCCCGGGCCGAGGCGTGCTGCGAGAGACCACCATGGCGGCCGAGCTCACCATGGGCGCCTTCACGGACACCGTGGGCCCGCAGATCGACGGGTCGGCGATCAACTATCTGCTCGAGGTCGAAGGCCGCGGGCCTGTGCTGAGCAGGCTCGTCACGGTGTATTACGGGAGCGCGCCCGAGGTGCTCACGGTCACGGCGCCGAAGTACGTCAAAGAAAACCTGCGCTTCCTGGTCTCGTGGACGACGGTCGGCGCCGATCGCATCGAGGTGCGCGCTGGCCAGCAGATCGTCTACCGCACGCCAGGTGGCGCCAACGTCGCCTCGGGCTCGGTCGAGGTGCCCGCCCCGGCCGCCGCCACCGACTACGTGCTCGCGGCCATCTCGACGCCGAGCGGCGCGACCGCGACGAAGAGCTTCCGCGTGACGCCGGTCACCGACGTCGGCACCGCCACCTTCTCCGCCACGCCCACGACGGTGCCGTCGGGCGGCACACCCGTGACGCTGACCTGGAACGTGCCTGGCGCGATTCGTACCCGCATCGTCGAGAACGGTGAGACGACCGTCGTCGCCATCGAAGGCGCAGGTGCGGCGATGGGCACGGCGACGGTGTACCCGAACGCGACCACGACCTCGTACGAGCTGCGCGCGACCAACACCCTCGAGCCGCAGGTCAGCGCCACGGCGTCGGTCTCAGTGATGTCCCCCGCGACCATGACATCGGCCGACGGCGGCACCACCTACCAATCGCAAGGCTCGGCCCAGGTGGCGTGGACCGTCGGCGGCGCGAGTTCGGAGCTGATCGGGTTCGGCACGCCGACCGCTCGGGTTCGCAGCGCTTCCACGGGCTTCACTGACATCTCGACGACCGGCACCGCCCTCGCCTTCCCACGCAACGCCAACGACAACGTCTTGTCGTTCGAGGCCACCGACTTCGAGACGTTCCTCGGAGGCCGGCGCGTCGAGAGCACCGTCTGGGTGTCGACCAACGGGTTCCTGCAGTTCTCGCCAGCGGCGGTGACAGATGCGCGCGCCACGCCCGCGTCCATTCCTTCGGCGACGGCCACCACGGTTCCCGAAGACTTCGTCGCGCCGTTCTGGGCCGACCTCGAGGTCGGCGGCGGCGGCATCTTCTGGGAGATCGTCGGCACGGCTCCGAACCGGGAGCTCGCGGTGCAGTGGAACCAGGTGAAGGTGCGGGGCCAGGCATCGTCGAGCCTCACCTTCCAGGCGCGCGTGCATCAGGCCGGAGCGGTGACCTTCGAGTACCAGACGATCACCACCACGGCTGCCGTCGCGTCGACCATCGGGTACCAGGGCCCCATCGGCCTCGGGTACACGCACTCGTTCGCGACCGCTGGCGCCGACGGCGGCACCCAGGCTGGAACCCCCGCGTCGATGTCGAGCCTCAGCTTCGCAGGCGCCTCCATCTCACCCGCCGTCGTCTCGACGCTGGCGGCGCCCGGAGCCGGGCTGGTGCGCATCGGAACCGGAGGCCTTCGCATCGTCTTCGATCAGATCGTCAAGCCGACCGACATCTTCGTCAGCGAAGTGATGAACCGGCCCAACCCGGCCATTCCGCAGGGGCAGTGGCTCGAGATCGCCAACTTCTCGAACGCCGTCGTCGACATGTCGGGCTGGCAGATCGGCGACGCTGATGGCGGCGTGCAAGCCACGCTCGGCGCCGGCACGACGCTCGCGCCGCAGGGCTTCCTCGTGCTCGCGCCCACGGCTGATCCGCTGCTCAACGACGGGTTGCCGGGAGCCACGGCGCCCGTCCCGGGGCTGAACCTCACGCCGACGGGGAGCCTGGTGCGCATCTCGAACCCGCAGGGCTTCTTGAACACGCTCTCCTACCCTGCCGGGGTTCAGGGGGTCTCGTGGTCGGTCGACCGCGGCCCCTTCGTGAACCGACTGGCGCTGGCCACGGCTCCGTTGACCGCGGGGCTCTGCACCGCGAGGCCAAGCCAGACCTACGGGAACCTCTCACCCAGCCAGCGCGGAACGCCGGGTGCGAGCGGCGAAGGCGCGTGCATCGGGTACACGCTGTCGAGAATCCCCGTGCGCTTCAAAGACATCTCGACCTCGGGTCGGGTGGTGGCGCTCCCGAGCCCCGACGAGTCCGTCGCGGCCATCGACGTCACGGCGGCGCCCGTCACGGTCTTCGGCACGCCGACCAACATCGTGACGGTCTCGACCAACGGGTGGCTGGTGCCCAAGACGTACACCGGCAGCTCGAACTTCACGAACAAGGTCTCTCCCAACACGACCGCTCCCGATGTCGGTGGCGTCATCGCGCCCTTCTGGGACGACCTGCGGTTCTTGAGCGCTCGGCCCGGCTCGGCGTTGTTCGTTCAACGCTTCGCCGCGAACGCCGACCCCGCCGAGGTGCGGCCGCACTGGGTGATTCAGTGGAACAGGACCGAGGCCTTCTTCGTGAACGACGATCTCACCTTCGAGGTGAAGCTCTTCGACACCGGCGACATCGAGTACCACTACGCGACGATGATGAGCGGCTCGACGACGAACCGGGGCAATGGAAACTCGGCGACGATCTGGCTCGAGGCGCCCGAGATGGCCCCGGCCCGCGCGCTCGTCTTCAGCGTCAACCGCCCCACCATCACCTCCAACATGGCGCTCCGCTTCACGCGGGTTCCCTGAGCCGTCGACAAGGACGCCACTCATGATCAACCGATTCCTTCCCGCTTTCCTCGCCGTCGGAACCCTCGCGATCTCGACCGGCTGCCCCAACCGGCCTCAAGCGTCGCTGCCGGCGCCTGCGCCAGCGTCGATCACGCTGTTCACCGTCGAGCCGCGCACCACCTCGCCTGGGCAAGCGGTGGTGCTCGAGTGGGGCACCAACAACGCCCTCGACGTCACCATCGAGCAGGTCGGCCAGGGCCCGGTCGAGCTCGGCGATCAGAAGACAGGCGGGCGGCTGTCGATCACCGTCACCGAAGACACGGTGTTCCTCATCACCGCCCAGGGCGCAGGCGGCACCGACGTGAAGGCGACCTCGGTGACGGTGCAGCGCAAGGCCCGCTCGGTGCTCTTCAGCGCGGTGCCCTCGACGGTCGAGGCCGGCGCGGCGACGACCCTGGTGTGGAACGCTCCGGGCGCGAGAACCGTCAGGCTCGAAGAAGTGGGCGGGGCGGCCATCGACGTCGGCACCCAGCTCGAGTCGGGCTCGGTTCGCATCACCCCCACGCGGTCGACGACGTATCGGTTGCAGGCCGACGACTTCGTCGCCACCACCCGCGTCACGGTCGCGCCCACCGTCGTCACCTTCACCGCTGGCGCCACCGTGCCGTCTGCTGGCGAGCCGGTCGAGCTGAGCTGGACGACGGTGTCTGCGAGCAGCGTGACGCTGCGGCGCGTGGGCCTCGCGACGGCGCTCCCAGTGCCGGCGGGCCAGGTCGAGGCGGGCCGCTTCACCGACACCGTACCGACCAACCTGCCGCCTGACGCGGTGCTGACCTACGTTCTCGAGGTGAGTGACGGCACCACGATGTCGTCGCGGGCGCTCGAAGTGCCGGTCGGTGGCGGGGTGCGCATCAACACCTTCACGGCGCCCTCGTACGCCCTCAGCGGCAGCACCTTCCCCATCTCCTGGACGACCATCGGCGGCGAGTCGGCGGAGCTGATCGTCGACGGTCGGCGCGC
Source organism: Archangium sp. (assembly GCA_022843845.1). Classification (GTDB taxonomy): domain Bacteria; phylum Myxococcota; class Myxococcia; order Myxococcales; family Myxococcaceae; genus Xiheimicrobium. Next base: position 37,699 of record JALHMW010000005.1, read on the forward strand.
CTACCTCGCGCAGAGCCGGGCCGAGGTCGCCAGCGGCAGCTACACGTTGAGCGCGCCCACCCAGAGCACCCGCGTCGAGTTCATCGTGCGCAACGGCCGCGGCGCCGAGGCTCGCGAGGCGCGCACCATCGAGGGCGTCGGACCGATCTCGTACAACTTCTTCCGGGCCGACAAGACGTCGATCGCCGCCGCCGGAGAACCCGTCACCTTGAGCTGGAGCATCGCCAACGCGCGCGCCGTGCGCATCACCAGCAACAGCGGCGCAGGCTTCTACCGCCAGTTCACGGGCCCGGTGGACTCCGGCTCGCTGGTGGTGCTGCCGAACTCGCGCCCGCCCTCCCTCACGCGCCTCACGTACCGGCTCGAGGCTGACAACGGCACGGGGAGCGCTCCCGTCGTTCACACCATCGACGTCGAGGTCGGCACGCCCGCGACGTTCACCTTCTCGCGGCAGCTCCCGGTTCGCGCCCCCAACACCGTGACTGGCATCAGCACCGGCACGGCGACTCAGGTCTCGGGCTTCAAGAACATCGAGAAGAACCCTGCCGGCGAAGCCTTCATCGACATTCGCACCTCGGGAACGCCCATGACGTTCGGCACGGCGAACGCGAGCAACGTGCTGCTGCCCACCGCGTTTCAGGCCACCCTCTTCGGCACCCGCGTCAACGCCACCCGGCTCAACGTCTCGAGGTACGGGTGGTTCAACCTGACCACCTCGTCGACCGCCATCTCGGGCCGCCCAGAGAACGACCCCCGCCTCGGCAATGCCCTCGAGCCTCTCACCATCGCCCCCTTCTGGAACGATCTGGCGACGGCCGCGAACCAGGTGCACTGGCGCGTCGACGCGGTCAGCGACGCCCGCCGGCTGATCGTGCAGTGGACGAACGTTCGACCGACCAACGGCCCTGTCGACTCGCGTGTGACGTTCCAGGCGCAGGTGCACTCGAACGGGAAGATCGTCTTTGCCTACCGCGACTTCTTGAAGGTGCCGCGCCAGGGCACGGTCGGCGTCGTCAACAACAGCGAGTCCGACGAGGTCAGCCCGTCGATGCCGGTGGTCTCTGGCGACGTCTACCGGTTCTTCGCGCGCCAGGCGGTGCCCGCCAACATGACGATTGAAGCCACCCCGTTCGCGGGGTTCGCGCTGATCAACGGCGACCCGATGGAGGCCGAGGGCACCGCCAACTACCCGCTCAACCAGTTCGCCGTGTCAGAGGTGAACTATCGACCGGCGTCCTCGGTGACCAACGGTCTGTGGATCGAGATTGGCTCGAACTCCGACGCAGGGGTCGACCTCGGCGGCTGGGACGTCGACTTCGGCGGTGTGCAGACCTTCCAGATCCCGATGGGCACCATCCTGGAGCCGTTCGGCAAGCTCCTGCTGGCGCAGGCCGCCGACCTTGGTGACCCTGGCGACGGTGGGCTCCTGCTGCAAGACGGTGGGGTCGAGGCGCAACGCCGGGTGGACGCAGTGCTCCCGTCGACGTTCGTGCCGCCCGCGACAGACGTCGTCGTTCGAATCGGCATCGGAGGCAACGAGTACACCCGCTTCCCCAGCGCCACCTCGACCTTGCCCAACGACATCACTCCTGGCTTCTCGTACGCGCTGGAGGATCAGCGCTCGCCCTGGGTCACCTACGCCACGCCCACCCTTCGTTTCATCTGCGAGAGCGTTCGGCCGGGCTACGGCAGCAATGGGCAGCGCGGGAGCCCGGGGAGCGCGAACCAGTCGTGTTTCCCCTACGAGGCGCCCGCGCCGACGAGTCGGCAGTTTCAGTCGATGGCCGGCAACGGTACTCGCATCAACTTCCAGTCCTTCGGTTCGCCTGACGACGACGAAGGCGTGGCGGTGGTGCAGCTGACTCAACCCATCAACCTGTATGGCGTCGAGATCAGCACGCTGACCATCGGCGCCAATGGAGCCATCCTTCCGTACGCCGCCTCGAGTGTGTCTTTCATCAACAAGTCGGCGCCTTCGTCGTCCGCGCCGACGTTCGTGATCGCCCCGCATTGGAGTGACCTCGATGGCACTGCCAACGCCGGCGCAAACGCGTACTTCAGGCAGGAGGCCAACGGCGACGTGTACGTCAGCTGGGAGAACTGGGGCCACTTCGACGGCCCTGCCTCGATCGACATGCAGGCGGTTCTCTACGCCAACGGTGACGTCGAATATCGCTACGGAGCACTCACTGGCGGGCCGCTCGCGTTGGGCTCGGCCGGCACCACCTGGATCGACATCGGGCCGGCGGCGAGCAGCATCAACGTCAACTCACCTTCGCTCGTTCCCAACACGGCGTTTTACTACCAGCTCGCGCTGAATCGCTGAGGGCGCGAGCGCCGCGGCTACGGTGTCGCCTGGAGCGCCTTCAGCTTCAGGCCCACCCGCTCCCGGCCGAGGTACTCGTCGACCGCGACCTGGAACGCGAGGTCGACGGGCGCTTCGGTCAACGGCGCGAGCTCGGCGAAGCCAAAGCCGATGCAGTCGAGCTGCGGCGCCGCCTCGAGTGACAACTTCAAGTGACCTGGCAACCCGGGCGTCTTGTTCTCGAGCACGCGCGGTGAGGTGACGGCGCGGCGAACGGCCAGCACCGGCTCGGGGTTGCCCATGCCGAACGGCGCGAGCGTCTGCAGCGCCTCGACGGCCTTCACGTCGAGCTCTCGCGGCAACACCACGGCGTCGACCCGCTGCCTCGGCACCAGCTGCTCGTCGGTCAGCCGCTCGCCGGTGACGTTCTCGAACGCCGCGCGGAACTCATCGAGCCTGGAGGGATCGATGGACAAGCCCGCCGCCGCTTTGTGCCCGCCGAACTTCGTGAGGAAGCCCTCACACGTCTTCAGCGCATCGTAGAGGTGAAAGCCCTCGATGCTGCGCGCGGAGCCTCTCCACGTGCCGTCGTGCGAGCCGATCAGCACGGTGGGCCGGTGGAAGCGCTCCACGACGCGTGAGGCGACGATGCCCACCACGCCGGGGTGCCACCCCTCTTGCGCCAGCACGAGCCCCTTCGCGCCCCGATCGACGAAGCCCTGCGCCTGATCGATCGCGCCCTGCAGCATGTTGCGCTCGATCTGCTGCCGCTCCGCGTTCGCTGCGTCGAGCTTCTGGGCGAGCGGGCGCGCTGCGTCGAGATCTCGCGAGAGCAACAGCTGCAGCCCCAGCGACGCGTCATCGAGCCGGCCCGCGGCGTTGATGCGAGGCCCGAGCCGGAAGCCGACGTGCCCTGCAGTGATGCGCGCCCCCGACAGCTGCGACACTTCTTTGAGCGCCCGCACGCCAGGCCGCGCCGCAGCAGTGAGGATCTCGAGCCCATGCCGCACCAGCACCCGGTTCGCGCCCGTCAACGGCACCACGTCAGCGACCGTCGCGAGCGCGACGAGATCGAGCAGCTGTTTCAGGTTCGGCTCGGGCCGGGTCGAGAAGTGCCCCCGCTCCCGCAACGACTTCCGCAGCGCCATGCAGAGGTTGAACGTCACCCCACCGGCGCACAGCCACTTCGTCGGGTACTCACACCCCGGCTGGAGCGGGTTCAACACCGCGACCGCGGGCGGCATCGTCTCGGGCACGGCATGGTGATCGACGACGATCACCTCGAGGCCCAGCGCGTTCGCCTTCGCGATCTCGGCGTGTGAGGTGATGCCGCAGTCGAGCGTCACCAACAGCTGCGTGCCCTCCTGCGCGAGCTTCTCGATGGCGGTGGAGTTGAGCCCGTAGCCCTCGCCGAGCCGATGCGGAATGTACGTGCGGGGCGCGAGGCCCACGTCGCGGAGGAACGTCGTCAACAACGCGGTCGAGCACACGCCGTCGACGTCGTAGTCGCCCCACAGCGTCACCTGCTCCTGGCGATCGATGGCGCGAAGAAGCCGCTCCACGGCCGCTGGCAGGCCCTTCATGAGGAACGGATCGGGGAGCCCGGTGAGCGCGTCAGACAGAAAGCCCTGCGCAGCCTCGGGCGTCTGGTAGCCCCGGTTCGCGAGCACGCGGGCAGTCAGCGGGTGAAGGCCCAGCTCCTTCGAGAGCCGCGCCGCCACGTCACCTTCGACGTCAGCGGCCGGCCACACCCACTTCAGCGGTTTGGCGAGGTCCCTCACGAGGTATCGAGTAGCACAGCCCCCTGACACGACCGCTCCCAACCGAACGATTCTCGGCTGTTGCCCACACGCAGCCTTTTCGCCGCTTGAGCCCGATCAGCCGCGTTCACGAAAATCCTGCAGACCTGGAAGGCCGGGTGGAGGCGCGATGGCGTGGCCCCCGCTTCGCACCGGAACGGCCCGCCGATGGCGCGTCGACCCCTGCAGCCGCTCGACATCACCCTGCGCTACGGCCGTGGCTACCAACTCGCGCGTCGGCTGTTCCTGGCCTTCTCGGTCGCCCTCACCTTCGGGCTGCCCCTGCTTCACCTGCGCGCGGTCTCGGTGGAAGGCGCGGGACTCGCTGATGATTCGCCCTGGGCGCGGCTCATCCAGTGGCTCCCAGTGGTCGAGGTGCCCTTCGTCGGAGCGCCGACCTCGATCGTCCTCTTCGGCATCGAGCTCGTCGATCCGCTCGTGTGGCTGGGCGTCACGCTCCACCGCGGCGTCTCGTGGGGCATGGTGTGGACACTCCTCCCCGGATTGCTCCTCGTGGTGCTGCTGGGCCGGTTCTTCTGTGGGTGGGCGTGCCCGTACCTGCCGATCCTCGCGGCGAGCAACGCGGCGCGGTGGTTCCTCTCGAGGCTCGGCGTGCCCATCAAGGACGTGAAGGTGCCGCGCGTCACGGCGCGGGTCGCGATGGTGGGCGTGTTGCTCGGCAGCGCACTCCTGGGCACTCAGCTGCTCCCGCTCATCTACCCGCCGGCCATCATCGGGCGAGAGGTCTTCCGCGCGCTCTTCTACGGCTCGCTCGGCGCAGGCGTCTTCGTGGTGCTGGGCGCGTTCCTCTTCGACACCTTCGTCTCGCGGGCCGGCTTCTGTCGCTCGTTGTGTCCCGGCGGCGCGATGTTCTCGACGCTGGGAGCGCTGTCTCCGGTGCGCATTCACCGCGAGATTCCCAAATGCACCGACTGCACGATCTGCGACGTGGTCTGCAACCTGGGCCAGCTGCCGATGACCGACAAGCTCGACGGAGGCTGTGAGCGCTGCGGGCGCTGCATCGCCTCGTGCCCGACGAAGGCGCTGACGTGGAAGCTGGGAACGCCGTCGGTGCTCCGCACGCCCGAGGAGAAGCCAGGCACATGAATCGCCGCGGCCTCATCGGAGCTCTCGCCGCCGCGGTGTCGCTCGCCGTGGTGCCCAAACGCGCCCGCGCGAACCCGAAGAAGATCCGCCCGCCCGGGGCCCTCGCGCCCGGCCCCTTCGAGCAGGCGTGCATCGGGTGCTTCCGTTGCGCCGAGGTGTGCCCGACCGCGTGCATCCGCTTCCCCTCCACGTTCTCGCTCGAGCAGGCGACACCGCACCTGGAGCTGACCGATCGCGCCTGTGTGCTCTGCATGAAGTGCACGCAGGTCTGTCCGACCGACGCGTTGCTGCCCATCGCCGCCGACGCGGAGGTGATCGCGCAGGAAGTCCGCATGGGCGTGCCGGTGCTGACGCGCTCGAAGTGCCTGCCTTGGAACGGCAGCGGCGTGTGCCGGCTCTGCTACCAGGTGTGCCCGTACCCGGACAAAGCGGTGGTGCTGGTCGGCCCGCAGAAGGCGCCGCTCTTCGTCGTCGAGGCCTGCGTCGGCTGCGGGCTGTGTGAAGAGGCGTGCCCCGACGGCGCGCATGCGATCATCATCGAGCCGCTTGGCACAGAAATTCCAAAACCCGAGCCCATTCGCCGCGGCCCGATGCGCCGGGGGCCGGCTTGAGCACCGCTGCTCGCCGCGGCCGCTGCGTCCACGTCAGCGAGCTCGTCGATTCGATTCGAGGAAGCCCGACTCGCTCGCGGCCCGGCAGGAGGATCGTCGTTCGCCGTGGCCGATGCGTCCGCGGCAGCGAGCTCCTCGAGCTGGTGCTCTGGGTCCCGGCATGACTCGCCCGCCCATCAACACCGTCGTGCGGAAGAAGTTCACCCGGCGCGATCTGATGAAGGCCGCGCCCATCGGCGCCGCGCTCGCCGGCACTGGCGCCCTCGTCGCGGGGAGTCTCTCCACAGAAGCCGTCGCCAGCACGAAGGGCACCTGTCGCTTCTGTCTCATGCACTGCGGGATCATCGGGCACACGCGCGGCGACCGGCTCGAGAAGGTCGAAGGCGATCTCACCTCACGCACCAAGGGCTTCCTCTGCGAGCACGGCTTCGCGCTGCGAGAGATGGTGCACAGCGGCGCGCGGCTGAAGCACCCGATGGTGCGCAAGGGCGACGAATTTCACGAGGTCTCGTGGGACGAGGCGCTCACCGAGATCGCGACGCGGCTGCAGGCGGTGAAGGCGAAGCACGGGCCCGAGGCGCTCCTCCTTCAGACCGGCTGGCCGATGGTGCGGCACCCGCTGGTGAACTGGCTGCATCGCTTCGCCCGCGCGTTCGGCTCTCCCAACGTCTCGACCGTCGCCAGCCTCTGTGAAGCCTCGCTGCGCATGGGGCAGGCGCTCACGGTGGGCAGCAAGTACTCGTCGGACATTCGCCGCGCGAAGACGATGGTGCTGTGGGGCTCGAACCCGGGCGTGACGGCGCCACCGTTCCTCCACGTCGTCGCGAAGAAGGCCGACGGCGGCAACCTGATCGTCATCGACCCGGTGAAGACGGGGCTCGCGCGCGAAGCGACGATGTGGGTCCCCGTGCGGCCCGGCACCGACGGCGCGCTCGCGCTCGGCCTCATTCGGGTGGTGCTCGAGAACGGCTGGTTCGATCGCGCCTTCATGGAGGCGAACACGCTGGGGCTCGAGGATCTGCGCGCGCTCGCGAGCACGTACACGCTGCCCGAGGTCGAGCGGCTCACCGGCGTCCCCGCGCTCGACGTGGAGCGCATCGCACGGCTCATGGCGCAAGAAGGGCCGACGGGCGTCTGGGCTGGCCTCGGCGTCGAACACCACGAGAACGGCGTGCAGACGCTCCGCGCGATCAGCTCGCTCGAGGTGTTGATCGGCCGCTTCGACGGCACCCAGGAGCCACGCTCGGTGCTGACGCCGCCCGGCGCGCGCTTCAAGGACGAGATGCTCCCGGCGTTCTACGATCTCGTCACGCCGGAGCCCGTCCCGCCGCCCGTGAAGGCCCGCGCGCTCGGCCGAGACGCCTACCCGCTGTACGAGATGTTCAACCGCGAGGCGCAGGGGCAACTGCTCGCCGACGCGGTGTTGCGCGACACGCCCTACCCGATTCGGGCCGTCATGCTGCTCGCGAGCAACGCGCTGGTGACGTCGCAGGGCACGCAACGGCTCGAGGAAGCCGCGGAGAAGCTCGACCTGCTCGTCACCATCGATCCCTTCTTCACCGAGTCTGCGCGCAGGTCCGACGTCGTCTTGCCCGCGACCACCTTCGCCGAATCTCCTGACGTCGATGACGCTGACAACGTCGCGGCGCAGAGCCTCGTCGCGCCGCAGCACGAGGCCTGGCCCGACTGGAAGGTGCTCGTCGAGCTCTCGAAGAAGCTGGGCCTCGGCGAGTATTTCCCGTGGGCGTCGATGCACGAGGCGTCGAAGCAGAAGCACGTGCGGTGGATGCACGACCCACAACAACAGCCGAAGCCCTCGCTCACCGTCGAACAACCGAAGTTCGCGACGCTCTCGGGCCGCGCGGAGTTCAAGAGCCAGCTGCTCGAGCGTGAGGGCCACCCGGGCCTGCCGGTGTGGACACCCCCGACGGAGGTGCCGACGCCAGAGTTCCCGCTCCGGCTCGTCACCGGCCCGCGGCCGCGCGCGTACATCAACTCGCAGTTCCATGACGTGCCGAGCGTGAACGCGCGCATGCGAACGGCCGAGGTGATCCTCCACACCGACGTGGCCCGGCCGCTCGGCATCTCGTCGGGGACCCGCGTGAAGGTGACGTCACCGTACGGGAGCATTCAGCTGACCGCGGTGGTGACCAACGACGTGCAGCGCGAGTGCGCCGTGATGGCGGCGGGCTTTGCTGACGCGAACCCCAACCGGCTCATCAGCCCTGACAAACGCGACCCCATCAGCGGCTTCCCGGCGTTTCGTTCGGGGCTGTGCCGCGTGGAGAAAGTCTAGCCACGGGCATCTGACGCGCGAACGAGGCATGAAGGCGCCATGATCCACCCGTACAACAACGCGACGCAGACCCGCTGGGACAAGGGCGAGTTCAAGGTGCAGCTGATGACCGCCGAGTCGACGCGCCCGATGGGCTTCTGTGATGGCAGCGCGGCCGACATCGCCGAGCTCAAGCAGATGGCCGATGCCGAGAACGCGTCGGTGACCATCGACAAGAAGGTGCTCAAGACCGGCCGCGAGATCTGGACGCTCAAGGGCGGCGGCGGCTGAACGCGCCTCAGTCGCGAAGGAGCAGGTAGACGCTGAACGCTGCCAGGATCAGGGTCGCAACCCCGAGCTTCATGACCTCGAACGCGAACGCCCATGGATGGGTCCGCGAGGTGATGGTCCTCTTCAACAACCCCTTCCCCACAGTCGTCCGCCCAGACTTCGCCAGCCAGGCGGTCATGCCGACCCCGACCAGCGTCAGAAGAACGACAAGACCCTTCGAGGCGGGATCCACGTGGTGCACCCCGTGAGTTTCACGCGCAGGCCACCACGGAATCAATGGTCACAAAACCCGCGCGCTGCGACCGTCGAACCCAGCATTGACGAGTCGGAGCCGGCACGAGTCTGAGCTCGGCCATGACCGCTCGCACCCTGGTGCTCCGCTTCATCTCGATGGCCGCGTTTGCTGGAGCCGGTGGCGCTGGCGGCTCCCTGGCTCACGCTCGAGCAGGTCGCGAAGGCGAAGGAGCACGCGAGGGAGAAGAAGGTCGACGTCGAGTTCGTGGAGTGACGTCCGGCGGTCAGCCCAGCGCCGTCCGGTAGTCGACGTCGTACTCCTCTTCGGGCGCGGCGGCGTCGTGTTCGGCCCCGAGGAAGAACTGCTCCACCGAGCTCTCGACCTCACGCTTCGTCTCGAGGCGGTTGACGAGGTTCCGGAAGTGCGAGGCGCCGGCGAGCCCGTGCGCGTACCACGCGAGGTGCTTGCGGAAGTTGTGCACCGCCGCCTTCTCGGCCCGCACGGCCTCTTCTTCAGGCGTGAGCTTCTCGCGCGACACACGCTCGTGCGAGACGAAGTGCAGGTGCTCGCGGAAGTGACGGAGCACGAGGGTCGCGCGCTCTTCACGCGTCGGCTTCTGCCCGCCGAGAAGTTCCCGGAACAGCCACGGGTTTCCCAGCGCGCCGCGGCCGATCATCACGTAGTCGCAGCCGGTCGTCTCGAGCATGCGCGTGGCGTCGTCGACGGTCTTCACGTCACCATTGCCGATGATCGGAAACGCGTTGCCGACGTGCTTCTTGAGGTCGGCGATCACGGCCCAGTCGGCCTTGCCGGAGTACCCCTGCGCGCGGGTGCGAGGGTGAACGGCGAGCGCGGCGACTCCAGCGGCGCCGAGCGAGTCAGCCATCTCGCGAAAGTTGCGGCTGTTCGCGTCCCACCCGCTGCGGATCTTCGCCGTCACCGGCAGGCCCGTCGCGTCGCGAATCAGCTTCACGAGCTGCCCCGCGCGTGGCGGGTCGCACAACAGCGCGGAGCCGGCGCCCGACTTGGTCACCTTCTTCACCGGGCAGCCCATGTTGATGTCGATGATCTGCGCGCCGTGCTGCTTCCCGATCACCGCGGCCTGCGCCATCACCTCGGGCTCGCCACCGAAGATCTGCAGCGAGTACGGCCGCTCGACCTCGGGGTTGAAGCGCAGGTACCGGAGCGTGCGGTTGTTGATGCGGAACAGGCCCTGCGCGCTCACCAGCTCGGTGGGACACAGCGCGGCGCCCTGCTCGAAGGCGATGGTGCGGAACGGCATCTCCGACACCCCCGCCATGGGCGCGAGGATGAAGCGGTTCTTCAGGGTGTACGGACCAATGGGCAACATGCGGAGGACGTCCCTATCAGGCTCGGCGCCGCCGAGTCGCGCGAACGGCGTGGGTGAACGGACAGGCGGGAGTGGCCGCAACTGACGGTTCGCGTGGTACGAGTTGTCGGGTGTTCCAGTTCCGGCTCGGCGGAGTTCCCGTGCAGGTGCATGTCAGCCACCTGCTGATCTCGACCCTCCTCGCGTGGAGCTTCGCGATGAGTGAGCGCAACGGCGCCGAGTGGCCGGGCACCATTCTCCTCGACACCGAGAACCCCCAGCGCACGAAGACGATGGCCGTGGTGATGCTCATCTGGGGCCTCATCATCTCGATCTCGGTCCTCGTGCACGAGCTGGGGCACGCCTTCAGCGCGCGGGCCTTCGGCTACTCGCCGTCGGTTCAGCTCCTCGGCCTCGGCGGTCGAACGATGCCCAACGCGCCGGGCGAGATTCCCTGGCACCGCGAGGTGTTGTTGACGCTGGCCGGTCCGTTCGCGGGGCTGCTGCTGGGCGTCGTGGCTGGCAGCGCGCTCCTGGGGCTGGAAGCGGTGGGCCCGATGCACCCCGTCGCGGCGTACGTGCTCAAGGCCACCTTCATGGCCAACCTCTTCTGGGCGCTGGTCAACCTGGTACCGGTCGCCCCGCTCGATGGAGGCCACATCGCCCGCGCCGTCTTGATGCACCTCTTCGGGAAGAAGGGCTTCCTCTACGCGCAGGTCGTCACGCTCCTCTTCGCGGCGGCAGGGCTCGGGCTCGCGCTGTTCCTGAAGGCCGCGGTCCTGGGGCTGCTCTTCGGGTTGTGGGGCTTCCGGGCCGTCTCGGTGATTCAGGGCTACCTGCGGGGCGAGCTGCCAGCGAGCGCCGTCGCCGACCCGATGATGGAGACGCTGGCCGACCTCGGCCGGAAGCTCGACGCCGGGCAGCTCGTCGAGGCGCGGGCGGCGGGCGAGGCGGTGCTGCGGAGCATCGACGTGCCAGCGGGGGTGAAGGCCCGGGCCCACCTCATGCTCGGCCTCGTCGCCGTGAAGTCCTCTGATGGCCTCGAGGCGCTCCGTCACTTCCGCAACGTCGGCGACGTCCCCATCCCTCCACACGCGCTCGCCGCGGCGCACTCGCTGGTGGGCGACGACGAGACCGCGCTGCCGCTGTGGGCCGAGGCCGCGCGCGTGTCTGACGACCCAAACCTTCGCGCCGAGTTCGCCGGCACCCTGCTCCGCCTCGGGCGTGAGAGCGACGCCCGCGCGCTGCCTGGCCTTCGCCTCGCGCACGGGTACCTCGCGGCCGAGCGGGTGCTCTACCTGCGCGATCACTACGCCCGCGCCGCGCAGATGGCCGAAGCCGCCTTCGAGGCCGAGCCGTCAGCGGCGCACGCCTACACGGCGGCCTGTGACTGGGCTCGCGCGAAGGAGTCTGTCCACGCGCTTCGTTGCTTGACGCTCGCCGCGCAGCACGGCTACCGCGACGCAGCAGCCGCACGAATGGACTCCGATCTCGCCTCGCTCCGCGGCACGCCTGAGTTCGACGCGTGGCTCGCGACGCTTCCGGGCCCATCGAAATGACCGGGCGATGACAGCGAAGTTTCCCATCGAGGGGGAATGTCGGGCGCGCTGACGATCGGATGACGGCCGTGGGTGTTGATCGGGTCGAACACAGAACGGCCCCACATGACCTCGACGACGACCAAGCCCGCGCCTCCGCACCAGTGGAACCTGGTGGCCTCGATTCCCTTCATCGGCTGGCACTTCCTGCTGCCGCTGGTGGTGCTCTTTCCGTTCAAGTGGGAGTACGTCGCGGTCGTCTTCGTCACCTACTACCTGCGCATGTTCGGCATCACCGCCGGGTACCACCGCTACTTCTCGCACCGCGCGTTCAAGACGAGCCGCGTGTTCCAGTTCATCCTCGCGTTCCTCGCGCAGATGGGTGTGCAGAAGGGCGTGCTCTGGTGGGCCGCGAATCACCGGCACCACCACCGCTACAGCGACATGGAGAACGACATTCACTCTCCGGCGCGCAAGGGCTTCTGGTGGAGCCACATGGCCTGGATCCTCGTGAAGGACTACGAGGAGACAAACCTCTCGGCCATCAAGGACTTCGCGAAGTACCCGGAACTCGTGTGGCTCAACAAGTACTTCCTGGTGCCGCCGCTGGTGGGCCTCGCCGTCGTCTACGCCATCGGCGGGCTGCCGTGGGCCTTCTACGCCGGCGTCGTCTCGACGGTGCTGGTGTGGCACGGCACGTTCAGCATCAACTCGCTGACGCACATCTTCGGCAGCCGCCGCTACCTCACCACCGACAACAGCCGGAACAGCTTCATCCTCGCGCTGATCACCTGCGGCGAGGGCTGGCACAACAACCACCACTTCCACCAGAACACCGCCAACCAGGGCTGGTTCTGGTGGGAGGTCGACTTCACGTTCTACGCGCTGAAGGTGCTCTCGTGGTTCGGCGTGGTGAGCGATCTGCGCCTGCCGAGCGAGCAGACGAAGCTGTGCTACCTGAAATACACCGACGCGCAGCGCGCGCAGCTCGAGGCCGAGGCGAAGTTCAACGCCTGGCGCACGCCACCGCAGCGCAAGCCGAGCGTCACGCCTGATGAGCTGCCTGCGATGGGCATCGGCATGGCCCAGGTGATGATCAAACGCTGAGCCGCTCCCGCAGCACGAGTCACCGGCGACTGCTTCGACGACGCTCAGAGCTCGCGCTCGAGCCTGCTCCGCAACGAGAGCTGCACTTTCTGTTCATTCAGCGCACACGCCGCTAGTGTCCGGTCGGGTCACCGCTGTGAGGGAGAGTTCGCTTGCTCGGTCTCGTCTTGTTGGTGGTCCATCAGGCGGCGCCTGCGCCGTGGGTGGTGCTCTCACGTCGACAGGGGGTCGCGCAGCCGGCGGCTGCCGCGCAGCTCGCGACCGTTCGCGACGCGCTGGTGGTGGGCCCGGACATCGCTTCTCAAGCCGTCGGCGACCTCAGCAAGTGCCAGCGCAAGTTGCCGTGCCTCGTGAAGGAAGCGAGGGCTCGGGGCGCCACCCTCCTGGTGACCGTGGAGTCCGCCCGCGTCGTGGACGAGGCCGTGGTGAAGGTCGATCTGCTGCTGGTCGAGGAAGACGGTCGCAAGGTCGAGTCGTTCGTCGCCGAAGGCCCGAGCGCCACCATCCTCGAGGTGCTTGGCGAGAAGACGCGCGCGGTGATGGCGCCAGCAGTCAGGCGCGCCGCGGGGATTCCTGACCCGGTGGTTGCGCCCGTCCCTGCGCCACCTCCTGTGACACCTCCGGCGCCGGTCGCGAGCGCTGCGCCGCCGCTGGTGATAGCCCCTGCTCCTCCGCCCGCGAACGCCGGGGGCAGCTTCGTGCGTTGGGTCCCCGGCCTCGTCGGGGTCGCGGCGGCGGGGGCTGGCGTCGGCACGTTCCTCTCTGCTGCGAGTGAGCGTGACCGCCTGAGCGCCGGCGGACTCCTCAGCTCCGAGGTGCGGCCGCTGGTGGAGGCCGGGAAGCTGAAGGAGACGCTGGGCCTCGGGTTGATGGTCGGCGGTGGCGCGGCCGTGGTCACCTCTCTCATCTGGGTGCTCGCCGCGCCCTCGGCGCCCGCGACCGTCACCGTGGCCCCCAACGCGTCGGGCGGCACACTCGTCGTGGGAGGTACCTTCCCGTGAAGCGCGCACTGGCGGTGGTGCTCACGCTCGCGGCCGCGTCGGGCTGCACCGACTGGGATGCCCTGGGCTGTGACGCCGGCGACCCCTCGCTCTGTCGCGCAGGCGCCGGCGGTGGTTCCGCTGGGGGTGGTGGCTCCTCAGGCGGTGGCTCCGCTGGGGGTGGTGGCGCGGTCGATGACGCGGGTGCGACCGATGCGGGTGCAGACGCCGGGGCGGTTGATGACGCGGGCGTCGATGCAGGTGCTCCCGACGCGGGTGACGACGCGGGTATCGATGCAGGCGTCGACGCGGGTGAGCCAGGCGTCGATGCGGGCGTCGATGCGGGCGTCGACGCGGGTGAGCCAGGCGTCGATGCAGGCGTCGATGCAGGCATCGATGCAGGCGTTGATGCAGGTGTCGACGCAGGCGTTGCAGGGAGTGACGCAGGCGTCGACGCAGGCGTTGATGCAGGTGTCGACGCAGGCGTTGCAGGGAGTGACGCAGGCGTCGACGCGGGGCGTCCGCCTCAGCCCGACGGGGGCATCACCGTGCTCAACGGCGGCGTCTTCACGCTCCCGCCCCAGCCCTCTGCTGGAGCCATTCACGTCATCAACGGTCGGCTCGAGACGCAGGGCCGCGTGTGCGCCAGCAACATCTGTGTCGAAGGGGGCCTCGCCCCGTGACGAACCTTTTTGGAGGAGGACCAGGCATGCGCTCGTTCAAGTGGACCCTCGTCGTTGGGGTGGTGGTGATGGGCGTGGTGGGCACGGTGATGGCCGGTGGTGCGCCGTCGAGCTCGCCGCTGGTCTACTCGGGCACGCTGCAAGACTCGGTGGGCGCTCCGCTCTCTGGCCAACAGGAAGTCACGGTGCGCCTCTTTCCCATCGCCTCGGGTGGCGTGCAGGCGTGCGCGACGACGCCGCAGATGCTGACGCCAGACCCGCTTGGCCGGTTCTCGGTTCAACTGGGTGCCGCGTGCGCAGACCAGGTTCGCGCGCAGCCCGACCTGTTCATCGAGCTCCAGGTCAACTCGACCGTGTTGCCACGCGTGAAGCTCAACGCCGTGCCCTACGCCCTCGAGGCCGACCGATCGAACGTTGCGGGCCGCGTCGTGAGAAACAGCATCACCTTTCCTGACGGAGGCACCACGCGCCCGCTGAGCTTCAACGGCGCGTTCTGCGGCGCGACGGCCCCACTCAATGGGGGGCGGGGCGGCTACCGCGGGTTGAAGACGCTCTGCGAGTTCACCTGCGGCACAAGCACGGCCCACGTGTGCTCGACGCAGGAGGCCGTGTCGTCCTTCTCTATCGGCCTGAACTTGCCGACGGGCTGGTTGTCCGGGGCGCACATCGCCTTCGGAACCGCCACGAGCAACTACGACGACTGCATGGGCTTCACGATCGGCACCGCTGCCTCGAACGCTCCCGTCTGGGAGCCGAGCGGCCGCGTCAGCGGGGCCTTCTGCAACGAGTCTCGGCCGTTCCTGTGCTGTGACTGAAGGGCCCCATCACCAGTCGAGGCTGAGGTCAGTTCTCGCGCAGCTCTTCTGCGATGCGGTCGACCGCGACCTGGAGTTGCTCGAGCTCGTCGGGCGAGTTGGCGGTGTCGAGCCGGCTGCGCACCATCGTGAGCTGACGCTCGAGCAACTGCACGTCGAGGCCACCCTTCTTCGCCCTGGCGACGCCGCGATCGAGGAGCCTGACTTTGTCCTGGAGCCGCTGCCGCGGAGTCAGGCGCTTCTGCGCATCGGCCTTCGCGTCGGTCGTCGGCTCCACCGGCTTCGCCTCCACCACGGGCGTTGGCTCAACCGGGGGCTGGGGCTCCGCAACCGAGGTTGGGGTCGGGTGGGAAGCCACGGGCTCTGGCTGCGCCACCTGAAGCGGGGCGACTGCAGCGACCGCGGGGAGGGCTTCCGTCGAGCCTCTCGCGACCCAGGCGACCGCCGCCACGACGACGGCCCCCAGCAACCCCAGCACGGCGAGCGGCGCCCGGCTCTTCTTGACGGACTGGGCGAGGTCGGCGGTCGGCGGCCCGCGCGACGCCAATGCAGCCACCGGAGTCGCAACGGGCGGAGCGATGACGTCCGGCACCTCACTCGCGAGCGTGCGGGCACGCGCCGCGACGTCAGGCGCGAGGACGCCGGTCCCATTCACCGCAGGCGGCACGCCCGGCTCGGGGGTCCTCGCCTTCACGAAGGTCTGCTCGAGCGGCTGCATGGGGTCGAATGGCGCGATGGGCTCGTCAATGGTCTTCAGCGCCGAGGGATCAGAGACCGCGACCCTCAGGCGCGCAAGCTCGCGCCGCAGCTCGTCGGCCGAGCCGTGCCGCTCATGACTTCGCTTCGAGAGCAGTCGCATGATGATGGCGTCGAGCGTTCCCGGGAGCGAGGGGTTGCGCGACGACGGCGTGGGAATGGGGGCCTCGAGGTGCTGGTAGATGACGCGCACCGCGTTGTCGCCGGTGTAGGGCAGTGAGCCGGTGACGAGCTCGAAGAGAATGACGCCCATCGCGTAGAGGTCGAGGGCCGGCCCGACCGATTCCCCGCGTGCCTGCTCGGGCGCCATGTACGACGGCGTCCCCAACACGACGCTGGCCTTGGTTTCCTGCACGACCCCCATCTTGGCGATGCCGAAGTCGAGCAGCTTCACGTGCTGCTCCCCTGTCGGGGTGCGGCACAGGAAGATGTTCGAGGGCTTCAGGTCTCGGTGAATGACGCCCGCCTGGTGTGCGGCGGAGAGCGCGCTGAGCACCTCATCGGCGATCTGCAAGACGTCGGGCAGCAACAGCGTTCGCCCCTGGGCGCGCGCCTCGCTGAGCGCGTCCTCGAGGGAGCGCCCCTCGAGGTACTCCATGATGATGGCCTGCCGACCGTCGGGCAGCTTCGCAGAGCCAAAGATGTCGACGATGCCCCGGTGGCGAATCGCGTTGACCGCGCGCGCCTCGGCGATGAGGCGCTGCACGATGTCGGCAGACTCGCCGATGTCCGCTTTGATGACCTTGATGGCGACGCGCTTGCCGATCTCCGTCTGCACGCCGGAATAGACGAGGCCCATGCCCCCTTCCCCGATGCGCGCCTCGATGACGTAGCCGGCGAGGGTGAGCCCTACGACGGGGTCCACGGCAGGAACCTGAGCAGTCACCCCACGGAGCATAGCCGCAGCGCAGGCCGAGCATCACGCCTGATGAGCTCTGGGCATCGCCATGCCCCAGGTGATGATCAAGCCGCTGAGAGCCCGTGGGCGCCCGACCCATCGCAAGCCGGCTTGACTGACGCCACTCGGCTCGCGCCGCTGGCCGCAGCGTCATGAGTTCGCTTTGCGTCGACGCGGCCGAGCGCTCATCGAGTCTGAAAGAAGCACATGAGGGAGCCGTCGAGGATTGGCGATCGATGACTGATGCGGAACTGGGTGCGATCGACCAGAGAGTTCTCCGACGGCTCCAGGATATCGTTGTCTTCAGACTCGACCGAACGGCCTTCGCAAGGAACGTCGAGCCCCGTGACGCGCTCTCGAGCGAGCGGGGTGCGGTGGTCGACCGCTCGCAGACGCCCGCATACGACAACGCCCGCTCCAGTTTCCCGGAGCGGGCGCGATCGACTTCAGGCAGGCGCTGCGATCACATGGAGCAGGTGCCGAAGCCCGTGGCCATGTTGTTCTGGCACTGGCCAGCGCCGCAGCTGGGCATGCCACCGTCCACATTACAGAACGCGCGGCAGATTCCAGACTGGCCACCGGCAGCCGCTGCGACGCACTGCAGACCGCGCGCGCAGAAGGCCGAGGTCGTGCACGCTCCACCAGACATCACCGTGCCGCCCGACTGACAGACCGGAGTTCCAGCGACGCCCAACTGGCAGGCCTCGGTCGCCTGGCAGGGCGACTGATCGAAGGGGTTGCACGGCGTCACCGCCGAGCAGACGGCGTGGAGCTCACTGGCTCCGCCCTGCATCGCGGCGAACTGCACGCCTGTGTTGCACTCAGAACCAGGGCTACACATGTTGATCGGTCCGCAGAAGCGGCGGCAGGTCGCCGTTCCACCGCCAACGAACCCGACGCACTGCGCGCCCCGCTGACACGAATCAGGAACCGCCTGCTGGCAAGGCGCGTTGTCGGCCGTTCCACCGTCCCCAAGGCCGAACGGCGTGCAGACCCGCTCAACGCCACCATCGCCCACAGGAATGATCATGCACTTGGTGTTTGCCCCAGCGCAGTCCTGGGCGAGCACGCTACAGGCCCCGGGGATACAGGTGCCCGCGAAACCGTTGATGCTAGTGCGCACGCATTCGGAACCGGCTGGGCAGATCGGGTCGGTGATGATGTCGCAGGGCTCACGAACGACAGCACCGCCGCCGGTGCCCATCGTTCCACCCGCAGTCCCGCCGCCCGTGCTCGACGTTCCACCACCCGTGCTCGACGTTCCACCACCCGTGGACGACGTGCCGCCGCCAGTGCCCGACGTGCCACCACCAGTTCCCGACGTGCCGCCGCCCGTCGCGACCGAGCCGATGCACGACTTCGTGGTCGTGTTGCAGGTCTGGCTCGCCGCCGAGCAGTTCGTGCACGCGTTTCCCGAGCTGCCGCACGCCGCGTCCGTCAGCTTGTCAGGAGCGACACAGGTTCCAGCGTTGCAGCAGCCGGTACAGTTGTTCGGGCCGCAGTTGCTCGCGGGAGTTCCACAGGAGGGGACCGTCGCCAGGATGAAGCCGAGAAGGGCCCCGAGAGAAAGCGCCTTGAATTTCATGAGGAACTCCAGATGAGCACGACCGGTCCGGCCCGGGCGTGAAGCGCGCGCACCCAAACTCACACTGATGCACACGTCAAGCGACGCGACTGACGGACCGCGGCAGCGATCGATTCAGCCGCCGTCCTTCGAGCCCACCAGGTACTGGAGCCCTCTGGGCTTCTCGAGACTGCATGAGGCCACCGCCGCGGAAGGATCGATCGCGTCGCTGCCCTCCTGAATCGCCAACACCTTCCGACCCGCGCCGATCACGAACGAGACGCGCTTCGCGATGGTGATGAGCGGGTACTTCACGTCGTAGGCCTTCATGAGCACGCCGTCGCGATCGCTCACGAAGGGGAACGGGGCCTTCAGGCTCTCTTTGAACTTGAGCGAGTTGGCGCCGTCATCGCCCGACACCGCGATCACCGTTCCGTGGTTCTTCTCGATGTCGGCATACCGGTCCCGGTACGCGGTGAACTCGCGTGTTCAGCCAGGGGTGAACGCTTTGGGGAAGAAGGCCACCACCACGGGGCCGCGCTCCACCAGCTTCGACAGCGTCAGCTCGCGACCGTCGACGTCCTTCACCGTGAAGTCTGGCGCCACGTCTCCCACGACGGGCGACGCAGCGAGCACGACGAGCGCGACGGTCAACATGCCGATGAGCTAACCGCAGCCTTCAGACGACGCCACTCGCACTGTCAACGAGGCAGGCGCGCCCAGACCGCTGCGGCGGCTTCCCGGCTGGCACGCGCGAGCTCGGCCACGTCGACCGACAGCGGCTTGCGCTTCCACAACCGCCACATGCCATCGACCATCACCGACTCGACGTGCTGCGAGGCCATGCCGTGGAGCAGGTGCGATGACAGCGACTCCGAGGTGAGCGGCGTCGGCGGCTGGTAGTCGAGCACCACGAGATCGGCGACGGCCTCTTCCCGCAGCGGCCCGATCGTCTGGCCGAAGGCGGCCGACGCGAGGCGATGGCCGTTGGCGATGAAGCGCAAGATGTCGATGGGTTGACCCGCGTCGCGGGTGCGCAACGACGCCACCTGCGCCTCGGCGAGCGTATCGAGGCTCATCACGTCGGTCCCCAGACACGCCCGGACGCCGAACTTCGAAGGCGTCGCCAGGCCCGTCTGACCGTTCATGTTGCTCCGGCCCGCGTGCACCACCCACGCGCCGCGCATGAGGAGCTCGGACAGCTGCGGCCACGAGAAGTGCACCGCTTGAGAGATGACCGTCTTCTCGCCGATGAGCTCTTTGGCGAACAACCGCTCGAGCGGAGCCGCCCCGAAGCGCTCGAGGCTCTGGGTCTCTTCGCGAGGGTCTTCGGCGACGTTGATCAAGCTCAGCGCACCGGTGCCGGTCGCGATCGCCTTCACCGCCGCGAGCGCCTCGTCGGAGGTGTCGCCCAGATGTGCGAGCCCGACGGCGCCACGGAACCGTCCCCGCGCCCGGCTGATGAAGCCGGTGACTTCTTCGAGCGCTTCTTCCCGGCTCACGATCCCCGCGCGATCGGAGATCTCGTAGGCGAGGACGCCGCGGATCCCCGTGTCGTTGAGCCCATGCGCCAGCCGGCCCATCGAGCCCGGCACCACCTTCGGTGAGGCATGCAGCGCGAAGACGGTCGTCGTTCCCGCGCACAGACCTTCGAGCCCACCCACCGCGGCCGCCGCCTGCACGTCGTCGAGGCTGAGCGCGGTTTCGAGCTGCTCGAGCAGCGCCAGGCTGTCGATGAAGCCACTGCTGCGAGGGAGCCCGCGCGCGAGGCCCGCGTGGAGGTGGTGATGGGCGCTGACCAGCCCCGGCATCACGAGCCGACCGCCCAGCTCGGTCACCTCCTCGGAGGGAAGGGGCTCGAGCGATGCGCCGCGCGCGACGATCTTTCCCTTGTCGACGCGGAGGTCAGCGCGCTCGACCGACGGCGGCTCGATCTCGATCAGCGTGGCGCCTTTGAGGAGCGTCGTCACAGGGCGCGCGAGGCTAGCGCCAGAACTGCTCGAGGCCCCGCCAAAAGAACCGTCATGACATCTGACAGTGATGGACCTGGCGGCTGGAGCACGGACTGTCCCGATCCCAGTCAGATCAGGACGATGGTGTCGGAACCCTCGTCCGGAACCCCGCACAACCTACCGGATTCAGGAACGAAACACCGGGGCACACACCTTGCTCAGGGCGCGCACCAGTACGCACACGCAGTGAGTGGCAGCATAGGGAGCAGTCGACATGAAGGTTCGAGTCCTCTCCACGGTGTTGGCCGGCGCCGTCTTCGGGAGTGCATGCGGCCCGGTCGAACTCCCGCCAGGCGCTGAAATCGCCGAGCAGCAGTCACAGCAGATCATCGGCGGCACCGTGGCCATGGGTGACCCGGCGGTCGTCGCGCTCGTGGTCGGCTTCGGCGGCCGCTACTCGAGCTACTGCACTGGCTCCCTCATCGGGCCGAAGACGGTGTTGACGGCGGCGCACTGCATCTACGCGCAGGGCCAGAACGCGCCGTACTCGGTCGCGTTCGGCACCTCCGCGGCGAGTCCGACCTCGGTCGTTCGCGTGGTGGGGCAGACGCGCCACCCGATGTACACGGGCCAGAGCAACGACTTCGGTCTGCTGCAGCTCGAGCGCGCGGTGGTCACTGTTCCCCTCCTGCGCATGAACGACTCGCCGATGGTGAGCTCGCTCCTCGGCATCCCCGTGCGTCACTCCGGCTTCGGCGTGACGGACGGCCGGACCCAGAGCGGCGGCGGCACCAAGCGAGAGGTCAGCACCCCGCTCCGCCGCATCATGTCCACCAGCTTCGAGTCGGGCGGCATGGGCAAGCAGACGTGTCAGGGCGACTCGGGCGGGCCCGGCTTCATGGTGTTCCCCGGAGAGACCACGGAGCGGCTGGTCGGCGTCGTGAGCTACGGCGATCAAGCCTGCCAGCAGTTCGGCGTCGACATGCGCGTCGACACCCAGCTCCCCTGGATTCGTCAGACGATGGGCCGCTGGGAAGAGCCGACCTGCGAGCTCGACGGGTTGTGCAAGCCGGGCTGCGAGGTCGTCGATCAAGACTGCGCGTGCGCGACCGATGGCCAGTGCACCGCCGAGTGCATCAATCTGTCGACCGACACCGACTGCCCGAAGGACTGTGGCCCCAACGCGATCTGCTCCATCAACGAGTGCCCCCGCCCCGACCCAGACTGCGTCACCGAAGGTGGGCTCTGTTCAGCCGAGACCCAGTGCCGCGGCCGCAAGTGCGTGAACGACGCGCAGAACACCGACACGTATTGCAGCCGCGTGTGCACTCAGAAGGCCGACTGCCCTGCCTCGATGGAGTGCAACGGCGGTGTGTGCCGCGTGCCCCCGCGCCCGGAGCGACGGCTCCTCGACTCGTGCACGGCCCTGATCGACTTCTGCCTCACCAGCACCTGCAACGGCCCGCAGAACGGCATCACGCGCTGTGTGATTCCGTGCAGCGTGACGGCCGACTGCGGCGACGGCTCCGCATGTGAAGGCGGCACCATGGGCGGCCGGTATTGCCGGCCCTTCAACGTCGACTTCATGCCGAAGACCCTGCCCGGTGTGCAGCCGGGCCTGGGCGTGGCGGCGAAGGGCTGCTCGGCAGCGCCCGGTGGACTGTGGGCAGCGCTCGTGCTGATGGTCCCGATGTTCCGTCGTCGCCGGGTCTCCTCATGAACCTTCGTCTCTTCGTTTCACTCGTCGTCGTCGGTGCCCTGCTGGGTTGCGGGCTCGATGACGGCGTCACCTCCGAAGCCACTCCCGTCGAGTCCCAGCGCGGGGCGATCGTCGGTGGCACCGTCGCGCCCACGACTGACAACAACGTCTTTCAGCTGATCATGACGGAGACGAGCGGGCAGATGGGCATCTGCAGCGCCACGCTCATCGGCTCGCGCACGCTCCTCACCGCGGCCCACTGCATCGACACCGCCCGCTCCGTGCTGGCGCACAACGCGCCGTCCGACACGCAGATCCAGTTTGGCGTGAACACCTACCGGGCGCTGCGATGGAACACGCACCCGAACTGGAACCCCAACGGGCAGGATCTTCGCAACGACATCGCGATCATTCTCCTCGAGCGCGCGCCGACGAACGTGAACCCGAAGCCGTGGAACAACCAGACGATGCAGGGCACACAAGGGCGGCCGATTCGGGCGCTCGGCTACGGCAACACCTCTCCGGGGAATGGCAGCGGCACCCGGCGGCAGGTCATGCTGACGGTCGCCCAGCTCACCACGCAGCTCATCTTCATGGGCGACAACCAGTCGAAGGGCATCTGCCAGGGCGACTCCGGCGGCCCGACCTTCTACACGTTCCCCGATGGCGTCGAGCGGCAGGTCGGCGTGCACAGCTTCACCACCTCACAGACTTGCACCTACGGCGCCGACGCGCGCGTCGACGCGTTCGCTTCGTTCATTCAGATGTACCTGTCGATGTACGAGGCGCCGTCGTGCGATCGCGACGGCCGCTGCGCCACCAACTGCGCGATGCCTGACTTCGACTGCGTCTGCGCGAAGGACAACATCTGCAGCTCGGTGTGCCTGATGCTCCAGGGAGGCGTCGATCCCGACTGTCCCGACTGCGGCCCCAACGGCCTGTGCGCGACGACGACCTGTGGCGAACCCGACCCTGACTGCGTCACCGAGGGCCAGGCCTGCACCATGGCGACCCAGTGCATCAACCGCGAGTGCCGCAACGATCCACAGAACCTGCAGCCGTACTGCACGCGGGCCTGCACGGCGCCCAGCGACTGCACGACGGGCTTCGAGTGCACGGGCGGCTTCTGCATCAAGAAGCAGCTGCCGGTGCTCGGCGCCGGAGCCTTCTGCCGCATCGGCCAGAACTACTGCAGCATGGACACGGTGTGCACGGGCGCGACCGAAGGCGACTCGATCTGCCAGCTCACCTGCCGCAACATGGGCGACTGCCCGGCGAACTTCGCGTGCGCGAACGGGTGGAACGGGTTCCGCTACTGCCAGGAGCCGCCCAAGCCGCAGATCCTGCTCCCGAAGGCCTCGATCGCCGGCCCCGTCGCGCAGACGGGCTGCAGCAGCCTCGGCGGCCTCTCGCTGCTCTCGCTCCTCGGGTTGTTGAGCCTGCGACGCCGCTCGGTTCGCTGAGCCGGCGTTGTTGCTTCAGTCCGCGCCGAGGTTCAGCACCTTCCAGGTCGTGCCTGCTGGCGTGTCCATGATCTCGACGTGCATCGCCTTCAGGTCGGCGCGAATCTGGTCGGCTTCCTTGAAGCCCTCGGGCGTCTTCTTCGCTCTGGCCTCGTGACGCGCGACGATCGCCGCGTCGATCTTCGCCACGTCGATGCTGAATCGCACGACCTGCCGATCGCGGCGGCGCAGCAGCCACTCTGACGGCGTGTCTTCGAACAGCCCCAGCGCGAGCGACGCCTTCTTCGCCACCTCCCGAAGGGCCAGCAGCGTGCGCCCCACCAGCGCCTTGTCCTTCACGGGCGGCTTGTCCGTGAGCTGGTTGAGCTCGTTGAAGAGGCCCGACAGCGCGCCAATGGCGCCGGGAAAGTTGAAGTCGTCGGCCATCGCCTCGTCGAGCTCGCGCAGGAAACGCTCGGGCTCTCCGTGGAGCGCGCCCTGGCCGAAGTCCTTCCCGTCGACGCGCTCGTCGACCTTCTTGAGCGTCTCGTAGAAGTACTCCATGCGCGTCTCGGCGTCGGCGAGCTGCTTGTCCGAGAACGAGAGCGCCTGGCGGTAGTGTGTGGTGAGGAAGAAGAACCGCAGCGCCTCGGGGTCGACCTGCTGGAGCGCGTCACGCAGCCGCACCACGTTGCCGAGCGACTTCGACATCTTCGCGCCCTCGAGATCGAGGAAGCCACCGTGCATCCAGCAATTGCAGAGCGTCTTGCCGCTCGCCGCTTCCGACTGGGCGATCTCGTTCTCGTGATGCGGGAAGATCAGATCGAGCCCGCCGCCGTGCAGATCGAACGTCTCGCCGAGGTACTTCTCGCTCATCGCCGAGCACTCGATGTGCCAGCCCGGCCGGCCCTTGCCCCACGGAGAGTCCCACGACGGCTCTCCAGGCTTCGCGGCCTTCCACAGCGCGAAGTCCATCGGGTCCTTCTTCGAGTCGAGCACCAGCTCGCGCTCGCCGGCGCCCGAGACCAGGTCGTCGAGGTTCTTCTTCGAGAGCTTCAGGTAGCCGGGGTACTTGCGCACCTCGAAGTAGACGTCTCCACCGGCCGCGTAGGCGGCGCCGCGCGCGATCAGCTTCTCGATGATCGTCACGATCTCGGGAATCGTCTCTGACACCTTCGGCGACACGTCGGGCTGCAGCAGGTGCAACGCCTTCGCGTCGATCTCGAACTCGCGAATGAAGCGCGCCGCCAGCGCGATCGGATCTTCACCCGACTCGTGCGCTGCCTTGATGATCTTGTCGTCGACGTCGGTGTAGTTGCGCACATAGCGGACCTCGAAGCCGCGAAAGCGCAGGTACCGGACGATGGTGTCGAACGAGGTGAAGGTGCGGGCGTTGCCGATGTGGACGAAGGAGTAGACGGTCGGGCCGCAGACGTAGATCCCGATTTTCCCGGGGTTGAGCGGGGCCAACGGAACCTTCGTCTGCTGCATCGTGTTGAAAATGCGGATGTCTGGAGGCGCCATGGGGTGGGGACTTTACCTGGAGGAAACTCATGGTGTCAGATGTGCGATACCTCGTCAGCCTGAACACTGTCTTCTGGAGTTCACATGCCGCAGCACCCCAAGCGTTCTGACGGAGACGACTTTCCGATCTCCGAAGAGAACATTCTTCGAGCCGACGATCCCCGCCCGCAGCGGGTTCCCCAGTACCCCAGCAGCACCACCGGAGCGAGGCGGCCCTTGAAGAAGGCAGAAGAAGCGATTCCAACGGCCATCTACGATACCGAGAAGTCAGACCAGGAAATGCAGGCGCACTACGGCATGGGCGAACAGCACTACAAGCCGGCCTTTCTCTACGTCGAGCGCGGCCCGGGCGCGGGTCAACTGCTCGAGTGCAAGCAGGGCACGGTCGTCGTCGGTCGCGCCTCGGTCTCGGACTTGAGGCTGCAGCACCCGTCGATCTCCCGCCGGCACGCGCAGATTCGCCGCATCGGCGACCAGTTCTTCGTGAAGGATCTCGGCTCGCAGAACGGGTCGTTCGTGAACAAGACCCGCATCGCCAGCGAGGTCGAGGTGAAGATCGGCGACACGCTCGCCCTCGGGAACGCCCTCTTGCGCCTGCGCGGCCCGATGCAGAAGGGCGAGAAGCCCGCCGCGTCGTCGACCGGCAAGGCCCGCGTGCCGACCGCTGTGGTCGCGCGCCCGGCGCCTCACAGCACCAGCAGCCAGGTTCGGCCCGTCAGCTCCAACCGCATGGTGAAGATCGCGGTCTTCGCGGGCGCCGTCGGCTTCGGCCTCGCCGCGGTGCTCGCCTTCGCGCTCATCCGCATGGCGACGGGGACGTCGACGGCTGCTGCTCCTGAGAAGAACACGAAGGCCGTCGTTGCTTCGGCCGAGGCCCGCACCGACGCGATCGCCGATGCGCTCGAGCGCAAGCAGGCTGTTGGAAAGATCGTGGTCGCACCGGTGAAGCGGGAGATCGAGGAAGCGCCCGTTGCTGAAGAGCCTGCGATCGACGACGGGCCGACGACGGTGAAGTCGGTGCCGGGTGTCGCTCCGTCGGTCGCTCCGGCTCGCGCTGCCCCGGCGGTCAACCGCGTCGCGCTCGCTGCGAAGCGTGCTGCCAAAGGCGCCGCCGCTGTGTCGACGGACGACGAAGACGCCAGCGACGCAAAGGCCGGCGGCAAGCGCTCCCAGGTCCTCGCGCCGTATGAGCGTGGCAACGCGGAAGGCTCACTCGAGCTCGCGAAGTCGGCCGGAGACAAAGAGCTCTCGGACAAGCTGCTCAAGTTCATCTCGGCGTACGACGCAGGCCAGGAAGCGCTCATCTCGAACAACGGCACCGTGGCGATCAAGGAGTTCACCAAGGCGCTCGCCCTCGACGAGCAGCTCTCGAGCGGCTGGGGCAAGTACGGCAGTGAGATTCGCAAGCACCTCGGCAACCTCTACTTCCTCGTCGGCAAGCAGTACGAGTCGAACGGCGACGACGAGAAGGCCAAGGCCGCCTACGGCGCGTCGCTCAAGAACGATCCGGCCAACCAGAAGTCGAAGGCGGCCCTCACCAGCCTCAAGGGTGACAGCGGCGGCGAAGAAGACGCTCCGGCTGCCGCGCCGAAACCGGCACCGAAGAAGGCCCCGAGCAAGACGAGCATCGACGACGCGTTCGGCGACTGAATGGCCGAACCGAAGGCGCCGCATCGAACGGGGACGACGCCAACACCGGGTCGTCCCTTCGTCGTTTCTGACGCCCCTCAGCGCCGAACGAGGCGCAGCGTGCCGCGAACCAGTAACCACAGGTTGAACATCCAGAAGGCCGCGAGGAGCACCACCCACGCCTGGCCTCCGATGTCGCCGCCGGGCTTGTCTTCCTGCAGCAGGATCCACTTCGGGGGGGCGCCCGACCAGCTCTCGTAGCCCGTGAAGGCGTCGGCGTACTTCGCAGGCGCCTCGGCTCGCGACAGCAAGCGGCCCTTCACCGTGAACGGGCGCGCGTCAGGTCGTGGCGGCGGCTCGCCCGGGTTCCACGCTTCGTTGGGCAGCGTGGGCCGGCGCAAGAGGATCGGCGTCTCGAGGATGCCGACGGCCACCACCGTGGTGTTGCGCTCGACCCAGTACCAGCCGCGCGGTGACGGCGAGCCGTGGATCTGCACGTACCGGTTCGACTGCGCGAGATCGAAGCGGTACGCGCCCTCGCTGCCGAGATCGATCGCCTCTTTCGGCGCGGTGAACTGGTACTCGAGATCGGCGCGCTGGCCCCAGAGCAGGTAGCCGATGAACACCAGCGCCACCGCAGCCACCAGGGGCGTGACGCCGACGTTGCTGGGCCGCGCCAGCTTTGCCTCGAGCTCGGCGATGCGCTTCTCCTGCTCCTCGCGGCGCTCCTCGATGGCAGAGGGCTCAGGTGGCGGCGGGCCGGGTTGGATCTCCGAGTCGTCGTTCTCGCTCACGGGCTCCTCTGAACATGAAAAAACCCCGGAGTGCACGCGGCAGTCCGGGGTTTCGAATCGGAAAACCGACTCAGGCCATGTTGAAGATCTTCTTCAGATCGTTCTCGATGTCCTGCTCGGTGACGCCCTTGGCGAACGCGAGCTCCTTGATGAGCAGCGACCGTGCGGTGTCGAGCATCTTGCGCTCGCCGAACGAGAGATCCTTGTCGCCCTTGAGCAGGTAGAGGTCGCGGAGCACTTCGGCGATCTCGAAGACCGAGCCCGTCTTGATCTTCTCCATGTACTCCCGGTAGCGCCGGTTCCAGGTCGTGGAGTCGACCGAGATGTCCTTCTCTTTGAGGATTGCGTAGACCTGCTTCACGTCGTCTTCGCTGATGATCTCGCGGAGGCCAACCTGGCCAATCTTGTTGATGGGAATGAGGAACCGCCCGCCGTTCTTCTCGAGCATCTTGAGCACATAGAAGCTCTGCCGTTGCCCGGCGACCTCCGTGTGCTCGATTCCCACCACTTCCCCGACGCCGTGCCCGGGGTAGACCGCCTTGTCACCTGGCTTGAACACTCGCAACTCCTTGGTTTTACTGCCTTATTTCCGCCGATTCCGGTCGGAATGACCCATTCTTACCATGAAACCGCGTTGACTACAAACCCACACATCCCCTACCGTCACGACGGCGTCTGGGGTTGGGCGGGGGTGGCACATGGGCGGGTGGACGTGGTGGGCGCTGGGCAATCGCCCGGCGGTGTTTCCTGTGACGGCGTTGGGGTTGGGAGCTGCGCTGGCAGCCCAGACCCACCCGCCACCATGGTGGTTCCTGAGCGTGTTCGTCATTGGCGCCGGGCTCGCGTTCTGGCGGCAGGGAAAGCCCCTGGGGCGCGCGCTGATGCTCCTGGCCAGTCTTGGGCTTGGCGGTGGTCTCGCGTCGCTCCACGCGGCGATTGAGGGCCCCGAGGTCGTGCCTGGGAGCCGGGTGGTGCTCGAGGGCGAGATCGAGTCCGTCAAGGGCGTCGAAGGCGGCGTGCAGCTGGGACTGCAGGTGGCGCGCGTCTCGGGCTCGCCGGCGCGGTTTCGGGTGCAGCTGTTCGGCGCGGCGGCTCCGCAGCTCGAGGTCGGAGCCCGCATCACCGTCGAGGCGAAGCTCAAGCCGATCGTCCCGACCTCGAACCCAGGCGAGTGGAACGGCTGGCGGCGCGCGCTCGGCCGCGGGCAGCCGTACACCGGGAGCTTCGAGGGCGTTCGCCTGGTGACGGTGGAGGCAGCGCCGGCGTGGCGGCAGTGGCTGAGGCGCACGCACGCGGCGCTCGAGACCGCGACCCGGGCAGCGGCTCCTGACGCGGCGTCGGCGTCGCTGTTCCTCACGTTGTCGGCAGGGCTGCGCGCGACGCTCAACGAGCAGGTGGAAGACGACTTCGCCCGGAGCGGGCTCGCGCATGTGTTGTCGGTCAGCGGGCTGCACGTCGCGGTGCTGGCGTTCGCGCTGTTCGGGCTCATTCGATGGCTGGCGATTCGCGCGCCGGGCCGGTTCTTTCGTCGCGTCGAGCCTCGTCGCGTGGCCGCGCCGCTCTCGCTGCCGTTGACGTGGGGCTACGTCGTCTTCACGGGCCTGCAGGCGCCTGCGGTTCGATCGGCGGTGATGTGCTCGGTGCTGCTGCTGTCTCACACGTTGCGACGCCGATCAGATGGGCTCAACGCGCTGGCCCTCGCGGCCGCGGCGATGGTCGTCCTCGAGCCGGCGTCGGTGTTCGATCTCTCGTTGCAGCTGTCGTTCTCGGCGGTGCTCGCGCTGGTGCTGCTCACGCCCACGCTGCGGAGCCTCGTGCCCGTTCCGGTTCCATCGCCTGCCGTCGCGCAGGGCTGGCGATTGCGACTGTGGAGGTGGAACGAAGCCGCGCTGACGACCGGGCTCGCCAGCCTCGCGGTGACGGTGGTGTCGGCGCCGATCGTGGCGATGACGTTTCAGCGGCTCGGCGTCGCGGGCCTGGTGTCGAACGTGGTGGCGATGCCGATCTCAGGAGCGCTGACCCTGCTCGCGGCCTCGTCAGCTGCGCTCTTCGTCGTCGCGCCGGGGCTCGCCACGCCGCTGCTGTGGATCGGCACGCGGCTCGCGTCGGTGCTCCTGCTGCTCGCAGAGAAGTTCGCCGCCCTGCCCTTCGCGACCTGGGAGATCCCCTCGCCGCCGATCGTGCTCGCGGTGGTGTGGTGGGCGGGGCTCGCGTGCTTCGTCCTGGTGAAGAGCCGGTGGCGGTGGCTCGCGCTGGCGACGCCGATCGCCGCGCTGGTGCATCTGGCGGTGCCGCCGCAGAAGTCAGCGGCGCTCGAGGTGACCTTCCTGGCCGTGGGCCACGGCGACGCGACGGTGGTGAGCCACCGCGGGCATCACCTGTTGATCGACGGTGGCGGCGTGCCGGGAGGCGCAGACACGGGCGCTCGGTTCGTGCTGCCGTTCTTGCGTGAGAAGCGCATTCGAACGCTCGACCTCGCGGTGTTGAGCCACGCGCACCCCGATCACGCGCTGGGGCTCATCTCGACGCTGGAGCAGGTGCCGACCCGGCGGCTGTGGTTGTCGCCGTCTCCGGCTGGTCCGCTGACGACCGATCTCATGGCCGCGGCAGATGGCGCAGAGGTCGAGGTCGTCGACCGGAGCCACGAAGGCCTCGCGCTCGGAGACGTGCAGGTGGACGTGCTCGGGCCGCAGGTGGACCGGGAGCCGATCGAGGACGAGAACGATCGGTCGATCGTGCTGAAGCTCACGCACGGCAAAGTCTCGTTCCTGCTCACGGGCGACATCGAAGAGGTCGGCGAGGATCTGCTGGGCCCGACCGGCGAGGTGACGGTGGTGAAGGCGCCGCATCACGGCTCCGACACGTCATCGACGCCGGGCTTCGTTCAGGGCACACGCGCGAAGTACGTGGTGTTCTGCGTGGGCCGGAACAACCGCTTCAACTTCCCTCGCGAAGACGTGGTGGCGCGATGGCAGCGTGCCGGCGCGCGCTGCTACCGGACCGACCGGGACGGCGCGGTGACGTTCCGGAGTGACGGTCGTGACGTGACGGTCGAGACGTTCGGGCCTCGACCCACCGTGCAGGCGCGACGGCCTCGTTCGGTGTGGTGAGCTGCGGGAGAGGCGGCGTGGCGTCTGGAGTCGACCCCGGGCGCGAGCAGGAAGCGTCAGCTGAAGCTGTATCTGGACGCGGCCCGGCTCGGACAGGTCGACGCGATGATCAACGTTGGTGCAGTGGTACCGACGAGCGGCGAAGCGCAGGCACCTGAGCGCCCACGTCTCACTCGGGCAGTCGTTGGCTGGCGCTTCGGCCCGAGCGCACCTCGAGTTCGCGGCGAAGCGAGGACACCGCAAGGCGCGCAGTCCTGAACTCAGTCTTTGATCTCGGGCACCCGGCCGGAGCGCCGCATCACGAACACCAGGACGACCAGAGCGACCAGCATGCCTCCGCCGATCAACAGCCACGGCGTCTCATCCTCTTCGGGCGTCGGAGGCGCCTTCGCGACGACCGGCACTCCGGCGTCGATGGGCTCAGCGGGCTTCACCTCGGCCACCGCAACGGCGCCAGCATCCACCTCGGCAGGAACCTCGGCGACGGCTGCTCCAGCATCCACGACAGCGGGCTCGACCGGAACTGCCGGCTGCAACGCCGCGAGTCGCGCCTCTTCCGCCACGCGCTTCTTCTCTTCCGCCGCCTGCACGCTCGCCAGCTTCGCCTCTTCAACCTTCCGCTTCTTCTCTTCGGCGGCCTGCACCTTCGCGAGCTTCGCCTCCTCGACCTTGCGCTGCTTCTCTTCGGCCGCAGCCGCCTTCGCGAGCTTCGCCTCCTCGGCCTTGCGCTGCTTCTCCACGGCCGCCTCATCGGCCTTCCGCTTCTTCTCTTCAGCCGCGAGCCGCTTCGCCTCCGCAGCCGCCTCGACCTCGGCAGCCTTCGTGGCCGCCGCGAGCTGTTCCCTGGTCGGCCCGGCGTCGATCGGCGTCGGCTTCAGCGTCGAGGGCTCAGGCATCGTGCCGTCGTCGAGCTTCGAAATCATCGACGGCTTGCTCGGGAACGTGAGCTTGATGCGCTTGCTCATGTCGGCCTGCTTCGGGTCGCGCACGGCCGTGATGATCACCTTCACCTCGATGCCGGCGTTCACGTCGAAGCCGACGTCGCCCGCCACCTTCCAACGGTGATCGCCTTCCTCGCTCACGAGGGCGCTCGCGGTGTTGTGGTAGGTGACGCGCGCGTTGACCTTGTGCCGGCCTGGCGCGACGTCGACGACCCCCATCGCCATCGGGCCGTCCTGAATCCACGCCGCGATGGCCGCAGGCGTCGGCGACTTGAGCACCTTGCCATCGACCGACAGCTCGAACTCCTCGACGCGGAAGTTGGGATCGTCGATGGGCTGGAACTCGATGCGCACGCGAGAAGGCGCGGTGCCCACCATCTGGGTCAGCTGCTTCTCGAGCTCCTCGCGCGCGCGACGTTGGGCATCGTCTTCAGCGAAGGCCGCCGAGGACACCGCCAACACCACCAGAACCATCGCATCCCGCAAGACCATGGGGCTCCCCCGTCGGTACCGTCTTTCTGCACTGTACCCGGCGAAGGGAAATTCGTTCGTCTTCCCGACATCAGGGGTCAGCCGAACTCCGCCACCCGGGCTCCGAAGAGCCGATTCACCGCCTCGAGGAGCTCGTCCGACACCTGCACCTTGAGCGCGGTGTTCCCGATGAGGGCCTCGGCTTCACCCGGCATCAAGACCGAGACGGCAATGGGCGTCGCGCCTGCGTACTTCTTCGCGATCTCCGCCAGCTTCATGAGCCGCTCATCGGTGGCCATGTCGACGTGCAGGCGCAGCTCGAGGCGCTTCACCCGCTTCTCGCGCACCTCTTTCAGCGACTGCACCTCGTCGACGATCAGCTCCGCGACCGGGTTCTCTTCGTCGCGGTTGTTGATCTGCACGGTGCCCGTCACGAGGATCGGGTCGTCGCTCTTGAGCAGCGGCTCCCACTGCTCGAACCCGGGCTTCGGGCCGCCCTTCGTCCACTTCCCGTCCCGCCCCATCACGGAGCGGTTGCCGTCTTTCCCCGGGAAACAGACGAGCTCGACCGAGCCGCTCAAGTCCTCCAGCGTCACCCAGGCCATGCGCTTGCCGGTCTTCGTCGGGCGCTCGCGAAGCGCAGCCACCACGCCCGCGACGGCGATCTTCTCGTCCTTGCGCGCGCGCTGAATCGAGGTGACGGGCCGGGCGTAGCGACGCAGCTCCTTCTGGTACTGATCGAGCGGGTGGCCTGAGACGTAGAACCCGATCGACTCCTTCTCGAACGAGAGGCGCTCCTTCTCGCTCCACTCTTCGGCCTTCACGTAGTCGCTGGCGATGGGCGTCGGGCTCGAGGCCGAACCACCGAGCAGCCCGAACAGCGACTCCTGTCCCGACGCTTTGTCGCGCTGGGTCGCCGCGCCACCATCGACGGCGCGATCGAGTGTCTCGAACAGCTGCCTGCGTGGCCGCTTCTCGAAGTCGAACGCGCCAGCCTTCACCAACGCCTCGAGCGTCTTCTTGTTCACGCGCCGCGAGTCGACGCGCTCACAGAAGTCGAACAGCGACTTGAACGGACCTGCGTTGCGAGCCTCGATGATCGCCTCGACGGCGCCTTCGCCGACACCTTTGATCGCCCCGAGCCCGAAGCGGATCTTCCCGTCGGTCGCGCCGAACGCCATCTCCGACACGTTCACGTCTGGCGGGAGCACCTCGATGCCCGACTCGCGCGCCTCGGCGATGTACGACACCACCTTGTCGGTGTTGTCCTTGTCCGACGTCAGCAGCGCCGCCATGAACTCGACGCGGTGGTGCGCCTTGAGCCACGCGGTGTGCACCGTGATGAGGCCGTACGCCGCCGAGTGCGACTTGTTGAAGCCGTACTGGGCGAACTTCTCCATCAGATCGAAGACGCCGCTGGCGATCTTGTCGTCGACGGTCTTCAGCTTCGCGCCGTCGAGGAACAAGGCGCGCTGCTTGGCCATCTCTTCGGCCTTCTTCTTCCCCATCGCGCGGCGGAGCAGGTCTGCGCCACCGAGCGTGTAGCCGCCCAGGACCTGGGCGATCTGCATCACCTGCTCCTGGTAGACGATGACGCCGTAGGTGTCCTTCAGCACCGGCTCGAGCGTCGGGTGCGGGAAGGTGATCGTGTCGCGGCCGTGTTTTCGGTCGATGTACACGTCGACCATCGTGCGGCCGTCTTCGAGCTTCTGATCGAGCGGGCCCGGCCGATAGAGCGCGCCGGCGGCGATCACGTCTTCGAAGCACGACGGCTTCATCTTCATCACCATCTCGGTGAAGCCGCTCGACTCCATCTGGAACACGCCGGCGGTGTCGCCCGCGCTGATGAGCTGGTACGTCTCGGGATCGTTGATGGGAATACCGTCGCGCGAGACGGCCTGCTCGGGCCCGAGCTTCTTGTTGATGAGCTTCACGGCGTTCTCGATCACCGTGAGCGTCTTGAGGCCGAGGAAGTCGAACTTCACCAGGCCCGCGGCTTCGACCTCGTCCTTCGCGAACTGCGTGACGAGGAACTTCTCGCCGGGCGGCTGGTAGACGGGCACGAACTCCCACAGCGGCTTGTCGGCGATCACCACGCCTGCTGCGTGCATGCCGGCCTGCCGGTTGAGCCCTTCGAGCGCCATCGCGACGTCGAGCACGTCCTTGCTGGTGATCTGCCGGCCTTCGACCTCGGCCATCGGCTGCGGCGTCTCGTACATCTCCTTCAGGCGAGGCTCGCCGCCGATCTGCTTCTCGGGGTCACCGAAGATCGCCTGCTTCAGCGTGATGCCGAGGATCTCGGGCACCAGCTTCGCGAGGCGATCACCCTCCGAGAACGGCAGGCCGTACACGCGGCACACGTCACGCAGCACGCTCTTCGCCTTCAGCGCGCCGAAGGTGATGATCTGCCCGACGTTCGACTCGCCGTACTTGCGCTCG
Organism: Archangium sp.; assembly: GCA_022843845.1. GTDB lineage: Bacteria > Myxococcota > Myxococcia > Myxococcales > Myxococcaceae > Xiheimicrobium. The sequence goes on from JALHMW010000005.1 coordinate 71,994, forward strand.
ACATAGCGAATCACCTCGTCGCGGCGGTCCTGGCAGAAGTCGATGTCGAAGTCGGGCATCGACACGCGCTCGGGGTTCAAGAAGCGCTCGAACAGCAGGTTGTACGGAATCGGGTCGAGGTCGGTGATGCGCAGCGACCACGCGACGATCGAGCCGGCGCCTGAGCCACGGCCCGGACCGACGGGGATGCCGTGCTCCTTCGCCCAGTTGATGAAGTCCTGGACGATGAGGAAGTAGCCCGCGAAGCCCATCTTCTGAATGACGCCGACCTCGAGGGCGAGGCGCGCGCGATAGGCATCGGGGTCCCACGCGTACGAGACGTTCTGCGCCTTCATCTCCTTGAAGCGCCGCTCGAGGCCCTGCATCGACAGCTCGGCGAGGAACGAGTCGGCAGTGTGGCTCTCGGGCACCTTGAAGCTCGGCAGCATCGGCTTCTTGATGAGATCGAGATCGGAGCACATGTCCGAGATCCGCATCGTGTTGTCGACGGCCTCGGGCACGTCGCTGAAGTACGCGCGCATCTCGTCGGGGCTCGAGACGTAGAGCTTGTCGGTCGAGTGCTTGAGGCGCTTGTTGTCGGCGAGCGTCTTGCCCGACGCGATGCACATCAACAGCTCGTGGGCGCGCGCGTCTTCCTGCTTGATGTAGTGCGCGTCGGCGGTCGCGACGAGGGGGATGTCGAGATCCTTCGAGAGCTGCTTGAGGTTGGTGTTGGCCTTGTCCTGCTCCTCCATGCCGTTCCACTGCACCTCGAGGAAGAAGTGGCCGGGGTCGAAGATGTCTTTGTATTCCTGCGCCGCGCGCCGGGCGTGATCCATGTCGCCGCGGAAGCAGGCGCTGGTGACTTCACCGCCGAGACATGCGGTGAGCGCGATGACGCCCTTCGAGTGCTCCTTGAGCACCTTCTTGTCGATGCGCGGGTGGTAGTAGAACCCGTGCATGTAGCCGGTCGACGAGAGGTAGCGCAGGTTCTGGTACCCCTCCTTGTCCTTGGCCAACAGGATGAGGTGGTTCGCGATCTTCTCGGAGCGATCTTCCCGGCCCTTCGGCCCCGCGACGTACGCCTCGATGCCGACGATGGGCTTGACGCCCGCGTCCTTCGCCTTCTTGTAGAAGTCGATCGCGCCGAACATGTTGCCGTGATCGGTGACGGCGACCGAGGACATGCCCTTGGCCTTCACCGTCTTGATGAGGTCCTTCATGCGAATCGCCCCGTCGAGGAGCGAGTACAGGGTGTGAAGGTGAAGATGAGTGAAGGACATGCGGTCGGCCCTCCCGGCTGAAGGGTCCGTACACTACTGGTCCGGGCCTCCCGTCAATCGTTCGAAAATGCGCCGAAGAGGCTGGTGTGCGGCTTGCTTTTCCACACGTCATGCACCGCGAGCCGAGTCTCAAAGACGCCTCACCCGTGGCCCTGTGGACGCGGCGAACGAAGATGGCCGTCCTTTCAGCGAGGCGCCTCGTGGCCTGGCAGACACGCACCGAGCACTTCCCTGCGCCGATCGTCGCGTCGCAGCCGCTGGCGCACGTTCTGTTCTCGACCCGCATCCCGCTTCATCGCGCCGACGCGCACCCGGTGTTCGAGGCCGGCAAGAAGCACAACCTCGCGCTCGCGGCGCCGAGCTTCGATGGGCTGCTGCTCGAGCCCGGGCGGCCGTTCTCGTTCTGGCGCACCCTGGGCCGGGTGAGCGAGGCGCGTGGGTTTCGTCACGGCATGGAGCTCGCGGGAGGGTGCATCGTGCCGGCGATCGGTGGCGGGCTGTGTCTGCTCGCGCGCGCGTTGTTCCAGGCGGCGGTCTTCACCGGCCAACGCATCATCGAGCGCCACGGTCACTCGATGCAGGCGGTGGAGCCGCCGCCGGGCATTCCGTGGGGCATCGACGCGACGGTGCTGTGGCCGTACGTCGATCTGCGGTTCGCGCCGAGCGATCGGCTGGTGCGGCTCGGCGTGATCGTTCGCGACGACGCGCTCCTGGTGACGGTCACCGGCTCGGCGCCGCTGACGGAGCGCTTCGAGGTGGAAGCCGTCGACGAGCGCGAGACGCAGGAAAGCGACGGGCGCATTCGACACAACCGGATCGTGCGGCACGCCATGGGCGCGGACGGAGAACGCCGCTCCGAGACCCTCGCCATCAACCGCACGCGAATGCTGACGCCCGAGAAGCAGCAGCGCAGCTGTCTGACGTGCGGAGAGACGACGTGTCACGCCCGCGTCGAGGTGCCGGCGTGAAGCTGGTGATCGCTCCCGAGCCCGCGGCGTGGGTCGAGCCGCTGATCGAGTCGCTGCCTCGCGGAGAGACCGTCGTCTTTGCGCCATGGCGTCAGTCTCCTCGGGCGTGGCGGGTGGCGCGGGGGCTTGCGAGGCGAACGGCGGCCGCCGTCGGGGGTGGTGCCGAGCTCGCGCTGTCCCTGGAGCTCCGCCGCGCCTTCGACGCGATCGTCTCGACGAAGACGTTCGGCCACGTGACTCACGTCTTCGCGCCGTCGCTCTCGGCGCTGCGGGTGTTCGCGAAGGCCCGGCATGCCGAGCGGGTGCTGTTGCTCGATCTGCCCCTGCTGCGGCACCTGCACGCCGATCTCGACGCTGCGGCGCTCGCGGTTCCCACGGCTGCGTTTCTGCAGAACTACCGGGCGAAGGCCGGCCTCGTGGTTCGGCAGGAAGAAGAGCTCGTGCTGGCGAGCCGGGTGCTGGTGACGAGCCGACTGACGCGTCAACGGCTCCGAAAGCGCGGCGTGGCGTCGGAGCGACTGGGCGTGCTGCCCATGCCAGCGCGACCTCGGCAGGTGCTGTACGAGCCGACGAGCCCACACGTTCTCCTGGCCGGTACGACGGCGTCTCGCTTCGGCCTCGAGGTCGCCCTCGCGGCGATCGAGCAGGTGCCGGGCGAAGTCCTCTGCGCTCGCCGCGGCCCTGGCTCGAATGAATCGATGCTGCGTCACCCTCGCCTTCGCCTCTTCGAGCACGAGGCACCTGCAGTCCGTGCGGTCATCGCGCCGGCGTGGGTCGAGTCGTTCTGCGCCGAGACCGGCGCCGCTGCCGCCGCGGGCCTTCCCGTCGTCGCGACCGATCGTGCGTTGGGGTGGCTGGAGCAACACCGGAACGTGACGGTGATGGGCTGCGGCGATGTCGAAGGCCTGCGTCACGCCATCGCGACGACGGCTGCCACCTTGACCCAGCCGATGGTCGAGAGTCGCACCTCGAGCGGCTGAAGAGCTCTTCTCTTCGCCTCAAGCGCGCGATGGCCTGTCGCCGAACGGAACGAGCGCGCCGATCAGGCGACCGCGTGTTCCCTCGGAGCCAGCTGCCGACGCACGGCCTGCAGGTTCACCGTCGGGAACACCTCGGCCAGCCTCGCGATCGTCGCGCTCAGCTCGACCTTCCGCGCACCCTCGGCGTGCAGCTCCTCCTCCATCGCGCACACCAGCGCGAGCGCAGTCGCCACGTTCACGCTCGCAGCGGCAGCCGGCGGGCTGTGGTGCAGCGTGACGGCCTCGACGAGGGCCGAGGGCAGATTCCACAGGCTCAGCAACGCCCCGCCCAGCTCTGCGTGCGACGAGCCCAGGCGCGCGCGCTCCGCGTCTTCTTGCGACTGGGTCGCCATGTCTCTGCGAATGGCCGCCATGTCGATGGGCAGCCTCGTCGCGATCAAGAGCTGGCCGATGTCCGCGAGAATGCCCGCCGCGAAGGCCGCTTCACCCATCGATGTTCGGCCGAGCAGCTCCCGCATCGCGCAGGCCCGGGCGAGGGCGCTCATCTGAAGATCCTTCGCGGTCGGCCCGCTCGCCATGCCCTCGAAGACCTCGACCGTCAGCACGATGTTCTTCAGCGGCTGAATGCCCAGGTACTTCACCGTCTCGCGCACGCTCGACACCCGCCGTGGCAGCCCGAAGTACGCCGAGTTGATGATCTTGAGCACGTTGGCGGTGACGGCAGGGTCTCGCTCCACGACGGTCGCCACCTCGTCGAGGGACACGTCGGGGTTCGACGTCAGCTCGGCCAGCTTCTCGTACGTCACCGGGAGCGCCGGCAATGAGCCGAGCTTCGTGAGCACCAGCTTGACCCGATCGCTCCGCACGAGGCCCAGCACCATCGAGGCCCGCTCGACGAGATCGAACATCTGGCCGGGAATCAGCGGCTTCTTGAGCACCTGGTGGGCCGTGCGCGCGAGCCGGAGCGCCTGCTCAGGCTTCACGTCGGTGCCGCACAGCACCGCCCGCACGACCGTCGGCCACTGCTCGCGAACCAGCGCCAGGAACGCCTCGAGCTCGAGCCCGTTCACCTTCGAGTCGCAGATCAGCGCCTCGACCGGGTGGAGCGCCAACACGCCCAGCGCCTCGGTGGTGCTGTCGACGAAGTGGGTGGCCCACGCGTTCTGAAACACGCGCAGCGAGCGGCGCAGGCCCTCGAGGACCTGAACGTCTCCGCTGAGTACCACAACGTGTCGCACCGGTCGTGGTTGAGCAGCCGGTGTGCCGACGCAAACCGGCGAGGATCCGTCAGCCTGAGGCGGGTCGCCGATGACGGGCGGGGCGCGGGTGACCCGGCCTCACGGGGCGGGGCTGCGGCGGCGAAGCTCGGCGTCGATCACCTTCAGCTCGACCTTCAGGCGCACGAAGTTGTTGAACATGCCGCTCGGCTGCTTCCCGGGGAGCTGGCGAATCTGGTCGCGCAGGCTCTCCATCGTCGAGCCGATCTCCTTGAGCCGGCGGGTGAGCTCGCCCTCGTCGCTCACCGAGATCACGAACAGCTCGTCGACCTCCAGGCGGCCCTCGAGATCCTTCTCCATCACCTTGAAGGACAGCTTGCGGGGCTTCTCGAAGCTCAGGACGCGCTGCACGGTGGCGATCACCTTGTGCGCTTCTTCTTCGAAGGTCGCGAGCTCCTTCGCCGCGCGAAGCCGGGCGAAGTCGGCCACCAGCGAGGGGAAGAGCGGGTCCATGCCCGAGCGGCCGGGGGGCTTCAGGAGCGAGCTCACCCACGCGTCGAGCCCGTCACCACCGGCCTGCTCGAGCGCCTGCCGAAGCGTCGGCAGCCACGCCCGGCGCAGCTCTTCGAAGGCGACACGCACGTGGTTGGCGTCACCGAGCACCACCCGCAGCGAGGCCCCGAGCCCCTTGAGGATCTCGTCGTTCGAGAGCACGGCGCGCGGCGTGAAGACGCGATCGCGCCACTTGCCCTGCGAGACCTCGGGCGCCGTCTCACCCGTGATGATCTTCTGCGGGCCGCTCGGCACCTCGGACAATTGCGGGTGCGAGCTCGAGGGCAGCTTCATGCGGCCGACGAAGGAGTCGGTCGGCGGCGCGTCGATGGGCACACCCTTGAGCGCCGGCGTCGACGCGCTGGTGGGCTTCTTCGAGACGAGGCCCGGGGGCACCTTCATCGTCTCGTCGCCAGGCTTCTTGCCGTCGCTCATGCGCGGGCGCTCCGCTGGCCGGGTGACGGGTGCATCAGCCCGAGAGTCTGCCTCTGCCGAAGCACGTTGACCACCATTGGGCGCCCTACCCGGCAGCCCGGCGGGCCCGCATGCGGAAGAACTTCTGGAGCGAGCGCGAGTAGTCGGCGCCGGCTGACAGCTCCACCGCGTCGAGCTGCAGCTTCTTGAAGAGCGTGTCGCGCTTCACCTTGCGCTCCTCCATGAAGCGCTTGAAGCGGCCGCGCACGCGGGGGTCGCTGGTGTCGATGAGGAAACGTGCGCCCGTCTCGGGGTCTTCGAGATCGGCGAGGCCGAGGTTGGGGAACACCTGCTCGAGCGGGTCGACGATCACGCACGGCACGAGATCGTGCTTCCGGGCGACGATGCGCAGCGGCTTCTCGTAGTCCTCCGTGAGGAAGTCAGAGACGAGGAAGGCGACCGACTTCCGCTTCGCGACGTGCGTCATGTACGTCAGCGCGACGGTGAGATCGGTGCCTTTGCCCTGCGGCTTGAACGAGAGGATGTCGCTGATCATCCGCAGCACGTGCGAGCGGCCCTTGCGGGGCGGCACCACCTTCTCGACGCGATCGGAGAAGAGGATGAGCCCGACGCGATCGTTGTTGGCGATGGCCGAGAAGGCGATCTGCGCGGCGACCTCGGCGGCGATCTCGGCCTTGCTGCGCTCCTTCGAGCCGAACGACTCCGAGGCCGAGACGTCGACGAGCAGCATCACCGTCAGCTCGCGCTCTTCGGTGAAGACCTTCACGTAGGCGTCGTTCATGCGCGCCGTGACGTTCCAGTCGATGGTGCGCACCTCGTCGCCGGGCTGGTACTGCCGCACCTCGGAGAACGCCATGCCCCGGCCCTTGAAGACCGAGTGGTACTGACCGCCGAGCACGCTGGTGACGGCCTTGCGGGTCGAGATCTCCAGCTTGCGAATGCGCTTGATCAGCTCCTTGGGGAGCATGGCGGCTCCTTGGGGCTCACGGCACTTCGACGCGCTCGAAGACGCGCTGAATGATGCGCTCGGGCGTGAGCTCTTCCGCCTCGGCTTCGTAGGTGAGCGAGATGCGGTGGCGCAGCACGTCGAGGCCGATCGCCTTGACGTCTTCGGGCGTCACGAAGCCGCGGTGCCGCAGGAAGGCGTGCGCGCGGGCGGCCTGGGTCAACGAGATGGTCGCGCGCGGCGAGGCGCCGTACTGAATGAAGTCTTCGATGTCCTTGAGCCCGAACTTGGTCGGCTCGCGCGTCGCGAACACGATGTTCAAGATGTAGTCCTTCACCTTCTCGTCGACGTAGATGCGGTTGAGCACCCCACGCGCCGAGGCGATCTGCTCCGTGGTGACGACCTTCGACGCCCTGGGGATGCCGTCGCCCGCCATGCGGTTGAGGATCTCCTTCTCGTCTTCGCGCGTCGGGTAGCCGACCTTCACCTTCAGCATGAAGCGGTCGACCTGCGCCTCGGGCAGCGGGTACGTGCCCTCCTGCTCGATGGGGTTCTGCGTCGCGAGCACCAGGAACGGCGACGGCAGGGGGAACGTGTTGTTCCCGATCGTGACCTGCCGCTCCTGCATGGCCTCGAGCAGCGCCGACTGCACCTTGGCCGGCGCGCGGTTGATCTCGTCTGCCAGGATCACGTTGGCGAAGATGGGGCCCTTGCGCACGGCGAAGCTGGCGGTCTGCTGGTTGTAGATGACGGTGCCGACGAGATCGGCGGGCAGCAGATCGGGCGTGAACTGAATGCGCTGAAACGCCGCCGAGATGGAGTCGGCGAAGGTGCGAACGGTGAGCGTCTTCGCGAGGCCCGGCACGCCCTCGAGCAGCACGTGGCCGCCGCAGAGCATGCCGATGAGCACGCGCTCGAGCATCATCTTCTGGCCGACGATGACGCGGCCCATCTCGAGGAACAATGGCTCGATGAACGCGCTCTCGCGTTGCACCTGCTCGGTGATGGCCTTGATGTCGGTGTTCATGGTGCAGCTTTCGTCAGCGCAGCTGATCGAGCTTGGAGCGCGCGTCGCTCTGCAGCTCGGGCCGCACGTCGGTGGCCGCTGACGAGACGTAGCGCTGGTAATACGTGCGCGCGTCGTCGACCCGGTTCATGCCGCGGTAGGCCTCGGCCAGCCCGTAGAGCGGCGAGGAGAGGTTCGAGTCGAGCTTGAGCGCGTACTGGTAGTCGATGGCGGCTTCGGCGAAGCGGCGCAGGCCGATGAGCGTGCTGCCGCGGGCGATGTAGCCGACCGACAGCGCGGGCTCGAGCTTGAGACAGTCGTTGAGCGACGAGAGCGCCTCGCCGAACTTGCGCTGGTTGATCAGCTGCACGGCCTGCTCGTAGTACTGGCGGGCCTGCTGGCGCGTGGTGTCCGCAATGGGCCCGGTGCCGGGCTGCTTTCCGGCTTCCTGAGGCGAGCCGCCCGACGAGGCGAGCTTCTGCTGCGCGCGGGTGATGTTGTCCTGCGCGATCTTCTTCACGTTCGGGTCCTGCGTGAGGCTGACGACCTGGCTCCACTTCTCGATCGCCTGGCTGTAGTACCCGAGCACCGCGTAGCTGTTGCCGAGCTTGAAGAGGCCCTCGACGTTGTTCGGGTCGGCGTTCACCGAGTCCTGGTACGAGAACGAGGCCTCGCGGTACTTCTTGTCGGTCATGAAGTCGTCGCCCTCCTTCATCTTGCGGGCGGACAGGGACGGCAGCGGCTGGCTCGGCAGGTCAGGCTTCGCCGCCGGAGGGGTGGCGGTCGTCGTCGTGGTGGTGGTCGTCGTCGTCGTCGGAGTGGTCGTCTTCGCCGTGTCGGCCGGCTTCGCAGCGGCAGCCTTCAGCTGGGCGATCGACTCCTTCGCGCGGTCGACGTACTTCTGCTCGGTCGGGCGCGTCTCTTTCTTGATGTACGTCTCGTAGGCGGTGATGGCCTTCTCGGGCTGGCTCGACTGCTTGTACGACTCCGCGAGGCCATAGAAGCCGTCAGGATCGGCCGGGTCGAGGGCGGTGTACTTCTCGTAGGCCTTCGCCGCCGTCGCGAAGTCCTGCGTCTTGCGCGACGAGAAGCCCAGGTTGAACCACGCGAGCTTGAGCCCCGGGTCCGCCTCGGTGGCCGCCTTGAACTGCGCGATCGCCTCCTCGCGCTTGTTCAGCTTGAAGAGCGCGCTGCCCATGCCGTTCATCGCCGCCGCGTAGCCAGGCGTCGCCTTGAGGGCGTCTTCGTAGGCTTTGACGGCAACGTCGAACGTGCCGCCCTCGAGCGCCTTCTCACCGCGCTCGAACGCCGCCCTGGCCGCAGCCGAAGGCACCGCCGGCGCCGCGAACGCGACACTCGAGACGACCACCAAGAAAGAAATCATCGACTTGTGGAAGAGCTTCGCCATGTTGTCCAACGCCTCCAGGGCCACCGACGAGCGCTGAGCTAGCAAAGTTCAACGCCAGGTGCGACCTGCGCCTTCCCGATTTCACACCGGGAGGTCTGCAGTTCGCCCTGGCGTTTGGGTGTGCGGGACCGACTCAGCCCAGCTTCAGGCTCTTGAACTTGTCGGCGAGCGTGCCGAAGCCGGCCTTGCCCCCGCCCTGCGCGGGCTTCTGAGTGGCCTTCCAGGCGTCGAGATCGGCGCGCTCTTCGCTGCGCTGGGCCGCGGTGACCGACAGCTTCACCTTGGAGCCCTCCATCTCGATGACCTCGGCCTTGAGCTCTTTGCCCATGGGGAAGACGCGCTTGAGGTCCGTCCCGCGCTCGGTGCCCGTCTCGCTCGCCGGGATGAGGCCCGTGCCGCCTTCGAACTCGATGAAGACGCCGAAGGTCTCGATGCGAACGACCTTGCCCATGACGACCGAGCCACGGCGCAGCTTGATGACCGGCTTCTTGGGCGCGGCATCGGTCTCGGTGGGAGCCGACGACGCGGGAGCAGCAGGTGACGCCGAAGCGGCGACACCCTCGCCCACGGGAACGCCGTTCTTCACCAGGCGCAGGCCCATGCGCTTCTCGTCGGGGTCGACCTTCTCGATCTTGACCTCGACCTCGTCGCCGACACGAACGGCGTCACGCGGGTGCGCGATGCGGCGCTCCGAGAGGGCCGAGACGTGGATGAGGCCGTCGACGCCAGGCATCAGCTCGACGAACGCACCGAACTGGGTGAGCCGCGCGATCTTGCCCTTGACCGTCATGCCTTCCTTGAAGGTCTCGAGCGCCTTCTTGAACGGATCGTCGAGGAGCTTGCGCAGCGACATCGTCAGGCGCTCCTTGCGCTTGGACTTGTCGGGCGAGTTCGGCTCGGCGGCCTCCATGCGGATGATCTCGACCTCGAGCTCGTCGCCGATCTTCACGACCTCGCTCGGGTGACCGATGCGCACGTGCGACATCTCGCTCACGGGCACCAGGCCCTCGAGCCCGCCGAGATCGACGAACGCGCCGAAGTTCTGCACCGAGACGACGGTGCCCTTGACGATCTTGCCGACCTCGAGCGACTTGCGCAGCTCGGCGCCCTTCGCCTTGTGCTCTTCCTCGATGAGGGCGCGGCGCGACAACACGACGTTGCGCTCCTTCACCTCGGTGACGCGGAAGGTGAAGCGCTGCCCGACGAACTCCTCGAGCTTGCCGGGGCGAACGTCGACCTGCGACGAGGGGCAGAAGGCGCGAACGTCGCCGACCGCGACCTCGAGGCCGCCCTTGTTGACGGCGATGACGAGGCCTTCGACCGGCATGCCCGAGTGCTTCGCTTCAGCGAGCATCGAGAGCGAGGCCGCGTCCTTCGAGAGGCGGCGCGACAGCACGATGCCCTTGGCGCCGGTCTCGGTGACGTGCGCTTCGATCTCGTCGCCGACGCCCGAGCGCAAGATGCCCTCGTCGTCCTTGAGCTCGTCGAGCTCGATCATCGCCTCGAGCTTGCCGATGGTGACGAAGGCCGTCTGCGCGCCGAGCTGGAAGATCTTGCCGCGCACCTTCTCGCCCACGCGGGGCATCTTGCGCGTCGGGAGGCCGCCGTCCTTGACGTGCTTCTCGAACATCTCGCCGAAGGACTCCTGCTCGTGCACCTCGTCGGAGACGGACGGGCCCGTGGGGACCACCACCTTCGCCGGAGCCGGGGCCGCAGCCGCGTCACCGTTGGCGGGAACCGGCGCCGGAGCGTCAGCCTTGCGGGTCTCGACCGGGCCACCCGCCCGCTTCACGACGACCATGGGGCCGCCCTTCCGCTCACCACGCTTGTCGTCGCGGTCGGTCCGCTCGCGCCCCCCAGCGGGGATGCCCAACATCACGTCACCGAACGTCGCTGCCGGCTTCTTCTGATCGCTCACACTGCCCTCGGGATGAGAAAGACCCGGGGGGCCTTACCCAAGGCGGCCATGGGGGGCAAGGGAGGCCGGGGCTTTCTTCAGCGCCCCAACGCCCCGAGGCGCACCCGAACCCGCTTCCCGGAGGGCACCTCGTCGCGAAAATCGGGCTCTGGCGGCTCCTTCGGCGCTGGCGTCTGGAGCACCTCGAGGCGCACCGGCGACTGATCGGGCGTCACCGTCTCGACCTCGAAGTGCATCCCTTCGCTGATCTCATGCGGGTGCTTCACCTCGAGCAGCAGCGCGATCGAGATCCCGGTTCGCGAGACCGAGTCGTCGCTGCGCAGGTTCAGCTTCGACTCCGTCACCGTGAGCGGCAGCGGAAAGCCCGAGAGGCCCAGCTTGAGCGGCTTCGTCAGGAACGACGAGAGCTTCGACAGCAGCACGGCCCGCTCGGGCTTCGACAGCACCCCGTCGTGGTTGGCGTCAGCGCCGGCGCGAAGGAGCTCGCACCGCTCCCCCGAGTCGACGTCGAGCACCAACAGCCCCGTCACCGTCGTCTTCGTCAGCGTGAAGACGAAGCGCGCATGAAAACCCTCAGGGTGCGCCCAGGCCGTCGCCGCGCTCGAGAGCACGAGGGCGAGGACGAGGCGCCAGGCTCGACGCCGCGGGAGTCGGGACACGACTCAGTCCGGGTCCGAGTGGAAGGCGTGGAAGAGCGTGCGCAGGTCGGGCAGACGCCGGGGCTGGAAGGGCTCCGAGTTGCTCAGCGGGATGACCTTCTTCGGCACCTTCAGCGCCTGCTTGCGGGTGCGCGTCGCGTAGATCGGGTTGGTGAAGGCATAGGGCTTCACGAACTGGGCGAGCTGCGGCTCGTACTTGCCGTAGGTGCTCCCGAAGCCGAAGGCGCCACCGATGACGCTGACCGCGTCGCTGATCTGCAGCGAGGGCACCTCGTAGGGCGAGAAGACGGGCCACATCGACTTCTCTCCGAAGGCCTCGATGACGAAGAACGAGTCGTCGGGGATGCCCTGGAACAGCTGCACATGCTCGAGGCGCAGCGTCTCGGTCGTCGGTGGCACGGGAATGGTGGCGAGCGTCTCGGGGCTCTTGCCCTGATCTCTGCCGCCGCGGCGAATGACGACCCGGGTCACGTCGATCCACGGCGCGGCCTCGACCTTGATCACCACGCGGAAGATGCCGTTGGCGTTGACCGCGGTCGAGCCCGGGCCCTGACCGTCGATGGTCGCGGTGATGATCGGCCCGTTGGTGACGAACGCGCGGCCCTCGCGGAGCGCGTCCATCGCGCGATCGACGTCGAGCGCCACCATCGAGCCGTCCGCCGAGGCCCCGATGTCGAGGTAGGTGCGGGGCAGCCCGGCCTCGGCGCCTGCGGAGTGCGAGTCGGAGTTGCCGGTCGCGACCACCCTCCTTCCCTGGCCGAGCAGCGTGAACCACTCGTCCTGCGCGCCGGGGAACGCGGGCTGGAGCACGATCTTCTCGACGCCGTTCTCCAGGTACTTGATGGGCTTCTCGATCACCTGGCCCATGGCGGGCAGACAGGCGACCGTGATGTTCCCGTCGGCGGGGCACGCGGGCAGGTTGGGCTCGGCGCCCGGCGCCGGCCGCATCTTCGCCGAGAACATGTTGTCGAGGCGCTTGCCGTTGAAGACCTCGAGGACGTCGAAGTCAGGGCTGAAGTTCACGGGGTCGTACGGAGACGGGCTGCCATCAGGCTGGGGCGTGCGATCGAGCCGGATCAGCGACGACGGCGCCGGAAGGGGCGTGCCGGAGTACGTGCCGATGTCGAACGCGTTGAAGTACCCCAGCACCGTATCGCGCGGGTGGTTGATCTGAATGATGGTCTTCTGCGGGTCGGCCCCGAGGCCACGCAGCTGCGCGAAGAGCTCTCCGGGCTTCCGGTAGAACCAGCGGAAGCTGCCGTGCTGAATCGGGCCCGGCTGGCTGGCGATCGGAAAGGCGTTGAAGTGACCCATCTCGAGCGAGGTGAGCTCGAGGCCAACGATGCTTCGCAGCCACTGCGAGAGATCGAGATCGTCGATGGTCGGCTGGTAGTCGGCCACCATGTTGTGATCCGTCGACGCCATGAGGTCGACGCCCTCGACGGCGAAGCTCGTCACGCGGGGTTCGAGCTCCATGTCGCTGTCGACGCTGCGAATCGAGTGCACGTGGAAGTCGGCGCTGATCAAGCCCTTCGTCGGCAGCACGTGGGTGAGGGTCATGCCGATGGTCGTGGTGCGACCGGCGACGATCTCGACCTCACGCTTCTCGAGCGAGTACTCGATGCCGCGTGACGCCCACACGGTGTACTTGCCCGGGCGGATCTCGGTGCCAGCGGTGCCGTCTCCTGCGAACAGCACCTTCTCGAGGTACCGGCGGGTGTCGGGGTCGTTCGGATCATCGGGGATGAAGTCGCTGCGGCGGTACCGCTCACCGATCTTCAAGTCGTAGAGGAACCGCCGTGGCAGCTCGCCGGCAGCCTGGCTCTCGTACACCCCTTCGATCGAGATCTTCGACGGCAGAGGCTGGCCCTTCTCGTCGCGGACGATGACGCGCAGATCGCCGGGCTGCTCCATGGACAGATCGACGCGCGCGGTGCCACCCTCGGCGATCTCGACCAGCTCGCTCCTGGCGACGTTGCGCACCTTGTCGACGGCAAAGGCGCGGTACTTCCCCGGAGGCAGCGGCGCCGTGTACGCACCGTTCTTCAGCGTCGACGCCTGGCTGATGTACTCGCCGGCCTCGTTCTGGAGGACCACCGACACGTCCCCCATCGGGGTGTTGGTGCGGCCTTCGCGGACGAAGCCCGAGATGGTGCCGATGGCCGTCTTCTCGCGCAGCACCGTCTCACGGCCGTTGGGGTTCACCCGCACGTCGCGAATGTCGTAGGCGACGCGCTGCACGCTGGCGACGTCGCCCGAGCCCACCGCGAGGTAGCCGACGTACTGGAAGGTGCCCCTGGGTCGCAGCACCTCGGGCGAGCGGGCCCAGAAGCTCCCGAGGAACGAAGACGACGCGATGGGGATGAGCAACGAGTCGCTCTTCGCGGTCGGGTAGAACTGGGTCTTCCCGTCCATATACCCGCCCGACGGCGTGCGCGCGGCGACCAGGGCGTACGAGACGCCATCACCGGCCGTGCTCCACATCGACGTCACCTCGCCCGGGAGCGCCTGCAGATCGGCGTTGCGCTTGTAGACCGTGTCTTCGAGGTGGAAGCGCATGTCGAACCCGGCCTCTCCGGGCACGAAGAGCCGCTGGCCCTCGCCGAGCAAGGTGATGAAGCCGAAGGGAATCGAGAGCGGGAAGCTGACGTCGGTGTCGTTCGGGTTGGTCACCGTGGTGACGATCTTCAGGTACTGCTTGCCCGGCTCGAGCTGGTACTCGACGGAGTAGTCGAGTGGCTCCTTCGGGTAGACGACGTCGGTGATCGCGTTCACCACGCTGATGAACGAGCCGCTCCGGCCCGACACGACGATCTTCGCGGTGCCATCGTCGCTGGTGACCGCCTCGACCTTCGAGGGCTCGATGGCGGTGAGGAAGAAGGCCGGGAACATCTCGGTGAAGTAGTCGTTTCCGACGGGCCCCTTGACGGCGTTCACCTCGTTGCCTCGAACGAGGTCGATGTCGATGAGCGAGCCGCCGAAGGCGCCGAAGCCGCGAGAGGTGCCGACGTTCTGCACGATCGCGTGAATGACGCCGTTGGTGATCTTGAAGTCGCCGACGTCGGCGAGGGCACGCTTGCCGCCGATCAGCTCCGCGCGGCTCTCGAGCTTGAAGGCCCGGGCAGGCGGCGTGGTGCGCGAGCAGCTCGCGAGCGAGGCGAGCAACACACAGAAGAGTGAGCGCTTCATCGGGTCACCAGATCGCATGGAGCATCAGGTCCACGCTGTCGTTCGGGTAGGAGACCAACCGCTCCTCTGCCCGGTGGGTGTATTGGGCCAGCACACGGAACGGCATCTTGAAGGGCCGCCAGCCCACCATCGCGGCGAGCTCCATCGCGGTGTCATCGGCCTGCACGCGCGAGGGCTCGTACCAGGCGAAGCGCGCCGCGCCCTCGAGGCCCGTGCCTTCGTGGAAGTACCGCAGCTGGCCGAGCGCACCCATGGAGCTGTCCGGCGCCAGGCCGTTGAAGGAGTAGGTCGTGCTCCGGCCGAGGAACGCGCCGAGCACCTGGAAGCCCCACTTGTGCGCCTCGAGGTCGACGCCGTAGTCGAGATCGTTCGTCGACAGCCGGTTGGGCCGCGTGCCCGTGGTGCGCATGTTGTAGCCGGCGTTCAGGCCGAGGGTGATCGTCTGCTGGAAGTCGACCTCGACACGGCCCACCGGGTTGACGCTGTTGTTGTCGTTGAAGAGCTGGTTCTGGCCGTTGCCGTTGAAGACGCCGAGCGCGTAGCGGAAGCCGATGGTGTCGGTGCCGAGCCGCCTCGAGCTGGCCTGCAGACCGACCTGACGATCGGGCGCGAGGTGCGTGCGCGGGCCGAAGCCATCGGGCGGGGTGATGCCGCCAGCGAGGATGGAGCGGTTGACGAAGGGAATGGCGCCGTCCGACAGCAGCATCTCGGCGTAGTACGGCGGGCGGAACTGGCCGGCCTTCAGCAGCAGCCCACGGCAGACCTCGTACTCGATGAAGGCGTCACGCAGATCGACGATGCGGCGGCCCGTGAGGGGATCGTTCGGGTCGACGAGCGGCGCGGCGAACTCCACCGACGCGTAGACGGTCAGCTTGTTGATCGGCCGGAAGTCGAAGTTGAGCCGGAAGTCGGCGAGACGGAAGCCGCCGTTGCCGCCGACGAGCTGCTCCTCGCGGAGCGGGAAGGTGTAGAAGACGCCGACGCGGGCGAAGCCGCCCACTTTCAGCCGCTGCCACCAGGGCAGGTCGGTCTCGAGCTTGAGGCCTCCGACGGTGTTGCTCTTGCCCGAACGATCTTCAGCGACCGTCGACGTCTTCTTTTCATCGGGCGCGGCCGGAGGCGGGTTGGTGAGCGTCGGCACATCGGACTTCGAGGCTTCGGCCACGGGCGCAGCAACCGGCGTTGGAGCGGCGGGCTCGGCAGCGGTTTGCGCGAGCGCGAGTGCAGCGACGGCGAAGAGCGGGTTCACGGGTCGATCCTCCCAGGTGCGTCAGGTGTTCAGCGAAAGACAGCGTCGAGCGTGCGCCCTTGAGCTGCCGCGGGCGCGGGCACGCCGAGCAGGCGCGCGAAGGTGGGGGCGATGTCGATGGCCTCGGCCGAGCCGGCGGTGCCCTTCGGAACGCCAGCGCCACAGAACACCAGGGGCACGGCGCGATCGTAGAGCCACTGCGAGGCGTGCCCGGTGACGTCGGCCCCGTAGATCCAGTACGGCTTCGAGACGACGATGAAGTCGGGGCTGCGGCCGGGCACGAAGCCGTTTCGCCACAGCTCGGCGGAGGGGCCCAGCGCGCCGGTCGCGAGCTTCGACGCCGGGAGCAGGTCGAGCACGCCTGGCTGCTTGCGCGCGAGGTCGCGGAGGGCGTCGGTGATGGTGTTGAGCCTGTCGCGACCCTTCGGCGTCGCGGTGAGACCGGGCGTCTTGCTGCTCGCGAACCAGTCGCCCGGGCCGAGGCGGGTGTCGGCCTCCTGCTCCAGCGCCGCGCGCAGCGCCTTCATGTCGATGCGGCCGGCGTCGATTCGACGTTGCTTGAGCGGCTCGGGCACCGGCGCGACGCCATGATCGGACGACAGCACCGCGACCCAGGCCCCCTTCCCCACCAGCTGATCGAGCCCGGTGAGCAGCCGGCCGAGCTCGCGATCGACGGCGAGGAACTCCGCGAGCCCTTCGGGCGAATCAGGCCCGAAGGCGTGACCGATGCGATCGTGCCCAGAGAAGCTGATGGTGAGCAGATCGGGCGCGTCGTCGGCGCCGAGCTGCAAGGTCTTCACGGCGTTGAGCGCGAGATCGACCTGCCACGCGTCGACGAGCGGCTGAAGCGCGGGCTGTTCGGCGTCTGGCTCGCTGTCGCCCTGGCGCCCCGTCGGCCTCGGGTTCGCGCCCGTCGTGCCGCCACCGGGCAGCCCCCACTCGAACGCCTTCTTGAGCAGGGCCTCGCCGATGCGCTGATTCACCGGGGCCGCGAACGCGGGAACCGTCGCGCCGTAGAACGTGCTGCTGGTGAAGATCGGCCGCTCCGCGTCGAACCACACGACGGCGTCGGCCGCGCGCCCCGCCATCAAGATCGCCGACCGATCCTTCGCGCTGATGGCGACGACCTTGCCGCGCGCGTCATGCACCTTGACGGAGTCGCCCACCGTCGGCGCCCGGAGCATCGTGGGCGCGGTGCCGTCCTGCTTCGCGGCGGGCCGGTCGAGCACCGTGTACGCCGGGTCCTCGGTCGAGAGCAGGTTCTTGCCCGTCTCCCAATCGGTCCACTCGTTCGAGACGATGCCGTGCACCGAGGCATACGCACCCGTGGCGATCGTGGCGTGGCCCGACGACGTCAGGGTCGGCGCGCTCTGGTACTGCGCGTCGCGAAACCGCAGGCCCTGCTCGACCATGCGCTTGAAGCCACCCTTCGCGAGCGGCAGGCGCTTGTCGAACGAGTCGACCGAGAGCTGGTCGACGACGATCATGACGCCGAGGCGGGGCCGCTCCTGCCCGTGTGCAGCGATCGAAAACAACGCGAGCAGAACCAGGAAGCGAGACACGGCGCGCTTGTACATGCTGCGCCTGCGAGCGACGTGACAAAAACGTGAACAGGGGAGTCCGTATGGGTTGGCGACGGGCACACGGTCGAATAGGAGCGCCGGTGGTCGATCTCGGGGGCCGTCACACATGAACAAGCTCAGGCAGTTCCTCGTAGGGGCGCTCGTCCTGGCGTCTTGCGCTCCGGCGATCGCGCCGTGCGGGTCAGCCAGCTGTGAAGGCGGTTGCTGCGACAGCCGTGGCGTCTGCGTCGCCGGGCGAACGAAGACGATCTGCGGCGTCGGTGGAGCGAGGTGCTCGTCCTGCGAAGGCGCGCTGCAGTGTGTCGCGGGTGCGTGCGTGATGCCGCCGATGGACGCAGGCGTCACCGTCGACGCGGCCGTGCCGGACGCAGGAGAAGCACCGCTCGACGCAGGCCAGCTGCGCACCGTTCGAGTCCGCCGCACCGACGAAGCCCTGCTGCCCGACGGCGGCGTGCGGGTGACCCAGTTCAACCTCGCGACCGCGATGAACCAACGCCTCCTCTACGAAGACGGCACCGGTGAGTGGGTCGAGGTGATGCCGACCGAGAGTGGGCTCGAGCTGCGCTACGACGGCATTCCCGTCGGCCCGTACGTGCTGGCGAGGGGCTTCGAGTACGTGGTGTCAGATGCCGACGACTTCGAGCTCGGCGCGCGTACGCTGGGGAAGCGCGACCGCATCGTGCTGAACACCAACACCACGCTGACGGTCGAGGTGCGAGGCGTTCCGCCAGGGGCGCGGTCGAGCGACAGCATGGGCCTGACCTCGCTGAGCTCGGGCACCACCGTCGACTTCATGACCCTTGGACTGCCGAACGACGCTTGCATCGCCACCGCGACCATGGACCTCGCGACGTCCGTGCAGGCGTTCGGGATGAGCGGCGCCGACGGTGACGAGCTGACGGTGGTGCTGCGGCGAAACGTCAGCGACGGGGGCCTGACCTGGAGCGCCGCGCACTCGAGCGCGACGGTCATGGCACCCGAGCTCGCGACGCAGCAGACCGCGATGACGAGCGTCACGCTGTCGCCCCTCGTGCAGGAGCCGCTCCAGGTCACCGTTCGGGCGTCTGACTTCGAGCAGTTCGCGACCGACGTCAGCCCGAACGCGAGCCCGCTCTCGACGTTCGCAACCGTCTCGGCTTTCGTCGCTGCACCACGACCGGGCGCGGGAGGCGACTTCGTCGGCCGGTCGACGGCGTTCGCGGCGACCTCGCAGCAGGCGGGCCGCGGTGATGTGACGACTGCGATCACCTTCGGGCGGCCCTTCGGTGCGGCGCCGCTCCTCGTCGAAGGCAGGCTCACGGCCCGCGTTCCGTTCACGCTGTCGGGCCGAACGCTCAACCGGACCCTCGACGCGATCACGACGACGCGCGCCGACGGCGGCGTGCTCGAGGTGACGCTGAGCCCACCGCGCTTCATTCGCATCAACGCAGAGTCAGCGACGGTGAACAGAACGGGGGTCGGCCTCACGCCGGTCATCGAGTGGTCTCAACCGGCGGTCGGCACGCCAGGCACCTTCGTGGTGACGATCTACAAGCTGACCCCACAGGGCACGACGCTGACCGAGAGCCTGGCCGCGCAGGTCCGCACGCCGTTCACGCGCCTGCGAGTGCCACCCTTCGCGCTCACCAGTGGCGAGGCCTATGTCGCGTTCGTCGCCGCCGTGACGACGAGCTTCGATGCCCGGCGGTTCGGCTTCCACAACGACCGCGAGTTCGGGCGCGCCGTCGTCACCACCGCCGTCTTCACGCCCTGAGGCGCCGCCATGGTCTCTTCCGTCGCGATCCTCCTCCTCGCCGCCGCCCCGCCGCCGAACACCGACGTCTTCCTCGAGAGCGACGTGGTGCGCTCGATGCCCAGGACGGACGACGTCTTCGTGGCCCACGTCGAGCCTCGACTCGGCGTGCCTTCCTTCACCTGGGCGATCGCCGTCGGCCCTGACGCTCCGGCGTGGACCCGCACGGAGCTGACGCCCGCCGAAGCCGCGCGCCGTCACCTGCTCGGCGTGGCGCCGCTCTATCGGCTCGGCGGAGAAGCCATCGCCCGGCTCGAGCACCGCCACACGCACGATCTCGGGCATGGACCGCTCGTCGTCACCTTCGGTCGCCTTCACGACGGCCTGCCGTTGTTCCGCGACGAGGTGCACGTGGTGATGACGCGGCAGCGAGAGCTCGTCGCCATCACCGGCAACGTCAACCCGGCGCAGCCGAAGGAGGCTGCCTCACGACTGTTCCGCGTGTCGGCCGAGACCGCCGTGTCGCTGGCCGCCGCAGCGCTCGGGCTCTCACAGCTGGGCCTTCAGGTCCACGCCGAGCGCGAGCGGTGGCATCGGGTGAGCGACGCGTCAGGGCAGCTCCGCGGCGCGCGGGTGAGCCGCGTGTGGTTCGGTCTGCCCGATGGCCTCGAGGCGGCCTGGTACGTCGAGCTCGACTCGGGCGACGAGGCGATGTTCGAGGTGATCTCCGCTTGGAATGGCCGCGTGCTCTCGCGCAAGAACCTGCGGGAGGACGAGTCGGCGAGCTACCGCGTGTGGGCCGAGGCGGCAGCGCCGTTCGCGCCCGACGACTCTCCGTATGGCAACGACTTCTCACCGCACCCGACAGGAGCCCGTTTTCCGGCGATCGAAGGCACCTTCGTCAGCGCGAAGCTGGTGACGCTCGACTTCAGGCCGGGCACGCGGAGCGACCCGTGGTTGGCCGCGAACCCGACGACGCTGCGAGGAAACAACGCGTTCGCCTTCACCGATCTCTACGCTCCCTACGGCGCCAACCCGCCCGACGCAGGCCTCCGAGATGGTGGGCCGGCGCCCGTCGATCCGATCACCCTGCCCACCTCGCCCGGCGTGTTCGATCATGCATGGCAGCTCGACGGCGGCGTGGCGGCGCTGAGCCAGACCTCGGCCGCGAGCACGCACCTCTTCTTCACGGTGAACTGGCTGCACGACTGGCTGCTCGCGGCCGGCTTCGACGAGGCCGCGGGGAATGGGCAGACCGACAACCTCGGGCGCGGTGGCATGGGGAACGATGCGCTGCAGCTCTCGGCGTTCAGCTACGCGCGGCCGAACAACGCGTCGATGAGCACCTTCGCCGACGGCGAAGCCAGCCGCATGCAGATGGGCAACTTCTCGGCGCCGACGGTGCGTTTCCTCGATCTCTCGGGGCTCGACGCCGGCCGCGTCAGCGTCGCCACCTCGAGCCCTGCGCCGCTGACGACGTTCGACCTGACGGCGCCGGTCGTCGTCATGCAGTCGGACGGAGGAGCCAACGGGTGCGACGAGCTCTTCGAGCCCTCGCTCCTCGCCGGTGCGCTCGCCGTGACGTTCGATCGCGGCTGTCCGCTCCGCACCTCGTTCGATCGTGCCCGGGATGCGGGCGCCGCAGCGCTGCTGGTGGTGCCGACGCGCCCCGGCTTCCCGGTCCTCTCGTTGCCCGACGCGTCGATCGATCTCCCGGTGGTCGGGCTGCCGAGCTCGCAGACGACCTTCGTCGCGGCGCTCGATGCCGGCGTCACGTTCACCGCGAGGCTGTACTCGCAGCCGCAACCGCCGCGCCCGAGCGCGCTCGATTCGCAGATCGTCGCCCACGAGTTCGGCCACTTCCTGTCGAACCGGCTCATCTCGAACACGGCGGGCCTGCAGCTGCAGATCTCCCGCTCGATGGGCGAGGGCTGGAGCGACTTTCTGGCGCTGCTGCAGACGATTCGGCCCAGCGACGCGACGCGGCCGGGCAACACCAACTGGCGCGGTGCGTTCGGCGTCGGGGGCTTCGCGGTGGGAGGCGTCGACGGCCTGGGCACACCAATGGAGCACCACTGGTTTGCGATTCGCCGGGCTCCGTACTCCATCGACACCGAGAAGAACGGCCTCACGTTCCGTCACATTCGCGACGGCGCGTCGTTGCCGCCGGGCGCGTCCCCCAATGGCGCGCCGAACTCCCAGGTTCACGGCGCCGGAGAGGTGTGGTGCTCGATGTTGTGGGAGGGCTTCATCGCCATGCTGCGCACCTCGCCTGACTTCGAGCGCACACGCACCGCGATGCTCGAGACGCTGGTGGCGGGCTTCAAGGCGACGCCAGCCAACCCTGACTTCCTGGAGGCCCGTGACGCGCTCCTCTCAGTCGCCTTCGCCACCGACCCCTCGATGTTCCGCACGCTCTACGAGGGCTTCACCCGGCGCGGCGCAGGCCCGCGGGCCATCGCGCCCAGCAAGCTCGCCACCAACAACTCGCCCGTCGTCGAGGACTTCATGTCGAGCGACGCCGTGCGGGTGATCGGCGCCACCGTGGACGACTCGGTTCAATGGTGCGATCGCGACGGCCTGCTCGATGCCGGCGAGCGCGGCCTGCTCACCATCACCGCGCGCAACCTGGGCACCTCGACGATGTCGGCGCCTCAGGCGGTGACGATTCGGGCGCTGTCACAAGGGGTCGTCGTCGAAGGCGACGGGCGGGCGAACTTCCCTGCGGCGCCGCCGTTCGGGCTCGTGCGCACCACCGTGCCCGTGCGCCTCGACACCGGCACCGACGTTCGCAGCCTCGAGTTCCGCGTCGACGTCGAAGGCGCGAGCGCGTCGGCGCCCACCATCGTCGCCACGCTGGCCAACGCCGATCTCGTCATGTCGACGACTGAAGACTTCGAGGGCACCATCGCGCTCGATCGCGGCGCGGGCTGGCGACGGGGCGACGATCTCGAGTCGAACAACTTCTTGATCGAAGAGCTCTGGCGCAGCTCGCCCCTGACGCCGACGCAGACGGTGCTGAACGGGCCGAACGCGCAGTCCACCGGGCACTCGTGGCTCACCACGCCCGCTTTGTCGGTGGGCCCGGGAGCGCTCACCTTGCGCTTCCGTCATCGCTGGCAATTCGAGTCGGGCGCGATGATCGCGTGGGACGGCGCCTATCTCGAGATCTCCGACGACGGGCAGCGCACCTGGGCCCGCGTGCCGGCGACGGCGATGTCACCCGCGTACTCCGGCACCATCTCGACCGTGACGTCGACCGGCGCTCCCAGCACGAACCCCGAGGCCGGCGCGCCCGCGTGGGTCCGATCGAGCGCCAACGCTCCGGCGTTCGTGGCGCAGACGGTGAACTTCGGGACGGCGTACGCGAACAAGACGGTGCACCTGCGCTTCGTCATCGCCACCGACGTCAACGGCGGCGCGCCCGGCGGGTGGGACCTCGACGACGTCGAGATCACCGGCATCACGGGCACGCCCTTCACCCAGCGCGTGGCCGATCGTGCCCGCTGCCTCAACCGGGCGCCGAGGGTCGACGCGGGCGCCGATCGACGCGTGAACGAGAAGGAGACCGTCATGCTCACCGCCGACGTGATGGACCCCGACGGTGACGTCGTGCAGCTCGAGTGGGCGCAGCTGTCGGGGTCGACCGTCGCGTTGATGGGCGCCCAGTTCGTCGCGCCAGACGTCTCGGAAGACACCGCGCTCGAGTTCGAGGTGACGGCGCGCGATGGAATGTTCGAGTCGAAAGATCGCGTGACGCTGACGGTGCGCTCGGTGAACGCGCCGCCGCGCGTGATGGCGGGCGGACCCTCGCTGGTGCGCGCAGGCCAGGAGATCGTGCTCACCGCGACGGCGGTCGACGACGACGGCGACGCGCTCGAGACGACCTTCGTGCAGACGCGCGGGCCGCTCGCGAAGAGCCTCGGCGGTGGCAAGTTCCTCGCGCCGCAGGTGAAGGAGCCCGACCGGCTGTACTTCGAGATCGTCGTCTCCGACGGGCAGGCGACGGCGATCGCGACCGCCGAAGTGGGCCTCGAGCCTTCGTCATGTGGGTGCACGAGCGCTCCGCTGAACGGGCTGCTCTTCGTCGCCGCTGGGCTGGGCTTCTTGCGTCGGCGTCGCACACCGAATGGACAGGCGCGGGCGGTTCAGGCTGCGAGCCCCGGCGAAGCGGACTAGGAGCGTCGACACATGACGCCTCCACGCCCGCCGATTCACCCCGCCATCGTTCCCGTGCAGGCCGCCTACAACGCCGATCTCATCGAAGAGGTGGCGCGCGAGGTGGCAGCGAACGACGTCGTGGTGGTCGGCGTCTCGGGCCTGCAGCCGGGCAAACGGGCCAAGCGCATTCTCGACGAGCAGAAGATCGTGTACCGCTACCTCGAGTACGGCAGCTACTTCGCGGGCTGGCGCCGTCGCCTCGCGCTCAAGATGTGGCTGAACTGGTCGACGTTTCCGCTGGTGTTCATCAAGGGCGTCTTCGTCGGCGGCGCGAGCGATCTGAATCGACTGGTGACGTCTGGTGAGCTGACGCGAATGATGGCTGAGCCGCGCAAGAGCTGACGAGGTAGCATCGGGCTTCATGGCCGACGCGCTTCGATACCGGGCGATTCGCAAGATCGCCGACGGAGGCTCGGCCGAGGTCTTCCTCGGAGAGCAGGTGGGCGCGGCCGGGTTTCGTCGCGACGTGGTGCTCAAGCGCATTCACCCGCGGCTGTGGGTGAACGAGCAGTTCCGCCAGATGCTGATCGACGAGGCGCACCTCGCGATGAGCCTCACGCACCCGAACCTCGTGCAGGTGCTCGATGTCGGAGAGTCGACCGGCCACTCGTTCCTGGTGCTCGAGCTGGTCGACGGGTGGACGCTGGGCCAGGTCGCGCGCCGCGGCTACGACGCGGGCCTGCCGATTCCCGTCGAGCTCAGCTGCTTCATCGCCGCCGAGATCTGCCGCGGCCTCGAGTACGCGCACCTGCGAAAGCGCGACGGCAAGCCGCTCGAGATCGTCCACCGCGACATCTGCCCGAACAACGTGCTGGTCTCGATGCACGCGGAGGTGAAGGTGACCGACTTCGGCATCGCGCGCGCGTCGTCACGCAGCGACACCACCAGCAGCGGGATGATCCGCGGCAAGCCGATGTACATGTCGCCAGAACAGGCGCTGGGCCAACCGCTCGACGCGCGCAGCGATCTCTTCTCGGTCGGCACGGTGTTGTTCTGGCTGCTGACGGGTGAGCTGCCGTTCAAGGGCCCGGCCGATCAGGAGTACCTCGCGCAGATCATCACCACCGACGCGCCCTCCCCTGCTTCGGTGCGGCCCGAGATTCCTGCCGAGATCTGCGCAGTGGTCCAGAAGGCGATGGCCAGAGATCGCTCGCAGCGATTCTCATCGGCGCGGGAGCTCTTGACGGCCATCGAGCAGGCCCAGCGGACGAGCGCGAAGCTGGCTGGTCGCTCGGAGCTCGAGACGTGGCTGCGCACCCTGAGCAGTCGTGACGGAGAGACGCCGATCAGCCGGCAGACGATGCCGCCCGCGCCCGCGCCCGCCGAGGGGGAGTGGATCTCGCTCTCGGCGGAGCAGGCGATCCTCGAGGATCAGACGGCGACGCAGCGCGCCCTTCCCGTCTTTCCGCCCGGCACGCCGTCAGCGCCGCGCCGGTGGCCCATCGCCGCCGCAGCGATCGTGCTGGTGGTGCTCGGTGTCGTCGCTGTGGGGGTCTTGTCCGAGCCAGCGCCGGTCGAGCCTCCCCCGGTCCGCGAGGAGACGCAGCCCGTCGTGCTCACCGATGCGCCGCTCCCGCCGACGCCGATCGCAGCTGAGGTGCCGCCAGAGGCCAGAGCGCTCGTCGAGTCAGTGGTCGCGCCCATCGTCGACGCAGGCGAGCCCGTCATCGACGCAGGCCTCGACGAATTCGACGAGCCCACCACGCCGCAGGTGTCGAAGAACCGCGACGGCGCGTGGACGATGACGGCCCGGCTCGCGCCGAAACAACCCGCACGGCCGATGTCAGCGATCCTCATCGAGAGCGTGCCGTCGGGCCTGACCGTGAAGGTCGACAAGAACGCACTCGGCAAGACGCCGGTGACGATCAAGTTCCGCAACGGCATCACCTACGACGTGTGGTTCGAGGGAAAGGGCCGGCAGCCGCTGAGGCGCTGGTTGATGCTCACCGAGCGCGCTGACGGCTCACCGCGGGTGACGTTGCGGGCGCCCGTCGAGCAACCCTGAACTCCATCAAAATGATGGAAGACGAGTTCGACCGCAGTCCGAGGGGCGAGGCTGTTAGGCAGGCGTGTGAGCGACAATTTCCTGCAGCGAGTCCTCGCCCCACCTCCGTACGGATGGACGCGCGACTCGAAATTCTACAAACCGACCGTGCGCGAAATGCTCTCGCACTGGTTCGCCCGGATGAACCTCTTCCGCGATCGCCGCAACTGGCTCGCGGTGTCGGGCTGGGCGTGGCCGGTGGCGCTGCTGCCGTTCGCGGTCGTCTTCTTCACGCAGTACTTCTCGTGGACGCTGGCGCTGGCGGGCTTCGCGTACGCGATGGTCGTGCTGGGGACGGTCAACATCGTGTGGCTGCACCGGTTCGGCACCCACCGCGCGTTCACCTTCAGCCATCCGCTCTACCGCTTCGTGATCCGCAACCTGACGATCCGGATCATTCCCGAAGAGGTCTACATCGTCTCGCACCACGTGCATCACACGTACTCCGAGCAGGCCGGAGACCCGTACAACGTGCACGGCGGGCGCCTGTACTGTCTGCTCGCCGCCGAGCTTCACCAGGGCATCGCGCGAGATCTGAGCCCCGCCGACTACGCGCGCACGGTCTCGCTCGTCGCGCACACCGGGGTGATCGCCAACAGCTACACCCAGTTCCAGCGGTGGGGCTCCATCTGCCACCCCGGGTGGACGAGCCTGCACTTCGCCCTCAACTGGGCGTTCTGGTACGGCGCGCTCTTTCTGATCGGCGGCCATGGGCTCGCGTGCGCCATCTTCGGCATGTCGGCGATCTGGGCGGTCGGCATTCGCGACTTCAACTTCGACGCGCACGGCGGTGGGAAAGACAAGCGGCGCGACGGCGTCGACTTTCACCGCGGCGACCTCTCGATCAACCAGCTCTTCGCCGGCACCGTGTCGGGTGAGTGGCACAACAACCACCACCTCTACCCGAGCGGCGCGCGCTCCGGCTTCCTCTGGTGGCAGCTCGACACGGCGTGGTGGCTGATTCGACTGGTGAAGCTGTTGGGCGGCGTCTCGTCGTACCGCGACTTCAAGGAGCGCTTCCTCGAGAAGCACTACCGGCCGTGGGCGAAGCAACACGCCGAGCTGTTGCACGATGCGGTCATCGCGCAGAAGGCTCCGCCGCCCCGATGAGGAACCAGGTCGTCGCCTGGCCCACGCCGCGGAGTTCGATCGCTCCACGCGGCTCGAAGCGATAGCGGGGCTCGAGCGCGCGACGGGTGGCATCGGCGACGTGCACGCGGCCGGGGAGCCCGTGCGACTCGAGCCGGCTCGCCATGTTCACGGTGTCGCCCCAGAGATCGTACGCAAACTTGCGAGTGCCGATGACGCCGGCGACCACGGGCCCGCTGTGCATGCCGATGCGCACGGTGAGCGGGTGACCGAGCTCGGCCTGAATGCGCGCGACGGCGTCGATCATGTCGAGCGCCATGTCGGCGGCGCGGGCGTGGTGATCGACGAGCGGCACCGGCACGCCAGCCACCACCATGTACGCGTCACCGATGGTCTTGATCTTCTCGAGGCCGTGGCGCTCGGTGAGCTCGTCGAAGGCGGTGAAGATGCGGCGGAGCACGTCGACCACGCGCTCGGGCTCCAGCGCCGAGGCCCAGCGGGTGAAGCCGGCGAGATCGGCGAAGAGCACCGTCACCGCGTCGAACCGGTCGGCAATCGTGCGCTCGCCCTTCTTGAGCCGCGTCGCGACGGCGGCCGGGAGCACGTTGAGCAGGAGCGCTTCGTTCTCGTCGTTGGCGGCCGAGAGCTCGCGGGTACGCTCGGTGATGCGCCGCTCGAGGTGCTCGTTGAGCTCCTTCAGCTCACGCTCGACGCGCAAGCGCTCCGAGATGTCGCGCAAGACGAGTGTGGTGAGCGGCTTCTTGCGGGCCGAGACGCGTGACGAGGCGATCTCTGCAGGGAACCGGCGGCCACCTTTGCGCAGCCCATCGAGCACCACGAGGCCAGCCGGGAGCGCGTCGTCGAAGCGCCAGTCGGGCAGCAGCGTCGAGATGGGCGTGAGCAACACCTCTTCGGGCTCGCGGCCGAACACCTCCCGCGCGGCGCGGTTGAACGAGACGACGCGACCCTTGGAGTCGAAGGTGACGATGGCGTCTTGCGCGGCCTCGATGATGCCGGCGGTGAGGCGCTGCGCGTCGCGGAGCTGCTCGTCCATGAAGGAGCGGCCCACGCGCGAGGCGGTGATGGCCGCGATGGCGATGAAGAGGCGCTCGTGTTCTTCGGTGAAGAAGGCCTTTCGCGAATGTTCGGAGTCGATGACGCCGATGACACGCTCGCGGAAGAACATCGGCACCGCGAGCTCCGAGAGGCGGGCCTGGTCGTCGGTGATGTAGCGGGGGTCGTCGCGCACGTCGGCGATGCGCTCGACGGAGCCGGTCTGCGCGACGGTGCCGACGATGCCGCGCCCGAGGGGAATGATGAGGGGCGAGAGGATCTCGCGGCCGCGTGGATTCTTTGGCCCGAACGCGGCGCGCTGCACGAGGTGGCCGGCGGACTCGTCGAGCAGGTAGATGACGCAATCTTCCAGCCCGAGCTGCGCGACGGTGCCGTTGGCGACGTCCCACAACACGTCGTCGATGTCGGCGGCTTCACCCAGCGTCGCGGCGAGTGAGGTGATGACGTCGAGCGAGAACGCACGGGCCTCGAGCGCTTCGAGGCGGGTACGCAAGGCGTCGGCGTCGTCAGGCATTCAGCGCTTCTGAACCCAGATGGCGCCGAGCCGCTCGGGCATCGAGGCTTCCCGAGCGCTGACCGTCTCGACGCTCGTGACGGAGAAGACGTGCTCCTTCGAGCCCTTCGCCCAATGACCGAGGAGCCAGAGCGTGCAGGTCTTCTGTTCGCCGCACGCCTGCCGTGCCTGATCGTCGAGCGAGATGCCGAGTTTGGTGTCGTCAGCGCGGAAGCTCAGCGCCCCGGCGGTCGCACCGCTCTTCGCGAAGCCGACGTCGCCCCGCTTCAAGATCGTCGGCAGCTTCACCTGGCCCTCGTGTTTCGCGAGGAAGGCGAGCGCCGCCTTCGCGTCGGACAGCTTCGGGCCCATCTCGTAGACGCTCCCGGGAATCGCGGAATCAATGAGCGACTTCGGTTCCGGTGGTGGTGTCGGATCGGAGAAGCCGGGGCCGCGCTTCTGCAATGCACCCTTCGCGTCGACCTCGTACCAGAAGACGCTCGGCGCTCCTGCAGGCAGGGCCTTCGCGTCGATGACCTTCGATTGAAACGACTTCACGACGTACGTCGAGCCGTCGACGTTGCCCTTCATCCAGTCGGGGCCGCCGTAGAGCCTCGCGAGCACTGCGTCTTTCCCAGTCGTGGTGATGGCATTCTTCGCCACCCACGTCGGCGGTGCCTTGATGAGGATGATGAGCGGGTTGCCGGGCGGCGTCTCGAAACCGCTGGGCAGCCGAAGCGCGTCCTGCATGTCGACCCGGACGATGGTTGGCGAAGCAGCGAGGACGATGGTTGGCGAAGCAGCGAGGAACATCGCGAGCGCGCTCATGATCATGGTGAGCGAAGTGTGCCACGCCACAGCCACATGCCCCACGTCAGAAGTGCCACGCAGTATCGAGCGAGAGGCCCCAGCCCACGCCTCGAGCCGAGAAGAGCGGCGTCAGGGGAAGCAGCGTGAGGTGGAGCTGGCCGGCAGGCTGCACTTCGACGCCCCACAACACCCTCCCCGACGCCTGTGGATCGAACGTGGCCTCGCCACCCAGGACGAGGGCGACGCGATGGCCTGGGTCGAGCGCGCCAATCACGAGGAGCCGGCCCGAGACTCCCGGAATGAAATACGGGACCGGCACCGCGAGCGGCCCCTGCGGACCCCGAAGCAGGACGTCGGGCGAGAGCAGGCGCAAGCCGATGGACACCTCGACGAAGTCTCGAAACCGGAGCCCCGCGCGAGTCGACAGGAACAGATCTGGAATGCTCGAGAGGCTCACGCCGACGTCTTGAGCCACGACGAAGCGCACCACGTCGGTCCGCAGTGCGCGCTCGGTGAAGAGCAGATCGGACGGCGCAGGGCCCGGCACGTCGTTCTCCGCGACGTCAGGCGAGTCGGATTCATCGAGAAACTCAGTGAAAGAGAAGGCCGCTCCAGAGGTCGCCAGGCCCAGAACAATCAGCGCGAGCGACGCGCCGCGGCTGAAGGTGGTGACATCGACGCGACGGACATCCTCCAGACGGATCGACCGCGAGGCGCCACCCCGCCCCAGCCACCACAAGACTCCGTCCGAGAGACGAAGGTCTCGCGCGAGGAACCAACCCGTCTGGGACTGAGTCCAGGTGCTCAGCCGAACACGGCTGGAGGGCTCGAGCCGAATCGCGACCTCGCCATCCTCTGCTGGTCGCGGCGGTTCGAGCACGATCGCGTCGTCCTGCCCGGCTCGGAGCGTCTGAAGCACCGAACCACGAAGGGAGGTGGTCGTCGTGCACGAGATGGTCGACGCGAACAGGAGCAGTGCGCCAACGACGTCGAGCGTCGAACGCCGGCGATTCGGTGAGCTGGGGGTCTGGCAGTGGCGTGTCATGACGAAGGCGGCGCGCGCTTCTACTTCACCTGAGGCCGTGCCGCAGATGCATGGGCAACGCGCATCTGGTCTTCCAACGGTCAGAGCGCGCGGGTCAACGCGAGCTCGAGCCTCCACGACATCTCGGGCGGGGCGGTGGTCGAGGCTCGTGGCGGGCCAGCGTACTTCGCGGCGATCCGATCGAGTTCAACGAGCACCATGGCGTCCAGCTTCGATGCGAATCGCCACGACTCCTCGAACACGCGGAGTTCCTCCATCAACTCCTCACGGCGCCGCTCCAGCGACTCACGATGCGTTCGAGCGCGACCGCCTTTCAGAATCGCCTTCGCGTTCGACTCCGAGAATGACTGCACACCGAGCGTCGCGATGCCCTTGAAGGCCACGTGGGCCGAGAACTCCGGTGAGCCAAGATGTGTGAGCCCCCAGAGCGCTTCAGCCGGGTCGAGTGACGCGTCGAGCACCTGGTGCACGAGCTTCTGCAGCTCGACCGCCCTGAGCAGTGCGTCGAGTTCCTCCAGCTGTTCCCGCAGCTGCTTGTCTCTGGCCATCTGCCGGCTGACGACCACCATTCTGGTTCGGCTGTAGAACGACGCGAGCAGGTACCCCAACCAGTTCACCCCATCAGCATGGCGGAAAGAGACGCGCCAACTGCGTCGAAGCAGGCCCTCTCCATCGAGCAGTCGCAGCACGGCGCGCGCTGACGCCGGCCGATCGACCTCGAGACGCACCACAGCGTCATCGCGAAGCCGCGCCGATCGTAGACCCTTCACCCTGCCCGCTTGCTGGCCTGCCTCGATGGCCGCGATGACCGCAGTCGGCGTCACGCCCGGCGCGAAGCGAGAGATCGAAAGCACACCGTGCTCGTCATCAAGTTCGACCCTCGGCACGAATTCGAGGAGTCCCTCACCGGTGCGGAAGAGTTGCCGCGGCGCCCGAAGCAGGTGGGCTCCCTCGATGTTCGGGAGCGAGAGCTTCGCCATCAGCATCAGGTCATCGGCTCCGGGGACCACCGCGATGACCTTCGTGGCCTCGATCACCTCTGCAAGATGCAGCGGAGGGAAGGCGAAGGACTGAGCGCAGCCGTTGATCAGCAGATTCGGGATGAAGCCGCCATGAACGTGGGGGCGTTGCCCCTTCCGGAATTCGATCATCTCGAGCGCGAGTGGAGTGAGGCGCACGTAGGACTCGTCACTTCGGAAAGGGACTCGCTCCACGACTGGATACGGCCTCGGAAGGAGCAGTTGAGAGAGTGCCTCGGTGAGCGCCTCTTCAGCGAACGAAGACCAGGCCACAGCCTCGGCCAGCACGACACTGACTCGCTGCGATGAGGTTCCCAGGACGGCGAGGGACTCCACGACCGCACGCTGTGCGTCCGTGAAGCCGTCTCGCTGCGACGGCACGAACGGAGCCGCGACCTCTTCAGGCACCGGCGGCTTCTGAGCCGTGTCGAGCGGAGGAAGGTCCTTGAACCCAGCAGGTTCGCCATTCTCGATGCGCGACTCGATCGCATCGGCGAGATGAGCGGCCCTCAAGCGCGCCTCAGGGAGTCGCTCTTCTTGATTGGCGAATTCCCGGAGGAGCGCAACGACGGGTTCGGGCTCCCTCGTCGTGATGACAACATGGGCCTCGGGGCTGCCGGGCTGCGGTGCAGTGTCGTCCTCACAGACTGCAACTGCCGGACTCGAGGTGAACAACGGCAGCGGCGCCCACGAGCCCAGCCGGAGTTCCGGCGCATCGGGGACCAGGCCTGCGGCGCGCACCTCTTCCGCCAGCGATGCTTCGCGAACTCGCAGCTCGGCCAACCGCGCCTGTCCGACCTCGTCGAGCTCAGCGTGCTCGAACACCTGCACGACCTCGAAGGCCTCGCGCCACGCTTGCAGCAGGGCTTCCGGAGTCATCGCCGACACGCGGGCGATCAGACTGCTTCACCGCGCCTCCGGCAAGCGGCGGCTGATACTCTCTGTCGATGCGCGTCGCCTTCGTCGCCCTCGCTCTGCTCTGCGCCTGCGGGCCCGCTCCAACGCCGCCGGTCGACGGAGGCACCATCACCGACGGAGGCGATCAATCCCTCCCCTTCACCGAGCTGCCGCCCGAACGCCTCGCCTTCACCTGCCGCGAGATCGTCGGTGGATCCTTCGTCTCACTCGATCCACTCGCGCCCTCGCAGTGGCGCGCGCACGCCGACGGAGTGATCCTCCACAGCGCCGACGAGGGCCGGACGTGGACGCGGGCTCCGGTGCAGACGAGCTTCGCGGCCAACAACCTCTTCGTGGGCCCCGTCATCCTCGCGCAGGCGAACACCGACCCGCAGGTCGCCGACGCGGGCCTGCGCATCAGCGTCGACCGCGGCCGCACCTGGAACGTCCCCAACTTCACCGTCGTCGACGACCCCCGCCTGCCGCCCGCCACCGCCGTCGCCACCATCGGCACCACGAAGGTCGCCTGGAGCCCCTCTGGCGTCATTCGCGTCTCGTCGGACGACGGCCAGAGCTGGCGCAGCGAGCCCAACGCCATCCCCAATCGCGACCCCGAAGATCTCCGCGTCGCGCTCGACGAACGCGAGTGGTTCCTCGACGCGAAGGAGCAACAGCTCTTCCGCTCCCGCGACTCGGGCCGCACCTGGCAGAAGTTGCCCTTCCGCCGTTTCCGGTTCCTCGAGCTGCTCGGCAAGACGGGCGTCGTCGCCGCTGACCAGCCCCGCACCGGGCTGTGGATCTCGCAGGACGACGGCGACACGTGGGTCAACCGAACGGGCCTCACCTCGGTCCTCGCGGTCGGCCCTGCGGACGGCGAACTCTGGGGCGTCACCGCCGTCGTCGGCGCCGACAAACCCCGGCTGATGCACTCGACAGACTGGGGCGCCTCGTTCGCGCCGGTGGAGATCTCCTACGGCGCCAGTGGAACCGGTCTCGGCATCGAGCCCGGCGTCGCACGGGTGTTCGCCACCGCCGACGGCCGCCGCGTGATGGTGCCGCGAACCGAGACGGTGCCGCTCAACCCCTTCAGCCGCATGGCGTGCGTCGAGACGACTGGCGAAGGTGCGATCGAGCAGGTCGCTCCAGCGAAGAGGGACGCGCCCGGCACCTCGACGATGTGGGCCCTCGGCAACTTCGGCTTCGCGCTCGGCACCTTGCAGCAAGCCGTGCCGTTGCGTGAGCCCGGCCGCGCCTTCGGCATCACCAAACGAACGTTCCCAGACACGGTCGCCATCACCGGCGGCACGCGGCTCCCCAACGGAGACGTCGCCATTCTGTTGAAGCCCGCCGCCGTCATCGACCCCAACGCCGGCCCACCGATGCGCGTGCAGGTGCTCGATGGCACCTCGCTCCAGAACGTGCGCGAGCTGCGCTTCACCAACCTGCTCCGCACCACCACCGGCCGCGAGACGAAGTACCTCGAGAGCCGCTGGCTCCAGGGCCTGCCCGACGGCGGCCTGCGCACCGACACCAGCGAAGGCGACTACCCCATTGGCGTCGACCCGGCCGTCCACGCGGAGTGGCCGTCGAACGCGCGGTGGGGCCGCGGCGGCAACGGCGCGCAGCTCGTCACCTCGGAGCTGATTGGCGCGACGCGCTTCCTTCGCCTCAGCAACGAGCTCATCGAGACGCGCACCTTCTGTGTCGAGGCCGTGGGCCCAACCGATCGCTGCATCAGCTACGCGGGACAGCTCCAGGACTGGGGCGTTCGCCACGGCCGGCTCTACGTCCTCGACGCCTGGAAAGGCGAGGTGCTCGAGGCGAACTACGCCAGCCGCGACAACGTCTTCCGAACCGTCCTCACCGGCCTCGCGCTCCCCACGAGTCTGTACGTGCCGACCGATGACGACCCCGGCGTCTACGTCGTCGACACCCACCTCTATCGGGTCGTGCCTGGCGCGACCGCTGCGAGGCGTCCATGAGAGCGCTCGTCATCACCGCCCTGCTCTGCGCCGGCTGCGGCCTGTTCAAGAAGGACGACGCCACCGGCACGGGGAACACCTGCGTCGACGATCCCACCACGGGCATCACGGTGCGGCCGAGTGACGTGAAGATGCGACCGGGCGATCGCCTCACCTTCGACTTCGAGATTCGCAGCAAGATGGGCAGCGCCACCGCCGAGGCGTCGATCAGCGCCGGGACGCTCGAACGCGCGGGCAGCAACGCCGTCGCGCTCACCGCCCCTCCCGTCCCCGGCACGTACCAGCTCGTCGTCTCACGCATCGGCTGCCCGATGGACACGGGCAGCGCCACCATCACCGTCGAGCCGATCCTCTCGCTCGGCAAGGCCCCCGGCGTGCAGCCAGTGCCGACGGGCGTCGCGTGGTCTCCCGATGGTTCGACCGTCGCGGCGTCCGGACGCGGTGGAGTGTGGCTGTTCCGCGCCGATGGCTCGTTCCTCGACTCCGCGAAGCTGCCGCATCAGGGAAGGACCTCGGTCACGTATTCGCCCGACGGCGCGTACCTGGTCGTCGGTGGCGACCTCGAGGAGCGAAGCTGGGTGCTCGAGACGAATGGGCTCAAGCCGTGGACGAAGCTCGGCGTCAACCGGGGCAGCGCGGGCGCCCTCTTCTCGAAGGACGGCACCGAGCTGCTTCTCCACGAAGGTGATCGCCTCCGCGGCTATTCGATGGCGACCGGCGCGATGCGGGACATCGGACCGATTGGGCCGGGCCCGCAGACGATGGGGCGCCTCAAGCACGGACCGCTGGGGAGCGTGCTCGTCACGGTGCCCGGAGAGCTGCGAGAGCTCAGCACCGGCCGACGCCTCGCGCGATGGGGCTCGGCCATCGCCATCTCTCCAGACGCGAAGTGGGTCCTGACCTCGAGCGGCCTCCAGCTGCCCTTCATCGAGCAAGGCATCGCGGCGACCGGGCTCGCCGGGGGCTTCTCGGCCGACCTGTCGCGCGATGGCACCCTGCTGGCGACGGGCGGCACCGGAGGCGTGAACGTCTTGCGGAACGAGGGCGCCACGCTGGTCGGCGTCGGTGGTGCGGTCTTGAATGCGCCGGGCCCTGTCCTCGACGTCGCGTGGAGCCCTGATGGTTCGAAGCTCGCGATCGCCGGGAGCACGCGCCTGCAGATCCTCACACGTCAACAACTGGGTCTGTGACGCTACGGCTGCATGCCGATCGACAGGCCAAGCTCAGAGAGGATCACCTTCACTTCCTTCACCTGCTGCGGACCGATGCGGTTCATCTTCAGCAGGTCGGCCTCGGTGCACTGACAGAGCGCACCGACAGTCATGATCTTCGCAGCGAGGAGCGCCTTCACGGTCGCCAGCGACAGCTCGAGCTCGTCGATGGAGCGGATCATGTTCGGGTCGCCAGTCACCGCCGGCACGGGAGGCACTGGCTCCTCCAGCGCCACTGCCGCGTCGCGGTCGTGGCGTTGCTGCTCCCACGCCTCGAGCACCTCGAGGGCCGGCGACGGTGGCGCTCTGCCCAACGCGCACGCCACGACGACATCGCTCACCGCCTCGCGATCGCCCTGCGCCGCTGCTGCAAGCACGTACCCCAGGAGCGCCCCCTCGGCCTTCGCTCGAGACACCCAGCCGCTCGCCTCGACCGGGACGCATCGCGGACCGTCGCCGAGCTGCGCACACTCCATCGCGCCCTGCGTCGTCGCTGGCAGGTGCACTGTCACGGTCGTTCCAGCGAGCACGCGCGCGGTCTCTTCATCGACGGCGATCGCTGGCGACTCCCACGCGAGCGGCACCCGCGACACCACCTTCTCTCCTGACACCAACAGCAGCGGGAAGCCCGCGCTCACGGCGTCGACCGCACGCATCGCCTCGGGCCGGCCGTCGTCCACCATGCGTCTGGCGCTCTTGATGGTCGTCACGAAGCCGCGCTCCTCGAGCAACCCATAGGCGCGCGGCTTGAAGAGCTCGACGAGCATCGAGCGGGGAACACGGCAACTCCCCTTCGGCAGCGAGGGGTCGACCGTGAGGTGCGCGACCCCACTGAAGTCGACCACCTTCGAGAAGACCGCCGTGCGCCAGATCTCTTCGAGGCCCGACGCGAGGGCGACGAAGAGCGCGTCGACAGCGGCCTGCACCTCGTCCTGCGAGCGCGCCGCCATCACGGCCTCGTAGCCCGCGTTGAGCGGTGATGACTCGGGCCGCAAGCCCGCGGGCAGCACCGAAATGACCCCGAGCGACGACGGCAACGCGGTCGCGCCGGCGGACCGGCGGAGCGGGTGCTCCACTGGCGTCGCCAGCTCGACGTGACCGAACCGCTCACGACGCACCTTCGACTGGATCACCTCGACGCCGCACGTCTCGCAGACGATGCCGCGGTGCTTCATGCGCTTGTACTTGCCGCACTCGCACTCGTAGTCGACCAGCGGCCCGAAGATCTTCTGCGAGAACAGCGACTCGGCGTCGACTGCCCCGCTCGAGTCGGCCCGAACCTGATCGCCAGAGAGCACCGTCGCGACGATCTCCTCGGCGTCGAACCGCACCAGGAGCCCCAGCGCGCGCAGCCAGGCCGTGAGGTGAACGACCGACTCCGGCAGCTCGGCGTTGACGAAGCCGGACGCCACCGGCTTCGGTGCCGCGAAGAAATCGAAGATGTCGCGCATGCCTGAGGCTGACGGGGCCGCGCGCATCGGCTCTGGCGGCGCCGAGAAGGCCTTCGCCGGGTTCTCGCGCTTGATCAACGCCTCGAAGGTGCGCGTTCGTCCGAGCACCGCGTCGGCCTTGATGGTGAAGAACTCCCACACCAGCCAGGGCGCGTACGGAGCGAGCGTCGCGGCGAGCTCCGCGGGCACCGGCTGCCCACCGAACTGGTCGCGAGCGCGCAGGGGCACCTGCGTCTCGAGATCGTACGGCCCGATCGATCTCGCGTGCAGCGTGTCTCGCGCCATCGCGTGCTTCGTCACGTGCACCCGTGACGGTCTGCCGGCGCACGCGAGATCGGCGTTGAGGGGTTGCACCGCCGCCACTACCGCGAGGTGACCGCCGAGGTCGAGCACGTCGCCCACGTCGAGCGGCCTGGTCCACGAGACCTGCACCCGGGCGTGGGCGCCATGGAGTTCCGCCTCGGTCACCTCGCCGAAACAGCCGCCGGGCGCACGGAGCGAATGGTCGACGAGGTCTCCGACGGCGTCTCCGAAGATCGCGCGCAGGAGCTTCTCTTCAGGCGACAACGCTCCTTTCCCACGCGACCCCACCAGGCCGATCAGCAGCGTGCCGGGAACGACCGTCGCACCTACCGTCGCCAGCCCCCGCTCGTCGAGGTGCGCGAGCGCGAACTCTCCGGTGTTGGGGACGTCGCGAGAGAACGCATCCGGCGCGACGGCGTCGAGCTCGAACCAGCGCGAGTGCTGAGTCGTGAGCTTCTCCGCGAACGCGGAACTGACGATCACGAAGCTGGGATCGAGTGGACCCGCCTCCACCCTCGCCTCATGGCTGGCCATCGTCGTGCCGCCGGTGGTGGGCAACTGGCCGGGGTACGCCGGGACTTCGAACGAACGAGTCGTCATGTCCGCCAGACTATTCCGAAGGCGGCGGCTTTCAGCGAGAGGTTAGCCGCCAACCGTCTCGGCGAGCACCCGGCCCCACTCCGTGGCGCGTTCGAGTTCGCCCGCAAGCAAAGGGCCGTCGACGTCCTTCACGTGAAAGTGCTGCGGCCGCACCTGCGCGTCGTAGCCCTTCGCCTTCAACGTCGACAGCTCAGCGCCAGCCGCAGAGCCGACGGTGAACCAGCCAACCTTCACGGCGGTGTCGAACGCGGCTGCGGGAAGATGGGTCGTGCTGGGCTCGAGCTGCTCCAGCCACTCTCTGACGCCGAGCGTGTGCGGCACCACGGGAACGCCGAGCGCCCTCGCCTGCTTCACCGCCTCTTCCCGCGTCGCCGCCCGGCTCATGCTGAACGCGTGAATCGGGCCGCCGACGACGAGCAGCCCCACTTCACCTGGCGAAGGTTCTGCGTCGAGCACGTCGACGACCGTCACGTCGAAGCGCTCCTTCAGGCCGACGCCGACGGCTTCTGCCACCTTGCGGGTGTTCCCGAAGTACGACTCGTAGACGACGAGCGCCTTTTTGCGTGGCTCGACCATGGGCGTGGCCTCCACAGGGAGACGAAGCAAGCCGCGTGCTCGGCGGTGTGGCGTGCGCTGGATCAGCGCTTGCGGCGGTACTTGCGAGGCTGGCTCTTGCGTCCCATCGGCCGCTGCTCCTGCTTCTCCGTCGCCTCGTTCAGCAGCGCCTTCACCGGAGGCTTCACGCCAAGGTCCATCTCACGCAGCACGATCAACCGGTCCCGCTCTGCCGCCGCCTTCTCGAACTCCATGTCGTCGGCGAGCGCCATCATGCGCTTCTCGGTGTCGCGGATCAGCGTGCGCAGCTCGTCCTTCGTGAACAGCGCGGCGCCACCTTCCGCCGCCATCGGCAGATCGAGCGCGTCGGACGCGTAGACGAAGCTCTTGAGATCGTGAATCGCCGATCTCACCTGCGTCGGCGTGATGCCGTGTTCCGTGTTGTACGCCGCCTGCACCTCGCGACGCCGGGTGCACTCGTCGATGGCCTTCTGCATCGAGTCGGTGACCGAGTCCGAATACATGATGCAACGACCTTCGAGGTGGCGAGCCGCGCGGCCCATCGTCTGAATCAGCGACACGTGGCTTCGCAGAAACCCCTCTTTATCCGCGTCGAGGATCGCCACGAGTGACGTCTCGGGAATATCGAGGCCCTCGCGGAGCAGGTTGATACCGACCAGTACGTCGTATTCGCCTTTGCGCAAGCCGCGGATGATCTGCATGCGCTCGATGGCGTCGATGTCCGCGTGCAGGTAGCGAACGCGCACGCCCACCTCGGCGTAGTACTCGGTCAGATCCTCGGCCATGCGCTTGGTCAGCGTCGTCACCAGCACGCGCTCGCCCTTCTTCGCGCGCACGCGGATCTCCTCCAACAGATCGTCGACCTGGTTACCGACCGGGCGCACCTCGATGATCGGGTCCAGCAGGCCGGTCGGCCGAATCACCTGCTCCACCAGCACGCCGCGCGCCTTGTTGATCTCCCACTCGGACGGCGTGGCCGAGACGTAGATCGCGTGCTTCAGAAACCCTTCGAACTCACCGAACTTGAGCGGCCGGTTGTCCATCGCGCTGGGCAGACGGAAGCCGAAGTCGACGAGCGTCTCCTTGCGCGATCGGTCGCCGCGATACATCGCCCCAATCTGCGGGATCGTCTGGTGCGACTCGTCGATGATGAGGAGCAGCTCCTTCCCGAAGTAGTCGATGAGGCACGGCGGCGCTTCGCCAGGCGCCCGGCCCGAGAGGTGGCGCGAGTAGTTCTCGATGCCGTTGGAGAACCCGAGCTGCTCCATCATCTCGAGGTCGAACATCGTGCGCTGCTCGAGGCGCTGCGCCTCCACCAGCTTGTTCTGCGACTTCAGCTCGGTCAGCCGCTCGCGCAGCTCCTCGCGAATCGCGCTGATCGCCTTGTGCCGCTGTTCGACGTCGGTGACGTAGTGGCTGCCGGGAAAGATGGTCAGCTTGGGGATCGTCGACAGCGCCTGCCCACGGAGCGGATCGAACTCCGTCATCTTGTCGATGGTGTCGCCGAAAAACTCGACCCGCACCGCGCGCTCTTCTTCGTAGATCGGGAAGATCTCGACGGTGTCGCCGCGCACACGGAACGTGCCTCGGTGGAAGTCGGTGTCGTTGCGCTCGTACTGACACTCCACGAGGCGCTTCATCAGCTGGTCGCGGCCGAAGTCCTTCCCGGTCTCGAGCGAGATCGCCATGCCCAGGTACACACGCGCGACGCCGAGGCCGTAGATGCACGACACCGACGCGACGATCAGCACGTCATCCCGGGTCATCAACGAGTGCGTCGCCGAGTGGCGCAGGCGCTCGATCTCTTCGTTGATGCTCGAGTCCTTCTCGATGAACGTGTCCGACGACGGCACGTACGCCTCGGGCTGGTAGTAGTCGTAGTAGCTGACGAAGTACTCGACGGCGTTCTCGGGGAAGAGCTGCTTGAACTCTCCGTAGAGCTGCGCGGCCAGCGTCTTGTTGTGCGCGATGATCAACGTCGGCCGCTTCACGTTCGCGATGACGTTGGCCATCGTGAACGTCTTGCCCGAGCCGGTGACGCCGAGGAGCACCTGGTGCTGATCGCCACGCAGCACGCCTTCGGTCAGCTCGGCGATGGCGCGGGGTTGATCGCCGCGGGGCGTGTAGTCGGTGGTGAGCTTGAAGTCGGCCATGGCGGTGTCGGTTTTAACCGGCCCGCTGACGCACAGGTGTCAGGATCGAGGGACTGCGACGGCCTTCGGGTGGGTGTGCCACACTGGCCTTTCGAGGAGGTCGTGATGCTGCAGCGAATCACCATCATCGGGGTCATCGCGCTGAGTGCGTGCGGGCCCGCCGTCGTCACGCCTCCGCCGGCCTGTACGGCGTCGACCTGCGCGGGCTGCTGCGACGCGGCCGGACAGTGCCAGGAGGGCGCTCAACTCACCGCCTGTGGCCGGCTCGGCCTGGCCTGCGCGACGTGTCAGAGCAGTCAGAGCTGCGTCGCCGGCCTCTGCCAGGGGGCGATCTCGACGGGCGGCGGTTCAGCGGGTGGCGACGCGACTGGTGGTGGCACCGCTGGCGGCGCAGCGGGTGGCGAAACGGCTGGAGGCGCATCGGGTGGCGCGGTGACGGGTGGAGGCACGCCGACGGGAGGGGGCTCAACAGCGGGCGGCGGGGGCGGTGGGTCGACTGTTGGAGGCGGCGCTGCTGGCGGCTCCGTCACCCGCTCGACCCGCTTTCAGTCCACACCCTTGCGCTTCTCCGTGCCCGCGACGACGTTCAACTCGTTGGCCTCTGCTGCGGCGCAGGGAAGCACCCGCAGCAACTGGGCGACCCTCGATCTCAACGGCGACCGACGCGTCGATCTTGCCCTCACCTCGGACCCACAGACGGGCGCGATCTTCGCGACCGGGAGCGTCACGCACTGGAACGTACACCTCGGCACCGCGACCGGCTTCTCGAGCGCCGCCACACAGTGGATCGTCCCGGCGAACCCGTCGGTCGCGCAGGGCTACACCCTCGCGAACAGCGCGACGGGCTCCAGCTTCTGGTCGACGATCGACCTCAGCGGCGATGGCCGCCCCGACCTCGTTCACACCATGAACCCGCTCAACATGGGGCCGTACGTCTCGATGGCAGGCTCGCCGACCGACGGCTGGCTCGTGCGGCGCGGCCTCTCGAACGGCTTCGAGGCGACGCCCATCACCGTGACCGTGCCGCGTGTCGCCGCCCTCAGCGGAGGCCTCGATCGCACCATCAACGACACCGTGACGCGGCGGTGGCTGCTGACCGAGGTGACGGGCGATGCGCTGATCGATCTCGTGATCACGGCCGACCCTGCCACCGACAGCGTCTGGTCCCTGAACCTTCGAACCAACTGGGTGGTGTGCCCCGGCACGGCCGCTGGCTTCGGCACCTTCACCGCGTGCCAGCAGCTCCCGGTCCCGGACAACGGCATTGGCGGCGGCTTCAAGAGCGCCACCTCGTTCGCGACCAGCACGCGAC
This sequence comes from Archangium sp., assembly GCA_022843845.1. Classification (GTDB taxonomy): domain Bacteria; phylum Myxococcota; class Myxococcia; order Myxococcales; family Myxococcaceae; genus Xiheimicrobium. Next base: position 113,378 of record JALHMW010000005.1, read on the forward strand.
GTGTCTGGCTGCTCGCCGACATGAACGGCGATGGCCGCGCCGACCTCGTGCAGACGATGAACCCCGTGGGCGGCACGCTCGGAGAGCCCTTCCTCCTCAACGGCGCCCCGTATTGGAAGGTCTGGCTCAACGTGTATGGAACAGCGAGAGACGCGCTCTACGCGGCCACGCCCACGCAGTGGACGGTTCCCTCGATCGCCTTCTCGACGCCCAGCAGCGCGACAGCCCCGCAGTTCTGGCAGCTGATGGATCTCGACGGTGATCGGATCCCCGAGCTGGTGCAGACAGCCGACCCCACGACAGGGCGCCCCTTCGCCGGGCCGTCGTGGCGCGTGTTCTCGGCAAACACCTCTGCCACGGGCTTCTTGGCGCGCGTGGCGGCGATCTGGACGATCCCCGTCGGCCCCGGCCTCGACGGCTTCCGCTCCGTCTCGGGCGCCAGCTGGGCGGTGCTCGACGTCACCGGCGACGGCCTGCCCGATCTCGTCCAGTTCCAGAACCCCGCCACCGGGCTCGCCTTCACCGACGTGACCGGCCCGTTCTGGCGCGTCTACCCGGGTATTCCGTAGCTCAGCGGCTGCTGCCGACCTTCAGCGCCTCGAGCGACTTGAGCCGCGGCACTTCGAACTCATCGCCCCGCGTCCACGTGGGCATGGTCGGCGCGTCGGCGAGCTTCACGGTCAGCTGGTAGATGAGCTTCACGTCTTCGACGGCGCCCGAGAGATCCCACGCCGGCGTCAGCTCATCCGACGGCTGGTGGTAGTGCGTGAGCTCCCACTTCTCGCGCTGCTCCCGGCCCCACGCCTCGGGTCGGCCGATGAACGCGTGCCCCGACGAGAAGTACGACGCAGGCACGCCGACCTTCGCGAAGTTGAACTGATCGCTGCGGTAGAAGAAGCCGCGATCGCTCAGCGCGTCTGGTTTGACCACCCTGCCCTGCGCCTTCGCGAGCTGGGTGAGCACCGCGTCGATGCTCGTCTTGCCATAGCCGATGACCGAGACGTCCTTCGTGCGGCCCCAGATGTTGAGGCCGTCGATGTTGATGTTCGCGGCCATGCGGCCGTACGGCACGGGAGGATGTTCGACGAGGAACTGCGAGCCGAGCAGGCCCTGCTCCTCGGCGGCGACGGCGGCGAACAGCACGCTGCGCTTCGGCCGCTTGCCCTGCGCCGTGAGCGCGCGCGCCACCGTCAGCAGCGCCGCGACGCCCGACGCGTTGTCGACCGCGCCGTTGTTGATCGCGTCTTCACCGGGCTTCGGGTGCTCGGCCAGCCCGAGGTGATCGTGATGGGCCGTCAGCACCACCCACTCGTCGGAGAGCTTCGGGTCGCTCCCGCGCAGCACGCCGAGCACGTTCGCGGTCGACCTCTTCACCACCGTGTTGGCGAACGACGTCGAGGCCAGGACGCCCAGCGGCACGGGCTGGAAGTCGCGCGACTGCGCCGCCATGCGCAACACGTCGAGGTCCTTGCCGGCCATCGACACCAGCTTCTTGCTCGCCGTCTCGGTGAGCCACGCCTTGACCTGCAGCTTCGGACCACCGGCCGAGGGCAGATCGAACTGCTCGCCGGTCCACGACGTCTGCACCACCTGCCACGGGTACCCGGCCGAGGGCGTGGTGTGAATGATGATGCAGCCCACCGCGCCCTGCTTCGCGGCCTGCTCGTACTTGTAGTCCCAGCGGCCGTACCAGAGGCGCGTCTTGCCGGCGAAGAGCGAGGCGTCGTCTTCGGGGTCGCTGTTCATCACCAGCACGACCTTCCCCTTCACGTCGACGTTCTTGAAGTCGTTCCACCCGTACTCGGGCGCCACGATGCCGTAGCCGACGAACACCACCTCGGCCTTCTCGAGCACCGAGCGCGCTGCCTGGTGGCCGCTCACCGCGATGAGATCGGTCATGAAGGGCGTCGAGAGCGTCGTCTGGCCCTTCGTGAAGGTCATCGTGTCGGGGTGGCCGTTGACGCCCATGAGCTCGAACGACTGGAGCGCCGTGCCCTTGTCGCCGACCGGCTCGAGGCCGAGCGTCTCGAACTGCGCGGCGATGTACTGCTGCGCGAGCGTGTCGCCCTTCGTCGCAGGCCCGCGGCCCTCGAGCGCATCGGAGGCGAGGAACCGCACGTGACCGGTGAGGGCCGAGGCCGTGATGAACGACTGGCCCGAGGGGTCGGCCGCGAGCAACAGGGACAGGAGGAACGTCATGGGCTGCGTCTAGCGGAATTCGGGCTCGGGACCCAAGTCCTCGGGTCGACCGCGAGCAGCCGGAGCTCAGCCACATATCGCGCGCCTGCTGCGTCCTCGAGCCAGCACTCATCGGGCGCCGCCAACATCTCGCTCACCACCATCGACGCTGCGCCGCGGGCCTGCTTGCAGAGCAGCTCGACCAGCGCGGGGCTCTCGAGGTCGACGAAGATCGGCTTCGTCTCTCCAGGCGACTTCGCGAAGACGTAGCGCGGCCACTGCAGCGCAAGCGCGGTGCGTGTCACCTCGAGGAACCGCGCCGGAGCTTCATCTCTCGCCCACGCCGCCAGCATCGACGCGTCGAGTCGCCAGGCCTCCCGAGCGATCACCACCTCGTCGAGCCACACCCGGGGGCGATGGCTGGTCCACGCGGTTGGGTGGAAGTCGTTCGCGGCGCGGAGCTTGATTCGCCGCTCGAACACCGCCGCGGCCGGCTGGCGGAAACCCTTGCCCACCACCTCGAGCCCTCGCGCGCCGCGACGCACCTGAAGCTCAGCCGCTCTGCGAACGCGCGCTGCCGGAAGCGGTGATGAGAACCGGAAGCCCAGATCGACGTGCCATCGGTCTGCGTCGGCGGCGAGCCGCGTGTCGTGGGTGCTGCGAGAGAAGTCCTCCCACGGAATGGGCGTGACGTGCGGACCCGGGAGATCGGAGCGGTAGAGCGCCTCGAGCTCGGCGCGATGCGGGGTCAGCGAGAGCACCGACAACGTCGAGAACGGCGTGACGCCGGTGTGCAGCTCGCCGAGCACCGGAACGAGACGATCGCCTCGTCGGGCCAGCATCACGTCGGGCGCATGGTGACGGGCCCCAGGCCAGCCGGGCGTCGCCGCCGCGGCCTGACGACGCAGCACCTTCTCGAGGGCGGCCGAGCTCCACCTGACTTCACGCGCGCTGGGATCGAGCGGCCCGAACGCACGCGTGACGAGGGACTGCACGTGATCGACGGCGCGACGAACGGCGGGCGGTGGCTCGCCTTCGAAGTGCGAGGCGGTCGCGAGCCAGAAGTCCACCAGGGGCACCGAGCGGGAGCGCGTCTTCGTGAACTCCCGCTCCAGCGCCTGCGAGAGCGAGTGCGCGATGCGGGCCGTGTAGAGCCGCGCGAGCTCGAGCAACACCGTGAGCGGCGCGTCGAGCGTGGCGCGGAGCTCGTCTCCCAACCTCACCTGCCCTGCGCGGCGCGTCTCTTCGTAGAGAATGGAGCGGCCCGCGTACGTCCGGCCTTCGTGCCGCCGCGCCGACGTCTCTGCCAGCCCCGTGAAGGTGGCCTCCGCCGCGACGAGCGCAGGCGTCAGCGTCTCGACATCGCCCGCGGCCGACGCCACCGCTTCACGCGCAGCGACGAGCGACGTCATGGCCTGCGTCAGCCGCGTCCGCGCGACCTTCGAGAGCCGCTTCGCCGCGCGTAACACCACCTCTTCCGGCCGGTGCGAGATCGGCACGGGCACCGCGAGATCGACCAGCCCCGCCGCGATCAACGCACGAACCGTCTGGAGCACCGTTTCGCGTGGCACCTTCAACGCAGCGCCGATCGTCTTCGTGGTGGCGACCCCGTCGATGCGCGCGGCGATCCTCCGCTCCAGACTGCGGGCCGGCATCAACGACACCCGCGCGTGTCCCGTGAGGCGGAGCGGCATCGCCTCGAGGCCTTCGTCGTCACCGGCGACGGCGTCAACCACGGCCGCGATCGCCCACGGCTCGAAGAACACCTCACGCGCGTCGAGCAGCGCTGCGTCGGGCGTCTGCTCGACCTGCCCCGGGCCCTCCCAGCGCGCCCATCCGAGGGGACCGAAGAAGCCGATGGTGTCGCACTTGGTCACGTAGCGCTGGAGGTACGAGACGACCATCGTCTCTTTCTTGCGCAGCTTCGCGTCGTCACGATCAGCCGGCGCGCGGAGCAACGAATCGAGCCCGTTCTCGACGGCCGAGCGGTTCTGCCAGGAGATCGCCTCACGGAGCCGTGGCGAACGTGCGTACTCCCGGATGACGGAGCGCATGGCAGGCCGGGCCTCGGCCCACGCCACGCTGAATTGCTCCAGGCGCCTCGTCCCCGACAGGGTCTCGCGCGCCGCGCTGGCCAGCGCTGGGGCACGAAGCCCCTCGACGAGGCTCACCGGAAACCCGGCCCCGCGGACGAGCGCCAATGGCCACAACGTCCACCCGCGACTGAGCGAAACCCTCGTCACCGCAGCGCTCTTTCGCTTCACGCGATGCTCCGCAGATCGAACTCGAGCCTCGTCCGTTCATGGCGGCACCCCACCTTCACGGAGCTTTCATGCGCCTTCGACTCTTGTCCTGCCTGCTGTCGTTGACCTTCGCGGTGCCTGCCCTGGCCCAGTACTCCGACACCGCCGGCTCGAACGCACCGGCGGCCGCTCGCGTGCTGGAGCGGGTGCAGAACGAGAAGACGGGCAAGATGGAGGAGCGCGAGCGCTTCGTCCCCGTGCAGCGTGACGGCTACGGCAACTCCCAGGGCAACCAGCACGATCTCGCCGTCGATGGCGCCTTCGATGGGCAGACCGTCGCCGTCATTCAGCTCTACGACTTCCCCTTCGAGGCCGCGCGCGACGCGCTGAAAGAGAAGGGCTTCTCGGTGTACCGCTGGAGCAACGCGGTGCCGCCGGTGAAGGAGTTCGAGGCCCAGCTCGCGAAGGCCTGCCAGCTGTGGCTCATCTCGGGCGATCAACGCCGGCTCTCGGACCAGCACATCGCCGTCATCAAGCGCTTCTTCGAGTCGGGCAAGGGCGTCTACATCTGGGGTGACAATGAGCCGTACTACGCCGACGCCAACGCGGTCGGCTCGGCGCTGATGGGCGTGACGATGAAGGGAAACCTGATGGGCGATCAGGTGGTCGGCCTCGAGAAGTCCGACGGGAAGGCGCACGTCGGCGTGCGCCGCAGCCACCTGCTCTCGACGGGCCTCGAGTTCCTCTACGAAGGCATCACCATCGCGACGGTGCAGCCGAACGACTCGCTCCAGCCGCTGCTGTACGGCTCGGCAGGCAACCTCGTCTCGGGCTTCTACGATCGCGAAGGCAAGCGGGCGATCTTCGACGGCGGCTTCACCCGCCTCTACAACAAGTGGGATACGGCGGGCACCGCGCGCTACGTGAAGAACTCGGCCGCGTGGCTGGCGAACGCAGAGCGCTTCGGCGCCGCGGTGGTGAGCAAGAACGTCAAGCGCACGCTGGTGCCCGACGAGAAGCGCTGAGCGGCTCACGTCGCATGCACCATCGTCATGCCCATGCCGTCGGGCGGTGGCGAGAGGATGAGACCGGGCGCGTCTGGCGCATACCTGGCCAGCGCGCCCGAGTAGCGTCCGTGCACGATGAAGGGCGTGAACTCGACGCGCACGGGAATCCACTCCACCCGGCCATCGAGCAGCACCGGCAGCTCGGTGCGCGGCAACGACTGGTACCGCTGCACGACGTACTCGCGGTTGGCAGAACGAGCGACCGCCGCGCTCCAGTCGGCCTTCGATGAGGCGACGCCGATGACGGTGTCCTTCGCGACGAACGAGCGCTTGATGACGAGCTGCCGCTGATTGTCGTGCATCCACTGACTCGACTCGGGCCCGACGTACCAGGTGTCTGGCGCGACGACGTGCGAGCCATCGGCGCACTCGACGGGCAGCGCGCCGACCGCGTTCGCAAACGGGAGAATGCCCTTGTCCATCGCGATGCCGATGAACGGCTTGAGGATGGGCGCCCGCCCCACGTGCGTTCCCACCAGCGGCCGGGCGGCGCCGCTGAGGGACTTCGGCGCGTCGATGAACGACGAGCTGATGGTGGTGACGACGAAGAGATCGACGGGCAACGACGAGCCCTTCACGCGCGCCCTGCCCTTCGCGTCGACGTACGCCTCGTCTTCGTGCGCGAACGAGACGCTGAGCCCTCGCGCGAGCAGCCGCTTCACCGCCTGCTCCACCTGGTGGCGAACGCGCGGGCTGTCGTCGACGACGAACGGCCACTCTTCGTGATGGGACAGCAGCACGACGTGCGCCGGCCGGTGGTAGTCGATGGCCGCTTCGATCGCCGCGAGCCACCCCATGAAGGGCCGATCGAGATCGCGGCGATCGAACCCTGCGCTCTGGTGCGCCGGGTGGTTCGAGAACAGATCGAACAGGCACTCGGTGTAGCCGATGCTCACCACCACGCCGTTGCCGTAGTTGATCTCGCCGACCACGTAGCGATCCTTCAGCAGGAAGCCGTCGGGCCGGAACCAGGTGAGCGTGTGCGGGCTGTCGAGCCCCGGCGCGAGCGTCTTCAGCAGCTTCGCGCCAACGGGGATCTGGCGATCGAGCGCGACGGGATCTCGAATCGCGTGACGCATCGCCCCCACCACGCGGCGCATGCCTTCGTGAAACCCCTCGCTGAGCGCGTCGAGCCGGCTGCGGGGAATGAAGAGCGGCCGCAGGGGAATGCCGATGCCGTGGAGCGTGTCGACGCCCTGCCGTTTCCACCTGCGCTCGAAGGCGCTCACCACGTCGACCATGCGAGAGGCGTGGCGCTTGAGGTGACGGCGGAAGGTGTCGAGCGCGTGCTGGTCTTCGGGGAGCTTCGGCGCGGCCTCGGGACGGCGGACTCGTGAGGGCTTCACGGCCGGCGACCTGAGCACATCCACCCCGTCGTCACGAGGCGAGCGTGTAGATGGGCATGAGGCCTCCGCCCTGGTGCACGTTCACCACGGCCCGCTGATGGGCCCGCGCGTAGAACCCGCCAAACCGCTCGCCGTGCATCCACCCGCTGAGCACGAGGAACTGGGGCCGCAGCGCCAGCCGGCCCTCGACCACGACGGGGAACTCGGCCCGCTCGGCGCGCACGAACGTCTGGAGCAGGAACTGACGCCTGCTCCTCCGCGCCGCGTCCAGAGCGCCCGACCACTCGACATCAGACACGCTGGGACCAATGGTGATGTCGAAACCGCCGTAGCCATCCGAGGGCTTGAGCACCCACTCGTGTCGCGACGGCGTAGGCACCGACTCCAGCAGCACCGTCTGCGGCACAGTCTCCCGCAATCGCTCGACGACCTCGCCGGGGAGCTGTTGGTGAACGGCGCTGTCATGGAGTCGCCGCAGCAGCACCTTGTGGTCCGCGGCGATCGAGCCGATGGGGTTGACGACCTCCACCGCGTTGGCGGCCCACGCCGCCATCAAGGCCTGGCTCGCCTCGGCGTGCTCCGGAGCGAGCAGCTCTTCGATGCTGTCGCGCACGACCTTCGAGACCCGCCTCGCGCCGAGCCAGAGCGTCCCGTCGGCGAACCGCAGCTCCGAGGGATCGGCCGCGACCGCGTCCATGCCTTCGGCGCGGCAGACGGCCACCAGCCGGTTCACGTCCCACTCCACGAACGCGCCACGATGAATGACGAACACCACCAGGCCGGCGGTGGCGGGGTTCGGAGCGACGAAGTGGCAGAACGACGTCGAGACCGAGGTCCGCGTGAGGCCTTTCCCGAAGAACTCGAGGCTCGCGAACGCCGTCGCTGAGGCCTCCTCCATGCCCATGCCTGACGGGTCGCCCGCCTGACACTCGATGAGGGTTGCGCGGCCCTCGGCATCGACGACGAAGTCGTAGCGCGTACTGCCGAGCGCCGTGCCGTTCAGCGCATCCGAGAACACCCGCGCTTCGAGCCCGACCGGCAACCCGAGCGGCTCGGTCGGCTCGCGAGCCCAGGCCCGCAGCACCTCGTGCATCCCCGCGTGCCAAGCCCTGACGAGCCCTTCGAACCGCGCTCGTGTCTCGGAGTCGATGACCACTGGACACAGCATCGGCGTCAGCGCTCCAGCCCCTTGTCGCTCCAGCGCCTCCGAGAAGCAGGCCAGTGAGCGCTCGGGCGCAGCCAGAACGCTCGCGAGAAAAGAGTGCCTCCACTGTGCCGGCGTCATCTCAGGCGGTCCGGGCGAGGGCCGCGCGTGACTCTGCCAGCGCCTGCGCGAAGCCGTCGATCTGCGCGTCGGTGTGGTCGACGCCCAGGCACACCCGAAGCTGCGCCTTGCCGCGGCCGACGACGGGGAAAAAGGCGGTGCTGACGAGGTAGCCGCGCTCGAGGAGCCGCGCGCCGATGGTGCGGCACTCGGCCTCGTCTCCGATCACCACGCGACGAATGGGGCTGAAGTCGCGGGTGTCGCTGCCCACGCGTTCATCGAAGCGGGCCACCCTGCCCCGAAGCTCTCGCTGAAGCCGCTCGACCGTTCCGTCACGATGGAGCTTCGTCGCCTCGAGGGCCGCGCCGACGATGGAGAAATCGAGCGGGGCCGAGAAGCCGTAGGTCATGCCGAAGTGACGCACGCGATCGGCCTGCCACTTCGTGGGCAGGAGCACCCCGCCGCCGTTGCAGCCGAAGCCCTTCGCGAGCGAGAAGTTGATGATCACCGTCTCGGGCAGGTCGCCATCCCACGCGCCGCGCACCGAGCCCTCGCCCTTGCGCCCGAAGATCGACGTGCCGTGCGCGTCGTCGAGGTAGAGCACGATGCCCCACTTCTCACTGAGCTCGACGAGCTCGGGCAGCGGGCACAGGCCACCCATCGAGTACACGCCATCGGCCAGGTACACCGGGGTCTCGCCGGCGAGGTCAGCCGCCTTCGCCTCGTCCTCGAGCGCCTGAAGATCGTTGTGCGGGATGGAGCTGACGGTGCTCGCCTCGACCGCGATGATGGGCCGCAGGAACTGCATCGACGCGTGCGCCTGCTTGTCGAAGATGAAGCGCGTCTTCGAACGAACGGAGCCAGGCAGCAGCTTTCCGCTCGCCAGCGTCGGGAGCACCGACATGTGCGCGGCCGTGACCGAGGGGAAGGTGATGGCGTGCCCGCGGAACAGCTCGCTGAGCTCCGCTTCGAGCTGCACGTTCGGAGCGATGGTCAGCCGAGATCTCGCGCAGCAGAAGTGCACCCCGAACTCGTCGACCGCGCGCTTGGCGCCCTCGATGAGCGCCGGCGCCGTGTCGAGCCCCAGGTAGCTGCAGTTGATGAACTCGACCGCCTGATGCCCGCCGGGGAGCGTCACCACCCGTCCATCGCGGGCGCTGAAGTTCGTGTGCATGAGCCCCAGCTCGGTCGCTTCTGCGATGCCGGCCTCGGCCTCTCCAACGACGAACCTGGTGTTTCGAGCCATGTCACTCAGCACCACACCCAATGGGCGCCCCGAGCGCAAGGCGAGGGTCTTTCATGTCGCTTGACCGGATGGTCAGTCGTCGCTAGAGCGCATTGACCACATGGTCAGCGAGGCTTCACATGCACGCACTCCGGCTTGAACATCTCTCGAAGCGCTACGGCAGCAGACGCGGCATCGACGACGTGAGCCTCGAGGTTCCACAGGGCGTCCTCTTCGGGCTCATCGGCCCGAACGGCGCCGGCAAGAGCACCACGATTCGAACGCTGCTGGGCCTGTTGCGGCCGACGTCAGGCCGGGCCGAGGTGCTTGGGCGTGACGTGGTGACGAACGGCGCGCGGTGCCGGGCCGAGATTGGGTACGTGCCCGGCGAGAACCAGTTCGACCCGGGGCTCACCGTGGCCGAGGTGCTCGAGTGGCGGGCGCGTTTCCACCCGGGCGACCACCAGCCGCGGCGGAAGACGCTCGTCGAGACCTTCGAGCTCGAGGTGGCGGCGCGAGCGGAGGATCTCTCGCTGGGCAACAAGAAGAAGGTCGCGCTCGTCGCGGCGCTCCAGCACCGGCCGAAGCTGTTGGTGCTCGATGAGCCGACCAACGGGCTCGACCCCGTCATGCAGACGCGCCTGTTCGACGTGCTGAAGGCCGAGGCGCGTGACGGCGCGACGGTGTTGTTCTCGTCGCACGTGCTCTCCGAGGTGCAGCGCTTCTGCCGCACCGTCGCGGTGCTGAACGAAGGCCGGTTGGTCGCGGTGGAGGACGTGGAGGCGTTGCGGAAACGGCAGCTCCGGCGCGTCGAGGTGGTGGCGCACGACGTCGCTGGCCTCGCGACGCTTCCGGGCGTGACGAAGTGGGCGCCCTCGGCCAGCGGCGCCTCGTTCCTCTTCTCGGGCGACCTCGCGCCGATGCTGTCGACGCTGGCGTCACTCAGCCCGTCGGACGTGCGGATCGAAGAGCCGTCACTCGAGGAGATCGTGATGCAGCACTACCTGAAGGTGACCCATGCGTGAGCTCACGGCCGTCGAGGCGATCTGGTTGGTGATGGGGCGCGAGCTGCGGGCGCAGCGCACCTCTTTTCTGTCGTGGCTCGTGCCGCTCGCGGGCCTGGTGGCGATGATGGTGTCGATTCAGCCGCAGGCCGCAGGACAGAACGGGCTGCTCGAGGCCAAGTTGGCGATGATGCCCGAGGCGCTCAAGCAGGCCTTCAACCTCGTCGGCACCGACTTCAGCAGCCCGGCCGGGTACCTCTCGGCAAACTTCATCACCGTCACCATGGGGGCGACCATCTTCGCCGGCCTGCTCGGCGCGACCGTCGTCAGCCGGGAAGACGCGCAGCGAACCGCCGAGGCCGTGCTCACGCTCCCGGTCAGCCGCTGGCAGGTGTTGTTGGGGAAGGGCCTGACGGTCGCGTCGCTCCTCGCGGCCTTTCACGTGGTGCTCCTGCTGGTGACCGTCGCGACGCTGGTGAGCGTGGTGCCGGGCGAGCGCCAGCTCGAGCTGGTGGCGGCGATGTACGCGGGCGCTGCGCTGCTGGGGCTGTGCTTCGCTGCGCTCGGGTTCGCCATCGCGACGATCGTCTCGCAGGCCCGCGCGGCCCCCAACCTGAGCCTCGGCCTGGTGCTCGGCGTGTATCTGCTCGGCGTGGTGGCGAAGCTCTCACCGAAGGCCGAGGGGCTGGCGTCGATCTCTCCGTTCGCGCTGGTGGAGCCGTCGGAGATCGTGAAGCACGGCGGGCTGCGCCTTCACGCCCTCTGGCTCCCGCTCATCGCCCTGGCCGCCTCGACCGCGGCCATCGCCTGGTACGAACGCCGCGACGTGCGCGCATGAGTGACGCCGAGCCCACTGCCAGAGAGCGCATCCTCGCGGCCGCGCTCGAGGAGTTCGCGACCCGCGGCTACGAGGCTGCGTCGACGAACGCCATCGCCGCGAAGGCAAAGGTGGCCAAGGGGCTCGTGTTTCACCACTTCGGCTCGAAGGAGCAGCTGCTCGAGGTGCTCTTCGAGCGGGAAGTGAATCGACTGATCGAACTCGTCTTCGCCATGGAGGGCCCGATGTCGTCCGATCTCTTCGAGCGCCTGCATCAGCTCTCGATGCGGAAGATCGAGCTCACCAGACAACACCCCCTCACCAGCGACTTCATCCTGGTGGCGATCACCGAGGCACCACCAGCGCTCAAGGTGAAGCTCGCCCAGCGGCAAGCCCAGTTCATGAAGACGACGTGGCCGCGCGTGCTGGAAGGGCTCGACGCCTCGAGGCTCGCGCCGGGCGTCACCCTGATGGACGCAGTCGAGACCCTCACGATGATGTCAGAGGGCCTCGAGAAGCAGCTGTCGGCGCTGATGAAGGCCAGACAGCTGTCGATGGTCGAGATCGCGGCGCACGCGTGGAAACACTTCGAGCGGCTCCGCGACGGCCTGTACCGGAAAGGGTGACGCTCTCTAGAACGGCGCGTCGTCGTCGCTCGGCGGCGGAATGTGCCCGTCGTCCGGCATGTCGCCACCACCGCCACCACCCTGGCGCGACATCTCGGCCTCGATGGCCGCCAGCAGCACGCGCTCCTTGTCGTGCCACCGCGCCTTGCCGGGGTCGCCGAGCGTGCGGCGGCAGCCGTTCGCGTAGAACTCGAGATCCTGCATCGAGCCACCGACGATCGGCATGCCCTTGGAGCGGCCGTACGGCGGGAACACCATGCCGTCGCCACCACCCGACGCGCGCGGAGCGGCCGCGGGCGCAGCACGTCGCGGTGCGGCCGCATCAGCGCGGCCTTCGATGCGCAGGTCGCCCAGGCTCAAGGCAAAGCCGTCGCCATTTTTCGTCGCCGTGCCCACGCGCACGTTCTCCACCGAACCATCGGACCGCGTCACCGCTACCGTCACCGGAAAGGTCTCGCTCATGCGTCGGCCTTCACCACGCCGTCACGCATCCTGTCCAGCGCCTCACGCGTCGTGCAGCGTCTCGCTCTTCCCGCAGATGGGGCACCGCGGCTTGTACAGGGTCACCTGCCCCTGCCACCCACATGAGCACACGACGCGGCGCCTCTGGTTCTTCTCGACCGGAGCCGCGGTGAACAGCCGTTTCAGGACGAGGATCACCACGACCACCGCGATCGCGAAGGCCACCGACTTCCACCCGCCGACTTTCGCCAGCACTGTATTCAGCTCGTCCATGCCGGTGATTCTCGACCGGCGGCGAGCGAAGCGCGAGACTTCCCTTCGCGTGGTCCCCAACTCCGTCCTGCTCATCGACGACGAGCCCATCGTGCTCGACGTCTTGAAGATCGCTCTCGAGAAGAAGGCCTTCGCCGTGGTGACGGCCGGCCGCATCGTCGACGCGCTCAAGCTCCTCGACACCCAGCGCTTCGGCGCGTTGCTCGTCGACAAGAACCTGCCCGACGGTAGCGGCCTCGACGTCATTCGCGCCGCGCGCAGCCGCCAGCCGTTCTGCGCCTGCATGATGATGACGGGCTACCCGAACGTCACCTCCATCCTCGAGGCGCTGCGCCTCGGCGCCGTCGACTACCTCGAGAAGCCCTTCCCCCAGATGTCGCTGGTGCAGGAGAAGATCCGCGCGGCCATCGAGAACCAGCGCATCCTCCAGGAGCGCGAGGCCCTCATCTTCAAGCTCCAGGAGCTGCAGAAGGCTGGCAACGGCGTCTTCGAGCGCGACACCGAGGTGGCGATGCTCCAGCAGGCTCTCGAGCTCGCCCAGGAAGAGAAGCAGTACCTCACCTCGAAGTACCAGCTCGAGGTGACCGAGTGGCAAGACCGCCTCAACTCCATCAAGAACCGTCATCTGCACGCCGTGCAGGCCATGCGCGCCTCCTCAGCCGCGCTGGCCAACGTGCTCGAAGGCCACAAGGTCGCGGCCGAGATCGAGCGGGAATTGCGAGAAGCCCGTCGGCTGCTGTCGGCGACGGTGGACGAGGGCAGCAACCCTCCAGGTGCCTTGCCACGCATCGTGTAGGGCCTCTGGCGATGCCCTTTCATTTCGGCGGGAAGCACAGGGGGATGCGCGGCGTTGGGGCCTTGAGTACATTTCAGGCAAGACCATGAGCGTTCGCCTCACCCAACCCCGCAGTGACTGCTTGATGGTCGAGCGGGGACGCGCCTGGGGCCGCTTCGGCGCCGCCGCAGCGGGCGTGCTGCTGGTGTCGACGGTGCTGGCGCTGGTCAATCTCGCCACCGGGCCCGGGCTGCTCCTCATCGCGCTGTCGGCGAGCGTCATCTCGGTGCTGGCGGTCGTCATGGCGCGCGCCGCGAAGGTCGCGACGTGGACGCTCGTGCGCACCCAGGGACGATTGCTGGTCGACGGCGAGCCGCTCGAGCTCGCGCGCGTCGAGCTGCGCGTGGCGCAGATGCCGATCACCAAGGTGCCGACCGGCTACACGCTGTCGCTGTGGCTGATGTCGACCGCCGGCCCCATCGACATTCCGCTCGGCACGTACCGCACGTTGATCGAGGCCTCGGGCGTGTCAGGATTGGTGGAAGATTTCGTGCAGCGGGCGAACGTGAAGCAGCCCGGGCATACCGGCGCCTGAACAGTTGAAACGCTGAACGTCACCGCACGAAGACGAGCACCCTCGTTCCGAAGAGGCGGTCGAGCAGCGTGCGTCGGCTCGCGCTGAATCGCGCCACCGAGCCCATCACACTGACTGCCGTCGTCATCAGCAGGCTCGCCAACACCAGCGCCTGCCCACTGCTGGACCAGCTGCCGTAGAGGGCCGCGAGCGCCAGGCCTCCGAACACCAGCCACAGGTGCTGGACGACGCCTCGGGAGAAGATGCGAACGGCCGAGCGCTCCTCACCGTCGGGCCCCGCGAGCACCAGCCGCATCATCCACAGGCCGGGCGTCGCTCGCACCGTGAGCGCCCCCGCCAGCAACCAGGCCAGCAGCACCCCGAACGCGAGCGCGACGCGGGGCACCAGCCCGATGCCCAACGGCGCGGCGCCGAGGAGCGCACCGACGAAGACCGAGGTGTCGATGCCCCACGCCATCGCCCGCGGCAGCGCGCCCGCGTCGATGACGGGCTTCGGGCTCGCCGCTTCGAGCGCCTCGAGGAGCTCGTCGTAGTTCTGGTAGCGCTTGCTGCGATCGCGCTCGAGGCAGCGATCGATCACCTCGGCGAAGGCGGCGGGCACGGCGCCCCGGCGCGGCACGAGCGGCGGCGGTGGCGGCCCCTGATGAAACCTCTGGAGCTCCACCAGAGTGGAAGCGCTCGTCGGCGGAGCGCCGGTCATCACCTCGAGGAAGGTCGCGCCCAGCGCGTAGATGTCGCTGCGCACGTCGAGCACGTCGCCAGCGGCCTGCTCTGGAGACATGTACGGCGGGCTGCCCATCACCGAGCCGACCTGGGTCAATGTCGGCAACGCAGGGTTCACAGCCATCGCGGGCAGCGTGACGGCTTCTCGTGACATCACCGGCGCCGCGAGCCCGAAGTCGGCGAGGTGCGCTTCGCCGAACCGATCGAGCAGCACGTTGTCGGGCTTGATGTCGCGGTGAATCAGCCCCTGGCGCGCCGCTTCTTTCAGGCCGTGGGCGAGCGCGACGAAGTACCGGTGCGCCGTCTTCCAGTCGATGGGCCCCTGTCGGCGCTGCTCCGTCAGCGAGCCGCCCTCGACGAGCTCCATCACCATGAAGAGCGTGTCGCCCTCCTGCCCGACGTAGAAGACCTGCACCACGTTGGCGTGAATGATCTGCGCCTGCGCGCGCGCCTCGCGGACGAAGCGGGCGACGAACGACGGCTCGAGCGCGTACTCGGGGCGAATCACCTTCACCGCCACCGGGCGCTGCAGCGACAAATCGAAGCCCAGGTACACCCGGCCCATGCCGCCTTCGGCGAGGCCCTTGTCGAGCCGAAAGTGGTGCAGCGAGCGGCCGGAGTGCGAAGGCAATGCCGTCATCGGTTCAGCGGTGGACACGTCGCGCATTCCAGCACGCCCGGGATCCAACGCTCCTTTCGCGCCCCATACGGAAACGCCACCGGCGCGGATTTGAAGGGAGAAGCCCGGCGCGCGGGCTACAGTTACCCACATGGCGCGAGATGAAGCAGTGAAGGATCTGGTGAATCGCCTCGAGCTCCCCTTCAACGCGTTCGGGATCGATCCCTACGGCGTCTCGAAGAAGCACCTCACGACGAGCTTCTCGATCCTCGGCTGGCTGTACCGGAAGTACTTCCGCGTGCGCGCGGTGGGCATCGAGCACGTGCCGAAGCGCGGCCGCGCGATGCTCGTCGGCAACCACTCGGGTGGCTACGCGCTCGACGGCGCGCTGGTGCTTGCCTCGATGATGCTCGAGATGGAGCCGCCCCGCCTCGCGCAGGGCATGGCCGAGCGCTTCATCAACCAGCTGCCCATCGGGAGCCTCTGGTCCAGCCGCACCGGCCAGCTCACCGGCCTGCCGGAACACGCGGAGCGGCTCCTCGAAGACGATCGCCTGCTCATGGTGTTCCCCGAGGGCGCGAAGGGCACCGCCAAGCTCTACAAGGAGCGCTACTCGCTGGTCGACTTCGGCACCGGCTTCATCCGGCTCGCGCTCAAGACGAAGACGCCGATCGTCCCCCTGGGTTTCGTCGGCGGTGGCGACGCGGTGCCGACGGTGCACAACAGCTACGCGCTCGGAAAGCTGCTGGGCGTGCCGTACGTGCCGGTGACGCCGTATGGGCTCGCGCTCCCGCTGCCGGCCTCGTGCGAGGTGCACTACGGCGAGCCGATGCGCTTCGAGGGCTCGGGGAACGAAGACGACACCATCATCAAGGGCTACGTCGAGCAGGTGAAGACGCGCATTGGTCAGCTCGTCGAGGCGGCCAGGGACTCGCGGCGCTCACACCGGAACGACGGAGGCGCCCGATGAAGGTGTTGATCGCCGGCGTCTCGAGCGCGCTCGCTCGACAGGTCGCTATGCTGATGAAGAGCCGCGGCCACGAAGTCCTCGGCATGGACCGGCGGCCCTGGCGTGACGCACCAGAAGGCATCGAGGTGTTCGAGACCGACCTGCGCAAACGCGCCGCCGAGGACATCTTCCGCACGCGCAGGCCCGAGTGCGTCATTCACATGGCCACCGTCAACGCGCTCACTGCTGGTGGCGACGAGCGCGCCCGCATCAACGTCGGCGGCACTCGCGCGTTGTTCGAGCACAGCGTCGCGCACGGCGTGAAGCACGTCGTCTTCGTCGGCCGCCACACGTACTACGGGGCCAGCGCCGACTCTCCGCTGTACCACACCGAAGATGAGCCGCCGCACGGCATCGGGAGCTTCCCGGAGCTCGCCGATCTCGTCGCCGCCGATCTCTTCGCCGCCAACGCGCTGTGGCGAGAGCCGAAGCTGTGCACCAGCGTGCTGCGCCTCGTCTACACGCTGGGGCCCTCGCAGCAGGGCACGCTCGCCTCGTTCCTCAAGGGCAAGCGGGTGCCGCTGGTGATGGGCTACGACCCGCTGTTTCAGTTCATCTTCGAGTCCGACGCCGCGCGCGCGATCACCCTCGCCGCCGAGCAACGCGCGAAGGGCATCTTCAACGTCTGTGGGCCGAACCCCGTGCCGCTGAGCATGATCGTCCAGCAGACCGGCCGAACCACGATGATGGTGCCCGAGCCGTTGCTGCGGGCGCTGCTGGGCCGGTTCGGGTTCCCGAAGCTCCCGCCGGGCGCGCTGGAGCACATCAAGTTTCCCATCGTCGTCGACGGCCGCGCGTTCAAGAAGGCGACCGGCTTCACGCACGAGGTCGACGAGGTCGAGGCGCTCCAGCGGTACCGGTTGCTCACCGCGCGGTGAGGTTAGCGCTGGGGCTCAAGATTGATCTCCAACGCGACGCGCTCGCCGCGCCGCTCTCTGAGTCGCAGCAACTCGGCCGTCCAATCAACGATGAGGTCGGGCGCGTCCTGCAAGGAGCCTGTCCAGGTCCTCGACAGCCGTATCGGACCGTTCTCGAGCGATAGCGCGACCGCAACACGTTCCCCCTCGAAATCGAGTCGAAGGGTGACGTCAAAGCGAGTTGGTCGTTTACGAGTTCCGATGTCGTCGCGGTGGAAGAGCACCGTGGTCCAGACCGAAGTGTGCGCATCCATGAACTCCGGCAGGCGCGACATCAGACGATCGACCATGGCTCCAAACTCGGCAGCACGAGGATTGAATTGATTCCTCGCGTAGTGAGCCTCGAAGCCTCCGGGGATCCTAGAAGGCACTCAGAGCGCCTGCGTCGCGTCGGCGGCCGGCGGCGTCTGGCTGGCGCCGATGACGTGGAGCACCTGGGTCAGCGTCCCGATGTGCTTGAGCATGCGGGCGAACAGGCTCTGCTTGCTCGCGTCGATCACGCCACCAAACGCGTCTTCGATCAGCAGGGGCAGCTTCGTCTGTGCGCCCGCCTTCTCGGCGATCGTCAACCTCAGCGCGAGGTAGAGCAGATCGAGATCCTTCGCGGGCAGCTCGCTGGCGGCGATCGAACGTCCCGGAGCCTGAACCGTCGCACGCCCCTGCGCGTCGAGATCGACCCCGTGGTACCGCTTGTCGGTGAGCGCAACGAGGTACTGCACGCAGCGATCGCGCATCACGCCCCAGAGCGTCGGCACGTCGGCGCTGAAGATCTCACCCGCCAGGTGCATCGCCGCGGGGAACGGGTCGTCGAACGTCTCCTGCGGGCCGGTCTGCACGGCCGAGAACTCGCCGCTCATCGGTGACGTCGGCATCTTGCCGGCCAGCGACTCCTTCATGCGCTGCAGCTCGCGCTCGATCTCGCGCGTCTCTCGGGCATAGCCGCCGCTCATTCCGAGCAGCTTCTGGTTCATCTCTTCGTGCTCGGCCTTGAGCCGGGCGACGGTGTCGGCGAGGCCAGCGGTCTCGGGGTCGGACTCGTAGTCGGCGAACTCGAGCTCGAGCACCCCGACGGCCGGCTGCAGCTCGGCGCGCTTGGCCATGATGGTGAAGAACTCGTCGGGCGTATTCGCCTCGACCTTGTCGAAAGCGGTCTGCACCACGCTGGCCGCGAGGCCGAACTCGTCTTCGAGCTTCTTGCGACGCACCTCGAAGACCTCTCGCTTGGCCGACTCGCGGCTGCCGTGCTGGAGCTCTTCGATGAAGCGCAGCGCGAACAACCCGGCGAAGGTGAAGGCCGGAATCGCGAGCAGCGCCAGGAAGCGGCCCATGCCCTCGAGCACCCCGCCCGCCACCAGCAACATGACGCCCACGACGAGGGCGCCAAGGAAGCGTGCGTCCTTCCACACCGGCGCGACGCGCGGCGCCTCTTCGCCCAGCCCGGCCTCGGCGCGTTCACGATCGAGCTTCGCGAAGGCCTCGTCGCGCCGCTTCTTCTCGTCTCCGGAGCGGCGCACGCGCTCGACGATGTCGTCGGGCAGACCCAGCGACTGTGGCGTCGGCGCCTTGAAGAGCTCGGCGCGCGCGGCCTCGAGCTTCTCCTTCAGCTCGTCGTAGGCCCGGAGCCGCTGCTCGGCCTTGAACGCGTCGGCCTGCACGCCGTCCATGCGGAACTGGATGCCTGAGACCTCTTTGGCGATCGCGAGCTCTTTCTCCAGCGCCGCCAGCTTCTCGACCGACGGGCCGGTGTCGCTCGGCCCAAGCTCGTTCGCGTACTGATCGAAGGCCGACTGCACGCGCTGGCCGGGCGGTGGCTTCGCAGGCGCATTCGAAGGCTGGGCGGCCGCTGCTCTGGCGCTCGCCCTGGGTCGCCGCGACGGCAGCTGCCCGACACTCATGGTGAACAGCTGCTCGAACGTGGGCCGATCGGGGAAGCCCGCGCCGCGGAGCGCCTGGTTCAGCTCTGCAGCTTCTTGCGTCAGGAGCTCGAACTGGTTCGTCTGCCGGTTCAGCTTGTGGAGCGCACCCTGCCCGCCCAGATCACGCACCAGCCGCCAGACGTTCTGATCGATCGACTGCACCGACAGACCGGCGCGGCCGACCTTCGAGCCCGGCGTGAGGAAGGCGCCGTCTCCGCCACGGCCGTCGGGATAGACGAGTGCCGTGGTCAGGCCGGCCAGCGGCGTAGGGATTTTGGTCGGGCTGACGAGAACGGTGTACCCGGCCTTGAAGCCCACGCGTGCCGACGGGCTGAACCCGCGTACGCCCTGGACCGCCAACTCGAGAATGAGCATCGACCCCCTCGCGGAAGCTCGATGTTACGCCTTGGCGGCGGGCGCTTCGTCTTTGTCTTCCTGCACGCTCAGGCGGGCGGCCTTGCCACGCAGCGAGCGGAGGTAGAACAGGCGGTTGCGACGAACGCTGCCGCGCGTCACCACGTCGATCGTCTCGTAGCGGGGCGAGTGGAGCGGGAAGATGCGCTCGACGCCGACGCCGAATGACATCTTGCGCACGGTGAACGTCGCGTCGACCGAACCACGGGTCTTGCGAATGACGACGCCTTCGAACGCCTGCACGCGCTCCTTCTCGCCCTCCTTGACCTTCCAGTTCACGCGCACGGTGTCACCGGTGCGGAATTCGGGAACGTTCTTGCGGAGGTGGAGCGAATCGACGAACTGCAGGGCTGCGGAACGCATGGGAAGCCTCAAGAAAGGTGAAGACAGAAGGACGGCGCACCTACCAGACGACCTCGGGTGCTGCAAGGCCCGCACTTGACCTCGTGCAGAGTGCCCCGTAAGAGCCGCCACGCTTCACCGACGCGCGACACTTCGGGGCCTGCCATCGGGGCAGGATGCCGGGTTCGAACGGAACGGTGGGGCATCATCGATTCGGACGAGCTCCGGGTCCTCAGCAGCAAGGTTCTTCATGTCATTCGAAACCCGTCCCCTCAACGCGAAGGTCCGTACCGGCTCAGGCAAGGGCCCCGCCCGCCGCACCCGCATGGCCGGCATGGTTCCCGCGGTCGTCTATGGCCCGTACCTCGAGAAGCCCCTGGCGATCTCGGTCGACGCCAAGGAGACCAGGGCCGCCATCAAGACGCCCAAGCACATGAACACCGTGCTCGGCCTCAACGTCGAGGGCAAGCAGCTGACCGTGCTGGTGAAGGACTTCCAGCTGAACCCGGTCAGCAAAGAGCTGCTCCACGTCGACTTCATCGACGTTCGTGAGAACGAGCAGGTGAAGGTGAAGATCCCGCTCATCCTCGTCGGCAAGGCCGAGGGCGTGACCAACGGCGGCATTCTCTCGCAGATCCGCCGCGACCTCGAAGTGTGGTCGCTGCCTGGCGCGATCCCCGAGAAGATCGAGGCCGACGTGACGGCGCTGAAGATCGCCAGCTCGCTGCACATCAACGAAGTGAAGCTGCCCGCCGGCGTGACCGTGAAGTCGTCGTTCAACTTCACCATCGCCGTCGTCACCGCTCCGGAAGTCGAGAAGGTGGCCGAGGTCGCGGCAGTCGCTGCGGTCGGCGCCGATGGCAAGCCCGTGGCTGCTGCGGCTGCTGGCGATGCGAAGGCTGGCGACGCGAAGGCGGCCGACGGCAAGGCAGCTCCGGCGGCGGCAGGGGCCAAGGCTCCCGCGGCGGCGAAGGCTCCGGCGAAGAAGTAAGTCGGCTTTCAGCTGTGAAGTGCTCGACGCCGCTCCGGTTCATTCGGGGCGGCGTTCGTGTTTTGGGGAGGCACCATGAAGATCATCTGCGGGCTCGGCAACCCGGGCCGCCAGTACGAAGGCAACCGCCACAACATCGGCTTCATGGTCGTCGAGGCGCTCGCGGCGAAGTGGAAGGTCGACTTCACCTCGCACAAGTGGGACGCGCGGCTGGCGCAGGCGCGGTTCGCTGGAGAGCAGGTGATGCTGCTCGAGCCGCAGACGTTCATGAACCTGTCGGGCGTCTCGCTGGGCCAGGCCGCGCGCTTCTACAAGGTGCCGGTGGGCGACGTGCTGGTGGTGCACGACGAGCTCGACCTGCCGTTCGGGAAGCTGCAGCTGAAAGCAGGCGGCGGCACCGGCGGCCACAACGGGCTCAACTCGATTCGCGAGTCGTGGGGTGAAGAGGCGTACGGGCGCTTGCGCTTCGGCGTCGACAAGCCGCAAGGGCCGAACGCGAAGGACCGGGTGGTGGGGCACGTGCTGGGTGACTTCTCGAAAGAGGAGCACGCCACCCTGCCCGACCTGATCAAACGCGCCGTCGAGGGCTGTGAGATCTGGACGCGCGACGGGATGCAGAAGGCCATGAACGGGTTCAACCGGAAGTAGTCTTGTCGGAAATGACGCTTGCTCGCCAACTCCGACGCCCGGTGTAGAACACTCCACGCACCTGGGGGCCTGATGGGAGCAGCGGCAGCAGTCATCATCTACGGTGCGCTCACGGTGATCTGGGCGCTGGTGCTCGCGCTCTACTTGAGACACCGCGCCGCCAGCGCCAGCGATCCCCTCCTCGCGATGCTGCTCTCGGTGCTCGCGCTCGACGCCTTCAAGAGCGTCTTCGAGAGCGGCTACTTCGGGTTGGTCTGGGGCGCGAACTACGGCGTGCTGCCCGAGGCCTTCAAGGCGCTCGGCGAGCCCGGGCCGCTCGTGGCGGTCAAGGTGCTCAACCTCGTCGTCGCGGGCGTGGTGCTGTTTCGACTGGCGCGCTCGTGGGTGCCCAACGAGCTGCGACGCCGCGAGGCCCAACGCGCCGAGCTCGAGCTGCGGCTCAAGCACTCTGTCGAGAACGAGGAGACCTTGCGCCTCGCCGTCGCCGCATCGAGCGAGCTGCTGTGGGACGGCGACCTGCGCACCGGGCGCGTCACCGGCTCTCCCGAAGCGGCGAAGTGGCTCGGCTACGAGCCCCACGAGTGGCCACCCTCGCCGTGGACCCTCGTCGTGCACGAAGACGATCGCGCGCTGGTGCAGCAGGCCATCGCCGAGACCATCAAGGGTCAGACCCGCAGCTACCGCGTGCAACACCGCGTGCGCCGCAAGGACGGCACCATCCTCCACGCGCTGTCGACAGGCGTGGTGGCGCGCGACGCGACGGGCCGCGCGATTCGTTTCGTCGGCTCCATTCGCGACATCACCCACGAGCTCGCCGAAGAGGGTCGCCGGTTGCAGGCCCAGAAGTTCGAGGGCCTCGGGTTGCTCGCCGGTGGCATCGCGCACGACTTCAACAACCTGCTCACGGTGGTGGGCTCGAGCCTCGAACTCGCGAAGCTCCGCGGCGGTCCCAGGCCAGAGCTCGTCGAGCCGCTGCAGACCGCCTCGCTCGCCGTCTCACGCGCGGCGGTGCTCACGCGAGAGCTGCTCGCCTACGCCGGCCGCGCGCCCACCGAGCACAAGCCGATCGATCTCAACGAGCTCGTCGACGCGATCGGCGACCTCCTCGCCGTCTCGATCTCGCGCAAGGTCACCTTTCAGCGCGTGCTCGACCCCGCGCTCCCCGCCCTGGTGGGAGACCCCGCCCAGCTGCAGCAGGTGGTGATGAACCTCATCACCAACGCTGCTGAAGCCATCGGCGATCGCCCGGGCACCATCACCCTGCGCACCGCCCTCGTCGTGCTCGAGCGCTCGCCAGCGACAAGGCGGTCGGGCGACGTCACCGGGCGCGTGGTGCGACTGACGGTGAGCGACACCGGCGCAGGCATGCCGCCCGAGGTGCAGGCGCGCATCTTCGACCCATTCTTCAGCACCAAGGGCTCCGGCCGCGGGCTCGGTCTGGCCGCGCTCGCTGGTATCCTCAAGGCGCACGGCGGCGCGATCGGCCTCGAGAGCACGCCTGGCGCCGGGTCGACCTTCACCATCGAGCTGCCCGCGCTCGACGCGCCCCTCTCCAGGCCCGCGCCCGTCGCCACCGCCGCCCGCAAAGCGCTCACCCTGAATGTGCTCCTCGTCGATGACGAGCCCATGCTGCGGCGCTCGGCCCGCCGGCTGCTCGAAGAGCTCGGGTGCCGGGTCGACGAGGCCGAGACCGGGCGAGCGGCCGTCGAACGGATCCGCGACGCTCCCGGCAGGTGGCACGTGGTGCTGATGGACGTGACGATGCCCGAGCTCAACGGCATCGAAGCCGCCGAGCAGATGCGACAGCTGGCGCCTGACCTGCCCATCATTCTCTCGAGCGGCTACAGCGCCGAAGCAGACGCGGTGAGCGACGCGCGCGTGCTGCAGCTGCCCAAACCGTACTCGTTCGAGAAGCTCGAGGCGGTGCTGCGGCAGGCGACAGGCTGCTGACGCCCCCGACCGGGCGCGTAACGTGTGCTACGCCGACGTCCGTACCGGGGAGCCGCCTCCCAGTGTGGGCCAGCGGCTGAGAGGACCGTGACTGCGGTCGACCCGCCGAACCTGACCCGGTTGATACCGGCGGAGGGAGTGCTCCATGGCGAAACACACGAAGCTGTCTGTCGACTCGGCTGCCCTCGCGGGCATCACGCGCGAGCCGTTCCCCAACTCGAAGAAGGTCTTCCTCTCGGGCACGCGCTTCCCCGACGTGAAGGTGCCCGTGCGTCAGGTGACGCAGTCGCCCACCCGGCACGCCGGCGGCCGCGTCAGCGAGAACGCTCCCGTCATGCTGTACGACACCTCGGGGCCCTTCTCCGATCCATCGGTGGAGATCGATCTCCGCCAGGGCCTGCCCATCGTCCGCGCGTGGACGGCGCGGCGTGACGACGTCGAGCAGCTGCCCGGCTCGAGCTCCGAGTACTCACAGGCCCGCCTCGCCGATGCCCGCTTGAGCGCGCTGCGGTTCCACACCGGGCGTCAGCCCTTGCGCGCGAAGGCCGGCAAGAACGTCAGCCAGCTGTTCGCGGCGCGGCGCGGCGAGATCACCCCCGAGATGGAGTTCATCGCCTTGCGCGAGAACCAGCGCTTCGCGTCGTCACGCGTGCAGCATGCCGGTGAGTCGTTCGGCGCGTCGATTCCCAACGAGATCACCCCGGAGTTCGTACGCGACGAGGTGGCCCGGGGCCGCGCCATCATCCCCGCGAACATCAACCACCCCGAGCTCGAGCCGATGATCATCGGCCGCAACTTCCTGGTGAAGGTGAACGCCAACCTCGGCAACTCGGCTGTCACCAGCTCGATCGAAGAAGAGGTCGAGAAGATGGTGTGGTCGATTCGCTGGGGCGCCGACACGGTGATGGATCTGTCGACCGGCCCCAACATTCACGAGACCCGCGAGTGGATTCTGCGCAACTGCCCCGCACCCGTTGGCACCGTGCCGCTCTACCAGGCGCTCGAGAAGGTCGGCGGCCAGGCAGAAGATCTCACCTGGGAGCTCTACCGCGACACGCTCATCGAGCAGGCCGAACAGGGCGTCGACTACTTCACGATTCACGCGGGGCTGCGGCTGCCGTTCATTCCCATGACGGCGAAACGGGTCACCGGCATCGTCTCGCGCGGCGGCTCGATCATGGCGCGCTGGTGCCTCGCGCACCATCAGGAGAGCTTCCTCTACACGCGCTTCGAAGAGATCTGCGAGATCATGAAGGCGTACGACGTGAGCTTCTCGCTCGGCGACGGCTTGCGGCCCGGCTCCATCGCCGACGCGAACGACGAGGCCCAGTTCGCCGAGCTCGACACCCTCGGAGCGCTGACGAAGATCGCCTGGAAGCACGACGTGCAGACGATGATCGAAGGGCCGGGCCACGTGCCCATGCAGCTCATTCGCGAGAACATGACGCGGCAGCTGGCGGTGTGTGGCGAGGCGCCGTTCTACACGCTGGGGCCGCTCACCACCGACATCGCGCCCGGGTACGATCACATCACCTCGGGCATCGGCGCGGCCATGATCGGTTGGTACGGCACCGCGATGCTCTGTTACGTGACGCCGAAGGAGCACCTGGGCCTGCCCGACAAGGAAGACGTTCGCGTCGGCGTCGTCACCTACAAGCTCGCGGCGCACGCCGCCGATCTCGCCAAGGGCCACCCCGGCGCGCAGTCACGCGATGACGCGCTGTCGAAGGCCCGCTTCGAGTTCCGCTGGGAGGATCAATTCAACCTCTCGCTCGACCCGATGAAGGCGAAGGAGTTCCACGATCTCACCCTGCCAGCCGACGGCGCGAAGACGGCGCACTTCTGCTCGATGTGCGGGCCGAAGTTCTGCTCGATGAACATCACCGAAGAGGTGCGCGCGATGGCCGAGAAGGGCATGGCCGAGAAGTCGACCGAGTTCCGCGAAGGCGGCAGCGACGTCTACGTCACCACCCCGGCGGTCGAACGGCGTTGAGCAGCGGGACTCGCTCCGGCGCAGCTCGACGAAGCCGCCGTCGTGGAGTCGTGCATCTCGTCGAACGCACCGCCGAGGTCACGCCACGTTCGCCAGCGGCGCGGCCTCGGCACGCGGCAGCCTGATGGTGAACGAGGCGCCGAGCCCCGGCCCTTCCGACTCCGCTTCGATGTCGCCACCCGCGCGCCGGACGATGCCGTACGCCGCGGTGAGCCCCAGGCCGATGCCCTTCCCCACGCCACGCGTCGTGAAGAACGGCTCGAAGACGCGCCGGAGGTTCTCCTTCGGAATGCCAACGCCCTCGTCACGCACCTGGATCAACACCTCGGCCCCGGCGCTCCACGAGCGCACCACGATGCGCTCCTTCTTCGGCGTGCCCTGCCGGGCATTCTTCAACAGGTGGCCGAGCGCTTGATCGAGCTGCAGCGGCGCGATGTCGGCGGGCGTCGTCGCCTCGAGCACCAGCGATACGTGCGCCGGGAGCTCTCCGAACTCTGCGCGAACCACCCGCGAGATGGAGCTGTTGGTGTCGGCCGGCTCCCGCTTGCCGATCTCGATCCGAGAGAGCTCGCGCAAGCCCTTGACGATGTCACTCACGCGCCGCGCCCCATCGAGCGACTCGTCGATCATCTCGACCGCGTCGTCGATGTTCTGGGTGTCGGGCTCCTCGAGCGCTTCGACGAGGCTCGCCAGCTCGTTCAGGCGCTTCGACTTCACCAGCTCGAAGATCTCCGACAGCGCGCGCACGGGCAGCCGCAGCTCCTCCATCACCGAGCGCAGGCTGCGCAGGTTCGAGGTGACGAAGCCGACCGGGTTGTTGATCTCGTGCGCGGCGCCAGAGGCCAGCTGACCGACGGCCGCGAGGCGCTCGCTCTCGCGCAGGCGCTCCTGCAGCGACCTCGAGTGCGTGACGTCCTGATACGTGACGACCACCGCGGTCGAGCTGGGGTCGTCGTTGAGCCAGTAGCCCGACAGCTCGAGGTTCGAGTCCTTGCCGGTGTTCGGGTTCGCGACGGTGAGCTCTGCCGAGAGGGCGACGCCACGCCCCTTGCCGAGGGGACAGCTGGGGCACGGTGAGTCGCGGCCAGCCAGCACGCGGTAGCAGGTCATTCCCGGCAGGTCCTTGACCGGCATCTTCACCCGGCGCGCGTAGGCCTGGTTGGTGCGTCGAATGACGTAGCCGTCGAGCAGGGCGATCGGCTCACTGATCGCGTCGAAGGTGCGCTCCCACTCCTGCTTGGCGCGGCTGATCTGCTCGGTGCGCTCCTTCACCTTCTCTTCGAGGCTGGCGTTGACCTGCAGCACCTCGGTCTGGGAGCTGCGCAGCTGGGTGGTGATCTGCACGTTGTGCACGGCGATCGCGACGTGGGGCGCCAGCTGCACCAGCCGATGCAGGGTGACGGGCGTGAAGGGCAACCGCTCCACCGAGCGCACGGCCATCAACACGCCGAGCACGTCGCCCGCGAGCACCAGTGGCACCGCGACGATCGAGCCGGTGTCGAAGCCCGTCTGCTTGTCGAACGAGGGGTCGAAGTCGGAGCAGTCCTTCGCGTGCGTGACGAGCCGCGGCCTGGCCTCGACCGCGACCTTCCCCGCGACCCCCTGTCCCCGCTTCAGCTTCACGCGCTCGATCTGGCCTTCGGCGCTCCCGTCGACGGTGTCGAAGGCGAGCGCGCCGGTCTCGAGATCGATCAGCAGCAGGCTCGCCCCATCGGCATCACAGAGCTCGCGCGCCCTGGCGATGGCTTCCTTCACCAACTCGGGGAGCGTGAACTTCGAGGCGATGGCCTGAGCGAACTCGTTGACCCGATCGGCACCGCTCGGCTCGAGCCCGGTCAACCGGCCGTGCGCACGAAACACCGCGGCGATCAGCTCACTGGGCTTGGCGGCGTACTCCACGTCTCCGACGGGCTCATCAGGGGAGCGCCCGACGACGATCGGCACCGCTCCGGCCGCCTTCAGTCGCTCGAGGTACAGTCGCACCCCCTCACGCATCTCGCACAGGACGATCCGCGCGTGCCCGGAGTCGACGAGCGTCAGCGCCTGCTCGGGAGGCGCCTGCATCGCCAGGATTCCCCACGGCATCAGCAGATCTTCGACGCGCGCGACGAGCGCTGGAGACTCAGCCACCAGCAGCACGGCTGGTGATGTCGCCGGGGTGCTCATGGGCCATCAGGATGCGACGCGAAGATCCATGCCCGAGCGGAGGGAGTCAGACTCTTCGTCGAGGAGGATGAAGCCCTCGCTGTCGCGCACCACGTGGCTGATGCCCGGGTTGTCGGCCTCGAGTGACTTGAGCAGATCGTACTGGCGGCGAACCATCGCCAGCAGGCGCCGGTTCTCGCGCTCGAGGTCGAGCTGCTCGAACGCGAGGAAGAGCGTCACCTTCAGCTCGGTGTCGTCCCACGGCTTGGTGAGGAACCGGTAGATGTTGCCCTGGTTGATCGCGTCGATCGCCGTCTGCATGTCGGCGTGGCCCGTCAGCATGATGCGCATGACGTCGGAGTACCGGTTGCGCACCAGCTTGAGGAACTCGAGCCCCGTCATGTTGGGCATCAGGTGATCGCTGATCACCATGTCGACCGGCTGACGCTTGAGCAGCTCGAGGCCCTCGGCCGGCTCGCTGCCGAAGAAGAGCTCGTAGCCCTCTTTGCGCAGGCTGCGACGCAGGGCGTGGCAGACGTTCTCTTCGTCATCGACGATCAGGATTCGGCGAGGCGCGTCAGGCTTCTGCATGGGTGACTCCTTCACATCGGGGACTTCAAGGCGGGTGCCACGACGTCACTTCGCTGGAACAACGGGTTGCGCGACCGGCCCAGGGGCAGGCGCAGGAGTCTGGGGTGCCGCCGACCTCACGAGGACTGGAGGGCCGAGCGCGTTGAAGCGCTCGGCGTGCCGATGCTCGATGAGCCGGAAGACCACCCACCGGCCGTTCTTCTTCGCCAGCCCGAGGTGCTCGTTCAGCGCCGGCACCGGGTGGTGCTCGACGATCTGCTCCAGCTCGCCCAGGCGGCCACCGGGCACCGTCACGCGTGTGGCGCGCTCACAGCTCGCTGTGGTGCACGACTCGAACTCGACGTCGAGCGAGGTGACGATGAGCCCGGGCGCGCTCGGCGAGCGGTGTGACACCTTCGCGCGAACGACGCCGACACCAACGGGCGTCACGGGCTGCGCAGCAGCGCTGGCGGCCACGAGCACGCCGAGCACCAGCACCGCGCCACGGGCCCCGCGCGTCACCCGCACGAGCACCGGCGCGGGCCGACGACGAAGCGCGAGCCCAGCGAGGACGAACAGCCCCAGCGCCCAACCACCGACTCCGCCCGTCGAGGAGCACCCCATCTGCGGCTGCGGCGCCTCGGGCGTGACGAGCGAGGTGCCGTAGAGCGCCGCGAGCCCGTCGCGATCGTCGTCCTGCAGCACCCGCTTGCCCACCTCTCCAGCCGACGCGCGCGGGTACATCACCACCCGCTCGTCCATCGGGTTGTGCATCAGCCCCAGCGCGTGACCGAGCTCGTGCGTCAGCGTGTTCTGCACGTCGTCGAACGTGCGCGCCGCCGCCATCGGCGCGGTCAGTACGCGAAAGACGTGCTGCTCGGCGTTGAAGACGATGTCGGTGTCGAGGATCTCGTCGGTGCGCGCGTTCAGCGTCACCACCGTCGAGGCGAGCGCGCTGTCGGTGTACGGCCAGTCGGTGAGCGCGAGGATCTCGTTCTGGTTGGTCGCGTCGCGGTCGAGTTCGTAGCCCGGCCCACGCACGGGGCCCTCCTTCACCGTCACCTTCAGCTCGGGCGTCGCCGCGTCGATCTCGGCGATGGCGCTCTTCACCGCCTCGAGCGCGGTCGCGTCGCCGAGGATCTGACCGAGCGCGGGGTCGACGATGAAGGTCACCTCTCGGCGCCACTTCACGACGTCGCCCTGCGAATCGGTGCGGAGCTCGAACGCGAAGACCGTCAGCGGGACCAGCAACACGAGCAGCGAGAGGAGCGCACGCATGAGCAGGTGCTGAGCACGCCGCGTGCCCGCCAGCGCCTCGTGAAGAACGCCTGTGATCGCCGGAGGTTTCTACGGTTCGCGGTCGAAGCCGTCACGGTCGGCAGGGGTCGCCTCGAAGCCGGCGGGTCCTGCCGGGCTCTGGGTCGACAGATACGGGCTGTCGGGCGGAATCGACCCGAGTCCGAAGGCACCCTCGAGCACGCGCACGAGTCGGTGCGCCTGAACGAGCTCGTCGTCTGTGATGAAGGCCGCCAGCGCCTCTCGCAGCACCTCGGGCTCCATCACGAAGTCGATCGTCAGGCACGAGCGCCCGTCGGCCTGCTCCACCAGCCCAACGGCCTTCACGTCGTCGAAGGGCACCAGCAGCGTGCGCGGCTTTCCCGCGAGCGGCGTCACGAAGTCGAGCCGCAGCGTCGTCGTCGCGAAGTTCACCACGAAGCCCCGCTTGCGCCGCTCGAGACGTGACAGCCGCACCGAGCCCAGGAACGCAGCCGCAGCGAGGCTGAGGAGCGCCGAGACCGACCACAGGGAATCGACGAAGATCAACGCGGCGACCGCGGCCAGCACGAGCCCGCCGCCCAGGGCCGAGAGCGCGGGCGGCTTCCACGTCAGGTGCCCGGCGCGCGTCTCGCCCACCAGTATCGACGGCTCGTACCGCAGCGACACGTCACCGAGCTTCGCCGGCGCAGGGTTGTCGGCGAGCGCCTGTCGAAAGCTCACCGGCGTGCCCTAGCACGGCCGCCCTCACGGAACGCTCGACCCGCGTCAGGGGTCCTTCTTCACCGGTGCGTCATCCTTGAACTCGGTGACGACTTCCGTGCCGTTGATCCACTCCGTCTGCCGGCCCTGACGCTTGCCTGCCACCCAGTTCTCTTCGAGGATCTTCTTGCCCGCGACCCACTGGGTGCGTGTGCCGTTCCAGAGATCGTTGTCGAACGTGAACTCCTCGAGCTTGCCACCCTGCTCGTCGTAGGCGACCCAGACGCCGGTGCGGCGGCCTTCGAGATACGCCCCGTCGACGCGCTTCTTCCCCGACTTCTTGTAGAGGCCCAGGTAGGGCCCGTGCATCACGGGCTCACCGAGCCGACCGGTCTTCATGCAGAAGATCGCCTCGAACGCCGTGGCTCGGCCACCCGACTGTCGAGTCCCGACTGGACAGGCCAGCGCCGGCGCCGACGACGCCCTGGGCGCTTTTCGGCTCGTGTCGGCCTGCGCGAACGCCAGCAGCGGCACTGCGATCATGAACGAGAAGAGCAGCTTCATCGGGTTCCTTTCATCGGCGGTGTTGCGACGTTGGACAGAAGGGCCACGAGACCATTCACATCACCAGATGCACGAAGGGCGGGCTCCCTTTCGAGAACCCGCCCTCGTGTGAAGCTCACGACGGTGTTGGTGTTACTTCTTCACCGGCGCGTCATCCTTGAACTCGGTGGCGACTTCCTTGCCCTTGAGCCACTCCTTCTGGATGCCCTGGCGCTTGCCGGCGACCCAGTTCTCCTCGAGGATCTTCGAGCCCGCGATCCACTGGGTCCGCTTGCCGTTCCAGAGATCGTTGTCGAAGGTCAACTCCTCCAGCTTGCCGCCCTTCTCGTCGTAGGCGATCCACAGGCCGGTCCGCTTGCCCTCGAGGTACGCACCCTCGACGCGCTTCTGGCCCGACTTGTAGAGGCCCAGGTAGGGGCCGTGCATCAGCGGCTCACCGAGACGGCCAGCCTTCGTGCAGAAGGTCGCCTCGAAGACCGTGTCCTTGCCACCCGACTGCCGGGTGCCCGTGGGACAGGCCAGCGAAGGCTCTGCGCCCGGAACCACCGGCTGGGGCTTCACGGTCGTGCCGGTCTGAGCGAACGACGCGAGAGGAGCTGCCACGATCACTGCCATCATCGTCTTCTTGAAGTTCATTTCGTTTCCTTGTGGGTGAACCCGGCCAATCGCCGTTGGGCTATCGACCGGGCTCGGGTTGGGGAATTCAACTCAGTTCATCATCGCGCAAACGGCGTTGCCCTTGTCGGCGTAGAAGCCGGCAGTCAGCGACGTCACGCCCGTCATGGCGCAGAGGGTGAAGTTGAGGGTCAGGTTCTTGTTGCCATTCGAGACCTGGTAGCCGCTCGGGCGGAAGATCTGGCCCGAGTTCGCACAGCCGCGCTGGACGTCGCAGATCTGGCCGTCGGAGCGGACATAGTTGATGAGGTCTGCGGGCAGCATCACGCCAGCGGCGGGGAAGTTGGTGCCGCCCAGCGAGACAGGAGCGGCGTACAGCTCGTGCCCGCCCGAGAACGCCGTCGAGTTCGTGCAGAACGTCATGTCGTCGGTGCGGTTGGTGACGCTGATGGTGACCGGGCCGGCGTTCGCGGTGAGGCCCACCGGATTCCAGAGGGTGGGCGTCATGACGCTGGCGAAGTTCGTGCAGCCGACACCCGTGCGGGGCGCCTCAGCGCACGCGGCGCCGCTGCAGGTCTGGCCGTAAGCACACACATCGGGCTGGGGCATCGCCGAAGCGCACGCCGGAGCTGCGCCGCATGCTGCCGTCGCCGGGTTGCAGATCTGGCCGCCGGTGCACGAGCCGAACGTGCAAGGGGCGCCAGCGTCCATGCCCGTCATGCCACCGTCGGTGCCGGCATCAGTGGCGACCGCTGCGCCGCACTTGCCGGTCGCGGTGTCGCAGGTCGCGCCCGAGGGGCAGCCGGCGTTCGAGGTGCACTTGGCAGCGCAGAGCTTGGTGGCGGGCTGGCAGACCTGGCCGGCCGTGCCGCGATCGCAGAGCTGGTCGGTGCCGCACTGGCAGAACGCGCGAACCCCCGCGTCGTTGCCTGCAGCGAGGCCCGTGAAGGTGGCGCACGTCTTGGCAGAGTCAGGGCAGTCCGTGCCGCTGGTACACGCCGTGACGCACGTCCTGAGAATCGGGTGACATGCCTGGCCCGTGGAGCACGCCGAGTCGCTCGAGCAGGTCGTCGGCATCATCATCATCGTTTCGCCGCAACCGGCGAACCCCATCGTGAAACCGGCCGCGAGTGCTGCTGCGAGCCAGAAACTGGTCTTCGTCTTCATCATATTGAACATCTCCCGTACTTCGTGGTGACTGCCTTCGTCAGGTCCTGAACCGCGCGGGACTGTAGAGGTGCGCGTTTCAGAGTCAACGAAAGTTGACCGTGCGAGTGACGCACGATGTGTGCCGCTCTTCAGCCTGAAATTCGGCGGCTTTGAAGGGTGGAACATCGACGCGCGACAGCGACCTGCGTCGGCCGTGTCAGGGCGCAGCTGTCAGGCGTTCCCGCAGCACTCGCCAGGCGGCGAAGGAGACGAGGAGAAGCGAGAGCAGCGCCAGCTGCATGGCCCCGAGGCGCACGGCCCACCGCGCGCGCGTCAGGCCTTCGCGCGGAGCGTCTCCGCGGTCGATGGCGCGCTCTTCGATGCGCCCGAGAGCAATGGCTGCCAATGGAAACGGCACACAGCAGACGAAGCCGAGGGCTCCACACACCAGCGCCAGGGTGGCGCGAGACGACGGCGACGACACTGCGGCCGCACACCCGGTGCAGAGCGCGCGCTCGTCGCGGAGCACGGTGCAGTCGCCGCAGACGAAGCGGCCACACCGCTCACAGACATCGACCGCGAGGGCGCCCGGATGCAGGGGACAGCTGGCGCCAGCCGGCGTGGGCACGGCCCGTCAGAACTTGAACGGGAACTGCACCGGCTCGCCGGCCTTCTTGTGGCGGGGGAACGTCATCGCCTTGATGACGCCACCGACACAGCCGGCCATGTACGTGCCCTTGAACTCTTCGGTGACGACACCGACGTTCGAGACCTTGCCGCTCGTCTGAATCGACCACTTCATCACCAGGCGGCCGGTGGTGCCGGGCTCACGCTTGCGTTGCTCCTCGGCGCATTTGCCGAGCGCCGCCTTGCTCCCGCTCACCACCTCGAGAATGTCGCCCTGCTGGAGGCTGTCCTTCAGGTCTCCGCCACCCGCCCCGCCCGGCGGCGGTGGCACGTAGACGGTGGGCTTCTTCTTCTCGGGCTCGGCCTTCGTGTCTTCCTTCACGGCCTTCTTCCCGCTGCCGCCGAAGATCGAGTCGAAGTCTTCTCCGTCACCACCGCCCGACTTCGTCTTCTCGGGCGGAGGAGGCGGCGGCTCACGATCGACCTTCTCGGTGTTGCGCACCAGCGCGGTCGGCTTCGACGAAGGCCTCGTCCCCGGGTTCTTCACGCTGGCGACGACGGTGGGCTGCGTGGGCGGCTGAGCCTGCTCGGGAGCGGCGACGGCCACCGGCGGCTGGGTGGGCTGCGTCGGTTGAACCGGAGGCGGCTGAGGAGGCTGCGTCGGCGCGACGGCCACGACAGGCGGCTGGGTCGGCTGCGCTGGCTGGGTCGGCTGCGGAGGAACGACGACCTGCGGCTGCACCGGCTGGCGCAGCGCCAGGAACACCACGAGCCCGACGAGACAGATGAGCAGCACGCCACCGCCGACCCCGAGCCCGATGATCAGGCCTCGATTCGAGGGCGGTCGGTATTGCGTGACGGCAGGGGCGCTGTACGTCGCGCCCGGGTTCGCCATGTACGGGTTCACCGGAGGCGGCGCTGGACGAACAGGCGCAGCAGACTCCGCGGCGTGATGCTGAGGTGCAGGCGCCGGCTTCTCGTCATGGGGCAGGTCGAGCAGCCCACCCGAAGACATCGGCTCGGGCAGCGGCTCCTGCTTCTTCACCTGCGGCTTGGCGAGGAAGTCGGTCTCTTCTTTGACGAGCGAGGCGAGGGCCGAGGCGGCCGAGGGGCGCCAGGTGCCGGTGTCTTCCTGCGCTGAGATGCTCGGAGACGGCACGCCCGAGGCGGCGATCGGCACCTGCATCTCGGACTGCACGGTCGTGACCAGGCCGCCAGCCGAGAAGGCCGACTGCACCGGCACGCTCACCACCGACGGCGCGATCATGCCGACGTTCACCGCAGCCGCAGGTGCCACGACGATCGGCTTCGCCGGCTTGGGCGCCAGCACCGACGCGAGGATCTTCACCTCAGAGACGGGAATCCAATCGCTGAAGCCGGCACGCCAGCACAACGAGTCGGGGCCCACTTCGCCCGTGTCCCAGTGCTGCTTGAGCTGATCGAGCGGAATCGGGCCGGTCTGCTTGTCGTTGAGCGCGACGTACCAGTCCTGCTGCGGCACCTCTTCGACCTTCGCCAGAGACGGGTTCGAGCTGCTGCCGGCGTTGCTCTCGTCGGCGAGCTTGCGGACCATGTCGGCGTCGAGCACCTTCGTCGACTCGCGATCACCTTCGACGGCGCCCTTGTCGGTGCCGAGATCCTTGTTGCCAGTGGGGAGCGTGGTGGGCCCCGTGCTGCCGCCCGCGAGCACCGAGTCGAACACGGCGCCGATCTCGTCTTCGTCGGCTCCGAGGAAGCTGTCGCTCGGGCTGGCAGGCGGCTTCTCGGGTGCGGCACCGTTGGCGGCGCCGTTCTTCGCGGCGGCAGTCTTCGCCGCCTTCGACTCCATCGCGGCCTGCACCGCTGGGTCGTTCATGTTCACCCGCGACGTCGGAGGATCGGCTGCAGGGGCGCCCGGGCTCGTCAGATCGAGCGTGGCGTCGGTGCCAGCCGCCAACGGGCTGTTCATCACCTGCGTGGCCATGGCGTCGTCGGGATCACCCTGCGGCGCGGCCGCACCTCTGGCCGCAGCAGCGCCCGCAGCACCATCGGTGCGCTTGACGTGAATGACGTAGCCGCACTTGCGGCAGCGGACCTTGACGCCCTTCGGTCCCACCTTCTCGTCATTGATCATGTACTGCGCGCGGCAGCTCTCACAGACGAAGCGCATCAGTCGTCCCGGTCAGGCAAAGCACTGAAAAATCGTAGGGTTCCCTTTTCAGGGGGTCAAGGGAACGGACGCCGGCCCCACGCGCCAGGTTCCGCCTGATGACCGTGTTGCTGCGAAGTGTCAATCAATCTGCTCACTTGCGCAGCTGAACCTCGACGCTGGTCCCTACCGCAACGCGCAGGGCGTGCAGATCGTCACCCAGCGCGAACACCATCAGGTCGCGAATTTTCGATCGTGGCTGAACCCGGTAGGCGCTCCCCGTCTCGGCCATCACCATGCGTTTGACGGGCTCGATCTCTCCCGCGACGAAGGCACCGGCGCGTACCGCGGTGAGCTCGGCGCCTTCGAGGTAGTTGCGCAGATCGTTCGGCGTGGCGACCTTCACATACTCGCGCGTCACGCGGGCGAGCGCCGAGCGGGCCTGCTCCGACAACGAGCGCTCGAGCAGCTTTCGCTCGGTGTCGATGGCGCGCAGGTCGGCGGTGAAGCGGAAGCGATCGACCGACAAGCTGATGGCAGCCTGCATGATCGACTCGAGCCGCTCGGCCGAGACGCGCGCGGTCATGACCAGCTCGGGGCGAAGGAGCGCCATGGTGCGGCCGAGCAGGTAGTACGCCTCGCGCTGACCGGCCTCGCCGAAGAACTTCCCGCCGACGCGCACGCCGATGGGGTCGGTGTGAATCACCTCGACGCCCACCATCGGGTCTCCCGCCGGCTCGGTCGTCTTCTTCGCGATGCGTTCGCGGGTCGCGACGAGGAACGGCGAGTAGAGCGCGATCTGCTCCATGCCGAGCAGCCGGCTCACGTAGCGGTAATGCGAGAGGTGGAACTCGGCGCCCTGGCTCGCGTCGATGAGGTGACGCTTGGGCACGATGCCGTAGCGGAGGAACTCCTCTTTGTAGAGGCCGCCTGCCTGCTCGAAGAGAATCGCCATCAGCTCCGACAGCGGCCCACGCACGCGCGGGTGGAAGAGGTGCTGCTGCCAGAGGCGATCGGTCAGCGCGCGCTGCGCCGTCTCGCGCTTCTTCGCGTAGGGCGTGAGCTTGGTGAGAATCTCACGCTCCCCTGCCCCGAGCTCGCCGATGAGGCCCGAGGCGACCTGCGCCGCGAGCCACGCCGAGTCGTAGTCCTTGCGGCGCGCGGCGAGCTCGGCGAGCGCCGAGGCCACCTTCCCCGGAGCGCTGGTCGTCGGCAACGAGCGGCGCCACGCGTCGACGGCGTCCTGCTCGTAGCCGGCCTGTGACTGCGCGAGCGCGGCGAACTGCTCCTGCACCTCGATGTTGTCGGGCTGACCGGCGGCGACGACCTTGTAGACCTCGACGGCGGCGTCGGGCGCCTTCATCACGTTCAGGTACATGTCACCCAGGGCGCGCCAGATCGTCATGCGCGCCATGTGCGTCTCGTCGCTCTTCGGGAAGCGCGCCAGCATGCGCTTGTAGTTCTCGTCGAGCGTCTTCCACTTCTTGTTCCGGCCCAGCATCGCCTCGAGCGCGCTGAAGGCCTCGATGAAGCGCCAGTCGAGATCGAGCGCCGCGTTGAACGCGGTGGTGGCCTTGTCGAGATCGCCCAGCTCGTCGCGCGCGATCTCACCGAGCGCGAACCACACCCGCTTGCCCTTCTGCGGGTCGCCCTTGAGCGCGTCGGTCTGGAGCATGCGCTCGAGCATCTCGCCGGCCTTCGCGCCCTGCTTGGTCTCCCGGTACAGGACGTAGAGCGAGTCCATCACCTCGAGCACGTCGGGCGCGACCTTGTGAGCGGCCAGGTACGCGTCGATGGCGAGGTAGGGATCGTTGAGCTTGTCGCGGGCGAGCTTGCCGAGCGCGACGCCGTTCTCGAACTTCGCTTCGCCGTCGACGACCTGGAGCAGCTTCTGCCTGAAGTCTGCGGCCCGCTCGAAGTTCTGCATCGCCTCGGCGATGGTCACCATCGACTTGAGCGTCGGCTCGTGTCGCGGGTCGATGCCGAGCGCCTTCTCGAACTGGTTCTCGGCGCGATCGTACTGCTTGAGCTGCTGGTGCAGATCGCCCAGCGTCCAGTGGATCTCGGCGACCTCGAGATCGGTCAGATCGCCGCGGTGGTGCAGCAGGATCGAGTGGTAGACCTTGAGCGCCTCTTCGAAGCGCTTCACCTGCACGAGCAGGTTGCCGTAGCCCTCGAGCACCGCGAGGTTGGTGGCGTCGAGCTGGTAGGCCTTCTCGAACGAGTTGAGGGCCTTGTCGCGCCGGGCGTTCTTCTCGCAGACGTAGCCGAGCCGGTAGAAGCGCCGGCAGAGCTCTCTGGCGAGTTCGTCGTCTTCAGGGCCAGCCGCGTAGCGCTGCGACATCTTCGTGGTGACGATGTCGAGCATCTTCTCGCAGCGCTCCCACGACTCGGTCGACAGGTAGATGTCGGCGAGCGGGCGCGCGGCCTCGAGCGAGTCGGGCACCAGCTTGAGCGCCTCTTCGTAGTACTGCGTCGCCTGGTCGCGCTCCTCGCGGCTCTCGTAGTACCGGGCGACCGACAAGAACGCCTCGGAGCGCTCCTGCGGATCTTCGGTCTGGCGCGCCTCTTCCAGCAGCGCCTTCTCGTAGTTCTCCCAGTCCTTCTCGATCTCGTAGACGCCCTTGAGCGCACGAATCGCCGGCAGGTACGCGGGGTCGATGCGCAGCGACTCGAGGTAGCAGCGCTTGGCGCTCCCCGGGTCGATGAGCATGTCTTCGTTGATCTTGCCGGCGCGGAAGTAGAGTTCGACGGCCTCGGGGGTGGACCCGAGCACCTGCGCCTCGCGCTCGAGCATGTCGAGGGCGAAGGGCCAGTTGCCGCTGCGCTCGTAGAGGGTGCCGAGGGCGTGCATCGCTGGGCGGCACTTCGGGTCGAGATCGAGCGCCTGGTGGTAGGCCACGACCGCGCGGTCCACCGCCTTGAGCTGCTGGTGGAAGATGTCGCCCATCTCCACGCAGAGCACGGCCTTCTCTTCGGGGTTGTTGAGCAGGTTGATGTGGCGATCGACGACGCCGATCAGCTCGTCCCACCGGCCCTGGGCCTTGCGCAGCCGCTCGAGCGTCTTGATGGCCTGAATGTTCTGCGGGTCGACCTGCAGCGCCGCGTCGATGCACGCGTCGGCGTTGACGAGGTTCTGGTAGCGCTCTTCCCAGATCGAGGCGCTCTTGAAGAGCAGCCGCACGCGCTCGCGGTAGTCGCTGGTGAGCTCGAGCTCACGCTCGTAGACCGACAGCAGCTCGGCGGGCCTGTCGAGGCGAGAGTAGAGCTTCTCGAGCGCTTCGAGCGCGACGGTGTTGGCGGGGTCGAACTCGAGCGCCTGACGGAAGCCCTCGACGGCGGCCTCGTCGTCCTTGAGATCGCGCTCGAAGACCTGCGCGACGTCGACCTGAATGCGTGAACGCTCTTCCGGCGTCTGCGCGATGTCGCGCATGCGCAGCAGCGTGCTGGCGACCGCCGAGTGGTTGCCCTGCCGGCGTTGCAGCGCGGCGAGCACGTCGAGGGTGCCCCGGTCGGCCTCGAGCTCGAGGGCGCGTTGGAGTGCGTTCTCGGCGTCTTCGGGGCTGCCCAGGTGCTCGTCGTACGCCCGGGCGATCTCGCGGAGGATCTCCTTGCGGGCCTCGAGGCTCGGCGCCGCTTCGAGCTTCTGCTCGAGCGAGACGACGTACTCCTTGTGCGAACCGCGGCGCGCGAACATCGACGACAGGCGCTCGAGGGCCGCCTCGTTCGTCGGGTCGAACGCGAGCACCTTTCGCAACGCACCCTCTGCAGCGTCGGCGTCGTCGAGCTTCTGATCGTGGACGCGGGCGAGCGTGAGGTACATGCGCTCGGCCAGCGGGCCACGCGGCAGCTCGTCGGCAACCTCTTCGTAGACGGCGGCCAGCTCTTCGAAGCTGCCTGTCTCTTCGGCGAGCCGCTCGACCTGCTCTCGAACCGAGTCATCCGACGGGTTGAGGTGCAGCGCGCGCGTGTACTGCAGGAACGCGACGTCCTTCTGCCCGAGCTTCGACTCCTGCACCCCCGCGAGCTGCTGGAGCGCGGCGACCTTCTCTTCTTCGGTCACCAGGTTCGGCAGGAACCGGTCCATCACCTGGGCGTAGGCGCGCCAGTCACCCTGCTTCGAGTACAGATCGAGCGCGAGCTCGTAGGCCTTCCGGTTCGAGGGCTCGATCTCGAGAATGCGCTCGAGCGGCGGCCCGGCGAGATCGGGCTTGTTGGCGGTGTTGCGCCACAGATCGGTGACCTGGAAGAGCACCTCGGCCGCGTTGTCGCGCTCCTCGATGAGAAGGAAGTGCTGGGCCTTCGCCTCGAGTGACCGAACGGCGTCGGGCCAGGCCTTGAGCTGCATGAAGACCTGCAGCAGGCGATCGAGATCCTCCTGGCGGTGCGGCTCGACTTCGAGCGCGCGCCGCGCTGCATCGAGCGCTTCTTCACGACGGGCCGACCCGGCGATGATCTCGGCCAGCCGAATGCGGATGCTCTTGACCCCCGACGCCTCTTCCTGGAGCGGAATCAGGCGGCGAAGGATGATGACGAGATCGTCGCGACGGCCGAGCGACTCGAAGATGTCACGCAGCGCCTCGAGCGCCCCGCGGTGCCGAGCGTCACGATCGAGCGCTGCTTTGAAATACGGAATCGCGTCTTCCGCGCGCTGGAGCCGCTCGAAGAGCACCCGGCCCACGCGCTCGTTGAGGCGCACCAGCTCGCGGGGATCGATGGTGACCTGCAGCTTCGCCAGGAGCAGCTCGACGAGCTCGTCGGCACGGCCTGCACGATCGAGCAGCGCATTGAGGGCCTCGAAGGCCTGCTCGTTGCGCGGGTTCTTCGACAACATCTCGCGGTACAGGGTGATCGAGTGGTCGACGTTGGAGAGGCCTTCGGCCGACGTCACCGCCATCTTCCCGAGCACGCGCTCGCGCTCGTTGCCCTGCACGAGGTCGACCTGCGCCTCGAGCACGCGGTACAGCTTCTCGCTCATCTGCGCCGATTCGTAGAGCTGCTCGAGGGAGCGCAGGCTGGGCAGGTGTTTGGGGTCGGTCTCGAGCACCTTCTCGAACGCGCCCGCTGCCTGATTGGGGTTCTCGAGCGTCTCCATCGCGAGCTGGCCGAGCCGGAAGTACAGGCCCACCTTCTCTTGCGGCTCCGGCGTGACGGCGCCGAGGGCCTCGAGCACGTCGGCCTGTTTGTCGGCGCGGTTCAGCTGACCGTAGAGCTTGTCGAGCGAAGCCAGCGCGCGCGGCGCGGCCGCAGGATCGTACTCGCGGGCCTTCTCGTAGAAGATGACGGCCTGCGCGGCATCTTTGAGCTTCTGCTCGTGAAGCGAGCCGAGGGTGAGGCTGATCTTCGCGGCCTCGGACGGCTCGGAGATGCGCGGAAGCTCGGCCTCGTACGCATGCGCGAGCTCGTCCCACGACCCAGCAGCCTGGGCCGACTGCTCGAGGCGGCGCCGCAGCTCGGCGTCGTTCGGGTCCTCTTTGAAGGCGCGGTAGTACGAGAGGTACGCGAGCTCGGGCTCGGACTGGGCGTCGCGGATCTGCGCGAGCTCCTGCAACAACGTCTTGCGCTCGACGACGTCGGGCGACACCGTCACCCGCGCCTCGATCAGCGCCGACAACTTCACCGGGTCGCTGCCGTCGCGATAGGCCTTCGCGAGCACCTGGAAGGCGGCCTGGTTCTGCGGCTCCTTCTGCGCCATCGCCTCGAGCCGCTGGAGCGCACCCGGGTGACGGGGGTTCTCCGCCAACAGCTCGGTGTACAGCTCGATGGCGCCGGCCTTGTCGAGCAGGCGCGTCTCTCGCACCACAGCGAGCTTGAACGCGATGGCGGGCTTCTCCTCGGCGCTCGCCAGCCCCGCGCGTCGGCCGAGCACGTCGGCCAGCTCGGGCCAGCGCTGCTGATCCTCGCACAGCGCATCCATTCGGCTGAGCGCGCTGAGATCGGTGGGCGCGAGCTCGAGCAGGCGTCGGAAGGTGGTGAGCGCACCCGCGGCGTCGTTGAGCTGCTCGTCCTGCAGCGAGCCCATCTGGAAGAGCAGCCCCACACGACGGGTGGTGTCTTCTTCGATGTTCAGCTGCCGCTTGAGCACGTCGATCAGCTCGGGCACCCGGCCCTGCGTCGCGAGCAGCTTGCCGATCTGCTCCATCGCCTCGCCGTCGGTCGGCGCGAGCGACATCACCTGCTTCCAGCTCTCGACGGCCTCTTGCGGCTCGCCCGAGTCGGTCTGCACCTTCGCCAGCACGCGGTAGAGGTTGGCGCGCGCGGTGTCGTCAGAGGCCTTCGGCGCGATCTCGCTGAGCAGCGTGCTGTATTCCTCACGGGCGTCGGCGGCCTTGTAGAGCAGCGTGCAGAGCGCGAGGTTCTTCGGCTCGTCGGGCAGCTCCCGAAGGGCGCGGGTGGCCGCGACGAACGCCATCTCGGCGTTGTCCATCTGCTGCGAATAGATCTCCGACATCTTTCGCAACAACGCAGAGCGCTCGGCCGGCTGCGGCTCGCTCGTCACCTGCGCCTCGATCATCTGCACCAGCTTGAGGTGTTCGCCTTCATTCGCGAACACGGGCTCGAGCGTATTTGCTGCTTCACCTTTGAGTGGATTGTCTGAGCGCGCCATCTCTTCGAGCGCGCCGACCGCGCCGGCATGGCCGGGCTTTCGACGCAGAACCTCCTGATAGGTGTTCAAGGCGCCACGCGGGTCGCCCAACCGGGTCAGCTTGAGCCGCCCCAGGCGAACCA
This sequence comes from Archangium sp., assembly GCA_022843845.1. Classification (GTDB taxonomy): domain Bacteria; phylum Myxococcota; class Myxococcia; order Myxococcales; family Myxococcaceae; genus Xiheimicrobium. The sequence continues at coordinate 155,279 of JALHMW010000005.1, forward strand.
GCAACTCTCTGGCTTCCTCGTCCTGCCCCTGCGCTTCGGCCTGTTGCACTTCACGAGCGAGCACGCCCGCCAGCTCAGGCCACTTCTCCATCTCTCCGAACAGGCGGCCCAAGAGCTTGAGCGCGTTCCCGTCGTCGGGCTTGCGCTCGAGGATCGCCTGGTACGCGATCGCAGCCAGCGGCTTGTCCGACAGGGTGTCTTCGGCCAGCGTCGCGAGATCGAACAGCAGGTTCACCTGCGCCGCGACGTTGGGCTCGAGCGCCAGCTGGCGTCGCATCACCGTCGAGAGCTCGCGGTACTGCGAGGTGCGCCGGTAGATCTGCGCCAGCGCCTCCAGCACGAAGGTGTCTTTCGGGTCTCGCGTCAGGCACTCGTTCCACGCGCGGGCGGCGAGATCGAACCGCGACAGCCGCTCTCCGTAGATCGAGGCCAGCCGTCGCCAGAGCTCACCGGCCAGCGGCTCGGGAGCTCCACGCTCCAGCGTGTCTTCGTATGACGCCGCGAGCTCCTCGAAGGCGCCGAGATCGGCCGCGAGCCGCTCCAACTCCGAGCGGACCTCGTCGTCTGCGGGAGCTTCGGCGAAGCTGCGAAGCCGCGTGGTGAGCGCCAGGGCCTTCTGACCCACGGCCTCACGCAAGGTGGCGATCTCGAGCATCAGCGCGACGCGCCGCGACGCTTCGGTCACCCCGAGTCGAATATCGAGCACCTCGACCAGCTTCTTGAGATCCGAGGCCGAGCGGTACACGGGCTCCAGCAGCCGAGCGGCCTCCACCCGGGCTGCGTCCTGCTGCATCAGGCGCTCGAGGCCGGCCACCGCGTGAGGCTCGGCGGTGACGTGCTGCAGCACCTCGGCGAACGCCCGCAGCGCGTCGGCGAACTGGCCTTCCTTCTCGAGGAGCTGGCCGCGACGGAGCAGGAAACCAGCCTTGCCCTCGGGCTCAGCCGTCTCTTCCGCCAGCTGCGTCAGCACGTCGGCCTGCTCGGCGAACCGTTCGGTCTTGCCGAAGAGCTGATCGAGCGCGCTGAGCACCGGCACCGAGCGCTTGATGGCGAGCGCAGACCTGTACGCGTCGATGGCCTTGTCGTCTTCACCTGACGTGGCGAACGCCTGGCCTGCCTTCACCAGCAGGTCGAGCTTCTGGGTCGGGTCGGCCGCGAGCTGCGCCTGCTGCGCGTAGACCGCCGACAGCTGCCGGGCGTTCTGCGACTTCGCGTACAGCTTCGAGAGCGACTCGAGGGCCTGGCGATCCTGCGGCGCGATCTGCAGCAACGCGTTCCACACGCGCACGGCGTCTTCCGTCTCTTCCAGCTGCTCGCGGATCTCGGCGGCGCGGCGCAACAAACCAGCGCGCTCCTCGGCGACCTCGACCTCTTCTGACGTCGACTCGTAGATCTCGGCGAGCTCGGCGAACGAGCCCGTCTCCTTCGCGAGGCGCTCGAGCTCGGGCTGCACCTCTTCGCGCTCCAGCCCATCGGTGAAGACCTTCAGCGCGTTCATGAACGCGGCTTCGGGCTGGGCGAGATCGCGCTCGAGGATCGCGCGGATCTCGGAGGACAACCGTGCGCGCTCGGTGCGGCCGCTGGCGCTGACGAGGCGGGCCTCGCGCAACGAGATGCGGGCCTGGTGATCGCCCGTCCGCGCGAGCACCGGGTCAAGGATCTCCATGGCGGTGGCCGACTCGGCGGCGTTGCTGCGCACCCACTGCTCGAGCGCCTGACGGGCGCCTTCGTGTGACGCGTCCTCCGAGAGGATCTGGCGGTACACCTCGAGGGCGCCACGCAGATCGTTCAGCCGCAGCTGGCGCAGCTGTCCGAGACGGAAGGCGAGCTCCCGGCCCTGTGGGCTCTGTCCTTCCTGGTTGCGACGCAGCTCGAGCGCGAAGGCGAGCTCCTGAGGCCGGTCGAGCTTCGTGTACAGGCGATCGAGGGCCGAGGCCGCGTCGCGATCGAGCACGTCGCGCGCCACCACCTGCCGCCAGTTCAACGCCGCGCGGTCGAGATCGTCGAGCTTCGCCTCAGACAGCAGCGCCGCTTCACGCTCGAGCGCCGTGCGCGCCGCGAGATCGTTCTCGAGTGACGCCAGCCGCTCGATGATGGGCACCAGGTCCCACCACTCTTCACGCGCGCGGTGCAGGCGCTGGAGCGACTTGAGGGCATCGCCGTTCTTCGCGTCGAGCCCGAGCACCTTGTGGAGCTGCGCGACGGCGCGCTCCTGATCGTTCAACTTGCGCTCGTAGATGTCGGCGAGCTCGCGGTGCAGCCCGACGGCGGCCGGGCCCGCGCCTGCGTCGACGAGATCCTGCAGCACCTCGGCGTAGCTGTCGATTGCGTCTGCCTCTTCGGCCGCCTGCCTCGCCGCGGCGCGCAGGGTGACGTCTTCGGGCGTGATGCGCACCGCCTCGGCGAGCGCCGCGAAGGCCTGCTCGGGCTGACGCAGGTGCATCGTATGGAGCTCGGCGGAGCGCTTGAGCGCGTTCACCTTGTCCATCGAGTCGCGCGCGGCCTCGGCGATGACGTGCAGCACCGAGACCTGCTTGCGGTGATCGTTGGAGTGCTCGTACGCGAGCAGCACCGCGCGTGCAGCCGACTCGCGATGCGTCTGATCGGCGAGCAGGTTCTCGAGCGCCGCGATGGCATCGGCGTCAGACGGCTTCGCTTTCAACACCTCGGCGTACCGGACGATGGCCTCGGCCTTGTCGCCGAGCGCGGTCTCGAGCACGCGGGCTCGCGCGATGCTCAGCGCAGAGGCTCTGTCCGTGTCGCCGGCCTGCTCGTAGAGGGCGATCAGCCGGGCCTGCGCCTGGGTCAGCTCCCGCATCATGCCCGCCTGCTCGAGGAACGAGGCGACCGCCGGCAGGTGCTCGGCTTCGGCGCCACCGAGCCGAATCACTTCGGTCAGGGCAGCCGCAGCCTCTTTCGGACGCTGCAGCTCTCCGTTGACGCGGCTGAGCTGCAGGTAGACGTCTCGCTGCTCGTCACCGGTGAGGTGCGTCGCCAGCACTCGCAGCGTCTGGTCCGCATCGGCCAGGCGCCGGCTCGCCAGCGCGAGGGTCGAGGTGCGTGAGAGCAGATCGACCGAGTCGGGCGCGCGCTGGAGCGCAGCCTTCAGCGCCGCCATCGCGTCGTCGATCGCGCCGGCTTCTTCTGCGAGCCGCGACGCCTCGACGAACATCGAGACCGCCAAAGCCGGGTCGGTCACCTTCACCGCCTGCTCCGACAGGAACCGGGCGAGGTCCTGCTGCGCCTTGAGCTCGCGCGCGAGCCTCGCGGCTTCGACGCGGAACGCACCATCGACGGGGTCGAGCTGGAGGCCACGCAGCCGGAAGTCGAAGGCGCCGCGCAGATCCATCAGGCGCTTCTCGGTGGTCTCGGCCAGCAGGGTCAGCAGCGCCTTGCTCTCGTCGCGATCTTGCGCCGAGTTGAGCTGCACGAGCAGCGACGCGACCTGCCGCTGGAAGTCTCCGGCGCGGGCATAGACGGGCGCCAGCGCGCGAGAGATGTCGGTCGGCCGAATGCCCTGCGACGCGAGCCGCTCGAGCCCACCGACGACGGTGGCGTTCTCGACGCCCTCGGCGAGCAGGTTCAAGTACAGCGCTGCGGCCTCGTCTTTTCGGCTGAGCCGCTCGGCGAGCAATTGGGCGAGGCGGGCACGCCACTCCTGCCGTTCCGTGGCCGAGTCGGCGAGCGCCATCAACCGCTCGGCGACCGTCGCGACCTCTTCCCATTGACCCAGGTTCGCAGCCGCAGCACCCAGCTTCTTGAGCGTGGGCACGCTGTCGGCGTCGAGCTCGAGGATCTTCCGGTACACCGCGGCGGCAGCAGACGGGTCGGCAGCAGAGGCCTCGAGCTTGCGTGCTTCGGCTTCGAGCTTCGAGCGCGGGTCCTGCGGAGCCTCGGCCAGCTGCTTGCGAATCGTCCCGAGCGCCGTGACGGCTTCGGCGTCATCGCCGTGGCGCTTCTGCACCTCGAGCCAGGCCTCCTGCGCCTCGGCCGGGCGATCGAGCGACTGGAGCAGTTGGCCGAGCGTCTTCCACAACCCGGTCTGCGCCGCAGCGGGAGCGACCTGCGCCGCACGACGCAGCGCCAGCGCGAGCTCGGGCTGTTGGTTCGCGCGGGTCGCGGCATCTTTGAGCGCGGTGAGCAGCGGGCCGCGGCTCGGGTCGAGGGGCAACGCGCACGACAACGCGTGGAAGGCCCGCTTCGCGTCGCCAGCGTCTTCACACAGCAGCGAGACGAACTCGCACATGGCAACGCGCTCGGCGACCGGCTGCGGCGCTGAGATCGCGAGTTCGAAGAGCGGCCACGCGCGATCGAGCTCCTGCCCGTCGGCGTAGACCTTCAGCAAGCGCCAGGCGACCTGCGCGTTGTTCGCGTCGACCTGAATCGCGGCCTCGAGGTGGGTGCGCGCGAGCTTCTCGTCCTTCAGCAGGCGAGAGGCGAGATCGGCGAGCGTGGTGCGCAGGGCGACCTGCGCGGTCCGGTCCTTCAGGGTGGCGAGGTGGCGCTCCAGCACGCCGACGCCTTCGGCGATCTTTCCCTGCCCGATGAGCAGCTCACTGGCGAGCTCGGCGGCGTCGGGCCGCGAGGGGTCGATGCGCGTGGCCTGCTCGAACTCGGCGCTCGCGCCGGCGCTGTCGTTGGCGCGCGTGAGGAGCACCTGGCCGATGCGCAGGTGCAGATCGACCTGGGCGACCTTGTCGCGGGTGTCGGAGGCGAGCTTCGAGAAGACCGTCAGCGCGACTCGAATGTCGCCCGACTTCTCGGCGACGTGCTCGAGCAGGTCGAGCGCGTCAGGCATGGCCGGCCAGAGGGCGAAGCAGCGATCGATCGCCTCCTTGAGCTTCGCCGTGGACGAGGGCTCGTAGTACGCGAAGAGCCGCGCGACCTGCAGCGACAGCCGGGCGGCGAGCCGACGGTTCTGCTCTTCGTGGGACTGGGCCTTCAGCGTCTTGGCCCGCTCGCGCCAGACGTACTCGAGCTTGCCGAGATCCTTCTGTGCCTGCTGCGCGCGGGCGTTCTTCCCGTCGATGGAGAGCGCGCGGACGATCGCCTTCGTCGCCAGCGTGTGCTCGAGCGGGTTGTTGACGAGCGCCTCGGCGAACGCGACGTAGTCTTCGAGGAGCTCGCGATCGCCCAGGTGCGTTCGTTCACGCTCCAGCGACTCGTAGGCCGACCCGTAGCGGCCTTCGCCGAGGAGCACGGCTCGCCCCTTCTGATAGCCGGCACGCTCATGGGGAGCAGCCCGCGCCGCGAGCTGGTAGCAGAGCACCGCGCGATCGCGGCGGCTCAGCTTCGTCTCATACAGCTCTCCAGCCTTGAGGTAGTTCGCCGCGGCCGCGGGCCCCTGCGAGGTCAGCCCGAGCCGCTCGAGGACGTCGGCGAGCATCGCGGCGTCGTTGCGGCCCTCGGCCACGGCACGCAGGCCTTCGAGCGCCTCGCGCGCGTTGGGCGAATAGATGAGCGCGCGACGGAACAGATCTTCAGCACGCGGTGGGCTCTTGAGCCGCTCGCGCGCGAGGTGACCGGCGCGCGACAGCAGATGCGCCGCCTCGTCGGGGGTCGGCACCTCGCGGGAGCGTGTCTCGTAGAGCCGGATCAGATCTTCGACGCGGCCCGACTTCTCGAGAGATGCCTCGACCTCGCCAAAGCCCTTCTCAGGGCCCTTCTCAGCAGCAGTGTCCGTCATGGAGAGCGGCGGGAATGTACCCTCCGCTCCCCACGGAACGAATGCGAAACTTGGTCAGATTTCGACCAGTTGCCCCTTTGCGTCGGGGCTTCAGGCCGAGGCGGTCGGCGTCACGGGCGGCTCGGTCACCACCGGCGCAGGCATGGCAGCGGCCTGGGTCTCGGCCGGAGCGGGAGCTTCTTCGTCGGCGTCGTCCTTCGGAGCGGCCTTCGGCTCAGGGCGCGGCATCGCCTTGATGCGCTCGGCGTTCGCCGTGTCGCCAGCCTTGGTGAAGATGGCCTGAGCGCGATCGAGCAGCCCGGCCGTCTCGGCGAGCTGCGCGGCCTTCGGGAGCTGACCGAGCTGCTCGTAGAGGGGCACGGCCTTGTCGGGGCGGGTCGCGGTGATCCACAGCTCGGCGGCCTGCTCGGTCTTCCCGAGGGTCTCGAGCCAACGCGCCTTCGCCGGCAGGTTGTTCTCGGCGTCGGCCTTGGCGAGCGCCTCGGCAGCGAACGCCTGCGCCTCGCTCGTGAGCTTCAGCTTGAGCATGAATGCATACGCCTTGGGGCCAGGGAGCGGCTTGAGCAGCTCGATGGCGTCGGTGTGCCGGCCAACGCCCATGAGGATGGTAGCAGCGCCGAGGCGATCGCCGCGCTCGACGAGCTTCGAGACCTCGAGATCGCGCACGCGGTTGGCGGCGACGAAGTCCTTCGCCTTCTCGTAGCAGCGGCGAGCGACGGCGAGCTTGCCGGCACGCTCCCAGGCCAGGGCGGCCTGATCGAACTGCAGCGCGCGCTCGTAGAGGGCTGCGATCTTTCCGAAGTCCTGCTTCTGCACGTAGAGCTCCATGAGGAGCTCCCATGCTTCGGCGCGCTCGAGCTGCGCTGTCACTTCGTCGGGCGAGAGCTTCGCGGACAGCGCGGTGATGCGGGCCGAGTCCTTCGCGCGAGCGGCTGCGCGGAGGGCCGACTTCAGATCGCCGCCGATCTCGTACAGCCGGGACGCCTCGACGTACGACTTGTTGTCTTCGTGAATACGGCCAGCATCACGCGTGCGGCCAGACTCCTCGTACTTGCGCGCGTCGAGCCCCCACTCCCCGGTCAGCACGGGAGCGACGCTCTGCTCGAACTTCGGGCGGTCTCCTCGCCGAGGGCCGCGATCGGAGCGATCGCCGCCACGAGCGGGGCCGCCACGCTTGTCACCGCGCGGGCCGCCAGGGCCATCACGCTTGTCGCCGCGGCGGGGGCGATCGTCCATCGGAGGCGCGTCAGTCGTCGCGAGCGAGGCGAGATCGGCAGCGCTCGGCTGGCGGCCTGCAGCCTCGAACGCGGCAGCGGCACGGTCGGCCTCGTTCGCGGCCTTCCACACCAGGCCGGTCGTGAAGATGACGTCGTTCCACGTGATGCCGGGAGCAGCCTTCGGAGCCTCAGCCGGCGTCGACGCAGGCGCGTCGGCGGGAGCTGCGTCGGCGGGGGCTGCGTCTGCTGGTGCAGCGTCGGGGGAGGCCGCCTCAGCCGGTGCGCCCTCGGCTGCAGGTGCCTCCGGAGCCGTCTCGACGGGAGCGGCATCCGAAGGTGCTGGCTCGGGTGCGTCCTTCTTCGGCTGACGCGTCACCCGCATCAGCGAGGTGAGCAGCTTGCCGCGCGACCCCATGTCCATGTCGTTGAGCGACTTGAGCCGCAGGCCCTTGACGCCTTTGACGATCTCGTCGAGCGAGTGCTTCTGGCCCGAGTAGTCGCCCTTCGTCAGCGCCTTCTCGAGCGCCGAGAGCTCGTTGACCACCCGGTAGGCCGCACCGCCGCCCTTGCCGTCGCGCTTGCCGCCACGATCTCCATCGCGACCTCCGCGGCCCTTGCCACCACGGCCATCTTTGTCGTCGAACGAGAAACCGCCACCGCCGCGTCCTGAGGGACCAGCCTTCGCCTTGTCATTGGGGCCAACCATCGTGCTCTCCTTGCGCGAGTCGGACGCCGGCATTCACCCGGGCACGACCGCTTCGACAGGGGAGCGAAAAGGCTCCCGAATGTCAGAAGCCCGCGTAGCGCACGAAGGGCAGCACTGAAAAGCCCACAGATTGGGTGAGGACGCCGAAGTTGAAGTTGGCGTCGAGGCCAATGCTGAAGTGACGCAGCCTCGTGAAGTACTCGAGCCCCGGCCCAGCGAAGAGCAGCACGTCGGGCTGACTGATGAGCGCCGACGGCTGGTAGATGACGAAGGCGCCGCCAACACGGGCGTAGAACCAGGTGCGAGTGACCTCCTGGGCGTCCTTGAAGCCAGCGATGCGAATTCGTGCGCCGACCCCGGGAGCCACCGAGCCGAAGTCGCCCGACCGAACGGCCTGGGGCGTCTCGCTCGTCATGCACTCGCGCGAGCCGCCGGCGCCGCAGGTGCGCACCGTGCCGGTGTAGTCCGAGCCCATGCGGTTGCTGGTCGCCAGAAAGAAGAGCGCCGGCGAGACGCGCTCACCGACGTCGAAGCCGATCTCGACGAGCGCAGCCTGCCCCGGAGAGAAGTACTGCGCGCTCATCGGCCCTGCCGGCGGGTTGATGGTGCCCCAGAAGCCGGCCGAGACGCCGAAGAAGAAACCGCGCTCGATCTCGTTGTAGGTGATGGCCTTGCGATCTTCGAGCGGCTTGCCCTGAGCAACCGCGAGTGACGAAGCCAACAGAGAACAGAACGCCAGCGAGCGCGTCATCATGGGTCGCGCACCCTATTCCCAGCGCCGCCGTGAGTCGACCGACTTCAGCGGCTCTTCAGTGCTGCTCTCTCAAGAACCGAACGAGGCGCTTCACCTCGGCGCGCGGCGCGCTCGACAGGGCGGCCTCGGACAGTTGAAGCCAGCGACAGCCTCGTGGAATCGAAGCGGCCTCGTCCGCTCCGGTGATCACCACGAAACAGGCTCGCTCGAGATGCGCCGCCACGTACTGGGCGTGCGAGACGGCCCAGGGCGACATCCACAACATGCGACGCTCGCTTCGCTTGAGGATCTCGACACACCCGGGCCCCTCGACGGGAAGGTGGCTGATGAAGAACCCCGGCAGGGCGCCAAGCGCACGTCGCAGCAGGCCAAGCGCACGCTCGCTCCCCGCCACGAAGGTGTGGGGGATTTCGAGTTCCGTATGGCAGGAGACGTCCACCAGGCAAGACAGAGCAAAGAACACGCCAGCGCCAGACCCGAGCAATCCCGGGGCCCGCGCTGGCGTTTGAGGTCAGAAGAGTGACGCTGCCGTCACTGACCCGACTGCTTGAAGATGAAGGGGTACGTGACGACCACGACGCCTCCGCCCTTCGGCTTCGGGAAGACCCAGGTGCGTACGCGGCCAGCGACACAGGCCTCCAGCTCGGCATTGCCTGCAGACGACTGGGCGACCGACGAGCTGGCGACTGCGCCTGATGCCGAGATGATGAACTTCACCGCGACCTTGCCTTCGAGCTTGGGGTACCGGTTCAGCTGGCTCTCGTAGCAGAACCGAATCTGGCTCCGGTTCGCGTGGATGACCTTGCGGATGAGCTCCTTGTCGAGCGAGCCCATGACGGTCGGCTCGGACGAGGTGATGCCGATGTCGACGTCTTTCTTGCCGCCCAGCACGCCCACGCCAGTGCCGTAGCCGCCAGTGCCGCCGCCGCGCCCGCGGGTTCCGATGCCGCCGATGCCGATGGTGTCACCGAGCCCGCCACCGCCAGAGCCCGAGCCGCGCAGACCGAGGCCTCCGAGGCCGGCCGCGTCGCCAGGCGCAGCACCGAACATGTTGCCCATGGCGCTCTTGAGCTCACCGCCGAGGCCCTGGTGGCCGAAGATGGTGCTGATGCCGCCAGTGCCGCCGCCGAAGACCTTCGCGACGAGCAGACGGGCCTGATCCTTGTTGTTCGGGTCGCCCTTGGGCGCCGCGTGCGCCGAACGCTTCGGGGCTTCCTTCTTGCCCATCGAGCCTTCGTCGCCCTTGCGTTTGGCGGCGATCTCGCCCGAGTCCTTCTTCTTCTCGTACTTCTCGAGAATCGGGTTCTTCTGCGTCTCGGGCGGCTTGATCAGCAGCTTCGCGATGCGCGCCTGGTTGTTGTTGAGATCGTCGGCGAACTCGTCACCTTCGGCGTCACGGTTCGCGGCGCTGATGATGAAGAGCGCGGCGATGAAGAAGGCGACCAGGAAGATGTTGAGAACGGTGAAGTCGACGGTCTCTGAGAACGGCACGAAGACCGGCTTGGGGACGGGCTGGAAGAAGGCCTCGACGGTGATGCCGCCGAGCTCGATCCACGCGAAGTCGTCATTGCTCAGGGTCAGCGCGACCGCATCGCCGTCGGCCTGCGCGAGGCCCTTCTTCTTGGCGTCGGCGAGGCTCAACACCTCATCGCCGAACTTGCGGTGCACTTCGCCTTCCATCTTGGTGGTGAAGCGAAGCTGCGCGCCGTTCTTGCCGAAGCGAACGAGCTCGAAGAGCGGACCCGAGATGTCGCCCATCTCGAAGTCGACGCCCTGGCCGCTGCCGACCTTGAACGAGCGCTCGACGCCGGGCGAGAGGAAGTACTCGCCGACGATGTGATCGCCCCAGAGGAAACGCAGCTCGACGCCGAGCGGGCCCGAGCCCTTGCGGCGGCGCGGACGCATGCGCGGGCTGATGCGCTCTTCGACGAGTTCTTCTGGCGGCGACGGCGGCGGGCGGTAGGCCGGCGCCGGGGCAGGAACGTGGACCACCTGAGGAGCCGCGACGACCTGAACCTGAGCGGCGACGACTTGCGGCGCGGCGACGGTCGCGACGAACGGCTGGGTCGCAGCGGCGTCGGCGACCGGAGCGATGGTCGGGGCGATGGCAGGCGCGGCGCCGGCCTTTTCGATGCGAATGGTGGTGCCACCGACCTGAATCGCGTCACCGAACGAGAGCGGGCTCTTCATCACCCGCTTGCCGTTGAGCATCGTACCTTCGACGGTGCCCATGTCGGTGACCGACAGGGTGCCGTCTGGGGCGACGTCGATCACGGCATGAATGCGCGCGACCTTCTCGTCATCGATGGTGAGGTGGGCAGAAGCAAGTCGCCCGATCTTGATCAGATCGCGGTCGAAGTCCTTCGAGGAGATGAGCTGTTCGCCCTTGAAAACTTTGAGCGTCAACGGGACGGGCACTGGTGCCTCCAGGAAACAGTATCGATGGCGACTTCGAACCGGCACCCGCTCCGACACCGTTGCGGGGACGAGGTTCCGCCGGGGTTCAGAGTTCGCCGACGGACTGCATGACCTTGTCTTTGAACTCTTCGCGAATCTTGATCAGGTTGGAGTGCTTCACCTTTTTGCGGGCTTCGACGTACTCGCCATCGGGCTTGGTGAGATCGCCCTCGATGGTGTCGTCTTCGAACGAGTACTCGGTCTTCTTGTTGTACGTGACGTTGCCGTCGCCGCCCTTCTTGTCCTGAGCGAACGAAGACGTCGCGAGCAGCGCAGCTGCGACGACGACCAACAGGTGCTTCGACATGAAACCTCCTGAGACCCTTTTCAGTGGCAGACCCTACCACTCTCGAGGTGTCCGCAAACGTCCTGCACTCGTTTCTGGCATCGCACAGGGTGAGACATGGTGTGACCACCCCTGTGGGCACCTCGACGACACTTCAGCCTCAACGGAGGGCGTCGACAGACTGATGAAGCTCGTTCGCGAACGAGCCACGGAGCTGGATGAGGCGCTTGAACCGCGGGCGCTCGGGCAGAACGGTGAACTCCATGACGGGCCGCTCGATGCCACCCTCGAGGGTGGTGCCGGTCAGATCGATGGTCTGAACAGGCGACTTCTTCAAAGTCCGCTCATTCTGAGCGAACGAGGTGGCAGCGACACAGAGGGAAAACACGACGGCCAGGCGCATGGGTGACTCCACGATGGGGTGGTCACCTTCGACGCCTGGCCGAGAAGCGCTGTTCCGATGGGTGAAGGTCAGAGCCCGTCGCTGGGCTCATCGGCGGGAGCGGCCGGCTTCTTGGGCTCTTCTTTTTTCGGCGCTTCCTTCTTGGGCTCGGGAGCCGCGGTGGCGGCGGGCCTGGCAGGAGGCGGCGCAGCCTTCGGAGCCTCGTCCTTCTTCGGCTCGCCCTTCCCGTCCGCCGGCTTCGTCTCGTCCTTGAGCGCGTCGGCAGCCGCCTTGCCCTTCGCGGCCTCCTGCTGCTTCTTGAACTCCTCTTCCTTCTTCTTGCGCTCCTCTTCCTTCGCCGCGTCCTCGGCCTTCTTCATCTCCTCTTCCATCTTCTTGCCTTCTTCTTCCGCCTTCTTCATCTCTTCGCGGGTCGCGATGACGGTCTCCTGCTCCTTGATGAGCTCGAAGACCTGATGGTTGGCGTTGACCGAGGTCTCTCCGCCCGAGAGCTGGAGGAACTGCTTGTAATAGGTGAGCGCCTTCTCGGGGTCGCCCTTGAGGCCGATGATGATGCCGCGGTTCAGGTACAGCGCCGGCAGGTTCGAGTTGAGCTTCTGGGCGGCGTCGTAGGCCTGGAGCGCCTTGTCGATCTGCCCCATGCCCTTGTACGCCACGCCCAGGTTGACCAGCGCCTCCGCGTTGTTGCCGTTGGCCTGGAGGATGCGGCGCACGTGCTCTTCAGCGCTCCCGTAGTCCTCTTGATCGAAGGCCATCTTCGCGAGCTGGTAGTGCGCGGGCAGGAAGTCGGCGCGCGCGTCGACGGCGCGCTTGAACTGCACGCGAGCCTTCACGGGCTCCTTCTCGGCGAGGTTGAGCAGGCCGAGCGTGAAGTAGATCTCGGGATCGTTCTCTTCGATCTTGGTCGCGCGAAGGGCGATGAGGCGCGCGAGCGAGAACTGCTTCTGCTCGTAGTGCACCTGCATCATCGTCTTGTAGGCTTGGAGCGTGCGGGGATCGCGGAAGAGCGCCTCCTTCGCGAGCTCGAGCGCCTTGCCACTCTCGCCACGACGGCGGTGAATCTCGGCGAGGCGCGCGCGGCTGCCAGCATCGTCCGGGTAGGTCGCGAGAATGTTCTCGTAGATCGCGACAGCGCCCTTCTCGTCGCCCTGGTTCTGCGCGATCACCGCGAGGTTCTCGGCCGCCTGACGGAGCGTCGGCTTCTTCGCGAGCGCTTCCTTGTAATAGCCGACGGCTTCTTTCGTCTTGCCCTGGCGCTCGGCGATGACGCCGAGGTTGTAGGTGGCCTCGGCGAGGTTGTCGTCCGCGTCAGCCGCGTTGCGGAACTTCTTCTCGAGCGTGGGGTAGTCGTACTGCCCCTTCGCCTTCTGCGCGTCGAAGGCCTTCACCGCGTCTTCGAACATCAGCTTCGCCTTGCTGTTGATCTGCGGCGTCTCTTCGGTCTGCGCGACGTTCGTCGAGGTGCGCCTGACCTGAGGGCCATCGACCTTCACGTCACCGCCGGCCTCGGTGGTCTTGCAGCCCGGCACGGCGAACGCGCAGGCAGTGGCGACGGCTCCGCGAAGGAGCCACTTCGTGAACGGGGCGCTCACAGCGTGTCCTCCGGCTCGTCGTCGTTCTTGCTCGGCTTGGCGGGCGTCGCGGCCGGCTTGGTGGTCGCGGTCGCCTTGGGCTTCTCCGTCTTCGCCTCAGGCTTCGGGTCGCTCTTCGGTGGCGGGAGCGTGTCTGGGTCTTCGCCTCGAGGCCGCGAGTCGACGACGTTCTTGCCGACGCCCGAGGTGTTGCTCTTCAGCTCAGCCGCCCTCTCGGGCGAGATGACGGGAATGGGCTGAATCGTCGTCAACAAGCCCTGGCCGATCGACGTCATCTTCGCCCCGTCCTCCGGCTTCAGCTCGAAGGTCTCTTCCCCCATCTTCGGGAACTGATCGGACTTGTACTTCGTGCGCAGCATCTCGAGCGCCTTCGACGAGCAGGGGTTGAAGACGTCGAGTTCCTGGCTCTTCTGCACCGTGGCCGCGAACGCCTCGGACGCCTTGCTCCGAATCGGGAGCGCCTCCTGCTCGAACTGGTTCTTCACCTCGAAGAGGAGTTCTTCCGGAATGCCCTTCGGGACGGGTGGGTTCGAGAGCGCCTCGGCGAACTGATCGTACGCGAGGCCGATGCGGGCGAGCGCGCAGATGGCCGGGTCGGCCGACTTGAACTGCACCGTCTTCGTGTAGGCCTTCTGAATGTCCTCGAGGCCCTTCGCCTTCGTCTTGATCGAGCCCTTGAGCTCTCCGATGTTCTGGAGCGTCGTCCACTTCAGCTTGATCGCGCTGTAGCGCTTGAAGTCGTCTTCGTTCATCACGAACGACGCACGCGCGACACCGTCGAGGGCCTGAATGTCGAGGGCCTCCTTCTGCTTCTTGTTGAGCTTCTCGTAGTAGTCGAGGATGCGAACGAAGATCTTCCGCGCGCCGTTCGGGTTCTTCAGCTTCTCTTCGTAGATCGACGCGATGCGACCCTCGGCCCAGAGCAGCTTGCTCGGGTCCTTGATCTGGTCCTTCTCGTATTCCTCGTAGAGCTTCTGGGCCTTCGTCCACAGCCCCATCTTCTCGTGCAGGTCGATGATGGACTTGGTGACGGCCTCGGCGTCTTTCGACTTCGGCCACAGCTCGAGGAACTTCTCGCGGTTCTTGAGCGCCTGCTTGTACTGACCAAGCCCGTCGCGGAAGACGCCGGCGTTGTAGAGCGCGTCCTGGGCCTTCTGCTCTTCCCAGACCTGCTCGGCCGAGGGCGCGGGAGCCCCTTTGCTCTTCGCGGCAGGCCGCTTCGCCGGGCCCCTGCTCTTCTCGTAGTTCGACGCGTAGCGCTCGTAGTGATCAGCCGCGTCGTCGAAGTCGGCGACCGCCTCGTAGCCTTCGGCGAGGGCGAAGAGCGTCTTGGGCACGTACTGCGACTTCGGGTACCGCTGAATGAGCTGCTTGCGCACCTCGATGGCGCGATCGAGCATCTTCGCGTTGAAGTAGTCGATCGACGCGTTGTAGAGCGCCTTGTCGGCGAGGTCGCTCTTGGGCCAGTCCTGCACGAAGGTCATGTAGGCGTCGGCGGCCTTGCCGTACTCGTTCTTCGCCTCGAGCTGGTTGATCAGCTTGAACGACGACTGCTCGATGAGCTTGGCGAGGTCTTCACGGAACTTGCCAGTCGCGAGCTTCTCTTCGGCGTAGAACTTCTTCGCCCACTCGTTCACCTTCCCCCAGTCCTGGAGGATGTTGTACGAGTCGAGCACGAGGTTGGCCGCGATCTCGCCGGCGCGATCTCCGTTCTCGAACTTGTAGTCAGGGTACTTGAGGGCGATGTCTGCGAAGCGCGACACGGCCTCGTCGAGGTAGTTGTAGTCGTAGTAGATCTTCGCGGCCTTGTAGGCGATCTCGACCTTCTTCTCGCCCTTCTCCACGTACTTCAGGTACCGCTCGCACGCGTCGAGCAGCGACTGCTTCACGGGAGGAATGGCGGCCTTCTTCGACGGATCGCCACCACCCGACGGCGTCTTGCCAGCGTCGGCGGTCGCCATCTCTTTGAGCAGTGAGTCCCACGCCAGAATCGAGTTGTACGAGGCGTTGTTCATCCACTTGCCGGGCTTGCCCGGGTTGCCGTCGACCTTCTTCTCGACGCGATCGATGTCGGTCTGCGTGACGCGCGTGTATTCCTCGGCGGCCCGCTGGTACTTGCTCAGGTTGTCGTTGAGGAGCTCGGCCCAGAAGAAGCGCAAGTCGTACGCCTTGGGGCTCTCGGGGAAGAGCGTGAGGTAGTCGGCGTACACCTCGTTGGCGAAGCCGAACGTCTCTTCGTCACGCGTCTTCTTTGCCTCGTTGTGCCAGTTGACCGCGAGGTTCGAGATGGTGCGCTCCGACAACTCGCGCGCCTCGTCGAGGGCCTTCTTGTCCTTGTCGTTCATCGACGGGTTGCCCTTGAGCACGTCGTCCATGATCTTCACGAGGCGGCGCACCTGGGTGACCGTCTGGCGCTTGTTGCCGGCGCGCATGACGCAGTCGACGATCTTCCCCTGGAAGCCGGGAGCGTCGGGCGCGGTCGGGCGCTCCTTGATGAGCATGTCGAAGGTGACGGCGGCTTCGCGGTCCTTGCCGTCCTCGTAATAGAGGTTCGCGAGCTGCTTCATCATCAGGCGCAGGTCGTCGGCCTTGTCGGCGAGCTTGTTGAAGCGATCCTTCGCTTCGGTCGGCGTGCCACCGCCGCGGGAGTACGCGCGCACGTAGTCGCCACGCGCTTCCTTCACGAGGCCCTGCTTGCGCGACTTGCCCTTGCCCTCGACCTCTTCGTCTCCTTGCAGCTTCGCGTAGAGCACGACGGTCTTGAACTGGTTCATGGCGTTCTCGTAGTCGGCCATGTTGAAGTGACACCAACCCTGCTTGTACAGCGCGTAGCCGTAGACCTTGTTCTCGGGGAACTTCGAGGCGTTCTTGTAGTTCTCGAGCGCCTTCTCGAGTGACTCGCGTTTCCCCTTCGAGCCGTTGAAGTAGTACTCGGCGACGGCCAGGTACGCGTCGGGCAGGTACTTCGACTTCTGGTACTTCTCGATGAGGCGCTTGTACGAGGCGAGGGCCTTCTTCTGGTTCTTGTCGTCCGACGAGTCCATCAGGTTGAGGCCCAGGAAGTAGAGGACCTCGTCCGTGCGCTCGTACGTTTTGTACTCTTGAACGATCAGGTAGTACTTCTCGACGGCGAGGTCGGCGAACTCCTTCGACTTCGCCATGAGCTCGGCCTTCTCGGACTCAGCGCGCGCGATGCCCGCCTCGTCCTTCGCGTTCATCGCCTTGATCTTCTCGTCGTCTTTCCGGTTGGCCTCGAAGAAGTAGAACTTCGACTCTTCCCAGTAGAGCTCACCGAGCCGGAAGAGCAGCCCGGGCTTCTCTTTCTTGTCGGTCGACAGATCGATGATCTTCGAGAGGTCGGTGATCTGCTCACGGCGCTTCGACGCGACCTGAAGCTCGACGTCGAGCCGAAACGCGTCGTACTGGAGCGTCGGCGCGTCTTCCTGCTGCTTCTTCTTGCGCGTGATGTCGCCGGCCAGCGACTTGTCGGGCGCGATCGACGTTTCTTTCTTCTTCAGCTCGGCATCGACGGCCTGTTTCTTCGCCGCAGGCGCTTGAGCGAGCGCGATCGAAGAGACGAGGAGAAGACTCGTAATCAGTGGACGCATGGGACTGTTCCCGAAACAAGAAGGGCGGGTACGCGTGGGCATCGTGGCGCTACGACCGAGGCACCGAGCCTCGACTCCTTCAACCCTTTGAGAGGCGCGGATTGTCGCCGCTCAGCGCAAGGAAGGTCAAGCAATCCGCACGGCTAACGGCCAAGCAGCTCGAGCAGGGCCCTCGTCTTGCCAACTTTGCGAACGTCGTCGTCGACCCGCACGACCAGCTCGACCGAGGGGTCTCGGACGATCAAAGACTTGAGGAGCCACGGCTCGACGTCGGGCGTCACCTCGATTCGTGTCCCCGCACCACACGGGAACACGCCCGCGCTCACGGCCAGGAGCATGCCGACGTGGAGCTCTGCGGAGGGCTCGGAGGCCTCTCGAACCGCACACTCACGAGGGAGCAGGAACCCGGGCGACAGCACGACGATCTTCCGTCCCGGGAGCGCTCGAAACTGGCTCCACTGCAGCAGGTCGACCTCGCCGGCCGGCGTCCACCGGACGAGGTTTGGCTTCTGGGCCGACAGGAGCGCTCTGGCGTCGCCGTCAAGGTGGCCCGACACCTCGAGCGCCAGCGGTCGGCTGCCGCGAAAGCGCGAGAGCGCAGGGCCAAGCCGAGCGTCGAGCGGCACCCAGAGCCCCGCTTTCGTCGCGCGCTTCAGCGCCTTCGCGTCGACGGGCTCGAGCGGCGCGCGGAGCTGCACCCACGACGCGCCGAACTGGTTCAGCGTGTCGAGGGTCGATTCACGCAGCGTGTTCGAGCGCGTGGTGAGCCAGAGCACGACCTGCGGCCGGGCGAGCGCCCGCAACACGTCAGGCTCGAGGTCTTCGCTGGCAACCACGTTCACGCGCACGGAGCGCGCGACGAGGGGCTCGGGGCTCTCGGACGGAAGCGGCCGCTGGTTCTGCGCGACGGCGACCGAGGCGAGGAGCGCGCCGACGAGGCTACTGGTTCTTCTCAATCCACTTCGCAAACGCATCGCGCTTGGCGGCCTCTTCGAACTGCGCGACGTCCCAGAGATCGACGCCAACGGCGATCTGCTGGTTCTGCTGCAGATCGACGAACTTCTTCTCCCACTCGTCAGAGGTGACCTCGGTGGGGCCGGCCACCTGAACGCGCGGGCCCTTCTTCGGAGGCGGAGCGGCAGCGGTCGACGTCTTCGCGACCATCGCGGAGGGCCTGATGTTGACCGTGCCCTCGACGATGCGCACGATCGACGCCTTGCGGGCCTTCGGAGGCTTCGCGGCCGTCACCATCTTGTCGGCGTCGATGCGGAAGATGGTGCCGCGGACACCGGCCACGGCGCGCTCGGTCGAGACCTCGTAGCCACCGCCGCCGAGCGCCTTCTTCACCTTGGTCCACAGGCTGCCCGTCTGCAGCAGCGCCTTGAAGCCCTTGCGCTCCTGGCCTTCGAACTCAGCTTCGGTGATCTCGAGCTTCGAGGCCGGCGCCAGCATGATGATGCTCTCGTCCGTCAGCACGAGCTTCAAGTTGCCGCTCTTGACCTCGATGGTGTCACCGAGCTCGATGGCGGCGTCTTTGGCGAGGGCGACGGCCTGCCCGCCCCTGGGCGTTCGCGTGGCCGCGCCCTCCATCAAGGCGACCTTGCCGACCTCGGCCCAGGCCGCCATCGAGAACACCAGCGCTGCCAGACTGAAAAGGCGCTTCATGGACTTCCTCCGGAAGGCAGCAGCGTCACCGTCATCACCACGCGGGTCTGGTCTGCCGCCAACCAGCTCTCCCACGTCACGAACCCCGACTTCTTCACTTCGACCCGTCGTGCCTTTTCACCCACCTTCAACGCATGCGGCTCGCCGCTGAAGTCGCTGCACAGCCCCTGCGTGACCCCGTCGAGCGCTACCTCGGCATCGGCTGGCGCGCAGTGGAGCACCAACTCACCCGCCCCCGAGACCCGGTACGGCCGCATCTGGCCCTCGGTGATCTTCGGAAGCGTGGGCAGCCCCGGCTGTGACGACACGCAGCCAGAGAGCAGCAGAGCGCTCCACCTCACTTCGCGACGGCGACCTCGAGCGTGTTGCTGGTCGCCGAGACGACGTTGAGCTTCTTCTTCTTGAACGTTGCCTGCTGGAACTCGGTCGCGAGATCGTCGACGTTTCCGAGGAAGGTGACCCTGAAGGTTGCCTTGCCCTTGTCGAACTTGTCTTGAATTGCTTCTTTGACGCCCTTGATGGCCTCGATCGACTTCTTGAAGTCCTTCGCCGCGCCGTAGTCCTCGAGCCCTGAAACGCCCATGCTGATTTGGATGCCGTTGGTCGCTGAACTCCGGAAGTGCTCGAGAATCGCCTTTCGAACGCCCTCCACAATCTCCTTCTTGCGCTCCTGGACCAGGACAAAGGCCGTTCGCTCGTAGGACAACACAGGCGGCCGCGAGGGATCCTTCCAGGTCAACTTGCCCGCGACCTTCGCGATTTGAAGCTCACTGTCAGTCGCGGCAAGGGCCAGGTCGTACTCGCCGGACACATGAAAGACATCGGCGCCCTTGAGCATCGAATCGGGAGCCTGATGACGGAGCACCGTTCGACCGTACAGGACGTAGTTCGCGCGGGTGAGATCGTTGATTTCCTTCATCGCCACGCTTCCAAGCGTCGCCGCTCCATCGACCTTCAGAGCCTTGTTGATGGCCTGCGCGTCTTTGATGTCCCAGCCGTCGGCCTTGAACGCCTCGGTCAGCACCGTGGCCGTCACGTCGGAGTTGATGAGCAGCTTCTCTCCGATGGGAATCGTCTGCTCCTGGACGACGATCACGATGCTCGGGCGACCCATGCGCTTGACGAGATCGCGCGCAGCCTGAATGTCCTTGTCGAGGTTGTCGGTGATGACGTTCGCTTTCACCACGACCGTCATGACGCCCTTCTCGACCTTCTTCGAGACGACGTCGAACGACTTCACGTAGCCAGAGGTGTTCGCGAAGACCTGATCGCGCACGAGCTGGTTGTTCACGGCGAGCGTGTCGGCGTCGATTCGAACGCCGGCGGCCTGCTCCACTGCCGAGCGCAACGCGGCGTTCTTGGCGTCTTCGAACGCCTTCGCCTCGTCTTTGTTGACCACCGCAGCCTCACCAGTGCCGTCTTTGGTGACGACCGTGGCCTGCGCGAACGCGATGGCCGACAAGAGAATGAACGACGTCGAGAGAGTTCTCATGGGCGGCGCGTTCCTCAGTTGAAGACGATGACGACCTTGCCCTGGGCAAGGAACGGGGGGTTCATGGAGACGAGCTTCTTCGCTTCTTCCTGCGCGAGCAGCACGTCGGCGCCGTTGGCCTTCGCCGCCTTGATCACCATCGGCTTGTCGCCGGCCTTGAGGCTCTTGCGGGCTTCGTCGAGCGACTGCACGTAGGCGGCGACGCCCGTCGTCTTCCGCGCATCGGCCGAGAGCGAGTCGACGGTGTAGAGGGGCTTTCCCGTCTCATCGAGCACGCGAGGGAGGAGCGCTGGCATCAACTTGAGGCCGCGCGCGTCGATCACCAGGCCGGTGCCGCTGCTGTCTTCCGCCTTCGCCACGGCGTCGGGCGCCTTGCTCGGCTCGGCGGGCTTCTCCACTGCCGGCTTCTCGTTGGGCTTCTTCTCCGGGCTGGCCGGCACCGCGAAGAGCTGGGTCGCGTCAGGGTCGAGGATGTCGGTCAACATCGTCACCGGAACCTCGATGTCGATCTCGACGCCGTTGTCCGAGAAGTACCGCTTGTTAGTGACCTTGTAGCCCTTGACCACACCCTCGACGCGGGCGCGAACCTCATCGGACTGCATCACGTCGTTCATCTTGCGGGTGCCGTCGACCTGAACCCCCTTCACCTGAGAGAGCAGGTTGCGGAACGCGTCGAGCAGCGCGGCGCGCTCCGCGCCAAGCCGGGCCTGCGCGGGGCTGGAGGCCTTCATGTCGGGGGCGCCAGCGCCAGTCGCGCGAACGACCTGGCCTTCCCAGTTCATGCCTTGAGGCGGACGCTGCGCGTCCTTTGGAGACTGCGCGACCGCAAACACCGACACGGCCAGCGCCACTGCCGACACCAAACGCTTCACGGGGACCCCCAGGAAAGTCCGACGAACGACTTGAACGATGCTCCGTACTCTACGGACGGATCGATCAGACCTTCAAGGGAACAGCAAACCCGGCTCAGTTCTCGACGTTGCGCGCGACGAACTGGTCGATCAGGCGGCGGTGCCGTTCGGTCAGGAGAGTGAACTTCACCCCCGAGCCTTCCTCCGACCGATCCATGTCGAGCCACTCGCGAACGACTTCACCTTCCGCGTAGATCACCTCTTCCGAGCCCGGCAGCTGGAACTGCAGGCCCACCCGCTTGCCAGCCATCTGCGGCTCGATGAGGTGCGACAGCCCCACACCTTCGCGTGAGATGTCCGACGCGCGCGTCATGTACGGGACTCCGGCCACGTACTTGTTCAAGTAGATGTCGAGAGAGACCCGGTCGTTCTTCCGCTTGTTGTTGGCCATGCACGCTCCGTTGAGGTGACAGCTGCTGCACTGCTGCAGCGAGCTGTTGCGAAGCGTACGGACCTGATCAGCAACGTCAAAAAAGCCGACGAAACATCAGCGAACTTGCGCAGGCCGCTGATCGGAGCGTTCGGGCCCGGCGAGGGCCGCTTCGGTCGCGCGTAGGAGCGGCTCGGCGCTCACTGGAGCCCCGGCCGCGCCCGTCATCCACACGTCGGGAGCGACCGCGCCCTGTACCGACATGCGCTCGATCTCGGGCCCCACGATGCCCTTCGTGTTCACCTGCTCCTCGATCTGGAACGAGATCAGGTGACCGAGCGGGTAATTGAACAGGTACAGCGGGTAGCTGATCATGTGGGAGTAGATGCCGAGCAGCGGCGTGTCCTTTCCTCCCAGCACGGGCGCGTAGTGCCGATTCCAGAGGTCCTTCGAGATCGCGACCGTCGCCTCACGGAGCTGGGCCGGCGTCGCCTTCGGGTGATCAGCCATCCAGTGCCAGACGGCGAGATCGACGAGGGCGACACCAGCGATCTCCCAGGTGGACCAGAAGTCGTTGAGCACGCGCAGGCGCTCCTGATCCGCCGACGGCTTGCCCAGCCCCAGCAGCTCGAGGTCCCGTGCCTGGAAGACGAAGGCGATCGCCTCGGTGAAGGCGGTGTTGGGCACGCCGGCGAGCAGGGTGTGATCGACGTCGTAGAGCGAGAAGACCTGCTCGACGTTGTGGCCGAGCTCGTGGACCGCGATGTTGTAGCCCTTGTAGTTCATGCCCTCTTTCTCGACGCGCGTGCGCAAGCGCGGGAAGTCACCGCGGCGGGCCGCCTGCATCGCGTGGCCAGCGCCGCGCGACGGGTCGACCTTGATGCGCTCGGAGAGGTACTTTGCGCGCTCCGCCGAGAAGCCGAGGCCTTGCAGGATTCGGGGAATGTCCTTCGCGAACGCCTCGGCAGTCGGGTACCGCGCGCGCACCTTCGCGTCGAGCTCGGCCTCGGGCACCGAGCCTCGAGGAAGGAAACCGTTGAACCAGAGGTCGGTCGGCTCGAGCGGTCTGCCCAGCCGCTTCCGAATCTCGGCCGCGACCTTCGGCACCTGCGGCGAGGTCAGCACCGCCTCGAGCAGCTGTCTGACACGGGCTTCCGGCATCTCGGCGCCGAGGGCGAAGGCGCGATCGATCGCCGACGGCGCGGTCGGCGAATACGGGTCGGCGCGCTTCTGGGCGAGGTTGTTGGCCCAGAGCCGCTGGTACCGCACGTCGGCCTCGGGCTTCGTCGACGGCGTGGTGGTGCGCGCCGGAGCGTCGGCCTCGACCGTGTTGGCCGGAGCGACGACGACCGAGTTGGTGAACGGGTTCCAGTCGAGCCGCGGGTTGTCGATCACCGCCGCGGGAATGGTCTGGGTGACGATGCGCTCCATCACCTTGATGATCGCGCGTTGACGCGGCAGGCCCTTCGGGTCGGCATACTGCGCCTTGAGCTCGTCGCGCAGGTTCCAGTGGCTGATGAGGCGTTTGCCCGACGGGAACAGGCGCTCGCCGTTCTCCGAGAGCACGTGGTGCATCCACACGTTGTAGTCGGCGATGTAGAGGTCAGCGGCGGCCTGGGCGGCAGTGATGCCCTGCTGCACGTCGGCCGGAACACGGCGGCCAAACCGGCCACTCAGCCGGGCTTCTGCCCACTGACGGCGGCTCCAGCCCGGGCCCAGCGCGAGGCGCTGCTCGAGCGTGGTGAGGGGAAAGTTGAGGAGCGCGACGAAGCCGAGCTTCGAGGCGAAGAAGTCTTCGGTGAGGTGGGCTGACGGGTCCCACGCGGCGAAGAGCGGGTCGACCTTCTCCATCGGGCCCAGATCGAGCTCGGTCGGGCGGCGGAGCTCTCGACCGATCTCCAGCAGATGGCCGTCGACCTGCTCGAGGTTGGCCTGAAAACGAACGAACGCCGCGTCGAGCCGCGTGGGGTCTGCGATGAAGTGTTCGGTCGCGAAGGCGCCGAGATCGCCGTCCTCGTCACGCCAGAGGGTCGCGACCTGTCGAACGCCCTGCTCCACTCGGGCTCGCGCGGCCTCACCATGCGTGGCGATCAGCCTGGCTTCGATGGCAGACGTGTTGAGCGGCTGTGCGACGAGGGTCTTCACGGGCGACACCGCCTTCGAGGCGCCGCTCGTCGCGGGGCCAGCAGCCAGGAGGATCAGGAGGAGCGACATGGCGCGCACCCTCGTGAAAGGCGTGAGTGCTTTCAAGCGAGAAAGCGGGCCATGGCCCTCTCGGAATCCGTACAGCCGCGCGGATGCTGGGCGAGGGACTTGCGATGGCCTCGTGCATACGAGCATCTCGTCGACGCGAATGGTCAACGCGCGACTCGGAAGACGTCAGGCAGTTCCGGCCAGCGGCTCGCGGTATCGAGGTGAGCCTGGTTTGAGCGACGCAGGCGGTCGTCACCACGCCTCCCGCACCACCAGGCCGTGAGGGGTGGCGAACGCCGGTCGGAGTCCGGGCTCTGCGGTCCTCGTGGCGGTGGCGCTGGGAGGCCACCGGAAGCGCAGCCCGACGCAAAACACATCGCCTGCTCTTCTCCGAAGATGCGGGGGAAGTTCAGGCAGACCGAGCCGAACGGACAGTCATCGAGCCACACGCTTCAGCAGGGCTGAGGAATCGAACAGAGCTGAGGGTCGATCGGAGGACCGACTCAGTCGTCGAGAATGAACTTGCGCGGGTTCTGGGCGATGCCGTTGACGCGGACTTCGTAGTGAAGGTGCGGCCCGGTGGAGCGGCCGGTGTTCCCCATCGCGGCAATGAGATCGCCTCGCTTCACGCGCTCACCCGGCTTCACCTTGATCGACGCGAGGTGGCCGAACCGCGACTTGATGCCGTAGCCGTGGTCGATGACGACGACGTTGCCGTACCCGCCCTCGAGGCCGGCGAAGACGACAGTGCCGTCAGACGGGGCGATGATTTCTTTGCCATGCGGGCCAGCGATGTCGATGCCCGCGTGCATCACGCGCTCGTTGGTGTACGGGTCGACGCGGGAGCCGAAGTCGCTCGTCACCCACCCGCGCGTCGGCCACACCGACGGCACCGAGGCGAGCAGCGACTTCTGGCCCGAGAAGTAGGCCTGGAGCTCTTGCAGGCTCTGCTCCTGCCGGGTGGCTTCGGCCGAGAGCTTGTCGAGCTTCCCCAGCAGCGCCTGCGGCGATTCCTGGCCGGCAGAGCGGACGAACTGGTTCTCGCTCCCCGGTGCCGAGACGGGCTCGGTCGGGCCCATGGCGAGGTTGCGCTGGGGGTCAGAGAGCAGCGTGATGGCGCGGAGCTTCTGATCGAAGCGCTCGACGCGATCGAGGGTGCCCTGCACGTGAGAGAGCTGCTCTCGAATGACCGAGATCTCGCTTTTCAGCTTGAGGTTCTCGTCTCGCAGCGCGGGGTTCTCGTGCGCCTCGCCGACGACCGAGGTGTAGTGGACGAACAACACGCCGCCGATCACCACCAGCACTGCGACTGCGACCAGCGCCTGCACCACCCACGCACGGCGAAGGCGGAACCTCCGCACCTCCGACTGGCGATCGGGCACGACGATGAGGGTAAAGCTCTCGTTTGCCAACGCACGGCCTCAGCGACAGGGGTGAAAACGGCGGGGCACCTTCTCCGAACGAGGCGTGCAGTGCAACAGGAATTCGACTTCGTGCGATCAGCTCAGCTTGTGCGCCAGGGCGATGCGCCGCCAGTTCCTTCAGCATCGGCACACGACGCGACAGGGTTCAGGCGGGAACGGCGCGAACCACGATGACGGTGATGTTGTCGTCTCCGCCGCGTTCGTTGGCGAGATCGACCAGCTTCTTTGGTGCGTCTTTCAGCTCGCTGGTCGAGATGATCTCGCGAATTTCACGGTCCTCGACGAGGTTCGCGAGGCCGTCGGAGCACAGGATGAACGAGTCGTTGAGCTCGAGCATGATGCCCATGACATCGACCTGCACTTCTTCCTCGAACCCGACGGAGCGGGTGATGATGTTCTTGTAGCGAGAGTGACGAGCCTCGTCGGGCGTGATCATGCCCGCCTTGATCTGCTCGTTGACGAGGGAGTGGTCTTCGCTGATCTGCTGAATGAGGTCACCACGAACCAGGTAGGCGCGTGAGTCACCGACGTGCGCGAACATGGCGTGCTGGTGCTGGACACACAGGCTGATCACCGTGGTGCCCATGCCAGCGAGCCGGGGGTCTTCCTGGGCGGCGCGGTAGATCTCGAAGCAGGCCTTCTCGACGGCCGCGCGCAGGAAATCGGGCAGCGGCGAGTCCTGGAGCGAGGTCTCGGCCTTGAAGGGACTGGTGGGCGAGTTGCGAACGCCACGCAGCTCCTTGTCGATCGTCTCGACGGCGATGCGGCTGGCCGTACCACCCCCAGCATGGCCACCCATCCCATCGGCGACGACGAAGAGCTGCAGCTCTTCGTCGATGAGGTAGCTGTCCTCGTTATGTGAACGCTTGCGGCCGACATCAGTGAGCCCGGCCGACAACGCCTTCAATCGCACGCCAGCGGTCTTCGACACGGGCCGCAGGTTAAGCGTGCAAAACGCACCGGGCAAGGAAGCAAATTCACGCAGTGCGCCGTTCGCGCGCGACCCGAACATCGCGCTTGCGTCGGGGCGAGCGCGGTGATTCGGCGCGCGCGGCCCCGGCGATCAGCAC
Source organism: Archangium sp. (assembly GCA_022843845.1). GTDB lineage: Bacteria > Myxococcota > Myxococcia > Myxococcales > Myxococcaceae > Xiheimicrobium. The sequence goes on from JALHMW010000005.1 coordinate 181,113, forward strand.
CTGCGCCGCTGCGCGGGCCTCCTTCGACACCTCGACGCCCGAGAGCATTCGCGCGAGCTCGTCGGAGCGCGCGTCGAGGGTGCCCAGGACCTCGACCGTCGACTGAACGCGACCACCCGAGAGGTGTTTCTCGATACGCAGGTGTCGCGACGCGTGCGCAGCGACCTGCGGAAGGTGCGTGATGCAGAGCACCTGCCGGTGGGCGCTGAGGTCCTTGATCAACCGGCCCACGACATCGGCGACGGCTCCGCCCACCCCTGTGTCGACCTCATCGAGGACCGAGACCGTCACGCGCTCGGTAGCCGCCAGCACCGACTTGATGGCCAACATCACGCGAGAGGCTTCACCGCCTGACGCCGTGCGCGCGAGCGGCCTGGCAGGCTCGCCGGGGTTCGGCGCAAAGAGGAATCGCACCTGGTCGGCGCCGAGCGAGGTGGGCGCGGCGGGGAGCAGCTCGACGCTGAACCGGGCGTTCTTCAACGCCAGTCGGGCCAGCGCGTCACTCACCTTTCGCTCCAGCAGCGTGCCCGCCTCACGCCTGGCCTTCGTCAGCACCGCGGCTTCGCGGGCGAGGGCGTCGTCGAGGGTCGCGAGCTCGCGCTCGACCGCTGAGCGCAGCTCGGCCCGGCGCTCGAGGTGATCGAGCTCGGCCATGAGGGCCTCTCGCCGGCCGCTGAGCTCATCGACCGAGATGCCGTGTTTGCGGCTGAGCGTCTTGAGCAGATCGAGCCGCTCCTCCACGTCGCGCAGCCGCGAAGGGTCGAGGTCGACCTGGCCCAGGTAGCGGGTGAGCGCACGGCACCCCTCATCGAGCTCGGCCAACGAGGCGACGACGCGCTCCCTGACTGCCGCGACCGTCGGGTCGAGCTTCTCCATCTCGCCGAGCCGCTGGCCCGCTTCTCTGAGCAGATCGCTCGCGTTCACGTCACGCGACGCAAGCAGATCGTCGGCAGCGGTCGCGAGGGCCTGCAGGCGGCTTGCAGACGCCAGGCGCCGCCGTTCGTTCTCGAGTGACACCTCTTCCCCCGGCTTCGGCGTCGCGCCCTCGAGCTCCTTGACCTGGAAGCGCAGATATTCGACGCGCGAGCGAACCTCCCGCTCGTCGCCACCGAGCTCGGCAAGTCGGCCCAGGGCGTGGCGCCGCTGTTCGAAGCACGTCTGGTACCGGGCGCGGGGGCCTGCATCGGCCTCGAGGCCACCAAAGCGGTCGACCAGCGCGCGATGGTTGTCTTCGTCGTAGAGCGAGGCGTGCTCGAGCTGCCCTGCGATGTCGACGAAGCCGCGCATGACCTGTTGAAGCACCGACACCGTCACCAGGCACCCGTTCACCCAGGCCTTGCCGCGGCCTTGCGCCGAGATCGTGCGCCGCACCAGCACGTCGTCGCCGGCCGCCTCGAGGCCCCGCTCGTCGAGCCGCGTGGAGAGCTCTGGTGAGAGCGCAAACACGCCTTCGATCGAGGCCTCTTCACAACCCGCTCTGAGCATGCCGCTGTCGGCGCGCCCACCCGCGAGCAGCATCAACGCGTCGAGCAGCATCGACTTGCCGGCCCCGGTCTCACCCGTCATCACCGTGAGCCCTGCGCCCAGCTCGACCTCGATCTCTTCGATCACTCCAAAGTTCCGCACCCGCAACGTCCGAATCATGGCGTCCTCCTGACACTGAACACCCTATCAGGTCAGGCTGACACGAACGAGTCTGCGGGAGACACGTCCTTTGAATTCAAGAACTTGCGAAGCTGCTCAGCGGGCGGCGGTCTTGGGCGCGGACAGCACCATGTCGGCTTTGTCGCCCGAGACGAGCTCACGCATCGAGTACGTGAGCACGCAGGACGACGCCTTCGACTTGACGTCCATCACCATGCAGGCGCCGACGACCTCGCGCGGGAAGGCGTCGTCGTTGTCCTGCGGGTTGAAGTGGCGATGAATCGGGGCGGTGTCGCCCGAGCGGAAGAACGTGAAGGTGTTCCCCACCTTGACGCCGTCGTCGGCGCCCTTGTCGAGGAGGACCAGGAACGACTCGGTCTGGTGGTGGGTGTAGCGCTTGGCGCCGACGAGGAGGGTCGCGCCCTTGACCTCGCGATCGTTGGCGCGAGGCGCGACGGTGCGGACGACGGACTCGCCGGCAGGGCTGACCGAGTCGCCGCGGTGAACCTCATCGAGGCTCCGGGTGATGGCGATGGTGGCGACGTTCTTCTTGGCGTCGAGGGCGATCACCTTTCCCTCGGCGACGACGCGGGTCATGTAGCCGAGCAGATCCTTGGTGCCGGGATGAAACACCTCGCCGCCGTCGCGGTAGATCACCGTGGTATCGCCGACCTTGAGGCTCTTCTTGTTCGAGGTGTCGACGTACACGGAGAAGGGAATCACGAGCATCTCGTTCTCGGCAAAGGAGCCGATGATGCGGGCGTTCTGCTCGAGCTCCTTCGTGGTGATGAACGCGATGATGGGCGCGGTGATGGAGTTCTTCGGCCGAAAGCCGATCTGCCCAGTCTTCGTCACGCCCTCGCCTTCGTCGAACAGCTGGCCCTCTTCGATGTCGGGGAGCGCGGTGCCGACCTCGACCTGGGTGGGTTGCTCATCGGCGCCATAGAAGCGCACCATGTTGCCCGGGTAGATCCAGTGCGGGTTGGCGATGTCGGGGTTGTACGACCAGACCTTCGGCCAGTACCAGGGACTGCCGAGGAACTTCCGGGACAGATCCCACAACGTGTCACCCCGCTCGACGGTGTGAGACGCGTTGGGGGCGTCACCGCTCGCGGCGCCTGAAGGAGCGCCGGGGCTCACGGTCGCGGCCCCCTCCATGTTGGCGGCGCCCTCCTCTTCCTCTTGCGCGAAGGCAGTGGTGGCCAGCGAGATGGAGGCGACGGCGATGATCAGATGACGCATGGGTTCATTCCTTCTGTGATGCGGAGGCGAGGCGAGACTGGGCGAGCGTGGCGGCCTGCGTGCCCGGATAGGTGGCGACGATCTTCTCCCAGGTCGCGCGCGCGTCGGCCTGGCGGTTGAGGCGGGAGCGACAGTCGGCGAGCTTCATCATCGAGTCGAGGGTCGCATCTCCGGCGGGGTACTGACGAATGGCCTGCTCGAGCAGCGTCTCGGCGTCCTTGAACTCGCGCGCCGCCATCAGCCCCACCGCTGCGTAATAGAGCGCGTTGTCGGCGCGCGGGTGTTTGGGCCACTCGCGGGCGAACTGCTGGAGCTGCGCGATGCCGCCCTCGGGGTTGCCGGTCTTGAGCGCGTCGACGCCGAGAAGGTACTGCTGCTCGAGGAAGGCGTTCTCGGTCGCGTCGGGTGCGTCAGCCGGAAGCTCGACCGCGGGGGCGAGCTCGTCGACGATCGCGACGGGAGGCTCGACGACCTCGACCTCGGTGGACAACCTCGGCGCCGATTCCTTCTTCGGCTTCATTTTCACGACGGTGAGCGCGGGCACGTCGTCACGGGAGGCTGTTGGCGCTGCGCTCGTCGACCCGCTCGCGGACGAAGGCGCGGTCTTCGGGCTCGCGGCGGCGGGCCGTGGCGCGGGGCGGGCTCCCTTGAGATCAGCCTCCATCGCCTCGAGGCGCGACTCGATGCGCGCGTTCTCGGCGCGGAGCGCGCGCACCGACGCCAGCAGCTCGGCGTGCTCGGCGCGAGAGACCTGATCGGTCGCGCACGCGCAGAGCGCGGCGGACAGAATGGCGAGGAGAAGTCGAATGGCCTTCAAAGTGTACGGACCGCGCTCGACGAGGGTCAAGAAATCGCCCCGGCTGACCTGCTACAGCGATGTCTCACGCACACACTGGATCAGCGAGAGTTGCCGCCCCGTGCGCCCGTCTTCACGCCGATACGAGAAGAAGCGGGCGTCGCAGCGGGTGCAGTGTGGCAAGACGTCCACGTGGCTCTCCGGCACGCCGGCGCGCGCGAGCGAGCGACCCACCGCCCACGAGAGATCGAGGTGCACCTTCGGCTTGCCGGCCTGGGGCCTCACCACGCCTTCTCCGAACACGGCGGCGAACCTCGCGGGCAGCTCGCCGTCGACCTCGAAGCAGCACGCCTGAATCGCGGGCCCGAGCGCGACGTGAAGCTGCGAGGCATCTGCGCCGTGCTCGACCAGCCGCTCGATGGCGCGCAGCACGATCTCTCCAAGCACCCCACGCCAGCCCGCGTGCACCGCGGCCACCTGCCCCGTCTTCGGGTCTTCGATCAGAATCGGAAGACAGTCGGCCGTCTTCACGCCGACGAGCAGGCCTCCATGACGGGTGAAGACGGCGTCGGCCTCGCCGAGCACGCCCTGCCCTGCTGCCGTCGCCTCGAGCACGGTGGTGCCATGCACCTGGTGAACGGTGACGAGCTGAGACGGCGTTGCCCGGAACTCGGCGGACAGCCGCTCGAGGTTCTTCGCGACCGCAGACGGCTCGTCGCCGACGGTGAGGGCAGTGTTGAGCGACGCGAACGGAGAGAGAGAGACGCCTCCCGCGCGGGTCGGGAACGCGTGCGGCGACGTGATCAGCTTCGAACGGATCAGCTCCAAGGCGACGCACGGTATCCCACCTGCGGGCGGGTCTCATCTTGACGGCACGCACGAGAAGCGAGACAGCGAGCGGGTGAGAGTGAGCGCATTCACTCAGACGGCACTGGGGAGGCCGACCGCGTGAGGTCGATCGGACGAAAACTGTTCGCGGCGATCGCGCTCCCGACGGCGTTGGTGGCGCTGCTGGGCGTCGGGCTCGTCTGGCGGCAGACCGATCTCGCGGTGCGCGACGAGAGCCGGCGTCAGGCGCTCGGCCTCGCGGAGTTCATCGCCACCAGCTTCGGCACGGTCGAGCGCACGCCTCCAGGCACCACCGCCCGCGTCGCGCATCGCAGCGTCACCGCGATCGTGCGCAGCGACTGGTCGGGACTGAAGGTCGCGAGCGACATTCGCATCATCGACGGTGCGGGCACGGTGATGTGGTCGCGGCGCATCGAAGAAGAAGACAAGGCCTTCGCGGACGCCGAGCGCGTCAAGCTGGTGAAGGAGGGCCAGGCCGTGTTCGCGACGCCGTCGTTCCTCTGGCCGTGGGGGCGAGGTGGAGGCGGAGAGGTGCTCTACCCGCTGGGCGGCGTCTCGTGCGGAGGCTGTCACACGGGCGAGCTCACGCTGCGCACCGGCGTGTTGCAGCTCACGGTCGAGGAGCCGTCGCTGCGTCGGCAGGTCTCCGAGGTGTTCTCGAGCGCGATGTGGAGCGTCGTCGTCTTCACCGTCGTGCTCGCCGCGGCGGTGGCGCTCTCGTTGCGGCTGCTGCTCACCCAGAAGCTCAAGCGCCTGGCGAAGGTGATGCGCCGCGCCGAAGGCGGCGAGCTGGCGGTGCGGGCTCCAGACCTTGGCGCCGACGAGATCGGCTCGCTGGCGAAGTCCTTCAACTCGATGTTGGGCAAGCTGACCGAGCTCAAGGTGACCGAGATCGACACCCAGCGCGATCTCGATCACGCGCGCGAGGAGCTGCAGCTCAAGACGCGCCTCGCGATGCGCGTGGACGAGCTCGAGGTGCTCTTCGAGATCGCCCGCACCATCGCCTCGACGCTCGACTTGAACGAGGTGCTCTCGCGCATCGCGTCGCTGCTCCCCACGAGGCTGAAGGTCGATCGCTCGTCGGTGATGCTGCTCAATCAGGACGGCAAGCTCGAGGTGCTCAAGGCGTTCCCGCCGAACGAGGGCAGCGAGGGGCTGCAGTTCGAGGTGGGCGAGGGCATCGCCGGCCACGCGGCGAGCACGCGCAAGTCGGTCTACGTGGCCGATCTCGAGGTGGAGCAGCGCTTCAAGCTCCTCAACACGGCGCCCAAGCGCGGCTGCCTGCTCTCGATCCCCATGCTCCAGGGCTCGGAGCTGCTCGGCGTGCTGAACTTCGAGCGGCGCGAGAAGGCGAACTTCGATCGCGAAGAGATCGAGTACTTCACCGCCGTCGCCGATCAGGTGAGCATCGCGGTGCAGAACGCGCGGCTGCACGAGCAGACCGTCGCGCTGTCGATCACCGACCCGCTCACGGGCATTCCGAACCGCCGGCACCTCTTCCAGCAGCTCGAGGCCGAGGTGAACCGCGCGCGGCGCTACGGGACGCCGATCTCGCTGGTGATGATCGACATCGATCACTTCAAGCACCTCAACGACTCGGCGGGACACCGGGCGGGCGACGTCGCGCTCAAGCAGGTGACGACGGCGCTGCGGCAGGTCGTCCGCAAGGTCGACACGCTCGCGCGCTACGGCGGCGAGGAGTTCGTCGTGCTGCTGCCCCAGGTGGACCGCGAGGAGGCGCTCGAGGTCGCCGAGAAGCTGCGCCGCGTGGTGGAGGAGACGACGTTCGAGCACGGCGCGGTGCAGCCGGGAGGTCGAGTCACGATCTCCGTGGGCGTCGCCACGCTCCCGACCGACGCGACCGAGCAGGCGCGGCTCGTCGACGCGGCCGACTCGGCGCTCTACGCGAGCAAACGCGGCGGCAGAAACCGGGTCACCGGCTTCGCGCCGGGTATGGAGCAGCACCCCGGCCGCGAGCGCGGGCCGTTCGCGCAGCGCAAACGCACCGGTGAGATTCCTGCCGTGAAGGCCTGAGCGAACGCGGGAGCGTCGTCACACCTCGAGTGCAGTCGGTGAGCTCCTCGTGGCAACCGTTCTCACCACCGGCGGAAGTGCGCACCAATCGTTCACTCCAGGCAGTGCTGAGCCCCCCACGACGAGGCCGAGACCGCCCCACTCGCGAATGTCGTCTGGAGCCGCAGCCGACACGGAAAGCGGCTGTCACCACCGGCGCGGAAACCGCACCTCTCGTGACACTCGTTGCGGCGCCCTCACTGCACGCCGAGGCGCTCGGCAGGCGTCGACGGCTGGTACACGTCGTCTGGCTCGAGGCCGAGGCGGCGCAGCGTCTCGAAGTCGGGCAGGCCGGTGTCGGGGAGCGTCTGCGCCTTCTGAAACACGCGCAGCGCTTCCTGCGTCTGCGTGTCGAACTTGCCCGTCACTTCGATCGCCTCGACCTTCTTGTCCTGAAGCGCCTTCTGCATCACCTTGAGGCCGTCGGGCTTGAACATCGCCTTCGTCGTCGCCGAGGTGCTCATCTCGTCGCGCACGGCGGCGGGCTTCTTCGGCTCACCCTCCTTCGGCTCACCGTTCTTCGGCGCAGCGCTCTTCGCCTCAGGGTCCTTCTTCGCGACGGCCGCGGTCTTCGTGGCGTGCGCGCAGCCGACGAGACACGCGAGGCTCAGGAGCACCACGCGCTTCACTTGCCACCTCCGGTCGGCTGCGCTTTCGGCGCCGACTCGTCCTTGTCGAGCGCCTTGCCGAGCTGCGGGAGCGCGCCCTCTTTTGTCGGCGACGTGGCCCTCGGCAGATCGGCGAAGCCGAAGTCGAGCGCCTGCACGAAGGCGTTGCGGATCACCCCGAGGATGGTCGGCCAGATCTGCGCGTCGACCCTCTCGATGGTGCCTCGCAGCGGCAGCACGGTCGCGATCGCCTCGCGGCCCTCGACCCGATCCGAGAGCACCTTCACCGCGAGCGTCGCGATGGTGGCCTTCAGCTCGTCGGTCAGCTTGCCGGTCGCAGCGTCGACCTCGATGTTGCGCGCGATCACCTTCACGTCTCCGTTGAGCTTGCCCTCGGCCGAGTTGAAGTTGACGAAGACGTTCAAGTCGCCCTTCACCGCGAGACCCGCCTTGGCCTTCGTCCAGGAGTAGAGCGACTCGAGCCGCAGCCCGTCGAGCTGCGCCTGGCCGGTGAAGGCCGGCTTTTCGGCGTGCAGGTTCGCGGTCGCGAGCACCTTGAGCACGCCCGTCTTCGCCACCAGCGCGCGCATCGTGAGCATCAGCGGGACGTCTTCATCGAGCGACTTGCGGGTGACGAGGTTGTCGACCACCAGCTGCACCTCGCTCACCCAGAACTGCGGGAGCGCGCCATCGGTCGCGTCGGTCAACAGGAACTCGCAGTCCTTCAGTTCGATGCGATCGACCCGGAGCGGGATGACCTTCTCGAGGATCGCGCCGAAGTTGAACTCGTTCTTCTTGATCTCCTCGACGCCCTTGCGCGCGGCCTCCTCCAGCTGCGGCGTCACCTTGCTGACGCCGAAGGTGATGACGAACTTCGCGCGCTCCAGCGACGCAGAGGCGACGACCTGCCCGCGCAGCAGCTTGCGCCAGCGCAGCCGCGCCTCGAGGTGTGGCACCCGAACGATCGGCTCGATGCCCTTCGCGTCGTCTTGAACGACCACCAGGTTCGGCACCGTCATCGAGAGGGGAATGATCGACACCTGCACGGGGTCGAAGGTCGCCTCGTAGCCGTCGACGTCGGCGAGCGCGCGGTGGAGCAGCGCCGTGGCGACCGGGTTGAGCGCGATTCGCACACCCACCACCACGAGCGTCACCGCGAGCAGCACCCACAGCCAGCGCTGCCGATACCACCGGAGCCCCGGAGGCGGGTGCAGCGCGGCTTCGTGCGCGGCCGCGATGCCGTACTCCACGGGCCTTTCCGCTTCGGCGATCACGAGAGCCTCGCGCGTTCGTGAAGCGCAGCTTCGGACGACGCGGCGAGGTCGGGCTCCGCTTCGGCGATCACGTCAGCCTCGGGAGTCGCACGCGGCCGTTGAGCCTGGCGACGGCGCCACGGGCGGCCTCTGCGACGAGGAGCACCGCGATCGCGGCCCCCACCTGCCGCGCCACGGCCGACCACCGTGCGCGCTGCGCCCGCTGCCGACGCGCTCGAACCGCCATGCCCACCCCGGTGCCCAGGGCCAGCAACACGCCGCTGGCGAGAAGCGCTGGCCCGGCCCCGCGAGCCGCGACGGCGATCGTGTGCTCCACGGCCGCGACCGGCGCGGTCAACGCGTGGCGCTTTCGGTCGAGCGCCTCGAGCGCGACGAAGAGCCGCTCCCGAACCGCGGTCGCGCGCTCGACCAACGCGTCCGCGCTGTCAGGCGTCATGCGAGGTGCTCCTTGAACTCGTTGAAGTCGTCGGTGAGGTGACGGCGGCTGCGCTCCATCGGCCGGTGCGGAAGCAACGAGTAGCCGATGGCGCCGGCGATCACCGACGCCACGAAGGCGCCACCTGCCAGGCCCAGCGCGATGGCCACCGTGCTCCCGACCGCCAGCACCAGCGCGATGGTCGACAGCGAGACGCCGGCGATCATGAAGACCAGCGCGACCCCGAAGGCGATCGCGCCGCGAGTGATGGCGCTCAGATCGTCCTTGAGCTCGCGCTTCGCCAGCGCCACCTCGAGCTGAAACAGCTCGCGCGCCTCGCTCATGGCGCGGTTGAGCAGCTCGCCGGTGCTCGACTCGACCACCATGACGGGGACCTTCTCGACCTTCGACGACGACGGTTGGTTCACCACACCGGCCTCCTCGAGAAAACTCGGAGCCCGCGTCAGTGCGCGCTCCACCCGACCAGCCAACTGCTCGAGCCGTGCCACCTCGACGAAGGGCAGCTTCGCCTCGCCGATGTCGTGAACGATCTCCTTCAACCGCGAGGCGAGCTGCGGGCCCAGCACCGTCACGGAGTCATGCCTGGCGATCGTGTCCCACAGGCGCCCGAGCTCGAGCTGCAGCTGTTGCCCCTCGTCGCTCTGCACCACGAACGCGAACCGCTCGATGAGCGTGCGGTTGATCATCGAGCGCACCTTCGTCACCACACCGGGCTCGCCGCGAATCATCAGATCCCCGGGGTAGAGGAAGACCTCCACCCCAGGCGCCTTGAGCGTCAGCGGCGCGGCGTTGACGAACGACTCGACCGCGCCGCGCGAGAAGAAGGTCAGCACCTTCGTCGCCATCAACATCGAGAAGGGCACCGGCGCCGCGACAGGAGGAACGCCGGCCATCACGCACGCGTCGCCAAGCACCTTCAGGGTCTGCAGGTAGTGGCCGTCACGAGGCCTCAAGGGAAGGTGCTCTTCCGTCCATCGGCGAGAGAGCGTGGCCAGCTTCACCACGGGCACGGTGAGGAGCGTGATGACGAACGCGGCGGCGTAGCCGAGCGTCAGCGGGTACCCGTTCACCATCGACCGAAGCAGGCCGACCCGCCGTGCCGCCGGCGACACCACCCGCGTCATCAGGCCCACCACGACGGGGCTCACCACGGCCAGCGCCACCCACACCACCCGCAGCGCGCGCGAGGTGCCCAGCCCCTCGACGGGGATGAAGGCGATCACCATCGCGGCCACCTTCGGGGCGAAGGCGCCGATCACGAAGATGGGCCACAGCAGCGACAACACCATCGCGAGCGTGAGGAAAAGCCGTTGACGGCTGCCCAGCTGCCCGAAGAGCGCCGCCGTCGACCACCCGAAGACGAGCTGCAGCAGGTCGGTGACCTTTCGGGAGAGCATTCCAAACAGCGCAGTGAGCAAGGCCATGAGGGTGCAGTCGTGCACCGGTCATGCCCCGAGGCGCGGCTTCTCTGGCCTGGCCGAGCCGCGAAGAAGCTGCTCAGGGTGAACGGCCGTCGAATCGAAGTGAAGCACCCGGCTCGAACCATCGCGGTGTTCGGGCTGTCGATGCTCGTGAACGCGCTTGGGCCCACGCCGTGCAGCACGAGGAGTCCACCCCCAAGGAGCCACCCCATGAAATGGACGAGTGAATCACTTCTCGAGCTCATCGATCTCGAGCGCAGGCCGTCGGCGACCCGACGGGTGTTGTCAGTGGCAGGGCTCGTGCTGGGCGGAGGTCTGCTCGGTGCCACCCTCGTGATGGTGACGAAGAAGGTCCTCCACGAGGCCTCGGAGAAGTCGCTCAACGCCCCGCAACCGGCGCACGCGATGCCCCCCTCCTATGGCGAGGCCAGAGTCGGGTTCGGCGAAGGCGACTCCCATGCTTGAGCCGCACCTGGGCGCGCCAGACATCCTCTCCACGCTGCGCATCGACGCCAGCCCTCCGCCCGAGCCGACGGCTCAGAGCGAGAAGCTCGAGCGGCTCTACGCGCTCATCGACGGCATCGAGACGGCCATGATGACGACCCGCTGCAGCGACGGTTCGCTCGTCTCGCGGCCCATGCAGGTGCAAGCCCGCGACGCCGGCACCGACCTCTGGTTCATGACCGTGGTGGGGAGCGACAAGACCCGGGAGATCGCCTTCGACCCGCAGGTGAACCTCGGCTTCTCGACACGCGGCGCCAGGGAGTGGGTGTCGGTGAGCGGGCTCGCGCGGGTGACGAAGAACCGCGAGCGCATTCACCAGCTCTACAAGCCCACCTGGAAGCTGTGGCTCCCCGATGAAGGTGGAGACCGCAACGGCGGCCCCGACGATCCCCGCATCGCGCTCATCGAGGTCGAGGCCCGGTCCGCCACGTTCATGAAGTCGACCGGGCCGGGCGTGGTGCAGGCGTTCAAGATGGGCGTGGCGTTGCTCACCGGCACGCAGCCCGATCTGGGCGAGGTAGGCACGGTGGGCAGCGTGACCCTCGCCGAAGGACCGCCGCGCGCGCCTTGAAGTCAGTCGCCAGCAGCGTCAGCGACGATCGAGGCCGACCAGGTAGATCTCCATCGAGCCACCGCGCGTGGCCTCGGGCCGAACGACCTTCACCTCGTGGAACGCCTTGCGGATGTCGGCGCGGAACGACTCGAAGTCGCGGCCCATGAAGAGCTTGGCGACGAAGTGACCTCCGCTGCGCCCGCGCGTCACCGACACCTCGAGCGCCTTGCCCGCCAGCGCGATCGAGCGCGCCTCGTCGACGTCCTTGATGCCCGTCGTCTTTGGCGCGAGGTCCGACACCACGACGTCGAACGGGCCCTTGTGGAGCGACAAGAGCAGCGCGTCGAAGTCATCGGCGAGCACGTCGGCGACGGCAGTCTTCACGTTCGGCCGGTTGAGCGGGCGAATGGGCACCAGGTCGACGCCGACGACGGTGCCCTTCGCGCCGACCTCATCGAGGAGGATCTGGAGGAACCCACCGGGCGCCGCGCCCATGTCGAGCACGGTCTGGCCCTTCTCGAAGATGCGGAACCGCCTGGCGATCTCGTCGATCTTGAAGGCCGACCGCGCGCGCAGCCCTTCGGCCTTCGCTTGTTTGAAGAACCGGTCTTTGGGTTGGTACGGCCGGTTCGCCATTGGCTCAGTGCTGCGCCGTCGGCGTGCCGCTCTCGGCCGACAGATCGTCACCGTTGGCGACGCTTTTGACCTTCTCGAAGAGCTTCAGGTAGCGCGTCTCGGCGTAGTCCTTCACCTTCTCGGCGTTGATGCGGCGGGCGCCCGACGCGCTGATGAGCGCCTGGAACACGCGGGTCTTCGGTGCGGCCTTGTCGTTCGAATACACCGTGACGGTCGCGGCGATCGGGCAGACGTTGGCGACGGTGACGGCGGCGGTGCAGGCCTGCACCCAGAGATCCTTCGCCTCTTCGTTGAACCACTGCACGTAGATGACGGCGTGCGGAGCGTCGGTGTCGACCTCAACGCGGCCCAGCTTGTCCTTCAGCTCGGTGCCGGCGAGCGCCTCTTTCACGTTCGCTTCGCACTTCGCCTTCACGTCGCCGGCCGCGTCGCCGCGCTCCATCGCCTTCTCGAGCTCCTTGAGCTTGAACTTCGCGTCCTTCGCGATCGCCGGAAGGCGGGCCTCGGGCTTCATCGCCTGCACGCGCGGATCCTCGAGCGCGAGCTTGGTGTGCTTGAACATGCGGAACTCGTCTTCCGTGAGATCGATCTTCTCGGACGAGAAGGCGGCGGACGGAACGAGCAGGATGGCAACGGCGAGAGCGAGCAACGAACGCATCGGCAAGAGACCTCCAACAGGGGGCTGCGATATACCCGAGTCATGGCTGGCTGTGGGAAGTGCGGAGCGAAGCTGGACATCGGAATCGCGGCCGTTGGCCGAAGAGACGTCTGTCCGTCGTGTGGAGCCGAGCTTCACAGCTGTGTGCATTGCCGGCACTACGACGAGAACGTCGCCAAGGAATGCAAAGAGCCCTTCGCGGAGGTGCCGGGCGACAAGGAATCCGCGAACTTCTGCGACCTGTACCAGATCGGCGACGGCGAGGACCGCGGCGGCAACGCCTCGAAGTCAGCGGCGGTGTCGGCGGCGGAAGCGCTGTTCAAGAAGTAGGACGCAGAGCGCCAGCAGCGGCGTTCCTGTCGCGGCGGAACAGCCGGTCTTCAGCGTCTCCGCACAGCGAACTGGCGCGCACCCTTCCCCTTCCGCACACAAGCGCTCCTCGCACTGCCCGCTCGAGGGCGCGTCGAGCGTCACCTCGATGGAGCCGTCGGCCAGCAACCGCACGTCGTTGAGCGCGAAGCCCGACGGCTGCCCCGAATAGAAGTTGGAGCCGTTCACCGGGTTGCTCTTGCTGCGAGCAGAGTTCGAGGCGTCGTTCAGGAAGAACGTGCCCGGAGTGAACAGATCGTCGGCGGGCACGAACGGCCGGTTGTTCTCGAGGTCGAACGCGCCGTCGGCCTGCACGAGCCGTACGTACGGGTGCCAGGCGTCGCAGTTCACACAGTCGAGGATGCGGTTGACGAAGTCGCCCTCCTTCGCTCCGAGCTTGGGGAAGCTGCCCTGCGCGCTGACGCTCTGCACGTTCCGATCGACGTGAAAGACGGCGAGGCCACGAAGCGGCAGGCGTTGATCGAACGCGCCCGGGCCGCGGTTCTCGATGAGGAAGTACTCGTCGCCGATGCCGACCCGCGCCACGTCGCCGCTGGTCTCGACTGGCCTCAGCGTCAGGCGTTGCCGGCCCTGCACCTGAAGCCAGTTCGCCCACCGCAACCGGAAGCGCGTCTCGGCGTCAGGGAGCACGATCTTCGGATCGTAGAGCCACGCGCCCATCACCGAGAGCTGCAGCCCCGCGTAGTTCCCAGCCTCGTCGTACAGATCCGTCAGCCCGAGCAGGTGCGCGAACTCGTGCACCATCACCAGCACGTCGCTGTCTCCCGCCACGGCGAAGTGCGAGATGCGAATGCCATCGACGACGAGGGGCCCACCGACACCGCCGTTCAGGGTGTCGCCACGGTTGAAGTACGCGAAGGGGAACGCGATGCCGCCGAACGGAACGTTGGTGAGGAACATCACGCCATCGGCCCAGCGATCGGGTGCTCCGGCGCGGCCGTTCACGTCGAACTGCGTGAAGTCGATGCCCGCCTCGTCGGTCTTCCGCACGGCCTCGCGGAGCAGGTCGATGCCGGCCGAGAAGGCGTTGATGTCGCCACGCGCGACGCTGCAGCGGGGAAACTGCGTCACGGGCAACGGGCAGACGTCGTACGAGATGGTGGGCCCGATGGTGACGCGTGGCCGGTAGCGCCCCAGGCTGGCCGTCTCGTAGAAGCGCACGAAGCCGGCCTCGTCGTCGGGCGAGAAGAAGCGCTCCAGCCTCGCGCGATCGATGGGTGGGAAGCCCTTCACCTCGACGGGAATGAGCAACAGCCGCGCGTCTCCCAGCGACGGAGCCTTCCGCGGGCCAACGTCGTCGCGTTGGGCGAAGTGATCCATGTAGTCGGCGAAGGCGAGCGCGGGGAGCAGCAGGCCGAGGAATGCAAGTCGACGGAGCACGGGTGAAGGTCTGGCACGCAGCAGAAACCCGGGCAAGCTGGCCTCCATGGCGTTGCCGAACGAGCTCTCCGTGAGCGAGCTGAAGGCCTGGCTCGACGACCCGACCCGACCTGCCCCCGTGCTGCTCGACGTGCGCAACCACGACGAGTGGCAGTGGGTGCGCATGACGAAGGCCACGCTCATTCCGCTGGGCGAGCTCGAAGATCGTCACGACGAGCTCGACGCGCACAAAGGGCAGCCGGTGGTCGTCTACTGCCACCACGGCGTTCGGAGCCTGTACGGCGCCGAATACCTTCGCGAGCTCGGTCACGACGCGACGTCGCTCTCCGGAGGCATCGATGCGTGGTCGGTGCAGATCGACCCGACGCTCGAGCGGTACTGACGACGTCCCGACTCCATCGGGGCCGAGCCAGGTTACTTCGGGGTCGGCGCCTTCTCGCTCTTGCTCGACAGATCGAGCGTCTTCTTCACGAACTCGCGGGGCTTGAGCGTCACCTCGAACGGGAATGGCTTCTCCAGCGAGTCGGCGCGCACCTCGAGCTCGTGGTGGCCCTCCATGAGTTTGATGTTCATGCCCACCTGGCCGATCTTGTTCTGGCCCCGGTAGATCGCGGCGCCCTTGAGCGGCGGGCTGATGCTGATGGCGATGGTGCCCTCTTCGAACTCTTTTCGAATCGTCTTGGTCTCGTTGGGCTGACCGAACTCGAACTTCTCTTCGTAGCGGATGAAGCGGTCTTCGCTGACGAGGAGGATCGTGTCGTTCACGAACGCGCCGCTGACCCGATCGAGCGGCGTCTCGCCGAGGTCGACGCGCTGTCGGCCGACCGCATCAGGCGGAGGGATGACCTGTACGTGAACCCGCGGCTTGGTGGCGACGCTCAGGAGAATCGGCGTTGCGCGATCGTTCGGCGTCGAGAAGAAGATGTGCTTGAGCTGCTCCTTGAAGAGCACGCCGAGGGTGATCAAGCCGCCGAGCGCCACGATGAAGATGAGCACGTTGAGCCGGCTGGACTGCCTGGCCTTCATTTCGCGCACGTCGACGAGCTTCGAGACCTCGCTCTTGTCGAACAGCTTCGACTTGCGCGGAGGCGGAGAGGCCTTCGCAGAGGGCATCTGCGGGCGTGACTTGCGCGCGGGCGCCTCGGGCATCGAGCTCGAGGTGTTCTTCCGCGGCTTGGCTTTGCGGCTCTGCGACTCTTCAGGCTCGCGGTCAGGCACTTCTTCGAGATCGTCAGAGGTCGAGTCGTTGCGCACCGGCAACCGGGTCGCGGTTCCACGACGAGGAGCCCGGGCGGCCTCCATCTCGGGCGCGGACGGCCTTCGGGCGATCGACGTCGCGTACGATCTCGACGGCATCACCGTGCCCGCAGGCAGGTGGAACCCACCGACGCGCAGCGAGTCGTCACCGTCTTCGGGCAGGCCGTCGTCGTGCGGGCTCAGGTCGGGAGCGAGCTCTTCTTCATCTCGCGTCGAGCCTGGGCCCGGCCCTGGTGGCGCCGGTCGGGGCGGCTGCGACTGCGCCAGCCCCTGGGAGAACCCCTGCGGCAACGGGCCACCCGGGTTCGACGCCAGCTGCGTGTTCGAGGGCTTGTCTTCGTAGAGAGGCTGCGCCGGCTCGGCCACGGGGTTCGAGACGCTGCTCTCGCTCGCGGGCGCCGGAGCACCGAGGCGAGCCTCTTCTCGAAGGCGGTCGGCGAAGATCGTCTCCATCAGCTCGCTGACCTGCACGCTGGTGGCGACGGTGCCTTCCTGAACGAGGAACTGCTCGAGCGCCATCTGGAACTGGCGCGCGTCGCGGTACCGATCTTCGGGATCCTTCGCGAGCGCCCGCATCACCACGTCGTCGAGCGTGTTCGGCACCTCGGCGACCTGCGAGGGCTTCTCGATGGCGCACTCGAGCGCGGCCTGGAGCGTGCCGATCTCGCTGTCGCGCTTGAGCGGCCGCACGCCGGTGATGAGCTCGTACAGCACCAGCCCGAGCGCGAAGATGTCGGTGCGCGCGTCGAGCGGCTTCCCGCCGGCCTGCTCCGGGGCCATGTACGCAAACTTGCCCTTGATGGCGCCCGACTTGGTGTTCGAGACCTGATCGGCCGCCTTGGCGATGCCGAAGTCGACCAGCTTCACCGAGCCGTCGAAGCTGACGAGGATGTTCTGCGGAGAGATGTCGCGGTGGACGATGCGCAGCGGCCGGCCCTGCTCGTCCATGCGGGTGTGCGCGTAATAGAGGCCCGCGGCCGAGTCGGCGACGATGCGAATCGCGAGCGGCCTTGCGACCCACTGACCGGTGCTCCAGGCGCGGCGCATGACGCGGCCCAGGTCTTCACCGTGGATGAACTCCATCGCGATGAAGAAGGTGCCGGCGTTCTCACCGAGATCGTAGATCTGCGCGATGTTGGGGTGGTTGAAGCGCGAGGCGATGCGCGCCTCCTGCAGGAACATCGCGACGAACTCGGGGTCCTCGGCGAGGTGCGCGAGGATTCGCTTCACGACGATGTGGCGGTTGAAGCCCTCGATGCCCGTCTGGCGCGCAAGCCACACCTCGGCCATGCCGCCGGTGGCCAGCTTCTTCTCCAGCTGATATTTGCCGAACGACTGGGTCACAGACAGGGTGAGAGCTTACCGGCAGAACGTCATCGCGAACCACAATGTTCCTGAGCGCTTACCTGACCATCGTGTTGTGCCAGCCCCCGCCCGAGGGGTTCGTGCCTCACAACACGGCCGATCTCATGACGTTTCGGGTCCAGCCGGACAAGAACGGCCTGAGCTTCGACTGGTCTGACGCCGAGGATCGGGTGCGGGGCACGGTGAGCCCGAACGAGCTGTCGGCCGGCGCCCCCTTCACGCTGTCGGTCGCAGTCGGCAGCTTCGCGTCGGGCGATCTCGACGGGCCGGTGACGCTGGGCGTCGAGCAGGTCGGCGGCACCTTCAAGGCGCTCGAGACGGTCGCTCCGTCGAAGACGACCCCGCGGGTGTGGAACGCGACCTTCACGCCGCCCGAGAGCGGCAGCTACCTGCTCAAGGTGACGTTCAAGAGCGGCCATCAGAAGTCGTTGAGAGGCGCGGTCGAGGTCGGCATGGGGCGCGTGTCGCCGGCGACGGCGCTCGGCCTCGGCGCGGCGGTGGTGCTGGCCGGGCTCGCGTACGGGTTGTTCCTGCTCTTCGGGAAGAAGGCGGGAGCCGTCAGCGGCTCCTGAGCAGCGCAAGCAGGCTCACCACGGACAGCGCGAGCCCGACGCCGATGACGCCGATCACGTACGCGGCCGAGATGACGCCGCTTCGATAGGCCGTCGACTGGAGCAGCTCAGGCAGCTGGGCCATGCCCGCCGCGACCGCCCACAGCAGACCCAGCCCCGCGTGGACCCCGAGGCCTGCGACCGAACGTCGCCCCAGGGCGTGGAGCCCCAGGCCCTGCGCTGCCAGCAACACCGACACCACGAACGCGATCGCCGCGGGAGGCACGCCTCGTTTGAGGGGCTCTCCGAGGGCGAAGTCCTCGAGGACGTGGGGGATCGAGAAGAAGAGGAGCGCGACGGAGAGCAGCGTGACGACGGTCCAGCGACGGTCTTCTGGCGCGAGCATGGGTGACCTTCGGTTACTCGAACGACGTGGCGTAGCGCTCGAGGTGCTCCTCGAGTTGGTGGAGCGTGCGCACGGCTGCCGGCCCCTCACTCGCCTCGAGCTCCTTCATCAGCGGTGCGAGCGGGAGGAGAAACGCGTGGAGCGCCTCATGGGCCTCCCCCGTCATCGTGCAGCGCCGGAACACGTTCTGGAACGCCTCATCGAGCTGCGCGGCGGTCGCCTTCACGTCGGCTGGCGTCGGCTCGCCCCGCTGCGCGGCCTGCCGCACGAGGGTCAGCATCGTGCCGATCCCCTCGGTGGTCTCGGCGTTCGCCTTCCACTTCGCGACGGGAGGAGGCGTGGGTGCCTTCGCGGCTGCGTGGTCGTGTTCATGCGGAGCCTCGGCCGGCACGTCGACCGACACGAGCGCGACGGCGTGCGGCACCGCTCCGGCCAGCATCACGACCACGAAGACGACGACGACGCGGTGCCAGAACGCAGACGCCTGGCCGCCGCCCTGCGAGACGAAGTTCCCGACCGACTTCTGCTCGTCGATCGACTGGACCTCCTTCAGGCTCACGCCGCCGGTCTTCAAGGCGCGGGGAAGGACGAACACCGTGTTGATCACCGCTCCCGCCAGCGCGACGAGCGCGGTGAGCACCAACGTCGAGCCAGGCGCGTGCGTCGACGCGAGCGCGGCCCCAGCCATCACCAGCAACGCGACGCTGAGGCTCCTGAACAGCACCAGCGCCAGGCTCATCTGCAGCGGCACGAACCGGTCGCGCCCCATGCGCTTCACCAGCACAGGCGCCTGAACGAAGAAGAACCACGCGGTGCTCCCGAAGACGTAGGCGAGCGCGAGGAGATCGATGGTGCGGGCGATGGTGGACGTCATGGTCATGCTCCTCGAGCGGTGATGGCGAGCTGCGTGGGAAGGCTTCCGGGGCGCGCGAGGATTCGATCGGGGCGCACCATGACGTCGCGGCCCTGCCAGCGGAGCAGCGTGGGCACACGTGGATCGATTCGGTCATGCAGCCGATCGCCGGCCGGCAGGATGGGATTGGGCAGACGGCGAAGCCCGGCGGTCTCGAGATCGAGCATGCCGACGCCACGCGCGAGCTGGTCCTGCACGCGGGCACGGCTCAACACCAGGCGCGCAAACCGGCCCCGAACCCAGCGCACGACGGGGTTGGTCACCGTCAGCACCCGCGTGGCGATCGAGGTGTCGCGCACCATCTGCCGGGCGATCGGCTGCCGCTCGGACTCGTAGCTGTCGAGCAGCGCTACGGAGAGCTCACTCGCGAGGCCCTTCTTCAACAGCGCGAGCTTCCACACCAGGTTGTGCGCGTCCTGCACGCCGGTGTTCAGCCCCTGACCGCCCACCGGGCTGTGCACGTGGGCCGCGTCACCGAGCAGGAAGACGTTGCCCTTGCGAAAGCGGTCGGCCACGCCGCTGGTGAGATCGAACTTCGAGGTCCACCCGAGGCGGTGAATGCCCAGCTCGATTCCAGCGCGCCGTTGCACCAGGGCGCCCCAGTCGGCGGGAGAGACCAGCTCGGCCTGCTGCGGCACCTGGGCGATCAGCCTCCACAGGCCACGCTCCGGCATCGGCACGATGAGGAGCACGCCCTCGCTCGAGAGCACGACGTGGCCTTCGTCTTCGACGAGTTCGCTGGTGGTGTGCACGTCAGCCAGCGCGAACGTGACACCGACGTCTTGCCGGGTGAGCGCAACGCCGAGCTGATCGCGGGTGGCGCTCCGCCCGCCGTCGCAGCCCAGGACCCAGCGCGCAGAGTGCTCGAACACCCCACCGCTCGAAGCCTCGAGCTTCGCGACGACGTGATCGCCGCGATCATCCAGCGAGGTGAGCTCGGTGCTCCACTCGATGACGCCGCCGAGCGCCGCCAGCCGCGCCTCGAGGATGCGCTCGACCTCGTATTGAGGAATCGAGAGCCAGAACGGGTAGCGGGTGTCGCCCCAGCTGCGCTTCAGCAGATCGACCCGGAGCGGACGCGCGGTCGTCGACGTCCGCACGTTGAGCGCGCTGAAGCGCTGGCCCGCAGCCACGAGCTCGTTCGCGCAGCCCAGCACCTCGAGCACCTCGAGCGTTCGCGCGTGCAGCACGAGCGCCTTGGAGTACTCGGAGCGCGTCGCGCGCCGCTCGACGATGCGAACCGTCAGCCCATGTCGAAGGGCATCACACGCAGCGGCGAGGCCGGTCGGTCCGGCGCCAACGATCAACAGGTCGGTGTCTGAAGCGGCGTTCGGCATGGCGTCTCCTCGATGAGCACGCCAACCGTAAGGGCCCGAATAGCTGTTGAATATGCCTCGTATTGGTACGCTTTGTTTCGGAGAACGAGACAATGAGCGAGCAGTTCGACGATATCCGCCTGAAAGACTTCGTGTTCTTCGATCGCCTGGCCGCGCTGGGATCGATCACCGCGGTGGCGAAGGAGCTGCGGCTCCCCAAGGCGACGGCGAGCCGCTGGCTCTCGACGCTGGAAGAACGGGTCGGCCGGCCCCTCTTCAAACGAACGACCCGGAGCGTCGCGTTGACCGAGAGCGGCAAGGCCTTCGGCGTGCGCGTGCGCGAGATCCTCACCGTGGTGAAAGCGGCGCAGGTGGGCATGCTCTCGGAGGTCCCGTCCGGCTTGCTGCGGGTCTCGGTGCCGGTGCCGCTGGGGCGGATGTTGGCAGGGCCGGTCATCGCGGAGTTCCGGCGACGGCTGCCCGGCGTGCGCCTCGAGATCAAGCTCCAGAACGAACGCGTCGATCTCGTGCGCGAAGGGTTCGATCTCGCGATTCGTGGAGGCCCGCTGCCTGACTCCGATCTGCTCGCGCGGAAGCTCTCGACCGCGTCGATGTGGCTGTACGCGAGCGCCAGGTTCCGCGGTGAGGCGGCCGAGCGCATTCCCGTCATCGCGTCGCCGGGAGACGAGGTGCTGCTGCGGCGCGCGCGTGTCGAGGTCGCCTCGGAGCCGGCGGTGCTGGTGGACGATCGCACGGCGGTGGCCGACGCGCTGGTGTGGGGGGCGGGCCTGGGACTGCTCCCGTCGTTCCTCGGAGAGCCCCCGCGGGCGCAGGGCGCGCTGTTTCGAATGAACGACGAACCGGTCGCCGCGCTGCCGGTGCACGCCGTCTACCACCCGTCTCAGCGAGACGACCCGAGGCTGCAGGCACTCATCGAGGAGATCTCCCGCCAGCTCGATCGGGTGTTGTGAGGCTGCGAACGCCGCATCGGAATCTTCGCCATTCTGGTGTACGGGGCTCTGCGTGAAACCCAAGGGCAACCGTCGAATGCGTGAAGATCTGATCGCCCAGGCCTGCCTCGAGGCCTACGGCGCCGTTCGTCACGATGGCCGCCTGTCGGATCGCGCGCTGGACTCGACGCTCCGCTCTCGCAAGCAGCTCTACTCGTCCGAGCGGCGCGCCGTGGCGGAGCGGGTCTACGGCCTGCTGCGGCGACAGATGCTGGTCGACTTCCTCGCCGAGAATGGGTGGCCGGGCTTCGGCACCATCTCGATGACGCACAAGGATCTCGTCCGCCTGGCGATCTCGCGGCTGCTCGAGGGTGAGTCGCCCGACGAGGTCGGCGACAGCATGGCGTTCCGTGGGGAAGACGGGAAGAAGCTGCGCACCGTGCTCGAGGCGCGCTCGAAGCTCGAGAAGCTGGGGTCGCTCAAGCGCTTCTCCATCGAAGCGTCGGTGCCCGAGTTCGCTGCCTCGAAGCTGGTGGAAGAGGTCGGGGACGAAGCGCTCGACGCCGCCGACGCGATGAACAAGCGGGGCCCGCTGTGCGGCCGCGTCAACACGCTCAAGGGTACGCGGGAGCAGCTCATCGCCGCGCTCGAGCGTGAGGACGTGAAGACGACGCCCACCCTGCTCTCTCCGCTCGGCGTGATCCTCGAGACGCGCACCAACGTGTACTCGCTCGAGGCGTTCAAGAAGGGCCTCTTCGAGGTGCAGGACGAGGGCAGTCAGCTGCTCGGCATGCTGGTCGACGCGCCTCCGAAGAAGGTGATCGACGCGTGCGCAGGCGCCGGCGGCAAGACGCTGCAGATGGCGGCGCAGATGAAGAACCGCGGCGATCTCTACGCGCTCGACGTCGACGCGCGCCGGCTCGAGGACTTGAAGGAGCGCACCCGCCGCGCCGACGTTCACAACGTGCGCGTGAAGCCGATCACCAACGGCGACGACGCGCTGGCGTCGATCTCGGAGCTGGTCGCGAACGCCGATCGCGTGTTGATCGACGCGCCGTGCAGCGGCTCCGGCACCTTCCGCCGCAAGCCCGACGCGCGGTACCGGCTCACCCAGGAATCGCTGGCCGAACACGTGGGCATTCAGAAGGCGCTGCTCGAGCGCTTCTCTCCGCTGGTGAAGCCCGACGGCCTGCTCATCTACGGCACGTGCAGCTTCTTCCGTGACGAGAACGAAGGCGTGATCGAGCACTTCCTGGGCAAGCACCCTGAGTTCTCGGTGGTGCCGGCCGAGCGCTCGCTGGGCAAGGAGCTCGCCGCGAAGACCTGCCGCAACGGCTTCTTGCGCCTGTTCCCGCACCGCCACGGCACCGACGCCTTCTTCGGAGCGATTCTGAAGCGCGCGAAGTAACCTCGCGCTCCGGTGAGCGACGTCAGCGTTCCCAGCATCGACGTCGCCACGCCCGAGCGCGTCTCGGTGGAGCTTCCAGTCGCGGGCATCGGCTTCCGCGCCCTCGCCTACGCCATCGACGTCGGCATGTTGTTCGGGTCGACGATCGTCCTCTACTTCCTGTACTCGCTGATCGGCCCCAGCGCGCTCGACGTCTTCAACGGCCTGACGAGCCTCGAGCGCGCGGCCGGCCTGCTGTTCATCTTCCTCGTCATCTGGGGCTACTGGACCGGGCTCGAGGTGCTGTGGCGCGGGCAGACGCTCGGAAAACGCATCATGCGCATTCGCGTCGTGCGCTTCGATGGCTCGCCGGTCGGGCCGTTCGAGAGCGCGGTGCGGAACCTGCTGCGGCTCGTCGACTTCCTGCCGGGCTGCTACCCCATCGGCGTGATGACGATGTTGATCGATCGCCGGCACCGGCGGCTCGGCGACATCCTCGCGGGGACGATCCTCGTGCGGGAGGAGGACTTCGATCTGTCGCGGTATGAGAAGGCGCCGACGCAGAGCGCGCGGACGTTGCCGGCTGGCGAGCTCGAGGTCGTGACGTCGTTCCTGAGTCGGTTGAGCTCGCTCGACGCCGACGCGCGCGTTCGGGTCGGGCGGCAGCTCTGCGCGAAGTACGGAGCGGCGGATGCCACCGGGTTCGACGAGGCCGCGGTGAAGGCGTTCCTCGAGTCGTTCGGGAGCGGCGATCAACCCGGCGGCATCAACCCGTTCGTCATCAAGCGCGTCGCCGACTGGCGGCAGCTGGAGGCGCTCCTGGCGGGGCTTCGGAGCCGCAGCGTCACCCTCGCGGACGTCTCGACCGTCGATCGCCTCTATCGCCGGGCCTCGGCCGATCTCGCGCACGCGCAGGCCTTCTTCGGCGGCACCGACGTGCACCGGTACCTGAACCAGCTGTGCGGTCAGGCGTACGGAGCCATCTACCAACGCGCCGGCGCAGGGCTCACCGGGTTGGTGACGTTCTATCGCCAGACCTTCCCGGCCGTGGCGCGGCAGACGCTCGGATACACGAAGGTGGCGGCGGCGCTGCTGGTGCTGGGGACGATCCTCGGAGCGACGACGGTGTGGCTGTCACCCGGTGGCGCCGATCTGATCCTCGATCCGATGTTGCTCGATCACATCCGGCGGCGGGAGCTGTGGACCGATCAGCTCCTCGAGCAGCTGCACCCGGCTGAAGTCGCGATCGCGATCTTCACCAACAACCTGCGCGTCTCGTTCCTGGCGTTCGCGGCGGGCATTACGGCGGCGACGGGCACCGTGCTGTTGCTGGTGTTCAACGGCCTGAACATCGGCGCGATCCTCGCGTGCTGCGCGCAGAACGACGTGGCCGGCACGATGTTGTCGTTCATGTCGGCGCACGGGCCGGTGGAGCTGTCGATCATCGCCATGACGGGAGGCGCCGGGTTGATGATCGGCCACGCGATGATCGAGCCGGGTGAGCGGCCACGCGGTGTGGTGCTGCGAGAGCGCGCGACGAAGGCCGTTCAGCTCGTGCTCGGGTGCAGCCCGTTCCTGGTGGGCATCGGCATCGTCGAGGGGTTCGTGAGCCCGGGAGCGTTCTTCCCATGGCCGCTGAAGCTGCTGCTGGGCGTGGCGACCGGCTTCGCGTTCTGGCGGTACCTGCTGCGAGGCGGGCTGCCGCGCTGACTACGCCGCTGGCCTCGCCTCGAGCTGCTTGACGAGCGCGAGCGCCTGGCTGACGTGCTCGTTCACGCGAAGCATCGAGTCGAAGCGGTGCCGCACCACGCCGTCACGATCGATCACGAAGGTGACGCGGCCAGCGATGAGCCCGAACGTCTTCTTAACGCCGAACGCCTTCGCGCCGACGCCACCACGATCCGAGAGCAGCACGAACGGCAGTCGATGGTTGGCCTTGAAGCTCGCGTGGCTGGCTTCATCGTCCGCAGAGACGCCAATCACCTCGGCGCCGGCTGACTTGAAGTCCTCGTACGAGTCGCGAAACGAGCACGCCTCGGCGGTACAGCCCGTCGTCTCGTCCTTCGGGTAGAAGTAGAGGACGACCGTCTTCTTGCCGAGGTACTGCGCCAGCTTCACCTCGGCGCCCTGCTCACCACGGAAGACGACTTCGGGGATCTTCTGACCGACGGTTGCCATGTGGAGGTGAGGTAGCGAGGACGCGCAGGGGCCGCAACGCGATGTAGACTCGGGCGTCATGATCCCCCCTCCTTCGACCGATCCCGTCTTCAACGCCGAGGCGCTCAAGCTGCTGCTGCAGGTCGCCTGGGCCGACGATCAGCTCGACGCGAAGGAGCGTCAGTTCGTCGCCACCCTCGGTCCGGCCTGGAGCGTCCCCGAGGCGGTGATGGTCGTCCTGCTCGATCACCTCGATCGCGGCAAGCCTCTGCCTCAGCCGAACTTGAAGCTGCTGCGAACGAAGCCCGACGCCGTCATCACCACCGCCGAAGCGCTGATGGCCGCCGATGGCTTCATCGACAGCGTCGAGATGGAGTTCATGGAGCAGGTTCGCGAGCTGCTCGGCCGCGGGGGTTAACCGACCGAGTGCGCCAGCGTGGTGCGGCGAATCGCGTGCGGCGATTGCGCGCGCCGCTCCAGCACGATCGTCTCCCACGCCTCGTTGATCGACCGCATCATCGCCTCGTCACCACCAGCGTCAGGGTGGTGCGTGCGAGCCAGCGCGCGGTACCGCTCACGAATGAGCTCGTCGCTGTCGCTCTCGACGCAGCCGAGCACGCGGTACGGGTTCTTCGCGTCGAGGCTCTTCAGCCACGCCTCGAGGCGATCCTTCACGCCACCCAGCGACGTCGTCGGAGCAGGCGTCGTCGAGCGCGTGCGCACCTTCGTGTCGGCGCGGAAGACCTCGGTGTACATGCTCGAGACCCAGCGCTGGCACTTCGGACACTGGAAGTACCGGATGGTGCCGCCGCCGCCGGACGATGAGCTCATCGTCACGCCACAGTGAGTGCACTCGACATCCACGTTCTCGAGGGTCACTGACTTCGCCGATCGCATCAAAGGCTCGCTCCGCTGTGCTACAGGTCTGTGACCGGTTGTACCCCCGCGAGATCGGGGAGCAATTTTCTGGCCGTCTTCCCGGCCCCGTCATGTTGAGAACCGCTCATGCGCCTCGCCTGCCTCCTGTGCCTGTTGGCCCTCCCCGTGCTCGCCCAGCCGAAGAAGGCCTCGGCCTTCGGGAACACCAAAGATGACGAGGAGCCCGCGCCGCCGAAGCCCGCCGCCGCCCAGACGGCAGGTCCCGACATCGCGCTCCTGAGGGGGCTGTTGTTCGCCACCGAGCCCAACCCGCTCGAGGTGCGCGTCCAGGCCATCGAAGATCTCGGCCTGCTCGGCGACGCCCGCGCGCTCAACCCCCTGGCGCAGATGGTGTTCGACCCGAACCCGGCCGTCTGGGGCGCCGCGCTCCGGGCCATCAGCGTGATTCGCCACCCGCGCGCCGAAGAGATCCTCTCGAACATCATCCGGCACCCTGCGCTCGGCGAGGCCCACAAGCTCAAGGCGCTCGAGTACCTGCCCTTTCAGAACACGCCCTCGGCGATTCGCTTCATCGCGTCGGTTCAGCGGACGACGACGCTCCCCAGCGGTGTTCAAAACCTCGGGCGGCGCATCATGCTCGAGGTCCCCCTGGCTCGTGGAGGCACGCAGTGATCGACCAACGCATCACCTTCCTCGGCGCGGGGAACATGGCCAACGCGCTCATTCGCGGGCTGATTCGTTCGGGTGAGAAGGCCTCGAACATCACCGCCACGGTGAAGCGCGAGGAGCGCAAGGCCGAGCTCGAGAAGACCCACGGCATCTCGGTGGGCTTCGACAACGTGGCGGCCGCCCGTGACGCCGACGTCGTCGTCCTCGCGGTGAAGCCCCAGGCGATGGACAAGGTGCTCACGCAGATCGCTCCGGTGATCGACGCGAAGAAGCTCGTCATCTCGGTCGCGGCCGGAGTCCCCATCGCCGCCATCGAGCGCCGCTTTCCCAAGGGCTCTCGCATCGTGCGCTCGATGCCGAACACGCCGGCGCTGGTAGGCCTGGGCGCGACGGCCGTCTCGGGCGGAGAACACGCGACGCCGAAGGATCTCGAGCTCGCCAAGAAACTCTTCGACGCCGTCGGAACCACCTGGGTGCTCGACGAGTCACAGCTCGACGCCGTCACGGGCCTCTCTGGCAGCGGGCCCGCGTACATCTTCCTCATCATCGAGGCGCTCTCGGACGCCGGCGTGAAGGTCGGGCTGTCTCGTCACGTGGCGCTCAAGCTCGCCGCGCAGACCGTCTACGGCTCGGCCAAGCTGCTGCTCGAGACCGGCGAACACCCCGGCACCCTGAAGGACCAGGTCACCAGCCCCGGCGGCACCGCCATCGCCGGCCTCCACACGCTGGAGGCGGGCGGCCTGCGCACCACGCTGATGAACGCGGTCGAGTCCGCGACGCTCCGGGCCAAGCAGCTCGGCGACAGCTTTCTGGAAAAACACTGAGGGCACGGCAGGCTGACCGCCACAGGCCCCACGCACCGAGGAACACCCCATGAAGATGACCCCGCTCGACATCCGCCAGAAGCGCTTCGAAGTGAGCTTCCGCGGCTACTCGAAGAAAGAGGTCGAGGGTTTCCTCGAGCTGACCGCGAGCGAGTTCGAAGAGGTCGTCCGCGAGAACATCTCGATCAAGGAAGAGCTCAAGCGCACGCAGGCCCGCCTCGAGACCCACCTGGAGCGAGAGAAGACGCTGCAGGAGACGATGGTGACGGCGCAGCGCATCTCGGAGGACGTGAAGGCCCAGGCCCGCAAAGAGGCCGAGCTGACCGTCGCCGACGCCGAGCTGCAGGGTGAGAAGATCGTCGCCACCGCGAACAACCGCATCGTCGAGCTCAAGGGCGACATCGCGGAGCTGCGGCGGCAGAAGGTGCAGTTCGAGGCGCAGCTGGAGCAGACCATCGAGTCGCACCGCAAGCTGCTCGACACCTTCAAGACGCAGCAGCCCGGCTCCGAGGTGGCGTACCTGGTGAAGAAGTCGGGTGAATGAGCTGGCTGAAGGCAATCGACGGAGGCGTCGAATTGCTGGTGCTGGTGCAGCCCCGCGCGTCGAGGACGAAGGTCGTCGGCGAGCATGATGGGCGGCTGAAGATTGCCCTGTCCGCGCCTCCCGTCGATGGTGAGGCGAACGCGGCGCTGATCGAGTTCGTGAGCGACGCGCTCGAGGTGAAGAAGGCGTCTGTCGCTTTGATTGAAGGCGACACCTCACGCCGCAAACGGCTCCGCGTCGTGGGTGTGACCGCTCAGACCGCGCGCGCATCGCTGGCGCCGTGAGCCTGTTCATTCGGGCGGGGGCTGGTCGACAAGCACCGATCGGCGTTTGATGGTTGCTCCGTGCTCGCGACGCTGCTGACAGCCCTCCTGGCGACGTCGCCTCCGCCCGAAGAAGGGCCGATCGACCTCCCTGCTTTCGCCACTCGGGCTCCCGTCACGACCGTCGCGTTCGACACCGCGCGATTTCACGTCGTCGCGTCCGAGCGTGCCGAACAACCCGCGCGCGCGCTGGGCCCTGAGCTCGAGACGTTGCGTGACGAGGTGTCGGCGCTGATCGGACGCGACTGGACCGGACGAACCGAGGTGCGGGTCGCGCTGGGCCGGGAGGAATACGAGGCGATGGCGCTGCCGGGCTCTCGTCCTCCAGGGTGGGCCGTCGCGCTCGCGTGGCCAGGCGCGAACGTGGTGCTCGTCGACGCGCGCTCCATCGCGACGGCTGAGGGGAAGACGACGCTGCGCCACGAGCTGGTGCACATCGCCCTGGGCCAGCTGGGCAAGGACTGGCCGCGCTGGTTCCAGGAGGGCGTCGCGCAGATGGTGACGCGCGAGACGCAGTTCAAGAGCGGCCACTACTCGACCATGGCGATCGCGATCGCCAGCGACCGGCTCTTCGACTTCGACGCGCTCCGTGATGGGTTTCCCGAGCGGCCGCAGGACGTCGAGGTCGCCTACGCGCAGAGCTCGGAGTTCGTGAGCTTCCTGTTCTCCCGCTACGGGCCGGAGCAGTTCGGCGAGCTGATCGATCTGAACGGCCAGGGCGTCATCTTCGAGCAGGCGTTCGCGCGGGCGTTCCACACGTCGCTGTCGTTGGAGGAGACCGAGTTCCGCAAGTACGTGGCGCTGCGCTATCCCTGGTGGCCGGTACTCTTCATGAGTGGCTCGCTGGTGTGGAGCGGCTCGGCGTTCTTGATGGTGCTCGCGTTCGTCAGGCGTCGCCGGGCGGTCGCCGCGCATCGAGAGAACCAGAAGCGCCTCGAGCAGCTCGAAGACACCGCGGTGGTGCTGCTGGGGACGCTGCCCAACGCCGTCAACGACGATGGCGGGCCGATCGTCGATCCGATCCCCGAGTTGCCGTGGAGAATCACCTCGATCAGAACGGGATCCTGACGTTCACAGCTCGTGCACGACGCACTTGAGCGCGCTGGGCTGCTGAAAATCGACCGCGCTTGCGCCAAACGCCGTCACCCGCCGACGCTTCCTCGATCCCAGGCCCCGCTCGAGCTGCGAGTCGAACTCGTCGGCCGACAGCGCCTCGACGTTACACATCGACAACAATAGCCCCTCGGGTGCGACGATCTTCTCGGCCGCTGCCACGAGCTGGTGATAGTCGCGGGCTGCGGTGAAGCGGCTGGTCTTCGTCGTCGCGAACCCGGGCGGATCGAGCACCACGAGATCGAACTGCTCCCCCTTCTTCGCGAACCGGGCCAGCCAGTCGAAGCTGTCACCCGCGATGAAGTCGAAGCGCTCGGGTGTCAGGCCGTTCTTCGTCAGGTTCTCTTCGCCCCAATCGAGCACCTTGCGTGACACATCGACGTTCGCCGCCCGCGCCGCACCCCCGAGCCTCGCCGCGACGCCAAAGCCACACGTGTACGAGAACAGGTTGAGCACCCGCCGGCCCTTCGCGTGCGCTCGCACCCAGCCCCTGGCGTCTCGCGCGTCGAGGTACAGCCCGACCGAGAGCCCGTTCGCCGGGCGGATGACGAAGCGCAGGCCCTGCTCCAGCACCTCGAGCTCGGAGACTGCGTCGCCAACGATGGGCTCCGGTGGCGCCAGGAGCGACACGTCTTCATTCGCCGCGCGCTTGGCCTCTCTCGGCCGGTGCTTCACGAAGACGCTGCGCACCACGCCGGTCGATCTCAGCGCCTCCCCGATTCCGCGCGCCTCGTCGGGAACTGCAACTCGATAGAACGACACCACGGCGACGTCGGCGAACAGATCGATCGTCACGCCGGGCAGCTCGCCGTCGATCCACCGGAAGCAGCTCGTCTCGGCAGGCAAGCGCGCCCGCCGCCGTACGAGCGCCTCCTTCAGGAGCGCGTCCACACCGCCTCGACGGCCTTCGCGGCCTGGTGCTCGAGCTGCATCAACGGCGCGGCGAGCAGCTGGCCTTCACGAACCACCACGCGCCCGTTCACGATCGTCCACGCGACGCGCGTCTGACTGAGCTGCATCAGCAGGTGCGGCGTGAAGTTGCCCACCTCCTGCGCCGGGACGAAGTCGTGCACGACGAGATCCGCGATCGCGCCGACATCGAGCGTTCCCGACGGCTGGCCGAACACCATCGTGCACAGCTCCGCCGGGCCACCGACCAGGAACGTCGACATCAGGTTGTCCGGGTCCAGCATGCGGCCGGAGCGCGCGAGCGTCATGACGCCCGTGAAGCTCGCCGCAAGCTCTTCCCACAACGTGCCGCTGCCACCCGTGCCGAGGCCGACGAGGTTCTGACTGAGGAGCACCGCCTCCATGCCCAGCGCACTGCCGCCTTCGAGCGTGTGCGTGAGGCGTGGGCTGAGCGCGATCAACGTGCGGGTGCGGGCCAGCCGCTGCGCCTCGGCGCGATCGATGGCGCGAGCGTGGGCGCCGATTGACGCTCCACCCAGGAGGCCGAAGGTCTCGAAGCGATTGACGACGCGGGTGTTGTGGCGATCCCACGTGAGCGCGAGATCTTCATCACTCTCGGCCATGCGGAAGTGCGCGCCGACGCCGAGCTCTTCCTTCAGACGTCCGACCCGCCGCAGCAGATCGTCATCGGCGCAGAACGACGCGGCCACACCCAGCGAGCCTCGAACGAGCGGGTTGCCCTTCGTCGAGACGACGTGACCCGCGTTCGCTTCCACTTGAGCCGGGCCGGGAAACTCCTTCAGCTGGCTGCTCGACGCGTGGCTGTTGATGAGCCTGGCGCCGAGGCGTTCGGCCGTGCGGCCCTGAACGGCGAGCGCGTCTTCGACACACGACGGCGCGTGAAGGTGCTCGACGAACATCGTGGTGCCGCGGAGCAGTCCACGCGCGAGCGCCGCAGCGGTCAGCGCTTCGACCTCTCCAACCGTCACCACCTTCTCGAGCTGCGCCTCGACGCTGTAGCGCTCCTCGAGCGGCCGAAGCAGGTGGTGGCCAGACCAGGGCGACAGCTGCGCCCCGACGAGGCGGGTGTGGCAATCGACGAACCCTGGCGTGACGAGCCGGCCATCACACTGCACCGCCCAGTCACCTGGCAGCACCGGGAGCGAGGCATCGTCGACGACCTGAACGATCGACCCGCCCTCGACCAGCACCGCCATGTGCGCCCGAACGCGCCCATCGGCGCTGAACAGGCTGCAATCTTTGAGCAACAGCCGACCTTCCACGATGCCGGCAGCCTACCCGGGATCTCCGAAGTCACCGCATCGGCGGCGACACCACCGGCGTCGACGTCGCCTGATTCTTGACGGGAGCCTCACGGCACTTGCATCGCTGCTCGCGCGGCACCTTGCCGAGCACCTGCTCGACATGGGCTCCACACCCACGCCAGTCAGCCTTCCCGCACTTCGGACACGTCACGGCCATGCACATGAGTCACTCCTTTGGATCGATGCGTCGGGCATCAGAGTCAGGAGCACAGCAGCAGGGTTCAGTTCGACGGCGGCGCCGCGGGCAGCTTCGGCTTCGGCATCGGCTTCCCGCGCACGACGAGGTTCGAGAAGCGGCACTGCAGGTTGCGGCAGCCGACGGCCACCTTGCCGGTCCGCACGCCAAGGCCGGGCAGCTCCTTGCGCAGCACCTCGGAGCCGTTGACCGTGCCCTTCACCTCGACGCTGCCGGTGCGGAGGGCCTTCAGCTTCACGCCCATACGGAACTTCCCGCGTGGCACCGTCACCTGATCTTGCGTCATCGCGTCGGCGGCGCTGTTGCCGACCTCTTCGGTGCCGTCGAGGCGGAAGTACCGCCACATCAGGCGCATCTCGTTCACGGGCGGCAACCCCGGCACGTCAGGAATCGCAAAGAGGCTGACCTGCAGGTCCTTGATGCGGAACGACAGCTCGACGAAGCGCTGGCTGCGCGGATCGAGCGGTGGGAACTCGGGGCTCAGCCGCTCGAACGCCACCTCGACCTCGGCGCTGAACTCTTCGGTCGAGTAGTAGCGGGCGCCCAGGTACGCGCGTGGAGTCACCGTCACCGGACCTTCGGGATCGGTCACGTCACCGTACTGAATCGCCGTCAACGCGCCGTCATCCAGCGCCCAGTGCCCCGCGTGCGCGCTGATCTCTTCACCGGCGTCGGGCGTCGAGGGCTCGAACCCGACAGTGAGCTCACTGCCCTGGTCGCGAACGGTGGCGAAGAAGGCTTCGTCGGTGTCCTGGTACCAGGCCGGAGCGCGCGCCGCAGGCGGGTTCGACTTCGCGGCCTCGGTCGGCAACAGCCGCGCCGCGAGCGCCACGAGCAACAGCGCGCCCAGCACGAAGACGCCCAGCTTCCACCCGCCCCCCGACTCCTGGACGAAGGAGGACACCCGGTTCGGCACCGTCGACTGACGCTTCAGTGAAATCGTGCTGCCCACGGTGTCGACGAGAGGCTCGAGAATGAGCGCGACCTCGTGCGCGCTCGACGGGCGGTGCTCCGGATCGCTGTCGAGCAGCCGGGCCACGAGCTCGTCGATGGTGAGCGACAGCCCCGGCACCTTCTCGCTTGGCAGCTTGAACCGTCCGAGCGGCAGCTCGCCGGTCAGCATCTCGTACAGCAACACGCCGAGCGAATAGAGGTCGGCGCGGTGATCGACGTGTTTGGCGTCGCGTCGCTGCTCGGGCGCCATGTAGTTGACCGTGCCCATCGCGACGGCGGTGGCGGTCAACGCGATGTTCTTCTCGCTGTCCTTCATGCCGGCCAGGCCGAAGTCGGCGATCTTCACGTGGCCGCGCGGGTCGACCAGCACGTTCTCGGGCTTCAGATCGCGGTGAACGACCTTCTGCTCATGGGCGTAGTCGATGGCGCGGGCGATCTGCACCACCATGCGCAGCGCGTCTTTCGGAGACAGCCGCCGGCCGGTGAGCATCTCGCGCAGGTTGACGCCGGAGACGAGCTCCATCGCGAAGTAGTAGTGCGTGCCCGCCTGCCCGCGGTCGATGATCTGCACGATGTTGGGGTGGTTGAGGGCGGCCAGCGCGGTGGCCTCCTTCTCGAAGCGGGCGACGAACTCGCGATCGGCCGCGAACTTCGATGGCAGGATCTTCACCGCGACCTGTCGGTTGAGCGACGTCTGCCTCGCGCGCCACACCTCACCCATGCCGCCCCGCCCCAACAGCTCGACGAGCTCGTAGCCGGGCACCTGCGGGTTGGGCTCGGCGATGGCCGTGTCAGAGGGGTTTCGAGGAGAGCTCGTCGTCGCCGCGAGATCGATCTCGACGTGCGAGGGGACGGGCGGTGGCGGCGGCGGGGGGCTGATGCCGGCTGGCCTGGCGACTTGCGTCTGCCCGAGCGACGGCGCGCGCACGTCGGTCCGGCGCACCTCGAACCTGATGCCGCAGGCGCAGGTGATCACCTGCCCCGAGACGTAGACCGACGTGTCGTGAACGCGCGCGCAGTTGGGGCAGGACTGCGTGACGGCCTGGCGGCTCGACCGCGTCACGAGTGCCTTCGATCAGCCCTTGAAGCCGAGAACGCGGAAGGTCGGAACACCCTTCTCCTTGCCCTTGACCTGCAGCACGGAGACGGGCTCGACGATGAAGCCGGGGCCAGCGGCGCGAACGGTCGCTTCCGACGCCAACACCTCCGAGGCCTTGGCGAGCCCACACAGCCGCGACGAGGTGTTGACCGAATCGCCGATGGCCGTGAACTCGTGACGCTCGGTCGAGCCGATGTAGCCGACGACGGCGGGGCCGGTGTTGACGCCGATGCCGACCTCGATGGCCTTCTTGCCGGCCTCTGCGCGCTGCCGGTTCATCTCGTGAATCTCGTCGAGCATCTCGAGGGCGCAGCGCAGCGAGCGCGCGGCGTCGTCGACGTGGGTGATCGGCGGGCCCCACGTCGCCATGACGCAGTCTCCGATGAACTTGTCGAGGTTGCCCTCGTACTTGAAGATCACGTTCGCCATCGCGGTGAAGAAGGTGTTCAGCATCGCGACGGTCTCTTGCGGGCTGTCGGCCTCGGCCATCGAGGTGAAGCCGCGAATGTCGGCGAAGATGACGCTGACCTCGGCGAGCCGGCCCACGCGCAGCAGCTCGACCTTCCCCGACACCACGGCTTCGGCGACGGCGGGCGCGAGGAAACGCGAGAGCTCGGCCCGGGTGATGGCTTCGCGCTCGACCTTGCCTGCGAGGTCGGCGTTCTCGAGCGCGATGGCGGCCTGAGACGCGATGCCGGCGAGCACCTTGAGGTCCTTCTCCGAGAAGGCGTTGGTGCGCTCACGGGTGTCGCAGAAGAGAATGCCCTTCAGCACGCCCTTCGAGAGCAGCGGCACGGCCATGGCGGAGCGGATGCCCTGCGCGACGATCGACTCTGACGACGAGAACCGCGAGTCGAGGATGGCGTCGGCCGTCAGCACGGCGCTGCGGGTCTCGGCCACGCGCTTGAGCACGGTCTCGGAGACGGTGACCTCGCTGTTGTCCTGCTTGCGGCGCTTGATGGCTTGCGGGTTCAGCTCGCCATCGTCGTCGGTGAGGAAGATGACCGCGTTGTCGGCGGCGAGCAGCTCGAAGGCGACGCCGAGAATCTTGTCGAGGAGCGAGGGCAGATCTCGCTCCATGCCGACGAGCCGGTGGAACTCGTTGGCGATGCGCAGCTTCTCGTAGTCCTGCTTGAGCGTCTCGATGTCGCTCAGCTTGTCGGCGGGCCTGAACTCGGCCGACTCCATCTGGGCGACGGTGGCGAGGAAGGCCGGCATCGAGTGCGCCGACTGCACCACCGTCACGCCAGCGTTCGAGGCGGGGGTCGCGCCGACCTGATCGACGCCCGACATGAAGACCAGCCGGCTGTTGCCCAGCGCGATCTCATCGCCGTCGCGCAGGCGCAGCTCGCGCACCTTGCGGCCGTTCACGAACGTGCCATTCGACGAGTTGAGATCGCGCAGCAGGAAGGTCGCGCCGACGCGCTCGATCACGCAGTGCTCTTTCGAGACCTCACGATCGACGAGCCGCAACGTGTTGTTCGGGTGCCGGCCCAGCGACGTCTTCTCCGACAGCGGGAACTCGCCCTGTTTGCCGTCGGCAAACTTCCCCGCCAGGCGGGGGCCCTTGATCTGGCCGGGGGCATAGACCTGCGCGGGCTTGGGCTCGCCCGCCGTCGCCAGGTTGGTCAGGGGAATCGGTTGGTGAGCCAAGCGCATGGGACCCTAGCAGAGGAGTGGCCCTGACAAAACGAACTGACGAGCCCTCTGTCGACGGCGTCGAGCCCTGGTTCGTTCCACAGTGCAGCGATGCAATTCTGTTGGTCGGCCCGGGGACGGTGGAAACACGAGCCGTTGCTTGCTACCTCATTGGCACCATGGCGAAGCCAGTCCGCAAGGCCCCGACGAAGGCATCAAGCCCCCGAACTGACTCGAAAAAAGTGAAGCGGACCGCGACCCGCGCCGCACCCGCCCGCAGCAAGGCGACGAAGGCCGTGAGGCTGCCGCCACCGCCCAGAGTGACCCTCTCCGAACGGCGTGGGCTGGTGCTCACCGCGCTCGAAGCCGCGCAGGTGCTGCACTGGGGCCTGAGTCCCGTCACGGGTTCGAGCGTCGGTGGCGTCGAGGTGCGGGTGGCGGCGATGGGTGGCCCACGCCCTTACTGGTGGCTGCGCTCACACGGGCTGTCGTCGACCGTGCCGGCGGAGGTCGTGTTGCGGGTGCCGCGCGCGCCCGGCGAGCCGCAGCCTCCGGCCTGGGCTTTCCCCGTGCTCGAGCGGCTGATCGCCTTCGCGCGCGAGGGTGAGCTGGAGCCGGGCCAGATCGTGCGTTGGCCAAAGCCGTTCGGTGAAGGTACCGAGACCGACCTCGACGCCTTCGCGATCGCCATCGACCCTTCGTTCGGAGTCATCACCACGCCCCACGACACGGTGCCGGTCCTGCTCGCGGTGGGCGTCACCAACGACGAGGTGCGCCTGGTGCGCGAGTGGAGCCCCGAGGGCCTCCTCGAGGTGCTGGCCAGGCTCGACCCGACCCTCTCGACGACGCTCGATCGAGCCTCACTCCTTGCTTCTCCCAGGGCGCGGCAGGCCATCGAGCAGCGCGTCGAAAAAGAGGGCTCGTCGATGGGCGTGCTGCAGGCGCGCGTCTGCGAAGGTGTGGTGAGCAAGACGTCCTTGTCGTGGAAGGTCGACGCAGAGACGGCAGACGCAATCTTGAGTCTGCTCAAGGGGCGCATCGGGCATCAGCGGCCCTTCATCGTGCGCGCGGCGGCGTTCGAGCTCGAGTTCCAGCCTGGCGACGCCCCGGCGCTCACCTTCGACCGGCTCAAGGCCACCCTCAAGCTGACCCAGACGATGGCCCGCAACCTTCGCGCGACCTTGAAGGCCCGGCCCGGCACGTACACCTGGGAGGGCCTGCCGTCGTTCAGCCTCGAGGTCGTGGCGTGAGCTCGACGCTCACCTCTCACGCAGAGGGCGCCGAGCCTGATAAGGCAGTTTCATGAAGCTCAAGCAGCGCCCAGAAGACTTCTCGGTGAAGGAGTCGTACCGGTTCGACGAGGACCCGGACGGCACCCACCGCGTCTACTTGATGGACAAGCAGAAGCTGTCGACCTTCGACGCCGTCGGTCGCATCGCGAAGAAGTTCGGCCTCAAGCCGGGCTCGATCAGCTACTGCGGGCTCAAGGACAAGCAGGGCCGCACCGAGCAGCTGATCGCCGTCGATGGCTTCGACGTCGACATGCAGGACCCCGATCTGCGCCTGAAGTTCCTGGGCCGCATCGCCGAGCCGCTGACCGCCGCCAACACCACCTCGAACCGCTTCGCCGTGACGGTTCGGCAGCTGCGCGAGCAAGAGATGCAGGACGTCACCATGGCCGTCGCCGAGGTCGGCCGGCTCGGCGTGGTGAACTACTTCGACAACCAGCGCTTTGGCTCGCTCAAGCACGGGCAGGGCTTCATCGCGAAGGATCTGCTGAAAGGCGACTTCGAGGCCGCGCTGAAGAACTACATGGCCGTGCCCTCGACGCTCGACCTGAGCGACGACGCCAAGGTGAAGGCCTTCTGGGCCGCGAACTGGGGCGACTGGTCGCAGCACTGCCCGTACGACACGGCCAACAAGAAGTACGGCCGCGTGTTGAACGTGCTCCGCAAGCAGCCACGCAACTTCGTCGACGCCTTCCTGCAGATCGACTCGCAGTACCGCGCGATGCAGCTCTTCACGTACCAGTCGTACCTGTGGAACGAGTCTGCGCGACGGCTCCTTCAGCTCGTGCTGCCCCGCGAGTCGTTGTTCGTGATGCCGTACCAGGCCGGCTCGCTGCTCCATCACCGCGATGCGCCGCACGAGCTGCTTTCGTGGATGCGGCACACCACCGTGCCCCTCGTCGGCCCCACCACGACCTTCACCGATCGCCGCGTCGAAGAGGCCGTCAACTGGGCGCTGGGCAAAGACAAGCTGACGCTGGCGCAGCTGGTCGTCAAAGACGCGCCTCGCCTGCTGTATTTCAAGCACGAGGAGCGGCCGCTTTTGATCCAGCCGCAGAAGCTGGTGGTCGGGCGCGCGAGCAAAGACGAGATCAACCGTGGCTTCTTGAAGGTGAACGTCGCCTTCACCCTGCCCCCTGGCAGCTACGCGACGCTGACCGTGAAGCGGCTCTTCCACTTCGGCGTGGAGCAGCTCGAAAAAGAAGCCGCCGAGCGGCCCGTCCGCAAAGATCCGCTCGAGCTCCTCACCGATCCACGCATGAACAAGGGCGCGCGGCCTCCTGAGAAAGCCCGCCACCCCAACGCGGCTCCTGAAGTTCGCACCCCACGGGTGGGCTTCCGCGACCGCCAGAAGCTCCGCAAGGAAGCCCGGGCTGCCGCACGCGCTTCGCAGCCGCGAAAGTAGGCGCCAAGTCGCTGGAATTGCTGGTCACAATTCAGCCAGTTCGCCGGGCAATGAGGGGTATGGCGGCTCGTACTGGGTGACGTGACTGCACTTGCACAGATGCTTCCCTCGCTGTCGATGTCGCTGGGGACGATGACCGCCGACGCTGAACAGCCCTGGGCTCAAGAGGTCCGCCGCGCGCGCAAGGGCGACTCGTCGGCGTTTGCGGCGCTCGTTCGCGGCCTGCAGCGCCCCGTCTTCGGGCTGTGTCTGCGGCTGCTGCGCACCGAGGCCGAGGCCACCGAGGTCGCCCAGGAGACCTTCCTGCGCGCGTACCAGAACCTCGAGCGCTTCGACGAGACGCGCCCGTTCGATCTGTGGGTGCTCACCATCGCGCGCAACCTCTGCCTCGACATTCTGCGCCGCCGGCAGAAGGTGCAGACCGAAGACCTCGAGCCGCACGCGCTCACCTTCGCCTCGAGCGAGCCGAACAGCGAAGAGAAGGCCATCGACAATCAGCAGCGCCAGTCGCTCGAAGACGCGATGGGCACGTTGTCGGCCGACGATCGCGAAGTGCTCGCGCTGTATTACGTGCAGAAGCGCACCACGAAGGAGATCGCCGTCATCATGGGCGTCGCTCCGGGGACCATCATGGCGCGCCTTTTCAGGGCCCGTGAGAAGCTGCGCACGCGAATGATGGCCGCAGAACGAGGTGCCGCATGAACGCTCCCATGAGTGATGACGACGCCGAGCTCGAGCGGCTGCTCGCCGAGGTGTCGCCCGACGAGCTGGGCCGCGACGCGGTTCGTGAAGCGCACCGGCAGCTCGAGAAAGATCTGCTGCGCCTCGCTGACCCGCTCCCGCCCGCCGACTTCCTCACCCAGGTGATGGCGAAGGTCGAAGCCGAGCCGCGCCGCGTGTCGAACGCCGAGCTGCGGAGCGCCACGGTGATCACCCTCGTGGCCCTCGCGGCGTCGATTGGAGCCTTCGTGTCCTCTGGCGCGTCGGCGAACGGGGTCGCGGTCTCGCTGGCCCGCACGTTCGTGTCGGCGCGAGAGGTGCTCGTCGGCTTCGGGAGCGGCCTCGCCGCGGTCTGGCGCACGGCTGGCCTGCCGCTCTCCGTGGTGTTGGCAGTCCTGGTGATGGTGACGCTGGTGGGCTTCCGCCGGCTCCTGACTCCGATGAACGCAAAGGCGGTGTCGTGATGCTGTCGTCTCTTGTCGTGCTGGTGCTCGCCGCGGGGCCGGTGTCGGTGCAGTTCGAGGGCCCGCTCAAGCAGGGGCTCACCACCATCGCCGAGCGCGGAGGTCTCAACGTCATCGTCGTCGGCGATCTCGCCGAGCCCGCACAGATTCACCTGACCGACGTGACGGCCGAAGAGGCGCTCGAGACGGTCGCGAAGGTGTACCAGCTCGAGGTGACGAAGCAGGGCAAGCTCTACGTCCTGCGGCGTGGGGCGCTGCTCGCAGCTCCCGTCGCGCCAGTTCCTCCAGTGGCCCCGGTGCCGCTCGTCGCGCCGGCCGAGGTGGCGAAGGCCTCCGACGTGGCGGACAAGACGATCGAACAGCTCGAAGCCGAGTCGGAGCACATCGACGCGCTGCTCGAGAAGACGAGTGAGAAGACCGAGGCGCTCGCAGAGGAGGCCGAACGGCGCGCCGAGCTCGAACGGGAGCAGGCAGAGAAGGTGCAAGCGCTCGCGGTCGCGAAGGCCGAGCAGCTCAGGGCTGGCGGTCGCTCGCAGGTGATCTCAGCGGGCGGCCCGGTGGTCGTCGCGGCGGGTGAGTCGGTCAAAGACGCGGTCGCCTACGGCGGGCCAATCACCATCGAGCGTGGCGCGCGGGTGAAGGGCGACGCAGTGGCGTTCGGTGGAGACGTGGTGCTCAAGGACGGCGCGATCGTCGAGGGCGCTGCGGTCTCGTTCGGTGGGCGCGTGGTTCGCGAAGGCACTGCGATCATCAGGGGCGAAGAGGTGTCGTTCGGAGGCGCTGGCATCGCGTCGTCGATGGCGGCGCACGCCGTGAAGGCCTCGAAGGCCGCCGAGCTCGACACGAACGACGAGAAGTCGGGAGGCCTGTCGCTGGCCGCGTTCCTGGGACAATTCGTGGTGTTCTTCGTCTTCGGCTTCCTGCTCATGGTGTTCGCGCCACAGCGCATGAAGGGCCTCGAGTCGGCCGTGCGCGCGCAGCCGGTGCTCTCGGGCGCGGTGGGGCTCCTGGCGCTGGTCCTCGCGCTCCCGCTCACGGTGTTCCTGCTGGTGACGCTCATCGGCATTCCCGTCGCCGCGCTGCTCTGGCTCACCCTCGCCTTCGTCATTCCCATGGGCCTGGCGGCGATCGCCAACACCGTGGGCACCTCGATGCCGCTGGGCAAGCTGCGCCGGACGCAGGCGATGGTGTTGGCGCTCGGGCTGCTCGCGCTGATGATCGTCTCGCACGTCCCGGTGCTTGGGCCGCTGGTGATGTCGATGGCGATCTGCGTGTCGCTCGGCGCCGTGCTGCGGACCAGGCTGGGCGCGACGCCGAAGGGCCTCCCCGTGATCGAGTCGACGGAGCGGCTGGGCGTCTGACGGTTGCCTTCACCCGGGGAGTTGGGCAACAACCAGCGCATGCCTCGCGTCAACCAACGCCCCGCAGCCGCTCCCACGACTCGACCCACCACCACCCCGACGACGCCCGGTGCGGCGCCTGAGGTGCGCACCGACGCCGCGTGGAGCTCTCGCTCCCCACGAGGCCCGAAGCCGACGCTGATGGGGCCGCCCGCCTCGTTCCAGACGCCTCAGACGGCCGTCGTCGGCCCGGCGAAGCTCGCCTCGAAGACGATCGCCGGCGTGAACGTGAAGCAGGCCAACGAGCTCCAGTTCCAGGGCCTCACCGGCGCCAACCCGCTGATGACGAAGACGCTCGACGTGCAGTTCGGCAAGCTCTCCCAGCCACAGTTCGACGCCCTCAAGAAGGAGTTCGGCGGGCTCTCTCAGGTGAAGTTCGACGCGGCGCGCGACTACGGCGTCATCGACTTCCTGCCTCCGACGATTCAGGCGCTGGTCAACCGCGACATCGACCCCGGCCCGCCCGCGAAGCTCAAGGGCACCGGCAAGCTCAACGACGCGATGGGCAACGAAGGCCGTGGCGATCTCGAGATCAGCACGTCGCCCAACTGCCACGGCACCGCGTGGGAGATGATGCGCGCGTACCAGGGCCAGCCGTCGACCCACGTGAGCCTGCTGTACGGCGACGCGCAGATGGTCGGCCCCGACTACGAGAACCCCGAGAAGTTCACGACCGTCGGCACCTCGGAGCCGGGGAAAGCCCCCGCGTTCCTCAGCGAGCTCAAGCCGGGCGACGTGGTGGCGTTCAAGCGTGGCGAGTACGAGCTCCTCCACTCGGCGACCTACGTGGGCGGCGGTCTGTTCTTCGAGAAGCCGAACACCGAGTCCGATGAGTACGACGAGTCGCCCTACCGGCTCGTCACCCTGGACCAGGCCATCGCGCCCATCGCGGACTACCTGGGTGAGCCGCCGACGCTGGTCGGGTTGCGACCGAACGCGCCGCTCCCGCCCGGCATCGAGGCGTTCAGCACCGGAGACGACGCGAAGAACCTCGAGGCCTGGGCCGCGAAGAAGGGCCAGACCATCGGCAAGCCGCTCGTGCGCGAGTTCGAGGTCGGCATGGGCGGCGGCATTCGCGGGCTCCATTTCAACGCGGTCGAAACCAGGCGCGTCGAGATCGGCGCTGACGGCCGCGGCGTCATCAAGTGACTCGAGGCGCCGTCGGGTGCTCCTCCTGGCCGCCCTCAGCTGCGCGCCTGCCGAGCTCGATCGACGTCAGGGGCGGTCGGGCTGGTGGGGCTCGCCGTGCTGCTTGGCCTCCAGCGTCGACGACCTTGAACGAAGAGCCAGCGCGGCCCTCGCGCCGAAGACGATCAGCGCGCCGATCGACGAGCCATACACGGCTCCCGCCAGCACGTCGGACGGCCAGTGCACGCCGACCCCGACACGGCTGACGCCGATGAGGAACGCGACCGGGAACGCCGCCAGCCCGGCCCTCGGGTACGTGAGGGTCACGACGGTGGCCACGGCAAAGGCGTTGGCGCTGTGCAGCGACGGCATCGAGCCGACGTTGGAGGCCGGCACGAGGACACGAACGAGCTCATCGGCGAGAACGAAGCTCGGCCGCGCTCTGCCAATCGCCGGCTTGATCACCCTCGCACCGAGCGCGTCGGTCACCGCGATCGCGGCGCCGAGCTGCGCGAGCGGCAACACCACCTGACGCTTCAGCCTGACGGCGAGCCACGCCGCGAACACCAGGGTGACGGCGATGCCGAACGGTCTCGAGGTCGTGACG
Organism: Archangium sp.; assembly: GCA_022843845.1. Taxonomy (GTDB): domain Bacteria; phylum Myxococcota; class Myxococcia; order Myxococcales; family Myxococcaceae; genus Xiheimicrobium. The sequence goes on from JALHMW010000005.1 coordinate 223,365, forward strand.
ACCCACACCACGTCGAGCCACGCCCAGCCGAGCCCATTGATGGCGTGAAAGAGCGACTCGTCCCAGCCCCAACGAATGTCGACCAGGCCCGACGCCGCTGGAGCGCTCATCTCACGCTTCGGCGCCGGGGCGCGCGATCTCGATCGTCAGGTGGTCGACCGGCACGACGGAGACAACCGCGCGTTTGAAGTCACCGAGCGTCTGCGGGCCAGAGGTCGAGACCGAGGCTACGCAGACCAGCTGCGTCGGGCCGACGTGCCACAGATGCAGATCGACGACCTTCGTCTCGCCGACCTGCTCCAGCGCGGCCTGCACCCGATCGCGCAGCGCCGTCGAGGGCCCGAGATCGATGAGCTGGCGGGCGCAGTCGGAGATCAGCCCCCACGCCCACTTGAGGATGACGAGGGCAGCGACGATGGCCACCACCGCGTCGAGCCAGACCAGGGAGTAGAAACGGCCGGCCAGCAAGGCGACGATCGCGAGCAAACTGGTCAGCGCGTCGGCGACGACGTGCAGGTAGGCGGCGCGCAGGTTGTTGTCGTGACCCTTCTCGTGCACGGCGCGTCGCAGCGCCTCGGTTTGATCCTGTTTGGTTTCGCCGTGATCGTGGGAGTGATCGTGAGACGAATGGTCGTGTGAATGATCGTGGCCGGCGTGATCGTGGCTGGCGTGACCGTGCGCCCCGTGATCGTGGCCGTGAGAATGCGCGCCATCGAGCAACCACGCCGAGACGACGTTCACCACCAACCCGATGATCGCCACGGGGAGCGCGTCGGCGAAGTCGACGACCTCAGGCGAGATCAGGCGCCCGATGCCGCTCGACACCATCTCGAACGACACGATCACCAGCAGCGTCGAGCTGGTGAAGCCGGCGAGGGCGTAGACCTTGCCCGTGCCGAAGGCGAAGCGCGTCTCACCCGCCCGCGTTCGCGCGTACCAGTACGCCAGCGCCGAGAGGCCCAGGGCTCCGACGTGCGTGGCCATGTGCCAGCCGTCGGCGGTGAGCGCGAGCGAGTGCGTGATGGTGCCGGCGATCAGCTCGGCGACCATCATCACGGCGGTGAGGCCGACGACCCAGCGCGTACGCGCCTCACCAGACGGAGCCACCTTCGGGGGCACGCGGACCGAGCACGCAGGATCGTCGACGGCGGGCACTTGTCGAGCGGGAGTCATCTTCAGGCCGCGCACGCGTCGCACTGACCGCGAAGTTGGATCTCGACCTTCTGTTGCGTCAGCGCCCTGGGCACGCCCTTGCCCTGCTTCACCTTGAGCGTCACCTCGGGCAGGCACGACACGGCGCCGCAGTCGGAGCAGGTGAAGTGCGGGTGCCGGGCGTCGTCGCCGTTGCCGGTCCCGCGCTTGAGCTCGAAGCGCCAGACGTGATCGCCGAGATCGGTCCGCGAGACGAGGCCGACCTCGGTGAGATCGACGAGGTTGCGGTAGATCGTCGTGCGATCCATGCCGTCGCTCGCGAGCACCTCGACCAGCTCGCCGTGAGAGATCGGCGTGCTCGCGACCGACAGCCGGCGGAGAACCGCGATTCGAGGTGAGGTGCTGCGCAGGCCCGCCTTGCGAATGACGGACTTGAGCTCATCGAGAGACGGGCTGAGATCGTAGGCCATGGCTGTTGCAACTGTAACTGACGCCGCTGAGCGAGCCAACGAGGGAAACGGCCCAGGCCCTACTCTGCCGACATGAACGGGTAGCCAACGCTCGTCGGCGGCACGAGCGTCTCTTTGATGGTCCGCGGTGACGTCCAGCGCGTCAGGTTGAGCATGGAGCCGGCCTTGTCGTTGGTGCCCGAGGCGCGGCTGCCGCCAAACGGCTGCTGACCGACGACGGCGCCGGTGGGCTTGTCGTTGACGTAGAAGTTGCCCGCGGCGTGGCGCAGCTCGGTCGACGCGGTCACGATCGCCTGGCGATCTCGCGCGAAGACGGCCCCGGTCAACGCATAGGGCGCAGCTTGATCGCACGCGCGCAGCGTCTCGACGTACTGCGCATCGGGGTAGACGACGAGGCTGACGATCGGCGCGAAGATCTCTTCGGTCATGAGGCGATGCGTCGGCGTCGTGCACTGCACCAGGGTCGGCCGAATGAACCAGCCCTCGCGCCGATCGGCGGTGCCACCGGCGATCACGGTCGCGTCGGGGCCTTTCGCGAGCTCGAGGTACTTCGAGGCGTTCGCGAAGCTCTTCTCGTCGATCACCGCGCCCATGAAGTTCCGGAAGTCGGCGACATCGCCCATCGTCAGGCCGTCGATGATCGGCACCAGGCGCTCTTTGAGCTTCGGCCACAACGACTGCGGCACGAAGACGCGCGAACACGCCGAGCACTTCTGGCCCTGGAACTCGAAGCCGCCGCGGACGATCGCCGTGGCGACCGCGTCGAGATCGTCGGCTGCCGAGGGGTGAACGAAGATGAAGTCCTTCCCGCCCGTCTCTCCCACGATGCGCGGGTACTGACGGTAGCGGCTGATGTTCTCGCCCACCGTGCGCCACATGAGGTTGAAGGTGTTGGTCGAGCCGGTGAAGTGAATGCCGCCGAGGTCGGCGTGGTTCAGCACGACGTTGCCGATGACGGGGCCGGGCCCGGGGAGCATCGTGATCACGCCGTCAGGCAGGCCCGCCTCGCGCAGGAGCTCCATGATCCAATGCGCCGAGAGCATCGCAGTCTGTGCAGGCTTGAGGATCACGACGTTGCCCATCAACGCCGGCGCGGTGCACAGGTTGAGCGCGATGGCGGTGAAGTTGAATGGCGCGATCGCGAAGACGAAGCCGTCGAGCGGCCGGTAGTCGGTCTGGTTCCACACGCCCGGCGCCGAGAGCGGCTGCTGATCGAGCAGGGTCTGCGCGAAGTGCACGTTGAAGCGCAGGAAGTCGATCGCCTCGCAGGCGGCGTCGATCTCGGCCTGGAACGCGGTCTTCGACTGCCCCAGCATCGTGGCGGCGTTGAGCAGCGGCCGGTACTTCGTCGTGAGCAGCTCGGCGGCGCGGAGGAAGATCGCCGCCCGATCGGTGAAGGCCATCGAGCTCCACGAGCGCTTCGCGGCGAGGGCTGCGGTGATGGCAGCCGTCGCGTCGTCGGCGCCGGCCTCGTGGAAGGTGCCCAACACCTGCGAGTGGCGATGCGGAGACCGAATCGTGTCGACCTTGCCGGTTCGGAGGTCTTTCGAACCGATGCGCACCGGGATCTCGGGCCGCTCCCCTGCCATTCGGGCGAGCGTCGCTTTGAGCTCCGACCGCTCGGCAGAACCGGGAGCGTAGGACTTCACCGGCTCGTTCAACGGCTGGGGCACTCGCAGGTTCGCGCTGATCATGCGGGCTGCTTGCCCGACCCGCGCGGCCTTTTCCACCGCCGTGAGGCCTGCGGAGCGCGTCGCGTCAGGCGAGGCGTTCGAGGACCAGCGGCCTTGCGGCGGGCGCGGCGACCCCGATGCGGTAGGCGCGGCGCACCCGCTCGATCACCTCGGGCACGCGGCGATCGTCGTTCACGTGCGCCGTCACCAGTGTCGCGCCCGCCGTCACCACGTCGCCGAGCTTCTTCTCGAGCACGAAGCCGACGCCCGGGTCGATCACGTCGCTGGTCTTCTCTCGCCCCGCGCCGAGCGCCATGGCCGCGAGCCCGATCGCCTCGCTGTGGATGGCGGTGACGAAGCCCGCCGACTCGGCGGTGATGGCCACCGTGGTGCGCGACTTCGGCAACCGCGACAGGTCGGTGATCGCGGCGGGGTCTCCGCCCTGCGCCGCGACGATCTCCTTCAGCTTCGCCTCGGCCGCGCCGCTGGTGATCGAGCGCTGCAGCTTCGCCCGGGCCTCGTCGATGGAGCCCGCCTGCTTGCCCAGCACCAGCATCTCTGCAGTGAGCGCCAGGGTCAGCTCGGTGTAGTCGGCGGGCGCCTGGCCACGGAGCATCTCGACGGCCTCCTTCACCTCGAGCGCGTTGCCGACGGTGCGGCCGAGCGGCTGGTCCATGTCGGTGAGGAGCGCGACCACCTTCTTCCCCATCTCGGTGCCGATGCCGATCATCGTGCGCGCCAGAATTCGTGCGTCTTCGATCGTCTTCATGAACGCGCCCGAGCCCACCTTCACGTCGAGCACGAGCGCGTCGATGCCCTCGGCCATCTTCTTCGACATGATCGACGACGCGATGAGCGGAATGCAGTCGACCGTCGCGGTGACGTCACGCAGGGCGTAGAGCTTCTTGTCGGCCGGAGCGAGCGTCGCGGTCTGGCCGATCAGGCACGCGCCGATGGTCTTCACGAGGCGGCGGTAGTCGGCGATGGAGAGATCGACGCGGAAGCCGGGAATCGACTCGAGCTTGTCGAGCGTGCCGCCGGTGTGGCCGAGGCCGCGGCCCGAGATCATCGGAACCGGAACGCCACACGCAGCGGCCAGCGGCGCGAGGCTCAGGCTGACCTTGTCGCCGACGCCACCGGTGGAGTGCTTGTCGACCTTCACGCCCGGCGTCTCCGAGAGATCGAGCACCTCACCGCTCTCGAGCATCGCGCGGGTCCACGCCGCGAGCTCTGGCGGCGTCAGGCCACGGAAGAACACCGCCATCGTCATCGCCGACATCTGGTAGTCGGCGACGTCGCCTTTGACGTAGCCATCGAGGAAGGCACGAATCACTTCTGGCGCGAGAACCTGTCCGTCGCGCTTGGCTTTGATGACCTCGTAGGGACGCATGGTGCGGAAGGTAGGCGAAATCGGCTTGCACCTCACGTGCCGCTCGTGGGTTGAAGCCTCGCCATGATCCGAACCTCAGTCGTGCTCCTCGCGCTGGTTCCTGCCCTCGCGTCCGCCCAACTCACCTTCCCAGGCGGGAACATCGCGCCGGGGACCACCTGGGGACTGCCAGGCATCAGCCAGACGGTGACGCTCAACGGCGACGTGACGATTCCGGCAGGCGTCACGCTGACGGTGCTTGCGGGGACGACCATCACCGCGGCCGCGACCGACAACATCATGCGCGCGGGAGGCACGAGCCTCGTCGACGTCTTCGTCGAGGGCACGTTGACCGTTCAAGAGTCGGCAGGGCAGACGACGACCTTCACGGGCCCGTCGACGGGACGAAGCACGTGGGGTGGCCTCATCGTCACAGGAGGCGCCAGCCTTCAGGCGGGCTCGACGCAGTTCCAGCGAATGAGCCAGGGCATCCGCGTCGTCGCTGGCATGGCGCCGACAACGGTGACTCTGAACAACTCGACCCTGCAAAACACCACGGGGTGCCTCTCGTTCACGGGCGCTGGCACTCCGCCGACCGCGACGCTCTCGAACGTCACCCTCGCCGGATGCACCAACAGCGCGGTCAGCGTCAGCGCAGGCACCGTCACCATGACGTCGTCCGTCGTCCGTGACACCACCGGCTCCGACGGCGCCATCAGACTCACGGGCGGCACCATCTCCGTCGACCGCTCCACCGTCTCCTACAACGCCTACCACGGCGTCCTCGCCGACTGCGGCGCGGGCTCCATCAACGTCACCAACTCCATCATCTCTCACAACGGCAGCACCGGCCTCCGCCGCTACACCTTCTGCAGCGCTCCCTCGTTCTCGACTGGCGCCAACGTCGTCTGGGGCAACGCGGGGACATGGAACTCCGGCACGGCCACCACTGGCGCCAACACGCCGTCGAACAACTACGACGCGGTCTCTGCGGGCACGGGCAGCTTGTCGGCCAACCCCCTCTTTCTCGACGGCGCGGGCCGCAACCTCCGCATCACCCATCGCAGCGTCGCGCGCAGGCCGTCTGCCACCGACTTCGGTGCGCTCCCCTTCACCGGCGACAACACGCCTGGCACCGCGCTGCAGGGCTACCTCTGGACCAACGCCACGCTTTCGGGCCCCATCACCGTCTCGGGCGATGTCGTCATTCCTGCCGGCGTCACCATCGTCGTGGACCCCGGCACCACCTTCACCTTCGCCGCCTCTGACACACAAGGCAGCGGCAACTCGGCCATCGCTTCCGAGTTCTTCGTCGCCGGCACCCTTCAGGCCATCGGCACCGCCGTCAGTCAGATCGTCTTCACCGGCACCGCCCCCGCCTCCACCTGGGGCGGCATGCGTGTCCTCGCTGGCGCGTCGGCGTCCATCGCGCAGGCCCGCTTCGAGCGCCTCAACTC
>JALHMW010000005.1:229585-232342 GCA_022843845.1 Archangium sp.
ACCGCCGTCAGTCAGATCGTCTTCACCGGCACCGCCCCCGCCTCCACCTGGGGCGGCATGCGTGTCCTCGCTGGCGCGTCGGCGTCCATCGCGCAGGCCCGCTTCGAGCGCCTCAACTCAACCTTCGATGTCCTCGCCGGCGCGAGTGCCACCACCTTCACCCTGTCCAACTCGTCCGTCGGCAACGGCCGTTGCCTCTCGTTCTTCGGCTCGGGGAGCGCGACCGCGACCCTGTCGGGCGTCACTCTCGCCGGATGCACCAACAGCGCGGTCAGCGTCAGCGCAGGCAACGTCACCATCACGTCGTCCGTCGTCCGCGACACCACCGGCTCTGACGGCGCCATCAGACTCACGGGCGGCACCGTCTCGGTCGACCGCTCCACCGTCTCCTACAACGCCTACCACGGCGTCCTCGCCGACTGCGGCGCGGGCTCCATCAACGTCACCAACTCCATCATCTCTCACAACGGCAGCACCGGCCTCCGCCGCTACACCTTCTGCAGCGCTCCCTCGTTCTCTGCGAGCTACAACGACGTGTGGGGCAACGCAGGCACGGGTGTCCTGATGCCTCCAACGGGCGCCAACACGCCGTCGAACAACTACGACGCGGTCTCTGCAGGCACGGGCTCGCAGTCTTCGAACCCGCTGTTCACCAACGGGGCGGCGATGCCACGCGACTTCACGCTGACGTCAACGTCGCCGTGCATCGGCGCTGGCCGCGTTGGAGCGGTGCCCGGTGGCATGGTGATCGACCAGGGTGCGTTCCCGTTCACCGTCGGCCCCGTCGCTACGATCGTGGTGTTCCCCATCAACCCGACGGTCGCTGCAGGCGGAACGATCGCTTTCGGCGCCACGGCACTCGACGTGAACAACAACCCTGTCGCCACCACCTTCACGTGGACCGCTTCGGCTGCGGCAGGAGCGATCACCGCCACGGGGACCCTCACCGCCAGCTGCACCCCGGGGATGGTCCTGAACGGCGTCTCGGCCACGGCGCCGAACGGTGTCGTCGGGCGCACGAACGTCACGATCACGCTTGGCGCAGCGAACAACATCGCGGTGACGCCGGCAGCGCCAACGGTGAGATCCCAGGGCACGCAGCAGTTCACCGCAGCGGTTCGTGACAGCTGTAACAACCCGCTCCCAGGCGCGATGATCACCTGGAGCGCCACGCCCCAGGCCGGCACGATCAATACCACGGGCCTCTTCACCGCTGGCTGCACGCGCGGGCCCTACTCGAACGCCGTCACCGCCACGTCGGGCGCCATCACCGGGCGGACTGACGTGACCGTTGGCGCGGGTGACATCGCCGCCGTGAGCGTCGCGCCCGCCAACCCGAGCGTGGTCGCAGGAATGACGCAGCTCTTCGTGGCGACCGCAGCAGACGGCTGCGGCAACACGGTGATGGGCGCGCCGATCACCTGGACGACGACGGCTCCGGGCTCGTCGATCTCAGCGGCAGGCATCTTCACGGCTGGACAGTCCAACGGGACCTTCGCAAACAGCGTCACCGCGGCAACGCCTGGGGCGACCGCTGCGGTCTCGTCGTCGACGGGAGTCACCATCACTGGGGGAAGTGGCGGAGCCGTCGCGACGATCACCATCGCACCCACGAATGCCTCGATCGCCGTCAGCGGAACGCAGCAGTTCGCCGCGACGGCGCTCAACTCCATGGGCCAGGTCGTCCCCGGAGCGCCGATCACGTGGTCCGTCGTCAACGGAGGTGGCAGCATCAATCCAACCGGGCTCTTCACCGCGGGGAACGTGGCTGGTGCCTTCGCAAACACGGTGCGGGCTTCATCAGGAACTGCCAACGCGACAGTCTCGGTGACCGTGACGCCCGGCCCGATCGCGACGATCGCCGTCACGCCCAGCATGGCGACCCTCGCCCCGGGAGGAATGACCACCTTCACCGCGCAGGCTCGCGACGCGTTCTCCAACTCCGTCACGACCGCGTTCACCTGGAGCGCGAACGCCGCTGCCGGAACGATCACCCAGGGCGGCGTGTTCACCGCCTCGAACACCATCGGCACTTACAACACCGCCGTCATCGCGACGTCTGGTGCGACCTCCGGGAACGCGACGATCGTCATTCAGGCAGGCGCGCTCTCGAGCCTCACCATCAGCCCCCTGCTCGCGATGGTGCAGGCCGGCGGTACAGCAGGCTTCACGGTGACGGGCCGCGACTCGATGGGCAGCATCGTCGCGGTCAGCCCGACCTGGAGCGTCGTCAGCGGTGGCGGAACAATCAGCGCAGGCGGCATCTTCACTGCCGGCACGATGGCGGGAACCTTCGCCAACACGGTGCGCGCCGAGGCGAGCGGATTGACGGCCTTCGCGAGCGTGCAGGTGTCGCCCGGACCCGTGCTCGCGGTGAACGTGACGCCGAACAACGCGATGGTCGCAACGGGAGCCACCCAGCAGTTCACGGCTGAAGCCCGCGACGCCTTCAACAACGTCGTTCCCGTCGGCTTCAACTGGTCGACACAGGCCGCCGCAGGGTCGATCAACGCGGGTGGGTTGTTCACGGCAGGTATGACGCCGGGCTCGTTCCCGAACTCGATCACCGCGAACGCAAACGGGGTGAATGGGCTGGCGAGCGTGGTGGTGACCGGAGGCGCGGGTGGAGGCTCGGCGGGTGGAGGCTCGGCGGGTGGAGGCTCGGCGGGTGGCGGCTCGGCGGCTGGCGGCTCGGCAGGTGGCGGCTCGGCGGCTGGCGGCTCGGCAGGCTCGGCAGGTGGCGGCTCGGCAGGTGGC
>JALHMW010000006.1 GCA_022843845.1 Archangium sp.
TAAGCTGCCCGTGAAGACACCCGTGAAGCCGTATGCGGGAAATCCGCACGTACGGTTTGAAAGGAGGAGAGTGGAAACGGGTCGCTGATGCGACACCGCGCCACTCCTCTACCAATGGAAGCGACTTCTCTCGCGCAGTCTGACCAGCTCGTGACGATGCGGCTGGGGTGGTCTGACTTCGAGCTGTTTCTGCGGATGCGAGGCGAGTCACTCAGCCCCCGGATCACCTACCTGGACGGAGTTCTGGAGCTCATGTCTCCATCAAAGTCGCACGAGGGCATCAAGAGCCGCATCGGGAGGCTCCTTGAGATGTGGGCTGCGCTCGAGGGCATTGCGGTGAGTCCGTTCGGCTCGACGACCCTGAAGAAGCGTCGCGGCAAGGCGGTCGCCGAACCCGACGAATGCTACGTGGTCGGCCGTTCTGACATGGCGTCGGTTCCAGACATCGCGATTGAAGTGAACTGGAGCCGCTCCGGCATCGACAAGCTCGAGGTCTACGAACGGTTGGGCGTTCCAGAAGTCTGGCTGTGGGAGAACGATCGCATTGGCGTTTTTGCTCTCAAGACCAACCGCTACATGAAACGGAAGAAGAGCGCATACCTTCCGACGCTCGATCTCGAGTGGTTGGCTCGCTTCGTCGCTGATCCCGATCACACGCGGGCCGTAGCGAATCTGCTCGCGGAGTACCGCAGCAACTGATCACCGCCGAGCGCACGCCATCAAGTCACGCACCACCTTCCGCGCCGCGGGAATGAAGTCCTTCCCCTTCACTGACGGGTCGAGCTTCGCCACCAGCTTCAGGTCTGGCGTCAGCCGGTAGAGCGACTTCGACTTCTGCACCATCGCGGCGACCTTGTGGCCATCGAGCTGCGCCTCGGCGCCGAGGGTCACGACGATCCGTCCCGCGCCGCCGTCGAGCGCGCGCAGCTGCAGCTCGCGAAGATCGATTTTGAGCATCATCAGCTCGTGCAGCATGTCGACCTCATCGGGCGCGTCACCGAAACGATCGACCAGCTCGGCGCGCAGATCGTTCAGGTCGTCGGGGTGCGGCGCCTGCGAGAAGCGCTTGTAGAGCACCAGGCGTTGATGAACGTCTGGCACGTAGTGCTCAGGCAGGTACGCCGGCACCGGTAGGTTCACCTCTGGCTCGATGTGTGTGCGCACCGGCTCGCCGCGGACCTCGGCGACCGCCTCTTCAAGCATCTGCGAATAGAGATCGAAGCCGACCGCCTCGATGCTGCCTGACTGCTCCTTGCCGAGCAGGTTGCCAGCGCCGCGGATCTCGAGATCGTGCGCGGCGATCGAGAACCCCGCGCCCAGCTCGGTGAAGGCCTGCAGCACCTCGAGCCGGCGCATCGCGTCCTTCCCGACGCCACGGCCCTGCGGCACCAACAGGTACGCGTACGCGCGCTCCTTCGAGCGGCCGACGCGGCCACGCATCTGGTACAGCTGGCCGAGCCCGAACTGGTCTGCGCGGTTGACGATGATCGTGTTGGCCGAAGGAATGTCGAGGCCGCTCTCGATGATGCTCGTCGACAGGAGAATCTGGGCGCGCTTCTCGACGAAGTCGAGCATCACCCGCTCGAGCTCGCCGTCACCCATCTGCCCGTGCGCGACCGACACCACGGCGTGCGGCACCAGCTCGTTGAGCAGCTTCTCCATGCTCGGCAGCGACGAGATGCGGTTGTGCACCACGAAGACCTGCCCACCGCGCTGCAGCTCGCGGGTGATGGCGTCTTTGAGCAGCTGCGGATCGAACCGGTTGACGAAGGTGCGAATGGCGCGGCGATCGGCCGGCGGCGTGGTGATGAGCGACATGTCGCGCATGCCACTCATCGCCATGTTCAGCGTGCGGGGAATCGGCGTGGCGGTGAGCGTCAGCGTGTCGACGTTCGTCTTGAGCCGGCGCAGGTACTCCTTCTGCTTCACGCCGAACTTCTGCTCCTCGTCGATGACGATGAGGCCGAGATCGCGGAACGCCACGTCGCCCGAGAGGAGCTTGTGCGTGCCCACCACGACGTCGACCCGGCCCTCCTGCGCGCGCTTCATGATGTCGCGCACCTCGCTCTGCTTGCGCAGGCCAGAGACGACCTCGACCGTCACCGGGTAGCCATCGAAGCGCCGCTTGAACGAGTTGAAGTGCTGGTGCGCCAGCAGCGTGGTGGGCACCAGCACCGCCACCTGCTTTCGGTCGAGCACGCACTTGAAGGCGGCGCGCATCGCGACCTCGGTCTTGCCGTAGCCGACGTCGCCGCAGACGAGGCGCTCCATCGGCACCGGCTTCGCCATGTCGCCCAGCACGTCGTCGATGGCCTTCTGTTGATCGACCGTCGCCTCGAACTCGAAGTCGGCCTCGAACTGCCGGTAGTAGCGGTCGGGTGGGGTGAAGGCGTGCCCGGCGTGCGCGCGGCGCTCGGCGTAGAGCGTCAAGAGCTCCGCAGCCATCTGGAGCAGCTGCTCCTTCACCAGCTGCTTCTTCTTCTCCCAGCTGTTGGTCCCGAGCCGGTCGAGCGCGATCTTCTCGGGGTCGCCGCCGGTGAACTTCGACAGCAGCCGCATGCGGCTGACCGGCAGGTACACCTTGTCCTTCGCGGCGAACTCGAGGACGAGGAAGTCGGCGTTGACGCCGCCGACCTGCATGGTGACGAGGCCGGTGTACCGACAGACGCCGAACTCCGCGTGCACGCAGAGGTCGCCCTCCTTCAAGTCCTGAAAGCTCGCGACGAAGCCGGTGACGTCGGTGCGCCTTCGGCGAACCCTGCGCCTGGCGCGAGAGCCGAAGATGTCTTCGTCTGACAGCACCACCAGCTTGCCGGGCGTGTCGATGAAGCCTGCGCTGACGTCGCCCAGGAACAGGTGCGCGAGGCGTTTGGCGTCGAAGAGCTCCGACGGCTCGCCCTTCAGCGGTTTGGGGTGCGTCTTCACCTTGACGCCGCGCTCCTTCAGCAACCGCTCGAGCCGCTCCGCCTGGCCTTTGGAGCCGCACGCGATGGCGGTGAGCACCTTCTCCTCGTGCCAGCCGGTGAGGCGCGTCAACAGCGGCGTGAGCGCGCCCTCTTCACCGTGATGGGTGCGAATGGCCTCGCGCAGGTCCTTGGTGCTGCCGAAGTGGAAGGCGACCGGCGCGCGCTCGTCGATGCGCTCGTCGATCGACAGGCCGCCACCGTCGACGCGCCGGAACGCCTCGAGGCGCGTCTTCACCTCGTCCCGCGAGAGGAAATGTTCTCCCGGCGGCATGGTGAGCTCCTGCCGTCGCGCCGCGTCGTCGTAGCTGCGCTCGATGTCGACGAAGAGATCGTCGAGCACCTGGCCCTGTGTGGCGGGCTCGTCGAACCAGAAGACCGGCGCGTCGCTCCATGAGGAGACGAAGTCGAACACCGTCGCCAGCCCGCCCTTGAAGAACCCTGGCAGCAGCGACTCGAGGCCCGCCGACGCCATGCCCTCGCGCACCTGCTCGACGCGCTCCCGCACCTTCGACGAGGGCACCCGCTGGTGCTCGGCCAGGTCCCGAATCGACTCGATGGCCTGGGCCTTCGTCTCTGCCGAGAGGAACAGCTCGCGCGCGGGGAAGAGCTGCAGCGCTTTCAGCGGGTCGCTGGTGCGCTGGGTCTCTGGGTCGAAGCGGCGCATCGACTCCACGGTGTCGCCGAAGAACTCGAGGCGGGTCGGCTCGTCGTGCAGCGGCGCCCAGAGATCGACGATGTCGCCGCGCAGCGAGAAGGTGCCGGGGTCCTCCACCAGCGGCGCGTTGCGAAAGCCCATGCCCGCCAGGGCGAGCGCGAGCGCGTCACGGCCGACGTCTTCGTTCAGCGTCACCGTGCGCGACTGCTGGCGCATCAACGACGGCGGCAGCACCTTGCGGTGGAGCGCGCGCACCGAGAGCACCAGCGCGGGAAACGAGGTGCCTCGCGCGAGGTGGAAGAGGGTGCACAGCCGCTCCGTCACCATGCCGGCGTCGGGGAGCAGCTCGTCCCACGGGAGGACCTCGTCGGCGGGCAGCCGCAGCACCGTCGGGTCTGCCTTCGTGCCCTCGCCGCCCATGAAGAAGGCGAGATCGGACGCGAGCGCATCGGCCGCGTCGTCGTCAGCGGTGACGCAGACCAGCGGCGCCTTCAGCCGTGCCGACAGCCGCGAGAGCACCCACGCCCGCGAGGCGCCCGAGAGCCCGGTGCTCCGAACGCGCGTGGCGCGGCCCTTCGCGAGCGCTGAGACGAGCTGCTGGAAGACATCGGCCACGACGCGGTGGGGTAAGGCGCGTGCCGAGCCGCGTCAACCAGAAGGACGTGCTGTCACCTACTCGCAGTACCCGGTCGTGGCGTTGCAGGCCTGCGGCGCGTCGCAGAAGTCGGCAATCGCGGTGCAGCCCGGAATACACACGCCGATGCCGCTGCTGTCGTCTTCACACACGTAGTTCGCGCGGCACGTCGACCGGCCACGCCGTGGCGCGGCGCAGGTCTCGAGGCACAGCGACACCGTCGCCCCCGAGAGGCACTTCGCTCCGGCAGGGCACGACGCCGTCTCGCAGTCGCGCGTGCAGTAGCCCTGAGGAAAGCCCGTGGCGCAGATGCCATCGGTGCCACACGTCGAGGCGTCGGTGCACGCCGTGCCGATGACGCGCGCTTCGTCGCCGCTCAGGTTGACCTGCGGGGCCACCACGAAGTTGTTCCCCATCAGGTTGGCGCCGTCGGTGATCGTGAGCGCCTTCGGAGAGTCGGTGTTCGGCCACAAGCCGATGGGCTCCTCGTCTTCGAACTGGCCGTTGCCGTTCGCGTCTTGCGCGCCGAAGAGAAAGTACGTGCCCGTCGGCGCGACGAGGCCGTAGCTGAAGTTGTTGATGGCCTGCGCTTCGACGGCGGCGGCCACCTTCCACTCCCCGTTCACCTGGTGAATCAGCGCGACGGCCACGTTCCGGCCTGCGGCCCCACCAGCGCGTAGCTTCACCGAGATGTTGCCGTTGCCGCCGTTCGAGGTCGCCGAGATGGTCGCCGAGCCCGTCACGCTGGTGGCCAGGCCCTGCAGGTCGCCGGTGATCTGCACGGCCGCGGTGGCGCCCGGCGCGATGGTGCGCGTGCTGCCTCCCGCCACCGCCACGCGCGCGGCCTCGGTGCCCGCGACGGCGAGGGTGACGGTGAGTGGCTGACCGCCGACGTTGGTGATGGTGATGCTCTGCGAGGTGGTGGCCGGCGTGAAGAAGAGGTCGGTCGCGCTCAGCGCCAGTCGCGCAGGGCCCATCGGCTGGGTGCCCGACGCGCGCAGGAGCGCCGCGTGCACGTTGACGAGCCCGGCGCCGCAGCCCTCATTGCAGCGACTGGCCTGGTTCGCGGTCTCGGTGAGAATCTGCCGCGCCTGCGCGAACGTGAGCGATGCGTTGCGGGCCTTCATGAGCGAGATGATGCCGGCGACGTGCGGGGTCGCCATCGAGGTGCCCTGCTCGAAGCTGTAGCTGGGCATGCCGGTCGCGTCGTTCTTCACCGTTGAGAGCACGCCGTCGGGGTTGCCGTCGCCGTTGGCGTCCTCTGACACCTCACCGCCCGGGGCCATCACGTCGATGCGCTGCCCGAAGTTCGAGTAGCTCGCCCGGGTGCCGTTGAAGCGGGTGGCGCCGATGCACAAGACGCCTGACTGGTTGCAGGGCGTGAAGCGCGAGGCGTCGATGTTGTCGTTGCCGGCGGCGACCACCACGATGGCGTTGCGCGTGTTCGCGGTGTCGATGGCGTCCTGGTAGGTCTGCACCGGCTCGCCCTCGCCGCCGAGGCTCAGGCTGATGACCTGCGCCGGGTTCGCGTTCGCTGCCATGCCTGGCACCGTGGCTCCCGCCGCCCAGGTGATGCCGGCGGCGATGTCGAGGTCGGTGCCACCGCCTTTGCCCAGCACCCGCACGGGCACGATGCGGGCGTTCCAGTTCACGCCTGCGATGCCAGCGCCGTTGTCGGTGACCGCGCCGATGGTGCCGGCGCAGTGCGCCCCGTGCCAGCTCGACGCGCCGTTGGGCAGATCGCGGCCCGGGTCGGTCGCGTCCGAGTCACGGCCATCGCCGTCCTGGGCGCGATCGGCGTCAGAGATGAAGTCGGCGCCCTGCGCGACGCGCGGCGTGAGGTCGGGGTGCTGGATGATGCCGGTGTCGATGACGGCGACGGTGACGCTGGCCGTCGAGCCCTTCTCGAGCTCCCAGGCGGCCGGCATGTTGATCGGCGCGAGGTGCCACATGGCCGAGTACAGGCTGTCGTTCGGCACGGCGAGCGGGTGTCGAATGCGGTTGAGCTCCGCCCACTTCACGCCGGGCACCCGCGCGAGCTGCTGCACGAGCTCGACCGTCTCACCGTCGGAGAGCGCCCGGCCGTCGTCGCGACGGAAGCGCACGAGGTGCATGAACTCCGAGCCGAAGCCGCCGTGTGCCGTCTTGAACCCCGGCAGCGTCACGCGTCGGAGCACGTCGGCGACCTTCTCCTTCTCGAGCATGCGAACGATGACCTCGCCGGTGACGAAGCGCGGGCGCTCGTGCGCGCCGAGCAGGCGGCCGCTCGTGGAATAGGGGAGCGGCGCGATGACGGCGCGCTCGACGGCGCGCGGGGCATTCGACGGCACCCGGAGGCGCGTACGGCCCTCGTTGACCTGTGACAGCACGGTGCGCTTGAGCGTGGCGTCGACCACGCCGCGCGGCGCCTGCACCGAGTCAGCCCCTCGAAACGGGGTGACCGTGCCGCTCACACGCCCTTGCGGTCCGGTGATCGTTCCGCCGTCAGCCTCCTCGAAGAACTCATCGCAGGCACAGCCGGGAATGAACGGAGTCAGGACGAGCAGGCCAAGGAGCGATCGACGCACGGGGGACCTCGGGGAAGGGGAGGAGCGTTACTTCGAGCAGGCGTCGACTTCTTTCATCGTCTTCGCCTTCAGCAGGCACTGCTCGGTCTTCTTGTCGTAGCGCGAAGGGCAATCACGCTTGAGCTCGGCGAGCTTGGGGTCGGCGAGGGCTTCGCGACGGGCCAGCTTCTCGGTCACCTCGCGCTCCTTCGGCGTCATCTTCTTCACCTCGGGGTCCTCGGCGAGCGACTGATCGACCGAGAGCAGCACCACGTGGTCCATCAGGGCGTTGCAGGCGCTCGCGCTGACCGCGGGCGTGCCGCCATCTCTGGCGTCTTTGGTTTGAGCGGAGGCAACCGAACAGATCCCAAGTGCCAACAGCAGAGTCGGGCGCATGGGTACCGTTATCCCTCAGCGGCGGCGTCACTCCAACAGGTACGCGACGACGGCGGCCACGGCAGCTCCAGCGGCGAGCGCATAGGCCACGTTGGCACCCGTCGCGTTGGCCCGCGCGGCGCCGGCCTTCTCTCCGAAGAGCTGGTCGGTGCGCGCCTCGTTCGCCTGAATCGACAGGTTGCGCGCGTTCACGCCGAGCCCGACCCCGATGGCCAGCGCGACCCCGGCGCCGATGCCGAGCGCGGTCGGAGCTGGGTGCTTCTCGAAGACGCCCGGCTCGGTGGGAAAGGTCTTCGGCGCGGCCGGCTCGAGCTTCGGTTTTTTCGGCGCATCAGGCGGGAAGTCGTCTTCGGGGAACGGCTCGGGCTGTGCCTGCAGCGAGCGCTTCACCTTGAGGAACAGGTCGACGGCCTTCGGGCTGGAGTAGGGCGGCAGGTCGGCCGTCTCGTCGATTCGCAGCGCGGTGCGGAAGTGCTCGACGGCCGTCTTCTGCTTGCCGAGGTTGAACTGGCAGAGGCCCGAGTAGACCTCGATGTCGCGCAGCTCGTCCTTCGTCGACTGCCATTGGCTGGTGGCCTGCTCGAGACGCGCGACACACTTCTCGAAGTCGAGGCCTTCGTAGAGCTCCTTCGCCTGGGAGAGGAAGGGGTTGGGCTGGGCGCCCAGCACCAGCGAGAGGACGAGCGCCGTCATGGAACGTCTCCCAGCACGGCGTCGGCGTCTTCGGCGAGCTGCCAGCTGTTCACCGTCACCGAGAATGGCCCACCGTCGACGCCGTCGAGGCGCATCAGGCCGAGCCGGAATCGATCGGGCGGCGCCATCACCGTCGTGGAGGGCAGGGCGACCTCTCCGAGCTGCTGGCCGTTGAGCCACACCGTGCGGCTCGCCCCGCGCCGCCAGCGAACTTCGAACAGGTAGTCACCACGCTGCCAGCCGCCGTCGATGGCGTACCGGGTGGACACGGCGTTGTCGGCCACCGTCATCGGCATGCTGCTGACGACCAGCTCGTTGGAGGGCGAGATGGCGAGCTGCAGATGCACGCGGTCGGGCTGAGCGCCGAGCTCGGCGAAGGGCGCGTTGCCGGCGAGCCTGGGTGTCCCTCCGAGCGTGAGCCGGCCGCGCACCCGGCCCTCGAGGCGCGTGGGCAGGCGCTGCGTCGACAGCATGTTCGCGCTCGCGGTGTCTTCGTTGTCCCGCGACGACATCACCGAGGCCACGACGAGGTTTCCACGAGACGGATCGATGGTGGCGGTGCAGCCCGTGTCCTGGGTGACGTCGGTGAAGCCGTGCAGCCGCTGCTGCCAGAGGGGTTGTGGGCCTGCATCGATGGGCCCGGCGTCGATTGGCCCTGCGTCGACCGCAGTGCCGCCGGCGGTCGTTCCTCCGCCCGTTGCGCTGCCGCCGCCCGCGCCACCACCCGTGCTCGCGTCGGGCCTTCCTGCGTCGAGCTCGTCGTCGGCGAAGCAGGCCCCCGCGATGCACCGGCGCGGCTCACGACACGGCGAGGCTTCGTCGCAAGCGCGGCCGGGACGATCGTCGAGATCGACGAAGCAGCCGGTGAGGAGCGCTCCCACTGCGCACCAGCCGAGGCGGGTCGAGACAGAGGCCACTGCGCCCTCGTACCACCCGAGCGGCGAGGTGGGTACTCGTGAGCACGGCGCGGTCGGCTGGCCTGCTTGAGAGCCTCCTGTCCGTTATGGCGGCGGTGGCGCTCCGCGTGGTTAAGAAGGGTGCCAGTCGTTCGACTCTGGCTAAGGCATCCGTTTCGAATTCCAATTAAACGAACACTTGTCTGCTATAGCGGATAGTGCGAGAAGGGCGCCGTGAGCCCTCGTTCCTTCATGGTCGGTGTCGTTGCGGCTGGAGCCCTCGGGTGCGCGGCGGGTGGTCCTGACGCTCCCGCGCCGGCGGTTCGACAGGTCGCGACGCCCGCCACGCTGGCCGTGCGTTCGGCCGATGACTTCCGTGACAATCGCGCGGGGCTGGTGACGCGCGAGACCGTCGAGCGCTGGTTCGCCGATTGGGCCGCCAACCGCCCTGCAGGCATCGAGGGCGAGCTGGTGGTGCTCCAGCCTGACGAGGCGCCGGGGCTCTTGAAGTACCTCTCTTCGCCTGCGGGCGTTCGGGCCTACCACGCAGGCGATCTGCCGATGCTGCTGCAGCAGCGGAACAACGGCGTCGTGGCCGTCGGTCGGGTCCCCGCCAATGGCGTGCGCGCGGACAGCTATCTGCGGCGGTACGGCATTCGGGCCGATCGCGATCTGGTGCTGCTGGTCGCCGGGAGCTCGTCGGTGGCGTCGATGAGCGAGCTGGCCCGCGCGTGGCTGACGCTGCGGTACTGGGGCCTCGAGCACCGCTCGCTCGCGATCCTCGATGGCTCGGTGGCCGACCTGCCGCAGTCGTTGCGCGTCGAGACCTCACCGCCGCCGCCCATCGCCAACGACGACGTGCGCGTCCCCGGGCTGCTGCGAAACCACTTCGCGGTGGTGGCGGCCCTCGGCGACGTGCGCACGGCGGCCATCGAGAAGGCGCCGCTGTTCGACGCGCGCACCCTCGAGGAGTTCGACGGCGCCTCGACCGGGCCCAGCGCGTTCGACGACACGTGCCTCGCGGGCGCGCCGAACTGTACGGCCACGTTCAGTGGACGAATCGGCGGCGCCACCCACTTCCCGCTGTCGCTGGTGTTCGACGAAGCCACTGGCCGGTTTCGAACGTTGGCAGACCTCGACACGGCGGCGCAGCGATTCGCCGGAGCACCGACCCCCATCCTCTACGACCGTGACGGCACCCGGAGCGCGCTGGTGACGTTCGCGCTCCTCGGCGTCTCTGGAACGCCTGCGCGGTGGTACGCCGCGTCGTTCCTCGAGTGGGGCGCGCTCAACGCGACCCACCCCGTCAGCGGGCTGCAGAACCTGCCCGTGTCGAGCCCGTGGAGGACCGATGCGCCTGCGCTGACCTCGGCGCTCGGCGGGTGGGCCTCGACGGAGCAGGGCATTCGCCCCCTGGTGTTCGACCCCGCCGCGCCGTCGGCCGACCGCGTGCTGCACGACGATCTCGCCTACCTCGAAGCCCCAGCAGCGCTCCCGGCCCCCGGCATCGGCGAGAGCAGCTGTCTTCGCGACTGACGTTCACCCCAACCACCGCAGCACCTTTCACCCGAAGCCTGAAGGACAGCCATGTCACGCCCAGTCACTCGTCATCTTCTTCTCCAGCTGTTGGTCTCTGCGGTCCTCCTGGCCAGCGCCGCGTGCACGCCGCCGGGAGCCGACCCGAACACCGACGCTGGCTCGAGCCCTTCGCTGCCACCCGTCTCGTCGGTGCAGTCCCTCGCCAACGCGTCCGCCGCTGACTACGCCCACAACCGCTGGGGCCTCATCGAGGCGTCGACGCTTCAGGCGTTCGCGAGCAACTGGGCCACTGTCGACTCTGCCGCATCCAACGCGTCGGCCAACGGCCGCCCCGCCCATCTCGCCGCCGACGCGAGGCTGGTGGTGCTGCAGCTGAACAAGGCCGGCCGGGCGCCCGGTGAAGACTACGTGCCCTCGGCGCCGGCGTCGAACGTCTACGTCTACGAACTCGACGCGTTTCGCTTCAATGAGACGCGCGACACGGGCCTCATCTCGAACTCGGTGCGCTACCAGGCCAGCGGCCCGACGACCGACGCCTTCCTCGCGCGTTACGGCATCGACCTCTCGCGCGATCTCGTGGTGTTCGCCGCGGGCGAGAACACGCCGACCAACAGTGGCTTCATTCAGGACCTCGCCCGAGCCGTGTACTGGCTGCAGTACTGGGGCGCCGAGCCCAAGCACCTGGCCATCGTCAACGGCACGCTCAAGCAGAACTACACCGGCGCCCTGCGCAGCGCGAAGACGGCCGACGGCTCGGTCTCGAATGGTGGGTTCTCGGTGAAGCAGCTGCGCGTCGACAGCACGGTGCTGACGCTCTCGCTCGAGGAATTCCAGGCCATCGTCGACCAGAAGCTGGCGGCCGACGGCGTCGTCAACGGCTTCGACAAGCAGTTCATCATCGACGCCCGGCCCACGCCGCAGTTCAACCGCACCGCGCCCAACGCCGCCTTCGTCACCACGCACCCCGGCCAGTTCATCACCACCGCGTGGAACTCGACGGGCGCTCCGAGCCCCGACGCCGTCGGCCAGGCCAAGAACTACGTCTTGTACGAGGGCCACGTGAAGGGCGCCGTCAGCTTCCCGTGGGCCAACCTCACCGTCGACGTCGGCGGCAACAACTGGAAGTACAAGTCGAAGGCCGAGATCGAGGCGCTCTTCACGGCGGCGGGCTACTCGCCGGGTGACGCGGCCTCGAAGGTCGTCGTCTCGCAGTGCCGCACCAACTTCGAGGTGCAGGTCAACGGCTTCGCGTCGCGCATCATCCTCGGGTACCCGACGGTGCACTTCGATGGCTCGCTCATCGAGTACTTCTCGCTCGTCTCGAACCACCCCAACGCCGAGCTGAACCTCGCGCCGACCGACCCGGCCTACAAGTTCCGCACGGACATCGCGACGCGCAGCCAGCGGTACCTGCCGAGCGCGAACCCCGAGAGCCCGACGACGACGGCCGACGACACCGGCGTCACGGCCTACAACGTGCCCACTGGCACGGGGCCGAGCGACCGCAAGGTGGGCCAGGCGGTGGTGAACAAGAACGCCACCACCACGCGCAAGGCGCTGGACGAAGACCGCGAATACAAGCGGCAGTGACGATGCGCGTCGACAGCTCTGGCCGGGGACTCGCTGGTGATCGCCAGCCCCCGCGCTAGAACCCGATTCCGTGGGACTCTCCGACACCATCAAGCAGGGCCTTCGGCAGTGGACGTTGGCGATGAGCCGCGACGATCTCGACGAGCGCTTGCGCGATGGGCGCACCGCCAACGAGTACGGCGTCGACCCGTTCGGCCTGTCGCTCGAGTACGCGCTCTCGGCGGTCGGGCCCTTCGTGTGGCTCTTCAAGAACTACTTCCGGGTGCAGACCTACGGGCTCGCGCACGTGCCCGCGGGCCGCGTGTTGCTCGTCTCGAACCACGGCGGTCAGCTGCCGGTCGACGGCGCGATGATCGGCGTCGCGCTGCTCACCGAGGCGAAGCCGCCCCGCATCGTGCGCTCGATGGTCGAGAAGTGGGTCGGCTCACTGCCGTACGTGTCGACCTTCTTCTCGCGCATCGGGCAGATCGTCGGCACGCCTGAGAACTGCCGGCGGCTGCTCGAGAACGACGAGGCCATTCTCGTCTTCCCCGAGGGCCTCAAGGGCATCTCGAAGCTGTACGCCCAGCGCTACCAGCTGCAGGACTTCGGCCTGGGCTTCATGCGGCTGGCGCTCGAGACGAAGACGCCCATCGTGCCCGTCGCGGTGGTCGGCAGCGAGGAGCAGGCGCCGGCGCTCATCAACCTCAAGAGCGTGGGCAAGCTGTTCGGCATGCCCGCGCTCCCCGTGACGCCCTATGGCCTGCCGTTTCCCCTGCCCACGAAGTACCGCATCTACTTCGGCGAGCCCCTCGTCTTCACCGGCCGCGCCGACGACGAAGACGCCGAGCTCGAGAAGAAGGTGAACGTCGTCAAAGGCGCCATTCAGTCGATGCTCGAGAAGGGCCTCGCCGAGCGGAAGGGGATCTTCTTTTGAGCGGCGAGGGCGTGGTGCTGGTGACCGGCATCTCGGGCAACCTGGGCCGCGTCGTGGCGAAGCTGCTCCACCGCACCGAGCGCGTCGCCGGCATCGATCGCCGCCCCTTCGTCGGCAAGCCGAAGGACGTGGAGCACTTCCAGATCGACCTGCGAAAGAAGAAGACCGAAGACGTCTTTCGCAAGCTGCCCGTGAAGGCCATCGTGCACATGGGCATCATGCATGACCCGCGCATGAGCGCGGAGGACCACCACAACTTCAACGTGCTCGGCACCACCCGCGTGCTCGAGTGCGCGGCGAAGTACGGCGTGAAGAAGCTCGTCGTGCTCTCGAGCGCCAACGTCTACGGGCCGTCGCCAGACAACTCGAACTTCCTCTCGGAAGACGCGCCGTTGATGGCCGCGAGCCGGTTTCCGTCGGTGCGCGACCTCATCGAGGTCGACATGCTCGCGCACGGCTTCTTCTGGCGGCAGCCGAGCGTCGAGACGGTCGTCGTGCGGCCCGTGCACATCGTCGGCCCCACCATCAAGAACGCGCCCTCGAACTACCTGCGCCTGAAGCGGCCGATGACGCTGATGGGCTTCGACCCGATGGTGCAGCTCATTCACATGCAGGACGTCGGCTCGGCGCTCGTGACCGCGCTCACGCCGGGGCTCAAGGGTGTCTACAACGTCACCGGGCCGGGCGAGGTGCCCCTGTCGTCGTGCTTCAAGGAGCTGGGCGCCAGGCCCCTTCCCGTGCCGCACCCCATCGCGCGCGGCCTGCTCTCGTCGATGTTCAAGTACCGCCTCGCCAGCTACCCGCCCGAAGAGCTCGACCACATTCAGTTCCTCTGCATGGTCGACGGCGCGCGGTGGCGCAAAGAGACTGGCTGGAGCCCCGGCTCGTCGATGCGCGACACCATTCGAGGTGTGCTGTCTGACCTCAGCTGATCGGCCCGATTTTCAGTCGATCATGACGTGGCTGTCAGGTTGGAGCGGTGGCATGTCGCAGTTCTTCGAGACTCCTCTGCGGCAACCGCATGATGTTGCTTCTGGAATGGAAGGTCATCAGCATGGCACTGGTGTTGCTGAGTAATCCTCTCGGTAAGGGGGTTCCATAGGGGAACACCCGACGCCCGTCGCCTCGGCCGGCCCCGAGTCGACGGGCGCTTTTTTTTGTCCGCACGAGTCCCTCGCGTCGAGCCCGATGGCTCGGCGGTAACCGGGGACGGTGGTGGGCGCGTACCGGAGTCGATGACAGCGTTTGCCATCTCGTGGGAAGTCTTCGGCCCCGCCATGAGTGCCATTCCGGTCGCAGCCGACTCCGACGAAGGGCTGATGGAGCGCTTCCAGCGCGGCGACCGGTCTGCGTTCGAGTCGCTCTTTCGCCGGCACGTGGCGCCGCTGACGAGCTTCCTGACGCGGCTCACCGGGAGCGCCGCCGCCGCCGAAGACGCGGTTCAGCTGACCTTCCTCTCGCTCGTTCGCTCGAGAGATCAGTTCGTGCGCGGCTCGAAGGTGAAGCCGTGGCTGTACGCCATCGCCTCGAACGCCGCGCGCGACCGGTTTCGCCGCACCAGGCGGGAAGACCCTGGCGCCGAAGAGCCGGGAGAGGTCGCCATCGACGCGACGCATGGCGACGCGGGACTGAGGCGACGGCTGCACGCGGCGCTGCAAGAGCTGCCAGCGCCACAGCGCGAGGCCGTGGTGCTGCATCGCCTCGAGGGCTGGAGCTTCGGTGAGATCGCCGAAGCCGTCGGGGCCAGTGAGACGGCAGTCAAGGTGCGAGCCTTTCGCGGCACCCAGGTGCTGCGCGAACTGTTGAAGGACGTCTGGGAGGTCGACTCATGAGCACACCACACCCATTCGGGAGTTCGTCTGAACCGCTCCCGCCTGAGCTCGAGGCGAGGCTGAAGCGGGCGGTCGAGGCCGAGCTCGACGCGCCGACCAGGCCGTGGGGCCGCGACGCCGCCCTCTTCGTGGTCGTCACGCTGGTGCTCTTCTGCGGCGGCAGCTTCATCTTCAACTCGTCGATGTCCCCGATGGCGGTGAGCGCGCCCATCTGGGGCCAGTCGCTGGGGCTGTTGGCCGTCGCGTTGATCGCCGGCGTCGCCGGGCTCGCGCCGTGGCCTCAGCGGACGTCTCGCCCGCTCCTCCTCGGCTCGCTCCTGGGCGGGGCCGTGCTGGTGACGCAGCTGTTCTCGATGGAGCTGTCGGCCTTCACGCCTCGCGTGGGCTGCTTCGCGTGGGAGCTCGTCTGCTCGCTCGTCCCGGCGGGCATCGCGCTGGTCGCGGCGAAGCAGCACGCACCGCGTCTCTCTCGCGCGATGGTGTTGGGCTGGGCGGCTGGCACCATGTCGCTCGCCGTGATGCAGCTGAAGTGCCCGCATCGGGACGTCGGCCACGTGCTGCTGTTCCACGTCGCGCCGCTGCTGCTGGTCGTCGCCGCGACGATGTTCGTGCGCCGCCGCTTGCCGACCCTCAGCTACGCACCCTGAAGAAGACGCCTTTAGAGCACCCCTGCGTCCACGACCCCTGCGTCGCTCGCCGGCAGCGCGGGGGCAGGCATGAGATCGGGAAAGGGGCCGTCGTCCTGGCTCTCGAGCCACCACCTGCCATCACGCCACACGAAGACGCTGGTGACCGTGGCCGACTTCTCGACGTTCGAGGGGAGCCGGTACCAGCTGATGCGTGACACCACCTCGGCGATGCCAGCGCCCGAAACCTTCGCGTCGTCGAGATCGAAGTTGGTGATGAAGAGGTCGCGCTCGTCGTCGGTTTTCGTGCGCGCCTTCACGAAGGCCTTCCGCCGCTCGGGCACCAGCAGCTCGGCCGCGCCGCGAAAGTCCTTCCAGCGCGCCCGCTGGTGAAAGGCCTCGATGGCGGGCTTGAGCTCTTCGACGTCAGGCCGGGCACGCCAGGCGGCGCACGACGAGAGGATCGAGAGCAGCACCACGATGACTCCAGTTCGCATGGTCGCGGACGGTACCACCCGAGGGAGGGGCGGCCAGTCCAGCACCCGCGATTGTGCATGGCCCACCGCACGGGGAAGGGTATGTTTCCGCGGCCGTTTCGCCCTTCAGAGCCTTCCGAGCGCCCATGTCGAAGTCGATGGTTGAGAAGTACGAGCAGATGCTCTCGCAGGACCCCACCTCGACCGTCTTCGTCGAGCTCGCGCGGGCGTACCTGGACAAAGGCGAGAACTCGAAGGCCATCGAGGTGTGCCAGCAGGGGTGCGCCCATCACCCGTCGTCCGTCGTGGGCCGCGTGTTGTGGGGCAAGGGCCTCATCAACAGCGGTAAAGCGGCCGAGGCGATGCAGCAGTTCGACACCGCGGTGAACATCGACAAGGAAAACCCGCACGCGTACAACCTCATCAGCGAGGTGCTGCTGAGGAAGGGCCTGTACCGCTCGGCGCTCCCCATCTTGCGCAAGGCGTCGGCCCTGCAGCCGAACGACGCGCGCATCAAGCAGTGGGTCGAGCAGGCGCGTGCGGCCCTCGCTGGTGGCCCCGCTCCGATTCTGTACGACGAGACGTCGGTCAACACGAAGGCGCTGGTCGCCGAGCCCGCGACGCCCCCGCTGTCGGTCGAGGCGCCAAAGGCCGCTGACGCCGAGCCGACGACGGGCGTCGTGCCCGCCGTGTCGACGCCCTCGGGTGAGTTCCCCAACTCCGACCCCGATGTCTTCGCCGCCTTCACACCTGCCAAGGACGATCCACGCGCCGAGCCGACCGTGTTGATGTCTGCCTACACGCCCGAGACGCCGGCCGGCCGCTCGACGCTCGAGATGCCCACGCAGACCTCGCAGATTCCTGAGGCCTGGCCGTCGGCGCCGCGCTCGATGGATCACAAGCCGGGGCCCCCGGTGCCGACGCTGGAGCTGCCCGCCGTGCCCGGCTCCGCGCGCGCGCTCGAAGACAACCGGCCGACGATGGAGATCCCCGCCTCCAACGTCCTGGTGGCCTCGTTGCGGCCGAGCCACGATCAGCTCCCGATGGTGATGGGCAGCCTCGACGATCGCACCTCGACGGCCGAGCTGCCGCTGCAGCAGGGCTACGCGGCTGAGGCGCCCGACCCGTTCGCGGCGCTGTCGAAGCGCACCGAGTCGACCGAGACGTTCCGCGGTCTGACGAGCACTTTCCAGGCGCTCGAAGAGGCCGAGCCCGGGCCGCTCCCCTTGCCGTTGCCGCCGGCGCCGCCGGTGCCGAGCGACCCGAACATGCCGTCGGTGATCCCCTCGGCCGAGCTGCACCTGCCGCCGTCGACGCCCGCGATGCGGGCGAAAGAGCAGGGCGGGCTGCTCGACGAGGTGGTCTCGGCACAGTCCGAGGTGCCGACGAGTGAGTTCCAGATGCCGGGGCTCAACCAGGGCCCGGCGCGGGCCGCGGCCCCTGCGAAGCCTCCAGCATCGTCGGGAGGGCTGCTCGACGAGATCCCCGACTCCATCGAGCCGCCGTCGGGAGGCCTCGAGGCCCCGCGCGTGGAGTTCTCGACCCAGGCCACCGAGGCCATCGCGAAGGAGTACGAGCGCGAGCTGCGCGAGAAGCTCCAGGCCCGGCAACAGGAGAAGACGTTCTTCCAGAAGCACGGGCTGAAGGTGGGCCTGCTCGCGGCCGTCGCCGTGGTCGCGGTCGCCCTCGGCGGCTCCTTTCTCTACACGCGTCAACAGCACGGTGGTGAGAACCTCGAGCAGGCGATCGCCCGTGGCCTCGCCGCCATCAACGCCGACACGAAGGAGCAGTACGTGCTCGGCATCGCGGCGCTCGAGCAGGCGCTCTCGATGGACGAGGCGAACGTCGACGCGTGGGCCAACATCGGTCTGGCGAAGGCGATGCTGTACGCCGAGCACGGCGGGGCGTTGACCGATCGGCAAGCCGCGATGGCGGCGATGAACAAGCCCAAAGTGCGCGAGCTGCACCCCGAGCTCGCCCTCGTCGTCGACTACCTCACCGCCGACGCCGCCGAGCTGCAGGGGCGACGGCAGCAGCTGCTCGGCTCCGAGCTCAACAACAGCACCGTCGAGGCGCAGGCCGGGCGGGTGTTGCTGGCCGACAAGAAGCTCGACGAGGCCTTCAAGCACCTGCAGCGCGCCACCGAGCTCAACGCTCGCAACCTGCGCGCGCTGGTGGCGCTGGGTGAGTACTACCTGATCTCCGAAGACTACGAGAGCGCGGCCCGCATCCTCTCCACGGCGTACAACCTCTCGAAGTACCACCCGCAGCGGGTGATGGGCCTCGCCGAGGCGCGGCTCGAGCTGGGCCGCGAAGCGCAGGAGGCCCTCGCCGAGCTCGAAGGCCTGCCGGCCAACGCCGCCGTGCCCGACGCGATGAAGGGCCGGTACGCGCTGGTGCTCGGCCGGGCGCAGTCGGCCGCCGGGAAACACGAAGAGGCCGCGAAGACGCTCACCGAAGGCCTCGCCGCGAACAAGGACCTCGCCTTCGACTTCGAGATGGCGATGGGCATGGCCGCCCGAAACGCCGGCCGCATGGCCGAGGCGCAGCGCGCCTACGACGAGGCCATCAAGGTGCGGCCGAAGAGCGAAGAGGCCAAAGAAGGCCTGGGCCGCGTGTTGCTCGCCCGCAGCCGCGAGAAGGAGCTGCTCGAGCGCCTCAAGCCCGAGGGCGATCAACGCAAGGTGTCGCTGGTGCGAGGCATCGCCGCGGTGCGAATCGACGACACCCGCCGCGCGCGCACCGAGCTCGAGCGCACCCGGGTCGCCGGCAAGTACCCGGCCGAGGCAGTCGTGTACCTCGCCCTCATCGACGCCGCCGAAGAGGGCGGCGACAAGGCGGTGCAGACGCTCGAGAAGGTCGTCGCCACCACCAAGCGCAACAAGGCCACCGCGCAGATCGCCCTCGCCCGCGTCTACATGAAGCGCAACGAGCTGACGAAGGCGCGCGCCCAGCTCGAAGAGGCCGCGAAGGACCCGCAGGACTACGAGGCCAACGCGCTGCTCGGCCAGCTGTACCTCGAGGCCATCGACATGGGCGTGCCGGCCGACACCGCGCTGGCGCCGCTCCAGAAGGCCGTCGAGCGCAACGGCAGCCACGGCCCCTCGCGCCACCTGCTGACCCGCACCTATCTCGGCCTGGGCCAGTTCCCCGAAGCGACCAGGCAGGTCGAGCAGTGGACCGCCGACAACCCGACCAGCGAAGACGCGTGGGTCGACGCCGCCTTCGTCTATCTGCACACCGGCCGCTTCAAGGAGGCCGAGGCCGCGGTCGCCAAGGGCGTGAAGGACAACGCCGACGTGCACGCCTTTCGCGTGAAGGCGCAGGTGCTCTTCGCGCGCGGAGACGCCCGCAACGCCTTCGCCTCGCTCGAGCGCGCCAACAAGCTGAACCCGAAGGACGCCGAGACCTTCTGTGAGATCGGCAACGCCTTCGTTCGCCAGGGCAACGCCGACACGGCCACCAAGGCGTACGAAGCTGCGCGCCGTGAGAACGCGAAGGTGCTCTGCGGCCTCGTCGGGCCCCACCACGCGAAGCCCACCGCGAAGGGCGGCCGGCCGACGCCGAAAGAAGAGCTGCTCGGGTTGCAGAAGCAGGCCTTCGCCGTGTGGGATCGCGCGCTGGTCGACGCGTCACTGGCCCGGGTGCTGCTCGAGGAGCGCGATCTGAAGCACGCGCTCGAGTACGCCGAGAGCGCCACCCGAACGGCGCCCTTCTCGGCGGCTGCGTGGTTCGCGCTCGCCGAGGTGTCACGCAAACAGAAGAACGAGGCGAAGGCGCTCGAGTCGTACGGCAAGGCGGCCGAGTACGATCAGTCGTGGGCCGCGGCCCGCCTCTCGTACGCCGACGCCCTCATGCGCAGCGGCGGAGAAGGCCCGGCGAAGGCGCTGCCCGAGTACGAGGCGGTGTTGACGCTCTCGCAGAACGAGCCGGATCTCGCGCGGGTGAAGAAGGTCGTCCCCGTCTTGAAGAAGCAGCTCAAGTGAACGAGTCGCCGTCGCCGGTCGTGCGCGAGAGCGCGCCGATTCCCGTCTTCCGCATCAGCTTCGCCAACGCGACCCTGCTCTCGGCCGGGTACCTGGTGGTGGGCGCGATCGTCGAGCTCGTCCGCCGCACCTGGAACCCACGGTGGGCCGAGCAGCTGTCGTGGTCGATGGAGGCGTTCCCGGCCGGCATCTTGCGCACCTTCGGCGCGCTGGACCCGCTGCGCGAGGCGTACGCCGCGGGCACGCTCCACGAGACGCACGTGCGCCTCATCTACGCCGGCGCCGTCGTGCTCACCGTGTACGGCATCGGCCTGCTGGTCGGCGCGTCGATGTGGCTGATGGTGCGCTCGCGGCGCAGCGCCGGCTGACGGCTCCGCGCGCTACAGCCAGTGCCGCAGCTGGAACGCGAACCACGACAACATGCGGTGGAGCAGCCCGTAGCTCTTCACCGTGGCGGGGGTGACGCGCTCGCAGTGGGCGAGGTCTTCGCCGAAGAGCTGCTCCATCGACTTCCCGAACGTCGGGTCGACGATGACGGCGTTGACCTCGAGGTTCTGGCGCATGGACAACGAGTCGAGGTTCGAGCTGCCGATGGTGGCCCAGGTGCCGTCGATGACGGCGGTCTTCGCGTGCAGCACGCGGCCGCGCCACTCGTACACCTCGACACCGTTCTTCAGCAGCTTTGGGTACAGGCCGCGGGTGCCCCACAGCACCAGCTTCACGTCGGTGGTGGCGGCCACGATGACGGCGACCCGAACGCCGCGGCGCACCGCCCGGTACATCGTCTTGAGGAACTTCCCCGGAGGCAGGAAGTACGCGTGGGTGAGGAAGATACGTTGCTTCGCGCGGCCGATGGCGTCGACGTACGCCTTGCGAATCAGCTTCTGGTGCACGCCGAAGTCGTTGCCGACGATGGCGAGGGCGGCGCAGGTCGCCGCGCGTGGCCGAACGAACCTGGCGGCGTCGAAGCCCGGGCCCTTCTGCTTCTTCCAGGTGCCCAGGAAGAGCGCCTCGAGCTGGAGCGAGCCCGAGCCTTCGACGCGCACGTGGGTGTCTCGCCAGCCACCTCCTCCATCTGCGACCGCGGCGTACTCGTCGCTGAGGTTGAGCCCGCCAGCGAAGCCGACCACGCCGTCGACGACGAGCGACTTGCGGTGGTTTCGGCGCCGAAGCCGGGCTGCGAAGCGGGTCAACCCCAGGCCGAAGCGCAGCGGCAGGAAGACGTGCACCTTCACGCCCGCGCTGCGCAGCTGCAGGAGCGTGATGTCCGACACGTTCGAGCCCCAGCCGTCGACCATCAACAGCACCTCGACGCCGGCGCGCGCCCGCTCGCACAGCGCGTTGATGAAGCGCATGCCCGTGCTGTCATCCCGGAGGATGTACGTCTCGAGGCAGATGGTGTGCTGGGCGAGCGCGATGGCGGCCAGCATCGCAGGGTAGGCCTGGTAGCCGTCGCGGAGCAGCGCCACCCGGGTCGGCCCGATCACCACCTCTGCGTAGGGTTCACGCCCCTCGAGGAGCGGTGAGCGTCGAGCGAGGGCGGTGTTCATTTGCTCGTCGTCAGCGTCGAACGGTGAGCGTCACGCGGCCGGCCGTCGCGGGCTGGGTCGAGTCGAGCCACAGGTAATACGTGTCGGGCGCCAGCGTCGCGGTGAAGGTCGCGGCCTGGTCGAGGGCCGGCGCGGCGGCGCACTGCTCGACCGTCATGGCGTCGCAGGTGGCCTTGCGCAGCGACAGCACGGGCGCTCCGCCACTGCCGGCCTCAGGCGTCGCGGTGAAGGTGTACGAGCCCGTGGTGGTGACCGAGAGCCGGAAGACCTGGTCGGGGCTGCCGGCGCCGCCACAGGTCGCGGCGCTCGCGTCCGTGCCGAGGCTGGTATCGACCGACGCGCTCGTCTCGTTGAGGCCGGCCGGGAACACGAGGTCTCGCGGCAGCGCGCAGGTGTCGTTGCTGGGCGGAACGGAGGCGGGCCCGGCCGTCGCGCTCAGCTCCATGCGGCCGAGGGTGACGGGGCCGGGCGTCTCGACCACCAGCGTGTAGTCACCCGCGTTGAGCCGCCGCGCGATGAGCCGACCGGTGGGGGAGGTCGACGTCGAACACGCGGGCTGCACGGGCGGCAGCCGGCAGGCCCGGCCTGTCCACAACGCCATCACCGGGAGCTGCGGGCCCGAGCCCATCGCGTTGATGATGACGTCGGACGCCTGCGGCAGCGTGAAGCGGTAGAAGAGATCGGGGCTGCGCGGCGTCGGGTTGCAGCTGAGCTGAACGTCGTCGTCGGCGTCGATGAGGTCGACCCGCACCGAGCCTCCATCGAGCGCGAGCTGCTGCGCCTGCAGACACGTCTCGTTGGTCGAGCCGGTGGGCGGGAGCACTTCGACCTTCGCGAGCGTCGGCCCGGAGCCCGACCGGTCGTACCCCTGGAGGACGAAGGAGTACGGGCCTGGCTGCAGGCGTCGCGCGCGGAAGCTGGCGACGAGGCCGCCGCTGTCGACGCAGGCGAGATCGACGTCGGTGGAGCACTGGGTGCGGAGCGCCGCGACCGGCTGCGCGCCACCGGGGCCCGGCGAGACGGTGACCCTCACGTCGGAGGCGACGCCGAGGAGCACGTTGAAGACGACGTCTCCACCGCCAGCGTCAGGCGCAGCACACGCGGTCTGCACGTTGGTGTTCGTCGAGAAGAGGTTGACGCTGACGTCGAAGGTCTTCGGCCCACACGCGAGGGCGGTGGGCGCGGTCGCGCAGGTGTCGGAGGGGACGATGACGCCCGCGTCTTCCGCGTCGGGCTGGCAGACGTTCGCGCTGCACAGCGGCGTGGGGCACGCGCACTGGGCCGCGGTGAGGCACTGCACGCAGCGGCCAGTCGCGGTATCGCAGACCGGGGTGGCGCCGGTGCAGCCGGGCTCGCAGGCGAGGCCCGCGTCAGCTGCCGTGCCGCCGCCCGCGCCGCCGTCATAGCCGGCAGGCAGCTCACAGACGCCGCTGGTGGGGTTGCACTGCTTGGGCCTGTCGCACTTGATCCTCGCGCAGGGCGGAGTGGTCGGCCCGCAGGCCCCGAAGAGCGCCGAGGCGGCGAGCACGGCAAAGAGGAGAGAGAAGACGACGTGTCGGGAAGCAGACATGGGCGAACACCATACAGGCTTTTCCGAACGCCTCGCGTTTCGTCACCGGCGCCTCACCCTCAGTTCGGCGAGGGCTCGTCGGTGCCTCAGCTCAGCCCATGCGCGACGAGCCGTGCGAAGGCGCCGTTCGCGGCCATCAGCGCGTCCCACGCGCCTTGCTCGACGACGCGGCCCTGCTCCATCACCACGATGCGATCGGCCTTCCGAACGGTCGCGAGCCGATGCGCGATGACGAGCACGGCGCGGCCCTCCATCAACTTGGAGAGCCCGGCCTGCACCTCCTGCTCGGTGCTCGCGTCGAGGGCGCTCGTGGGCTCGTCGAGGAGCAGCAGGCTCGGCGCTTTCAGGAAGGCCCGGGCGATGGCGAGGCGTTGGCGCTGGCCGCCCGAGAGCGTGGCGCCGCGTTCACCGATGGGCGTGTCGAGGCCGTTGGGGAGCGCCTGCACGAAGGCCTTCGCGTGCGCGCGGTCCAGCGCCGTCCACAGCGCGTCATCGCTCGCGCCTTCCTTCGCCATCCACAGGTTCTCGCGCACCGTGCCCGAGAGGAGCACTGGCTCCTGCGGCACCCACGCGAGGTGGTCCCGAATGCTGCGCCGGGAGAGCTGACTCGTCTCCACCCCGTTCCAGCGCAGCGCGCCGCCCGCAGGCGCGGAGAAGCCCAGAAGCAACGACACCACCGTCGACTTGCCGGCGCCCGATGGCCCGACGAGCGCCACGTGTTCGCCCGCCTTCACCGAGAAGCTGACGGCCGCGAGCGCCTCTCGCCCATCGCCGTACGAGAACCGGACGTTCTCCAAAGTGAGCGCCTCGAGTGGGCCGGCTTGCGCGCCGCGCTCCGGCTCCACGTGCGCGTCGAGGATCTCGAAGAGCCGCTCTGCCGCGCCGAGGCCCACCAGCACCTGCGAGAAGTTGCCCGAGAGGCTCTTCACCGGTTGGTACATGAGGAGCGCGGCCGCGAGGAACGACACGAGGTGGCCCGCGAGCTGGGGCTCTTTCGCGACGGCGTTCGCACCGAAGACCAGCGCGATGGCCACGCCGATGATGCCGAGCAGCTCGGTCGTCGGGGTGAACGCTCCGCGAATGAACAACGAGCGCTTCATCACCGACAGGTAGCGGCCCTGCTCGGCATCGAACGCGGCGAGCGCCTGAGGCTCCCGGCCGTAGGCCTGAACGATGGGCAGCGCCTGCAGGTGCTCGGAGGCGAGCTGCGTCAACGCGCCCAGCGAGGCCTGTCCCTTCGTCGCCGCCTTGCGCGCGCTCTTCGCGAAGCGACTCACGGGAAGAATCATTCCCGGGATGACGAGGAAGGTGAGGAGGAAGAGCCGCCCATCGATGCTCGCGCAGACGGCCAGCAACGCGAGCGTCTGGAGCGAGTCCTTCACCCAGGCCGACAACGACGTGCCGACGGCGAACTCCACCTGCGCGACGTCAGCGGTGAAGCGCGAGAGCAATTCGCCCGAGTGCCGCTTCTCGAACCAGCTCGGCGGCAAGGTGAGCACTCGATCGTAGAGGGCCCGTCGGAGTGACGCGAGCGCGAGCTGCGCGACGTTCGACATCAGCCCCGAGTGCAGCCACGTCGAGAGCGCCTTGAGCACCGCGACCCCGACGATCGCGAGCGGCAACTTCACCGCCAGCGCCTTCGGCTCGAAGGTGACGCCCGCGAGCGTCACGGCGCCGCCTTTGAGCACCGATTCGAGCAACGGGCCCAGCAGCCGGGCCCAGCCCGCCGTCGCCGCCGCCGCCACCACGCCTGCCGCCGTCGCCAGCGCCACCTGCCCGCGCCACGGCCTCACGAAGCCAACCAGCCGCCACCACGAGGACAACGCTGAGCGAATGGGTGGCTTCACGGGGTGCGAATAGCGTCACCGGTCGATTGCCCGGGGGGAGACCTGCGTTATATGCGCCGCCATGCCGGCTGGCTCGAAGCGCGACTACTACGAAGTGTTGGGCGTCGAACGCTCTGCTGACGCAGACGCCCTCAAGAAGGCCTTCCGCAAGCTGGCCATGGAGTTCCACCCGGACCGCAACCCCGGCAACAAGGAGGCCGAGGAGAAGTTCAAGGAGATCTCCGAGGCGTACGAGGTGCTGTCCGACCCCGACAAGCGCGCCCGCTTCGATCGTTTCGGCCACGCGGGCATGGGCGGCTTCCAGCCTGGAGAGGGCTTCAGCGGCGCGAACATCAACGACATCTTCGGAGAGATCTTCGGCGACTTCTTCGGCGGCGGCCGGCAGCGTCGGCAGCGCAACCGCGGCGCCGACCTCCGCTACAACCTCGAGCTGTCCTTCGAAGAGGCCGCGTTCGGCGCCGAGGTGACGGTGAAGCTGCCGCGCCCGAAGCGGTGCGAGCCGTGTGAAGGCACGGGCTCCAAGTCGAAGCAGATGCGCCAGTGCCCCACGTGTGGTGGCGCGGGCGAGGTGCGCTTCACGCAGGGCTTCTTCGCGGTCGCGCGCACGTGTTCGCAGTGCAGCGGCTCAGGCCAGGTGGTGGCCGACCCGTGCAAGAGCTGCGGCGGCACCGGCAAGCTCGACGCGACGAGCGAGCTGACGGTGAAGATTCCTCCCGGCGTCGACACCGGCACGCGGGTGCGGCTGGCGGGCGAAGGAGAGGTCGGCGAGCAGGGCGGGCCTCCGGGCGATCTCTACGTCGTCGTCCACGTGAAGGAGCACTCGCTCTTCCACCGTGAGGACCAGGACGTGTTCGTCATCGTGCCGGTCGGCTTCGTGCAGGCGGCGCTCGGCGCGCAGATCGACGTCCCGACGCTCGACGGCGTGGTGAAGATGAAGATCCCCGAGGGCACGCAGACGGACAAGGTGTTCCGCCTCAAGGGCAAGGGCATTCCCAGCCTGCACGGTGGCGGCCGCGGCGATCAGCACGTGAAGGTGGTGGTCGAGACGCCGACCAACCTCTCGTCGAAGCAGAAGAAGCTGCTCGAGGAGTTCGCCACGCTCGATCACGACGAGGCGCACCCGCAGTCGAAGAGCTTCTTCGCGAAGGTCAAGGAGCTGTTCGGCGCCGCGAAGTGATGCGCTGACGAGCGTCGCCGGGGCCTGATTGGTTTTTGTCGGAACTGCGGGCGACTGGTACAAGGCGCCTGCTCCGATGACTCCGTTGCCCACGAACAGTGTGTCGTCAGGTGTCGCCCATGGCTGAGCTGGCCCGCGGCACCATCGTGGCGCACATCTACGAGATCGAGTCGCCGCTCGGCTCGGGTGGCTTCGGCGCGACGTACCTCGCGCGCAACACCACGCTCAAGGGCGGGCAGGTCGTCGTCAAGCAGGTCGCCAGCGAAGACCAGGGTGAAGAAGAGGCCATGGTGCTGGTCGGCCTGCAGAGCGCGAACGTGGTGCGCGTGCTGGCCTTCGACGAGAAGCACCGCGCCATCGTCATGGAGCGCGCGGCCGGTGAGCCGCTGGCCGATCTGATCCCCAAGCTCAGCATGGTCGACGCCGTGCGCATCGCGCGGGAGGTCGCCGTCGCGCTGAGCGAGCTCGAGACGCGCGAGCTGGTGCACCGCGACGTCAAACCCGAGAACGTGATGGTGACGTTGCGCGGGGCTGATGGGCGCCTGTCGGTGAAGTTGATCGACTTCGGCATCGCGCTGAAGGCCGGCAAGCCGCTCAAGGGCGACCCGGTCGGCAGCCCGCTCTATTGCCCGGCGGAGCAGCACGATCGACATGTGCCTCCGCACCCCGCTGACGACGTCTACGCGCTCGGTGGCGTGCTGTTCCACATGGTGACGGGGCAGGCCCCGTACGC
Organism: Archangium sp.; assembly: GCA_022843845.1. Lineage (GTDB taxonomy): Bacteria > Myxococcota > Myxococcia > Myxococcales > Myxococcaceae > Xiheimicrobium. Next base: position 26,629 of record JALHMW010000006.1, read on the forward strand.
GCCCGAGAAGTTGTCCGACGAGCAGCGCACCGATTTTTTGACGGGCCTCGGCTTCGACCCGACCGTGACCGACTCGTCGATCCTCGAGGCGCTGCAGCTGCGCATGATGCACCAGAGCGCGCCGCCGCCGAGCATCTTCTCGTACCTCGATGAAGCCCAGCAGCGCGCGGTCGACCCCGAGCTGCTGCAGACGCTCGATGAGCTGCTCAAGCGCATGCTGGGCAAGCACCGCTCCGGCCGGCCCCGCGCCCGGGAAGTCGAGCACGTGCTGGAGCGCCTCGACGCAAGGTTCACCAGCGGCGCGACCCAGACGAACTTCAAGCTGCGAACGGCGCCGTTGCCGCCGACGTCGACGCTGGTGCTGCCCAGGCGCATCGTCCCGAAGGCCACCAACGTCACGCCCTCGGGAGCCGTCTCTCCCGACCGCGTCTCGACCGATCAGCTCGCGCAGCAGGTGAGGCCGAAGCCGCGAAGGGCGCTGCTCGCCGGGTTGTTCGCGTTCGTGCTCGGCGGAGTGGCGGTGCTCTCGTTGTGGCCTTCGAGTGGCTCGCAGGGCGATCCGACGCGTGTCACGCCCGTGGTCGAGCCGCCGTCCGTTCCCGTCCTCGCCGCGGTCGATGCGAGCGTCTCGCCTCCGCTCGTCGTGAGCCCGGTCGTCGACGCGGGCGACGAGGAGCTGACGCCGTTCGGCAAGATTCCCGTGAAGCCCGTCGTCAAGCCGGCCGTGCCGACGGTGGTCTGCGACGATCGGTGGCGACGCGCCGTGAAGCAGGAGCTGCGCGATCTGCACGCCGAGGTCGCGAAGAAGGACGATGACGCGCTCTTCATTCGTTTCGAGAAGGACGAAGAGCGGGTGCTCGACAAGATGAACGCAGAGAAGGTGAGCACACCTGCCGGGTGCGTCGAGGCCGACACGGCCGCCACCCGGTTGCTGACCGACTACCGAAAATGAGGACTCACATGCGCGGGCTCGTGGTGGGGTGGTGTCTGCTCTCGGTGGTGGCGGAGGCGCAGCCACAGCCGGTCGTCGCTCCGTACCCGTTCGAGGTGCTCACGCGTGGCATCGAGCCCGCGAAGGTCGAAGAGCTGCAATCGGTGGCGAGCCGATTGTTGTCGAACGCCGGGGTCTCTCCGCAGCCGAAGGGGATGATCAAGAACGCCCTCGAGCGCCTCAAGCGGCAAGACTGCGGAACCGAAGACGATTGCCTGCGGCAGCTCGCGACGCTCTCCGATGCGCTCTACGGCCTGTACTTCAGCGTGGCGGCGACTCCGACGGCCGTGACGGTGGCCGGGCGAGTCGTGCGTGACGACGGGAAGCGTGTGGCGGGGCCCGAGCAGATCGTCGAGGAGCGCAAAGCGAAGGAGCCCATCGACGCGACGATGAAGCGCGCGCTGCCGAAGTTGTTCGCGGCGCTGAAGCTGTCGCAGTTGCCCGCGGTGCGCGAGGTGGTGACGACGGTGAAGCCGCCCGATCCCGTGAAGCCGCCGGATCTGGTGAACCCGCCGCCTGCCGTCGACGCGGGCGTGGTTGGACTCCCGCCACCTCCGCCGCCTCCGGTTGAAGAGTCGGTGCTGCGGCCGGCGGGCATCGTGACAGCGATCGCTGGTGGTTCGCTCGCGGCGGGTGGCACGGTGATGCTCATCGTCGGGCGTGCTCAGGCTGATGCGGTGCTGCTGCCGGGTGGCGTGCTGAAACCGGGCGGGAGCGCGGAGGACGCGACGACAGCCCGGAACGCGACGTCGCTTCAGTCGGCCGGAGTGGCCGTCGCTGGTCTCGGGGTCGCGGCCATCGGCGCGGGGCTGGTGATGGTGCTGATGGCTCCGGCGGAGCCCGTGAAGACGTCGGTGTTCGCAGCGCCCATGCCGGGCGGCGCTGCGGTGTTCGTGACTGGAGTGTTGCCATGACGCGGCTGCTGGTGGCGTTTGCGGTGCTGTCGGTGTCGGGGTGCCTGTGCGCGAAGGAGTGCATAAACGATTCGGACTGCACTGACGGCGCAATCTGCGGCGCGCAGAAGCTCTGTGAGTCCCGGCCCGATGGTGGGACTGGTGGCGGTTCGGTCGGTGGCGGGTCTGGTGGCGGTGGTGCTGTAGCCGGCGGCGGTGCGATGGGTGGTGGCGGGGCGGCTGGCGGCGGTGCGATGGGTGGTGGTGGCGGTGCGATGGGCGGCGGTGGCGCGATGGGCGGCGGCACGACCGGAGGCGGGACGGGTGGAGGAATGGGGGGCGGAGCGGCTTCCGTCTGCTCGCCTGGCTGCGCGGAGTGGGCGGCGTGCACTCGTCTGGCTGATGCTGGCCTTGGCTGCGTGCCGGGCCTGCTCATCGTGACGTCTCCGGCCGATGGCGAGCCTGTGCCTGCAGATGGGAGCGTTCCGTTGCTCGCGAGGCTCGAGCAACAGGGCGGCGCTGCCTGGCCGACTGACGCGTCGATTCCGGTGACGACGTCGTGGGGGCAGGTGGTCGCTCCGGTCGTGAGTGGACGTCCGAGCATCGTCACAGCGGCGGCGGGACCGGGCTTCGGCAGCGTGACGTTCGGTTGGGTCGGAGATGGTGGACCGATTCCCCAGACGATCACTCGCGGCGTCGAGTTCACCGAGTGCACGCCGAGCGTCGCGATCACGGTTCAGCCGTGGGAGAAGTGCGTGCCGACGACGGACGGCGGTCGCCGCGAGGCCGTGGTGTTGGCCGTCGCCTTCTCGAGTCCTGATGCAGGCACGGTCGGCCCGAACGTGTCGGTTGGAGCAACGGTCGTGCTGACCCTGGCGAGCGATGCCGGGCCGTTCGCGAGTGCCGTGCCGTGGAGCGAAGCTTCGATGCTGACCGGAGCCGGCAACACGCGCACCGGCACTGCGACGACGCCGAATTCGAACGGGCCCTTCACGCTTCGTGCGGGCTGGCCTGGTGGACCAGACGCGAGCGTCACGCTGCAGGTCGACGCGGTCGGGCCTGTCTTGACCTGGAAGCTCCGGCCGGATGGCGGGGTCGTCGGCGGCAGGCGCGACGAGGTGGTGCTTGCCCAGCTCGAGTCGAGCGAGACCCTGCAGGCGCCGCCGGTCGTCTCGTTCGAGGACGCGGGTGTGAGCACGATTGGGACTGGCGCGTGCCCAGGCTGGTCGTGCGCAGGCGCGAGGTGTGACTGCTACGAGCTCGACCTTGCTGTGCCTGACTTGATGCAGCTGACCGGTCAGTTCGGGCTGCGGGCGTCGGCGAGAGATGTGTATGGGAACCCAAACACTGGGAGCGCGTCCGTTCCGGTGACGCGCCTGCGGTGGAGGACGAACATCGCTGTCGGGGGCGCGGCGCCGTTGCGTGCCGCCCCAGCCGTCGACTCGCAGGGAAACCTCTACATCGGCACTGATGACACGGGAGCAGGCACGACGGGACGCCTCGTGTCGCTCAACCCAATCGACGGTGCCATGCGCCCCGGCTTCCCCGTGACGACCGGAGCCGTCCAGTCCGTCTCGGTCGGCCGCAGCCGTGTCGGCGCAGTGTTGGGCGAGGTCGTGTACGTAAACTCGAACGTCACCGCGGGAAGCCGAATCGACATGTTCACGACCGACGGTGGCTCGACGGGCAGCGCGTTGGTCGAGCCAGTTCAGAAGACGTACTCGGCAATCGCGTTGTTTCGCGCTGACTCGAACGCGATCGCAAACGTGGGCGCAGCGGCGGTGTTCAACACTGCTGGGACGAGTGGATACATCGGCAGTGCTACTCCCAACGTCCCAGCACGGTTTTCGAGCCTGAGCGCTGATTACGTCCTCCCAATCCCCGGGGCGTCAGTGCTCTCAAGCCCCGTGAACGCGATTGCGTTCAATCGAGATGGCGGCACCGAGCTCCAGTTCCCGACCGGGTCTGGGGTTCCGAATGCTCGGCGACTCCAGTCGAGGCTTTTCGACCCAATGGGCGCCTCATGGGGGGCTGGCAGCATGAGCAGCACCGCCTACGTCAACCTGAGTGGCTCGGCCGCAAGAGGTCTGGCTGCGGCTGGTGGAACGACCTTCGTCAGCATCGAGGGCAGCCTCACACCATTGCGTGCATGGAGGCCGCTCGGGACTTTCGCTGAATTCCCCGAATTCCCGGCACTCGATGGCGTGGGTCCCGCCGTCGTCGCGGTGGCGAGCGGTTCTGGTGGCATCGATTCCAAGCTGCTGTTCGGGACGAACCTCTCCGACGAAACCTCGACGGCCTGGGTGCTGACAGCGCCCGCAAACAGCGCCACTGGCACGTTGCCGGGCGACGCTGGCGTCATGACGACTCAGAACGGCATGGCAGGTCGAGTTCTGACGAGTCCGGTCATCGGCGGTGGTGGACTTCCCCACGGCACCAGCGGCACCGCCGACCGGGTGTACGTCGTTCATGAAACCGGCGTCGTGCGGGCCCTCGTGAGTCCGACTTCTTCATCGGCAGTCGTCGAGTGGACGGCCTCCGCGGTCGACGTCTTCGGCGGCGTGAAGACCATCTACGCCCACCCGACACTCGACTGCGGCACTCGGCCCTTCGTCGCCGGCCGGCCCGGAGTCCTCTACGTCGTCGCGACCGACGGCACCGTCGCAGCCATCCTCGTCGACTCCTCGAAGCTCTCGATGACCGCTCCGTGGCCGAAGTGGCAACGCACTGCAGGCAACGCCGGCAACGACGACGAAGGCCTCTTCCCGCGAAACCCCGGCTGCAACTGACCCGTCGATGAAGGGCCTGAACGTCAACGGCTTCATCATCGTCGAGACGCTCGGCTCGGGCCGCTCCGGACTGCTGTACCTCGCTCGTCACCCGACGACCGGCCAGGAGGCCATCATTCGTCTGGCCGGGAACGCCGAAGACGGGGTGACGGCGAAGGTGTTCCTCGAAGAGGCGGCGTCGCTGCTCCCGTCGTTGCGCGGGGTCGAGCCGTCGGTCACCTCAGACGGCCGGAGCGTGCTGATGGCGCGCGCGGATGCTTCGACCGAGCCGCTCCCGTCGGTGCCGCCGCAGCCCGAGCTTCGCACGGAGCCGCTCCCGCAACCTCGTGCCGGCGAAGGTCGAACGATGCACCCGAACACGGCGCAGCTCCCGGTCGCGGTGCCCGGGCAGCCACGCCGGGTGCTCCCGCTCGCGATGATGTTCATCGGGCTCGCGGCCCTCGGCGCTGGCGTCACCGTCGCGATGCTCGCGCTCGAGGCCCGGCCGACGCCCGCTCCACGCGTCGCACCGAGTGCCACGCCGTCCGCGCCACCGGTGCAGCCGAACGTCGCTGCTGTCCCCCAGCCGTCACCACCTGAACCCGCGCCGCTGCCCGTCGTTGCCGTGAAGCCAACTCCGCCTCCTCGCGCTGCCGCGAAACCCCGGCCAGCCGCAGCGCCACGACGCGAGTGCATTGCCGACCAACAGTGGCGAAAGGCTGCACAGTCCGATCTTCTCCAGCACCGTCGCTTTGCTGCGCAGCTGGGGCCTGAGCCCTTCCGGCGCTTCGAGCTCGCCGAGGACGCCATCGTGGAGAGCATCGAAGCCCTCCCGATGGATGGTGATTGCAGTGAGGTCGACGCAGAGATCGACAGACTGCTCCTCTCAGTCAAGCCGACCCCGGCCCCGAAGGTGGTGTGCACACCCGACGTGCTGTGGAAGCGCACCATGCAGAACAACCTCGCCGAGGTCGAAGAGCGGGCCAACGCGATGGAGCCGGTCGACGTGCAAGCCGAGGTGCGCGTCATCGGCGCAGCGGTCGAACGCGCTGAGAACCAGACACAGTGCGAGCAGGCGATGCGACGCTTCGAGGTGCTGCTCAAGCGCGCCATCAAGTAGCGCCCATCGACCTGAGCGATGCGCGTCCTGCTGCGTGAAGAACGAGCTCGCAGGCGGAAGCGCCTCGCAAGAAGTCCGAGCACTCGTGCATGACTGGCCAATTTCCGGGGCATGGCTAGCTTCACGTCGAGGCCTTCATGCGCACCAGCCGGCCAGCCGCAGTCGCAGGCTCGTTCTACGAAGGGAACGCCTCGGCGCTCGCGCACGACGTCGACTCGTTCTTGACCGACGTCACGCCCGCCTCCGGCCGACCGCACGCCTTCATCGTTCCCCACGCTGGCTACGACTACTCCGGCCCCATCGCCGCGACGGTCTACGCGCAGCTCGCACGACAGAACCCCCTCCCGACGCGCGTCATCCTCCTCGGGCCGTCGCACCACGTGGGCTTCACCGGCCTCGCGCTCCCGGGCTGCGACGCCTTCGAGACGCCGCTCGGCGCCATTCCCCTCGACGTCGACGGCCTGCGCCGCGCGCTCGAGTTCCCGCAGGTCCGCGAGCTCCCGAAGGCCCACGCGAAAGAGCACTCACTCGAGGTCCAGCTCCCCTTCCTGCAGCGCGTGTTGAAGACGTTCACCCTCGTGCCGCTCGTGGTCGGTGACGCCACGCCGACCCAGGTCGCCGACGTGCTCGACGCGCTCTGGGGCGGCGATGAGACCGTCGTGCTCGTCAGCTCCGATCTCTCGCACTTCCTTTCCTGGGCCGACGCGAAGCGGCTCGATCGACAGACCGCCGAGCACATCGTCTCGCTCGACGAGACCTCGCTCGAAGGTGATGAAGCGTGTGGCTGCCAGCCCATCAACGGCCTGCTCGAGGTCGCCCGACGCCGGGGCCTGAAGGCCACCGCGCTCGATCTGCGCAACTCGGGTGACACCGCAGGCGATCGGTCCCGCGTCGTTGGCTACGGCGCGTTCGCGTTCGAGGAGGCATCATGACTCGCGGCGAGACCCTCCTGAACATCGCGCGGAGAGCGCTCGAGGCGCACTTCGACGGGACGAAGCTCGAACGGCCTGCGAATGCGCCGTGGCTCGACGAGAAGCGCGCGGTCTTCGTCACGCTCAAGAAGCACGGTGCGCTGCGCGGCTGCGTCGGCCAGCTCAAGGCCCGGCTGTCACTCTTCGACGCGGTGGTCGACGCCGCGACGGCCGCGGCCTTCCACGACACGCGCTTCACGCCGCTCGACGCGTCGGAGCTGCCGGACCTGCACGTCGAGATCTCCGTCCTCTCTGCCCTCGAGCGGCTCGACGTCCACTCCGAGCAGGAGACCCTCGAGGCCTTGCGGGTCGGCATCGACGGCGTCCTGCTGACGTCCGGCCTCCGCAGCGCCGTCTTCATTCCCGAGATGTGGAAGGAGCTGCCCGACCCGAAGGAGTTCCTCTGGCATCTGCGACGAAAGGCCCGAATCCCCCTCGAGCAGTGGCCCGACGACATGACCGTCGACCGCTTCACCGCCGAGCTCTTCGAGGAGCCCACGTCATGAAGGGCCCGGTCGTCCCCGCGCGCTGGTGGCATCGGCTGCCCGACGGCCGCGTGCAGTGCGATCTCTGTCCACGCGACTGCAAGCTCAGCGAAGGCCAGCGCGGCTTCTGCTTCGTGCGCGCGCGAGAGAACGACGAGATGGTGCTCACGACGTACGGCCGCTCGTCGGGCTTCTGCGTCGACCCCGTCGAGAAGAAGCCGCTCAACCACTTCTTCCCGGGCTCGAGCGTGCTCTCGTTCGGCACCGCGGGCTGCAACCTGGGCTGCCGCTTCTGCCAGAACTGGGACATCTCGAAGGTCCGCGAGCTCGATCGCCTTCAAGACCAGGCGTCACCAGAGGCCATCGCCACGCGCGCCAAGCAGCTCGGCGCGAAGAGCGTCGCCTTCACCTACAACGACCCCACCATCTTCGCGGAGTACGCGATAGACGTCGCCGACGCCTGCCACGCACTCGACGTGCGCACCGTCGCCGTCACGGCAGGCTTCATTCACGCCGACCCGCGCCGCGCCTTCTACGAGACGATCGACGCCGCCAACGTCGACCTCAAGGCGTTCACCGAGACGTTCTACGAGAAGCAGACGCTCAGCCAACTGAAGCCGGTGCTCGAGACGATCGAGTACCTGGTGAAAGAGACGCGCGTCTGGGTCGAGCTCACGACCTTGCTCATTCCCACGCTGAACGACTCGGAGCGGGAGATCGCCGAGCTCTCCGAATGGGTGATGGGCCACCTTGGGCCCGACGTGCCGCTGCACTTCTCGGCGTTTCACCCCGACTACAAGCTCACGCACCTGCCGCCGACGCCTCCCGAGACACTGTCGCGCGCGCGGCGTCAGGCGATGCAGGCCGGGCTCCGCTACGTCTACACAGGAAACGTTCACGACCCCGAAGGCGACACCACGCGCTGCCCCTCGTGCCAGGCCGCGGTCATCGAGCGCGACTGGTACCAGCTCAACGCCTACCGCCTGGGGCCTCTCGGTGAGTGCAGTGCCTGTGGAGGCGCCATCGCCGGTCACTTCGACGCGAAGGCCGGCGACTTCGGCCGTCGCCGCGTTCCGATCCAGATGACAGCCAGCTGAGGCATTTCCCATGCAGCACCCTGGTGGATGCCCGACCACTTCTCGACCCGAAACCTCTTCGAGCGGGCTCGTCTCGCCCGCCAGACGTGCACGCTGACCTCACGGCCTGACGACAGGGAGCCCTTCTCAGCCCCTCTCGGCCAACTTCGCCTCGCACCAGCACCCAACCAATCTGATGCCAGGACCTTCACTCTGAGCGGTCGCGACCCGAGCGGGCAGGCTCCCCATGAGTGACGACTCGGGTGTGCCCCCAGGCGCGCGGGCGCTCGAGCCCGAAGCGAAGAACCACCTGGCCGCCGAGCTCAATCGCACCCGCTTCGCGGCCGAGGGCACCTTCGTCGTCAGCCTCGGCTCGGCGCCAGGGAGCGGAACCACGACGCTGCTCGTTCGCACGCTCGAGGCGCTGAAGGCCCGTGGCCAGACGCTGGCGGTCATCGCCGGCGATCAACCGGCGACGCTCGCAGCCGTGCCTGCCGACGTGGCGACGACCACCGCGAGCCGTGGGCTCGACGCAGAGGCGATCGCGCAGGCGCTCGTCACGCACCCCGCGCCACTCGGAGGCACGCTCTTCATCGAACGGGGTGAGTCGCCCCGTCTCGATCTCGGCGAGGCCAAGCGCGTCGTCGTCACGGCCGTCTCGGAGAGCTCGGAGCTCTCCATCAAGGCTCGCGACGAGTTCGCGGCCGCCGACGCCGTGGTGCTGAACAAGATCGACCTGGTCTCGACGCTGGGCTTCGACGCCGTGGCGCTCGAGCGAAACGTGCGCAGCGTCAACCCCACTGCGCGCGTCTTTCAGGTCTCGGGCCGCACCGGCGCAGGTTTCGACGAGTGGGTGTCGTGGCTCGAAGAGTCACGGACGCGCGAGTTCACGGCGATGGCCAGCCCGGTCTGACGTCACAACGACCAGTCGATCGGCCCGCGACCCGCCGACGTCAGGAGCGCGTTCGCCTTCGAGAACGGCGTGTCCTTCGCCACCGCGTCGACGAACGCAGTGCCGTTGAGCGGTGAAGGGTGAGGCGTCACCAGCACGTGGTGCTTCGTCGCGTCGACGAGCTTCGTCACCATCGCCTCGGCCGGCTTGCCGAAGCAGAAGAAGACGATGGGCCCGGGCAGCGCTGCGACGTGACGGAGCACCGACTCGGTGAACGGCTCCCAGCCCTGCTTCTTGTGGGAGTTCGCTTCGCCTTCGCGGACCGTCAAGACGGTGTTCAGCAGCAGGACGCCGCGATCGGCCCAGGGCGACAGATCGCCCGTCGTCGGCGCCGTGATGCCCACGTCGATGACGAGCCCCTTGAAGACGTTGCGCAGTGACGCCGGCGTCTTCACGCCCGGGCTCACCGAGAACGCGAGGCCGTTGGCGTCACCAGCCTTCGGGTACGGGTCCTGCCCGAGGATGACGGCCTTCACGTTCGAAGGCGGCGTGCGGCTGAGCGCCTCGAAGACCTTCTCGCGCGCGGGAAAGACCGACGCGGTCTGCCACTGTGAGGTGAGGAAGGTGTCGAGCGCAGCGAAGCTCTCGGCGGCCATCGCGGTGCCGAGCGCATCACGCCACGCAGGAGGAACGAGGTCCGCGAGCGTGCTCACAGCCTGGCCTCGACGCCGAGCACGGGAATCGGAAAACCAATCGGTGACGAGGCCGGCCTCGTCGTCAACGTGAGCGCGCCGCGCGCCTGCTCCTCGAGCGTGGCCGGGGCGATGCCGTACGAGGTGCCGGTTGGCTGCGCCCAGATCGACAGGTTCTGCACGTCGAGGAAGGCCTCGATCTCGAGCGCTCCGGGCTTCCACGTCTTCGACACGCGCCCGTCGACGCGCAGCCAGGGAGACGCGTTGCCGACGAGATCACGATCGAGCGGAACCCAGCGGCGGAAGCCAGTGATGGGGTCGACGCCTTCACGTTGGCCTTGCGAGTACAGCCCACCGACCATCGGCGCTCCCGACTGCAGCGTGACCGTCGTGCCCAGCGACCAGCCGTGACTGAAGCGAAAGCCCGCGGCGCCCTGGAGTTGGTGCGTCTGCTCGAAGGCCCACGGCACGGTCGCCTGCGCGTCACCGGTGGCCAGCCCGTTGCCGCCGAAGCGCGTGATGGTGAGCGTGCGGGACGAGGCGACGAGGCTGTACGACGCGCGTACCCAGAGATGGGTCGACGGCTCGAAGGCCCACGCGATCGATCCACCGGCTGCGAAGCCGCTCCCGGTTCGGCGCGCGACGTCTTCAGCCGACAGGTTCACCTGAGGCAGGAACGAGTCATCGAATGGCGAGAGCTCGACCGAGCGGCGCAGCGACGTGCCGAACGCGCGGGCCTCGAGCCGATGCGCAGGCGCCGGCGTGAAGCGCGCGGTCACGTCACCGACGACGGCCTGCTGCAACCCGAAGCGCCACGACGCGGTGTCGAGCACGGGCACCGGCACCAGCCAGCTCGCCGGTTGATGACGAAGGCCTGCGCTGGCGCCGATCGTCCACGCGTCGCCGAGGTCGCGCTCGAACGAGAGGCGCGGGTCGATCGCCGCCATCGCGTCGGCGTCGAGCGGCTTCCAGACATCGCCGCGAAGCCCGGCGCTCCAGCGGAACGGGCCGACCGTGTCTTTCGCCTCGAAGAACAGGCCGGCCGTGAACGCGGCGCCGAGGTCCTGCCGCGACGAGGTCGACACGACCGAGGGGTCGACTCCCGGCAGTGGCGGGAGCGCCGTCTCGGACGCACGGCTCACCACCACGCGACGCACCGACGCATCACCGCCGATCGCGAGGTGAATCTCGTCGGCGACCTTCGGACGGAAGGCTGCACGGGCGGTGAGCGCCTGCTCGCCACCGATGATGTCGTTGCGCGACTGCGTGCCGCGAATGCCCAGCGCGATGGAGTCGTGACTTCCGGTGAGGCCCAGCTCGAGCGCGCCGCTGGTCCACCGGGCATCGGCGAGCTGGCTCACGATGCGCGCGGCGATCGGAATTCCAGAGACCGTGAGCGCGACGTCGTTCGCCGCGCCGAGCGCCAGCACGCGCAGCTCACCGTCGGCGATCGGCTGCGCGACCCGCAGCTGCCAGTCTCCCAACAACGCGCGCACCTTGAAGAGCGACGCACCGATCGCCGGAAGCGTGAAGAAGCGCGCCGCGGCCAGCACCTGCGTCTTCGTCTCGGGGACCACGCCCGACACCGAGAGGCCGGTCGAGAGCACGTCGAGGCGAACGCTCCCGTGCCAGCCCGAGGTCGGCGCGGCGCGGGGCAGCAGGGTGAGTGAGCGTCCCAGCGTTCGGCCCTGTGCTGCCGAGCCAGCAGCCTGACTGACGTGCACGCCGTCGAGCCACGCCGCAGGAAGCGACGTGGGGCCGAAGAAGCCATGCGCGGGGTACCGGAGCAGCACGCCATCGAACGACACCGCGGACGCGGCGGGTTGAAGCCCATCGAACGAGACCGGGCTGAAGCCAGAGAGGATGGAGCGTGCGCCGGGGACGAGAAACGCCGTGCGCGCCGGGTCGGCCCACGTTCCCGCTGCGTCGCGAGGCACGTCAGCCTGTGAGAGCAGGAGTGCGACGAGCACGCCCGTCATGCGCGTCTCCTCGTGAGCAAGAACGCGAGCGCGAGCACCCCGAGCAGCGCGCCGTCGGCTTCACTGCAGCCCTGACAGCCCTTCGCCTCTGGCCGCGCGCCCGTCACCGGCGGCCCCGGCGGAGAATCTGCTGCCAGCCACAGATGCGACGTCACCGTTCGTGGTGATGCGCCGACTCGCAGCTCTGCGCGCAGTCGAGCCGAGCGGCCGTCCGGCGCCGTCAGCGTTCGTTCGCTCGTGAACGGATCGCTCGTCACGACGATCTCTTGAACCGGCACGCCGTTCTCGACCCAGACCAGCGTCGTTCCCCCTCCGCCCGTCACGAGCGCCTGCACCGTCGAGGACGAGCCGACCAGCGTGTCGCCGACGCGCGGCAAGGTGGTGAGCGAGCTGATCGAGACGAAGGGGTCTTCCGGCCCGCGCAGCTTCACCACCGAACGGCCTTCTCGAAGCGCGCGCGTGAGTCCGGCGACGGAGAGCTCGGTGGAATAGAGCAGGGTGGTCGGCGAGCCGATGGGGCTCTGCGTCTGGTTGAGGCCGACACCGGCGCGGTGATCGTCGCTGCCTCCGACAGCGGTCAGGTGCACGCCCTGGTCGGCCAGCGCTTCCCAGTACGCGATCGCCGACTCGTCGAAGAGCGAGCCCGTCTCGTCCCAGCCGCCGACGCCGATCTCGATGGCCCGCATCAGGCTCGGCACCACCGGCTGCTGCCACGCGCACCCGATGCAGAAGCTGCCGAGATCGAGGGTGGGGTGGTTGATGGTCGCGATCGCGCCTTGTCGATCGAAGGCCTGCAGCGCGCTCTGCAACGTGACGCCGTCGCGGCCGAGCCAGAAGGGGACGAACTGCGACGCGCCGAAGGCGTTGAGGTGGCCCGCGTAGGTCGTGAACTCGACGGACGGCACCAGCAGCACGCGCGGGTGGCGGCCCTGTGCAGCGCTGATGAAGTCGTAGTGCGAGCTGGTGTTGTGATCGCTCACCGCGACGAAGTCGAGGCCGCGCGACCGGGTGAAGGTGGCGATCTCATCGAGGCCTGGCCGCGCGTCGCCGCTCTCGATGGAGTGCACGTGCAGATCGCCGGAGTACCAGCGCGCGGTGTCGTCGAGCGGCGCCGCTGGTGTGTACGGCGAACGATCCTGGGCGCTCAGCGTCGAGCTGGTGCGGAGCTCGACCTCGATGCGGTACTTCGCGGGCCGCGAGTTGATCTGCGCCTTGCCGACCAGCACCTTCCATTGGCCGGCGTCCAGCGCGCCTGGCAGGTAGCTGCGGCTCGCCGCGGTGCGACCGATGACGATCGGCTCCGAGTTCCCTCCGCCCCAGCCGCGGAAGTCGTTCGTCGCGTCGATGAGTCCCCAGTCGAGGATGTTGCTGCTCGAGAGATCGTCGTGGCGAACCGAGAGCTCGACGGTGCCGCGGGTGACGGTGAACGGCACGGTGAAGAACGCGCCGCCGTCTTCGGGCACCTCGCCTTCGAGGATGAGCGGGGCGGCCCGGGCCGACGTGACGAAGAGCGTTCCGAGGAGGACGACGAGTCGCGCGAGGCCGTGCGGCATGCGGGCGTGGATACCATGACGAGCGACCAGCCTGCGGCTTCAGCTTCGCGCTGTGACGGTCTGCAGAAGCCTGTGCAGGCACGCGACGAGCTTCGCGAAGCTCGGGCTTCTTCGCAGGAAGTCACTTCGCAGGCCTCGTTCGCTATCGACGAGCGCGTGGCAAACGGCGTCTCGCTCCCTCATCGTTGGCTTCGAGGCGGGCAGGGGGCTGCCGAGCACATCGGCAGCAGCGCGCGCGACATCGTCCATGTTGCGCACGATCAGGACGATGTGGCTGGCCCGAGATCTGGTTTGCGCCGCAAGTTCTGTGACGACGGCCTCTTCTGACGCTTCCGATTTCAGCGCGAGGTGCTCGCGAATTCGATCTTCGTCGGGCGCGAGGACCTTTCGCTCTTCGTCATCAAGCTGCCTCGCATCAGCAATCAGCTTTGTGACGCCGTTCCTGCAGAGCGCCCTCACTTCGTTCCTCAGCGACCACACGTTCCGAGCAGGAATCAGGTCGCAGACGCACTGAAGGGCAAGAACATGAGGCCCGAAGTTGTTTTCGGTGTGCTGCTGCGAGTCCTCGTAGAAGACGCGAATGGGTCGAATCACGAAGCGACCTCGACGAGCACCTCATCGAGCAGACCACTGCGTCTGAGTTCCGAGAGGGTGGCGTAGTTCTTTCTCCACTTCTCGAGTTGATCGGCGTCGACCCGCATGACCGTCGCTCGCCTCTGGGCGTCGAGGGTGAGAACGCGCACGTGCTGCGCTGGGGCTTCGAGCGCGTCGAGGAACGCGTCTGCATGCGTCGAGACAACGACCGGCCGGCTTTCCGCGATGTCGGCGAGCAGCCAGGCAGCTCGAGCAAGGAGGCTCGGATGGAGATGGAGTTCCGGCTCGTCGAAAACCACAGCTCCCGAAGTGCCTCCGAGGTGTTTGACAGCGACGAGCGCCAGGTAACTCAACTGTCCCTGTGACAACTGTGAGGCGGCGACGTCTCGTGCTCCGAACCGCACGGTCAACTGCAGAAGGCTCGGTGACGACGGCACAGCAGCGACGTGGGTGATGTCCATTCCAAGACCGGCGCGCACGTCCTGAAGCATCGCCCGGTAGACTTCAGGGCCTCGGCCATTGATGGCGAGAAACGCAGACGCGAGATTGGCTCCGTCACGTGTGAGGCGATTGGCTGGAGCAACCTGTGACGGTGTCCGTATCGTTCGAATCGCGCCGAGTTCGTGGGGTTGAGCCCAGAGTGGGCCTACGTCGATCGGCGGGAAGACTTCGAGTGATTGCAGCACACGCCTGATGATTCCAATCTCTGGCGGTCCGCCCTGAAGACCGAAAGCGTGGAGCGTGGAGAAGGAAGGGTCTGTTGCCAGTTGCTGACCGCGCGTTGGCCCGTCGTTCGGGCCGCGATAGGAACCACTCGCATGTTCCCTCAGCAACACGGGGAAGGCGCGCTCGCCATTGATGAGACGTTCAATCTGTTCGGCCGCGATCAGCGCGATCGACGAGTTCGGGTCGCTCTTCAGCTCCACCGAGTACTCAATCTCGCGCTCGTCGCTGGCGATGACGATGGTCAGACGGAGCGGTTGTTCAGCACTCCTGACGAGTTCACGAATGTCGCCGTGACGTGTCTGGAAGTCGTATGTGAAGCGCCCTGGCTGCGCGAGGAGTCGAAGAATCTCGAACGCCTCGACGAGTGTGCTCTTTCCCGTTCCGTTCTCGCCAATGAAGAGCTGGAGCCCGTCGAGCCGAACCGTCATGTCATCGATGCACCTGAATCCCTGAACGCGAAGAGAGATGAGTCGTTCCGACATGGAGGTCAGGGTAGCAGACGCGCTAAGGCCTGAGCGCGATGTCCTTCAAGGCCCACTTCAGCCGAGTCCTCGACGCAGCGCCCGGCCGGCTCCACTTCGCGGCGCACAGCCACCACCCGTGGCCTGACGTCACCTTCGAGGCGCACCAACAGGCGTGGCTCGACGCCGCGAAGCACGTCGACGACAAGTGGGACGTCGTGTTCGGTCAGGTGATCCCCGAGGTGCAGCGCCGCGTCGCCAGCGAGCTCGGCCTGTCGTCGCCTGAGAGCCTCGTCTTCGCGCCGAACACGCACGAGTTCGTGCTGCGACTGTTGTCCTGTCTCCCCGAGCGGCCGCGCATCGTCACGACTGACTCCGAGTTCTACTCGCTCGAGCGGCAGCTCCGACGCCTCGAGGAAGACGGGCTGGTGCAGGTGACGCGCGTGCCGACCGAGCCGTTCGCCTCGTTCCAGGAGCGCTTCGTCGAGGCCGCGAACGCGCACCCAGCGCACCTCGTCTTCGTCAGTCACGTCTTCTTCAACTCGGGCGCGGTGCTCCGTGACGTCGACGCGCTGGTGAAGGCGCTGCCAGCCGACGCGATGGTGGTGCTCGACGGGTACCACGGGTTTTGCGCCGTCCCGGCCTCGCTCGCCGCCATCGAAGACCGCTGCTTCTACGTCTCGGGCGGCTACAAGTACGCGATGGCGGGCGAGGGCGCGTGCTTCCTCCACGTGCCGAAGACGACGTCACACCGGCCGCGCAACACCGGCTGGTTCGCCGCCTTCGGAGCGCTGCAGGAGAAGCTGCCAGGCCGCGTGCCGTTTGCGCCGGGCTCGGGAGCCTTCTGGGGCGCCACGTTCGACCCGTCGGGCCTCTACCGACTGGGCGCTGCTCTGCGCTGGCGGGAGTCCATCGGCCTCACCACGCAGACGACGCGCTCGCACGCCCGGGCACTCCAGCAGCGCTTCGTCTCGGGGCTCACCGCGGCCCACCCCATTCGCGCGGAGCAGCTCGTCGTTCCCCTCGCCGACGAACAGCGCGGCCAGTTCCTCACCTTCCGCACACCTGACGCGAAGCGCATCTCGGCTCAGCTCAAGCAGCGGCACGTCATCACCGACGCGAGAGACGACCGCCTGCGCTTCGGCTTCGGGCCCTACCAGGACGACGCCGACGTCGACGCGCTGCTGGAGCGCCTCGGCCAGCGCTGAGAAGGCCCGCCCGCGGCCGCCTGGCAACTGCCTTTTCCGACGGTGACACGTGGCCGTTCTCCCACGGCGGAAAAGAGCGCCGCGCACCCTCGGTTTGCTATGTGGAGAGGATGCTTCGTCGTCTCGTCGCGGTGCTCTTTCTGCTGGTCTTCACGGCTTGCCCCAGACCGGGCGGCACCACCGGCGGCGGCAACAAACCCGGTCCCCGTGAGGTGAAGTCCCAGCCGGCGGCCGATGAGGCGCTGCAGAAGGCCATCGTCGTCGCCGACAGCCGCACCCGCAAAGAGGGCCTCGAGGCGCTGTTCGCGGTTCGCAAGACGTACCCCGACTCCACGGCAGGGCAGGAAGCGCTCTACCGCGCCGGCGTGCTGGCCTTCGAAGAGGGCGACTTCGTCACCGCGCGCAAGGCCTTCACCGAGCTCGTCTTCGAGAACCCGCTCTACCCGCAGGCGAACCAGGCGCGGCTCAAGGCAGGCCTCGCGGCTGTCGAGCTCAAGGCGTGGCGCGACGCCTACCAGACGCTCTCTCCGCTGCTCGACTCGCTCGAAGGCGCAGACAAGGCGCTGGCGGAAGAGGCCCTGCAGAAGGCCGCGGCCGGCACGCAGCAGTTCGGCGAGGCGCTCAAGCTCGCCATGAAGGCCATCGACGCTGCGCAGTCCGACGACGAGAAGAAGACCGCCCTCGCCCGGCTCGAAGACGTGGTGGAGACGAAGACGACGTTCCTCGCCATCACCGAGGTCTGGCACGGGCTGTCGACGACGCACCCCGCGTGGCCCCTGCTCACGTTCAAGATGGCGCGCGTCTACTACCACCTGCGCGACTGGACGAACCTCGACTCGACGCTCAAGTCGCTGCTCCAGAACGCGCCGGACTCGACGTACGCGCCCGAGGCGAAGCTGCTGCTGGCGCGCGTCTCTCGCCGGGCCGAGACCAGGCCGAAGGTCGTCGGCGTCGTGCTGCCGCTCTCGAGCAAGAAGTACAAAGCCTTCGCCGACACTGCGCTGCGCAGCCTGCAGCTCGGCTTCAAGGGCAGCGACATCGAACTCGTGGTGAAGGACTCCGCCGACGACCCGGGGCTCGCGGCCAAGCTGGTGGAGCAGCTCGCCTTCGACGATGGCGCCATCGCCGTCATCGGGCCGTTGCTCACCGACGACTCCCGCCGCGCCGCGCTCGTCGCCGAGGAGCTCCAGATTCCGCTCATCACCATGAGCCGCGCCGAAGGCCTCACCGAGATCGGGCCCCACATCTTCCGCACGATGGTGACGAACTCGCAGCAGGCCGAGGCGCTCGCCGAGTATTCGATGCGCACGCTCGGCTACAAGAACTTCGCGGTGCTCTTCCCCAACACGCCGTTCGGCACCGAGTTCTCCAACGCCTTCTGGGACGCCGTCGAGACCCGCGGTGGCACCATTCGCGGCGCCGAGACGTACCCGCACGACGCGACGACGTTCACCGACGAGGCCAAGAAGGTCGTCGGCCGCTACTACCTGGAGGATCGCGCCGACTACATCGAGAAGCTCCGCGACATTCGCGAGAACGAGACCGACGCGTTCCGCCGGCGCAAGGCGCTCGAGAAGGCCAAGGCCGGCCTCAACCCCGTCATCGACTTCGAGGCGCTCCTGCTCCCCGACAGCTGGCAGAAGGTCTCGCTCGTCGCGCCCGCCCTCGCCGTCGAAGAGATGGTGACGAACGCGTGCGACAAGCGCGATCTCGAGCGCATTCAGAAGACGACTGGCAAGGACCGGCTCAAGACGGTGACGCTGCTCGGGCCCAGCACGTGGACGAGCCCCAAGGGCCCCTCGGGCGACCCACAGCTCATCGAGCGCGGCGGCAAGTACGTGCTCTGCAGTGTCTTCGTCGATGGCTTCTACGAGAACAGCGATCGTCCCAGCACCAAGGCCTTCGTGAACACCTTCCGCGAGGCGTTCCAGGGGCAGTCGATGACGCTGCTCGACGCCGTCTCGTTCGACACGGCCGGCGTGGTGCGCAAGGTCATCGACGGCTCGGCGCCGAAGACGCGCGCGGCCTTCCGTGAGGCGCTCCAGGCGCTCAAGGGCTACGAGGGCGCGACGGGCGCGATGGCCTTCACCGACAAACGCGAGGCCAAGCGCGAGCTCTTCATCCTCAACATCACCACCAAGGGCGTGCGCGAAGTCCTCGTGACGAAGAAGCCGGAGGGCTGAGTGATGCGACCTGTCGTGGTGATGGCGCTGGTGCTCGTCGCCAGTTGCAAGACGTTGCCGAAGACGCCGCCCGAGGTCCTGGCAGCCCTCCAGGCGAAGCCGGGCGCTTATCTGCGCGGCACGGTCGCGGCGCTCGGCTCGCCCCAGGTGTTCAACCGCGAGGACTTCGTGTGGGACACGAAGGTGTCTCCGGACTCGAAGTCGGTGGCCGTCTCGCGGCTCGGCATGAAGTCCTTCCACCTGTCGGTGTTCGGCCTCGAGGATCCAAAGAAGGCGCGCGCCGACGTCGTGGTGAACGCGCTCGAGTTCAACGTCGAGGGGCTCGACTGGTCGTCCGATGGCGCGTTGATCGCGGCGGTCAGTCGCGATCGCTCGGTGCGGCTGTTCGACGCCGTCAATGGTGCGCAGAAGGGCGCGTGGCTCACCGACGAGGCGCTCACCGCCGTCGCGTTCCACCCGAAGGCGCCGCTGCTCGCCGTGGCCAGCACGAAGGGCCTCATCACGGTGCTGACGTGGCCCGAGCTGGGCTTCGTCGCCGAGCAGCGCGGGCACACCGACGAGATCACCGGCCTCGCGTGGGCCCCGACAGGCGAGCTGTTCTCCTCGAGCTGGGATCGCTCGGTCTCTGTGTGGAGAGTGGAGGAGACGAGCTCGTCGGCGAAGGAGTCACGCGCGCGCTACGAGAAGAAGTCGGGCGTGCAGGTCTTCCGCGCGGTGTTCGATGGCAAGGCCTCGGCCTCGTTCGTCGTCGACACGCGCCTGCCGATCGTCGTGGTGCGCAGCTCACTCGCCCAGACCGCCGGCATCGATGTTCTCTCGCTGACGGAGTCGATCTCGATTCCTTCCGCGATGGGCGCGCAGATGTCGCGGCTCGCGAAGGGTAAGAGCCTGGCGTTCAAGGGCCTCACCGTGCGCAACCTCGACGTCGCCGTGTGTGACGCGTGCCTGCCGCAAGACGCGCAGGCTGCGCTGGGCCAGGCCTTCGTCGACCGCGTCTCCATCGCCACCGACGAGTCCACCCAGGAGTTCGTGCTCACCCCCAAGGCCGACGCCGGCGACGTCAGCGCGACGTCTCCCCAGTCGCTGGTGCGGGCTCGCCGCTTCACCTTCGAGGGCTCGGTCAACGACGTCTCGGTCGACGCCTCGGGAACGGTGCTGGCGCTGGCGTTGAGCGAGCTGAAGGGCGAGCGCACTCGCGACGTGTACGAGCGCGAGAAGCGCAAAGAGGTCGAGCCGGAGCGCCCGTGGGACTGCGCGGCCCGCGTCGACGCGCAGCGCGGCACGGTGCTCGAGAACCTCAAGGGCCACCGTGGCGTGGTGTCGAGCGCGGCCATCAGCCCTGATGGGAAGACGGTGGTGAGCGGCGGGTGGGACAAGAAGGTCGTGCTGCACGGCGCGGTGGAGTCGCAGGTGGAGTCGTTCGGCTGGTCGATTCGCCGCGTGCGCTTCTCGCGTGACGGGCGCCTGCTCACCGTCGCCGCGTGGACGCCGCAGAACCCGCTGAGCGATCACCAGAGCGACCCCGCCGCCGTCGTCTACGAGGTCGTCTACTCCGAGGCGTCCGTCTCGCCGTGACGCGGTTCGCGAAGACGTCGACCGCCGATCTCCTCGACCTGCTCCGCTACGCCGCGCGCAAGAAGACGAACCCCTTCGCCGTGATGGACGGGCTGCGCGAGGTGCTTTCCCGTGACGTGACGCCGCCCGAGATCGGTGACGCCGTGTTGACCTTCGACGCCACGCTCGCCGGTGAGGCCCGAGACGTATTGGAAGGGCTCAGCGCGCCGATCGCCCGGTTCCTGCAGGCGTGCGTGCCGATGGACGTCGATGGGCTGCGCGTCGAGACGGCGTGGCAGTCGGCGGCGCAGGCTCTGACGAGGCTGGTGCGGCTCGAGAAGAAGCCGAAGAAGGCCGAGCTCGCGGCGCTCAAGAAGCTCGCGGTGAATGACGTGTTCCTCGAGGGTGCGCAGGTGGCGCTGGCGACCGCGAACCCGGCCGAGGTCGAGGCGAACCGGTGGTTCCTTCCGCTGTTGATGATCGACGGAAGTGAGGTGTCGGTCGATGCGCTGCTCCCGCACGTCGACGCGGCGTTGTCGTCGGGAGGCGCCGCGCTTGAGGCCTTCAAGCCGCTTCGTGCGCTCGCCCCACAGACGCCGGCCATCGCGCGCCTCGTCGAGCGGCTCTGACGAGCTACACGTTCAGAAAGACCCGCGACGCCGGCACGCCCTGACGCGCGAGCAGCGCCGTCACGTCGTCGGTCATTTCTTTCTGCCCGACGAGGAACGCGACCGTCTCGGCGGTGGCGACCCTGGGAATGACCGACTGCACCACGCCGACCGGCCCCGCCCAGCCAGAGGCCCCTTCGTCCACCACCGTGTGCACGACGAGCCGGGGCACCTCGAGCAGCTCCTCCAGCCACGGGAGCTGTCGTGGGCTCCGCTGCCCTTGCACCAGCGTCACCGTCTTGAAGTCCTGCCGCGTCTTCATCACGAGGCCCACCACCGATCGAATCGGCGCCAGCCCGGTGCCGGTGCAGACCAGCAGGAGATCGAGACCGCGCGCGATGTCGAGCGGAAAGCCCGGCCCTTCGGGCGGCGTCACCTCGAAGCGGGTGCCGAGGGCGACGGTCGACAAGGCCTCTGACACGCCCGTGCCCCGGCGGATCAGGTAGTCGAACGTCGTCGTGCCCGGAGACGACGCGATGGCGAACATCGACTCGGCCTTGCCGCCGTGCCTGATGCGATGGAACTGACCGGGGCGGGCGAAGGCGGTCGAGACCGCTGCCGGCACCTCGAGGCGCAGCTGCACGAGGCCCTCGTCGACGATCTGCCGCGAAGTGATGCTGCCGAAGTGCCACGAACTCATCGGACCGTGGCATAACGGCGCCACCTCGACTCCGGCAGGGAAAACGTGCGCGCGCTCCGAAGCATGGTGCTCATCAGCCTCTTGCTGTTCTCGCTGCTCGCCATTCTCGGCTCGGGCTGGTGGCTCTACACCGCCAACACGCTCGCCAACCCAATCGAAGGCGAGATGGACCTCGAGACCTTCCTCCGCCAGTCCATCGAGAGCGATCGCCAGAGCCTGCAGTTCAACAAGCGCCTCTCGGAGCGCGAGAAGGTGACCTGGGCGAGGCCCGACTTCGCGCGGCTGCCGAAGAACCTCGTCGCGCTCTACATCACCGAGTGGGGCTGCCCGACGTACTTTCAGACGCCTCGTGAGGACGGCTGGGCGTGGACGAAGCGGGTGCTCAACAGCGCGCGCGGGGTCTTCAGCGAAGGCGACGGCGGGTGTGAGCTCATCTTCGCGCGCAGGCTTGGGTCGCGCCTCGGAGCGGCCACGCCGTCACAGCTCGCCGTCATGAGCGATCGCATTCACAAGTTCCTCAAGAAGGACCAGCTCGTCGCGTACGACCTGCACTCGATGCAGTTCGATCAAGCGCTCATCGGCGTCGAGGCGGCCTCTCGCTACCTCATGCAGAGGGAGCTGCTCGATCTCTCGCTCGCCGAGCTCGCCGAGTTCCAGCTCGGCATTCCGCCGTACAACTTGTGGAACGAAGTGAAGCTCTGCTCCAACGCCGCGCAGCTGAAGCTGGGCCGTGACTCGTTGCTGCAGAACCTCATCAACGTGGCGCTCATCTCGGAAGAGCAGGGCAAGGCCGCGATGGCGCAGCCGGTGCGGTGCATGGCCGTGAAGCGTTAGTCCTCGAGGGCGCTGAGCGGCAGCGGCGTGGCTTCGAGCCTCGCGCCGATGCGCAGGTGCACGACGCCGGAGGCGACCTCGAAGAACTGCGCGAGCTGAAACTGCGCGTCACGTCCGAAGCGGGCTTTGGCCTTGCTGTCCTTCACGCGCGTCGAGAGCACGCCGTCGTCATCGAGCCGCAGCGCGTCGACGTCGAGCCACTCGCCGGTGCGATCCGACAGGCGAACACTGAGCCGCTCACCCTCGGACACGTCGACCGCGACGATCTTGAACGGCGCGTCCTCGACCTCGAAGAAGCACCAGTCGTTCCCGAAGTGCAGCGTCACGTTTCCGTCGTCGGCGACACGAACGCCCTTGTTGAAGGCCTCGATGATGTTCGGGTGCTCGATCGGCTCGCCGTCGTGCCACCAGCGAAACTGCCGGTCGAGCCTGATGCCGCTGTCTTCCCGGGTGTGCCAGCGCGCGGGCATGCGTCACCAGCCACGCACGAGCTCGGTGTAGCCCTTGAAGCCGAGCGCGCCCCAGAAGTTCACCAGCACGCCGAGCGTCAGCAGCGCGACCGGGAGCGGCTTCTTCAGGTTCCAGCCTCCGACCGCCAGCAGCACCAGCAGGTACGGCGTGTAGTCGAGCGAGAACCGGAAGCCGAACTGGGCGTAGCCGGTGTTCTGATAGAAAAAGCCCGGCAGCGCGCACGCGGCGACCGTCACCCAGAGCGGCCAGTGCAGACGCGGCTTCTCTTTCGGCATCACCAGCAAGACGAGCGCGGGCAGCGTGAGGAACAGCGACATGCCCCACGGCGAGTACTCCAGCCGGCCGTTGGCGTACTTCGGGAAGAGCAGGAACGCCGCCTCGAGGTTGCGCGAGAGGTAGCTCGGGTGGAACAGGCCGAGCGTGTCGATGTCCTGGTTGACGCGGTTCTCGAAGAAGTACCGGTGACCGAACTCGCCGATGGAGCCGAAGCGCGTCTGGTTCATCACCATCGCGATGATGGCCAGCGGCGCGGCGCCGATCAGGAAAGGCTGCAGCTTCGTCTTGAACAGCTCGGCCGGCTTCGCGAAGAACGCCTTGAGCTCCTCCACTCGTTTGCCGGGCGTCGGGGCCAGCGCCTCGATGAAGAAGAACACGCCGGTGAAGAGGAGCGGCGTTCGCGTCAGCACCGCCATCGACCAGAAGATGCCCGCCCACAGCGGCTTGCGCGCGCCGACCGCGTTGCGCAGGTACGCGCACGTCAACGCGACGCCCATCACCTCGGCCGAGAACCAGACCTCTCCACGAATCGACGCGTAGAAGAACAGCGTGCCGAACCCGAGGATGAGCGCGAGCGCGGCGTTCTCGAGCTCCTTGCGCGCCGTGCCCTCGTGCTCCGAGAGCATGCGCAGCACCGAATAGAAGAGGGCGATGGCCAGCGCGCCGATGACGACGCCGAAGCTGGTGTCGTTGAGCTGGTACCCGTTCACCGCGACGAAGGGCAGCATCACCGCCGACGGGAACATCGGGAACGACGAGTACCACTTGTCCGTCGCCATCAGCGGCCGGGTGCAGCGCTGCTTCACGCCGCCCACGTCGCGCACGCACGCCCAGTCTTCGAAGTTGGGCAGCACCTCGGGGTCGATGTCTTGCCGGCCGTCGAGCCAGGCCTTCGACTGGTAGACGAAGTGCGGCGCCGCGCTCTGCCGCAGGAAGCGCTGGCCTGAGAACATGGCGAGGGTGAAGAAGGACACCACGAAGAGCAGCAGCTCGATCCGGTAGGCCTGCCCCCAGACCTTCAGCGCCGTCATCGTGGCGCCGGGAGCCTGGGGCGCTTCGGGAGTGGCGTTGGCCGCGTCGCTCATGGGGCGCGCTTTTTGCGCTGTTTTCCCGCTCGCACAACCGTCATTCCCACGCGCGAGAAGGTGGTGCGTCTGGGGCGCTCAGCCGCTATGAGCCGCGCGCTCCCATGAGCAGCGCATTCATCATCGGCATGAAGGTCAAATACCTGCCCCAGGCGGAATGGGGCACGGGTCATCTGCTGAGCCTCGAAGACGAGGGCATGCGTGCAGTCGTCGCGTTCCCTGCGCGAGAGAACGGCGCGCCGATTCTCGTCAGCACCCGCGGCGGCGCGCTCGTGCATGCGGCGTTGAGCGCTGGCGCGGGCGTTCGCACCGCGAAGGGCAAGACCGGCGTCGTCGTGCGGGAAGAAGAGGGTGGCCGCGGGCTCAAGCGCTACGTCATCACGCTCGACGACGGCTCCGAGACCGAGCTGCCCGAGACCGAGGTGCGCGCGCTGCCGCCGAAGCCCGACCTCATCGCGATGATGAAGGAAGGCCGTATCGCCGACGGGAAGAGCTTTCTGCTGCGCAAGGCGACGCTGAAGCTCGACGACGAACGGCGCAGCGACGCGTTCGGAGCGCTCCTGGCCTCACGCGTGATGGTCAAGCCGCATCAGGTCGGCGTGGTGCAGCGCGTGTTGTCGTCGCGGCGGCCCCGGTTCGTGCTCGCCGACGAGGTCGGCCTCGGGAAGACCATCGAAGCCGGCATGATCTTCTCGGCGCTGAGGCTGGCGGGTCTCGCCAAGCGCGTGCTCGTCGTCGCGCCCTCGCACCTCACCGTGCAGTGGCTCGTCGAGCTCTTCCACAAGTTCAACCACCTCTTCACCCTGATGGACTCGGAGCGGCACGAGAGCTCGCTCGACCAACAGCCGACGCTCAACCCGTGGGCCCGCTTCGATCTCGTCGTCACCAGCCTCGAGCTGCTGCAGCGCTCCGAGCAGTTCCGCGACGAGGCCGGCTCGAAAGAGGCTGCGTGGGATCTCGTGATCATCGACGAGGCGCACCACCTCAAGGGCGAGAAGGCCTACGAGGCCGCTGCGGCGCTCGCGAAGAACTCCTACGGCCTGCTCTTGCTCACCGCGACGCCGATGCAGCTCGACCCGGCGGAGTACCAGTCGCTCTTGTCGCTGATCGACCCCGTCACGGCGCCGTCAGTGGCCGAGTTCGAGGCGCGGCTGACCCGGCAGGAAGAGCTCTCGAAGGCGGTGCGCGCGCTGCTGGAAGGGAAGAAGACGGCCACCGCCGTGAAGGAGCTCGTCGCCCGGTTCCCGAACGACCCGTCGCTGAAGGAGATCGAGCACCCCGACGAGATGTTGATGCACCTCGCCGAGACGTACTCGTTGTCCGATCGCCTGATTCGCAACCGCCGCGTGCGGGTCGGTGGCTTCAGCGCGCGCAAGCTGCACGTGCACCCGGTGACGCTGCTCCCCGAAGAGCTGGCGGCGCGGCAGGCCGTGCTCGACGTGCTGGCCGAAGACGGCTCGGTGCGCGGCGCGGCGCTGGCGAACCTCGTGCGGCGTCTGGAGTCGTCTCCCGCGTCGTTCCAGGCGGCGCTCGCCAGCAACAAGGTGCTGCAGGGACTCAAGGTGCAGGTGCCCGACAAGGACGCCAAGTTCGCGGCCTTCGTGAAGGTGCTCAAGGACGTCTGGGCGAAGGAGAAGAACGCCAAGGTGCTGGTCTTCACCGAGGCGCGCGACACCCTCGAGCGGCTGCAGACGCGGCTGCGTCACGAGCACGTCGAGGCGCTCGGGTACCATGGCGAGCTCCCGATGGTGGAGCGCGACCGCCAGGTGGCCCGCTTCCGCGACCCTGACGGCCCGAAGCTGCTCATCTGCACGGAGGTCGGTGGCGAAGGTCGCAACTTCCAGTTCGCGCACCACCTCGTTCACTACGACTTGCCGTGGAGCCCCGCGACGGTGGAGCAGCGCATCGGCCGGCTCGATCGCATCGGCCAGACGCAGAACGTCGAGATTCACGTCTTCGACGTCGAGAAGACCTTCAGCGCCGACGTGCTGGCCGTGCTGCGCGACGCGGTCGGCGTCTTCGGCGAGACCGTCGGCGGCCTCGACGCGGTGCTCGAAGAGGTCGAGCCCCGGCTCACCGAGCTCGCCCTCGCGCCCGTGAAGGATCGCGCGGCCTACGTGAAGGAGCTCACCCGCACGGTCACCGCGGCGCGGGAGCAGGTGAAGAAGGCGTACGATCCGCTCCTCGATCTGCGCAGCTTCGACGAGCTCGCCGTCACCGAGCTGGTAGAGCGCGCCGAGCGGCGCATCGATCACGAAGCCGACGACGAAGACACGCTCGACGACCGCCTCTGGGGCCTCGCGCGCGATCTCGATGAGCGGCTCGAAGAGAACATCACCGAGCTCGCCGATCGCCTCGGCATCAAGGTCGACACCGATCAGGAGGTCGACGCGTTCCAGGCGGCCTTCCACTTCGGCCATGCGCTGTCGATCGAGGCGCTGCCGGGCTTCGACATCGCCGAGGAGCGCACGGTGCTCGGCACCTTCTGGCGCGACACCGCCGTCGAGCAGGAAGAGATCGAGTACTTCGCGACCGGCCACCCGCTGGTCGAGGCGCTGTTCGGCTTCGTGAAGGACGGCCCGTTCGGTCGCAATGGCGCGCGGTACCTCGAGGTGCGTGGCCCGGTGAAGGCGCGCGGCGTCGAGGTGCTCTTCCACGTCAACCCGCCCGAGCCCGCAGACACCACGCTCGGCGCGAAGGTGCCGTCACGACAGCTCACCCGGTTCCTCGACTCGTCGCTGGTGCAGGTCGCGGTCGCGCACGGTACCGACGGCAAGCCGAAGGTCGACCCGAAGCTGGTCGAGCTCCTCAACGGCGCCGATGGCAAATCACTCAAGGGCAACGAAGCCCTCGCCGCGTTCCCCGAGCTGCCCGGCTTCCTCGACGACGCCATCGCGCTGGCGACGAAGACGGCGCAGGCGCGCCTCGAGAAGATGAAGCTCAACGCGCAGCAGGGCATCGAAGATGAGCGCGACCTGGCGATGATTCGCATCAAGCTGGCGCTGGAGCACCAGGGCGTGCCGGCCGATCGCGTGGAGAAGGCGCTCCTCACCGAGCTGACTGCGTACGATCAGCTGCTCGACGCGTTGATGCGGGTGAAGGTGACGATCGACTCGGCCTGCGTGTTCGTCATCAACCGCTGAGGGCGGTACACTCGACGAGTGGATCTCTTCGACGAGTTCGGTCGCATCATCGACGTGCTGAACGCGAACGGCGTCGAGTACGCCGTCTGTGGTGGCGTCGCCGTCAACCTGCTCGGGCACGTGCGCGCAACGCGTGACATCGATCTCCTCGTTCGAAAACCAGACAGGTCGTCTCGCCGTCTGGGTTGATCGCGATGAAGCGTCTCGCGGGCCGGCCACAGGATCTCGCTGACATCGCGGTGCTGGAAGGCGCGGGTGATCCATGAGGTTGCCCACCGAGCAGGAGACCGCGCAGCGGCTGCGCGAGCTCGGCGAACTCTATCGGTTCTCGATGTCGCTCCTGGAGGCGTCCGGGCCGCTTCAGACCGATGCTCAGCTCAGCCGGCGGGCCCTGACGATCACTCCAGTCGCGCGGGCGCCGGGTCTCGAGCCGGGTCCCGGCGAACGCGTGTTCGTCGTCGCGTCATCAGCGCGCCAGCACTTCGTCGGCGATGAGTACTCGTGCTGGTTCCCCGAGAGTCATCCCGCGCAGCCGACGCGTATCCGGGCGATCCTCGTCGGAGTCTCTACCGTGAGCGGTGCCCGAAGCGACTGGCTGCCTCCGGGGACCGAAGGCTTCGTGAAGCTCCATTTCCCAGACGGCCCGGTCGAGCTGCCCGCTGGCCGTTTCTCGGTCGGCGACGTCACGCTTCTTCGCCTGCGCAAACCGGGCGCTGACGACCGCTAGCCCAGCCCTGACAGCCAGCAGGCTTTCTGCTTCGGTGCGCCCTCATGCTCCCGCTCCTGGCGCTGCTCGCCGCCGCTCCGAACCTCACCACCGTCGCCGAACGCTCGGGGTTCACCGAGACCGGCCGCCTCGACGAGGTGCAGGCGTTGTGCAGTGCGTTCCCCAAAGCGTTCCCCGGCAAGGTGAAGTGCGAGCCGTTCGGCACCACGCCGCTCGGGCGGCCGATGCTGGTGTTCATCGCGAGCGCCGACGGCACCTTCGCTCCCGACGTCGCGCAGAAGAAGAACCGGCCGGTGCTGTTCCTCCAGGGCGGCATTCACGCTGGAGAGATCGACGGCAAAGACGCCGGCTTCTGGCTCTTGCGTGACGTGCTCGAGGGCAAGGTGCTGCCCGGCGTGCTCGCGAGAGTCACCCTCGTCTTCGTGCCGATCTTCAACGTCGACGGTCACGAGCGCTTCGGCCCCAACCAGCGGCCCAACCAGAACGGGCCGCAGGCGATGGGCTGGCGCGTCACCTCGCAGAACCTGAACCTGAACCGCGACTACACGAAGGCCGACGCGCCCGAGATGCAGGCGATGCTGAAGCTGCTCCATCGGTGGAACCCGGTGCTCCTCGCCGACCTGCACGTCACCGACGGCGCGAAGTTTCAGCACGACGTGTCCATCACCTTCGAGCCCTCGAACATCGGGCCCGACGGCCTGCGGAGCCTCGGCCGCAGCCTGCAGGTCTCGCTCTTCGCCGAGCTGGAGTCGAAGGGGCACCTGCCGGTGAACTTCTACCCGTCGTTCATGAAGGACGACGATCCATCGAGTGGCTTCGCGTACGGCTGGCCGCCCCCGCGGTTCGGCAACGCGTATTGGACGGCCAACAACCGGTACGGCCTGCTCGTCGAGACGCACTCCTGGAAGGACTACCGCACGCGCGTCGCCACCACGTACGACGTGTGCCTGGGGCTCTTGCGGCTCACCTCGGAGGACGGCGCCCGCTGGCTCAAGGCCGCGAAGGAGGCCGATGTCGCCGAGGCGAAGCGCGCGGGCTCGGACCTGGTGATGCTGTGGGAGCCGAAGAAGACGTCGCGGCCGCTCGACTTCAAAGGCTACGCGTACACGCGCGAGCCGTCGGAGGTCTCCGGTCAGCCCTGGGTTCGTTACGACGACACGAAGCCCCAGGTGTGGACCGTGCCGTACCTCGATGAGCTCGTTCCCTCGCTGACGGTGAAGACGCCCGCTGCTGGCTGGGTGGTGCCGGTGCCCTACGCCGGGTGGGTGGCCGAGAAGCTCGCGCTCCACGGCGTCGCGTTCACCACGCTGAAGGAGGAGCGGCGCACCGTCGAGGTCGAGGCCTACCGGCTGGTCGCGCCGAAGTTCCGCAACGTGCCGTACGAGGGGCGCCTCGTGGTGACGGCGCGCGACGGTGAGTGGTTGCCGCGCACCATCGAGCTGCCGAAGGGCTCGCTCTTCGTGCCCGCCGCGCAGGCGAAGCTCTTCCTCGCGATGCACCTGCTCGACCCGACGTCGCCCGACTCCTTCCTCGCCTGGGGCTTCTTCAACGCGAACCTCGAGCAGAAGGAGTACCTCGAGGACTACCTGTCGGAGGCGTACGCGCGTGAGCTGCTGAAGGACCCGGCGGTGAAGGCCGAGTTCGACGCGAAGCTCAAAGACGAGGCGTTCGCGAAGGACCCCGAGGCGCGCCTCAAGTTCTTCTCGTCGCGGCACCCGTCGGCCGACCCGATGCTGAACGTGCTGCCGGTGTACCGGGTCGCCACAACGCCTTGAACTCCCGGCTCACTTCACTTCACGCAGCCCCAGACGCCCAGTCGTTCGAGCCACTCGGGCAAGCCTTGCACTTCCTCGCGCAGCTGATCGACCAGGGCCTTCTGCGGCGCCAGCGGGACGTCACAGCTCGACGGTCGTTGGCGGCATTCACGCTCCCAGGTCGGCCGCGACAGGTTCCGGCTCCAGCAGATGTCGAGGTAGCGCTGGCACGGCTCCCAGGCGCGGGTCAGCTCGATGAGCCTGACCTCGGCCGCGCGAAGGACCTGCCGCCGTTCATCGGCGTGTTTGAGCGCCCTGGCGCACGTTGGAACGTCGGTTCTCCAGTGCTCGCGATCGAAGCTGCGAAGGAGCGACGACTCCGTCGACTTCACCGTGGGCAGGGGCGAGTCCATGATGGCGCTCGCCTTCGCGGTCTTCGGCACCGACGACACCGTGTCGGTGTAGTGCACGACGCCCTCGTCATCGGTCCACGAGTAGACGGTCTGAGCAATCGCGGTCGAGGCGATCAGCGCGAGGGGCAGCGCACGCATGAGTGGCCTCCTGACGAAGCGGCGCGTGGAAGATTCACCTCAGGTCGACGAGAACAGCTGCGGAATCGAGCCACTCACTTCGCCCAGCGTCTCGGTCGGAGCCCCCACCGCCTTCATCGCCGAGATGACGACGTTCGCGGGGTGACGCCCGGCGGCGACGACGTGTTGACCGGGTGAGAGACCTCCGGCCCGGCCAGCGATGAGGCACGCCATGTTCTCGGTCGAGTGCGACGAGTTCTGCTTCACGCCTTCAGGATCGTACCCGTGGCCGCCTTCGAAGACGTACACCATGGCGCTCGAGTCGAGCATCGTGCCGTTGCCCTCGCGCGTGTCTCTGAACTTCTGCACCAGCCGCGCGAAGTGTTTCACGTGCCACGCGATGCCCTGCGACATCGCCATCGTCCCGCCCGGCACGCCGCCGTGGCCGAGCTCGTGGCAGTCGGTCGCCTGGCCCGTGATGGGGAACATGTTGAGGTGCGACTGGAACATCGTCATCTGCAGCGTCGCGACGCGCGTGAGGTCGCACACCATCGCCATGTGGATGAGGTCGACGAAGAGCAGGGCCCGCTGCTCCTCGTTCGAGTAGCCGAGGTTCTGCGAGTAGGTGTTCTCGGTGCCGTTGTTGGCCTGCGGCGAGCCGATCATCGGGTCGGCGCCGGGGTCCATCGGCTTCACGCAGCTGGTCGTCTCGGGAGGCGCGATGGCGTCGACGCGGCGCTCGAGATCGCGAAACGCGTCGAGGTGCCGCTGCATGCGAATCTTGTCGGCGGCCCCCAGCTTCGGCACGAGCCGCTCGGTGTCGCCGCGGACGATGTCGAGAATGCTCTTGCGGGAGCGCTTGTCGAAGTCGATCTGCGCGCGCGTGGCGGCGTCGACACCCGGTGGCGTGAAGTTGCCGAAGAGCGCGTTGAACGCCTGCCTCGGGCTGACCTGCCCGGGGATGGCCGTGATGCGGTTCGAGCTGTCGCGGCGGTACGAGATGAAGTCGCGGCCGTACGGCGCCGACACCGAGAGGTACCAGTCGGCCTGCACCCGGTACGCGAGCGAGGGAAAGGCCGTGGGGCCGGCGAGGAACCCGGCGACGAGCTGGTCCGACGTGGGGCCCATCGCCGCGGTGGAGCTGGCAGACGAACGAACCCCGGCCAGCAGCGGCGAGACGGTCGAGACGTGAAACCCGTCGCGTCGCCCACCAGCGGGAATCACGCCGCCGTTCTCGGCCGCCCACGGAATCTTCAGCCCCGAGACGACGCTGACCTCGCTCTTCAACGCGCCGAGCGGCAACAGCGCGCTCTTCAGGTCGTAGTTGCGGCCCACGGTGTTGGGCACCAGATCGTTGTGGCGCGGGTCGTTGTCGGCCCCGAGCGACTGGCCATCGAAGAAGACCAGGTAGCGTTTGGGCGGCGTCGCGGCGCTCTGCGCGAAGGCCTTCGTGTCCAACATGATCTCGAGCAGCGGCAGCCCCAGCGAGACGCCACCAAGGCCACGCAGCATGAAGCGTCGGGAGAGTCGGGTCTTCATGGTCAGAGCGCCTCTTCGTCACGGCGGAAGGCGAACGCGTCGTCGCTCACCAGCTCGACCATCAGGTCGAGGAACTTTCGATCACTCGCGATGAACTGCTTCGAGACGCGGAGGATGAAGGCGTGGTCGCGCGGCTCTTCTCGCCGGCCAGCGGCGTAGCGGAAGACCTGCGTGGTGATGCACTCCTCGAACTGGCCTGAGGCGATGAGCGCGTCGGCCAGGCCAGTGGGCCCGTTGAACGTCGTGCCATCCACATCGCCTTCGCCATCGATCGCGCACTGCGGGAGCCCATCGTCCGTCGTGCGGTAGCGGCCCTGCCGATCGTACCGCTCGAGCCCGAACCCGATGGGGTCGATGGCGTCGTGACACCCTTTGCAGCCGCCGACCGACGCGTGCGCCGAGTACCGGTTCTTCTTGCACGGCGACGTCGACGTCGGCTGCTCGTCGACGTTCACGCCGGGCGGAGGCGGGGGGATCTCCTGACAGAAGAGCCGGTTCCGAATGAAGATGCCGCGCTGGGTCGGTGAGGAGTCGGCGAACTTCACGCCCTGCGAGAGCACCGAGCCGTGGCTCAACAGGCCCTTGCGAGGCGCGCTGCCGTACGCCGTCCACGCGGGCGCCGTGCCGTTCGCGGTGAGGCCGTAGTGGGTCGCGAGCGTGCCGTCGATGAAGGTGTCGGTCGCGGTGAAGAGCGTGAAGTAGTCGGCGCTGCGGTCGAATACGACGCGGTCGACGAGGGCGTCGCTCTCGGCCTGCATGGCGGCGGTCAGCTGGGCCGCGTGCGGGAGCCGGTGGTAGCCGAGCCACAGGGCGTGGAACCGCTCGACCTGGTTCTTCGAGCGCGGGTCGTCGAGCAGCCGCTGCGCCGCCGTGCGCACGCCGTCACGGGTCGAGAGGTCTCCTGCCGCCGCCCTCTCGAGCAGCCAGTCTGGAGGCGTCGAGCCGACGAGGAGATACGAGAGCCGCGTCGCGCGATGAAAGCCGTTGAGCCCTTGAACGCCGGTCTGGCCCGTCGGCGTGCCGAGCTCGACGCGATAGATGAACTCGGGGTGCTGCAGGAACGCGCGCAGCGCCAGCGTCACGCCGGTGTCGAAGGCGTTCTTCTCGACGCCCAGGGCGTGCAGCGACATGAAGCGCTCGACCTCGTCGTC
This sequence comes from Archangium sp., assembly GCA_022843845.1. Taxonomy (GTDB): domain Bacteria; phylum Myxococcota; class Myxococcia; order Myxococcales; family Myxococcaceae; genus Xiheimicrobium. The sequence goes on from JALHMW010000006.1 coordinate 59,593, forward strand.
CGCCATCGGCCTGCGCAGCGCCTTGCGGCCGAAGGTGCGAACGAAGAGCCTGAAGCACGTGGCGTCGTTCGCGCCCGTCGGCATGCACGGCAACACCTGCGCGCGGCGAACCGGGTCGGCCACCGTCCGCTCGGCGGTCTGCTTCGCGAGCTCCTCGAACGAGTCGACCAGCGTCGTCGACGCCAGCTGCAGCCGGTAGTCGTTGTCGAACGGATCGGTCGGGTCGGGCGGGAGCAGGGTGCGGGCGAGCGGCTGCGTCTCACCCACGAGCTCCGTCAGCGTCGCTTCGAGCTCGACGCGAGTCAGCCGGCGCAGGCCCGAGACGCCCACCGCCTCGGCCTCTTCCATCGAGATGCTGCGTTGGCCCTCGATGATGCCGCTGCACCCGAGCAGAGGGACCAGGCACCACACGAGTCGTTTGAGCATCCGCATCGTCCTCCGCACGTCTTGAGCCGGGCACACCAACCCCTGTCGCAAAGGCAAACGAGACGCCAACCGCGCGGTGGGGAGAAGCAGAAGAGAATCAAAGGGCTGCGTGGGGATCACAGGGCCGACGTGCTCTGAGGTCGGTCAATGTGTGGGGGCGAGCCCGCGCGTGTGCACTCAAGGGTGCAGCGGAGGGAAGGGCTGGCCGAGCCACTCGGCGTAGTGCTGCTCCATCGCGTGCGCGAAGGCGCCGTCATCGGCCTCCGGTCCGGGCGGAGGGATGGGCGGCATCACCGTCACCGTGACGTGGCTCTTCACCGCGAAGTGCGGGCCGTCTTCGAAGACGAGCTCCGAGGTGCCCTTCACCACCACCGGGACGATCGGCACCTGACACAGCTGCGCGAGCTTGAAGGCGCCACGCTTGAAGCGCAGCCGCTGAGGGCCCGAGGCGTAGGTGCCCTCGGGGAAGATGAGCACCGACTCGCCCGCGCGCAGGAGCGCTTCGCAGCGCACCATCATCTCCTGCGTCGACGGCAGCTTGCCGCGCTCGATCGCGACGTAGTGCATGCGCCGCATGATCCACCCGAAGAAGGGAACCGTGAACAGCGAGGCCTTCGCGACGAACTTGAAGTCATGGCCCAGGCCCATCAACGCGAGGATGTCGGCCATCGACTGGTGGTTGGCGACCAGCACGCACGGCCCGCTCGGCAGGTGTTCGCGGCCCGTGACGGTGAAGCGCCACAGCGGCCAACACGCGCGCAGGTAGTTGGAGCACCAGAACGACACCCACCGATGCACCAGCCTCGCGTGGCGATCGAACGGCCACGTCAGCACGAGCAGCACGACCGCCAGCACGTAGCCGACGGGCAGGGTGGTCGCGACCACCGCCCAGAACCAGAGGGTGGTCAGCCGCCTCACAGCTTCGAGGACAGGTACATCTGGTAGTTCACTTCGAGCCCGCCATCGACGTTCAGCGTGGTGCCGTTGACGTAGCGGGAGTCGTTCAGGCACAGCCACTCGATGGTCGCGGCGATGTCGTCTGCGCTCGCGATGTACCCCGACGGCACCTGCGTCTTCATCTGCTGCTCGAGCTTCTGCCACTGCTCGCCCACGTAGAAGCGCGACGAGTCGGTGTCGATGTAGCCGGGGTTCACCGCGTTCACGCGAATGGAGTCTCCGGCCAGCTCGGCCGAGAGGTACTTCACCAGGATCTCCATCGCGCCCTTCATCGCGCCGAGCAGCCCGTGGAAGGGCAGGGGAATGCGCGAGTCCATGCCTGAGACGGCGACGATGCGCGCGTTGCGGCCCTTCATGAGCGGCACCGCCTGCTGCGTCGCCAGCAGGAACGACTTCACGGTGACGTTGAACGTCTTGTCCATCTGGTGTGCCTTCACGTCCATCAGCGGCGAGAACTTCGTCGAGGCGGCGTTGGCGACGAAGACGTCGAGGTGACCGAACTCGGCGGTGATGCGCTCGAAGACGGGCGTGAGCGACTCGGGCTCGAGCTGATCGGCGATGACGGTGACGCAGCGGCGGCCGAGCTGCTCCACGTCGGCCGTGAGCGCCTTCGCCGCCTCGACGTCGCGGCGGTACGTCGAGACGATGTGAAAGCCCTGCTTCGCGAGCCGCAGGGAGAGCGCGCGGCCGACGCCACGGCTGCCTCCCGTGATGAGCGCTACCTGATCAGGCGTGCTGGAGGTCGTCATGAGGCACACGACCTAGCAGCTTGGGGCTGCCGAAAACACGACGGGCGCGCGGGCTGTGAAATGCTGGACGGCCCATGGCAGAGCCCTCCTGGACACGTCTGTGGCGCGCGGCCGAGAAGGCCCGCCGGCAGGCCCACGCGCCGTACTCGAAGTTCTTCGTCGGCGCGGCCATCGAGTGTGACGACGGCTCCATCATCTCGGGCTGCAACGTCGAGAACGCGAGCTACGGGTTGACGATGTGCGCCGAGCGCAACGCCATCAGCGCCATGCAGCTCGCAGGGCGGACGCCGGTGCGGATCGTCATCGTCGTCGATCATTCGCGCCCGGTGCCTCCGTGCGGCGCGTGCCGTCAGGTGCTCGCCGAGTTTGCGCCGCCAGGCGTCGAGGTCCGCTCCCGAACGCTCGACGGCCAGGAGCTTCAGTCGACCGTCGGCGCCTTGTTGCCGTTCGCCTTCAGCGGCGCGTTCCTCGACGAGCGCAAGCCGCGGAAGAAGCGCTGAGCAGGCTCGAGGCGCGAGCCCGGCGATGAGGCGCGACGCTGCGTACCAGCGCACCTCGTCTTCGCGGCGACCCGCGCGAGGATGCTGACGTCGAGCTAGGAGTTCGGGTTCTGCGCTCCGACGGCTTCGCGCCGGGGCGGCAGTGGAATGAGCATCGACACCCGCCGCTGATGGTCCGCGTAGTGCGGGCGACGCGCGACGCTGCGCTTCTCGGCCATGGGAATGCTGACGCCGACGAAGAGCACCACCATCGCAACCCAGCCGACTGCAGCCCACCACGGAGCGCTCGCCGCGACGCCGAAGAGCCACAGGCCGACCCAGAACGAGATCTCGCCGAAGTAGTTCGGGTGCCGCGACCAGCTCCACAGGCCGACGGTGCAGATGTCGCCGTCGGCGCGCTTGCTCCCGCGAAACGCGCGCAGCTGCTCGTCCGCGATCGTCTCGATCGCGATGGCCCCGAGGGTCACGACGGCCGCCACCACGTCGAGGGCGCCGAACGCAGGCCCTGCGTCGACCAGCGCGGCCTGGAGCGGTATGCAGCCCAGCAGCACCATCACCGTCGGGAAGAAGTGCAGCCCGGTGAAGCTGACCAGCCAATAGAGCTTCCCGGTCTTGTTGCGGAAGTCGACGTAGCGCCAGTCTTCGTGGCGCAGGCCGGCCCAGCCACGCGCCCAGTTGTAGGTCAGCCGTGCGCCGTAGATCGTGATGAGGGTCACCACGACGAGCTGTCGCAGCTCGATGCCCTGCGCGGCGCCAGGCCCGAGCGCGAGCCACGCCGCGATGGCGACCGGCGCGACCGACCAGTAGGGATCGTAGATGCTGGTGTTGTCGCTCGCGACCGAGAAGATGAACACGGCCACCGTCGCGGCGATGTCGGCCAACGCGACCTTCACGAGCGGGTGCCACTCGACCGGGACGACCTTCAACACGCCCGCGGCCACCACCAGCCCGGCCACGTAGGCCAGGGTGACGATCGCGAAACCACTCCAGGGACGCTTCTCGACTGACGGCACGCTCATGAGGCGCGCACCGTAACGGTCGCGTCACATCGAGGCGAGTGTTTGCGTCACGCCCGCTTCCTGGAGGCCGGCTTCTTCTTCTCGTCGGCGATGGCCGCCGCCTGGGGCAGGTCGCCCAGCATGTCGGCGAGCGCGCGCATGCCGTCGGTGACGGTGAAGACGCCGATCACCTTCTGGTTGGCGTTCACGATGACGGCGCTGCCGAGCTTGTGCTTGGCCATGTGCCTGGCAACGACCTCGAGCGGCGTCGTCGCGGCGATCGTGTACGGCGCCTGCGACATCGCCTCTTCGATGGGCACCTCGTCGGGGTCGACCGCCTCCATCGACTTCACCATCTGCACGTCGCGGTCGCTCACGATGCCGACCAGCGCGTTGCCGTCGAGGACAGGCAGGTGCCGAATCTTGTGCGCCTTCATCATGTTCGCCGCGTCGGACAGCGACAGCGACGCACCGATGGTGTGAGGCGACGGGGTCATGTAGTCCTGCACGAGGATGGTCTGGGGCATGATGTGAGTCCCAGAGCAACCCACGCGCCAACGGCGCCCTGCGGAGCGCTCGGAGAAGCACGCAACGCCTGCGGCGCTCGCCCGAATCGACGGCTCGGTGCGAAACCCCTGCGTCAGGCGAACAGCGGCGCGAGCCTGGCCACGAGATCGAGATCCATCGGCACCAGCTCGAGCTCGCCAGCAAGCACGGCCATCTGAGCGTCCTTCCGGCCCTTGAGCAGCGCGCTGAAGTCGTTCGCGGAGCAGCGCACCGTCAGGCGGGGAGTCCCCGTCAGCCCCTGCGAGATGAAATCTCTGCCGCGCGTGAGATCGGCCGTCCATTGGCCGCCATCGGCACCCGTGATGTCGAGGTGAATGAGGCCGGCGACCGCCTTGCGAACGTCAGGGTGCTTCGCGAGCTTCTGGTCGAAGTCCTTCGTGATGAGCTTCTCGACCTTCGACAGCTTCGGCGCGGGCTTCTTCTTGCCGACGGTCTTCTTGGCGGGCGCCGCCTTCTCTTCGGGCTCGGCGACGTCCTCTGGCTCGACCTTCGCGGTGCGGCTCTTGCGGAAGGCGTCGAAGCGCTCCTTCGAGAACAGCTTCGAGCCTTCGTCACGTGCGGCCGCGTAGATCTTTCGCAGCTGGTCCTTCGGCATGCCGGGGTTCTTGAAGTACTCCATGGCGACGCGGCCGATGGCCCAGTTCATCGCGAACGCTGCCGGCACCGTCAGGAGCGCGCCCACCATCGGCAGCAGCGCCTTGATGCCCTGGCGCACCAGCATGCCTGCGCCGGCGACCGTGCCGAGCTCGAGGATGAGCGACTTCGCGTCAGCCTGGGTCACCTTGCGGCCGTAGACGTGGCCGACCGTCATCACCATCGCCGACTGCATGGGCAGGCTGAGCACCGCGTCCGAGAACGGAATCGGAGACACCGCCACCACCGCGCAGCCGTAGCTGGCCATGTTGACGACGTCGCGCGCCGCTTGGTCGCGCTTGGCGACCGGCACCTTGCTGAAGTCCTTCTTGCGAATGTCTTCGAGGGTATCGAGCCAGGACATGTGCTGACCTTAACCCCGCCCGCACGGGCCACGTTCCCAACTTCGTCACGCCACCGTCAGCGGCGGAACTTGCGGCCGATGGGCGCCTTGGGGCGCTGCATGCCGTGCGGCACCACCAGCCGGCCGGAGTGCGTGTCTTCTCGCAGCTTCAGCCGCCCTTCCTTCACCTCGCGCGCGGTGGCCGGCCCAATCCACGAGCCTTTCGGGTCGCCCTTGCGGAACGTCTTCGAGAGCCACGCGGTCAGCTCGAGCACGCGCGCCCGGAACGCAGACGGCGCCGCTTCGCGACGGCCGGTCTGCTGGGTGATGTCGAGCTCGGCCCACAGCTGGCCCCACAGCAGCTCCCCGTCGTCGTTGAGCGCGCTGCGCTCCCAGTAGAGCACCGGCGAGCGCACCTCATCGATGCGCCAGTGACCCTTGTCGGGGCCGCGCTTGATGGTGTCGACGTGGGCGGGGCCGAGGTCGCTCGCGACGAGGTAGACCTCACGCTCCGGCACCTGATCGAGCGTGTCGAATGAGAGCTGAAACGTCTTCCAGTCGGGAGGCACGCGCCGGGGGTAGACCTCGAAGACCGAGCGCTGCAGCACACGCACGAAGGCCTCCTCGTCTTCGCGGTTCATGAAGGTGAAGATCTGGTGGGCCATGGCGCTGCAGCCAAAAGCACGTCGAGCCACGCGTCACAAGCAGTGAGGCCGCGCATATGCTCGCCGCCCTCATGAACGACGCGCTCCTCAACCGGCTCCACGAGCTCCGCGACCTGTCGGGAGTCATCAACCTCGCGACGTGGGATCAAGAGACGTACATGCCTCGCAAGGCCGAGGGCTCGAGGGCGGCGCAGCTGGGCACGCTCCAGGGGCTGTACCACGAGCGGCTGGTCGACCCGCGCGTCGGGGAGTGGCTGGCGGAGGCGAGACCCGCGACGCCCGACGAAGTGGCGATGCTGCGCGTCTTTCAGCGGGAGCGCGATCGCGCCGCGAAGCTCCCGTCGCGACTGGTGAAGGCCATCGCCGAGGCCCAGTCCCTCGCGCTCGGCGCCTGGCGTGAGGCGCGCACCCAGCAGTCGTTCCCGGTCTTCGCGCCGAAGCTCGACGTGCTGGTGAACCTGCGGCGCGAACAGGCCGACGCTTTGGGCCACCAGGGCGAGCGCTACGACGCGTTGCTCGAAGGCTACGAGCCGGGCATGCGGGTGGCGCGCCTGACGCCGGTGCTGAAGTCCCTCACCGAGAAGCTCGCGCCCCTCATCGCGGCCATCGAAGCGAAGGGGCCTCCTCGTGATCCGCTCGCGGGCAAGCGCTTCCCCGTCGAGGATCAGTGGGCCTTCACGATGGAGCTGTTGCCTGCGATGGGCTTCGACCTCGCCGCTGGCCGGCAGGATCGTTCGATTCACCCGTTCTCGAGCGGGCTCGCGGCGACCGACGTTCGCCTGACGACGCGGCTGTTCGAAGACCAACCGTTCTCCGCGCTCTTCGGCACTCTTCACGAATGCGGCCACGGGCTCTACGAGCAGGGCTTCTCGGCCGAGCACTTCCGCACGCCGCTCGCGCAGTCACCGTCGATGGGCCTGCACGAGTCGCAGTCACGCCTCTGGGAGAACCTGGTCGGGCGCAGCCGCGCCTTCTGGACGTTCTTCTTCCCGAAGCTCGTCGCACGGTTCCCCACCCAGCTCGCCGGGCTCTCGCTCGACGACTTCCTCGCCTCGGTGAACAAGGTCGAGCGCAGCCACACCCGCGTCGAGGCCGACGAGGTGACGTACAACCTGCATATCGCGCTGCGGTACGAGCTCGAGCTGGGCCTGGTGCGCGGCAGCTTGTCGGTCGCCGACGTCGAGGACGCGTGGAACCAGAAGACGAAGCAGCTGCTCGGGCTCGAGGTGATGCAGCCCGTCGAGGGCGTGCTCCAGGACATCCACTGGGCGTGGGGCGAGTTCGGCTACTTCCCGACCTATTCGCTGGGGAACCTCTATGGCGCCACGCTCTACGCGGCCGCGCTGAAGGAACTCCCGTCGCTCGAGGCCGACCTCGAAAAGGGCCAGCTGCTCGGGCTGCGGGAGTGGCTGCGGGCGAAGGTGCACCAGCACGGCGCACGCCTCGACGCGGAGGATCTGATTCGGCAGGTGACCGGGCACGGCCTGCGCGACGACGACTTCATCGCGTCGCTGAAAGCACGCTACGGCTGAGCGGCCGTCACGGGGTCTCGAGCTCGTCGCCGATTCGCTCCAGCTCCTCGAGCTGGCGTTCGTTCAGCTTGCCTTTGCTTTTCAAGGCTTGCCGGAACCGCTGCAGCTTCTCCGCGGCTCGCCGCAGCTTCTTCTTGTCAGCTGGGCCGGCCTGGTTCGCGAGCCCGTTCACGATCTGCTCGAGGCCCTCGAGCTGTTCGGCCGTCGGCCCCTCATTCCTGAAGGTCAGGCTGTCGTAGAGCGCGGTCCCGTTGGGATCGTTCGCTGGCTCGTCGACAGGGGCTCCGGGGGGCTTCGGCGCCTTCTTCACCTTGAGCTGCTCGAGCGCGTCGGCCACCGACGGCGCTTCGTCTACGGGCATCGGATCGGCAACCGGCGGGACTTCATCGGTGACGAGCGACTCGTTGCTCGGTGGCACCACGTCGTTGTTCGACGTCGGAGACGACTTCGACATCGAGCCGACGCCGAGGCACATGCAGCACAAACCGATGAGTCCACCACCGATGATGGCCACCCACTTGAGCGGGCTCGAGGTGCCCGATGGAGGCGGCTGGGTGTACGGCGCCTGGGCGACCGGCATCATCGGCGCCATCGGCTGCGAGACGGCTGGCGTGCCGACGGGGAGCGGCTGGTTCTGCCCACCAGGGCCCGTTGGTACCACCCAGCCCTGCGCGGCGGCGGGCGTCGGGGGCCTGGGCGCAGGCGCAGGTGTTGGCGCGGCGACGGGTCTCACCGGCTGCGCGGACGGCCCTGACGGCGCTGGCATCGGCGTCGCGCGCTGTGGCTGGGCCGTGCTCCCCAACATCATCGACTGAGAGTCGGGGTTGACCGGGGGCGCCACCTTCTGGCCCCCAAGCGTGGCGCGGGGTGGAATCGGCGTGCTCCCCGGCAGCGGCAGGCCCATCGCTGCGCGCAGCGCGTGGTTGAACTCCTTCGCCGAACCCCAGCGCTGCTCCTTCTCTTTCGCGAGCCCCACCATCACCGCGTCAGCCAGCGACTTCGGCACGCTGGGGGCGACCTGCAGCAGCGGCAGTGGTGACTCGGTGCGCACCTTGACGATGAGCTCGGCGTAGCTGCTGGCGTCGAGCGGCAGGCGGCCCGACAGCAGCTCGTACATCATCACCGCCACCGAATAGACGTCGGCACGGGCATCGACGGAGCGCGCGTCGAAGAACTGCTCCGGCGCCATGTACGACGGCGTGCCCATCGCGACGCCCGTCATGGTGAGGCCGCTGGTGCCGCTCTCGGCGTGCATCTTGGAGATGCCGAAGTCGAGCAGCTTGACGAAGTCCTTGTCGGTGCCGCGATCGTCGACCTTGCGCACGACGAAGGCGTTCGCGGGCTTCATGTCGCGGTGAACGATGCCCTTCTTGTGCGCCGCCTCGAGCCCGTCGAGCACCTGCAGACACAGCAGCACCACGCGCATCGGTGGCAGCGGCGCTTCGTTGGTCGCGAGGTCCTTCAGGTCGACGCCTTCGAGGAGCTCGAGCACGAGAAACGGCGTGCCGTCGGTGCTCTGCCCTGCGTCCAACACCCGCACGATGTGATCGCTGCCCACCGCCGCGGCCGCGCGCGCCTCTCGCAGGAAGCGCTCCACCATGCCCGGGTCGGCGCCGAGGTGCCGCTTGAGCACCTTCAAGGCGACGAACGCGTCGGTGTGCACGTGCCGGGCCTTGTAGACCGCGCCAAACCCACCGGTGCCGAGCAGTGACTCCACCTGGTACCGGTCGAGCCGCATGCCGATGGGGCCGGGCTGCGACATCGAGTCGCCCGTGCGCGGGCAGTTCGGCGTGCCGGGCGGGTGGGGCTGTCCACAGTGCTGGCACGGCGTCATCGTGGCGTCCTTGTCGAAAGTAGCGCTCGCGACCGTACCGTGAGCAGCCCCACGGCGCAGGTGTTTCCCGGTGAGCGGAACGTCGCAGATACGAAAGCGCACGAGAGCCCATTGCGCGTGACGAGAGTGCTAAGCGCCCACGCCCATGACTGGCGCGCCCGCTCCAATCGCTCCGCCTGACGCGCCAGCGCCGGTCACCGCGCCATGGCGGCTGCTCCTGGTGCTGGCCGCCGTGCCGGTGCTCGACGCCGTCTTCCGCATGGGCCGCCTGCACCCCGACGAGGTGTACCAGTCGCTCGACCCGGCGATGAACCGCGCCTTCGGCTACGGCGTGCTCGCGTGGGAGTGGCAGGTCGGCCTGCGCAACTGGTTCGTGCCGGGCATCTTCTCGTGGCTGCTGCAGCTCGCCGACGTCATCGGCGTGCGTGACGTGCAGGCCAGGCGCTTCGTGCTGGCGTTGCCGCAATACGCGCTGCACGTCGCGATGTTGGCAGCCGTATGGAGGCTCTCGGTGCGCCGCATCGGCGCCGTCTTCGCGCCGTGGGCCGTGGTGCTGGTGGCGCTCAACCCGCTCGTCATCTTCTTCGCCGGCCGCACCATGAGCGAGTCGTTCAGTGCGGCATTCCTGGTGTGGGGGCTCGAGCGGCTCGACGCGGAAGAGGCGAACTCGCGCTGGCAGGTGGCGTTCCTCGGCGGCGTGCTCCTGGGGTTCGCGCAGGTGACGCGCTACGGCTCGGCAGCGTTCATCGCGCCGGCCCTCGTGTTCCTCGCGGCCACGAAGCGGTTCCGCGCGCTGGCCTTCTGTGTCGCCGGTGGCGCCGTCATCGCCCTCGGCCTCGGCGTGCTCGACAAGGTGACGTGGGGCTCACTGCCGAACGCGCGCCTCGGCGGCTGGTGGCACTCGTTCCAGGAGTACGTCGACTACAACATCCTCAAGGGCAAGTCGGCGAGCTTCGGGACGAGCCCGTGGCACTACTACCTGCCGCGCGTGCTGGCGCCAGTGGGGCTCGTGGGCATGGTGCTGTGGCGCTGGAGCCAGGCTCGCGTGTGGCTCTTCGTGGTGCCGTCGCTCGTCTACTTCGTCTCGGTGAGCGCGACGCCTCACAAGGAAGACCGGTTCCTCTACCCGATGCTGGTGTTGCTCTGTGTCGCCGGCGCCCCGGCCGTGGTCCAGCTCGCAGCCGCAGCGTTCGGGAAGCTCGAGCTCGCGCCCGCCGCGTGGATGAAGGGCGTCTTCGGCAAGGGGCTGACGGTGGTGGTGGTCGCCGCGACGCTGGTGCTGTTGCCGCTCGGCCTGATGCCGAACGTGGCGTACGAGCTCTTCCAGGGCTTTCGTCCGCAACGGCCTGAGCTGTTCCGGCTGACGGCCCGCGCCAGTCGTGAGGGCACCGGGCTCGTGGTGATGAACGAGGGCCTCTGGGGCGCGGGAGGCTCGTTCTGGTTCAACGGCAGCAACGCGTTCTTCCGCGGGCAGGAGCGCGGCGCGACCGTCGATCACTGGTGGTGCACCTGCGACTTCCCCGAAGAGCCGTGCTTTCAGGCGGCGCAGCAGACGCGGGTGTTCAACCGCATCATCCTCATGGGCCCGCTCGAGCCCGAGCGCCTCGCGCACGCCAGGCAGCTCTTCGAGGCCTCAGGGTTCTCGCTGGCCGATCAAGACGGCGAGGGCCTGTACTTCGTGAGGAAGTGAGGGCGCCCGGAAAAGACGAAAGCCGCCCACCTGCTTTCAGGGGAGCGGCTCTCGAAAAACGAAACGGCCAGGACACACGCGAAGTAACGCTACCGTTGCTTCCTTCCGGACCTGGCGGGGTTCACGGCCCCGCGTTGCCCTGACCAGAAGTTCGACTTGAAAAGACTCTACCAGCGGAGAGGGTGGGATTCGAACCCACGAAACCCTTTCAGATTTACACGCTTTCCAGGCGTGCGCCTTCGACCGCTCGGCCACCTCTCCAAAGGCCCGGCGCATCAAAGCCGGTGGGGTGAAGCGGAGAGCTAAGGATTCGAACCTTAGATACCGTTACCGGTATGCCTGATTTCGAGTCAGGTGCCTTCGACCACTCGGCCAGCTCTCCATCTCGACTGCTATTCAGTTGTCTCGCTCTTCTTCGCCCGCAACGCCTTGAAGAAGTCTTTCAGCACCGCACTGCATTCATCACCTAACACACCGCTCGTCACCTCGACCCGGTGGTTGTGTCGTGAGTCCCGGGCGAGATCGTACAGCGAGCCGACGGCACCTGCTTTCGGGTCTGACGCGCCGAAGACCAACCGGCTCAACCGACCTTGCACCATGGCGCCGGCGCACATCGCGCAGGGTTCGAGCGTGACGTAGACGGTGACGCCAATGAGCCGCCAGGCACCCAGTGTCTCGGCTGCCCGCCGCATCGCCACCAGCTCGGCGTGTGAGAATGGATCGTTGTCGATTTCGCGCCGGTTCATCCCGGTGCCGACGACCACCCCGTCTTTCACCGCGACCGCGCCGACCGGAACCTCGCCGAGCGTCGCTGCTTCACGCGCCAGCTTCAGCGCGTGCTGCATGAACTGCTCGTCGGTACGGTCGGGCGACGTGATGCGCTCCCTGGAGGATTCGAACCTCCGGCCTTTGGATTCGTAGTCCAACGCTCTATCCAGCTGAGCTAAGGGAGCTCTGCGACCTGGTGCGGAGAGAGAGGGATTCGAACCCTCGATACCCTTACGAGTATACAGGTTTAGCAAACCTGCGCCTTCAGCCTCTCGGCCATCTCTCCACAACGAAAGCTGTCAAAGAACTGCTGCTGTTTCCGCGTGCTGCACCTGCATTCCAACTCGGAACAGGAAGGATTCGAACCTTCGGAAGCCTTTCAGCTTCTCCGGTTTTCAAGACCGGCGCCTTCAGCCACTCGGCCACTGTTCCTGACCGACCTGCTTCCTGTTCGTCTGACTCGTACGCCTGCAGTCAGACTCCGACGACCCTGCGCCCCTGACGAAACATCCGTCGTTGGGGGCGCTCCTGCTATCGCAAGGCGTCTGGGGACGCAACGAGGTTTTCGCTGGATCAGCCGGCCCGCAGCTCGGTCATGCCGCCCATGTACGGGACGAGCACCTCAGGCAGCTTCACCGTGCCGTCTTCGCGTTGGTAGTTCTCGAGCAGCGCCACCACCGTGCGGCCGAGCGCCAGGCCCGAGCCGTTGAGCGTGTGCACCAGCTGCGGCTTCTCGCCCGGCGCGGGCCGGAAGCGGATCTTCGCGCGCCGTGACTGGAAGTCCGAGAACCAGGAGCAGCTCGAGATCTCGCGGTAGGCGTTCTGGCCCGGGAGCCAGACCTCGAGATCGTAGGTCTTGGTCGACGCGAACCCCATGTCGCCGGTGCACAGCAGCACCTGCCGGTAGTGCAGGCCCAGCTTCTCGAGAATCGACGCCGCGTCGGCGGTGAGCTGCTCGTGGGCCTCCATCGCCTGATCGGGCCGCGTGAACATCACCAGCTCGACCTTGTTGAACTGGTGCATGCGAATGAGCCCGCGCGTGTCTTTCCCCGCCGAGCCGGCTTCGGCGCGAAAGCAGGGTGAGAACGCGCAGTACTTCACCGGCATCGCCTCGAGGATCTCGTCGGCGTGGTAGTTCGTGACCGGCACCTCGGCGGTGGGGATGAGGAAGAACTCGCTGCGGCGGCGCTCCTCCTCGGTCTCGCCCCAGCCGACGGTCTTGAACGCGTCAGCCTCGAACTTCGGCAGCTGGCCGGTGCCCGTCATCGACTGCCGAGACACCAGGTAGGGCGGGAGCAGCTCAAGGTACCCCTTCTTCGAGTGCTCATCGATCATGAACGCCGCGAGCGCCCGCTCGAGCCGGGCCAGCGCACCCTTCGAGAACGCAAAGCGGCTGCCCGACACCTTGGCGGCGCGCTCGAAGTCGAGCAGGCCCAGCTTCTCGCCGATCTCGAAGTGCTGCTGCGGCGTGAAGGTGAACGTCGGCTTCTCGCCCCAGGTGCGCGAGACGACGTTGTCGTGCTCCGACGCGCCGGTGGGCACCGTCTCGTGCGGCACGTTGGGCGTGTTCATCACCAGCACCGACAGCTCGTCTTCGATGCCTTTGAGCTTCACCTCGGCGTCCTTGATGACCACGCCCAGGGCCTTCATCTCAGGGCCGAGCTCGGCGCGTTTGCTCGCGTCGGTCTTCATCAGCTCCTGGGCTTTGTTCTTCTTCGCCTGGTTGCCCTCGAGCTCGACGTAGACCTTCTTGCGCTCGGCGAAGAGCTCCTTGAAACGCGACAGATCGAGCGTGCCGCCACGTGCCGCCAACCGTGTGACGACAAAGTCGAAGTTCTTCGCAACCCAGTTCAGATCCAGCACGTCATTTCCCCTCTGCGATGAGATCTTCGAGGTCGTCCTCGACGACCTTCTTGGTCTTCTCGTCGTCCGTCGTCACCTTCAGGTATTCGCGCCACGCGTTCTGCGCCTCTCTGGGCTTCTTGAGGTCCTTGAGCAGGTAGCCGAGGTTCTTGAAGGCCTCGCCGTTCTGCGGGTCGATCTTCGTCGCCTTGAAGTACCAGTCGACTGACTTCTGGAACTGCTTGGGCCCCTTCTCCTGGTACGCGCTGGCGAGCCGCGAGTACGCGTAGACGAGGTTCGGGTTCTCGGGGTCTGCCTCGATGGCCGCGGTGTACGCCTTGATGGCGCCGTCCCAGTCCTGGAGCTTGATGTAGGCGTCGCCCGTGGCCGCGCGGGCGGTGTTCCGGCCCGGGTCCACGGCGAGCGCCTTGGTGAAGGCCTCGACGGCTTCTTTGAGCTGGTTGCGCTCCACGTAGATGCGCCCCAGCGTCTCGAGCGCGTCGACGTACTTCGGGTCGAGCTCGATGGCCTGCTTGAACTCGACGATCGCCTCTTCGCTGCGCTTGGCGTCGGCGAGAATGCGGCCATACCAGTAGCGGTAGAGCGGGTTCTTCGCGTCGGTCTCGAGCGCGCGCTTGATGGCCTCGACGGCCTGGCTGTGGTCGCGCGACGCGTTCTTCACGCGCGCCATGTAGAAGTTCGCGTCGGGGTGGCTGGGCTCGGACTGAAGCGCGGAGAGCAGGTGATTGAGCGCGTTCGACAGCTGGCCCTGCTCGAACTCCACGGCGCCGAGCGTGACGACGACCTGCGTGTTGCGAGGCTCTTCTTCACGCGCCTTCTCGAGCTCTTGCACCGACTCGGGCAGGCGTTGCAGCTTCCACAGCGCCATGCCCTTCTGCAGCCGCCCACCCTGCAGGCGCGGGTTGATCTCGAGCGCCTTCTCGATGTGCGCGAGCGCGAGGTCTGGCTTCGCCTTCTCGAGGGCGACCAGCGACAGGCCGCGGAAGGCCTCGCTGGAGTTCCTGTTGAGCTCGCTGGCCTGCTTGAACTCCGCATCGGCGCGATCGAACTGTCGCTCGTGGAAGGCCAGCTCCCCCATGCCGACGTGGAGCGCCGCGTTCTTCGTGTCCTTCTCGAGGCCCTGCTCCAGCACGGGCAGCGCGTCTGCGTACCGGCGGAACCGAACGTAGAGGCGAGAGAGATAGAGGTGGGCGTCGGTGATGGTCGGGTCAGCGGCGATGGCGCGCTTGTAGCCATCTTCGGCCGACTTCGAGTTGTCGAGGGCATCGTCGACGCGGCCCGAGAGGTACGACAACATCGCGTTGCCGGGGAAGCGGGCGTTCGCGCTCCCCATGACCTTGGTGGCCTCGTCCATCTTGCCCAGGAGAATCAGGCTCGAGAGGTAGCCCTCGGTGTACTCGAGGTTGTCGGGGGCCGCCATCGCCGCGTCGCGGTAGAGGGGCAGCGCCTTGTCGGGCTGGTTGAGCACGCCCAGCAGCCGCGCCATTCGGCCCTGCGTGAAGGCGTTCTTCGGGTCGGTCTTGAGGGCCTCTTCGAAGACAGGGATCGCCTCGGTCAGCTGCTGGTCGACGACGAGCGTCTCGGCCTTCAGGGCCAGCGCCTTGCCCAATTCGGCCGGCGCCATCTGCGCCTTCTTCTCTGGCGTCAGCAGGGCGGTCAGCACCGCCTCGCCCTTCGCCTTGTCGAGCTTCACGACGAGGAAGAGCTCGGCCAGCTCGATGCCTGAGGCGACGTGATCGGGGTCGGCCGCGAGCGCCGCCTCGTACTTCTCGATGGCCGGATCGATCTCGTTCTTCTGACGCAGCAGCGTGGCCTGGGCGTGCAGCGCCCGCGCGCTCTTCGGGTTCTTGGCGAGGATCTGCGTGTAGACGGTGTTGGCTTCTCCGATGGAGCGCTTGAGGAGGAAGGCCTCGGCGCGCAGGAAGAACAGCTCGAGATCGTCCTTGTTCTCTTCGCGAGCGAGCGCCTCGTCGACCAGGCTTCGCGCGTTGTCGGCGTCGTTGTGGACCAGGGCGCTGCCAGCCCGGGTCTTCAAGACCTCGACGTGCTTCTCTCCGAGCAGCTCGATGTTGGTGAGCTCTCCATCGGCCTGGGCGACCTCGCCTGGAGCGGCCGCGTTGTACTTGCGCTGGAGCGAGTAGACGGCCTGGCTCCACACCGCGCGCGCCTCTGGGTACTCCTTCACGGCCAGGGCCTGGTTCGCGAGGTCACGCGACGTGGCGTAGGCCTTGAACGTGTCTTTGAGGAAGCCAGCGCGGGCCTCGGCGAGGTAGCCGTGCTCGCGGGTGTCCTCCTTCACCCGCGCCGGGAAGATCTTCTTCAGGAAGAACCAGCCGTACGGTGTCGCGACCCCCGCGAAGACGCCGGTGCCGATGATGCCCGCGGCCAGCACACCCGCGGCGATGTATGGCACGCGTTTGATGAACGGGACGGGTGGCTTGCTCTCGACCACCGCGACCGAGGCCATGCGGCCCTCGTAGAGCTGCTTGAGCTTCTCCATCGAGGGGCCCTTGGGCTTGTCCTCGACCTGCGGCAGGCCCATCTGGGTCGTCGAGCGACCGGGCGCCTCCATCAGCTTGGCGATCACCGCCTGGAACGACGGCTCGCTGCCGATGGGCTGCCAGTTCTCGGCGTCGAGCGAGACCTCTTCGTTGCCGAGCAGCTGTGCCTCTTCGAGCATCTTGACGATGACCGGCTCTTCGAAGGGCCCGAACACCTTGCCGCTGCGGCGCTTGATGTGAAACCGCCGCACCGGCGCCTGGGTGGTCGGTGCGCCCGCGTCTTTCGCGGTGTCGTCGATGAACGACAACATCTCGAGGCCGTCAGTGGGCCCCTGCTGCGACTTGCTCGACTGCGGAGGCAGGGACGCCGAGAGGTCGGCCTCCATGTCGTCGCCGCCGCCACGTTTCGGGGCCGCGGTCGGGTCGAACTCGAGGTCGTTGCCTCCGCCGGGCGCACCACCACCGAAGTCGACCTCACCAAATGACGGCGCGGGGCCGGGCGATGGCGCGGCCGGCGCTGGAGCGTTGAAGTCGAAGGCGAGATCGTCGGGCGGGGGCGCTGCCGCGGGAGGCGGTGCGCCGAAGTCGAAGCCGCCAGAGACAGGGGGGGGCGCAGGCGCTCCGAAGTCGAAGCTCCCGCCCCCGCTCACCGGCGCGGGCGCGGGTGGTGAATCGAAGTCGAAGCCGCCGCTCACCGGCGCAGGTGCGGGTGGTGGAGCGAAGTCGAAGCCGCCGCTCACCGGAGGAGGCGCAGGCGCGTCGAAGTCGAAGCCACCAGCCGACTGCGGAGGGTCGAACCCGGCGGCGCTGTCGCCGGGCAGGTCAGGGAAGCCGAAGTCGGCCGACGCCGTGTTCGAGCGCCCTGGTGCCGGAGGCGCTTCACCGAAGTCGTCCGAGAACGGCACGTCATCCGTCTGCAGGGCTGGCACTGCCTGCGTCGAGGCGTGTGACGCGCCGGGCAGCGGAATGTGGTTCCCAGCCGGGCTGCCGAAGTCGGCCTCGAGATCGTCGCCGCTGCTGAAGCCGCCCGGGAGCGGCACGGCCGCTGGGTTCGATCGAAGACCCGAGGGCGAGCTCGCGCCGGGCAGGGGCACGGCGCCGCCAAACGGCCGCACGCCCGACGGAGCGCTCGAGCCGGGCAAGGGGACAGAGCCCGCGGTCGAGCGAACCCCCGACGCCGAGCTCCCCGGGAGCGGCACGGCGCCAGGCGTGGAGCGCAGGCCAGAGGGCGCACTTCCACCCGGCAGCGGAATGCTGCCCACGGTGCTCGGGCGAACGCCTGATGGTGACGAGGCGCCGGGGAGTGGAACGGCGCCGAGCTTCGGCATCGCGGCTGTCGTCTGGGCCGAGAAGTCCATGTCGATGCCGCCGGGAGCTCCACCGGTCGATTCTCCGACTCGAGTGGCCTCGTCTTCCCACGAGGTCGCCGCAGGCTTCGCCGCGCTGATGCCGGGCAAAGGGACGGCCGCGATTCCCGACTTCGTCGAAGGCTTCGGCACGTTCGACGGCGGCGGAGCGCGCAACGTGGCCCCGGGAATTTGAGCCGCTCCCGGAAGGGGCACGGCACCGCTCGCGGGCATCGTGCTCGTCGGCGCGGTCTCCCAGTCGGAAGGGCCACCAGCGCCGGGGAGCGGAACGGCGCCAGGCGTGCCGACCCGGGTGGGCTCATCTTCCCAGCTCGTCGCCGTGGGCTTCGCTGCAGACAACCCGGGCAGTGGCACGGCACCGCTCGATGATGACGCGGGCGCAGCACCGCCAGGCAGCGGCACGGCGCCGGCGCTCATGCCCGGCTTCACTGGAAAGATGGTCTGGCACGTGGGGCACTTGATGCGCGCGCCGCCAGCCGGGATCTTCTTGTCGTCGATGGTGAGGCTCGAGTTGCACGACGGACATGCGACCTTCATGGAGCTCCTTGTGGCTCTTGTGGCTCGCTCAGAATCGGGCTCGGGGCCGGTTGAGTCGGGTGAAACGAAGCCGCGCGAGGTTACCCCGCGTTCTGCCTCGGGTGAACTTGCAGTATCAGTGTGGGCCGTTCAGTGGTGGCGCACAGGCAGGCCGGTGCTTCGCAGGGCTGGAAGTGCCGAAGGGGCGTGCTAAGCGCGCGGCCCACCGATGGCTGCCGCCCCTCATCTGAGCGTCGTGATCCCCGTCTACAACGAGGAGGCCATCGTCGAGTCGGCCGGCCTCGAACTCGCGAAGGGCCTGGAGGACCGCGGCTGGGATTACGAGATCATCTTCGCCGAGAACGGCTCGCGCGATCGCACGCCCGAGATCCTCGAGCGCATGACGAAGGAGCACCCGCGCCTGAAGTGGTTCCACAGCGAGACGCCGAACTACGGCTCAGCGCTGAAGGCCGGCATCTTGAAGGCCCGCGGCAACCTCGTGGTGTGCGACGAGATCGATCTGTGCGACCTCGTCTTCTACGACCAGGCCGTGCCGAGGCTGGAGCGTCGTGAGGCCGACTTGATCGTCGGCTCGAAGGCGGCGCGCGGCGCGAGCGATCGCCGGCCCGTGGTGCGGCGGGTCGCGACGCGCATGCACAATGGGTTGCTGCGGGTGGCGCTCGGGTTCAAGGGCACCGACACGCACGGCTTGAAGGCGTTTCGGCGCGAGAAGCTGTTGCCCGTCATCGACAAGTGCGTCGTCGACATGGACGTGTTCGCCTCGGAGTTCGTCGTGCGCGCCTGGCGTGAAGGGCTCGAGGTTCGCGAGATTCCGATTCAGTTGATGGAGAAGCGCCAGCCGTCGATTCACCTCTTCCGGCGCGTGCCGAATGTGCTGAAGCAGGTCGCGCGGCTGGTGTACGTGATTCGCGTTCGGGGTCAGTAGAACCCTCGTCACGCAGGCCGAGTGCATCAGCGCGATTCCCGCTATCTTCCGCCGCCTCGCATGTCGTCCCGGCTCGCCAGCATCTCGATCGATCTCGACTCCCTCGGCCACTACTGCCGCATTCAGGGACTGCCGGAGTCGATCCTCGACGAACGCGCACGATCGCTGGTGTGGGCCACCGCGATTCCCCGCTACCTCGAGCTGTTCTCGTCGGTCGGCACGCCCGCCACGTTCTTCGTCATCGCGAGCGATCTCGCTGACGCGCAGCTCGCGCCAGCGCTGAAGACTTCGGCGAGCGCGGGCGTCGAGCTCGCCAATCATTCGTTCTCGCACGACTACGCCCTGTCGCGTCGGAGTCGGGTCGAGATCGAGGCCGACCTCCGGCAGGCCCACGACGCGATCACCACGCAGACGGGCGTCTCTCCTGTCGGCTTCCGCGCGCCCGGCTACACGCTCTCGCCCGCGATGCTGCAGGCCGTCGCTGGGCTCGGGTACCGCTACGACTCGTCGACCTTCCCCGCGGCGCCGTACTGGCTGGCCAAGGCCTCGGTGATGAAGACACTCGCGGCGCTGGGCCGGCCGTCGCGCGCGATCCTCGACTCGCCGAACGTGCTGCTCGCCCCACGTGTGCCCTACCGGCCTTCGCTCGAGGCGCCGTACCGTCGGGGTGACGCGCCCCTGATCGAGCTCCCGATGGCCGTGACGCCCCTCGCGCGAGTGCCCTTCATCGGCACCTTCGCCACCAGCATGCCGTGGCCGCTGGTCGAGGCGACGTTCCGGCGGCTGCGGCACGATCGCCACCTCAACTTCGAGCTGCACGCCATCGACGTGCTCGACGCGAGCGACGGCATTCCCGACGCGCTCGCCCGCCAGCAGCGCGACGTCGGCGTTCCAGTTCGAGAGAAGCTCTCGCGCCTGCGCCGCCTCTTCACGTGGATGGGCGACGATCGCCAGCGCGTCACCCTCGCCGACGCAGCGTCGCGCCTGTCAGGACAGCTCGATGGCTGAGGAAGAGAAGCTCGGCCGCTATCGGCTGCTCTCGCTCATCGCCACCGGCGGCATGGGTGAGGTGTTCCTCGCGCGCCAGGAGGGCCCGGCCGGCTTCTCGAAGACCGTCGTCATCAAGCGCATCTTGCGGCACCTCGCGCGAGACCAGGGCTTCATCGATCTCTTCCTCAACGAGGCGCAGCTCGCCGCGCAGCTCCAGCACCCGTCCATCGTTCAGGTGTTCGGGCTCGAGCGCGAGGGCGACACCTGGTTCATCGCCATGGAGTACGTGCCGGGCAAGAGCCTGCGCGCGCTGATCGACACCTGCCGCGAGAAGAAGCTCACCATTCCGCCGCCCATCGCGGTGCGGCTCATCTCGCAGGTGCTGCAGGGGCTCGAGTTCGCGCACGAACTCAAGGACGAGAAGGGCAGGGCGCTGGGCATTCTCCACCGCGACGTGAGCTCCGAGAACGTGCTCGTCGCGTCGTCGGGCATGGCCAAGCTGGTCGACTTCGGCATCGCGCGCGCCATGCGTGGCGTCGTCACCCGGGTGGGGAACCCCAAGGGCAAGCTCGCGTACATGGCGCCGGAGCTCATGGTGTCGGGCGCGCTCATCGATCGCCGCGCCGACGTGTACGGCGCTGGGGTGCTCCTCCACGAGCTGTTGATGCTCGAGCGCCCGACGCTCGGCGCGATTCGTGACGACGGCACGCCCGAGCCCGTCACCTACGTCGCGCCCGAGTCGCTCCCGCAGCCGCTGAAAGAGGCGCTCACGAAGGCGCTGGCGCCCGACGCGAAGGACCGGTGGAACTCCGCGCACGCGATGAGCGAAGCGCTCGAGAGCTGGCTCACCACCGCTGGCCACACCGTGCTCGCGCAAGACGTGTCGGCGTTCCTCACCACGGTCCACGGTGAGACGGCAGCGGCGCCGGTCTCGCTCGGCGACGAGGTCGGGAACACCGGGCAGCAGCCAGTCTACTCGGGCACCGCGCCGCTCCCGTCATCGCGCGTCCACGGCACCGCGCCGCTGAACGCTGGGCCGCCTCCACGCACCGCGACCCAGCCGTTGCTCCGCGCCGTCACCGGGCCAGTCGTCGCGCAAGCGCCGCCACCACCTTCGCGCACCGGCTTGTGGATGCTGCTGGCCGGCATCGCGACCGCCGTCGTCTTCCTCACCATCACCATCGTCGCCATCGTCGGCTCGCAGCAGCCGAGGGTCGAGCCGCCGCCACTCGAGGTGCCTCTGGCCGACTCGAGGCCGACTGATCAAGTGATGCCGGAGCTTTCGCTGGAGCTGCCGGCAGAGGTCGATGCCGGGGCACCGATCGCGAAGGTCGAGAAGCTCAAGCCTGCGGTCGTGAAGCCTGTCGTGGTGAAGAAGGTGACGCCGAAGAAGCCGAAGACGGGCCGCGTGACGGTGCGGGTCAACCCGTGGGCCGAGGTCTACTTCGCGAACAAGAAGCTCGGCGTCACGCCGTTCGACCCCGTCGAGGTGCCGGCAGGCTCTGCGACGTTCACGCTCAAGAACTCGCAGCTCAACGTGACGCGCAAGGTGACGGTGAAGGTGCCGGCCGGTGGCTCCGTGGTGCTGCGCGCCGACCTCTTCAAGTGAGCTTCAAGTCGAAGGTGCCGGCCCTCGCGGTTCGCCCATTCGCTTGAACGTCGACGCGGTGCTCACCGGCGTGCAATCGGCGGATCGAGCGGTGCGCCATCTGGAATCGGCGCGTCACCGTCTGCTTCGCGCCCGCTGGAAGATCGAGCCGCGCGAGCCGGAACTTCTTCGTCGACGACCCCTTCGGCCGTTTGAAGTGCACGACGGCCTCGACGACCACGTGCGTGAGCGCGTCGCTGCCGTTCTTCACGGTGGCCTCGACGGTGATGAACGCGCCAACCGCGAGCTTCGCCGGCGTCACCGTGCCGGAGACCTTCAGCCCTTCGCTCGAAGCCCCGAGCAGCGAGAGCGCGTCTTCGTTGCCGGCCTTCACGAGCGTGCGCAGCCCGTGCTCCACGAGGCGGCGTCGCTCGGGTGTCGCCTTGACGAGCCAGCGTCGAGCGGTGGCCAGGACGACCGTCGGGTGATCTTTCGCGAGGTCGTTGAGGTGATTGGCGACTGACCGCCGCACGTACTCGCTCTCGTCGTCTTTCAAGAGCTCGAGCAGCGGCAGCGCGAGTGACGGGTCTGCCTGGAGCTCCGGTAGCCGCTCTCCCCACGGGAGTCTCGGCCTCGTCCCTTCCGACACCAGCCGTCGCACGTGCGCGTTCTCGTCCTTTGCCCACACCTTCAACTCCTCGAGCGTGCGGGCGCGTGCGTGCGTCAGCAGCGAACGGATCGAGAACTCGGCGGTGAAGCGTTTCGTGAGCTCGCGGTTCAGTCGCAAGGCAGTGTCGACATCCTGCGGGCCGACGTCATGCAGCCAGGTGGACAGCGGCATGAACCGGAACACCTCGTTGCCGTAACCCTCGGTGACGGTGAGCGGCTCTCCGAGGGAGGCGATGGCGAGCTCCATCGCGCGGGTGACGTCGGTGGGGAGCGCCGCGCCGAGCGCCCTGGCGATGTGACGGGCGCGGTCTTTCAGCTCCAGCGCGTCGAGCCCCTTCGTGGCGGTCTGGATGAAGGTCTTCGCGGGGAACTCGGGCCAGACGCGCGTGAAGTCGCGGGCGATGTGCTTCACGCGCTCGGCGTTCAACAGGTTCTTGAAGGGCTCGGCCATGATGGCCAGACGCTACACGCCCGTTCAGCGAACGTCTTCGTCGTCTGTTCCGTCACGGCGCTTCTTGCCGCCGTCAGGGTTGGCCAGGACGAGCTCAGGCCGGCTCGGCGCGACAGCAGGCTGGATGATGGGGGCGGTAGCGAGGTGGAGCGCGAGGAGCAGCATGGGGCCACAGACGATGCCACACAGGTCGCATTCACCACCTGCGTCATGCTGCCGCACTTCAGCCGCTGGCCTCGGTGAGAGCGTGTAGGTTCGGCCCCCATGTCCCGGTGGGCGGTGCTCGTGGTGTCGCAGCAGCGGGTCGCGCCGATCGACCTGCCCACGGCCAGGCCCCTCATCGTCGGTCGCGCCCGTGGTGCGGGGCTCGAGCTCAAAGACCCGCGCGTCGACGAGCGCCACCTCTCGATTCGCATCATCGACGATCAGCCCGTGCTCGACCCGCTCGGTGGAACGTCAGGCGTGTTGGTGAACGACGTGCCGTGCGAGTCGCCGATGACGTTGTCGGCCGGTGACGAAATCGCCCTGGGAGACAGCCGCCTGATCGTGATGGCCCTCGGCGTGGTGGCAGCGCCTTCCCTGCGCCTCACGTCGGAGGACGAGCTGAGCGCCCGGCTCGATGAAGAGGTGCGACGCTCCGCCGGCGCGCGTTCGCTGGGCTTCGTCCTCGTCTCGACGGCAGGGCTGAACGTCGCCGCGCGGCAGGCGCTCACCCGGCGCGTCGTCGAGGCGGTCGCGCAGACGGGCGCCGTCGCCTCGTGGGGCGAAGTGGCAGACGATCTCATCGGCGGCCTGGTGCCCGAGCTCTCCGACACGGCGCTCTCCGAGGTCTTGTCGATCGTCCCCCACGTCGCCGGTCCGCGCGCGAGCACCGCCTCGTCGTCTGCACCGGCCGATGGGCTGTCAGGCGACGCGCTGATGGAGGCCGCGTTCTGCCGGCTCCTCTCGATTCCGCTGGTACCCGACGAGCCTGCCGTCGCTGACCCGTCGATGGTGAGGCTGTTCTCGCTCGTCGAGGACTTCGGCGAGCGACCTGGAGCCGTCGCCATCGTCGGCCCGGCAGGCTCGGGTCGCGCGACGCTGGCGAGGGCCCTGTTCCGCGCGCGCGGCGTCGAGCCCGTCGTGCTGTCGGCGCACACGCCGCTCGAAGGCAAGCCGCCCGCCGTCCTGGTTCGTGACGTCGAGCGGTGGCCCGAAGCCTCGTTGCGCCCGGTGCTCGAGCTCGCGAAGGACAAGAAGCGGCTCGTCGTCTTCACCGCGACGTCAGGCGACCGCTTCGACGCCGCGACGACCCAGCTGCTCGAGGTGCCTGGGCTCGCCGAGCGTCCCCTCGATGTCGTCGCGCTCGCCGATGCGTTTCTGCGCGAGGCGCGCGCAGCCCTGTCACGGCCACGGCTCTCGCTGGGCGCTGACGCCAGGCGTCTGCTCGAGGCCTACGCCTGGCCCGGGCAGGTGCGGGAGCTGCGAACCGTGATGCTCCGCGCGGTGCGTGCGGCGGTGCGAGACGAGATCGGCTCCGATGCGTTACCGACCCGGTTGTCTGCCGCGGGGCCCCGCTCGAACCTGCGCGGGGCGTTGCAAGAGGCAGAGCGCGACCTGCTCCTCGAGGCGCTCGCCCGCACGCGCTGGAACGTGACAGCAGCCGCGACGCGCCTGGGTCTGCCCCGTCGCACCGTCGTCTACCGCATGGCCCGTCTGGGACTCCGCCGGCCCGCCCGGCTGCGCTGAACGAGGCTTGCACTCCGGACGGCTCGGGCACAGACAGGCGCCATGGCGACCTCTCTGCTCGATCTCTTCCGCGTGCTCTCGGCGTTCTCGCCGAAGCGGGTCGATCTCAAGGACGCGCCGTGGGAGCCGTACGTCGACTGGGCCATCGGGCAGGGCCTCGCGCCGTTGGCGGCCTACAACCTCGAGTACCGGTTGGGCCTGTGTGGCGCGCCGACCTGGGCGCGCGATCGCCTGCTGTCGATCTACCAGGGCTCGGCGAACGACAACGTGATGAAGCTCGTCAACTTCAAGCGGGCGGTCGACGATCTCGAAGGCCGGCGCATCGTGCTCATCGGCGCGGCGTCGTTCGCCGAGTGTCTGTATCCGCACGTCGCGTGGCGGCCGGTCATCGACATCAGGCTCTTCGTGCCGCCCAACGACGTCGACCCGTTCGTGAGCTGGCTGCGTCGCGCCGAGTTCAAGGCCGACGCCACGACCGAGGCGCCGTCGGGAGAGCGCGTGCTGAGCGACACCCGCACCACCCTGTACGTCCACGGCACGCTGATGAAGGACCCCGCGCACGACCAGGCGATGCTGAGCCGGGCGCTGAAGCTGAAGGTGTACGGGCCCTCGCTGCTCCGGTTCGAGCTGGAAGACGCGATCCTGACCCACGTCATGATCATGTCGCGCGCCGGCTTCGACGTGCCGATGCTCGAGTTCCTCGACCTTCGAGAGCTGGTGCTCGGCGCGCCCTCGATGGGCGGCGACTACTCGCGCGAGCCGAAGGCCGACGAGCTGCTCGAGCGGGCGAAGCAGTTTGGGGTCGAGCGTGCGCTCTGGTCGGCGCTGGGCGTCGTGGAGCGATTGTTTCCAGAGACCGAAGCCGCCGTCGCGCGGCTCCGCCCGTCGCTCATGATGCCGACGCGGGAGGTGTTGAACCGGCTCATCGTGACGCCGCTGTCCGAGGTCGGGCGCACGGAGCAGTTCCGCGGGGAAGACACGCTCCGGCAGTTGCTCGCGGGCGGGTGAAGACAAACCGCGGGGCTTTGCGCTAGGAGCGACCGCCATGCGCATCGCCGTCATCGGTTCTGGCTATGTCGGGCTCGTCGCCGGCACCTGCTTTGCTGACTCCGGCAACGACGTGGTGTGTGTCGACATCGATCAGCGGAAGATCGACATGCTCAAGCGCGGCCAGATTCCCATCTACGAGCCCGGCCTGAACGAGCTGGTCGAGCGGAACGTGAGGGAGCAGCGCCTCACGTTCTCGACCGATCTCAAGTCGTCGGTCGCGCCGGCGCAGGTGGTGTTCATCGCCGTCGGCACGCCTGAGGGCGAGTCGGGTGAGGCCGACCTGCAGTACGTCGTCGCGGCCGCGCGAGAGATTGGCCGCGCGATGACCCAGTACACGGTGATCGTCGACAAGAGCACCGTGCCCGTCGGCACTGCCGACAAGGTGCGCGCCGCCATCGCGAGCGAGACGAAGGTGCCGTTCGACGTGGTGTCGAACCCCGAGTTCCTCAAAGAGGGCGCCGCGATCGACGACTTCTTGAAGCCCGACCGCGTCGTCATCGGCGCCGACACCGAGAAGGCGCGCGGCGTGATGGGCGAGCTCTACGCGCCCTTCGTTCGCACCGAGCACCCCATCATCTTCATGGACACGCGCTCGGCCGAGCTCACCAAGTACGCGTCGAACGCGATGCTGGCCACGCGCATCTCGTTCATGAACGACATCGCCGCGCTCTGCGACAAGGTGGGTGCCGACGTCGACCAGGTGCGCAAGGGCATGGGCGCCGACAAGCGCATCGGCTACCCGTTCCTCTTCCCCGGCGTGGGGTACGGCGGCAGCTGCTTCCCGAAAGACGTGAAGGCGCTCGTCACCACCGCGCGGGAGTACGGCATCGAGTTCGATCTGCTCCGCGCCGTCGAGCGCACCAACGAGAAGCAGAAGAAGCTGCTGGTCGCCAAGGCGCTCAAACACTTCGGCGGCTCCATCGACGGCAAGACGTTCGCGGTGTGGGGCCTCGCGTTCAAGCCGAAGACCGACGACATGCGTGAGGCGCCGTCGATCGAGATCATCGAAGGGCTGACCGGCAAGGGCGCGAAGGTGAAGGCGTTCGACCCGGTGGCGACCGAGACGGCGAAGCGTGCGCTGAAGGACCGCTGCCAGTACGTGGAGCGCCCCTACGACGCGCTCGAAGGCGTCGACGCGCTCTTCGTGGTGACCGAGTGGAACGACTTCCGCAACGTCGACTTCAACCGCATGAAGACGGTGATGAAGCAGCCGGTGGTGTTCGACGGCCGCAACATCTACTCGCCCGCGAAGCTGCGCGAGGCGGGCTTCACGTACTACGGCATCGGCCGGCCCTGAGAGATGGACGCGGTGACGACCTCAGCCCCGCTGTGGCCTGTCGCCGCCCTCAAGGCGCTGCGGCCCAAGCAGTGGACGAAGAACGGCGTGCTGCTGGCGCCGCTGTTGTTCGCGAAGTCGGCGGGCGAGGGCGGGCTCGTCGTCAAGGCGCTCATCGCTGTCGTCGCCTTCAGCCTGCTCGCCAGCGGCGTGTACGTCGTCAACGACTGGGTCGATCGCGAGAAGGACCGGCTGCACCCTGAGAAGCGTCGCAGGCCGATCGCGGCGGGGCACCTGGGTCTGGGCTCGGCGATTCTGCTGGTCGTCGTGTGCTGGAGCGGCGCTGCGGCCCTCGGGTTCTGGCTCGGCACCTCATTCCTCGGCGTGCTGGGTGGGTACCTGCTCCTGCAGGTGCTCTACACGGGCGGGCTCAAGCACATGGTGCTGCTCGACGTGATGGCGATCGCGCTTGGCTTCATTCTTCGCGTCGTCGCCGGAGCCGTGTCGATCAACGTCGAGGTGTCGAACTGGTTGTTCCTCTGCACGTTGCTGGGCGCGTTGTTCCTGGGCTTCGCCAAACGGCGCGCCGAGCTGTCGTCGCTCGAAGAAGCGGCGGCGCACCGGGCCAACCTGGCGGACTACACGGTGCCGATGCTCGATCAGATGATGAGCATCGCCGCGGCCTGCACGGTGCTCGCGTACGGGCTGTATTCCGTGTCGGCCGAGACGGTCGCGCGCGTTGGCTCGGACCGGCTGAAGTTCACGGTGCCGTGTGTGGTGTACGGCGTGTTCCGGTACCTGTTCCTCGTGCACAAGCGCGGGCAGGGTGGGGCGCCCGAGAAGGTGCTGCTCGGCGATCTGCCGATTCAGCTGACGATCGCGGTCATCCTCGGCATCGCGGCGTGGGCGCTCTACTTCCCGAGGTAGTCAGGTTCGAGAAGGGCCGCGCGTCTCACCGCTCGCGACGCCACCTGCCCGGACATGCCCCACACGCTCCTGGAAACGTCTTCCAAACGTTCGGGTTCAACTCCCGGTCCGCCCAGACCTCTGGGCACCACTCGCGGCTTTTCCACTCGGGTGGCGTCGCACTCTCTTTCCGTGAAGCGACACGCGAGCCTCAGCGCGCTCACATCGCCTTCTTCACCTTCACGCCCTTCATCAACGTCTCGATGCGCTCGAGCACCTCGGCCTTGTAGACGCGGGAGCCGCAGTTCGGACACGCGCCCTGCGGCACGTCGGTCAGCACGACGACCTTGCCGTTCACCGTCAGGCGCACCTCGACGGAGCGGTTGTCGTAGGCCCCACCGCACGGGCACCGGCCGTAGTCACGCTTGGCGTAGTCAGCCATGGAAGTGCGCTACCATAGCGCCACCGTGACCCGCGTACCTCCCTCCCGCGTTCCCACCCGGGCGCCCCTGTCCGCCGCTCAGCAGGCCAGGGTCCGGCGGCCCAGCAACCGCCCGCAGGTGCAGAAGGAGCAAAGGCTCAAGAGCGGCCAGTCTGAAGACTCGCTGAACAGCGAGCCCCTCAAGAACGAGGCGCAGAAGGCCGCGGAAGACACGGGCGCCCACAACATGGAGCAGCTCGCGCACGCCATGGCGCACGCCGAGCAAGACGGCGCGAAGGAAGCCAAAGAAGCACTCGCCGAGACTCGCGAGCAGGCGGAGCGCGAAGACAAGCCCAGTGGGTTCTTCGCGCGCGTCTTCGGACCCAAGCCGGGCGCCCAGAAGTCGGGCGGCAAGCCGCAGCTCCCGACGAACAAAGCGCAGACCGCCCAGCAGCAGGCCCCCATCAAGAAGTCGATTCGTGACGGCTTCGAGAAGACCGACGCGCGCGCCACCGCCGTCACCTCGGGGAGCTTTGCGTCGTTGACCGCTGTGGGCACCGTGCAGAGCAAGCTCGGCGGCTCCATTCTGCGGCCCGACCGACCGCCTGACGCGTTCGCGTTGCTGCGCGAGGCGAAAGAGCAGGGCGTGCTCTTCCAGGAGGATTGGAACCGCGAGGGCCACTCCGAAGACCAGGACGACCCCGAGCTCGCGGCCGCCGTCGAAGAGGTCATCTCGCGCCTGTTCGGCAAGGCTGGCGTGCTCCGCGTGGGCCCGGGCCGCAACGAAGCGCAAGAGCCCGTCGTCGTCGTCGTCGCCACGCATGGCTTCACCGACGCCTCGCTCGCCGCCGTCCCCGAGAAGGCCGGCCGCTTCCCCACCATGCTCGCGCTGTCGTTTGAACTCCTGCCTCTGCGCCGGGAGCGGTAAGCAGCGCTGCATGGACCTCGAGAAGCGCCTCATCGCCCAGGTGGAGCACGCGGTCGGTCACTCCATCGGCGACGTGCCCGTGTCGAAGCTCAAGGGTGACGCGTCGAACCGCAGCTACTACCGCGTCGGCACGCCGCCGAAGTCGTGGGTGTTGATGGTGATGCCGCCCGACGCGGCGAAGAAGAGCGAAGAGGCCTCGAGCGGCGCCGCCCCGACCGAGCTGCCCTTCGTCAACGTGCACCGCTACCTGACGACGCTCGGCATCCGAGTGCCGCGCATCCTCCGCTACGACGAGCCCGCCGGCATGATGGTGCTCGAGGATCTCACCGACGAGACGTTCGAGCAGGCCATCCTCAAGGGCGACAAAGAGGCGTGGTACCGCCGCGCCGTCGAGCTGCTCGCGAAGCTGCGCGCGAAGGCCGAGCAGCACGTCGACCCCGGCTGTCTCGCCTTCACCCGCGCCTTCGACGTCGAGCTGTACGACTGGGAGCTGCACCACTTTCGCGAGTGGGGCCTCGAGGCCTGGAGCGGGAAGAAGCCGACCGCCGAGGAGCGCGCGCAGCTCGACGCTGTCTTTCGGCGCATCGCGGGGCAGCTCGCCGCCGCGCCGCGTGGCTTCACGCACCGCGACTACCAGTCGAGGAACCTGATGGTGAAGGACGGCGAGCTCGTCGTCATCGACTTCCAGGACGCGCTGCAGGGGCCTCGCCAGTACGATCTCGTCGCGCTGCTGCGTGACAGCTACGTCGAGCTCGACCGCGCCTTCGTCGACGCCATGCTCGACGCGTACATTGCGGCGTTCGAGAAAGAGACGAAGGAGCGCATCGACCCGAAGCCGTTCAAGCAGTTCTTCGATCTGCTCACCGTGCAACGGAAGTTGAAGGACGCGGGCCGCTTCGAGTTCATCAACCGCGTGAAGGGCAACCCCGGCTTCCTCGTCAGCATCCCCGCGTCGCTGCGCTACGTGAAGGCCGCGCTCGACGCGCAGCCCGAGCTCGCTGATCTGCGCACCATCGTCGCGAAGTACGTGCCGGAACTGAGCTGACCGAAGATGCGCGCGATGGTGCTGTGCGCTGGCCTCGGCACCCGCCTGAGGCCCCTGACGAACCTCTGGCCCAAGCCGGCGATGCCGTTCTACGGGCGGCCGCTCCTTCGCTACGCGTTCTCGACGATTCGGCAGCTCGGCGTCACCGAGGTCGGCATCAACACGCACCACCTGCCCGAGGTGATGGAGTCGGTCGCGCAGCTCGAGAGCAAACGGCTGGGCTTGTCGCTCACCGTCTCGCACGAGGCTGGTGAGATTCAGGGCACCGGCGGTGGCATTCGCGGCCTGAAGGACTTCTTGTCGGCCGGCACCTCGGTCGTCCTCAACGGCGACGTGCTCTTCGCTGTCGACTTGAAGCCGATCGTCGAGGCCCACGAGGCGAGCAGGGCCGACGCGACGATGGTGTTGCTGCCGATGCCCGAGGGCGAGACGTACAACGCGGTCGAGCTCGACGAGGCGCGAACGGTGAGGCGCATCGCGGGCAAAGGGCCGGGCGGCGAGCGGCTGTCGTCGTGGCACTTCACCGGCGTGCACGTGCTGTCGCCGAAGGTGTTCGACTTCATGGCGCCGGCCGGGCCCATCGACATCAACCGCGACGTGTATGTGCGGCTGATCGAAGCGGGTGGAACGGTGCGCGGGCACGTGGTGACGGACTCCGACGTCTACTGGTCCGACATGGGCACGCCGCAGCGCTACGCGGCGACGCACCGTGACGTGTTGTTCGGTCAGGTTCCGCTCGTGCGCTTTGGTGAGGCGTCTCCGCTCGCGGGCATGCTGCGGCACGGGCTCTCCGCCTGGGCGCACCCGACGGCGCGGCTCGGCGACGCCCGCATCTCAGGGCCGGCGTGGTTCGGAGAGAACGTGAGCCTCGGCAAGAACGTGCGCATCGGCGCGGGCGTGTCGGTCGGCAATGACGTGAAGGTCGGCGACGGCGCGCACCTGAACCGCGTGGCCGTGCTCGACGGCACCGAGGTCGAAGGCGGCAGGTTGTACGAAGACGTCATCCTCGCGCCGCGCGGCGTGCGCGTGCCGATGACCTGACGTCGAAGCTCAGTGCCTGAAGCGCGCGAGCACGCAGGTGACGTTGTCGTTGCCACCGTTCGCGTTCGCGAGATCGATCAGCTGGCCGCAGGCCTTCTCGAGATCGGTCTGGTTCTGCAGCACCTGCTGAATCTGAGCGTCTGGCACCATGCCCGAGAGGCCGTCGGAGCAGAGCAGGAAGATGTCGCCGTCTTTCGGCTCGACGCGCGAGACGTCGACGATGACGTTGTCCTTCATGCCCAGCGCGCGAACGATCACGTTCTTGTGCGGGAAGGCTTCGATCTCTTCGGGCGTGAGCTTCTTCGCCTTCAGGTAGTCGTTGAGGAGCGAGTGATCTTCCGTGACCTGCTTGAGCACGCCCTCACGGAAGAAATAGACGCGGCTGTCACCGACGTGGGCGACGCAGACCTCGTTGTCGCGCGCGAAGTACACGCCGACGATCGTGGTGCCCATGCCCTTGTACTTGGACTCGGCGGTGGCCTTCTCGAAGATGCGCATGTTGGCCAGCTTCACGCCCGTGGCCAGCCGGTTCTCGTCGTAGTTCCGCGCCTTATCCATCTTGTAGGGCCAGGTGATGTCCTGGTCCTGGCCGGTCATGCGGAAGAACTCCTGCATCTCTTCGACGGCGATCTTCGAGGCGACCTCACCCGAGGAGTGACCGCCCATGCCGTCTGCCACCACGAAGAGGCGCTCTTCCGGAACGAGGACGTAGTTGTCCTCGTTGTGGTTGCGCTTCATTCCGACGTGGCTTTGGCCGCTGACCTCGATGCGCATGTGTTGAGTGGGCACGTTCTGAAGCGTTGGAGAAGAAAGCAAATCGGCACCCATGCGACAAGCGCTGTCAGCCAGCGCGAGGGACGAAGAGGAGCCGATCCCCGGCCGCGGTTCCACTGGAAAGTGCAGTTCCGGCTGGAAGCTCGAGAACACTCCGTGCGGAAGGGTGGAACCGGCTCATGCGCCAGGGCTTGAGCGCGTGGTAGACGTCGACGACCACCCCGTCGCGATCGAGGAACAAGGCGTCGATGGCGATCTTCATGAAGAAGGTGTGGATCGAGGTGCACGGCACGATGTGCAGACCTCGCCCCATCGGGAACTCCGTCACCCCCATCAGCCCCTTGAACCGCGTGATGAACGAGTCGGCCGCTCCGGCGTCGTCGGCCAACAGCGTGTTCCGGGTGGCGTTCTTCACCTGAAAGCGCCTCACGTCCGTGCACCATAGCCCGACCCTTCCTCCGCACGAGAACCCGCTGACGCTGGTGCTCGTTTCTCCGCAGATTCCACCGAACACCGGCAACGTCGCCCGGCTGTGCGCCTGTACCGGCTGCAAGCTGGTGTTGATCGAGCCGCTCGGCTTCTCCATCGACGACAAGCAGCTGCGCCGCGCGGGCCTCGATTACTGGGACAAGGTGTTCCTCAAGCTCTACCCCTCGTGGGAGGCGTACGTCGCCGACACGGGCTCGGTGCGCCGGTTCCTCTTCACGGGCCTCGGCGGGGCGGGTCTGTGGGAGACGCGGTTTGCGCCTGGCGACCACCTCGTCTTCGGCGCCGAGCCCACGGGGCTGCCGCAGGCCGTGCTCGATGGGGCCGACGGCAGCCGCGTCACGATTCCCATGCTCGACGACCGGCGGGGCCTCAACCTGTCGACCTCGGTCGGAATCGCCGCCTACGAGGCGTTGCGCCAGATCCATGGGTAGACTGCGCTTGTGCCGAACACGCAGGTAGCTGAGGCCCTCTTCGACGCGCACGCCCTCAAGGCCACTGGCGCCGTCACGTGCAGTCACCGCGGTCGTGAGACGCGCCTGTTGTTCTCGCAGGGCGACCTCGTCGACGTCGATGGCCAGTTCGGCATCGCCGCGCCGCTCCAGGGGCTGCTGCGAGACAAGCGGCTCGCGCTGAGCCAGTTCGACGCGCTGTGGGCTCGCGGCGAGGTTGGCCAGACCGACCCCGAGACGTACGAAGAGCTGGGCCTGACCGAAGGCGATGAGCGCTCGGCGCGCCTGCTCGCGTCGGTGCGAAACGTCGTCGCGACGGCTGACGGAGCCCGCTTCGAGGAGATGCCGATCGACGGCACGGCGCAGGTGCCGGGCGCGGCCGTGGCGAGGTTGGCGTTCGAGGTCGCGTCGTCGTCGCACGAGGCGCCGTGGGTCAGGGTGAAGGACCTCTCTCGCGCTGCGGCCTTCCTGTCGGACGACGAGCGCGCGCTCGTCTCTGGGTGGACCAACTTCGTCTCTGGCGCGTCGATGCCGGCGGCGCAGCGTCCGCTGCTCGAGGTGTTGTTGCGCTCGGGCGCGCTCGACTCGGTTCCGGCTGACGAGTGGCGGAGACGGGAAGAAGAGGCGCGCATCGCCGAGGAGAAGCGCCAGGCCGACGAGGCCGCACGCATTGCTGAAGAGAAGCGTCAGGCTGAAGAGGCGGCGCGGCTCGCGGAAGAAGCACGCATTGCCGAGGAGAAGCGTCAGGCCGAAGAGGCGGCTCGACTGGCTGAAGAAGCACGCGTTGCCGAAGAGCAGCGTCAGGCCGAAGAAGCGCGTGTTGCCGAAGAGAAGCGTCAGGCCGAAGAGGCGGCGCGGCTGGCGGAAGAAGCGCGTGTTGCCGAAGAGAAGCGTCAGGCCGAAGAGGCGGCGCGGCTCGCGGAAGAAGCTCGTGTTGCCGAAGAGAAGCATCAGGCCGAGGAAGCAGCCCGGCTGGCCGAAGAAGCACGCCTTGCGGAAGAAGCGCGTGTTGCCGAGGAGAAGCGTCAGGCCGAAGACGCAGCGCGACTCGCGGAGGAAGCACGGATCGCCGAAGAGCGACGCCGGGCGGAAGAGGCGGAGCGACTCGCGGAAGAGACTCGCGTTGCCGAGCAGCAACGTCAGGCCGCAGAGGCGGCGCGGTTGGCGGAAGAAGCACGCATCGCCGAGGAGCAACGTCAGGCCGCAGAGGCGGCGCGGTTGGCGGAAGAAGCACGCATCGCCGAGGAGCAACGTCAGGCCGCAGAGGCGGCGCGGTTGGCGGAAGAAGCGCGGATCGCGGAGGAGCAACGTCAGGCCGCAGAGGCGGCGCGGTTGGCGGAAGAAGCGCGGATCGCGGAGGAGCACCGTCAGGCCGCAGAGGCAGCGCGGTTGGCGGAAGAAGCGAGGATCGCCGAGGCGCAGCGTCAGGCGGAAGAAGCACGCATCGCCGAGGAGCAGCGTCAGGCCGCGGAGGCGGCGCGACTTCTGGAAGAGGCTCGCTTCTCCGAGTCGCAGCGCGAGGCCGCAGCTGCCGGCCGCCTCGCCGAAGAAGCGCGCCTCGCCGAAGAAGCGCGCCTCGCTGAGGAAGCACGCCTCGCCGAAGAAGCACGCCTCGCTGAGGAAGCACGCCTCGCCGAAGCAGCGCGCCTCGCTGAGGAAGCACGCCTCGCCGAAGCAGCACGCCTCGCTGAGGAAGGCCTCGCCGAAGCAGCACGCCTCGCCGAAGCAGCACGCCTCGCCGAAGAAGCGCGCCTCGCCGAAGAAGCGCGCCTCGCCGAAGAAGCGCGCCTCGCCGAAGAAGCGCGCCTCGCCGAAGAAGCACGCCTCGCCGAAGAAGCACGCCTGGCCGAGGAAGCACGCCTCGCTGAAGAAGCACGCCTCGCCGAAGAAGCGCGCCTCGCCGAAGAAGCGCGCCTCGCCGAAGCAGCGCGCCTCGTCGAAGAAGCACGCCTCGCTGAAGAAGCACGCCTCGCCGAAGAAGCACGCCTCGCCGAAGAAGCACGCCTCGCCGAAGAAGCGCGCCTCGCCGAAGCAGCACGCCTCGCCGAAGAAGCGCGCCTCGCCGAAGCAGCGCGCCTCGCCGAAGCAGCGCGTCTCGCCGAAGCAGCGCGTCTCGCCGAAGAGCAGCGTCACGCGACGCTCCTCGCCGCCGAAGCCCGCCGCGCCGAAGACGAGCGCGAGCGCCTCGAAGAAGAGCAGCGGTTCGCGGCCCTTCAGCGCCGAGCAGAGGAAGAGGCGCGTCAGCAGGCCGAGGAGGCCCAGCGCATCGAGGCGTTCCAGCGGGCCGCCCGCGAAGAAGACAACCGTCGCCGCGAAGAAGAAGAACGTGGCGCCGCCGAGGAACAACAGGCCGCCGTTGCTGCCAGGCGCGCCGCCGTCGAGCGCGTCGCAGAGGAACAGGCGCGGCAGGCGGTCGAGGCTGCCAGGCTCGCTGAGGCGCGTCGGCTCCTGGCGGAAGAAGAGGCCAGCGAGGCCGAGGAGCGCCGCCAGGCCGAAGAGGAAGCGGAGCTGCTCGAGCGCGCCGCCGCCGCCCGTGCGAAGATGGAAGAGGCGAACCGGCTCGCACGCGTCAAAGCCGAGACCGACGCCTCCGCCGAGGCACGTCGCCGGCAGCCTGGCAGCCAGAGCGGAGTCGGCCCCTCGCCCCTCGCGCCACGCCCCATGCAAGAGGCCGTCGGCGGTGGGAACTCCGAAGACAAGGAGCTGCTGGCCCGTCACCGTCAGCAGTCCGATCTCGTTCGCCAGATGAACGAGGCGCTGGCGCGGTCGGTCAGCGAGCCTTCGTCCGCGCCAACGCCTCCCGAGCCCTCGCGTCGCGAGGAGAAGACCGACCCCGCGCTGCGGATTCCGACCCAGCCTCTTCCTCCGCCTCCCTCTCGCCCGTCTGCTCCGCGCTCCCGGGTGTTCGGCGGCGATCAGAAGGCCGACGACGGTGATCTCTGGAACATGGTGCAGCCAGCCAGCACCTCGGCGCCCATCCCTGGAAACTCCGGCTCGTTCGAAGAGGCGCTCCGCCGTGTCGACAGCAGCCTCGAGGCACTCGTGGGCCGGCCAGATTCGAGCCAGCAGGCTGCCCCCGTCGAGCCGCTGCTCGAGGCTGAGCTCAGCACCACGACCCCCGTCCCCGCGCAGCAGGACGCCGACATGGACGACCCGAGCGATCCGGCCGAGCAGGCGAAGCTCCGTCGCCAGCGCCTGCTTCGGCGCGCGATGGAGAGCCTCGGGTCGATGAGCGCTGCGCCATCGTCCTCACCGTCAGGTGTCTCTGCGCGCCCGTCTGCCCCGCCGATCAGCTCGTCTCCCTCCGGTGTCGGCGCGAGGCCGTCGAGCCCGTCCGCCCGTCCCTCGGCACCAACGTCACGGCCGTCGTCACCGCCCCCCCCTGCGCCGTCGCGGCCATCGGGTGTCGCGCCCATGCCGTCTCCTGCCGAGGAGCAGCTCGCCGCCCAAATCGAGACCCGCGCCGAAGCTGGGAAGAAGAAGGACCACTACGCCACCCTCGGCATCACGCCGCAGGCCTCACGTGATCAGGTCAAAGCCGCGTTCCTGGGGCTCGCGAAGACGTTCCACCCCGATCGGCTCCCGCCCTCGCTGCCGCACCTGAAGCAGAAGATCAGCACCGTCTTCGAGGCGATTCGCGAGGCGTACGAGACGCTCTACGACGACAACAAGCGCACCGCGTACACCGCGACGCTCGCGGCGGCGAAGGCGAACCAGGCAGCGGGCGGCTCCCCGCAGCAGGCCTCTGATCTGTTCAAGATGGGCGAGGTCTTCTTCAAGAAGCGCGACTACAAACAGGCCGAAGATCACTTCTCGCGCGCGCACGCCATCGACAAGGGCGCCAACTCGCTCGCGGCGCAGGCGTGGGCGATCTACATGGACCCGGCGCGCAAAGCCGAATCTGCCAACGCGCGCGCGATGATGCAGAAGGCGATCACCCTCGACGCGAAGTGCGACCGGGCCCAGTACCAGCTTGGCGTCATCGCCCGCGTCGAAGGCGACATGGATCGCGCCGAGAAACACTTCCGCGAGGCCGTGCGCGTCAACCCCCGTCACCTCGAGGCCAGCCAGGAGATCCGCCTCATCGAGATGCGCCGCAAGAAAGAGAAGGAGAGCGGCAAGAAGGGCGGCGGCATCTTCGGCTGACCGCGTCAGGCCGGTTCGACGGGCCCCGCGCAGCTCAGTCGCGACCGAGGAACAGCATCAGCGCCTCGCGGTCGGCCTCGGGCATCGAGACGAACTCGACGCCCATGCCCGCGACCTCGCGTGCCTGAGGAAACCGGCGCACCCATGCCACCCGCGCCTGGGCCCGAATCACCCGGCCCTCGAGCACCGCGAACTCGACCGAGAGCGCCTCGCCCTGCTCCAGCAGCAGGTCACTCTTGAGGAAGGTGCCGCCTGGCGAGAGGTCGGCGCTCTCGAACATCAACTGCCCCACACCCTGCGCATCGCGGGCGTTGAACAGCACGTTCAGGGTCTTTCGCTCGAACCGGCGCTGTTCCGCGCTCATGATCATGCATTGGAAACGTTGACACTCCCCCTTGCAAGGCCAAACATTCCGCGACTTTTTCCGTAGGCAGGCCGAAAGGGACGGAACCCGTGGCGAAGCAGCACCTGCTCCTGGTCGATGGCGACGCGAAGAGCCTTCGCGTGATGGAGGTCAGCCTCAAGAAGGCCGGCTTCCAGGTGACGACCGCGATTCACGGGAAGGACGCGCTCGAGAAGGTTCAGATCAGCCTGCCCGACCTCGTGCTCGCCGAGACGCGCATGCCCGAGATGGACGGCTTCGAGCTCTGCAAGGTGCTCAAGAGCGACGAGCGTTTCCGTCACATTCCCTACGTCTTCCTCACCAGCCAGAAGGCCGTCGAGTCGAAGGTGAAGGGCCTCGAGACAGGCGCCGAGGACTACCTCACCAAGCCGATCTACATCAAAGAGGTTGTCACTCGCGTTCGCATGATCCTCGCGAAGGTCGAGAAGGAGCGCTTCGAGAAGAAGGAGCAGCGCGCCGGCTTCGCGGGAAACCTCTCGGACATGGGCGTCGTCGATCTCGTCCAGACGTTCGAGATCGGCCGCAAGACCGGCACCATTCAGATCCTCGGTGAGCGGCAGGGCACCGTCTTCTTCAAGGAAGGCCGGGTCGTCGACGCGGAGCTGGGCCGGCTGCGAGGTGAGAACGCCTTCTACCGCATGCTCAACACCTTCGAGGGCCAGTTCGAGGTCTCGTTCGCGACGCTGGAGCGGGCCGAGCGCATCGAGGTGTCGACGCAGGGCCTGTTGATGGAGGGCATGCGCCGCCTCGACGAGTGGGGCCGCATGCTGGAGCAGCTGCCGCCGCTCGAGACGGTGTTCGAGCTCGACTACCAGTCGCTCGCCGATCGCCTCGCCGAGATCCCCGACGAGGTGAACGGGCTGCTGCGGCTCTTCGACGGCCGGCGCACCCTGCAGCGCGTCGTCGAGGACTCGGACTTCGAAGATCTCGCCGCGCTCGGCATCATCTCGAAGCTCTACTTCGAGGGCCTCATCAAGGAGGTCGGCACGCCGTCGTCCGGTGGCGATCGCGCGCGCAAGCCCGGCATCGAGGAGTGGCTCAACACCGGCCCCAACCCCATCGGCGCCGAGCCGGCGCCGAAGCAGCCGAGCGTGACGCCGGTGCAGCCGATGCCTCCCGCTGCGTCGCCCCCGGGCTACGCCACGGCCGTCGCCGAAGAGCTCGCGATGGCCGAGCCCGATCTGCCGCCGCTGGGTGAAGAAGAGTCGGTGGAGCTGCCGCTCGAGCTCGATCCGCTCCCCCAGGCGCCGTCGATTCCGACCACCGCCAGCAGCCCGACGCCGCCGCCCATCGCGCCGGTCTCGTCGTCGCCGTCACAGCCGCCGGTCGCGCCGCCGAAGGCCCAGGTGCCGGTCGTGCACTTCGAGCCACGCCCGCGTGTGCCAGGTCAGCCGTCGCCGCTCGCCGCGACGCCGGAGCCGGTCGCCGCACCCGAGCCGTCGCAGTTCCTCGTCGACAAGCCTCCCTCCGAGCTGGAGCGTGCGCGCGCGTCGCTGGTCGAGGCGTGGTCGACCGTCGACACCGAAGGCCTCGAGTCGTCGTCGACGTGGGCGCCCATGAGCGGGTGGAGCCGTCCCTCACCCATTCCTTCTGCTGCGCCGTCTGCAGCCGGGCTCGAGGACGCCGCGCGCCCGCCGACGTTCGGTGGCGCCGCGAAGGAGCGCTACACGCTGCCGGCCGTCGAGAAGCCGAGCCCGGCCCGCACCATCACGGCTGACGCGATTCCCGTCGAGCCGATGCCCGAGCCCGAGACGCCGCCAGCAGCGGCGAAGGTGCCGCCAGCGGTCAAGGCGCCGCCGTCGCCGAAGCCACCAGGTGCCGCCGTGCCGCTGCCCGGTGCGCCGTCTCCACTCCCGTCACCGCCGGTGACGCCGCCGTCGGTGCCGCCTGCGTCGATCAAGGCGGCGCCGCCGCCGCTGCCTGCCCCGCCGCCTGGCCCGGTGAAGGACTCGCCGCAAGCGCCCATCGTCGTCGCGGGCTTCGGCGACGCGCCCGACACCGAAGAGGCGTTCTTCGAAGACACCGTCGGGAGCACCTCGCAGCTGCTGTCGGGTGAGAACCCGATGCCGCCGAAGTCGCGTGCGCTGCCGATCGTGATCGCACTCGGCTTCGTCGTCGGCATCATCGGCACCGTGCTGGTGATGAACGATCAGAGCGGCGCTGACGTGCCCGTGGTGGACGCCGGCGTGGAGCTCGTCGTCGCGCCCGTGGTGAACCCCGAGCTCGCGGAGGTGGACGCGGGGCTCGAAGAGCCTGATGCCGACGCCGGCGAGCTGGTCGACGTTGCTCCGGTCGTGGCCGTCCCCGAGCTGACCGATGCCGGCCGCGTGGCCGACGCTGGAGCGCCCGTCGTCGATGCGGGTCCGGTCGCAGTCGCCGTGGTCGATGCCGGGGCAGCGGTCCCGAGTGATGCAGGCCCGACAGTGGTCGACGCGGGCGTGGCTTCCGTTCGAGACGCAGGGCTGCTCCTCGTCGACGCGGGACTCGTTCGCGACGCCGGTGTGGCAGTCGTCGACGCAGGTCGTCCTGCGGTGGACGCAGGTGTCAAGGCGTCGGTCGATGCCGGAGCTCCCGTGCTCGTCGCGAGCAAGGACGCCGGCGTGGCAGCGCCTCAAGGCGGCACGCTGAGCGACGCCGAGTTCGACAAGCTGATCGAAGACGGCAAGGCCGCGATCGTCGCCGTGAAGTGGGGCACGGCCGTGAAGCTCTACCGGCAGGCCGTGAAGGACAGGCCCACCGACGCGACGGCGCGCACCGGGCTCGGCATCAGCCTCGTCTTCTCCGAGACCGGCTTCCGAGAGGCGATTCCCCACCTGAAGGAAGCCACGAAGGCCGACCCCTCCAACGCCCGCGCCTGGCTCGCCTTGGGCATCGCGCTGCAGAACCTCAGCCGCGACGCGGAAGCGAAGGGCCCGTACCGCAAGTACCTCGAGCTCAACCCGAAGGGCTCCGACGCCGACGAGGTGCGGGCCGCGCTCCAGGCGATTCCGTAGCGCGCGCAACCTGCTAGAGCGGTCGCGTGCTGGTGCTGGGTATCGAGACCTCGTGTGACGAGACGGCCGCGTCGGTGGTGCGTGATGGGCGCGTCGCGCTCAGTGACGTCATCTCGACCCAGATGGACATTCACCGGCGATGGGGCGGCGTGGTGCCTGAGCTGGCGAGCCGCAATCACGTGCTCCAGGTGATGCCCGTCATCGACGAGGCGCTCACCCGCGCGAACGTGACGCTCTCGCAGCTCGACGGCCTCGCGGTCACCAGTGGGCCCGGGTTGCAGGGCGCGTTGTTGGTGGGGCTGCAGGTGGCGAAGGCGCTCTCGATGGCGACCGGTGTCCCGCTCGTCGGCGTGAATCACCTCGAGGGCCATCTGCTCGCGATTCGGCTCGCGCCCGACGCGCCTGAGCCTCCGTTCCTCGGGCTCTGCGTCTCCGGCGGCCACACCACGCTCTACGACGTGCAGGCGTTCGGCACGTACCAGCGGCTGGCGACGACGCGTGACGACGCGGCCGGTGAAGCGTTCGACAAGGTGGCGCGGCTGCTCGGCCTTCCGTACCCGGGTGGGCAGCCCATCGACACGCTCGCGCAGACGGGCGACCGCACTGCCATCAAGTTCCCGCGCGCGCTCCGTGGCGACGACGTGCTCGAGTGGAGTTTTTCGGGCCTCAAGACCTCGGTGCTCAACCACGTGCAGACGCACGGCGTGCCGACGGGCCAGGCGCTGGCTGATCTCTGCGCCTCGTTTCAGGAAGCCGTCGCCGACGCGCTCACGAAGAAGATGGTGCTCGGCGCGAAGAAGGTGGGCGCGAAGACGCTCGTGCTGTGTGGCGGCGTGGCGGCGAACTCGCGGTTGCGCTCCATGGCGGAAGAGCGGGGACGGGACGCGGGGCTGACGGTCTATTTGCCGCCGAAGCGGCTGTGCACGGACAACGGCGCAATGATCGCGGTGGCAGGCTTCGAGGCGTTCAAGCGTGGTGTGCCGGCCGGCTCGTTCCTGACCGCCGACGCCGCGTGGCGGTTGGGAGGCGCGGTGGTGCATGGCTGACAACAGTCCCAAAGAGCTGCTCAAGCGGTACGGCCTCAAGGCGAAGGAGAGCTGGGGCCAGAACTTCCTCTCTGACGAGGTGGTGCTCTCGCGCATCGTCGACGAGGCGATGCTGGTCGAGAGCGACGTCGTCGTGGAGCTGGGGCCAGGCCTCGGCCACCTCACGCGCGCGCTCCTCGAGACCGGCTGCACGCTGACGGCCGTGGAGCGCGATCGCGACATGGTGAAGGTGTTGACCTCGATGGAGCTGCCCGGCCTGACGCTGGTCGAAGGCAACGCGGCCGACATCGACTTCGCGAAGGCTGCGAAGGCCGATCAGGTGATCGTCGTGGGAAACCTGCCGTACCACCTGACGAGCTCGATTCTGTTCCAGGTGCTCGACCAGGCGGACCACGTGCGCCGCGCGGTCTTCACGCTGCAGGCCGAGGTGGTGGAGCGCCTCGCCGCCGAGCCCGGAGGCCGCGACTACGGCTTGCTGAGCGTGCTGCTGAACCTGCGCTTTCACGTCGAAGAGGTGATGAAGATTCCGTCGCACTTCTTCCACCCGCCGCCGAAGGTGAACAGCGCGGTGGTGCGGCTGTCGCGCCGTGAGAAGCCGCGGGCCGAGGTGATCAACGAGGCGCGGTTTCGCCAGCTCGTGAAGTCGAGCTTCGCCCAGCGCCGCAAGACGTTGAGCAACTCCATCGCGAGCGACAAGGCTCTGGCCGAGACGTACGAGCTCGGCGCCGCGCTGGTGACCGCGGGCATCGATGGAAAACGCCGAGCCGAGACGTTGTCGGTCGAAGAGTTCGCGGCGATCGAGCGGGCGCTCGGCCCCGTGAAGGTGTGAAGCGCTGCAAAGCGCCTTTCTGCGGCAGGTGACGCACCTGAGAACAGTGGCTGGTGTGTGCCCTTCCACCTGCAACCTCGATGGTGCCGCGCGCCTTTACATTGGCACCGGGTGACAGGCGGTTCTGCCACGGCACCTCCGTTGCTCACGGACGCGCCGTGACTTCTTCGACCGAGAACCCGATTCCGACCCAGACGTTCCTGCTCCCGGGTCAGGGCTTCTGCATCGGGTTGCCGTGGGAGCGCGCGGAGCTGCCGAAGCACGGGCTGCCGGCGCTGGCTCCGAAGCCGGTCGTCGTCGGCAACGTGCTCGACCAGAAGGCCGAGCTCGAGGGCGACCCGTGCGCGGGGTGGGAGATCGGCCGCTGCGAAGTGATTCGGCGGCTGACGCCTGGCTCGGCGCGAAGGCTGCTCGCGTTGCGGCACGATCTCGTCGAGGGCAATGACGTGGTCGATCTGCGCCAGCTCGACGTCGACGATGGCGAAGGCCCGACCATCGAAGCGTACGCGGCCGACGCGATGCGGCTGCGTCACCCGAACCTGGCGCACGTGCACGACTGCGAAGTGTCGGACGAGGGCATCTTCTGGGTGTCGGAGCGGGTGTCGGGCGCGACGCTGGCGGAGATCGCCGCCGCATGTCGTGTTCAGGGCAAGGGTGTTCCCATCGGGCTCGCGTTGCCGGCGGTGCATGAAGCGGCGCTCGCGCTCCACGAGGTGCATCAGCGCACGACGCACGGGTTGATGAGCAACCAGGCGATCGCGGTGAACTTCGCGGGCGTGACGAAGCTGCTCGACGTCGGGTTGTTCCACGTGCTCGCGCGGAAACGCTCGTGGGCCGAGGTGCTGGAGATCACCGGGCCGTACCTTGCTCCGGAGCAGGTGTTCGCGGGCCGGCTGCCGGACCCGAAGGCTGATCTCTATTCGCTGGGGATCGTCTTGTACGAGTGCCTGACGGGGGAATCGGTGCGGCGCACGGCGAAGTTCGAAGATCGCGTGAAGATGATGGAGCGGGGCGATCTTCCACCGCCGTCGAGCCGCAACGTGATGCTGGGGAAGGGCGTCGATGAGGTGGTGATGCGCGTGTTGTCGAGCGATCGCGCGAAGCGGTACGGGAGCGCGCTCGAGTTCGCGAATGAGCTGAAGCGCGTGTCGTCGTCGTTCATGTGGCGCAACGAGCTGCGCGCGACGTTCGTGGGCGAGTTGTTCGAGACGCGGCGGCGGCGGGAGCAGGCGTTGACCGCGCACCTCGCGCCGAGGCGGCGGAGGACGTCGACGGCGGAGCAGGTGGTGGCCTCGGCGCCGTTGAAGCCCGTCGCGAAGCTCGAGCCGCTCGATCCTGTGCCGGTGCGGGCGATGCCGATTCCAGTGCGGGCTCCTGCCGCATCGCCGCCAAGGAAGAAGTCGAAGGTGAAGAAGTCGGCGCTCGAGCTCGCGCACCTCGTCGGGTCGGCTGCAGGGCTCGCGGTGGGACTTGCTGCCGCCTCGGTCTCGTGGGGGCAGCTGGCGATCGACGCGTCCGGCAAGGTGATGCCGCTGAGTCGCGTGGCGCCGGTGCATGAGGTGGTGGCTCAGCCGTTGCCGCTCGAGTTGGCGATGACGTTCGAGGTCGCGCGTCCACCCGAGCCGATCGCTTCGGTGGGCGCCGTCGCCGCTGCAGCACCCGAAATCGTGAAGAAGGTACGGCCGAAAACCGTGCGTCGGTCGAAGAACGCCGCGCCGATTCCGCCGTGGCTTCGTCGCCGCGGCCGGTGAGGCGTCACGGACCAGAAGCAGGGAAGCAGTAGTCGGCCCACGACAGCTGATTGGGGGTGCCTGAGGTTCCGAGCCACTCGCCGACTCGCACTCGGCCGCCACCAAGGTCTCCAAGGGCAAACTCACGGGCAGATGGCGTAGCAATCATGAGCATGGCCCCACTCCACTCAGCGCGCGTTGCGAAGATCCGTGAGCCTGAGTCGGGCTGGTTCGAGTAGTCGCCGTAGAAGGGAGAACCGTTCGCGAAGAACAAGACGAGGTCGGTCTCGCCGACGGTTCGGACGAGGTACAAACGATCGATTCCCCCGTCGTGAACTGCTCGCGTTCCGCCGTCCGCGTCGATGGCAAGAAGCGTGTGTCGGTCGCTCGACGTGCACCACAGCCGATCTGGTGGAACTCGGAATCGACAATCGGCGAACGCGCCAGTCCACGTCTGAATCAAGGTGATGCC
Source organism: Archangium sp. (assembly GCA_022843845.1). GTDB lineage: Bacteria > Myxococcota > Myxococcia > Myxococcales > Myxococcaceae > Xiheimicrobium. The sequence continues at coordinate 103,872 of JALHMW010000006.1, forward strand.
GCCGTCGCTGGTGACCAGGGATGCGAGCGCTCCGGCGTCGGTCAAGGTCAACGCGTGGGCTGCGTTGCCAGGAGCAGCCATGACCTGCGTCACCGCAGGAATGATGGGACTGAAGCCGGCGTCTCGGCTCACGGCGTCCCACCAGAAGACCTGGCCAAGGTCTGGTGGCGGACGAGAACCGAGACGAATGCGGGGGTCCCTTTCGCGCCAGGAGCCCCAGAACGTCAGCGCGTCGCTTGTCGAGAGCGGGCCCTCGACAGAGCCGAGGAAAACTCCAGGCCCGGCATCACGTCGCATCTGTGTCAGGGCGTTGCACGGCTCGAACGCAGAGCCGCCGTCACGGAGGACCTGCTGAAAGTAGAAGATCCGAAATTCCCAGTTCGGCGTCCCGCTCGCGATCAAGCCGCGATGAAGCACGCCTCCGCTCAGGGCCCACGCCGAGGAGTCGGTGAAACTGAACGAGGATTGGTCGAAGACGAGGGAGTTCCATTCGCACCGCCCAGATCGGAGCTCACGCTCACTCACCAACAGACCATCGAGCGTCCACAGGTTGCTGGCGCCGGAGGACCCGGTCGCTTGGAAAAACCGCCACGGAACAACCGTGACCGAGCGCGCGGGACTCGGCCAGCACGAGAGGCCGGCGTCGACCGCCGCGCCTGCATCGAGCGCTACGCCACCATCGACTGACACGCCTGCATCGACCGACACGCCTGCGTCGACCGACACGCCTGCATCGGACGACACGCCGGCATCGACCGCCACGCCTGCATCGGATGACACGCCTGCATCGGATGACACGCCTGCATCGGATGACACGCCTGCATCGGATGACACGCCTGCATCGGATGACACGCCGCCATCCGGCAACGGCTCCACCACCGGTTCCAGGCACCCGGCGACAAGGACCACGATGAGGGCAACCCGTTTCGTCACGCGCGTCGATGCTCCGTCAACGGCTCCTCCTCTTCAACCAGCGTCACTTCTTCGGCACGCCCCAGAACCAGCTCCCCTCACCGAACGAGCCGACGCGATACGTCCCGAACTCCCACCGCCACGAATCACCGAGCGGCGCGGTGAACGCCATCAACTCCTCGCGCGTGTAGCAACGGAACGTACTCACGGTTCCGTCCCACCCCGAGGCCAGCAGCGCGATCGGCGACAGCCACGTCAACGCCGCGCGCGACAGCCGTGACTCATGGGCCAGCACCGGCTCCGCCATCAACGCCGGAATCCCCCACGCCGTCATCGCGAGAAACGAAAGCGGGTTCCGCACCAGCCCCTCCGAGATGAACACTCCCGGAGCATCCTTCGCTATGCCGACCAGCACCTGCTGCGCGAGCGCCGGCGGAAAATGATGAAACGCGTTGATGATCACGCGCGCGCGCCCACGCCCCAGCGACGGCTCGATGTTCGTCGCGTCGACCGGCTCCGGAATGAACGTGATGCGCGCGGGGTAGCGGGACGAGAGCTCGCTCCACGCCTCGGGCTGCGGTTGCAGATCGGTCAGCGTGAACGTCGGAGGCATCTCCCCACGCGCCAGCAACGCCTCGACCAGCACGGCCGCCGGCTCTCCCGCACCGGCCGCGACCTCGAGCACCTCTCGCGTTCCACTCGCGTGCAGGAAGTCCACGAACGGCTGCACCAGGCCGTCGAGCATGCGGCCCCAGCGCAACGTGCGGCTCAACGTCGAGATGATCGTTCGCTGCAGCACCTTCGGCACGAAGGGCGCGTCATTGAACTCGAACAACTGCAGTCGGGGCAGGGGCACGAAGCCCAGCCTGCCAACTCAGTCCATCGGATGCAGCTTCTGCAGCGCGCGAATCACCTTCTCACGCGGCAGCAGCTTCTTCGCCTTCACCGGCTCGGGAGGCGCGGGCTTCTTCGCAGCAGTCGCCGTCGCGGCAGCCCTCGCGCGCGCCAACACCGCCACTGGCACTTTCACCTTCGTCGCCATCAGTAGCCCCGCTTCGTCGCGATGCTTCGCAGCAGGCCACCGTTCGACTCGAGGAACGCGCGGAACTCGGCTTCAGGCAGCCCCATGCGAGCGAGCACGCCCGTCACCAGCTCGTCGAGCGGTCGCGGGTCGGCCTTCTTCAGCTCCATCGCGATCTTCAGCATCGCCACGCCGAACAACGGGCTCGCCTCGAGCGCCGCCGGCACCGTCTGCTGCTCCAGCTCGACGACCTTCGCGGAACGTCCCATCCCCTTGGGCATGGGCGTGACCATACGTGTAGGGTGAGGTACCGTCAATGAAGTGCTTGAGATCACACGAAAATCGCGCTCGCGCCGATAAATCGGCCTCCCCGTTCGTGTAGTCCGAAGTGCGCACCCTTACAGCAGCGCTTCGAGGCGAGTGACGACCTCGGCCTGCTCGAGCCAGCGCTTTGGGTGCTCCGCGAGTGGCGCCGACACGTTGAGCGAACCCGCCACCAGCGCGAGCGAGAACGTCGGGCCTGCTGCCAGCGACACCTGCTTCACCTGCGACTTCACCGCCTCCTGCCCGAGCTCGTCGCGGAGCACCGACTGGAGCGCGCTGCAGACGACGTTCCCGAGCTCGACGAGTCCTCCCAGGTGCTCCGCCGGCACGTCATCGAGCGCGGCGTGGATCCCGAGGTCGGCGCCGAGCTTCTCCTGGAGCTGCTGCCGAAGCTTGTCGAGCAGCCGTCGAGCCTCGAGCCTGGTCGGCGGAGGGCCAGCCGGCGCCGTCACCTGCCCGGCCGACAGCAGCGCGACGTGGCCTCCCGCCGAGTGCACCGTCAGCGCCGCCACCGCGTCGGCGCGCACGTAGATGACGTCACTCGAGCGATCGTGCCGGCTGGTCCCGACCAGGTGCAGCAACAGCGTCGTGCCTCGCCGCTGATCGAACAGAATGTCGATGATCTCTCCCGTCGCCTGAAACCCATTCGCGAGGTGGACCGAGACGACTGGCGGGCTCAAGGGCTCTCCACGGGCCGCGCGAACCTGGGCAGCGGCCAGCTCGGCGATGATGTCCTCGAGGCTGCGGGCGGGGAGCGCGCGGATCAGCTTGCGTTCATCGGTCATCGTCGTCCGAACTTCGCGCATCACGCCATTCGTTGCGACGCCTCATCGCTTGTGGTTGTGTGCCGCGTCACGTTTCGAGGCGGGAAACCGGCCTTGAAGGCAGTCTCGGGAGCCCGAATCGACCCATGAAGTTGGAGCACCGCTACATCGTGGTCGAGGGACCGATCGGCGTCGGCAAGTCGTCGCTGACGAACATCGTCGCGGAGCGCTTCGCCGCGCGTCGCGTGATGGAGATCGTCGAAGAGAACCCGTTCCTCGCGAGCTTCTACGGCGATCGCGCGAAGTACGCGTTCCAGACGCAGATGTTCTTCCTGCTCTCGCGCTTCAAGCAGCAGCAAGATCTCTTCCAGCAAGATCTCTTCAGCGCCGTCACCGTCAGCGACTACCTCTTCGCGAAAGACCGCATCTTCGCGAACCTGACGCTGCAGTCCGACGAGCTGGGCCTGTACGAGCGGGTCTTCGAAGCGCTCCAGCCGCGCGTCACCAAGCCCGACCTCGTCATCTACCTGCAGGCCCGCATCGACGTCTTGCTCGCGCGCATCAAGAAGCGCGGCCGCGAGTTCGAGCGCAAGTTCGACCCGACCTACCTGGAAGGGCTGTGCAAGGCCTACAACGACTTCTTCTTCCACTACGTCGACACGCCGCTGCTCGTCGTGAACACCTCCGACATCGACTTCGTCAACAACCCCGCGGACCTGGAGGACCTGTTGTCGGTCGTCCGTCAGACCCGCAAAGGAACGGTGCATTACCAACCGTTGCCAAGCAGGAAGTAGGCAGTCATGGTGAAGACGTTCAGCTCGTGACGGCGACCTGGTGACAGGCGGCGAAGCATGAAGCGGAACAGAGACCTGGATCCACCTGGACCGGGATCTCGCAGCAAACGGGGCAGCGCGGCGCCCCTCTTTGAAGTTCGCCGCACAGACAGCGCCCAACCAGAGGCGATTTGGAGGTGAACCGTGAACAAGGTCACCATCCACACACTGAAGAAGCAGAAACTTGCAGGTCAGAAGATCTGCATGGTCACCGCTTACGACGCGACCTTCGCGCGCATCCTCGATGAGGCTGGCGCCGATGTGCTGCTGGTGGGCGATTCGCTGGGCATGGTGGTGCAGGGCAACGACTCCACGCTGCCGGTCACCATGGACCAGATGCTGTACCACTCGAAGGCCGTCACCCGCGGAGCGCAGCGCGCGCACGTCGTCGGCGACATGCCCTTCATGAGCTACCAGAACTCGGTGGACGAGGCCGTGCGCAACGCGGGCCGGCTCATCTCCGAGGGCAACGTGGGCTCGGTGAAGCTCGAAGGCGGCACCGAGTTCGCCGAGGTCATCTCGCGCATCGTGCGGGCCTCGATTCCCGTGATGGGCCACATCGGCCTGACGCCGCAGTCGGTGCACAAGATGGGCGGCTACATCGTGCAGGGCCGCGACGAAGACACCGCGCGCAAGCTCGTGGAAGACGCCGTCGCGCTCGAACAGGCCGGCTGCTACGCGCTCGTGCTCGAAGGCGTGCCGCTCGAGCTGGCCAAGACCATCACCAGCCGCCTCTCGATTCCCACCATCGGCATCGGCGCCGGCAAGCACTGCGATGGCCAGGTGCTGGTCTGTTACGACCTGCTCGGCCTCAACCCGCACTTCAAGCCGAAGTTCGTCAAGCGCTACGCCGACGGCCACGCGACCGTGAGCCAGGCCGCGCAGACGTTCTTCACCGAGGTGCGCGCAGGCTCGTTCCCCGATGAAGACCACTCGTTCCGCTCGACGACGATGCGGCTGGTGGCGTCGAACCCCGACGTGCAGCCCACGGAGCGGGAAGAGAAGAGCGGCGTGTACGGCGTGCCGGTCTGACGTGACCTGCTGATCGGCTGGAAATCGGGCCTGAAGGCTCTGAAACGTCGCGTTGCAGCCTCGAATCCAGCCGGTCGCATGGAAATGGAGCTCCAAACCCGGCTATGACCTCGTCATGGTCCGGAAATCCAGCCGATCGGCAGGCTCTCCAGTGCAGTCGTGGGCGACCCGTCTCGGTGAGGAACTCCGTGCGCGGCGCAAGCTGCTGCGGCTGACGCAGGCGGAGCTGTCGGCGCTCGCGGGCTGCGGCCCTGACTTTCTCTACGATCTCGAGCGCGGGAAGCCGACCATTCGGCTCGACAAGCTCATCCCCGTGCTCGAGGTCCTTGGCCTCGAGCTGAAGGTTGGTGCGCGTGCCTCCACGCCGGCCAGCTGACCCCAGGAGCGTCGACCGGCTCGACATCTTCCGGAACACGGAGCGGATCGGCGTGCTCCGGCGCACGTCGCATGGCGCGACGTTCGAGTACGACGCCGCGTTCTTCGAGGCGCATCGTCACCTGCCGGGAGGTGTGGCGACGTCGCTTCCGTACGCGAAGCGATCGATCGAGACGACGGGCGTCAATCTCCCGACCTACTTCGCAGGGCTTCTGCCCGAGGGCTTGCGGCTCAAGGTGCTGCTTCAGCGGGTGAAGACGTCGGAGGACGATCTGTTCTCGCTGCTCGTCGCGTCGGGCTCGGACACCATCGGCGACCTGTTCGCGGTGCTGCCGGGCCACACGCCTCAGCTCGATGCAGGCGGCGCTGAGCTCGACCTGGCCGAGGTCTCGTTCCACGAGCTGTTCCAACGAAGCCTCGAGACTGCCACCGAGCCCGCGGTACCTGGCGTGCAGGCGAAGCTCTCGCCCAGCGTCATCTCGTTTCCGTTCGCCACGCGCGGCAAGCGGTGGATCCTCAAGCTCGACCCGTCAGACACGCCTGGGCTGGTGCGGAACGAGGCGTTCTTCATGGGAATGGCGCGTGCCTGTGGCCTCGATGTCGCGCGCACGAAGCTGGTGGCCGACCAAACGGGAGCGGCCGGCCTGCTGGTCGAGCGCTTCGATCGCCAGCGAGCGAACCGTCGATGGGTCGGCGTGCATCAGGAAGACGCCTGTCAGCTGCTCGACCGCTACCCGGCCGACAAATACCGGCTGAGCATCAACGACATCGCGAAAGCGTTCTCGCGGTTCGCTGCGGCGCCCACCGTCGAGGTACTGCGGCTCGTCGAGTTGGTCGCGTTCAGCTTCGTCATCGGGAACGGCGATCTGCACGCCAAGAACATCAGCCTGCTCGGCGGCGACGGAGCGCTCCAGCTGAGCCCGGCGTACGATCTGCTCTCGACCCGGCCGTATGGTGATCGGCAGCTCGCGCTGATGCTCGACGGCAGGAACGACAAGCTGACGCGCAAGCACTTCATCGAGTTCGGGCTTCGCTTCGGGGTGGCGACGAAGGCGCTCGAAGCACGGCTCGATCGACTCACTGACCGGGCTCGCCCGTTCATCGATGACGTGAAGACGCTCGGCCTCGACGCGAAGCGGGAACGTCAGGTCCGGGAGTTGATGACGAACCGTCTCGACGCCATCGGCACGTGAGGTGTCAGCGGGCCGGCGCAGCGTCTCGAAACCAACGCAGCCCGCCGACGAGCATGGGCACTGCCATCACCGTCGTGACCAGGCACCAGAAACACCACGCTCCAAAGCGCGCCATGTCGAGCACACCAACGGCGTTGCTCACCGCGACGGCGATGGTGAGCGCAAAGGTGATGCCTCGAGCGCGACGAGACGTGCGCGTCAACGAGACGAGAACGCCGACGTACAGCGCCGCGCCGAGGTACCCGTCTGGAAGTCCAAACGGCCTGGCGAACGGCGCGTCAGCAACGGCCTCGCAGCCATGCCCGAACGCTGGGCACTCGAGCCGATCGATCTGCCGGGTCTGGTACGCCCCGACGTAGATCATCGCTGCGGCGCTCGCGATCGACAGGGCAGCCAGCGCAGGGCGGAGCATCGCCGCATGATGGTGACGCGAGGTTCGGTTTGCCATCCGATCGCGGAGGAGCGGCTGGTAACCACGAGGCTCCGAAGCACATAGGCTGCCACAGAATCGAGGTGCCGATGTTGGACTGGCTCTGGACGAAATCACCTGCCGTGCGCGCCGCGTTCTTCGGGGCGGTCTTCGCCATTGTCGCCGTCGTCGTCGGCAAGCTCATCACCGCGACGACCGGCTTCTGGTGCGCCTGCTGGATCGGCAACCTGCGCATCGGCACCCTGGCCGGAATCGCCGGGGGCATCCTGTTCGGCCTCACGTACGATCCGTATCCGTTCGGAAGACCTGTCCGCCGGGCCTGAGCGTTTTTCTATCGCGAAGCGACGAGCGTGAAGGTGAAGCTCGCACGGGGACCGCCCACGGCATCGATGAAGCGGCGGTACTCGGCGGGCGACATCGTCTGGCAGCCGATCGACGAGGGCGCGGAGCTGTTGCCCTGATGAAAGAGCACCCCGGTCAAGCGATCGCCGCGGCGCTCCGACGCTGCGCGCTCGGTACCCGAGTACGTGCCGTCTTGATTCGAGTCGCGCCAGCCGGGGATCGAGCCCGAGCCGCCGAGCGTCCGCACGTGGTACGAGGCCGCGCCCGCGTGGTTGCCGTTGGGCACTACGGTGTAGTTTCCGGGTCGAATCATCCCGACGTCGCCGCGCCCATCGCCGGTCACGTCTGGTGACGCGCTCGAGCTCGACTGGCCGGGGTAGGTGGCTCCGGTGAACTCGTGCACGCGGCCGTTGGGCGTCAGCACGACGAAACGATCGCGATACTCCCGCGCGGCGCCGCCTTCACCCGCTCGAATCGCGAGCACCGTCGGCTGACCGTTCGGGCACACCTCGCCCCCGGCGCGCCGCACCATCGCGGCGTAGGCGTCGTACCGCGCGCGCTCGTCACCAGAGGGCGGGCTCAGGTCGACCGGCGCTGGCGCGTTTGGCTGGTAGTCGGAGTTTCCGTCAGCGCCGGTTGGCGGCACGGCGTCGGGTTGATTGACCTGGGTGCCTGCGGTGCCGGTCAGCTTGCCGACCGTCTCAGGGCCGACGATGCCGTCGACCTTCGCGCCCGAGCGCTGCTGGAACTCGCGGAGCGCCGCCTCGGTCGCAGGCCCGAACGCGCCGTCTTCTTCCAGCGTCCAGCCGCGGGCGTTGAGGGCCTTCTGGAGCTCCATGACGCCTTCGCCGCTCGAGCCTCGCCTCAGGAACTCGCCCTCGGCAGCGGCGCGCAGACCAGGGCCCACGTCGCTGGGCGCGGTGGTGGGGACGGTGGAGCGGGGGCGGTTGGAGATGGGAGCGACCATGAAGAGATATCGGCCCCCGAAATGGGTGAGAATCGCAGCGTTCTGTCAGTCGCCTTGACCCTCCGCTCCTCGACGCCAGCCGATTCGCCAGCTTCGCGCCGGTCAGGATCGCTTGCGACGGCACGCCCACGGGTGCGATGGAGCCCGCGTGACGACCCCCAGGGTGCTCAGGACGCCAGACGAGGTGCGGTGGTTCGTGAACGATCTGCGCCGCCGGGGTCAAACGCTCGCGCTGGTGCCCACCATGGGCTTCCTCCACGACGGGCACCTGTCACTCATGCGCGAAGGCCGAGCGCGGTGCGACGTCGTCGCCGCCACCATCTTCGTCAACCCGACCCAGTTCGGCCCGACCGAGGATCTCACCCGATACCCCCGCGACCCGGTCGGCGATCTCGCGAAGTGCGGGAGCGCGGGCGCGACCGTCGTCTACTCACCCGAGCCTGCCACCGTGTACCCGCCCGGTTACCAGACGTACGTGAACGTCGAGCAGGTGAGCCAGGGCTTGTGTGGCGATCGTCGTCCGGGGCACTTCCGCGGCGTCGCGACCGTCGTGACCAAGCTGCTCGCGCTGTTCCGGCCGAACGTGGCCCTGTTCGGTGAGAAGGACTACCAGCAGCTGCAGGTGATCAAGACGCTCGCCCGCGACCTCGAGCTCGGCGTCGAGATCGTCGGCATGCCCACCATTCGTGAGAGCGATGGCCTGGCGATGTCGTCGCGCAACACGTACCTGTCGGCTGACGATCGCGCCCGTGCGTTGTCCCTGTCGAAGGGGCTCTTCGCGATGCAGGCGGCGGCGAAGGCCGGAGAGACCGACGTGGCGAAGCTCCTCGCCCTCGGCCTGGCGCCGCTGACTCAAGCCAACGTGAAGCTCGACTACCTCGAGGTGCGAGACGCGCAGACGCTCGAGCCGCTCACGACGCTGACGAAGGAGCGCTCCGCCCGGGTGCTGGTCGCCGCGTTCCTCGGCACGACGCGGCTCATCGACAACCTGGCCCTGACGGTGAGCTGACATGTCGAAGCCGAAGGACACCACCGAGCGCCTCGTCTGTGAGCACCGCCGCGCGAAGTTCGACTACGTCATCGACGAGACCCTCGAGGCCGGGCTGGTGCTGACGGGCAGCGAGGTGAAGGCCTTGCGCAACGGCGAAGCGAGCCTCAGCGACGCGTACGCGATGCCCGAGAAGACGGGCCTGGTGCTCTTCAACGCGCACATCGGGCAGTACAAGCCGGCCTCAGGGCTCGGCCACATGCCGACCCGCCCGCGGCCGCTGCTGGTGAACGCCAGCCAGCTCGACAAGTGGTCGACCAAGGTGCGCGAACGTGGGTACTCCATCGTGCCGCTGTCGCTCTACTTCAAGGGCAGCTGGGCCAAGGTGAAGCTGGGCCTGGGCAAGGGCAAGAAAGACATCGATCGCCGCGACACCATCAAGGAGCGCGAGAGCCAGCGCGAGATGGACCGGGCGATGCGCCGCCGCTGACGGATTCCGAGGTGCGCCCCGCCCTCGAACCGCTTACGTTTCCCCTCTCGCCTTTCGGTCATGGACAAGCGCAACGACGACAAGAAGTCCCGGCTGCTGAAGGCCCTCGAGCAGGGCATGACGCAGATCCACCTCGACGCGCGCCGGCCCGGCGTGCTCGTGCCGAAGAAGTTCGTGGGCGATCACCACCTCGTGCTGAACGTGTCGTTCCGGTTCGATCCTGCCGACCTCACCGTGAACGAGTGGGGCGTGCGCGAGACCCTGTCGTTCGGTGGAGAGCGCTTCACCATCGGCGTGCCCTGGTCGGCGCTGTACGCCATCGCCAGCCATGTCTCGCACGACTTCTTCATGTTCCCCGAGGACATGCCCGAAGAGCTGCTGCAGGGCGCGGTGGAGCGGCAATCGGCGGTACCTCCGCACGCGCGCTCCGACGTCGCGGCGATGTTGGCCGAGGTCGCCGCGGGCATGCCGAAGCCTGAAGACGCTTCGCCGCCGGCGCGCGCGATGCTGCGGGAAGTGGTGCTCGACGATCCAACGGCGACCGGTGACGAGCCGCCCGTCGAGCCGACGCCGCCCAAGCGTGGCCACCTTCGCATCGTGAAGTAGCCGCACCGGAACTCGCCGTGGGGCGACGGTGGGGCTAGATCTTCGGCATGCCCTCCGTTCAGGACGATGACTTCAACGTTCCCGCGCCCGAGAAAGCCGGAATCTCGTCGACCCACTGGCACCCACCGCCGCCGCCGACGCTGGCCGTCCCGAAGGTCGAGGTGACGAAGGAGCTCCTCCGTGCGTTGCCAAAGACCGATCTGCACTGCCACCTCGATGGCTCGATGCGGCTGTCGACGATCCTCGAGCTCGCGAAGCAGCAGGGCGTGAAGCTGCCGGCCGACACCGAGGACGCGCTGGGCAAGGCGATTCACAAGGGCGAGCTCTGCAAGGATCTCGAGGACTACCTGGTGGCGTTCGACGTCACCTGCTCCGTGCTGCAGACCGAAGAGGCCCTGTTCCGCGCGGCCTACGAGCTGGCGGTCGACGCGGCGGCCGAGAACGTGCGCTACCTCGAGGTGCGGTACGCGCCCGTGCTCCATCAGCAACGCGGCCTCAAGCTGACGGCCATCGTCGACGCGGTGCTCGAGGGCCTGCGCACGGCGAAGCGTGAGACGCGCATCAAGTACGGCGTCATCTTGTGCGGCATTCGCCACATGAACCCGCAGACGAGCGTGCGGCTCGCCGAGCTGTGCGTCGCGTACAAGAACCGCGGCGTCGTCGGGTTCGATCTTGCCGGCGCCGAGGCCAACTTCCCCGCGAAGGAGCACCGCGAGGCGTTCCAGCTGATCTTGAAGAACAACGTGAATTGCACCGCGCACGCGGGTGAAGCGTACGGGCCGGAGTCGATCGGCCAGGCGCTCCACTACCTCGGCGCGCATCGCATCGGCCACGGCGTGCGCCTGCGCGAAGACGGCGACCTGCTCAACTACCTGAACGATCACCGCATCCCGCTCGAGTGCTGCCCGTCATCGAACGTGCAGACGCGCGCGGTGGCCGACATGAAGGAGCACCCGCTGAAGTTCTATTTCGACTACGGCCTGCGGGTGACGATCAACACCGACAACCGGCTCATCACCGACACCACGGTGACCGATGAGTACTGGGTCGCCCACAAAGAGCTGGGCATGTCGCTCGAGGACCTCACCACGGTGATCGTCTCGGGGTTCAAGAGCGCATTCCTGCCGTTCCGCGAGAAGCAGGACATGTTGAAGGCCGTGAACGCCGAGATCGACTCGACGCTCAAGCGCTTCGAGGCACAGCAGCGAAAGTAGCGCGTCGGCGGTCGAGCTCTTCGAGCAGGCGCTCGCGTCGTTCCTCGAGCTCGGCGCGTCTGACGGCTTCGGCGAACCCGTACACGCCGGCCACCACCCCTCCGATGAGGCCGACGATGCCCAGCATCGTGCCGAGCACCATGAAGAGCACCACGATGCCCGTGGCTTGCGCGCTGACGGCCAGCGCGGTGAGCCCGAACGTCAGCGCCGCGACGCCAAGCCCGGCGCCGGAGAGCGGCGCGGCCCAGGTCGGCACGGGCGCGCGCAGCTGTTGATCGAGCGCCATGATGCGCACGAGGAGCGAGTCGCTCGCGTCGATCAGTCGCGGCCCGGGAGGAGGGGCCGTGGGGCTGAACTGCGCAGTGGCGAGCGTCAGGGCGAAGGCGAGCATCATTCTGACCCCTTCGTTCGTCGCGCGAGGCCCAGGCCCGCGCCGAGCGCGCCGAACAACGCCATCGACGACTCGGGATGGAAGAGCGGATCGTGCAGCGCGCTCAAGCTCACGAAGAAGACGAGCAGGCCGACCGCACCGGTCGCGTCGGGCAGCAGCTTGATGGCGGCGGCGGCGAGGAGCGCGAGCACCGCGAGGAACAAGAGCAGCGCGGGGATTCCCGCCTCGGCCGCGATGGTGAGGAACTGGTTGTGCGACTTCCCCTGATGGGTGCTGACGCTCTCGGGTGCTTCCGGTGCGGCCCAGAGGCCCGGCTTGAAACGGCCGAGGCCTACGCCGCCCACCGGCTCCTGCCGGACCGCGCGCACGCCGGCCTGGAGCAGGAGATTTCGATCGTTCGTCCCCTCAGCCTCGAGCGCGGAGCCGAACCGCATTCGCACCGACGGGACGAGTGCGACGACGAGCCCCGAGAGCAGGACGATCGCTGCGCCGGCCGCGAGGGCGAGGCTGCGCCGCGAGGCTCCGACGCCTGCGACGACGAGGAGCGCCAGGACGAGTGACACGGTGGCGGCGCGGGCGTGCGGGAACAGAGAGACCGACACGAGGCCGATGACGGTCACCACCGACAGCCACCACCGATGCCGCGGCAGCCTGAACGCACCGGCCGCGGCCAGCACCGTCAGCGCGGCGGTGACGTTCGCGAAGCGCAAGCGGTGGAGCAGCAGGCCGCCGCCCATGAAACGATCGCTGCTGCCAGGCACCAGCTCGTAGACGCGCTCGAACGAGAGGTGCAGCGCCTCGAAGCGCGAGAACGACTCCAGCGCTGGCCAGACGCCGAAGAACTGTGCGCCCGCGACGACGCACGAGAGCACCAACACGCCGCTGCCGACGATCGCGATGCGAGTGAGCGCGCGCTCCGGCATCGCCTGCATGGCCCACGCGACCGTCGGGAGGAACATGACATCCATCAACCGCGCGACGCCCGAGCCCGACGGGGCGCTGGTGATGACGAGTGGACCGATGAGGCTCCACGCCAGGTACGCACCCAGCGGCCACCAGCTGCGCAGCTCGGCCCTCCACGGCGACGTTCGGAGCAGCACCAGCACCGAGAAGACCGCCGTCAACCAGCCACCCACCGTCGCGAAGAGTTCATGCACCTGCACGCCGACCGCGAAGAGGCCGAGCGAGAGCGCGAGCAGCGTCTCGAGCCGGCTGGAGGTGGCGTCGGGGGCGCTCAATTGGGCTGGTGTCCCTGGCCCCACTTGTAGGCGAAGCCCATCATCACCAGCAGGCCGATGGTGACGTACGCGGCTCTCCATCGTGGCCGGTGCTCGAGCGCGCGCGCCAGGAAGACGAAGAGGGGAAAGTTCGACGCCATGTAGCGGTGAATGCCGCGCAGCATGCCCGTGCTCAGCGGCAGCATCACGTTCACTGCGGCCATGCCGATGTACCCGGGGCGCTCCTTCTTGCGGATGGCGAAGATGACGCCCGCCACCGAAGCGAGCGTGAAGAGGTGGTAGTCGAGCGAGAGCTCGGTCGAGAGCAACGGCTCGAGGAAGAAGCTCGGCTTTCGGCCCCAGCCCGCCTGCACGTGCACGAAGTAGAGGGGATCGCCGAACATCACCTGGTTCATCGCCATCCAGAACCCGATCGCCGCGAGCGGCAGCGCGAAGATGAGCAGCTTCGGCGTGAAGAGCTTCCACCGGCCGGGCACACCGCGGATCAGTTCGTACAAGACGGGCACGCACATGATCACGCCGGACGAGCGGGTGAGCGCGGCCAACATGCACGCCAGCCCCGCGACGAACCACTTGCCGGTGCGCACGCAGTACACGCCGAAGACCGCGAGGAAGAGCGCGAGCGACTCGGGGTACACGCACGAGAGGAAGTGCGTGCCCGGGTAGGCCATGAGGCAGACGATGACGAGCTCGGCGAAGCGCTCGTCGTGATCGAGGCGAATCAGCTTGTCGAGATAGACGACGGCGCCGACCAGGAAGAGCTGCGCGAGGAACACGCCGCACAGGTACGGCTCGGCGTCGAAGAGGACCTCCGACAGCCCGCGCATCATCGACGGGAAGAGAGGGAAATAGGCCGCGTGGTAGACCCAGCCGCCGTCCGCGGGGAGCGCCGGGTACCCTTCGCGCGCGATGTGCCAATAGAACATCGTGTCCCACCGGCCCCAGACGTCGAGCACGCGAATGGGCACCTGGTCCCAGAAGAACGTGCCGTCGTTGCCGATCCAGTGGAGGTCGTCGTCGGGGCGCGGGCGGTAGCTGCCGGCCACCATCGCGATGAGCGCAAGCAGCCGTGAGCCGAGGAGCATCAGCGCCAGGCGGCTCCAGCGGGGCAGGGTGGCGAACACGCGGTGCGTCTAGCGCGCAGGGCGGCGCGGGTCGACCCGTGCGTCCCCATCACCACCCATCACGCCGTCATGATCTCGCGCATCGGCGTCGTGCTGCGCCCCGTCCCAGCGCCGACGGACGTGAACGTCGGCCCACCGACCGCCTGCATCAACGCCAGCAGCAGGTCGCTCGTGTTGCGCCCACCGGTCGCCCGGTAGTGCATGTTGGTGCGCAGCGCGCCACCCGCCGAGCCGGCCACCAGAATCGGGTAGTCCTGACCTGAGTGCGTGTAGCCCTCCGACACGTCCGAGGTGCACATCACCGCGCTGTTCCCCAACACGGTCGAGGTCCCTTCGGTGATGTTCCTCATCGCGGTCAGCGTCCTGGCGAAGCAGCGCATCGAGAACACCACCGAGTCGCTCACCTTGCCCTGCTCGTTCTGATCGTGCGTGAGCGAGTGCTCCGAGGCGCGCGGGCCGGTGCCGAGCCAGTTGAACGTGTGGAAGCCGACGGAGCCCGAGAACTGGTAGGTGACGACGCGCGTGAGATCGCACGCGAGCGCCATCGCCATCAGGTCGCTCATCACGCCGTTGACCGCTTCGATCTGCTCCTGGCCGTTGACGTCGACGTTGGTCTGCGTCGCAGCGCCGGGCACCCGGCAGGCTCCCGTCGGCGCCACGGGCAGCTGCTGCACGCGCTGACGCAGCTCGCTGATGCCGGTGAGGTGTTGATCGAGCCGCGCCTTGTCGGCGGCGCCCAGCTTCGTCTGCAGCGTACGGGTCTCGTCCCGAACCGCGTCGAGCACGCTGGTGCGCAGCGTGTTGCGGGGATCGTTCGGAGAGTTCATCACGCCAGTGAAGAGCTGGTTGAAGAGCGTGACGGGGTTCTCGGTCGCCTCGAGCGGCGCGGTCGGAGAGGCGTGCGAGAGGAACGCGAGCGTCGGCCCTTCACCACGCACGATGCGCTTCGACACGCGCAGCTGCATCGACTTGAAGCGCGTCTGGGTGCCGATGACGTCGGCGAGATTCTGATCGATCGATCGCTGCGTGAGGCGCGAGGCGTACGGCGCGTTGCCAGCCGGGAGCGGGAAGATCTCGGCGCCCGACACCATCGCCGCGACGCCGTCGTGGTGCCCGCGCCTGCCGGGAATGCGAATGTTGCAGCCGCCGACGACGATCAGCTGATCCTTCAGCGCCGCGAGTGGCTGGAGCTGCTCCGAGAGCTGCCACGCGTTGCCCTGGCCCTGCGCCGCGGGACGCCACCGGGGAAGGTTGACGCCGTTGCCGAAGAACCACATCACGTAGCGCTTGGGGAACTGCTGGCCCTGCGCGTACGCCGTGCCGTGGCTGTTGAGCATCGCCTCGAGGGTCGGCAGCGCGATCGCCGCGCCAGCACCCTTGAGCGTCCATCGTCGTGAGAGTCGGAAGGCCATGGTCGTTCCTCACTCCACCGTGCCGAAGCGGAAGGCGTCGCTCGTCACGACGGCCAACACGAGGTCGGTGTAGCGGAAGCCGCTCTGTTTCCAGCCGTTGTGGAGATCGTACATCGCACGCTCTTCGGACTCGGCCTCGAAGCGGCCCGTCGCCTGGCGGAACACGGTCGTCGTCATGCACTGGGTGAAGCGGGGGTCGGCGTGGAGCAGGGCGGCGAAGTCTTGCGCGCCGGTGTAGCGCTCCATGCGGTTGAAGACGGGGTCGAAGGTTCCGGTCGAGTCGATGGTCAGTCCGTTGTCCATGGTGCGCGGGCGGCCGAGCGAGTCAAAGCCCTCGAACGGGAAGCCGAAGGGATCCATCAGCTGGTGGCAGCCCTGGCAGCGCGACTCGGCGGTGCGCTCCTCGAGGCGCTGACGGAAGGTGCGGCGGTTCATCATGTCGGGCGGAGGCACCACCGCGACGACGTCAGGCGGCGCCATCGCGACGGCCATGCACAAGAGGCGCTGGCGAACGAGCTTGCCGCGGTGGGTGGGCGACGTGTCGGCGTCGTGGGCCTTGTTGGCGAGGTAGCCCAGGCGGGTCAGCACGCCGGCGCGCGTCGCGGGCAGCTCGACAGGCTGGAAGCCGGTCATCGGCCCGGTGACGCCGTAGAGGGGCGCGATGCGGCGGTCGACGAAGCCCACGCGGGTGGTGAGCAGGTCGCGGAAGTCCTGGTCTCCATCGAGCGCGACGTGCGCGAAGAGGTAGCGCATCTCCTGGCGCATCGAGGTGGCGACGTCGCGGTTGAAGGCCGGGTCGCTCTTCTGGGACGACATCAGGCCCTCGAGCTCGAACACCTCGTCGAAGAGCGCCGACACGGCCTCACGCGCTTCGGTGCGTCGCAGCAGCCGTTCTGCCTGAGCTCGAAGCCCGGCTGGCGTCGCGAGCGCTCCGCTGGCCGCTGCGTCGAGCAGCGAATCGTCGGGCGTCGACTGCACGAGGAAGAACGAGAGCCGGGTTGCCAACTCGTACGTCTCGAGCTTGCGCCAGCCCGTCGCCGCGTCGGCCATGCCGCGCTCGTCGAGGTAGATGAAGTTCGGAGACTGGAGCAGGCCGGCGATGACGAACTCCACGCCGCGGGTGAAGTCGCGGTACGCCGCCGCAGCCGAGAGGCCAATCGTGCGCCAGCGCGTCACCTCGTCGGTGGTGAGCGGCCGGCGGAACACCCGGCGGCCCAGCGTGGTGACGACCTGCTCCATGCAGGCCGAGTCCATCGTGTTGGCGGGCGTGCACGGAATCACGCGGCTGCGCCCGTTCGCGTCGGCCAGCGCGGCCTGCGCGGCGAGGAAGGCGTTGTCTTCGTACCGCGTGACGTCGGTCGGCGTGACGCTCTTGCTGCTCGCCCCGATGGTGACGAGGCCGCCCTCGGTGAGATCGGGCGTGATGGTGACGGCGTTCATCGCGTTGGTGCCGAGCAGGTCGCGCACGGTGTTCCGGTACCACTGCCCGAGCATCACGCGCGGGCGCAGCACCCCCGGAGCGAAGGGCGGAAACACCGGCTCGGTGGGGCCGGCCATGCCGCCACCAGAAGGGCCGGGCACGACGACCGGAGGCAGGCTCGCCGGCGGGTTGGTGGGTGTGATGGCGCCGCCGACGAGCGCACCTTCACAGGCGCTCACGAGCAGGGCTGAGATCAACAGGTGACGCATTGGCCATTTCACAGCAGCGTTCATGCCGCCTCAGGGTCTGTGCATCAGCCTGGAATCACAGGACATTCGATCGCAAGTGGAGCCTCGGTGCTCCATGCGGTGTTGACAGCAGGTGACAGTGCGTCAGCCGACGCGCGCGCCCTTGGGGATCACCACGATGCCCGACTCGGTGAGGGTGAAGCGCTTCTTGTCTTCTTCCGGGTCGACGCCGATCTGCGTGCCGGGCGGAATGGTGACGTTCTTGTCGATGATGGCGCGGCGAATGATGGCGTGACGGCCGATCTCCACGCCCTCCATCAAGACGCTGTCGGTGACCTCGGCCCAGGAGTTCACGCGCACGCGCGGCGAGAGCACCGAGCGATGCACCGAGCTGCCCGAGATGATGCAGCCTTCGCTCACCAGCGAGTCGGTCGCGCGGCCGATGCGCTTGTTGGCCGAGTCGTTGAAGACGAACTTCGCCGGCGGCAGCGTCGAGTTCGCGGTGTGGATGGGCCACTCGCCATTGTAGAGGTTGAAGATCGGCTCGACGCCGACCAGGTCCATGTTGCACTGGAAGTACGTGTCGAGCGTTCCGACGTCGCGCCAGTAGCCGCGCTCCCGCTGACCCTGCCCGGGCACCACGTTCGAGAAGAAGTCGTAGGCGAAGACGTTGGCGCGGTCGTGCATCGACGAGAGAATCGACTTGCCGAAGTCGTGGGCCGAGCCCTCGAGCTTCGCGTCGTTCGTCACCTCGGCCACCAGCGAGTCGGTGCGGAAGATGTAGTTGCCCATCGACGCGAGGCACTTGGTCGGGTCGTTCGGCATCGGCGGCGGGTTCTTCGGCTTCTCGAGGAAGGCCTTCACGCGCCCATCGGCGGCGACGTCGAGAATGCCGAACTGGCTGCCCTCTTCGATGGGCACCGGCAGCACGCCCACGGTGCAGTCCGACTTTCGCGAGACGTGGAAGTCGAGCATCTGGCGCACGTCCATCACGTAGACGTTGTCGGCGCCGAAGACGAAGACATGGTCGGGCTCCTCGTCGGTGATGAGGTTGAGGTTCTGGTAGATCGCGTCGGCGCTGCCCTTGTACCAGTCACCGCCGGTGCGCATCTGGGCGGGCACGGCCTCGCAGTAGTGCCCCACGAAGGCCGTCATGCGCCACGCGCGCGAGAGGTGGTTGTTGAGCGAGTCCGACTTGTACTGGGTCAGCACCTTGATCTTGAAGACGTTCGAGTTGACGAAGTTCGAGAGACAGAAGTCGATGATGCGGTAGCGGCCGGCGAACGGCACCGCAGGCTTCGCGCGCTCCCGAGTCAGAGGTTCGAGCCGGGTTCCCGCACCGCCCGCCATGACCATCGCCATCGTTCGACCGAGCATGGCCAAAGCGTAACACCCGCGCCGCGACCCGTCCGTTCTGTCGACGCCGACGGTCGCGCACTTCTTTCGCTGGGCTAGGGTGCACGACCATGAAGATGTACCTGCCCCCCCCGGGGTCCAAGCCGGCGCGGCGCTCAGTGCTGAAGAGGGGCCTCATTGGAGGCGCGCTGCTCGCGCTCGGTGGCGGCGGCTTTCTCTTCACGCGCAAGTCCGTCGAGGTCGATCCTCCAGGCGATGGGCTCCTGTCGTTCACCGCGCGCGAGTTCGCGATCGTCACCGCCCTCTCGTATCGGGTGATTCCGCACCGCGAGGGGTTTCCCACCGTCGACGCCGTGCAGGTCGCGCGCGGCTGCGATCGCATTCTCACGCTCGTCGACGAGACGGCGCTCACCGAGACGAAGCAGCTGCTGATGTTGCTCGAGAACGCGCTGCCCAACTTCCTCTTCGGCCGGCGCGCGCGAACGTTCTCGACGATGTCGAGCGATGATCAAGACGCGGTGTTGACCGAGTGGCAGACCAGCCGCATCACGCTGCGCCGCACGGGCTACACGGCGCTGCGCGGGCTGGTGATGGCTGCGTACTTCTCGTCTCCGGCGACGTGGCCTGCCATCGGCTACCCGGGCCCGCTGCCGGGCATTCACGATCCCAACGCGCCGGTGTGGAAAGGCGGAGGCGTCGAGCGCCCCATCGGCAACGGCACCTTCCGCGAACCAGCGCCCGCGGTTGACGGAGGCACGCCATGACGGGCCGGATCATCACGGGCGACGAGCTCACGAAGGACGTCACCGTCGAGTGCGACGTCTGCGTCATCGGCTCGGGCTCGGGCGGCGCGTGGACGGCGCACGAGCTCGTCAAGCAGGGCAAGTCGGTCGTGATGCTCGAAGAGGGCGGGTACCACACGCGCCGCGAGTTCGACATGAACGAGCCCCGCGCCTTCCAGAACCTGTACCAGGAGCTCGGCAACCGCGCGGCTGACGATCTCTCCATCACGATTCTGCAGGGCCGCAGCGTCGGCGGTGGCACCACGGTGAACTGGTGCAGCAGCTTCCGCACGCCCGAGCGGATCTTGAAGATCTGGAAGGAGCGCCACGGCATCGAGACGTTGTCGACCGCCGCGCTCACGCCGCACTGGGAGGTCATCGAGCAGCGCTTGCACATCGCGCAGTGGCCGCAAGAGATGATGAACGCCAACAACAAGGTGCTGTGGGAGGGCCTTGGCGCGCTTGGCTACGAGCGCGGGCTCATTCGCCGCAACGTGAACAACTGCCTCAACCTCGGCTACTGCGGCCTCGGCTGCCCGGTCGACGCGAAGCAGTCGATGTCGGTGACGGTGCTGCCCGACGCGGTCGAGAAGGGGCTGACGCTCTACGCGAACACCTCGGCGCGCGTGCTCGATTGGGACGGCCGCAAGGTGACGGCGGTGCGGGCCGAGGTGCTCGATGGCACCACGCGCAAGCCCACGGGCGTGAAGGTCGTCGTGAAGCCGAAGGTCACCGTCGTCAGCGGCGGCGCCATCAACTCGCCGGGCCTCTTGATGCGCTCGCAGCTGCTCTCGGAGGGCCGCGTCGGCGAGAAGACGTGGTTCCACCCGGTGCTGATGATGATGGCGGAGTTCGAGCACGAGGTGAACGCCTTCCACGGCGCGCCGCAGAGCGTGTACTCGCACCACTTCATCGAGCGCGGTCCGGGGAAGATGGGCTACTTCCTCGAGGTGCCTCCGGTGCAGCCGATGTTGGCGTCGACGGTGCTCACGGGCGCTGGCGCCGAGACGATCGAGCTGATGACGAAGCTCAAGCACCTCAACGTGATGTTGGCGATTCACGTCGACGGGCTGCTCCCCGAAGAAGAGGGCGCGACGGTGCGGCTGCGAGAGGGCGCGCACTCCCGCTACTCCATCAAGTACGCGTTCACGCCGGCCCACTGGGAGTCGTTTCGGGCCTCGTGCAAAGAGATGGCGAAGCTCCAGTTCGCCGCGGGCGCGAAGCAGGTGCGCTCGCTCCACGTGTCACCGGTGACGCTCAACTCGGTGGCCGACCTCGGCAAGCTCGACGACGCGAAGTGGGAGGCGATGCAGCTGCGCGTGGCGACGGCGCATCAGATGGGTGGCTGCCGCATGGGGAAAGACCCGTCGACGTCGGTCGTCGACCCGCACCTCAAGTACCACTCGCTCGACAACCTCTTCGTCGTCGATGGCTCGGTGCTCCCGACGTCGCTCGGCGTGAACCCGCAAGAGACGATCTTCGGCATCGCGCGGTGGGCGGCGACGCACATCGGTCAAGCGGTCTGACTCACTCCGGCTCGGGCGCGTCGTCGGCTTTGACGGTCTTCTTCGTCGGGAGCCTCGGCGCGCGGCTGACCTCGGCCGAGGGGAACTTCGACTGCGCCTCGAGGTAGGCCTTCGGCTCGGGCGCCTTTTTCGGCTTCTTCGCGGCCGCGTCGGGCGCTGGCGGCGCGAAGGCCGGCAGGTTTCCCGGTGACGCAGCCACCTTGCTCCCGTCGCAGAACAGCCACTCGGTGTGGCCCTTCTCGTCTTCGAACGCCGCGAACAACACGGGGCCGGCCGGAGCGCGTTGCCCCTTCGCCGGGGGCGCGCACGACCTCTCGCTCGCGGCCTGCTGCGCCGTGGGCCGGCCTTCTTTCCACGCGGCGAGCGCCTTCTTCGCCTTGACGATCACCAGCAGCTCAGGCGCCTCGGCCAGCCGCTTGCGGCCCAGGTCGGTCAGCTCCTGGGTGCGAAGGAGGCCCTCGAAGCGGCAGCCTGCCTTGCTGGCCTGGTTGAGGCCCCGCTTCTGCAGATCGAGCGCGACGGGCAGCTCGCGCTGCGCCTCTTCGAGCAAGGTGACGTGTTCGTCGGCCCAGATGCCTTCGGGGTCCGCCGAGGTCTGACCGAGGAAGTTCGCGAGCAGCGCGTTCATCGAGTCGAAGTCCTGCTGCATTATCTTCGGGTCGATCGCGCACAGGTCGCTGACGCGCGACCAGTCCCGGTAGGTGGCGCGGGTGCCGCCGAGCGTGACGAAGGCCTCGGGTGGTGCGGTGACGACGCGCTTCACGCACGCGCTCGAGAGGGCCAGCACACACACGGGAACGAGACGGGCGACGTTCATGGCGGCGGGACGCTAGCAGGCACCCTCGACCTCGCAGCCGACGTTTCGGTCACCGCGACGGCGTGTCGCAGGTAGCAACAGGTGCGACATCGACTCTGCGCTCAGAGGCCCGGCGGGGCTGTGGTAGAAATCGACTCCTCATGGCGGGTCACGAGACACGCGTCACCACCATCCGCAGGCTCAAAGATCAGATCAAGGTCAGCGGAGAGAGCTGCCTGGTCGAGATTCACGGCCCGGAGCTCGGGAAGAAGTTCGTCATCGAAGGTGACGAGCTCAGCATCGGCCGTGACGAGAAGAACACCATCGTCATCGATCTCGACAACGTCTCTCGCCGGCACGCGCTCGTCTCGGTGCGCGAGGGCAAGTTCTTCGTGAACGATCTCGGCTCGACCAACGGCACCTACCTCAACGACGACGAGATCCACGAGGAGCAGCCGCTGCGCTCGGGCGATCTGGTGAAGGTCGGTGGCGCGATCTTCAAGTTCCTGCAGGGCGGGAACATCGAGACGCTGTACCACGAGGAGATCTACCAGCTCACGATCTCGGACGGCCTCACCCAGATCAACAACAAGCGCTACTTCCTCGAGTACCTCGAGCGCGAGATGGGCCGCTGCCACCGGTACAACCGCTCGCTGTCGCTGATCATGTTCGACATCGATCACTTCAAGGTGATCAACGACACCAACGGCCACCTCGCTGGCGACTACGTGCTGCGCGAGCTGGCGCAGACGCTGAAGCCCCGCATTCGCCGGGAGGAGTGCTTCGCCCGCTACGGCGGCGAGGAGTTCGCCATCGTGATGCCCGAGGCCGGCTCCGAGAACGCGCGCAAGTTCGGCGAGAAGATTCGCAAGATGGTCGAAGACCACCGCTTCAGCTTCGAGAACAAGGACATCGGCGTCACCATCTCGCTGGGCGTGGCCGATCTCACCGGTGAGATGACCGAGCCGCTCCAGTTCATCAAGCTGGCCGACCAGAACCTCTACAAGGCCAAGAAGGGCGGCCGGAACAAGGTCGTTGGCTGACGCTTCAGTACTGGAAGCGCAGCGACACCGTTCCGCCGACGTATTGATCGACCGCGCCCTGCGCGACGAATGCGTCGGTCGGCTCTGTCCTGAAGGTCAGCCCGTATCGGTTGAAGTCGAAGGCCGCGCGAAGCTGCAGGTTCTTGATCAGCGCGACCCCGACGCCGAGCGAGCCATCGAGGCCCAGGTTCGAGCCGTTGGGGAAGAAGGCCGCCGAGATGATCTCTCCGCTGTTGAACACGGGAATGACGGCGAAGCGGCCGAAGAGGAAGAAGAAGTCGTCGGCGAGGCCCACCTCGAAGCCCAGGCCCGCCTTGAGGCCCAGGTACGAGAGGTTGGGGAGCAGATCGAGCCGGGTGCCCATCGCGTTCGGCGCCACGGTGAACGAGTGCGAGCGGATGCCGAGGAGAGGGATCAGTGAGAAGTTGAGCGACTTCACCGGCATGATTCGCCACGCGAGCCCCGCGTCGATGCGCATGGTCGAGGTCGGGTAGAGATCCTCCATCGTGCTCTCACGTCGCGAGCGCAGCCACGGCGCGAACGAGAACGACGCCTCGAGCCCGAGGCCGCCGAGCAGGTCCTGGCGCGAGAGCGCGAGCGGGTAGAACTCCACCTTCGCCATCGCCAGCGGGAAGATCGGAATCCCATACCGGCGCAGGTTGGTGACCGGCTGCACGTAGCTGAAGCTGCGGTTGAGCAGGTCGACGCCGGCCTCGACGGCGATGAAGGGAATTCGCCGCGCGGCCGTGCTGGGACGCCCAGGCTCGGGCTCAGACTCTGGAACCGGGTCGGTCTTCGTCGGCTCCACCCGCGCGGGCTCGGTGCCGCCCGGCTTCGTGAGCTCGGTCGGCGTGGTCTTCACGGCCGGGGTCGGCTCGACGGGAGCAGGATCGGGCGCCTGCGCCGAGCCGAACGCGCCCTTGAGTGCGTCGATGGCGGACTGCAGCGTCCTGGCGGCGAGCCCATCGGCCGCGACCGGGAACGTCTTCTTCAACTTCGGCGCGCCCGGCTTCGAGAGCACCTCGAGGGTGAGGGTCTGCGCCTTGCCCTTCTTCACGATGGTGCCGGTGACGAAGAACTGGAGCGCCTCTTTCTTCGCCTTCTTCCAGTCGGGCTTGTTCCCCGTCGTGACCTTGGCGGTGTTGACGCAGTCAGCGGTGTCACAGACGGCGCTGATGAGCTGGTTGCGAACGACCGCGCCGTTGGGCCCACCAAAAGGAACGACCCCGATGCGCTGCGCGAGGGCCGGAGCCGAAGCGAGGAGCGCGACCCACAGAAGAGCTCGCATGCAGGGAAGGGAGTGTAGCCCTCCAGCCGTGCTAAGGAAGCAATTGTGACCACCGCTCCGTCTGCTCTCGAGCAGTTCATTCGCGGCATTCCGCTGTTCACGCTCGTCGCGCCCGAAGACATGAACGAGGTGCTGCGGGTGCTGCGGCCCGTGCAGCTCAGCGCCGGTGACGTGCTGTTCCGCGAAGGCGAGCCGGGTCGCGCGATGTGGGTGCTGGGTGAAGGCGCCGAGGTGTCGATCAGCACGACGCAGGGCCAGAAGCGGCCGGTCGCCGTCGCGTACGCGCGCAAGGGCGACGTCGTCGGAGAGATGGCGCTCGTCGACGACGGCCCGCGCTCCGCCACGGCAGTCGTCACCCAGGATGGGCTGGCCCACGAGATCGACGCGCAGGAGTTCCACGCGATGCGCAGCACCTTCGTGCCCGCCGCGTTCAAGATTCTGCGGAAGATCTGCATGGATCTCTGCCGGCGCCTGCGCGCCACCAACGAGCGCATCGTTCCGTCAGGCAAGAAGATCGTCGAGACGCCGGTTCGCCCACCCGGTCGCCGCCCCGAGGTCAGCGAGCTCGACGCGTTCCCTGCGTTCAAGGCGCTGCCGGCCGTCGTGAAGCTGGCGCTCGCGCAGAAGCTCGACGTCTACGAGTTCCACGAGCTCACGCCGCTGTTCGCCGAGGGCGAGCCCAACGACGGCGCCTACTTCCTCGTCGAGGGCGAGGTGTCGGTCGGCCGCAACGGCAAGACGCTCGCGAACCTGCCGGCGGGCACCATGTTCGGCGTGGTGGCCTGCATCGACAACGGGGTTCGCTCTGCCAGCTGCCTGACGACGGGCCCCGCGAAGCTGTACCGCATGCACGATCGGCAGTTCGACACGCTCTTCGCCTCGGGCCACCGGTTCGCGTACCAGATGGTCGATCTCGTCGCCCGCCAGCTCGTCTCGCACGTGCGCGAGGCCAACCAGATGTTGCCCCTGCCGGGGAAGGCCGCAGGCCCCGCCCGGAGCGCGAAGCCTGTCGAGCAGATGCTCCCGACCGCGCCCGAGCCCGCCGATCTCGATCTCATGGAGAAGCCGGAGCTCGAGATCGAACAGGCCTTGCCGCTCGAGCTGGAGCTCGATCTCGGCGACTTCGAGTCGGAAGGAAGCCTGCTTGGGCAGGGCGGGGGTTGATTTAAGCCCCGTTCGTCCTTACAGCAGTTGCACTTGCAAGGAGCCGCACCGTGTCCGTCAACATTCAGCTCGAGTGGACCCCGAACCCCAGTACCCTGAAGTACGTCGTCGACACCCAGCTGCTGCCGCGTGGCGCGATGAACTTCACCACGCGTGACGTGGCGGTCGAACGTTCTCCCCTGGCGCAGCGCCTCTTCGACATCAAGGGCGTCACCGCGGTCATGCTCGGCACCAACTTCGTCACCGTCACCAAGGGCGACGAGGGCGAGTGGGACGAGATGAACGACGGCGTGATGCTGACGCTCGACCAGCACCTCTCGGCGAACGAGGCGGTGGTGAAGCCCGAGGTGCTGGCTGAGATGGCCGCGAAGGTGATCACCGGTGGCACCGAGATGGAGCAGCGCGTTCGTGAGATCCTCGACGCCGAGATCCGGCCGGCGGTCGCCCAGGACGGCGGCGACATCACGCTCGATCGCATCGAGAACGGCACCGTGTACGTGCACATGCAGGGCAGCTGCTCGGGCTGCCCGTCGTCGACGGCGACGCTGCGCATGGGCATCGAGACCCGCCTCCGCGAGGCGATCCCCGAGATCGTCGAGGTCGTCGCGGTCTGATCGTGAAGGCCCGCGAGAAGGTCGAGGCGCGGAACGTTCGCGCCGAGCTGTTGCCGGAGCAGTCCGCCGAGCTCTTGAAGACGCTGCACCTGCTCACGCGGGAAGGCGACCTCAACGCCGACACTCGCCGCAAGCTCAAGCAGGTCAACCACCTCGTCGGGCTCGTGCAACCTGCGCTCGATGACGTGTTCGCGCGCTACCCGTCTCCACTGGTCGTCGACGTCGGCAGCGGCAACTCGTACCTGGGCTTCGTCTTGTACGAGCTGTTCTTCGCGAAGAAGGACGTGGGCGAGCTCAAGAACGTCGAGTCGCGCGCCGAGCTCGTGAAGCGCTCCCGGGAGCGCGCCGCCCAGCTCGGCTACGGCCGCATGACGTTCGACGAGGCCAGCATCGAGGCGACCGTGTTGCCCGAGCGCGTGCACGTGCTGACCGCGCTCCACGCCTGTGACACCGCGACCGACGACGCCATCGTGCAGGCCGTGCGTCACAAGGCCGACCACGTCGCGCTGGTGCCGTGCTGCCAGGCCGAGGTCGCGCAGCAGTTGAAGGAGTCACGCCGCGCCGTGAAGCCCGAGATGCTCTCGCTCTTCGCGCACGCGTGGCACCGTCGCGAGTTCGGCTCGCACCTCACCAACGTCGTGCGCGCGCTGCTGCTCGAGAGCTTCGGCTACCAGGTCACCGTGACCGAGCTCGCCGGCTGGGAGCACTCGCTCAAGAACGAGCTGATCCTCGCGCGCCGGGTGCACAAAGAGAACCGCGAGGCCCGGCTCCGCCTCGAGCAGCTGCTGCTCGCGACCGGCGTTCGTCCGAAGGCCGTGCGCGTGTTGTGGGGCGAAGACCAGGCCGTCTCGTGACCGAGGCGCTCTTCGTCAGCTGTACGCCCGGCCTCGAGGCGCCGTTGTCGCAAGAGCTCGCGGGAATGGGGCTCGAGGCGCGCGTCGTCACCGGCGGGTGCGAGGTGAACGCGGCTCCAGCGGGCAGCGTCGTTCGGGTCAACGTGCAGAGCCGGCTCGCCAGTCGGGTGTCGTGGCGGCTGGGGCAGCTCGACAGCCCCGCGGCGATCGTCCGGTTGCCGGTGCGTCAGCTCCTGGGGCCCGGCCCATTTCAGCTCGGCATCTCGGAAGAGCCCGGCGCGCGCTCTGCGGTGCCTGCCGAGGTGTGGCGCAACGCGGCGGTGAAGGCGTGGGGCGCGCTCGGCGAAGGCCCGGAGCTGTCGTTTCGACTGAGTCGCGCGGGCTGCACGGTGAGCGTCGACACGTCTGGTGAGCTGCTCCACCTGCGTGGCGCGCGGCAGGAGACGGGGAAGGCACCGCTCCGCGAGACGCTCGCTTCGGGCGTGCTGCGGCTGTGCGGTTGGAAACCCGGCGAGCCCCTGTGGGACGTGATGTGCGGCAGCGGTACCTTCGTCATCGAAGCGGCCGAGCAGGCGATGGGTCTTCAGCCCGGCCGCGCGCGCCCGTTCGCGTTCCAGTCGTTCGCGTCGTTCGATGCGAAGGCGTTCGCCGAGGCGCTGGCGCCCGCGGCGCCGGTCTCGACGTGGGTTCGTGGCTCCGATCTCAACGCGGGCGCGCTCGGAGTGGCGCGCCGCAACGCGAAGCGCGCCGGCATCTTCGAGACCATCGAGCTGGAGCGACTCGACGCCACCACGCTCGTTCGCCCGTCGGGAGCGCCCGGCCTCGTCATCGCCAATCTCCCGTACGGCAAACGCGTCGGGCAACGCTTCGAATTGCACGGGCTGTATCAAGGGGTCGGCGCCGCGCTGCGCCGCAGTCTCTCGGGCTGGCGCTTCGGCTTCCTGCTTGCTGAAGGAGAAGACGCCCTCGGGCTCGCCATCGAGGCGAAGACGCCCGTGAAGAATGGCGGCATCTGGTGCCAGGTCGTCACCGGACGGGTTCCGTAGGCCACTCCACCGAAGCGGGGTCTCATGTCTGTCCTCGTTCTCATCTCGTCGGTCGCAGGCCTGGCCTGGGTGAGCGCGGCGGTGCACGCCATCATGTTGGTGCAGCACCGTCGGCCTGACGTCACCGTCGGGCAGCTCGTGTTCGGGGGCCACCGGTTCTTCTCGGCCCAGACGTTCACCGAGGCTGGGAAGCCGATTCACCGGCGATTCCTCATCTCGGCGGGGCTCTTCGCGATCGGTGTCCTCGCTGGAATGGGCGTCGGCGCGCTCGCCGCAGTTTCTGCGCCGTGAGGCCCGTGGATTCGCCGCGCCGGGTTGAGTACACGCCGTCGCATGTCAGTCACCAAGGCCCTCGCCCACTACGAGCAGCACCGCACCGCCTTCCTCGACGATCTCAAAGCCCTCGTCCGCATCCCCTCGGTCAGCTTCGACGGCTTCGACCCGAAGCACGTGCGTGAGAGCGCGGAAGCGACGGCGACGCTGCTGAAGAAGCGCGGCTTCGAGAACGTGCAGCTGCTCGAGGTCGAAGGTGCCCACCCGTACGTGTTCGGCGAGTTGCTGAAGGCCCCGGGCAAACCGACGTTGTTGCTCTACGCGCACCACGACGTGCAGCCGGCCGGAGACGCCAGCGCGTGGAAGTCGCCGCCCTTCGAGCCCGTCGAGCGTGATGGACGGTTGTGGGGCCGTGGCGCTGCCGACGACAAGGCCGGCATCGTGGTGCACTCCAGCGCGGTGGCGTCGTGGCTCGCCTCGGGCGCGATGCCGCTCAACGTGAAGGTCATCATCGAAGGCGAAGAGGAGATCGGCTCGAACCACCTCGCGACCTTCTTGCGCACGCACCGCGCGTTGCTCTCGGCCGACGCCATCGTCCTCACCGACACCAGCAACTTCGACACCGGCCTGCCCAGCATCACGACTGCGTTGCGCGGCCTCGTGACCGTCGACGTCGAGGTGCGCGCGCTCAAGCAGTCACTCCACTCGGGCATGTGGGGTGGCCCGGTGCCTGACGCGACGATGGCGCTCTGCAAGATGCTCGCGTCGCTCACCAACGCCGACGGCACCATCGCCATCCCCGGCATCCTCGAGAAGGTGAAGCCGCTGACGGCCGCGGAGCGCGCGTCGATTCAGTCCCTGCCTGGCGATCGCGAGACCTTCCGCAAGCAGTCAGGGCTGCTCCCGGGCGTGCAGGTGATGGGCGGCGATCGCCACGTGTGGGAGACCAACTGGCGCCAGCCGTCGCTCACCGTCAACGCGATGCAGGCGAGCTCGAAGAAGGACGCGCGGAACATCGTGTGTGAGTCGGCCTGGGCCCGCGTCGGCATTCGCCTCGTGCCCGATCTCGATCCGAACGAGGTGCAGCAGAAGCTCATCGACGCGCTCAAGAAGGCGGCGCCGTGGGGTGTCGAGGTGCACGTCGACGCCGAGCCTGGCGCGAAGTGGTGGTACACGGATTCGTCGGGCGTTGCGTTTCAGGCGGCGTTCCGCGCGCTCGAGAAGGGCTACGGCACGAAGGCGGTGTCGATCGGCTGCGGTGGTTCGATTCCTTTCGTCGAGCCGTTCAGCCTCGAGCTCGGCGGCGTGCCGGCGCTCCTCATCGGCGTCGAGGATCCGTACACGAACGCGCACAGCGAGAACGAGAGCCTGCACCTGGGCGACTTCGACAAGTCGGTGAAGAGCGCGATTCATCTCTACGAAGAGCTCGCTACGGCTTTGTCGAAGAAGTGACCGCGCCTTCGCTTCACTCCGTGCCCTGACTCGAAAAAGACGAACCGCCTGCCGGAGAACATCTCCGACAAGCGGCTCGAACCACTGCGGGCTGGGGGAGGGGACGGCCCGCCTCGGACAAAGCCCCTGGGGGCGACGTCGTTGGGAGAGAAACAGAGCCCTGACTGATTACGGCTGGCAGCTGCCCATCACGCAGCGCTGGCTGGTGGGGCAATCACAGTTGGTGGTGCAGACGTTGGTCGCCGGCGGCAGGCAGTAGCCGATGCGGCAGACCGTGGTGCCCGTGCAGGTCGACTGCGACGTGCAGCTGTTCGCGCAGGCGCCGTTGACGCAGTCCTGACCGGTGGTGCACTGGGCCGAGGTGCTGCAGGTGCCAGCCGGGCGCGGCTTGCAGAGGCCACCCTGGCAGGAGTTGGTGCCGCGGCAGTCGCTGTCAGCCGTGCAGCCGAAGAAGCAGGTCGCGTTCACGCACCACGCGCCGACGCCGCAGTCCGCGTTGAAGGTGCAGGTGCTCGGAGCACCGCCGCCCGCGCCAGAGCCGCCGCCGGTGCCAGACGTGCCGCCAGCCGTGCCGCCACCCGTGCCGGAGGAGCCGCCGCCAGTGCCAGCCGAACCGCCGCCGGTGCCGGAGGAACCGCCGTCAAGGCCAGCTGAACCGCCGCCGGTGCCAGAGCTGCCGCCAGCGTGGCTCGAGGAGCCGCCCGCAGCGCCGCCGCCAGTACCGGCCGCTCCGCCTGCCGAGCCGCCGTCAGTGCGGGGCGGGTTCGCGCAGAAGCCGTTGGAGCAGGTCAGGGTGCCGCCGCAGTCCATCGCGCTGGTGCAGGGCCTGACGCAGTAGCCGTTGATGCAGGGGTCGAGGCCGCACTGCGCGGTCGAGGTGCAGGTGCGCGCGCCAGGCGGAACCGCGCGGCACGTTCCAGCGAGGCAGAAGTTGCCCGTCGAGCAGTCGGCGTTCGCCGTGCACGCAGCGACGCAGCGGCCCGTGACGCACGAGGTGCCATTGGAGCACTGCGCGTTGTTGGAGCACTTCGGGTTCGGCGTACAGCGCCCCGAGGTGCACGAACATGACGAGTCGCAGTCGCTGTTCCCAGAACACGCCGCGCCAGGACAGCCGAAGGTGCAGTCCTCATCGAAGTCGTCGTAGTCGATGATGGTGCACCCGCTGGTCAGCACGAGCAGCGGCACGGCGAGGAGCAGCAGGCTTCGGGAGTTGAGCGAGTTCATGGCGGTCTTTCCTGGTCAGTGGCGCGCTCATCGGCGCACGCATCGAGTTGGTTGCCGCACCTTCCGGAAGTGATCGCTGGTGCCGCTGCGTGCCCGCGACCGGGGCGGCGCATTCACTCCGCTCTCTTTGTCGCATCCGACCACGCCGACGATCGCTTCGTGGCGCACCGGCAACAGATGAGGAGTGTTTGCCCGGAGGCCCCAGATGACTGCAGAAGCGCTCCCGATGCCGAGGCTGGTGCCGACGCCTCCCCCGACTGGACAGGTGGAGGCGCGCCTGTTGCGGCTGGTCGAACGCATCAAGGCCGACGACGCGCTCGCCTTCGAGGAGCTGTACCGCCTCACCCGCGACGACGTCGCGCGCACGCTCTTCCACCTCACGGGCCGGCGCAACGACCTCGACGATCTCGTGCAGGAGACCTACGTGCGGCTGCTCCGCGCGGTGCCGTCCTTCCGCGGCGAGTCGCAGTTCCGCACCTTCCTCTATCGGGTGTGCGGGAACGTCGCGCTGATGCACCTGCGCTGGTGGCGCCGGCGTCGTGAAGACCTGAGCGACGAAATGCCCGAGCAGATCTTCACTGGCGTCGACCCCGAACGGGCAGCTCAGCAGGCGCAGGCGACGAAGCTGGTGCACCGCGCGCTGGAGACCCTGTCGGCGAAAAAGAGGGTCGTGTTCGTCTACCACGAGCTCTGCGGCATGGGCCCGGAGGAGATCGCGCAGGCCGTGGGCATCTCGTACAACACCGTGCGCTCCCGCCTGCACAGCGCCCGACTCGACTTCACGAAGGCCATGAAGACGTTGGTGCAGGAAGTGGAGGTGACGTCATGACGCGTCACGAGACGGAGCGGTTGTGGGCGCTGGCAGCTGACGAGCTCGAGCTGGACGACAAGCGCTACGTCGAGCTGCACCTGTCTGATTGCCCCGAGTGTACGGACTCGCTGGAGGCCGTTCGTATCGCCCGTCGCGCCCTGGCGTCTGCACGTCACGCGGCGCCGGCCATCGACTGGGTGCACACCGATGAACGGGTCGGCGCGCTGGTCGAGAAGCGCATGCGCTCGGTGGCGCGGCCTCGGTGGTTTCCGTTCGCGGTGACGGGCGTGTTGGTGGCGACTGCCGCGGCAGTGACGGTGATGTTCTGGCCGTCGCAGGAGCTCATCGTCGAGCCACCCCCGACGGAACCGCCGCTGGTGCAGCTCGTCGCGCCGAAGCCGATTCGGGTCGAGCTGGCCCGCAGCCTCACACGCGTGTCGGCCGAGCTGGAGCCGGTGCTCGCGGGCGAGACGCTGAAGAGTGGAGACGTGCTGCGCACCGGCGTCGCGGGCCGGGCGTTCGTTCATCTGTCTGACTCGAGCCACGTTCGGGTCTCGGCGTCGACGCAGGTGGCGCTGACGCGCGCCGAGGCCGACGACGTGGCGTTGACGGTGACTCGTGGACGCGTGGCGGTGCGGGCGTCACACGAGGCGCGGAGGTCTTTCGTGGTGCACGCAGGCGACGTGTCGGTCTCGGTCGTCGGAACGGTCTTCTCGGTCTCCAACGGTCCCGATGGGGTCGAGGTCGCGGTCTCGGAGGGTGAAGTGCGGGTGGCGTCGGGCGACTCGGGCCAGTCGAGCGTGCTCGCAGGTCAACGCATGCTCATCGACCCACGCGGCAAGGTGAAGGTGCGCACGTTGACGCCAGCGCTCGAGCGCGAGCTGAGTGAGGTGCAGGGCCTCGCCGAGGCCGTGACGAGGGCCGAGCAGCCGCCGGGCGTGGTGGTCGCAGCGAAGGGTGGGCAGCTCGCCGCTCCGCGGACGGCGCCTGGTGCGTTGCCCCGGCTGACGCCCGAGGAGTCGAAGGCGCGCGTCGTCGAGCCCGAGGCCATGGTGGCTCCGGTGCAGGCGCCGGCTGCGATGGCGGCTCCCGAAGCGCCTGCGTTCGTCTCGCTCGAGCCGGAGACGCAGGTCGAGGTCGAGCGGATCGACGGCCCGGGCACCGTGTTTCCGTCGCTGGCGGGCGGGTCCACGCGCGGTGTTCCGTTCAAGCGTGACGAGTTCGCCATCGAAGCGCCGGCTCCGAAGCCGTCTGCGATGGAGCAAGGTCGCGGCCCCGAGAGTGACGAGTCGGAGTGGTCGACGCTTCCGAAGCCCGCAGCGGCGGTCCAGCCTGCGCCTGCTCCCGCGCCGCTGCCTGCGATGTTGATCGTCCCGTCACTCGAGCCGATGCCGGTCGCGCCAGCCCCACAGCCCGCTCCAGTCCGGACGGGCTCGAAGTCCCTGGAGCAGCTCTTCCTCGAGAAGGCCGAGGCGAGCCTCGAGAAGGGCGGCTGTGATCGCTACCTGCCGGGCCTCGAGGACATCGTCATCGAAGGTCAAGACGCCGCGCAGCTCGCGCGAGTGCTCCGGGCCCGCTGCTTCGAGGTTCAGCTCAGGCCGCGTCAGGCGATGAGCGAGTACGTGAAGTACCTCGAGGCGTTCCCGAAGGGCCGCTTCGCCGGCGAGGCGCGCGCAGCGCTCGGTCAGGAGTCGCGGTAGCCGGCGCTACCGCAGGCGACCCATCACGAACGCGAACGCGTCGGCCACCGTGCCGTTCTCGGCGTAGTCGGTGAACGGGTGCGCACCGGCTCGTGGCGCCATCGCGCGAGGGTTGTAGCCACGCGGGAGCTGCGGCGCGGCGGTCGCGGGATCCTGCAGTGGGTCTTCTGCGTTTCGGAACAGCGCCGTCGAGAGATCGCGCGCGAGCACTGGTCTGATCTGCCGCGCGGCCTCGACGACGCCAGCGCCACCGAAGACGGCCAGACCGCGCGCGCGCACCGAGACGCCGGCGAGGTAGGTCGCGAACGAGCCACCGAGCGAGTAGCCGACGAAGCCGTACCCGAGCGGCTTCTCGGGCAGCTTCTTCACCAGCTGGTCCATCACGTACTCGAGGTACGACTCGAGCGGCTCGGGGCGCGGCTCTTTGCCGGGGGGCGGGGCCGACGAGACGATGAGATCGATGCGCGGCGTGCCGTTGCGCTCCCAGGCGCCCTTGAACTCGTTCACGATCGGCGTCGGCTCGGTCGCGAAGCGCTCCTGGTGCGCCTGCCAGGTGATGCTCCCGCCCGTGTAGTGGATGAGCGCCGCAGGTCCTTCGCCACCGAAGCGGTACCAATCGGCGAAGTCGCGCAGGCCCATCGCCGAGTCTTCGATGATCCACTTCGTGTGGGTCATCACGGCTTCGGAACCGCCTGGCCTGCGCGCGCGACGATCTCGACGGTCGACCGATCGCTCAAGCCCGCGCCGTCACCCTTCGCCTCCACCTCGCCGCCGATGCGAATCACCTCGCCGCGGTTCAAGTGAAAGAACTTCTCGTTGCCGGCGTTGCGGTGCTTGTCCTGCATCGCGAGGCCGATGCGCCCCTCGGGTCCACAGCCCATGAAGCGTTGGCGGCCTTTGCCTTCGAGCGCCTCGGAGACGATGCGCAGAACGCGGCCCGGCGGCGGCTCGGCCCAGGCTTCACCCTTCGGCGCGAGCACCAGGTAGCTCATCTTGAGTGATTCTTTGTGGAGCCCGGCGGTGCGCGCGAGCACCTCGGTCAACGGCGGCATGCGCCACTGCCGCTCGGCGTGACACCAGTCGGAGGGCTTCACGAGGGCAGGGCAGGCGCCGCGGAACAGGCAGGGCGCGCGCACCGCGTAGCCCTTGGCGACGAGCACATCTCGCACCTGCAGGAGGGCGCGGGAGGTGTCGCGCAGCGCAGGCTCCATCACCACCAGCGAGCCGCCGGGTTTGACGCGCTCGAGCACCTTCTCGACGAGGTCCGCCCGCTTCTGGATGTCGCCGTTGAAGAGCTCGTTCAGCACGTGCCCCATGGTGATGACGTCGAACTTACCCTCGGGGAGCGGGCGCTCGGGGCTCCACTCTCTGGTGCCGAGCGACTCGGACGACGCGATGGCGAGCTGACGCGCGAGCTCGAGGGCCGGCTTGCTGCGGTCGGCGGCGATGGTCTCACTCGCTCCTGCATCGATGCCCGCGAACGCGAGAGGACCGGGGCCAGAGCCGAGATCGAGCAGCGCGCGTGGGCGGGTCGGGAGCTCGGACAACAACGAGCGCGACTGTGCGTACGAGACCGGCCAGTAGAAGAGCAGGTACGCGCCGAGGAGCGCGGGGTCGTCCATGTACTTCGCGCCGGCGAGCTCTCGTTCACGCGTCAGGCCATGCGACAGCCGCTTGATGCCAGCGCCGACCTCCTTGATCTCCTGCGGTGTCAGCTTCGGTGACGGCGGCTCTTCGAAGTGGCGGCCACCACGCGGTGGAGGCTGACGCGGCCCTTTCGTCCGTGCCGCGCGCTGCTCACGCCACAACGTGATGAGCCTGGGAATCCACCCTTCGAGATCTCGTGCTGCGTCACCCGACATGGCGGCACTCTATGCACCGGTCGCGCACTACAGTCATCGAGATGAGACTCCTGATGGCTGTTGCGCTTCTTCTCGCCGGCATCGCGCAGGCCGACTTCAAGCGGTTGCACGCCGAACGCGCGACCTCGAGCAGCTTCCTCGAGAGCAACTGGAACAAGTACCAGGAGAACTACCACCCCACCTACGTGCTCGACGACGATGCCTCGACGGCCTGGGTCGAAGGCGCAGAGGGCGATGGCGTGGGGGAGTCGCTGACGGTGCCGGTCTCGGCGCTGAAGGCAGCGAAGGCGCTGCGGCTCGTCATCACGCCGGGCTACCAGAAGTCGAAGGGGCTCTTCGCCGCGAACGGAACGCCGACGGCCCTCGAGCTCGTCGTGCGTGACGCCAATGACAAGGTGACGACGACGAAGGCGCTGACGGTCGCCGCGAAGTGGGGCTCGCAGACCTTCGACGTTCCACTGTCCGGAGGGCTCGCGTCGGTGACGCTCATCGTCAAGGACGTGAAGCCGGGCACGAAGTACCGCGATACCTGCATCTCTGACGTGCAGCTCTTCGTCGACAGCGACGTGCCGTATGACAAACGAGTCGAAGACGCCAAGCGCGTGGCGATGGTCGCGTGGAAGAAGGAGCGGCTGGCGGCGGCGAAGTACTTCGGCTCCCTGCCGGCGACGTATCCGTTCGTGGCGAGCACATACGACGTGAAGGACGAGGCGCCGAAGGTGCTCAGCAAACGCTACGCGAAGGTCTCGGAGTCGAACGGCGAGGGAGGCTGGCTCAAGGGCGTCCGCGACCCGAAGTTCGTCGAGCTCGACGTGATGGCCGACCGGGGCCTGCTCCCGCCCGACTTCGACGCTGACGATCAGGCTGCGTTGAAGGAGCTCCGCGCGCTGGTGAACGACTCGAAGGGCGGGCGCTGGTTCGCGGTGTCGGCGAAGACGGTGCCGCGCATGCCCGACGGGCTCGTCGATCTCCTCATCCCCGAGGTGATGACGCTCGTTCGCGCCTCCGACGCGACGTTCTTCGAGGCGCGCAAGGCCGAGCTGGAGCTGACGCTGAAGCCCGTGCCCCGTGAGGACATCGTGCCTCGGAAAGCAGCACTCTCGACGCTCAAGCTGCTCGACGGTACGCCAACGACGCCGAAGCGCGCGTTCGCCAAGCACCTCGAGGTCATCTTCGAGCGCTCCGACTACGAGGTGACGAGCTGGCTGCTCTTTCAGTGGGGCGACGACGGGCTGCTCAGGCGTGTCGCCGTGTGGCGCAACGAGTTCGAGATCAAGGGAGGCGGCCGCATGATGGAAGAGGGCGGCGACCCGAAGGATTACCCGCCAGAGGTCCGCAAGCCGATTCGGATGGCCGCCGAGGTGTGGCGCTTCACCGTCGCCGACGGGAAGGTCGCGGGCATCGTCCGCAAGACGCTGTTCTCGAACATCGGAGATGCCGAGTCGATCGAGGGCCTGCAGGCCGATGAGGGCATCAGCGCGATGGGCAACGTGTTCACGCCACGAACGAAGAAGCGATGACCGCGCTGCTCCTCGGCGTGCTGCTCGCGCAGCCTTCGTTCGAGGTGAACGGCTTCACGCGGCCGCTGGTCCTCGACGCGCCGAGCGCGAAGCAGTGCGCCGAGTGCCACCCCGACCGGGCCCGCGAATGGAGCGCGTCAGCGCATCGCGAGAGCCTGACCAACCGCGTCTTCCTCGATGGCTTCTCGACCGAGCCGCACCTTCGCTGTCTCATCTGTCATGGCCCGCTCGAGGCGCAGGTGAAGGCGACGTGGCCTGCGCGTGAGGCCCTGGCGAAGGGGCAGCTCCCGCCGCTCGACTCGCCGGTGCACGAGGGCATCACCTGTGCGGTCTGTCACGTGCGAGACGGCGTGGTGCTCTCACCGCGAGCGGGTTCTCTGCCGTATGGGCACCCGGTTCGCCACGAGCCGGCGCTGCGAACGAGCGAGTTCTGTGGCACCTGCCACGAGTTCGATGGGCACGCGGTCGTCGACGGCGCGACCCAGCTCAACGCGCTGCCGATGCAGACGACGCTCTCGGAGTGGCGGGCGTGGGGCGGCGCGCAGAGCTGTCAGGGCTGTCACATGCCGAACGCGTCGCACCGCGTGCGTGGCGGTCACGACGTCGACTTCGTGCGGTCTGCCGTTCGGCTCGAGGTGCGCGGCGCCGAAGCCATCGTCACGGCGCACGACGTGGGCCACCGCGTTCCGACTGGCGACGTGTTTCGTCACCTGGTCGTGTGGGCGGACGACGAGCCACTCCTGCGCTTCGGGCTCGAGCTGAGCCGAGGCGTCGACGCGCGCGGCCGGCCCGGCGTGTTGATCGCGAAGGACACGAGGTTGATCCCCGACGTGCCCGTGACGGTGCGAATTCCCCCGGGCACGAAGCGGGTTCGGCTCACGTACCACTTCACCTCGGTGTCGATTCGTCCGAGGCCGTTGTTGACGAGAGAGGACGAACTCGTCGAGCTGTGGGCCGTGTTCAGCGCTCGACCGGACGCACGCCTCACCCCGGCTGACAGTCGCACGGATTCGCGGCGGCGCACGCCGGTCTCGGCTACAGACGATCCATGATCCAGGTGCGCGACCTCACCAAGCACTACCGCGTGCACAAACGCCCGCCCGGGCTCGCGGCCGCGGTGAAGTCGCTCTTCTCTCGCGAGTACACGACGGTGAAGGCGGTCGACGGCATCACCTTCGACATCAAGGCCGGAGAGCGCGTCGGCTTCCTGGGCCCCAATGGCGCGGGGAAGACGACGACGCTCAAGACACTGGCAGGGCTCCTGCATCCCTCGACGGGAGAGGTCCGCGTCGACGGTCACGTGCCGCAGAAGCGCGAGTCGGAGTACCTGAAGAAGATCATGTTGGTGATGGGGCAGAAGCAGCAGCTGCTGTGGGACCTGCCGCCTGCCGAGACGTTCGAGATGAATCGCGCCATCTATGACGTGTCGCGCGCCGACTTCGTCAGACGCATGAAGGAGCTCGGCGACCTGCTCGAACTCGGCGACCTGGTGAACAAGCCGACGCGGCAGCTCTCACTCGGAGAGCGCATGAAGTGCGAGCTTGCGGCGGCGCTGGTGCACGCGCCCAAAGTGCTCTTCCTCGACGAGCCTACCATCGGCCTCGACGTCTCGATGCAGGTCGTCATGCGCGACTTCATTCGCCGGTACAACGAGCAGACGGGCGCGACGCTCATCCTCACCAGCCACTACATGGATGATGTCGCGGCGCTCTGTCCGCGCGTCATCGTCATCGACAAGGGCACGCTCTCGTTCGACGGCAAGCTCGACGAGTTGGTGAAGCAGGTGCGGCCCGACAAGCGGGTGACGCTCCGGTTCTCGCAGCCGGTGTCGAAGGAGCAGGTGGAGCCGCTCGGCCACGTCGTCAGCTGCGAAGGCGCGCAGGCGGTGCTGCAGGTGAGCCACGATCAGGTGAACGCGGTGGTAGGACGCGCGTTGTCGTCGTTGCCTGTCGTCGACTTGAACGTCGAGAACCCGCCGCTCGAAGAGGTGATGAGCGAGCTGTTCGCGCGCAGCCGCGCCGAACGTGAGGAGGCCGCGTGATGACGACGATGAAAGACAAGGTCGCACTCGTCACC
The DNA here is from genome assembly GCA_022843845.1 of Archangium sp. Classification (GTDB taxonomy): domain Bacteria; phylum Myxococcota; class Myxococcia; order Myxococcales; family Myxococcaceae; genus Xiheimicrobium. The sequence goes on from JALHMW010000006.1 coordinate 142,583, forward strand.
GGCGCCAACACCGGCATCGGCTTCGAAATCGCGCGGGGCTTGCTCGCGTCAGGCGCCACCGTGGTGCTGGGGTGCCGCGACCTGAAGAAGGGCCAGATCGCGCGCGAGCAGCTCGTCTCGCTCACGGGCAACGAAGCCGCGGTGGTGATGCAGGTCGATCTCGCGAACCTCTCGAGGCTCCGCAACTTCGTTCCGAAGCTCCAGGCGCGGTTCGAGCGCCTCGACTGCCTCGTGCACAACGCTGGCGTGTGGCCGCGCACGCGCCGCAAGACCGAAGATGGCTTCGAGCTCACCCTCGGCGTCAACCACCTCGGCCCGTTCTTTCTGACGGACGCGCTGCTGCCGCTCCTCGTGCGCGGCGCGCCGGCTCGCGTCGTGGTGCTGACGTCATCGATGCATCGCGAGGGCGCCTTCGACTTCGAAGACCCGCAGTTCAAGGTGCGCCAACACCACGGCGGCACCGCGTACGCGCAGTCGAAGCTGGCCAACGTCATGTTCACCTTCGCGCTCGCGCGGCGGCTGGCGGGGCAGGGCGTCACCGTCAATGCCGTGCACCCGGGCGTCGTGAATACCGGGCTTCGTCGTGAAGCGCCTCCGACCGCGCGGGAGCCGAAGAACCCGCTCAGCCCCGAAGAGGGCGCGAAAGGCCCGCTCTCCCTCGCCACGTCGGCCACGGTCGCCAGCGTCACCGGCGGCTACTTCGAAGGCACGGAGCAGAAGCCGACCTCGGCCGCCGCCAACGACGTGAAGGCGCAGGAGCGGTTGTGGGCGTTGTCGAGGTCGCTGCTCAAGCTGCCGCCCGAAGTGTCTTGAGCCGCCTGCGCTCCGAGGCATTGGAGAGAGCGAATCGTTCGATTCAGTCTTTGAGGTGTTTGATTCTGAGTGGGCGCTATCTCGGCTGCATGGTGACGGGCCGCTTGCCCTTCGTTCGTGTCTGGCTGCTCTGCGCGGCGCTCCCCTGCGCATGTGTGAGCCTCGATCCGACGGACTCCGAACGCCAGGCGGCGCTCCGGTACTCCCAGGACGCGCCCTTCGTGCTCGGGGAGGGAGCGAGCGACTCCGGGAGCGAGGACCCGTTGGTCCTCTTTCGAGAGTTCCCGGGCTACGGAGGGCACACGCTCTTCACCGAGTTCGAGGTCCGCCAGGGTGCATCGGGGGTGGAAGAGGCCACCGCAAAGTCGACCGAGCTGGTGCTGCTCGTCAAGCAAGGGCTGCCCACCGAAGCGCTGGCCGAGAGGGTTCGCGCCGAAGCCTGCGTGCCTCCAGTGACCTGTGGGCCGACCGTACTCGTGAGCGTGAGGTACTCGCTTCGAGAATTGCGGAGCGTGATGGGGTGGGTGAGCCGCTCGCCGATTGGCGTGTACCTCCCGGCTTCGTCACCGATCGAACGACAGAGCCCCGAGGTGTATCGCTCTGTGGCGCTCTTCGAAGGGCGGGCCGACACGTTGGCGCTGCTCGATCGAATGCTGAAGAACGCGGCGGTGCCTGCAGATGCCTACCGGTTGCTGCTGAGCCGGCCCTTCAACTGACACTCGACCGCAGGCTTGCTCCAGCCCTCACCTGCGACGTCGGCGGCACCACAGCGCCAGGGCCACCAGCGCGACGTCGACTCCCCCGTTGCAGCCGCAGCCTGCCCCGGGCGTCGTCGGCACCTCGGGCGTCGGCGGCACTTCGGGCATCATTGGCACTTCGGGTGTCGTCGGCACCATCACCTCGAACTCGCAGCTCGCCTGGTTGCCGCTGGCGTCGGTCGCTGTCGCCCGCACCGTCGTCACACCGGCCGCGAGCACGCTGCCGCGGGGCGCCGACTGGGTGATGCGTGGCGCGCCATCGACCAGGTCGACGGCCGTGGCCTCGACCTCGAGGGGCGAGGTGCTCGACGCCAACTCGAGGGCAGCCGGGCAGGTGATGACGGGCGCCGTCGTGTCGGTGACGACGACTTGGGTGATGCACTGGCCCACGTTTCCCGCTTCGTCACTGCTGGTGAAGCGCACGGCGGTGCTCCCGAGGGCGAACACCTCTGACGCGGGGGCTCGTTGCACACTGCTCGCGGTGGTGAGTGCCTCGACGGCGACCGCGTCGAGGAGCCTGACCGAAGCGCCCGACGGGCTGGTCGCCTCGGCGCTCTCGGCGGCCGGGCAGGTCAGCACTGGGGGCGTCGCGTCGCGCTTGAGCGACTGGCTGGCCCTGCTGGTGCCACCCACCGACGAAGCCGTGCAGGTGAACGAGACCTCGCTGGTGTCAGTGCTCACGATGGTGTCGCCACAGCCCATGCTCGTCACTGGGCTCTCGGGGTCGGCCACCGTGAATCGCACCGTCACGTTCGAGGTGAACCAGCCGTTCTGCCCCTGTGAGCCCAGGAGCAGGGGCGTGATGACGGGGGGCGTGTTGTCGAGGCCCACGTTGAGGGCCCAGAGCTCCTCGTCACCCTGGTCATCGAAGGCGCTGAAGTAGACGAAGGGCTCTTCGACGAAGAAGTTGGTGGGCGACGAAGAGCGCACCCCGGCCACGAGGTCGGCGACCCGCACCGTGCCCGCAGCTGTCCCATCCGTGCGCCACAGCTCGGTGCCGCTCGTCCCGTCTCGCGCGGCGAACCACGCAAAGCCGCCTGCGCTGGCAAAGGGCGTTCTCACCGGCAGATCGCTGCGCCCCTGGTCCAACACGTCGGTCAACCGTGACGTGCCCGCTGCCGTGCCGTCGGTCACCCAGAGCTCGACGGTCTCGCGGCTGGCGAAGACGAAGACGGCGCGCCCGTTGACCTCGACGCTGTGGGTGCCCAGAAAGCTCGAGTGGCCAATGGCGTCACCTGCGATGAGGCCGAGCACGGCCAGTCGCTGCGTGCCCGCAGCCGTCCCATCAGAGACCCACAGCTCGCCCTCGTCATCGAGTACCCCCTGGGCGTTGAAGGCGATGACGCGGAGCAGCGCCCGGCTCCCCAGTGCGTCGACGAGTTCGATTCTCCGGTTGGGGAGCGTGAGGGTCTGCAGCCCCGAGCCAGCGACCGTGCCGTCCGAGCTCCACACCGTGCTGCCGCTGCCGACGAAGAGCCGGAGCCCGGCCACGGCCACCTGCCGAGGCCCCCAGCCCGGCAGGCCACTCGAGACCAGGCTCGTGCCCGCTGGCGTACCGTCGGTTCTCCAGAGCTGGAGGCCCATGGGGCTGTCGACGATCAGGTACATCGCGCCGTCGATGACGCGCAGGTCCAGGAGGCCGAGGCCGGTCGCGTTGGGAATGAGGCCGGTGAGCTGGCGGGTGCCCGGGATGGTGCCGTCGGACACGAAGGGCTCCCAGGTGGTGCTGGCGCGACTGAACCACAGCCGGCCACCCTGCACCGTCAGGTGGTCGGCGCCAGAGGCGGACAGCATCACGGTGCCCGCGCCAGTGCCGTCGGTCGTCCAGAGCTGGCCGGTGCTGACGAACCACGCCCGCGTGCTCGAGCTGACGATGCGAGCGATGTCGTGAAAGCCGCCGCGCAGCAACGTGGTGCCGGCGGCAGTGCCGTCGGTGCGGAAGAGGTTCTCGCGCCCCGCACCGTCATCACCGACCAGGAGCAGGGCCGTGCCGAGCTGCGCGAACGCCCTCGGGGCCGAGGCGCCACCGGTGCGACCCGGGCTCACGTCACGCAGCAACACCGTGCCCGCGACCGTGCCGTCGGAGACCCAGGGCTCGATCCCCGTCTGCGTGGAGTCGTCGACGAGCCAGAGGGCGCGGCTGCCAACCGCGCCGACCATTCGGGACGGCCGCCGGTCACCTGTCAGGAGCGCCACCGTTCCTGCGCCCGTGCCGTCAGTGACCCACCAGTTGCGTCCCGTGGTGCCCTGGGCTGCGTCGAAGTACAGGCGCGCGCCAACCGACAAGAAGTTCCTGGGGCTGCTCGCGTTGTTGGCCCCGGGCGTGAGGTCCCTGAGCAGCGATGTGCCCGCAGCCAGCCCGTCGCTCGACCAGGGCTCGCCGCCGGGACCGGAGAAGTAGACCCGGTTGCCGTGCGCGACGAGCGTCGACGTCGAGGAGAAAGTCGAACTCGTGCCCGGCGACAGGTCGGCGACGAGCACCGTGCCTGCCTCGGAGCCATCTGACGTAAACAGCTCGATGCCCGTCGTCGCCGAGCCTCCCGCGGTCACGGCCTGCTGCGCGAAGAAGAACAGACGTGTGCCAGCCGCGACCAGCACCACCTCGGACGTCGTGAAAGGGGCATAGATGCCGCTCGCACCACCGGGACCGATTTCACTGACGACGCCCGTCCCCGCGGCGGTGCCGTCACTGCTCCACAGCTCGAGGCCGCTGGTGAGGTCGGTGGCGACGTAGAAGATCGTGTTGCCCACGACGACGAGCGGGCTCCGCAGCACCGCCGGCCGCGAAGGCAACACCGAGACCGTGCCTGCGCTGGTGCCGTCGGTGCGCCACAGCCGTCGATCACGCCCGGCGAAGAAGACCATGCCGTTGAGTGCCACCGCGTTGGTGATGTCCTGGGTGTTGGGGACCGTCGTGCCAAACGAGTGGACCGCAGTCGTGCCCGCAGCCGTGCCGTCGGTCTTCCAGACTCCGGTTCGGTTGAGGCAGAAGAGCTCGGTGCCCACAGGCACCAGCGAAGCGCAGGCGAGGTTGGCCACCGGCGTGGTTCCTGCTGCCGTTCCGTCGGTGCGCCAGAGCTTGCGGTGGTGGGAATAGCCGGAAAGCGGGCCGTCGCCCGCCATGAAGTACAGCGCCGAACCAACCCTGGTGAGGAGCGTGGGGCCCGACCCGTCGACGCCCGGGCAGAGGTCGATGACGAGCCGTGTGCCTGAAGGCGTACCGTCTGTCGCCCAGAGCTCCGCGCCGGTCGAGGGTTCGCTCAGGACGACGAAGGCCTGCCCTGAGAGCGACGCGACTTCACCGGCGCTGCTGCCTCGCGGCGAGCGGGTGCTGACGAGCAGGTCAGCGACCCTCGTGGGTGCCGGGGCCTGCGCGAGCACGAGAAAGGGGAGCACTGCGAAGAGTCCAGAAGGCATTGGCGTCGTCTTTTCCTGATCAGCGCAGCACCCGACGAATCGAGCCGCTATCCGTCAGCACCCAGATCCAACCATCAGGGCCCTGTCGGACGTCTCGAATCCGTTCGTTCAGGACCAGGGCTTCGCACGAAGCGTAGACGCCGTTGTTGAGTTCGATGCGCCACAGTCTTCCGCCGAGGCCGCCAACGAACAAGTGGCCGTTCCAGGCAGGAAACCCCGAGCCCCGGTAAACCAGAACATTGCTCGGCGCGATCGAGGTCGGAGCCCAGAAGGTCAAGGGCTCGTTGAAGGTCGAGCCGTTCAGGGGCAGGTGCACGCCGCCTCCGAACCTGCACGTGGTCCCCTGCGGGGCGCCGTAGGGGCAGCCATAGCTTCTCAGGGGCCACGCGTAGTTTGCACCCGAGAGAATGCGGTTGACCTCGTCACCCCCCTGGGGGCCGTGCTCGGTGCTCCAGAGCGTCGCGGTCACGGCGTCGTAGGTCAGACCTTGCGGGTTTCGATGACCGAGGCTCCACAGCTCAGCCACCGCTCCGGCCTGGCCTTGAAAGGGGTTGTTCGATGGAATGGTGCCGTCTCGATTGAGACGAATAATCTTCCCCACCGAGTTGGCTGGGTTTTGCACGAAGGTGTCATAGCTGCGATCGCCAAGGGAGACGAACAGCGTGCGGTCGGGGTGAAAGGCGAGCCGCGAACCGAAGTGAATCTCGCTGAAGCTCAGCTTCGGAGTCTGCTGGTACAGGCGTTGGAAATTCACCAACGCGTTCCCCTGCAAACTGGCTCGACCCACTGCGACGCCTGACGAGTTGCTCGCACCAGGTTCTGCATAGGTGAAGTACACCCAGGGAGAGGTCCCGAAGTCGGGGTCCAGAGCGACGTCGAGGAGCCCACCCTGGCCGGCGCTGATGATCTGGGGTGCTGGTGTGCTCCAGCTCAATGGTGTTCGTGAGCCGCCGTCTGCACTCATCAGCACCATGCTGCCAGCCTTCTGCGTGACCAGGACCCGTTGGTCGGGGAGAAAGACCATTCCCCAGGGGCTCGTGAGCCCGCTTGCAAACACCTCGGTACGGAACGTGGACGAGCCCGTCGACACGCACTGCACCGCTGTCGACACCGGCGGCGTGCCCGCATCGGAAGTCGTCCCCCCGTCGAAGGGGGGGGACACGGGCGCGAGTGAGACGAGGTAGGCGGCGAGGTCCATCAACTGCGCGCGCGTCAAGTTCGCGTAGCCGTACTCCGCCTCACCCATGCGGCCTGTGTTGGCAGCAATCGCTGCTGCGATGCGGTCAGCCAGCGTCGAGGCGTCGACGGCATCTCGCCGAAGGGTTGCCGGATTGGCGTGGCACTGAATGCAGTTTCGCCCTGTCGCGGCGTAGATCGCCTGCCCACGAGCCTCAGCCGTCGTCGCGGAACCGCCAGCCATCGCCGTACCGCCAGCCGTCGCCGAACCGCCGGCCGTCGCCGAACCGCCAGCCGTCGCCGAACCGCCAGCCGTCGCCGAACCGCCAGCCGTCGCAGAACCGCCAGCTGTCGCGGTGCCGCCAGCCGTCGCGGAACCGCCAGCCATCGCGGTGCCGCCAGCCGTCGCGGAACCGCCAGCCATCGCGGTGCCGCCAGCCGCCGCCGAACCGCCAGCCGTCGCCGAACCACCAGCCGTCGCCGAACCGCCAGCCGTCGCCGAACCGCCAGCCGTCGCCGAGCCGCCAGCCATCGCCGAACCGCCAGCCGTCGCCGAACCGCCAGCCGTCGCCGAACCGCCAGCCGTCGCCGCACCCCCAGCCATCGCCGAACCGCCAGCCGTCGCCGCACCCCCAGCCGTCGCCGCACCCCCAGCCGTCGCCGCACCGCCAGCCGTTGCCGTACCCCCAGCCGTTGCCGTCCCTCCACCGACGTCACCCTCCTCGGGGATTTCGTCATCGATCGGGGCGACCCCCAGACAGCCAACTGAAGCGAGGATTGATGCGGCAGCCAGCAGACGGAACAGACGAGTGACACGCATGTTCGTCGTTTGAGGCACGAGAGCAGCTCCGCGGCTCACCTTCCCGGCGTTTCGAGCGTCAAGGCATTGCGGCACCAGCCCTCACCGTCGGACCACCGTCTCGAGCGAGCCATTGCCGTCCCGGTCGGACTCGAACGTCAGCTGTTGCGAGCCGTTGCGCTTGGTGGTGGTGACGCGCTCGCTCAGCTCTCCGGTGGTGTTGCTGGCGCGCTCGTAGACTTCACGCTCCCAGGACATCGCGTTGCCGGTGGGCGTGTACTCGCGATGGGTGTGGCTCCAGATGCGGCCGGTGTCAGAGAGGCCCAGGAAGTCGTCGTGCCGAGTCCCGCTGACGAAGGTGTCGACGGGCCGACCCTTCGCGTCGAGGAAGCTGAGCTCGAGGCGCGTCGCGGCGCCCTTCTTTGCCTCGATGAGTCGCGCGTCGGCGACGCCGTCACCGTCGATGTCGTACTTGCGGTCGGTGTGCGGTCCCCGGAAGGGGTCGACGCCCTTCTCTTCGGACAGCACGCGAGCGTTCTGCACCTTCGAGAGGACACTCTGGAACGGGGCACCGATGCGGGTCGTGGTCATGCTGGATTGTCGGAGCCCTCCGACAAGCGCCTCGGCGCCAGACTGTCAATCTGGCCTCGGGCCTGAAGCGGTGGTTCTGCTGTGAAAAGCCATGCGATTTCGGTGGCTTGGGTTTTGTTGCGCAGACCTTCGCGGTTTCGATGCGACAGACGTTCACTTCATTCGTCATCGCCTGGCGCGTCTGCGAGCGCGACACTTGGTGTCGTCGCAGCGAATGAAGCGTTCAGCAGGGACCCGGAGTTCAAGCGACTGCTCCAACGAGACAGACTTCTCATCGAGCGGTTCAGCCGCCTGACGACCAACTCGGCGCATGGAGACCGCGTCCCACGCTCCCCAGAGGCAGCCGTACTCCTCGAGGAACTCCAAGCCGAGCGTTCTCAAGTCCAGCAACAGCTCACCGCGCTTCGTCGTTCCTATGGACTCGACTGACTGCACCTGGACGCCCGCTGGGCTTGCGGCCTGGCTCCGTCGATCAGCAATTCGTCGACAACCACTCGATCAGCTGCTTCGTCACCCGAGCGTCGCTCAGCAGATCCTGATGATTCAGGTCCGCCAGCACCACCTGCCGTGACGCCTCGAACGCGAGCGACAGCTCTGGCCGCTCATGTTTCCCCAGCGCGCTGGCGATCGGCACCAGGCCATCACCAACCGCAGTCGGCGTGACTGCTTTCGCCGTCGTCGCGGCGATGGTGAAGCACGCCACCCCACTCGGGAGCGCCGCCAACTTCCGCGGGTCAGCCTCGTGCGCGAACCGATCGCCGGTCTGCCACTCGTCATCTCTCGTCAGCCCGAAGCGCAAGTCCGTCACCCCCGCGCTGCGGATCTGCGCCAGCGCCGTCAGCGGAGCGCTGTACCGGCTGATGCCCAACAACGTGCCGACGACGTTGCCGGCCCGCTCGAGCGGCGCGCCCTGATGCGGCGTTCCCAGAAAGACGATGGAGCGCAGCAGCTTCCGCCACGACAGCCCCTGCTCCTCGGCGAGCTGACACGCCGAGCGCGTCACCAGGCCGCCCATGCTGTGCGCGAGAATCGTCACGTCCGTCACCGGCACCGGCCACGACGTCACCAGCTGCTCCAGCGCCGCAGCGAACTCGCGCCCGTTGATCGAGACGTGCCGGCCCGAGTTGTACCGGAGCGCCACCCACGTCAGCCCGAGCGCCGGCTCCTGCTCCAACGCCTCACCGTGATGCGCGCCCTTTCGCGACCAACAGCCATCGGTCGCTGACGAGCCGTGCACGAGGACCAGCAGCTTCCCCGTCACCTGTCCGAGCTGGCTCACGTCCAACGTCTTCCCGGCTCTGCGGAACCCGGTCGTCATCGCCAACGTCGAGCTGCGCTCGGCGAGAATGTCGCCGACCACGCCGTTGAGCGCGCCGATGACCAGGTCCTGCTCCTCGCTGTCGCCACCGGGCCCGAGCACCGGACCGAGCTGCTCCAGCACCACGTCGAGCCCCGAGCCCACCAGGTTCGTCACCAGCTTCACGCCCGCGTACGCCGGCGCCGAGATCAACTTCACGATCGCCTCGAGCGGCCGGCCCAACACCTCAGGTCCTCCGCCGATGGTGTGGTGCATCTTCTGGACGACGTCGGTCACACCAAGTGTGGCCGCGACCGCCAGCCGCACTGCTTCTCTCAGCTCTTCCGCTCGGGTCGGCATGTCGTCGACCTACCACGGCGTCGCGCTGACGTTGGCCAACGGGAAGCACCCGCACCCTGGTCGCTGGCCTGCTCGACCGCGTCGACGACGAGCTCCCTGGCTGTTGGCCGCGAAGGTGCACTGCATCGGTGCATGGGCTCGTGGTGGGACGGCGTTCGGCGGTGGCTCGGGGTGTCGGCCCCGCTCCCACCGCCAGTGAAGCCTCCGCAGTCTCCAGCGGTTGTGCCCAGCCGGCCCTCGTTGACGGTGCTGCCCGGAGGCCTCGATCAGGAGACCCCGTTCGACCAGTTGCTCTCGTGGCTGGGTCTGTCGCCACCCGATCGGTTGCTCCTGACTCAGGGAGACGTCGAACGTGACGACGCGCTGGCGAAGCGGGTGATCGATCACTTCCGGAAGAACCGGCCGGCCCCGTCATCGTTGCCTGCGGTGTCGCTCCAGGTGCTCAACGCGATCGCCGAGCCGAACCTGTCGCTCGCCGAGCTCTCGCGCCTCGTCTCGCAGGATCCAGCGCTCGCGGCGGGCGTGCTCAAGGTGGCCAACAGCCCGGCGTACGTCGGCGCGCAGGAGATCCAGACGCTCCGTGACGCGGTGACCCGGCTCGGCCTCACCGAAGTGGGGCGCGTCGCGGGTATGGTGGCCGCGCGTTCGCTGTTTCAACCGCAGGTGCGCAGCGAGTTCTCGCACTTCGTGCACACCTGGAGCGAGCTCTTCACCGACTCCGTCACCTCGGCGCGCGGCTCGGCGTGGTTGTCGATGCAGCTGCGCAAGGGCCGCAGCGATCACGTCTTCGTGGCCGGCATGCTCCACGATCTCGGCCGGCCGGTGGCGCTGCGCTCGATCGCGTCGATCGCCGTTCTTGGCGAGGCGCTCGACGAAGACGATCTGCACCACATCGATCGCGTCATCGAGCAGGTGCATGTCGAGATCGGCGGCGAGGTGCACCAGGCCTGGAGCCTGCCGCGCTTCCCGACCCTCGTCGCGATGCGGCACCACGATCTCGACCTGCCGGGCGACGGTGAGTACGTCGACGTGCACATCGTGCGGCTGGTGAGCGCCATGGTGCAGTTCCGCCGGCACCCGTGGCGCTTCGAGGCGATTCGAAACGAGGTGAACCAGAGCTGCGCCGCGCTCGGCGTGAACGCGTATGTCCTGCGCTCGCTCGACACGAAGCTCAAAGACGAGCTGTCGCACGTGGGCACGGCGTTCAACGACAAGAGCAAGCGCAAGGCGGGCTAGCCCCGACAGCAGGGAGGCGCGACTTGCCAACCTGGTGCGCCCTGTCTACGTTTTCGTAGAACGAGGTGCATCCGATGTCCGACACGCAGATCTCGGCCTTCATTTCGGCCGCCACCAAAGAGAAGGTCGAACGCTACGCAGAGTCGCATGGCGTGAAGAAGGGTCACCTCGTCGAGGAAGCGCTGCTGCATCACCTCCAGGCGCTTCGAGAACTTCCGCCCGACATTCTCATTCCCCCTCGGGTTGCGCTCTCTCGCACCTCGTTCGCGAAGGTCGCTGCGTTGGTCGGGAGGCCGCGCAAGCCGACGAAGGCACTTCGAGACCTGATGGCCGGCAAACGGGCAGCCGACGAGCCTGAAGGGTGGTGAAGCTCACCGTTCGTCGCCTCAAAGCCGACGACGACCGCACGGAGTTCCACTCAGGCGACGTCGATCTCGATCGGTTCTTCGCGCGATATGCCGGGCAGAATCAGTTTCGCCACCACATCGGGACCACCTACGTCGCCGTCGACGAACACGAGCGGATCGTTGGTTTCGCCACCGTCGCGCCTTCGGAGTTGGTGTTGGCGCGGGTCCCGGCGTCGAGTCGAAAGGGCCTGCCGAAGTACCCCATGCCCGTGCTCCGGCTTGCACGGCTCGCGGTCGACGCGCGTGCCCAGGGGAAGGGCGTGGGCCTGTCGTTGCTCCAGGCCGTCGTGACGCTGGCGCAACAGCTTGCAGAATCGGTGGGGTGCCTCGGCCTCGTCGTCGACGCGAAGCCTGGAGCGGTGCGCTTCTACGAGAAGCGCGGGTTCGTTCCGCTCGAGGCCGCGGCGGGTCTGCTTGGCGATCGACCCGAGCCGCTCCCGATGTTCCTGGAGCTCGGCCAACGCTCCAGCGTGCGCTGAGCTCGTTCGTCGCCCCATTCCCACCGGCGCTCGCTGAGCTATGCCTCGCGCCGTGAAGATCGCCACCTGGAACATCAACAGCGTTCGCGCGCGCACCCCGCAGCTCCTCGAGTGGCTCGAGACCCGCGCCCCCGACGTCGTGTGTCTGCAAGAGACGAAGTGCACCGACGACCAGTTCCCCACGGCCGAGGTGCAGGCCGCCGGGTACCACGCGCAGCTGTTCGGCCAGAAGTCGTACAACGGCGTCGCCATCCTCTCGAAGCAGATCGTCACCGACGTGCGCCGCAACCTGGGCGACGACGACGAGCAGTCGCGCATCATCTCGGCGATGGCCGGCGGCATTCGTGTCGTCGGCCTCTACGCGCCCAACGGCCAGTCCATCGGCGCCGAGGCGTACCAGTACAAGCTGAAGTGGTACGCCGCGCTCACGCGCTGGCTCTCGTTCACGAAGGGCACGCCCACGCTGGTGTGCGGAGACTTCAACGTCGCCCCGGACGAACTCGACGTCTACGACGTGCCGCTCTTCTCGGGCCAGACGCTCTTCTCACCGAAGGAGCGCGCCGCGCTCGCAGCGCTCATCGACGCGCATGGCTTCGTCGATCTCTTCCGCGAGAAGCACCCGGGCGTGCAGGCGTTCTCCTGGTGGGACTATCGCGAAGGCGGCTTCCCGAAGAACAAGGGGCTGCGCATCGATCACGTGCTGGTGAGCCGTGACCTGCTCCCTCGCTGTACGTCGATCGAGATCGACCGCGAGGCGAGAAAGGGCAAACAACCCAGCGACCACGCTCCGGTGATCGCGACCTTCTCGACCTGAACCCCGGACAGGCAGGCCGACGAGACGAGCGCGTCGTGTCGACTGTTCATACGCAGAGACGGGCCCTCGCGTATGGTCCCGCCCGGGGAGACACACCTATGGATGACGAATTCTCACTCTCGTTGGCAGGCCTGATCTTCGGAAGCGTGGGCTGGTTCACCCTGCGCTACGTGATCTTCGGTTTCTTCACGGTGAACCAGGACGAGCGCGCGGTGAAGACCTCGTTCGGGCGCGCCCAGCGGCTGCAGACCACCACGCTCGACAACCCGATGGCCGAGCACCTTCGGCCCGATGAGCGCGAGCGCTACCGCTACCCGCAGGTGCGCGTCATTCAGCCCGGCGGCCCGTACTTCAAGTGGCCCTGGGAGAAGGTGCACAAGGTGAAGGTCGCGACCGAGACCGCGAACCTCGCGTTCGACCCTGAAGATCCCAACGCGAACCGCGGCGGCGCCATGCTCGAGGCGGTCACCAAGGACCAGCTCAACATCGGCCTCATCGGCCAGCTGCGATGGCGCGTCTCGGAGCAGAACCTCTACGCGTACCTCTTCGCCGTGAAGCGCCCGCTGACCCACGTGCTCGGCTACTTCATCTCGATCTTGCGGCAGAAGATCGCCTCGTTCGAAGCGCCCACGCAGGAACTCAAGGCATTGCCCGCGGGTGAGCACGCGGCCATCAACGTCGATCTCAAGGGCGCCGAGGGCATCTCGATCAACGACCTCCGCAAGAACCTGCGCGACCTCAACGAGAAGATGGACCGTGAGTGCCTCTCGTCGGCCGCCCGCTACGGCATCGTGCTCGACGCGTCGCTCATCACGGGCATCGATCCGCCCTCCGAGGTCGAGAGCGCGCTCGCCGCCATCAACACGGCCCACAACCACGTCGGCAGCGAGGTCAGCCTCGCGCGCGCCGGCGCCGATCAGAAGATCGTGCAGTCGCGCCGCGCCGTCGAGATCGAGACCCTCAACGCGCAGGCCGAGGTCGAGCCGCTGCTGCAGCTCGCCAACCAGCTCTCGGAGCTCAAGCGCAATGGGTCGGGACCGGGCCTGCTCAAGGCCTACGTCCGCAACGTCAAGCTGCAGCTGTTCACCAAAGCGCGCGCCGCGTTCATGGAGCTGAACAAGTGAACTTCTTCATCTCTGCCTTCATTGCGTTCTTCGGTTGCCTCATCGGTGTCCCCATCGCGTTCGCGGTCGCGCGAGCCTTCGGCCTGTACGTCGCCGTCGATGAGCGCAAGGCGAAGGTCTTCAGCCTCTTCGGCGAAGTCATCGGCACCATCACCGAGCCCGGCCTGCACCTCTTGTGGACCAAGCTCGGCATCAAGGCCGCGCTCATTCCCATCTTCGGCAAGGTCTACACGGTCGATCTGCGGCTCGATCAACAGTACCTGCGCAGCCAGGCCGTCAACTCGGAGGAGGGCGCTCCGATGGGCATCGGCATCTGGTACGAGATGGCCGTCAAGGACCCCGCGTCGTTCCTCTTCAAGAACGCCGACCCGCGTGGCTCGCTCGAAGCCAACGTCTCGAACGCCGCCGTGCGCGCGCTGTCGAACATGAAGCTCGACGCGATGCTCGAGACCCGCCACGTGATGAGCCAGGCCGTGCGCAAAGAAGTGCAGCCGCGCGCCGAGGAGTGGGGCTACCAGCTCGGCAGCGTCTACATCCGCAAGGTGCACTTCCGCGATCTCGCGATGATTCGGCAGATCGAAGAGAAGGTCGTCAACCGCCTGCGCCAGGTGACCAGCGCCATCAAGCAGGACGGCAGCAACCAGGTGAACATCATCAAGTCGACGGCCGATCGTCAGGCCGCCACCGAGTTCGCCCGCGCCGCCGCGCAGCGCCCGCTCATCGTCGGGCAGGCCCTCACCCGCATCGCCGCCGACGCCGAGGTGATGGAGTCGATGTTCGAGCTGCTCGAGACGCAGAAGTTGCTCGAGTCTGGCGCGCAGGTGACGCTGCTGCCCAGCGGCGAGAAGAGCGCGCTGCTGACGCCGCTGCTCGCGTCGTCGGTGCACGACGTCAAGACCGTGACGGCGCCTGCCGTGAGACGGAAGATCCACGACGAATGAACGTGACGGTCATCATTCCCAGACTGCTTCAGGCCGCGTGTGAGGGCCGGGGGAAGATCGAGCTGGGCGTCCCTCCGACGAGTGACGTCGCTGATGTCCTGCAGACGCTCATGTCGCTCTACCCGGGCCTGCGGGCCTTCGTGGCGAACGAGCGCCGGCCGATGAAGCAGCACTTCGCGGTGGCGCAGGCGGGCAAGAAGCTGTTCCTCTTCGCCGCGTCGGCGCCGTCTGTCAGGAGCTAGAGAAGCGCGCATGAGCCCAGGTCAGGCCATCGGAGGCATTCGCCACTCGCTCGCGCTCATCGGCGTGCTGACCCTCGTGTCGCTGGCGTCGGGCTTCTTCCTGTCGTCGGGGCTCTCGACGCAGCAGGTGCCAGAGCTCGGCGTCGAAGATCTCGGCAGGCCGTTCCGGGCGGCGTCTGCGGCTGGCTTCAAGGCCTCGCGCGACTTCGAGGTGGTCGATCAGGAGCGCACCGCGCTGCGCCGCGCCGAGGCCCGCCTGCGCGTTCGACCCGTCTTCGACTACGACCCGACGATCGAGACGCGCACCAAGCGTGACGTGCGCTCGGGCTTCTCGGCCATGCAGGAGCTCATCGCCGAGTTCCGCGCGGCGCACCCGCCGATCGTCCCGCCCATCGCTCCCGTCCCTGGCGCGCCGAAGCCGAAGCCGGCGCCAGTGGCCGTCAAGGAGCCCACGAAGGAACAGCTCGAGGCCGAGCTGACGGCCGCGCTCCGCGACGCACGACGCCGCTTCGAAGAGGTCGCCCCGCTGGCCGACGACGAGGACTTCGAGGTGCTGGCGCAGGCGCGCTTCTCGCTCGAGGTGGAGCAGGCGACCATGGGCCTGCTCGAGCTGGCCTGGCGAGGCAAGGTGGTGCCCTCGCGGGATGAGCTGTCGCGCGTCGACACCAACGGCATCACCGTGCGCATGCTCGGGGGCAGCAGTGAGAGCGAGCAGGCGACGGGGCTGCCGCAGGTGTTCGACGTGCGTGAAGTCTCGGCCGAGCTCGACCGGTTCGCCTCGGTGCCGGGCAACCTGCTGCCTGAAGCGCCGCCGCTCGTTCGCCGGGCCGTGTTGAGGCTCGCCAAGCGGCAGATCCGCTCCAACCTGTCGATCAACGCGGCCGAGACCGAAGCGCGGCGTGATGCGGCGGCCGCTGCTGTGAAGCCCGTGTTGCTCCAGGTGAAGAAGGGCCAGCGCGTCATCGCCGACGGAGAGCTGGTCAACGAGACGCACCTGCTGCTCCTCAAGCACCTGCGTGAGCAGATGAGCGAGTTCGATCTGCTGCAGCTGCAGATCGGCGGCGCGGGCATGGTGGCGCTGGTGCTGGGCGGCGCGTGGCTCTTCTTCCAGACGGCGCTGCGCCGTTTCCGTCCGACCCGACGTGACGCGCTCTTCATGGGGCTGACCGCCATCGCGCTGCTGGGCCTGCTGCAGTTCTGGCTCGCCGTGTGCGACGCGCTCCACGATCGCTACCCGGTGGTGCCGCTCGAGGCGTTGCACCTCGCGTTCCCGGTGGCCGCAGGCGCGATGCTGGTTCGGTTCGTCCTGTCCGAAGAGGCGTCGCTGTACTTCGCCATCTGCTTCGCGGCGCTCGCCGGCATCATGCTGGGCAACTCGCTCGGGGCGTTCTTGTTCACGCTCGTGACGTCGCTGGTGGCGGCCGACCGCATGTCGCGCGTCAGAGATCGGGCGGGGCTCTTCCGCGCGGGCGCCATCGCGGGAGTCGTCGGCATCGGCATGGTCCTCTTCATGGGGCTCGCGTCGGGGCGGGGCCTGGGCTCCGAGTCGGCGTGGACGGCGCTGCTCGCGGCCCTCTCAGCCGCGGTCGCCACGCCGATGATCGTGTTGACGCTGACGCCGGTCGCCGAGACGTCGTTCGGCTACGCGTCCGACTTGAAGCTGCTGGAGCTGGCGAACCTGAACCACCCCGCGCTCAAAGAGCTCGTCCTCCAGGCGCCCGGCACGTACCACCACAGCATCATCATGGGCTCGCTCGTCGAGGCGGCGGCGGAGTCGATCGGCGCCAACCCGCTGCTCGCGCGAAGCTGCGCGTACTACCACGACATCGGAAAGGGCCGGAACCCGGGCTTCTTCGGTGAGAACCAGAAGGGCTCCAACGCGCACGACGGGCTCGCGCCGCAGATGAGCGCCGTCATCATCAAGCGCCACGTCACCGAGGGCCTCGAGATGGCGCGCCAGTACAAGCTGCCACGCCAGGTGGCCGACGCCATTCCGCAGCACCACGGCACGCGGCTCGTCGGGTACTTCTTCCACCGAGCGCAACGCGAGCAGGACGGCAAAGAGAACCCGCCGCCGATCGACGAGTCGATCTACCGCTACTCCGGCCCGCGCCCGCAGTTCCGCGAGGCCGCGCTCTGCATGATCGCCGACGCCGTCGAAGCGTCGTGCCGGAGCATTCCCGAGCCGACGACCGAGAAGCTCAAGGCGCAGGTGCAGAAGATGATCAACCTCATCTCGAGCGAGGGTCAGCTCGATGAGTGCGATCTGACGCTCAAAGACCTCGCGCAGATCGCCGAGTCGATGGTGCGCACGCTCGACGGCATCTACCACGCACGCCCCGAGTACCCGCCGGGAGCCGTTCGCCCGCAAGGCCCGGGTCTGGTGGTGGTGAAGAATGACGAGGCGAGCGACTCGAAGAAGGCCGGCGCGTGAAGGCGTGGCCGCTCCTGGTGCTCTGCGTCGTGGCCTGTGGGCCCAACGTGCCAACGCCTGATGGTGGCTCCAACATGATGATGCCCGCGGTCGACGCCGGCACGCTGGGACAGAACCTGTCGTGCCGGGCTTCGCTGGTCGGCGCCGTCACCGGTAACTTCGAGTGTGAGGCGACGGCCGTCTTCGTGCGCGGCGGCCCCAACAACACCACCGTCACCATCACCGGCAACACCCGAGATCGGAACCCCGAGGTGAACTTCTCGGTGCGGTTCGCGCTCGAGCCCGAGCCGGGCAAGTCGTACACGTGGGCCGACGACGTGCTCTGGGCGGAGCTGCTGGTGAACGACACGCCGAGCGGCAACAGCTTCGTGGCGTCGAAGGCGATGATGATCGATCCACCGATGTTCACGTACCGGGCGACCGAGGTGACGGGGCGGGTGGCGACGTCAGGCGGAGGCGCTCAGCTGCGCTTCACCCAGCAGCTCGACGTCATCTTGAAGCCCACCAGCGCGAGCCCGGCCCCAAACAACGTTCGGGTCAGCATCGCGGTGACGAAGTAAGAGGCTCGTCGTGCCGAAGACCCAATCGAACAAGGTGTGGCTCGACTCCTCTCGTGGAGGGCGCGGCGCTGATGCGCAGGGTGATCGGCTGGTGAAGTTGGCCGGGCGATTTTTTCGGGCACTGAAGCTCACGAACGTCGAGCTGTCGCTCAGCCTGGTGCGCGACGACGAGATGAAAGAGCTCAACGCCCTGTGGCGCCGGAAGAACAAGACGACCGACGTGCTGTCGTTTCCCGGTGGTGACATGCCCGGGCCTGGCCGGCGCTCGCTCGGAGACGTCGTCATCTCCGTCGACACCGCGCGCCTCGCCGCGAAGGACTTCGACTCGAGCCTGGAAGACGAGCTCGATCTCTATCTGGCGCACGGGCTGTTGCACCTGCTCGGGCACGATCACCACAGCAAGCCCGCCGCGAGGAAGATGGAAGCGCTCGAGCGGAAGCTGCTCAAGCGGCCGTCGATGTTGAGCCGCTCCGACGAAGTCTGACGCTGAGGAAGCGTGAAGAAGGTCGCCAGGGTCTTCAAGTCCTTCGAAGAGGCCGAGGCAGCGGACTTCGGCTACTGGCTGACGCGGCCGATGGCTGAGCGGATCGCCGCGGTCGAGATGCTGCGGGTCTTCCGACATGGATCAGGGCACCGACTGGCGCGAGTGCTTGTCGTGAAGCGTGGCCCAGAAGGTCCGGTTTCTCCTGATCGGCGGGCACGCGATGGCGGCGCACGGCGCACCCCGGTTCACCGGCGATCTCGACGTCTGGGTGCAGCCGGGAAAACGAAACGCTGAACGGGTGATGAAAGTGCTCGTCGCCTTTGGCTTCGGCTCGGTGAAGGGCCTCTCTGACGCAGACTTCACCAGTCCGGGGACGGTGGTCGCGCTCGGTCATCCACCGATGCGAATCGACCTGCTGACCAGCGTGTCCGGAGTGACGTTCGAGCGCGCGTGGAGACGCCGACGTGCTGCAATCCTTGGCGGTGTGCCCCTCTCGGTCATCGGCGTTGAGGACCTGATCGCCAACAAACGAGCGGCAGCGCGGCCGAAGGATCTCGTGGACGTCGCGACACTCGAGGCGCTCAGCGCGACTCGCCGACGAGGTTGAGTGCGCGCGTTCGAGTCGCAGAACGCGCGAGCCTCGAACCGCGCGTCTACTGGTGCACCACCAGGTTCCCTTCGAGCGGCGTCTGCATCGGCTTCCCGCCGCCCTTGAGGTGAGGACAGTTCGCCGCTTTCCCCGCGCCGACCGAGGCCATGCCCATCGCGCCGCTCGCTGCTTCGCCGGCGCCTGACAGCCGCAGCCCGTTGGTCGCGAGCCCCGTGGCGGTGAAGAGGCCCTTGAAGGCATCGGTGACGAGCTTGGTGTCAGCCTTCACCAGCATCGACGCGTACAGCTTCGCGGTGTCGAGCATGCCCACCGAGCCAGGGGCGTTAGCGTTCGCGGGGAGCGTGCCGTCTTTCCAGAACGCCTTGAGCGCGCCGACCTCGATGGCCGGCTTCCCGCTCGGCTCCTTCGTGCCGAACAGCTTGAGCAGCACCGGGTACTCAGCGAGCACGGCGTTCTTGCCGAACGTCGCGGCGACGAGTGGGTTCTGCGCGTGCAGATCACCTTTGGTCTGACTCGCGATGGCGGCCGCGAAGGCGTCCTTGTCCATCCACCCGTTATTCGCGTGGGCGGTGAACCGGTCGAAGGCGGCCTCGTCGAAGGTGCCGCGGCTGAGCACGTTCGAGTCGGCGTTGTGCATGGTGAGCCCGCTGCGCAGGTGCATCACGTTGAACGATTGATCCATCAGGTTGCGCGGAACGTCTTTGGGCTCGTTGGCGAAGTAGCTGATGCCGCGCAGCGCCTCGAGCATCGGCCGCGTCAGCCCCCGCTCCTTCAACGCCGCCAACATCTCATTGGTCTTCACCCGTCCTTCAGGGTCGACCTTCATCTTCCCCTCGACCACGAGCGCCTTGAGCACCGGGCAGGCGATCGGCATCTGCTCCTGAGCGCTCTTGCTCGCCTCGTTCTTCGACATGCGCATCTCTGTTCGTCGAGGCGCGTTGTCGACTTCCACCATCTTTGGCTGCCACGAGGGGACGGCGGTCGAGGCCGCGGGAGACGGAGTCGCGGGCTTCGAAGGAGCGGTGGTGTCGGCCGTGCGCGCGGGCACGACGAGGGCAGGCGGGGTTCCGATTCTGGCGACCATGGATGGGTCCTTTCAGGCCGGGCGAATCGACGTCAGGCACTTCATGAGGGTGGTGGCCGAGGCGGGAGACATGGTGGCGGTGGGCGCGGTGAGCGTGGCGGTACACACCCGACCGTTGTCGACACGGAACGCGAAGTACTGGCGCAGCTCACCCTTCGACGACGTGACAGCGTACGCGAGCACGACACCCGTAACGCCATCATCGAAGGTCAGCTCGGCTTTGGTCCCGTTCTTCATGCCAGGCATCGTCTGAAGCAGCTCTCCGAGCACCTCGGCCGCGACGAGCTCGGCCGTGGCGCCGGGCCGCGCGAGTTTGCTCTGGACGATCAGGCTCGGGGAGGTGCCGCCATCGGGCATTCCTCCGCTCAAGCCCATGGTGACTTCTTCGACGCGAAAGTCGGTGGGCGTCTCGAACGCAAAACCTTCGATGTGGGGCATGGGCGTTTCTTTCAGGGCTGGGGTTTGGGGGACGGCAGTTGGCCGAGCGAACGCAGCACGGCGTCCGTCAGGCGAGTGGGGAGCAGCGCAGCGACGCGAAGCGCGACCGACGCCCAGAAGCCGACGCGGTAGCGGGCCTTCGCACGACGAGCCGTCGCGGCGGTGAAGATGACCTCGGCCACCTGCTCCGGCGTGATCTGCACGGCCGAGAACGCAGCGCGGCCGGCGAGGGTATGGTGAATGGCGTCGTGCCAGAGAGAACCTGGAGCTGCGCGCTCCAGCGACGCGACGGCGTGATCGACGAACCCGGTGCCGACGATCGACGGCTCGATCAACGAGACCTGCACGCCGAACGGCGCGACCTCGACCCGCAGCGCGTCGCTCATCGCCTCGACCGCGTGTTTCGTCGCCGAGTACGAGCCGAACCACGGCAACGTGAAGACGCCCGCGAGGCTTCCGACGTTGATGACGCGACCGTGCCCGCGGCGGCACATGTCGGGCACGAAGGCGCGGGTGACTCTCGCGAGCCCGCGCACGTTCACGTCCAACTGGCGAACGATCAGCTCGTCGCTCGTCTCGGCCATCGGCAGCAGCAGCCCGAGCCCGG
The DNA here is from genome assembly GCA_022843845.1 of Archangium sp. Taxonomy (GTDB): domain Bacteria; phylum Myxococcota; class Myxococcia; order Myxococcales; family Myxococcaceae; genus Xiheimicrobium. Next base: position 163,254 of record JALHMW010000006.1, read on the forward strand.
CGTTGTTGATGACGACGTCTGGCACGCCGATGCGCGCCTTGGCGTTTCGCACCGACTCGTCGCTGGTGACGTCGAGCTCGAGCCCCGGGCCGCGACGCTCCGAGGCGTGCACGGTCCACCCGGCCTTCGTGAAGCGCGCGACGAGCGCCTGGCCGATGCCGCCACCCGCGCCAGTGATGAGGACGGAGCTCATGCCGTCACCCGAACCAGCGAACGCTCCAGCTCGGCGGCGAAGCCGAACCACGTGAAGAGCTTCCGCAGCGGACCGAAGCGGTGGGTGAGGGCGAGCGCGAGGCCGAACGTCGACACGGCTCCAGCGATGGGACCGAGCTGACGCACCAGCAGGCTCGAGACGACGGCGAACGCGGGAACGCCGACCACCAGCAGCGCGAGGATCGCGATCGACAACACGACCGCCGACGGCGCACGACCCGACGCACGCAGCCACACCACCGAGAGCCCAACGAGCCACGGAATCAGCACCACGCCCATCGCCATCAACGTCAGCGCGACGTCAGAGGTGAGCCATTGGCCCGCGGTGCTCCATGTCCACCCGTCGAGTGCGGCGCGCGTCGGCGAGAAGAAGCGCTGGTACCCCGAGCCGTCCCACCCGTGCACGAGGATGAAGAACATGCCGAAGTAGCCGCCGAGCCAGTGGAGCAACGCGCTGAAGGCGCTCCCTCGACTCGACAGCCACCGCGCCACCACGAAGCCCAGCAGGCCCTGCGTGATGTTGGTGACGCCGAAGCTCGCCACCAGCCAGCCCGGGAGCTCGCGCGTGCCGACGTGCATCGTCTCCCACGACGGGAAGTTCCACAGCAGGACGAAGCCAGACGGCGCGAAGACGATCGCCAGGAACAGCAGCGTGTGGAACGCGTCGCTGCTCTTGAGTGACTCGATGGGCCGCTCCGGCTTCGCCAACCCCTTCGCCGCGCTCGCCAGCCCCAGCCCTGCGCCAATGCCGTACGACCAGAAGACGTCGACCTGAACCATGCGCACCTCCCGTTGAATTCGGAAGTGACGTATCATTGCCGTTATTAAAACGGCAAGACCGGTTGCCGTTATTTCTCCAACATGCTGGAAGCAGGTCACAAATGCCGCGCGTGAAGACGGAACAGAAGCGACGGGACATCCTCGACGCGGCGGCGCGGGTCTTCTCGAAGCACGGCTTTCACGCGGCGACGGTGGCGCAGATCGCCGAGGAGCAGGGCATCGGGCTCGGCACGTTCTACCGGTACTTCGAGAGCAAGCTCGACGTCTTCCACGCCGTCATCGACGAGGTGATGGGCGAGGTCGCGGCGGTGCTGGCGCCCGAGAGAGCGACCGAGAGCCAGACGCTCCAGGCGTACCGCGTTCAGGTGGAGCGCATCGGCCGCGGCCTCTTCGACGCCTTCCAACAGAACCGTGCGTTGGCGCGGCTGTTGTTCGTCGAAGCACCGGGCATCAGCCTCGAGCTCAACGAGAAGCTGCAGGCGACGGTGATGTTCTTCGGCATCGCGACGCAGGCGTACCTGGAGAACGGTGTCACCCGCGGCTTCCTCCGAAAGGACCTCGACGTCGAGGTGACGGCGCTGCTGGTGAACTCGATGGTCTTCGAAGGCGTGCGTCAGCTCGCGGCGAAGGAAGACGCAGCGGAGCTCTCACGGTGGACGAAGGCGATCACCGCGCTGATGTTCGACGGCGTGCGGCGCTAACGGACTCTCACCCGGGTGCGGCCGATGGTGACGCTGGCGGTGCCGTTCGGGTTGGCCTTCACGGTGGCGCGGTACTCTTCGTTCTCGTTCACGCGCATCGCGAGGGCCTCGGCGACCTGCTTCGGCGTCTGGCCGATGCGGGTGTTGATCGACGCGCTGTGCGCCGTCAGCCAGCGGTTCTTCTCGACGTAGCTCCGCGAGCTGTCGAAGTCGGGCATCTTGTCGCGGTCGAACGAGAGGCTGAGGCCGCCGCCGAACTGCTCGGTCTTGTAATACTCGGGCGTGCGCTGACGTTCTTCGAACGAGGCGTTGCGGGCCGTCGGGTCTCTGGTCTCGACGCCGCGCGCGGTGCCCGAGATGACGAGCGCCTGGGTCTTCACGGTGATCTTCGTCGAGAGGCCGGTGTCGCCGCACTTCACGTCGCTGAGCTTGACGATCGCGGTTCTCGTCGAAGGGGCTTTGGACCGGGCCCGGGACGCGGGGCGAGGACGACGAGTGACGGTCATGCCCTCATTCTTTCAGATCGGCGGCCGTTTCCAGCAACTGTTTCCTGCGTCACGACGTTCACGGCGTCTCGCCGAGCGCTCGCAGCTGGTCGGCGCTCTGCCGCAGCAGCAGCTCGGCTTCGGCGAACTGGCCCAGCTCGTTGAGCACCACGCCCCGCAGGCCAATGAGCCTCGCCGCGACCCGGGCATCGTTCACCTGGGTGTCCGTCAGGGCCCGGGCTTCGTCGAGGCGCTTGAGCTTCACCAGCGCGAGGACCTGGGTGATGATCGCCCGGTCGAGTGACGGGTCCCACACGCGGGCCTGCGTCGCGAAGGCGAGCGCGCGGTCGAGCTGCTGCTTCTCGAGGGCCAGGGCTCCTGCGGCGGCGGCGGCCTTCGCGCGATCGGCCCCGAAGGCGAGCTCCTCGAGCACCACCAGCGAGCTCGCGTCCTTCCTGGCGACGATGCGCGCCGCGACGGGCCAGCGCTCCGAGGCCTTGAGCGCGCAGAGCTGAGTCAATTCGGTGACGGCGAACGACGGGTCGAGCCGCTCCTTGCCAGCGCGCGCCATCGCGATGAAGCAGTCGAGGCCCGGGTAGTTCGGCTCCATCGAGCGAACAGTCTGCAGCTCGCGCATGGCCTCGTCGAAGCGGCCGACACCGCCGAGCGCGCCAGCCAGGTTGATGTGAACGACCGTCGAGCCGGGCGCCAGGGCGACGTTGCTCGTCCACAACGTGACGCCGTCTCTCCACTCGCGCTGGCGCATGACGTTCGGCACGGCGAGGGCCAGGACGAGCGCCAGGAGGACGCCGACGCCGACCCGGCCGAACGCCACCAGCACCGTGGCGAGACCGACGGCCAATACGAGCGCCGGATACAGCGTGTACCGCTCGGCGACGACGTGGACCTGTCGCACCACGCCGGTGAACGGAATGAGCGGGAGAAGAAACAGCACCGCGCCGATGGCCAGCGCTCGAAGGATGCGCGGCGCAGTGGCGCGAAGCCCGATGGTGACGACCGCCGCCGTGACGACCCACCCGCCGATGACCGCGGCCAGCATCGGGCCCGTTGGCGGCGACCAGTCGTAGACCGCGCGCGAGCCCAAAGGGAGCAGCGTTCGGCCGAGGTACCAGAACGGCGTCGTGAGCGGGGTCGCCCAGTTGAGCGAGAGGCGCCCGGTCGGCAGCGAGAGGCGATGCACCATCACGGCGAGCACGCCGGCCGCGATGCCGGGGATGAGCCAGCGCAGCGATGAGACGAGGGCCGCGGCCGGCTTCGCGCGTCTCCATTCGAGCAGCACGAACAGGAGCGCGAGCGGCGCCAGCGAGGCCTTGCCCAACAGCCCCACCACGAAGACGAACGCCGAGAGCCACCGACGGTTCGACGCATACGCCGCCATCGCGCCGACGAGACACAGCAGGGAGATCGTGTCCTTCAGGTTGGCGACCCACGACACCGACTCGACGCGGAACGGGTGCGCGAGCCAGAGCGCGGTCGCGAAGACGGCAATCGTCCGGTCGACGCCGAACGCTCCCAGCGCCCTGGGCATGAGCGCGACCGCGCACGCGAAGAGCAGCCACTGCACGAGGTGGTACGGCAGGGGGTTCGCCGGGTCCTTCGCGCCCGTCAGCGCGAGCACCGCATGCGAGAGCGGAATGTACGCGCCGTCGTACGAGGTGGTGAACGCGCGCAGAGCGCCCGAGACGCCGTCTTTCACGAACGGGCTCAGCGTCGTGTAGTCGGGGTCGTCCCAGGTCGTCAGCCCGTTGGTCAGGGTCGGCGCGTAGAGCGCGAGCGCGAAGACGAAGAGCAGCCAGTGAGCGCGTTTCTCCAACACGGGAAACGCGAGTCACCACTCAAGACGCGCATCGTCAAGCGTGATGCCTTGACCCTGCATCTCAACGGTGCGACGAGGCCGCGCTTTCCGCTGTCCCCTGGTCGATTTCTTCGCGAGGTCACGATGAGCGACGCCGCCGTTGCCGAAACACCCAAAGGCCACCCCAAAGGCCTCTACGTGCTGTTCGTCACCGAGATGTTCGAGCGCTTCAGCTACTACGGCATGCGAGCGATCTTCACGCTCTACATGACGAAGGCGCTTCTCCTGAACAAGGACGAGAGCTCGACGATCTACGGCAGCTACACGGGCCTCGTGTACCTGACGCCGCTCATCGGCGGGTACGTCGCGGACCGCTTCTGGGGCAATCGCAGATCGATCATCTTTGGCGGGCTGTTGATGGCCGCTGGGCAGTTCATGATGTTCGCCTCGGGCACGTTCTTCGAAGAAGTCGGGCTGTCGAAGTTGCTCATGTACGTGGGCCTTGGATTCCTGATCTTCGGCAACGGGTTCTTCAAACCCAACATCTCGACGATGGTGGGGCAGCTGTACCCGGCTGGCGACAAGCGGGTCGATTCGGCGTTCACCATCTTCTACATGGGCATCAACCTGGGAGCCTTCTTCGCGCCGCTGGCGTGCGGGTTCCTCGGAGATACCGGCTGCCCCGAGGACTTCCGTTGGGGCTTCCTCGCGGCGGGCCTCGGCATGGTGCTGTCGGTCATTCTCTTCATCTGGCTGAAGGACAAGTACATCGTCACCCCTGACGGGACGCAGATCGGCGACCGGCCAAACCAGGATCGACAGGCGAAGTCCGACGCTCCCAAGGCGCCCTTCAACGTCACGCTCCTGCTGGTCTGGGGCGGCGTGTTCCTCGGAATCCTGGCTGCGCTGAAGCTCGGCGCCGAATTCGACTGGATCGGCTCGTTCATCTTTGCGCTGACCATCGCGGGCCCCGGCTACATCATCTCCGACCCCAGCCTCACCAAGGTCGAGCGCGACCGAATCTGGGTCATCTACATCATCGCGTTCTTCGTCATCTTCTTCTGGTCTGCCTTCGAGCAGGCAGGCGCGTCGTTGACCTACTTCGCCGAAGAGCAGACGAACCGAAGCCTGTTCGGTTGGACCATTCCGTCGTCGTACTTCCAGTCCATCAACGCCGTCGCCATCGTGCTGCTCGCCCCCGTCTTCGTCGGGTTGTGGGGCGCGCTTGGAAGGCGAAACCAGGAGCCCGCGTCGCCCTTCAAGCAGGCCATCGGGCTCTTCCTGCTCGCGATCGGCTACCTCGTCATCGCGCTTGGCGTGAAGGGCCTGGAGCCGGGCGTGAAGGTGTCGATGTTGTGGCTCTTCAGCCTCTACACGATCCACACCCTCGGCGAGCTGTGCCTGTCGCCGATTGGCCTGTCGATGGTGAACAAGCTCGCGCCCGTGAAGTTCGCGTCATTGCTCATGGGCGTGTGGTTCCTGTCGACGTCGGCCGCAAACAAGTTCGCCGGCACGCTCTCGTCGCTCTACCCCGAGCCTGCGGTGTCGGTGCAGGGGCTCGCCAGCATCGATCGCGAGTTCGGCGATCGCATTCGCGGCGCCTGGAAGGTCGAGGAGAAGGAAGAGAAGAAGACCTGCCGGCCACTCGACCTCTCGAAGCTCAAGCGCTCCGATGGCGACCAGGCCGGGGGCGCGAAGGATGACGGGCCCAGCGCCGAGGACAAGGCCGCGATCACCGCCGCCATCACCGGGGTCGAGGCTCCAGCTGACGGCCGCACGCTCCTGCCCGGCGACTTCAAGGAGCGCGTCGCCAAGTACAAGTTCATGGTGATCAAACCGAAGGCTGGCGCCGTCGTGGTCGGCCTGCCGCTCGGCGACGTGCAGCTGGGGAACATCGCTGACGAGGGCCTCAAGCGTGAGCTGCAAAAGAAGATCGAGGGGAGCCTCGTGGACAACTCGAGGAGCTTCCTCGGCTTCAAGATCACCGACCTCTACGACTTCTTCATGCTCTTCGTCGTGATGTCCGGGCTCTCGGCAGTCATCCTCTTCTTCTTGTCGCGGCGACTGCTCACGATGATGCACGGCGTTCGCTGACCAGGCACCGCAAAACCTGCTGACGGGACCTTGCGCCGCTTCAGTTCGGTGGCGTAAGGCGGCCACCCGGGGGAAGTCGATTCGTGAGTCAAACGCCCAAAGCCCTGCCGGTCGATCTCGCTGAGCTCTGCATCGCGTTGGCCGCGGAGTCCGAGGTGTCTGACCTGAAGTGGTTCCTCGACCTCGAGTCGGGGAGGGTGATTCTCGTCAGCCGAGAGTACGACGCGAACGAGTGGGGCGGCCTCAAGCCCGAAGACATCGAGAACAACCCCGCGCGCTTCACGCCGGTGCCCGCCGCCGACCCGCAACACCACCTCGTCGACATGCAGGCCTTCGTGCAGGGGCTCACCGACGTGCGGCTGAAGGAATCGCTGGAGCTCGCGTTGACGGCGCCCCGCCCCGAGCGCCGGTTCCGCGCGGTGCTGGGCTGGCTGCCCGACGAGCTCGAGAAGTGGCACGCGTTCCGGCAGCAGCGGTTCGAGGCGCGCGCGCACTCGTGGCTGCAGACGCTGGGCGTCGCAGCCAAGAGCTGACCCCGTGGCTCGTTGACGCAAGCCCTTCCGACCGGCTGAGAAGGCGTGCCACGCGCCCTCGAAGACGCTATCTCTGTGGGCCCCGATGAAGTCGGACACCGCCGAAATGCTGGAGCCCGTCGCCGCCCGCATCGTGCTGGTCGACGACGATCTCGCGACCCGCACCGTGCTCGAGAACCAGCTCGTCGCGGCCGGCTTCGAGGTGCGCTCGCTGCCCGACGTCGCGACGCTGCAGGCCACGTTGACCGAGTGGCGCCCGCACCTGCTCATCCTCGACGAGTGGCTGCCGCAGACGACGGGCCGTGAGACGGCGCTGAAGCTGCGCGCGCAAGGTGCGTTCTTCGACATTCCCATCATCGGCCTGTTGTCCGAGGCCTCGGTGCCGCAGGCGCTCCATTGGCTGCGCAGCGGCGCGGTCGAGCTGTGGACGCGCGGCACCGACTTCGACCCGGCCGAGCGCGCCAGAGATCTGCTCGACGAGCTCAACGAGAGCCGCGTGCACGCCGCGTCGCTCAAGGCCCGGCTGACAGCCTGGGCTCGCCGCCGCCACCTCTCGGGCACCGTGCTCTTCTATCCAGAGACGCCGTTCGAAGGCCGCGCGCGCTTCGAGAGCGGAGAGCTGACGTCGGTGCGCTTCGGCGGCCAGGAAGGTGACGCCGCCCTCGAGGAGCTGCTGCGCATCGACGACGCGCCGGCGCGCTGGGTACCGGGCGATGAGGTCACCGGCCGTCACCGCGTGCCCGGCGGCTCGTACCGGCCCCGCGTGCTGGTGGTGGAAGACGACGATGCGCTCCGCGGGCTGTTGCTCAAGCAGCTCGCGCCGTTCGGAGACATCGACGGCGCCGCCGACGGCATCGAAGGGCTGCTCAAGGCGACCGCCACCTCGTTCGATCTCGTCGTCGCGGACCTGAACCTGCCCGGGCTCGATGGCTGGGGCCTGATGCGGCAGCTGCGGCAGAACATCGTCGCCCGAGAGGCCGCCATTCTCGTGCTGTCTGCGCACGACGAGCTGCGTGAGACGCTGAAGCTCGCTCGCGCTGGCGCCCGCGCGTACCTCAAGAAGACCGGCCGGGCGAAGCCGCTGCTCGACACGCTCGAGCTGTTGCTCGCGCCGCGCCGCGAGGCGTGGGACTCGCTGGCCCGCAAGGACAAGACGGCGATCGATCTGCGGCTCGTCGGCCCGATGTGGACCTTACGCGCCGTCGCCGAGCTCGACCTCGTCGGCACGATCCTGATCGAAGAGACGCTCGGCCGCTTCGAGGTGAAAGCCGCCCACGGCCAGCTCCTCTCGGCCACCGCGCAGACCGGCAGCCTGCGCATCGAAGGCGTGATGGCGCTCGAGTCGTTCCTCTCGTCGACCGGTGAGGGCTTCTTCGTGCCCGGGGACGTCGGCCTGGTGCCGAAAGACGCGCCGTGGCTCTTCGAGACCGCCGAGAAGGCTGGCAAGGCGCTCGAGGCGTGGCTGTCAGCGCGCATGCGCGACGCGGTGTCGCACCCGGGCAAGCTGTTCCTGCACCCCGATCTCTCGTTGCTCTTCAGCCGGGTCGCCAGCGACAAGGAGCTGAAGGTGTTGGCCGCGCTGAGGGCGCAGCCGCTCGGCGTGGCAGACCTCAGTGATGCGGTCGGGCTCGCCTATGAAGACGTCGAGCACGTGCTGTCCGAGCTGCTGCGGCGTGGCGTGCTGATGACCGAGGCGCCGGTCGACACCTCCTCGTCGGCCTCTGGCGTCCACGATGCTCCGCCGGAGTCGTAGGTGATCTCGCAGGGTGACGTTGCGCCGTTGCTCGACGATCTGAACCCGCCTCAGCGGGAAGCGGTGCTCCATGAGCTCGGCCCGTTGCTGGTGCTCGCGGGCGCAGGCTCGGGCAAGACGCGCGTCATCACCCGGCGCATCGGCTTCCTCGTGACCCAGCGAAGAGTGCCGGCGTGGAAGATCCTCGCCGTCACGTTCACCAACAAGGCTGCGCGCGAGATGAAGCAACGGCTCGAGACGTTGCTGGGGCCGCAGGCGCAGGGGCTGGTGGTCAGCACGTTCCACTCGGCGGCCGCGATGCTCTTGCGGCGCGAGGCCGAGTCGGTGGGGCTCACGCGCAGCTTCGTCATCTACGACGACAGCGATCAGCTGACCCTGATGAAGCGCGCCATTCGCGACGAGGGCATCGAGCTGTCGACGATGACGCCGCGCGAGGTGCTCTCCCGCATCGACGGAGAGAAGAACCAGGGTCGGTTGCCCGACGAGATGAAGCCGGGCGGCGACCCGAAGGCGCAGACGGTGCAGCGGCTCTATCGGCGGTACCAGAAGCTGCTGCGGGCCGCCGACGCGGTGGACTTCGGCGATCTGCTGATGCTGCTCGTCGAGGCGCTGCGCACGAACGAAGAGCTGCGGCTGCGCTACCAGAACCGCTTCAGCCACGTGCTCGTCGACGAGTTCCAGGACACGAACCCGGTGCAGTACGAATTGCTCAAGCTGCTGGCGCCACCGCCGGGGAGCCCCGACGCGCTCCGCAACGGCGTCGTGCGGCCTTCGAATCTGGTGGTGGTCGGCGATGACGACCAGAGCATCTACCGATGGCGCGGCGCCGAGGTCGACAACATCCTCTCGTTCCCGTCGATGTACCCGGGCGCGCTGGTGGTGAAGCTCGAGCAGAACTACCGCAGCGATCAGACGATCCTCGAGGCGGCGCACGCCGTCATCGAGCGCAACCGCAAGCGCATGTCGAAGAAGCTGTGGTCGGCGCGGGCGAAGGGCGAACACCTCGAGCTGATCGCGGCGCGGGACGAGCGGGCCGAGGCGCAGTCGGTGGCGATGCGGCTGCACAGCCTGCGCAATGAGGGCGTCGCCGACTTCGAGCAGATGGCCGTGTTCTTCCGCACCAACGCGCAGAGCCGCGTGCTGGAAGAGACGTTTCGGCTCTCACGCTTGCCGTACGTGCTCGTCTCGGGCCGCAGCTTCTACGAGCGCACGGAGATCAAGAACGCCGCGAGCTACCTGCGGTTGATGGTGAACCCGAAGAGTGACGCCGACGTCGACCGCATCATCAACGTGCCCGCGCGCGGCATCGGCGACACCACGGTCGAGCGCTTGAAGACGTTCGCGGCCGAGTCGGGCATCAGCTTGTACGAGGCGCTCGGCCAGGTCGGGAACATCGACACGCTCAACAGTGGGCAGCAGCGACGGCTCGCGTCGGTGCGGGTGCTGCTCGAGGAGTTGGTCCAGTTCGCGCACACCGCGCCCGAGGTGACCCCGGCCGCGGAGTTCATGCTCGAGAAGACGGGCATGCTCGCGGGGTACCTCGCCGAGGGCAGCGACGAGGCGATGACGCGGGCGGAGAACCTTCGCGAGTTGCTCACCGCGACGCAGGAGTTCGATCAACAGCGCGCGGAGGCGTTGGGGACGACGACGGCGCAGGGGGAAGTGAAGGCGCTCGCACCTCCTCCGCCGCCACCACCGCTCCCGCCACCGCCGGAACCCGTCGTCGCGAAGGCTGAGACCGCGAAGTCCGAGACCGCGAAGTCTGAGGTGCCGAAGAGACGGGCTCCGACGGGGCAGGGGGACTTCTTCGCGCTGATGTCGACGCCGGCTGCCGAAGAGTCTTCGCCCGAAGTTCTTCCGTCCGCGCTCGTGTTCGACGTGGGGCCGGGAGCTGAAGCGCCTGCGCCTGAGACACGTGTGGCTGCAGGTGCGTTGGCGTCGTCGGCTGCGGCGATGCGCAACTCGGTCAGCTCCGGAGCGGAAGCGACCTCGCGTGGCACGGCGGCCTCCGGTCGGGCCGCGCCTGCGTTCTCCCTCGACGTGGAAGCGCCGCCGGTCATCGACTCCTCCGCCGAGCCGGTGTCGCTCGAGGTCGAAGCCCCGCCGCTCCAGTCGTTCCTCGAGCGCATCAGCCTGGTCGGCGACGCTGATGGAGAGTCGGGCGTCGGCCAGGGCCGCGTGTCGTTGATGACGTTGCATGCAGCGAAGGGCCTCGAGTTCGACGTGGTGGCGCTGACGGGCATGGAGGAGGAGATCTTCCCGCACCGCCGCGCGACGGCTCCCGAAGCGTCCGAGGAGGAAATGGCCGAGGAGCGGCGCCTTTGTTACGTCGGCTTCACGCGCGCACGTCGCCGGCTCATCTGCTCGCTCGCCCAGCAACGCGCGCTCTTCGGCGATCTCCGCTTCAACCCGCCCTCTCGCTTCTTGTCCGAAGTGCCGCCTGCGCTGTTCGGTCTCGACCTCGACTCCACCGGCGTGCCCAGCATGGAGCACGTGCCGCAAGCCACGCGCGGACCGATGATTCGCCGCCGCCAGGCTGATGAAGGCCCCGTCGTCGACCGCACCTACGATCAATCGACCGACTTCCATCAAGACGGCTCGCACGACGTTCGTGGGCAGCGGGTGCAGCACTCGTCGTTCGGTAAGGGCGTGGTGCTCGACGTCTCCGGCAAAGGTCCGAACGCGAAGCTCACCGTGCGCTTCGAGCTCGGCGTGAAGGTCGTCGTCGCGCGCTTCCTGACGCCGCTGTAGGTCAGCGACATGTCGTCACGCGCGTTTCCCTGGAAGGTCGTGCTGGTGGGCGGAGCTGTCGCGCTCCTGGTCGCGGCGATCGGTGGCTACCAGTACGTCATTCGGTCGTTCATTCAGGCCTACTACACGTCGGAGTACCGGCCCGAGGCGCTGACGACCGCGGAGCTCGCTCAGCCGCCCGCCTCGCATCGTCTCACCGACGTGCCGTGGCTGAGCGAGACGTCCGCATTGGGTCAGTCGATCAGCCTGCGCATGCTGGCCGCGCAACAAGGGCGTCTGGAGTCACGGCCCACCATCGACTTCATGATGGGCTTCACGTGGGGCGCGACGGCGATTCCACGGCGCACCGGCTTCTTCCCAGGTCAGGACCCTGAGGTCGGCTTTCTGCGCGCCGCGCCGTTTCTGGGCTTCACGCGTCGCTACGTCACCACCGACAGCGCCGACGACTTCGCGCGCGCGCTCAGGACGTTCGTCTCGAAGGGCAGGGCGGTGAGGGTCGCGGTCGATCGCTCGTTGCTGTTGGAGGCGCGAGGGGTGGTGCCGCACAGCGTGGTGCTCATCGGGTACGACGCCGAAGGCTTCGAGTACTACGAGCCCACGTGTGACGAGGTGAAGCGCTGCGCCGCGATGGAGCGTGCTCCCGGTGAGCCCGGCCTGAAGGTGACGACGGCGCAGCTGCTGCTCGCCGCAGAGTCGCAGGCGCTCGTCTTTCAGTACCCGTGGAAGTACCAGCTGCTCGTGCTGGAGCCGTCGAGCGCTCCAGTGCCCGAGCTGTCGACGCTGTTGGCCGTGAACGGTCGTGCGCTGATGGGCATGAAGCGCGCAGGGCCGTCGACCGGCTCCGTCGCCGTCACCGACACCGCCAACGCCATCGAGCGGCACGGGAAAGACGTGGTGACGCCGGAGCTGCTCCGCGGAGTGAAGATCGCCGCGCTGGTGCGACGCGACGATTCGATCGCCCTGAGCTCGTTGTTTGCGGCGCGCTCCGAGCTGGCGCCCGCGGCGGAGGCGCTCGACGAGGCAGGCAAGGCGTACGCTCGGGCCGTCACCGCCTTCGAGGCGAACGAGCCAGAGCAGGGCGTGCGGGCGTTGAAGGAGGCCGCGGCGTTCGATCTCGAGGCTGGCAAGGCAATGCTGCGCGCGGGTGCTGACGGAGGCTGACGTTCAGCTCGCACCGGCGCTCGCCTCGAGCGCCGGTGCTGGAGTTCTGACGTCGGTCGACCACTCCGGTGAGGCGTGCTCGATGATCGACGCCAGCGCCGTCACCCATTCGGGCGAAGCGTTGACGCACGGCACGAGGAAGAGCTCCTCGCCGCCATTGGCCTTCCACGCCTCGTTGCCGCGCAGGGAGATCTCCTCCAGCGTCTCGAGGCAATCGCTCACGAACGACGGCGCGAGCACCGCGATCCTGCGAATGCCCTGCTTCGGCAGCTGCTCGTACCAGGTGTCCGAGTACGGCTTGATCCACCCGCCGCCCAGCCGCGACTGAAACCCGACGTACCAGGGCGTTCCGTTCGGGAGCAGGCGGGCCGCGAGCCCTCTGGCCGTCGCGTAGCTGTGCGCGCGGTAGCAGAGCCGGTTCGCCTCGACGATCGTGTCGCAGCAGCCAGGCGTCGCGAGGCAGTGGGTGCCTGAAGCGTCAGTGCGTTTGACCTGTCGCTCCGGCAGCCCGTGGAAGCTGAACAGCACTGCGTCGTGCGGTCGCTCGGCCAGCACCGGGCGCGCCACGGCAGCGGTCGCGTCGAGGAAGGCGGGATCGTCGAAGAACGGGCGCACCCAGCGGGTCTGCACCTTCCAGTCGAGCTCCGTCAGCGCGGCACGTACGGCGAGCACCGACGACTCGGACGCTGCCGTCGAGTACTGCGGGTACAGCGGCACGATCTCGAGCGTCGTCACGCCGGCGGCTCGCAGCTCGGCCAGCACGTCACGAATCGAGGGCTCGCCATAGCGCATCGCAAAGCGCACCTCGTTTCCGCCGACCAGCGACTTCAGCTGCTCCGCCAGCGCACGCATGTTGGCCAGCAATGGAGAGCCGTGCCTCGTCCACACCCGCTGATAGAGCGCGGCCGACTGGTGCTTGCGACGCGGCACGATGAAGGCGTTGACGAGCAGCCACCGCAGCGGCGTGGGCACGTCGAGCACCAGCGGGTCCATCAGGAACTCGCGCAGCCAGGGGCCGACGGCCTGAGGGGTCGGCGCCGACGGCGTGCCGAGGTTGAGCAGCAGAATGCCTCTTTGACTCACCGGGCTGGTATCGCGCATCGGCGGCCTGACTGTGTCAGCGGTTCGTCAAACCGGGCTGAACGCTCAGCGCAAGCGCGCGAGCACGGCCTTGATGGTGCTGCTCTCACCGGCGGGATCCAGCGAACGCTCGACCGCGCGCTGTCGCACCGTCTCGTCGAAGGCGGCCGTCCGCCCGGCCGCGTCGAGGTCGTGCCAGGCGGGATGACTCTTGACGACGCCGTCCACCGTGCGCTCGCGGCGAGCCGACACGACCTGTTCCAGCAACAGCAGCTCTTCGGGCGTCATGGCGCGAGCTCCAGGTCGAGATCGATGCCGGCCTTCTTCAGACACTCGGCGAGGAACTTCCGCGCGCGCGTCACGTTCTGCAGAAACGTGTTCAGTGACATGCGCACCGACGCCGCCAAAACGTGATCGTCATCAGGTCGATCGATGCGCGCCCCCAGCGCCATGCCGGGCTGCGGCGGCAACTTCTCCCTGCACTTCGCAATCGCCACGCGCAGGTGCGGGTCCGGGAGCCGGGGCTGAACGTCACCCTGCGCTTCCAGCTGCCGATGGAGCTGATCGATCTCGGTCGGCGTCGACGACACCTTCCGCATCTCAGTGAAGGCGACGTTGCGCGCCGTGATGACGGCGAAGCGCAGCAGCGCGTTCGGCTTGCCGTCGTGCACGAACCGCGGCGCTACCTGCCACACCCGCAGCAGCGCCTCTTGCAGCACCGCCTCGGTGTCACAGCGCGCCGCGAACGGACGAAGCGACCCTCGCAACGACGACTCGACCGACGACGCCCACCGCCCGAAGGCAGCGGCATCGCCGGTCGAAATCTGCGCGAGCTGAGCGACTTCAGCCTGCATCACGCACTCCCTGCCATCACGGCGTCGACAGCTCTACTTCGACGTTCTGCCCCGACGAGACCAGCTGCACGCGCACCGGGTGCTGCAGCTCTCCCGGCGTCGTCAACGTCAGCGTCAACACCAGGCCGGGCCCGTACACGCCGTTGGACGTGGTGAACGAGAAGTTCACCTGCGCCTTCACGGTGGTGCCGTCGGCGAGCTCGATGACGGCGTCCTTGTGCGGCTCCCAGTCGAGCTGCGCGTCGAGCACGATCTCGAGGTCGAGCCGCGTGCCGTGCTGGCGGAGCACCCGGCCAGTGATGCGCTTTCCACCACCACCCATGACCTTCACCAGCTTGTCGACCAGCTCGCCGAGCTTGAGGCCCTTCTTCTTCGCGGGCTCCGGCGCCCGAATGGCCTTCGGCTTCGCAGGCGACGCAGGGGCGGGGCCGCGGGAGGCGAGCTCGTCGAGCGACATGGGCGCCTCGGCCTTCACGTCTTCTTGCGCTTCCATCGGCTCTTGCTCGCTGTCATCGCTCATCGCGCCTTCGTCCGCGCGCACGTCGACTGCCCGCCGCCGCTCCGCGCTGACCTCCTTCTCGGCCTCGTCCCGCTTGACCCCGCCAGCCCTGAGCGGAGGCGGCGGTGCGCCCGGGCTCAGCACCGAAGCCATGCTGCGTGACGAGACGGTCCTGTTCACGTTCATGCCTGAGCCCTGCATCGCGCCGACGACGAGTGGCGCTGCCGCCGAGCGCAAGCCGACGCCTTCTGCCGACATTCCGTACGCGAGCTCCTGAGGCTGCGTCACGTTGCGTCGGGGGAGCCGCGGGTCGACCGTCATCTGCTCGCTGATGGCCACCCACGAGGTGAGCCGCGTGGAGATCTGGAAGTCGAGCCCGATGGCCGTCACCGCCGCGTCGACGGAGTGGCCCGGCTCGACCACCCGCTGCGTCTCGAGATCCTCCACCAGCTCACGAGCGAAGAGCGTCGCCACCGAGCGGCTGCCGAAGCCGCGATCGACCGCCGGCACCTCGATCGTCTCTTCGAAGTCACCCTGCGCCGTGCGTCCGCGCACCGTCACGCGGCCACCCGACGCCTTCAGCTTCATCGACAGCAGCGCAGGCGAGCCCGAGTACACGTCGGGCAGGCGCTGCGGCGCCTGCATCACCAGCGCGTCACCCGACAGCTCGACGTCGGTGATGAGCGGCGCGGTGGTGCGGGCCAGCAGCCGGCGAATCGAGACCTCGACGTCTTCTCCGAGTCCCATCACGAGCTCGACGCCACGACCTGCGCGCGCGGCCGGCTGGGTGAGGCTGCGGTTGACGCCCGAGCCAACGCCAACCGTGTGCACGCGGGAGCCCGACGGCAGCCGGTGTGAAATCGCCGTCAGCACCTCGTGCTCGCTCCCGATGAGGCCGTCGGTGATGAGCACCACCTGTCGCTGTGCCTCCTGCCGGAGCGGCGCGAGCGCCTCGATGATGCCGCTCGCCATCTCGGTGCCGCCCGACGCCCGCAGCCTCGACAGCCACGCCTGCGCGTCCTTGCGGTTCGACGACGTCGCCTGCACCGAGCCGCTCTTCCAGCGCCGCGGCGACGACGAGAACTCGATGAGCTCGAGCGAGTCCTGGTCCTGCAGGGTGTCGATGAGCGCCGCGGTGAAGCGCCGCGCCTGATCGAGCGGCAGCCCTGACATCGAGCCAGAGGTGTCGAGCAGCACGATGAGATCGCGCGCGACGGCGCCCATCTTCGCTTCGACTGCCGGCGGCACGAGGGTCATGAGCCCGAACACAGACTCCGACGACGGGCCCTTGCCGGGGCGAGAGATGTCGAGCTCGACGCCGACCTTCAGCTGCGCGGCTCTCCACCGGACGACGACGTCACGATCGAGGCTGGCTCCGGCGTCATCGGCGAAGGCGACGTCGGTCGACGACATGCCGCGCACGGTGTGGAGCGCGTGACTCGGCGACTCGGGTCGAAACCCCTCCGCCAGTCGATCGCGAATCGTCATGCCGAGCGACAGCTTCACCGGCAGCGCCTGGTCGGCCACGTCGACGGTGACGCGCGCGTGATCCGCCACGCGACCGGGCTGGCCCAGGTAGCGCGGCGCGACGACGGTGGGGAAGCGCCACTCCCAGTACCCGTCCGCCAGCCACGCGAGCTTCTGATCGATCGTCACCTCGCACACCACCGACAGCCGCGGCGGCACGTTGCCGACCTCTTGCGTGAAGAGGCTGGTGCGCTCCTGATCGAGAATGGCGGCCGTGCGGCCCTCGAGCACCGCGTCTTCGAAGCGACGGCGCGCCTGCTGCTTGGTGTCGACCTCTCCGATGATGCGCTGGTCGCCGATGGTGAACGAGAACGCGCTCACCGCGCCGTCAGCCGGCAGCGGCAACGAGTAGGTGACGCGCAGCGGCTCGGCGTGCGGGTTGTGGAACGTCTGCGTCAGCTTCACCTGCACCACGCCGGCCTTGGCGTCGGCCGTCAGCGAGGCGCCAGTCAGCGGCAGGGTGCGGCCATCGACGGCGACCAGGCGGCCACCAGAAGACTCGTACGAAGAAGCGGAAGACGGAGCGGCGTGCGATGACATGTTTTTGGTCCTTTCGTCGGGGTTCGAAGACCTCAACGCGACCACCCCTGAAGCTTGTGACAGCCTTTCTCGCGGGCCCAGTCAAACCCTCGCCGAGACGGCGGTTTTCGCGCTACCGGCGGTCGGGAAACAGCGCCGAAAAGGCTGCACGCGTCTTCGCCGTCAGGGCCTCCGGGTCCGGCCAGCGCAGCTCGCTCTCAGGCAGGAGGGACTTCACGTACAGCGCCTCCATCACCCGCTTCACCGAGCCGTCGGGCATGGCGTCACGATCGAAGCCGGGCACCAGGGCGGCCAGCGTGTAGCCGCGGCGCTCGGCGAACAGCTGCTGGCCCTTCGAGGCGAGGGTGACGAAGACCTGCAACGACTCGGCGCCGATGGCCGCTCCGAGCGCTTCGAAGAGCGGAAACCCCATCGCGCCCAGCAGGCCCGCTCGTGCGTCGGGAGCGAGCACCCCGAGCCGCCCGTGCAGCGTTCGTGACGCGTCTTCCCGCTCGAACGCCTGAAAGCCGACGACGACGTCCTCGAGACAGATGGCGCAGGCCCAGAGGCTGCTGGAGCTCGAGAGGTGTCGACGGAGGAACTCGCGCTCCAGGAACACCGACTCCGCGCCGACCCGAATCGCCGGGTACCAGCCTTCGAGCAACGTGGGCAGCCCGTCGAGCTCCCCTTCGGAGAACGCGCGCAGCGTGACGCCAGCAGGCAGCGACAGCACCTGCCCCATCGCCTCAGGAGTCGGCCAGGCCTTCATGGCCGCGCATTGATCACCTTCCGGCGCCGAGCGCTACCTCGGTCAACGCACCCGGATGAGCGAAATGCCTGGAGGGCCGACGACGAGCACCTGGGTCCCACCGAGCGCGACGATGGCGTTGCCGCCAGATGGCGCTTCGAGGTCTTCCCACGTGCCGCCCACCTGGTGGCGGAAGATGCTGGTATCGGTCGCCACATAGCGGTCGGCCGAACCGGTGCCCCACGCCATTGCCTGCACTGCGCCGCTTGGCAGGCTGCTGCTCTTCCAGTCCGGCCCGGGGCCCTGCACGAGCACCGGGTCCTCCATCAGCGTGGAGCGGCGGCCCAGCGCCCACAGACCGTCAGCGTCGACCTGCACCTTGAGCCATCGCGCGAGCACCGGCGCTGCCAGCACCACCCACTCCTCACCCTGTGAGGTGAACATGCCGTCGTCGCCGACCGCGACCACCTCATCGCCGAGCGGCGCCAGCGCGTTGAGCGGTAGCATCGACGGTCGCGACAGGACGAAGTCGTTGGTGTCGTAGACGCCCACCATTCCGCTCGAGGTCGCGACGAAGAGCTTCTCCTTGTGGCGCAGCGCGGCTGTGAACGACTCGGTGCAGGTGTGCGAGAGCCGCCTCAGCGCGGACGGCGGACCGACGAGGACGACCCCGTCGTCGCCCACGATCGTGAGCACGCCGTCGCTCGCGATGCTGATGGCGCGAAGCGTGCTCGTGACACCACTGACGGCGGGGGCGCCCCACGTGCCGTTCGCGAAGAAGGGCAGCACGGCGCCCATCTCACCGACGGCCCACACGGTGCGATTGGGCGCCAGCGCTGCTGCGTGGAGCGACACCGCCTGCATCGTCGGAACCACGCGCCACAGTGGGCGGGCGAGCGGATCAGACGGGGTCACCCGCACCGTCAGCGCGCGGTTCTCTCCACGCCACGTCGCGCCCAGGCGAACCGGCCCCGCGCACGCTGCTTCTTCCGCCGGCGCACAGCGAAACGTCGCCGAGCCGGTGCCCGCGACGAGGGCGACCTGATCGCCTTCGACGAAGGTGCCGACCGCCGCCGTCAGTTGAACGATGCCGGTGCCGGGGTTGCCACGCTCGTCGAAGGCCTGAATCGAGACGATGGCGCGCTCGCTCCGCCCGTCGAACGTGTACCTGTCACTCGAGAACGAGAAGTCGGGCGTGGCCGGAGCCACGCACCCGAGAGCTGAAACCGTGAGCAGCGCACACGTGGCGACACGACGCATGGGAAGCCTCCAGCGTCGTCTTCGACACGCCTGCCGTCCGCCTTAACCCACGAGGGCCTGCGAGCCGGCGATCTCGATGGTGAACCTGAAGGCCGGTTGGACATCGGAGCCCCACACCGACACTGCGAACGTCTGGCCTTCGGTCGCGGTGGCAGGCACCTCGAAGCGATACGTGAAGATGGCTTCGCCGCGCTTGAGGCCCGCGCGCAGGCCATCGGCGTAGCTGACGCGCCCCAACCCTGCGCCGCCACGCGCCTCGGCCACCACGTCGAGCATGCCTCCACGCGTCAGCTTCACGCGCCGCCCGTCGAGCGCACCGCCCGGGTTCGATGGGTTTCCGTGAATGCGCACGTACTCGACGGTGCCATTCGAGGGCTCGACGGCCGCACCCGGGGTTGAGCGCTGCACGAAGAACTG
Source organism: Archangium sp. (assembly GCA_022843845.1). GTDB lineage: Bacteria > Myxococcota > Myxococcia > Myxococcales > Myxococcaceae > Xiheimicrobium. The sequence continues at coordinate 182,445 of JALHMW010000006.1, forward strand.
CCGACGAAAGAGCGGAGCCTGCTTCATGACGTGGCCTCGGGTGCGCGAGAGAGAGAAGACGAGGACATTGTCGTGAATCAGCCTCGACTTGTCGCCGAGTCACGGGCGCCCCGGGTCGCGTCATGCCTCTGACGCAACCGCGCGCCATCGTGCGGCCAAGCGCTCGGCGAAGTCGGGAGCGACCCGTCGTGCCCCAGGGTCAGCGCGGCCCGGGCGACGGCGGTTGACCCGCGTCGAGCACGCGCTTCTCGAGCCCTGCCAGGCGGGCCAGCGTCTGCTCGTACAGCGCGTCGACCTTCACGTGCAGCTGCGTTACCTCGAGGCCGGCGCGAATGTTCGCGTCGTACTCGGCATCGGAGCGGATCCGCTCCTTCGCCGCCTGCCGGTTCTGGCTGATGAGCACCATGCACGAGAGGAAGATGGCCTCGAGAGAGACGACCATCGTCAAGAGCCCGAAGGGGAACGGGTCGAACGCCTCGACCGAGGGCACGAAACCCAGGTTCACCGAGATCCACACCGCGAACCACGCGATGTGCACCACGAGGAAGGTGATGCTGCCCGAGAACGCCGCGGCCTTGTCGGCGATGCGCTGCACCGTGGTGAGCTTCTCTTCCACCGCCTCGTTCGGGCTGTAGGTCGGCCGCGTGCCGATGAGGCGATCGGCCTCACGCAGGCGTCTGCCGATGACGGCCAGCACGTCCATCGCGGAGGTGGGGTGGCGCTTGAAGAGCAGCTCGAGGTCGTTTCGATCGAGGCGCACGGCGCGGGTGCTTTCGATCGCCACCGACGACGCGCTGCGTGGGTCGCCGTCGAGCAGCGAGAGCTCGCCGAAGAAGTCGCCGGCCTTCGCGGTCTCGAACACCACGCGCTGACCGACGGTGTCCTCGACGAAGATCTCCACGGCGCCAGAGACGACGATGAAGATCGAGCCGCCGGGGTCGCCGCGCTTGAACACCACCTGGCCCGCGTCGAACGAGACGTCGTCGAGCTGGGCTGCCAGCAACGCCCGCTCTTCTTCATCGAGGCGCTCGAAGAGTGGAACGCTCGCGAGCAGGGCAGTGTCGGCAGGCATGCGACACGGCACCTAGCCTTGCGGACAGATCGCATCAACCCTCGCGCGGCTGGCCCTTTGCAATATCGTCGGGTGCGCCGAAGAACCGCGGCGGGGAGCGTGGGTGCGGCGACCGCCGGAAGGTCTGCCGTGACCTGCCAGGGAGGTGTCAGTGGACGTGATCGATTGGCAGGCGCTGAAAGAAAACTGCGCGGGCGACGAGGCGCTCGTCACCGAGATCATCGAGCTCTTCCGCAAGGAAGGCCCTGTGCTCCTGGCCGACGTGCAGAGCGCGGTCGGTAGCCGGGAGCCGCTGGCCATCAAGCGCACTGCCCACCGGCTCAAGGGCGCCCTGGTGAGCCTCGCCGCGCACTCGGCCACCTCGCTCGCGAAAGATCTCGAGCTCGCCGGCTCGCAGAACGATCTCACCCGCGTGCCCGAGCTGAAGCTCCAGCTCGAGGTCGAGATGTCGAAGCTGATGGGCGTGCTGCAGTCGCGCGACGCCTGAGGCTCAGGCCGCGAACTGCCGCTCGATGAGGCGCTTGTAGAGGCCCTCCTGCTCCACCAGCCCCGCGTGCGTGCCCGTCTGCACGACCTTTCCAGCCTCGAGCACCACCACCCGGTCCGCGTCCTTCACCGTCGAGAGCCGGTGCGCGATGATCAACGTGGTGCGACCGTGCATGAGGCGCTCGAGCGCTTCCTGCACCAGGTGTTCGCTCTCGGCGTCGAGCGCGCTGGTGGCCTCGTCGAGGATGAGGATGCGCGGGTTCTTCAAGATGGCGCGGGCGATGGCGACGCGCTGCTTCTGCCCACCCGAGAGCTGAATGCCGCGCTCTCCGACGAGCGTCTGGTAGCCCTCGGGGAAGGTGGAGATGAACGTGTGGGCGTTGGCGAGCTGCGCGGCCTGCTCGACGTCGGCCATCGAGGCCTCGGGCCGGCCGTAGCGAATGTTCTCGGCGATGCTGGTCGAGAAGAGCAACGGCTCCTGAGCGACGACGCCGATCTGCCGGCGCAGCCACTGCGGGTCGAGCGAGGAGAACGGAACGCCGTCGAGCCGCAGCCCGCCCGCCTTCGGATCGTAGAGGCGGTACAAGAGCGACGCGATGGTCGACTTGCCGGCGCCCGAGGGGCCGACGAGCGCGACGATCTCTCCCGGGTCGAGCGAGAGCGAGAAGTCGTCGAGCACCTTCGAGTCGGGGCGCGCGGGGTACGAGAACTGAACATGCTCGAAGCGCACCGCGCCTTGGAGCGCGTCGATGGTCGCGCCGCCCGTCGAGGGAATCTCGGGCTTGCGGTGGAGCAGCTCGAACACACGCTCGGCGGCGCCCGACGCCCGCTGCACGTCCGTCCACAGCTCGGCCAGCGCCGACATGCCGAAGGCGAGCTGCATCGTGTACATCAGGAAGGTGAGCAGCGCGCCGGCGCTGAGCTCGCCGTTGGCCACCATTCGCGCGCCGTACCAGAAGACGAACGCGCCCGACGAGAACGCCATGAACGACGCGGCGCCGAAGAAGTACGACGACAGCCGAATGCGCCGGAACGCGAGCGCGAGCGAGGCGGCGATGGCGTCGCCGTAGCGGCCGAGCTCCTTCTTCTCGGCGGCGAACGAGCGCACGGTGCGAATGCCCGCGAGCGACTCGACCGCTACCTCGCTCGCCTTGGCCAGCGCGTCCTGGCTCTCTTTCGAGAGCTTGCGAACGCGGCGGCCGTACCAGACCGCGCCAATCGCCACCGGTGGCACGACCGCGAGCATCATCAGGGTCAGCTTCGACGACGTGAGCATCAGCATCGTCACCGAGCCGATGGCCGTCACGAGGTTGCGCAGCACCATGCTGATGTTGGCGCTCACCGTCGTCTGGAGCACCGACGCGTCGGATGACAGCCGCGACGAGAGCTCGCCGGTCTTCTGGCCATCGAAGAACGCGATCTCCTGGCTCAGGAGCGAGCCGTACAGGTTTTCGCGCAGCCGGCTGACGATGCGCTCGCCCGCGCGGCTGAAGATGAAGAAGCGCAGCGCCGAGGTGATGGCCGTGACGAAGAAGATGGCCACCAGGGCCAGCGCGAGCCGGTCGACCTGCGCGATGTCGACGGCCCCGGTCTTCACGTTGAGCGCGCCGTCGAGCAGCGAGCCAGCCGCCGAGGGGAACGCGAGCGAGCCACTCGAGCTGATGATCAAGAACGTCGTGGCGAGCAGCAGCGACCACCGCTCGGGCCACGCCAGCGAGTACAGCCGCCGGAGCGTCACCTGTGGTTTCGGCTTTGGCGTCTTCTTGTCACGATCGTCGCGGCTCACGCTGCGCACCCTAACCAGCAACCTGCTGCGGCACACACCTCTTCACCTTTCTTCACCCGCGCGCGATGGCGATCGACTCACTCACGCGGCGGGCTAGGCTCCGCGCTCCATGCAGAGTCAAGAAGACGCGCTGCTCGGTCGAATCGCCGTTCACTACAAGCTCATCAGCCAGGAGCAGCTCACGTCGGCCGCGCAACGACAGGCCTCCGACCCGAAGCCGTTGAGCTCGCTGCTGCAAGAGCTCAAGTTCATCAGCGCCGACCAGGCGAAGTGGCTGGCGCAGGCGCAGGCGCAGTACCTCGCGAAGCAGGGCGGGGGCGCTGCGGCACCAGCGTCGTCGGCGCCCGTGGCCGCACCCGCCGCGGCGAAGCCTTCAGCGCCCGCAGCGGCCCCGGCGCCGGTGGCAGCTGCAGCGCCCGCAGGTCCCGCCGTGCAGGTGACGCGTGCTGGTCCAGCCGTCAAGCTCCCGACGCTCAACCAGATCCTCACCAAGGCGGTCGAGGCGAAGGCGAGCGACGTGCACATTCACGGGGGCGCGCCGCTGCAGATGCGCGTCAACGGCCAGCTCAAGGAGCTGAAGACGGGCGTGCTCGACGCCGGGGCGGTCGAGTCGATTCTCAAGGACGCGCTCGATCCTGAGCAGCGAAAGCTGCTCGATGAGAACTGGGACTTCGACGTCGCGCTGGCGCTGCCCGGGGTCGGGCGGTTTCGCGCGAGCTTCTACAAGCAGCAGCGCGGGTGGGACGGCGTGTTCCGCACCATTCCGCCCGAGCCGCCGACCCTCGAGAGCCTGGGCCTGCCCGCGAGCCTCTCGAAGCTGACCGACTACCACCAGGGGCTGGTGCTGGTGACGGGCCCGGCCGGCTGCGGCAAGTCGTCGACGCTCGCCGCGCTCGTCAGCCTGCTCAACGCCACGCGCACCGATCACATCATCACCGTCGAAGACCCCATCGAGTACGTGCACACGCCGCAGAGCTGCGTGGTGAACCAGCGCCAGGCGAACAAGCACACCTTGAGCTTCGCCAACGCCTTGCGCGCCGCGCTTCGTGAAGACCCCGACATCATCGCCATCGGTGAGCTGCGCGATCTCGAGACGATTCAGCTCGCCATCTCGGCCGCCGAGACGGGCCACCTCGTGATGGGCACCCTGCACACCAACAACGCGGTGCGCACCATCAACCGGATCCTCGACGTGTTCCCGCCCAAGCAGCAGTCGCAGATCAGGGCCATGGTGTCGGAGTCGTTGCGCGCGATCGTCTCGCAGCGCCTCGTGCTCACGGCCGACGGGACGCGGCGCATCCCCGTGCTCGAGATCCTCTACGTGAAGCCGTCGGTCTCGAACCTGATTCGTGAAGAGAAGACCTTTCAGATCCGCAGCGTGATGCAGACCGCGAAGAACGACGGCATGTGTCTGCTCGACGACTCGTTGTTCGACCTGGTCAAGAGCGGGCAGGTGACGAAAGCCGAAGCCCGCCGCCACGCAGAAGACCCCAAGCGCTTCGCCTGAGAACCCGCCATGGCCCGCCTCGACCCACTCTTCAAGCTGCTCAAGGACCAGGGCGGCAGCGACCTGCACCTCGCCGCCGGCATGCAGCCCCACATGCGCCAGCACGGTGGCGTGAAGCCCATCGGTGGGTGGCCGACCTTCAGCGACGAGTCGCTGCGCGAACACCTGAAGGAGCTCGCGAACGAGAAGCAGTGGAGCCACTACGGCACCAACCTCGATCTCGACTTCGCGTACGCGCTGGCGGGCGTGGGGCGGTTCCGCGCGAACTACTTCAACCAGGAGCGCGGCGCCGCGGCGGTGTTCCGCATCATCCCCGAGAAGATCCGCTCGCTGGAGGAGCTGAAGGCGCCGGCCGCGTTGTCGGCGCTGGCCGATCTCGAGCAGGGGCTGGTGCTGGTGACGGGGCCGACGGGCTCGGGCAAGTCGACGACGCTCGCGGCGATCGTCGACCTCATCAACACCAAACACTCGAAGCACATCGTCACCATCGAAGACCCCGTCGAGTTCGTGCACCAGAACAAGAAGTGCACCCTGAGCCAGCGCGAGGTGGGCAACGACACCAGGAGCTTTGCCAACGCCTTGAGGAGCGCGATTCGGCAGGACCCCGGCGTCATCCTCGTCGGCGAAATGCGAGACATGGAGACGATCGCCCTCGCCATCACCGCCGCCGAGATGGGCGTGCTGGTGTTCGGAACGCTCCACACCAACAGCGCGCCGAAGACCATCGACCGCGTCATCGACGCGTTCCCGACCGACCAGCAGCAGCAGGTGCGCACCATGCTGTCGGAGTCGCTGGCCGCGGTGGTGTCGCAGCTGCTGCTCCGCACGCCCGATGGCCGGGGCCGCATGGCCGTCCACGAGATTCTGCTGAAAACGCCGGGCCTGCCGAACGTGATCCGCGAAGGCAACACGCCGATGATCCACTCCATCATCCAGTCCGGGAAGCAGCTCGGCATGCAGGCGATGGACGACGTGCTCTTCAAGCTCGCCGAAGAAGGAAAGATCTCGGGCGAGGACGCCTTCCACAAGGCCTCGAACAAGTCGCGGTTCGACCAGTTCGTGAAGGACCTGGGCTGAGGCGTCACGTGCTCGCTGCGGTGAAGACGGGTGGCGGGGCGGAACGTGGGCGGTTACCTCAGCGGCCATGCTGACCACCCTCGCACTGTCCCTCTCTCTCGCTGGAGCCCCCATGAGCCTTTACGATCTTCAAGTGCAGACCATCGACGGCAAAGACGTCTCGCTCTCGCAGTACAAGGGCAAGGCGCTGCTGATCGTCAACACCGCGTCGCAGTGCGGCTATACGCCCCAGTACAAGGGCCTCGAGGAGCTGTACCAGGCGTACAAGGCGAAGGGCTTCGAGGTGCTCGCGTTCCCGTCGAACGACTTCGGTGGCCAGGAGCCCGGCACCAACGCCGAGGTGAAGGCGTTCTGCGACCTCAAGTACAAGACGACGTTCCCGCTCTTCGCCAAGGTGGCCGTCAAGGGTGACGCCGCGCACCCGCTCTACAAGCACCTGCAGGGCCTGAAGGAGAACGGCGGCGAGGTGAACTGGAACTTCAACAAGTTCCTGGTCGCCACCGACGGCAAGGTCGTCGCGCACCTGCCCTCGAAGGCCGAGCCGATGAGCCCCGAGGTGCGCAAGCAGGTCGAGGCCGTGCTGCCTACGAAGTGACGGGTGGCGCCTTCTTCGAGAAGAGCGCGCGGAGCCTGGGGTCGACCCGGTCCCAGGCCTTCACGCAGAGCCACGTCGAGAACACGAGGGCCGCGAGCACCGGCCAGTACGTCACCCAGTCGCACCGCTCGCGGAACAGCTTGGTGAAGATGCCGACGGTGTTCTGGTAGAGCAGCATCTCGTGGAAGAAGTACGCCGAGAGCGATGATGCTCCAAAGGTGCCGAGCAGCGCCGCGAGCCTCGACTTCGGTGAGCCCGGTACGCGCACTTCGATGACGCGGAACAGGGCGATCACCGAGAGCACCAGCGTCCATCGTTGTGCGGCGTTCGCGGGGTTGGTCACCCAGAAGTTGTGTGCCGGGTAGAGGCCGCGCCAGAAGCCGTCGGTCGCCCACAGCGCTGCGCCCAACCCCCAGAGGAACCCCAGCCAGCGCCACAGTTGGGCTTCGTGCTTCATCATGCCGACGGTCGCGCCGAACGAGGCTCCGAGGAAGACGTAGCCCGCCCACGGGAACAGCGCGAACGTGGTGCCCAGCGTGTCGTCGAGTGCGCCGACGCGGGTGTTGACGAAGATGCTCGCGAACCCCGTGACGTTCTCGGTCAACGGTGAGAGCCCGAAGACGAGCGCCGCGAGGCCCAACATGACCCAGCGCAGCACGTGGGGCCGATTCGCCAGGCTCACCAGAAACGGGAGCGCGATCAGCAGCGCCAGCCCGATGCAGTGAAGAATGTCGAGGCGCAGGAGCCACTTCGGCTCCCGCCACGCGTGAAACCAGATGGTGTTCACCAGCGACGCCACCAGCAGCACCTCGCCGATGCGCTTCAACGTCTTGAGGGCCTGCGCCTTTCGCGAGCCGCCAGCCAGCGCCGCCCGCACCTGCACCAGCGCCAGCGCGAAGCCTGCCGAGAAGATGAACGAGGGCGCGACCAGCCCATCGATGCGCACGAGCCACGAATAGAAGGGGTCTCTCTCGAGGCCCTTCTGGAGCAGCACCAGCGAGTGCGTCTGAATCATCACCACCACGGCGACGCCGCGCAGCCAGTCGAAGGCGTGGATCCGGCCCGGCGAGGCGCTCACCCGGCGAAGTGTGCCATGAAGTCGCGGCCGGCCACGCCAGGCTCCTGACGTCGCCGTAGCCTTCTGGGCGCGGTGTCGCTATCACCCGGGCCATGGGTTCATCGAACAAGCCGAGCGATCCGAAGAAGCTGCCCGTGCCGTTCAAGGGCCGTCCCACCACTGACATCGTTCACCAGGACAGCGAGTGGGGCACCGGGAGCGAGCAGCGCGGCGGAGGCACCGTGCCCGCTGACTTCACGTGGGGCACCAACCCGAAGCAGCACCAGGAAGAGCGCGGCGCCGGCGAAGCCGAGACGCCGATCTCGAAGTAGTCAGCTCGCGGCGACGGCGATCGGCGCCTTCACGGCGGGGTGCCTCGGGAAGGCGCTCAGGGCCAACAGCAAGCCGATGGACACCTCGAGCGGCTACGAGCCCGACGGCCCAAGTCCAGCGAGCAGGCGATCGGCCTCCATGCCGGTCGGCCCGTGCGCGTCGAGCGCCTTCGCCTTCGTCAGGGCCATGCGCGCGACCTCTTTCTGGCCCTTGAGCTTGTACGCGACGCCCAGGTTCAGGTGCACGATCGCGTTCTCGGGGTCCATGTCGAGCGCCTCGCGAAACGCCTTGAGCGCCTCGTCGAGATCGCCCGAGAGCAGCGCCTCTTTGCCCGTGGTGATGCGCTTCTCGGAGTCGTTCACCAGCTCGACCTCGATGACGGCGCGCCCCGCGAGGTTGAACACGAGCAGGCGCAACAGGCCCGTCCAGTAGAACGTCGCGCCTTCGACGGCGACGACGGCCGCGAGCGGGAGGTCAGGCAGCAGCTGCTTGCCGCGAAACTTGAAGCGCACCTTCGTGTAGCGGCCCTTCTTGGTGAGCTGCACGAGCTGGTCACGGAACTTCTTGAGCGAGTCTTCGACCTTCTTCGGGTCGATCTCGAAGGGCAGGGTGTTCTTCGGAAGCGGCGCTTCGGCCTCAGCGCCTTCGTTCAGCGCCACCTTCTCGGGCTCGGGGCTCGGCCTGGCGGTGGGCTTCTTCTTCGCGGGACGAGCAGGTCGGCGGCTGGCCATGAACGCACGTTAGAACGGCCGCACGGCTTCGCCACTGACTCATCGACCGGGCTAGGGTGTTCGGCATGTCGATGTTCCAGGAGTCACTCCGCGCCTTCTTGAAGCCCGTCGTGCAGTACCTCGACGACGAGACGGTGTCGGAGATCATGATCAACGGCGAGAAGGACGTGTGGATCGAGCGCAAGGGGCGCCTCTACAAGACCGACGCCACCTTCACGGAAGAGGGCCTGCTCGGCGCCGCGCGCAACATGGCCCAGTACGTCGGCCGCCCGCTCTCGGAAGATCGCCCGCGCCTCGACGCCCGCCTGCCGGATGGCAGCCGCATTCACGTGGTGCTCCCGCCCATCGCGCGCAAGGGCACGACGATCTCCATCCGCAAGTTCTTCCGCGACAAGCTGACGCCCGATCACCTCGTGAGGTTCGGCTCGATCACGCCGGCGATGGTGCGCGTCATCGAGGCCGCCGTTCGCGTGAAGCTGAACATGCTCGTCTCGGGCGGCACGGGCTCGGGCAAGACGACGCTCCTCAACATCCTCTCGGGGCTCATCCCTGACGACGAGCGCATCCTCACCATCGAGGACTCGGCCGAGCTCCAGCTCAACCAGGAGCACCTGGTGCCCTTCGAGTCGCGCCCGCCCGACAAGTTCGGCAAGGGCGAGGTGAACATGGGCCACCTGCTCCAGTCGGCGCTGCGACTGCGGCCCGATCGCATCATCGTCGGCGAGGTCCGCGGCGGTGAGGCGTTCGACCTGATGCAGGCGATGAACACCGGCCACGGCGGCTCGATGGCGACGACGCACGCCAACACGCCCACCGAGTCGCTGCGCCGCATCGAGTCGCTGTGTCTGATGAGCGCGGTCGAGCTGCCGATGGTGGCGGTGCGTGCGCAGGTGGCCGCGGCGATCAACTTCGTCGTGTGCTGCGAGCGCCTGCAAGATGGTTCGCGAAAGACGATCGCCGTCAGCGAGGTGTTGCCGCTCAACGAGAAGGGCGACTACCGCACGCAGGATCTGTGGCTCTACATTCCCGTCACCAAGGACAACGAAGGCAACGTGCTCGGCTACCACGCGCCGACCGGCATTCTGCCCACCTTCCTCGCCAAGGCCCGCGCGTACGGCTTCACCGATCTCAACGAGAAGTTCTTCGACCCCGCGACGTATGGCCTGCCGCCGCCGCCGTTGATTCACGGGTTGGGCGAGAATGTCACCACGCACTGGGCGCCGTCGCTCAAGCACCGCGAGAAGCACCTGCCCGACCCCGAGTCGTGGTCCGACGACTACCACGCGTTCGAGCAGAAGCTTCAGGACGACGCGAACCGGAAGTTGGCGGAGAAGGCCGCTCCCGCGAAGGGCAACGCGCAGGTGCAGGTACCGGCTGGGCCGAAGCCCGCCGCGCCACCGTCAGCTCGCCCGTCACAGGTCACCGCTGCGCCGAGAGCCGCCTCGAAAGACGACGCGACGCCGCCGCCGACCCGAAACCCGCTGCTGGCGAAGAAGCCCGTCGAGCCCAGCTCGCAGACCGGTGACGACGAGGCGGCCGGTGACGACGGGAGCGTCGAGGTCGATGAAGCGCTGATGGCAGAAGGTGAGGCCGCGCCGGGAGACGGGGAGGGCACCAACATCAAGGCCTACCCGCAGGCCCCCGCGAATCGCAGACCGGGAGCGCCACCGCCCGCTCGGCCCGCGACGCCCGGGGCCCGTCCGTCGGTCTCACCGCACCGGCTGCCACCAAAGAAGTAGCTGCATCGCCGGCGTTCGCGGAGGCGGTCGGAGCCTCGCTACTCGGACTCGAACCAGCCCAGCGCCTCGTCACTCAGCTCCGGGTGCACCGCGACGTCGGGCTGCTCGTCGTGCACCGCGAGCGCCATCATGAAGCCGTCGGCGATGGCTGAGGCGATGGCCGGCGCGCGTCTGATGAACACTCCCGCCTCGCTCACCACCTCGTGGCGGTAGATGAACTTCTCGAGGTTGCCTGCCGCGCGCCACCCGGTGGCCGCGTCGCGGAGCCGTACGCACGGTGGTGAGAACGTCTCAGTGGTCGTCTGCCCATCGAGGTCGACCGAGACCGTCACCTGCATCGTGCATGCGGCGCCGTCGTGAGCCGCGGTGAGCGGCGGTGAGATGGTGACTCGGGTCGAGGTGCGCACGGGCTGACCGCTCCTCGGCGCCTCGTGCTCGTCGAGCCAGGCGTCTCCCACGCGCTCGAACGCTCTCGTCGAGAGGGCCCTGCCACCGTTGGTGATCCTCCGTGACGGGAAGTTCGACAGCCGCGGCGCGTGCGCGAACACCGCAGCGTGAAAGCGCCTGGTGCCGTCGGGCCAGCCCACCTCGACCTCTCGCCCGCGCCGGCTCCAGCGCCCGAGGGTCTCCACGGGCGGCGAGGCGCAGACGCCGTTCGGGTCGAGCACGTCGCGCGTCGTCGTGGTGCGCGCGCTCCCGTCTGGCGAGAACGACCACCGGAGCGACCGATCGTTGCAGCGCGCCGCGGTGAGGGTTCGAAGGACCCACGCCGTCTCCGTCAGCGACGTGAAGAACGGGTCAGCCTCACCGCCCGTGGGCGCTTCTGGCCACGCCGGCCCGCCGCGCCCACACGCTGTGGTGAGAAAGCAGACCAACGCCGTCAGTCGGAGCGCCATGCCGACGAAGTGCCGAGCGTTGGTCCGACCTTCAGAGAATCGTCACTCGTCGCCGAGCCGTGCCCGCCGTGCGCGATGGTAGTGCGGCCCACAGAGCCCGCGCGCCAGCACCGGCCGATCGCAGCCCTCTTCCGAGCACCCGGCGACGCGTCCTGCCCTGCGGGTGTCGGGCTCGAGACCGAACATCGCGTGCCCGACGGCGATGACGCGATCGACCTGTGCGCGGGTCAGCTGGGCCTTTCGCGCGAAGTCGAGCAACCGCACGTGAGAGGGATCATCGGAGGCGAACGTCGGCCCATCGCGGAAGAGCTCCGAGACGGGCACCTCGAGCGCACGCGCGATGGAGATGAGCGTCTCGTACGATGGGCTGCGCTCCCCGCGCTCGAGCAGCGAGGCGAAGCTCACCGAGATGCCACAGCGTTGGGCGAAGGCCTCCTGCGTGAGGCGCATCGTCTCGCGCAGGGCCCGGACCCGTCGGCCGAGCGCGTCGAGGTGCGCGTGGGCTTCTCCGGGCGACGACTCGCTCACCCGCAGTAGTTCCCGAGGTTCGTCTGGCACGTGCCCTGTCCTGGCGAGCACGGGGCGCCGCTCGTGCAGCACTTGAAGCCGGAGTTTCCGCAGCACGAGCCTGTTGCCGTGTCGCACCGTCCTGTGCCTGCGCATTGGCTGTTCGTCGTGCACCGCGGGAAACAGACGCCCGGGAAAAACCCCTCGACGATGCCTCGCTCGCACAGGTAGCCGGCGCGGCAGCCCGTCTGCGTCGCGAAGTCGCAGTTCTTGAGGCAGTGGTTGGGTGAGCCCGCGTACAGCGCGCACGAGCTGCCCGTGGGGCAGGCTGCGGCGCCCGTCGTCGTGCAGCTTCCGATGCTGCAGTAGCCACCGGTGAACGGTGGCACTCCGCTCCAGGTCGGCGAGCAGCGGCGTTCCGAGGCGCTGCCTTCACACTGCGACGCGCCAGTGCAGGCCGAGCCGACAGGGTTGCCCGTCGAGGCGCCACCACCGCCCGTGCCCGAGGAGCCGCCGCCTCCCGTGCCTGACGAACCACCACCGGTGCCTGAGGAGCCGCCACCGGTTCCTGACGAACCACCGCCCGTGCCGGAGCCCGTGCAGTACCCCGCAGTGCAGGTGAACCCGGAGTCACACTGCGTGTTGTTGCAGCAGGCGTATGGCGCTGCGCCGCAGCAGAAGCCCCGCGTGTCGCACTGGTTCGCGCCGACGCCACACGACGAGGGTGACGTGCAGGCCGGGACGCAGACCGGAAGGTTGCTGAGCGAGACGTTGGCCTTGTCGCAGACGTAGTTCGGGCGGCAGCCGTTCGACGTGCCCGGCGCCGCGCAGTTCTTCAGGCACACGTTGCCGCCGCCAGCGGGGTTTCGGCCGCAGCGGCTGCCGAAGGTGCAGTCACCGTCGCTCGTGCACGCCTTCGAGCAGTAGCCGTTGTCGAACAACGCAGTGAGGCACATGCCGTCGGCGCACTCGCTGGGCACCGAGCAGGGGTCGCCGATCGCGAGGAGGGCCATTCCGCCGCCGGTCGCCATGCCGCCGCCCGGCCCCATGCCGCCGCCGCCCGTCGCCATGCCGCCGCCCGTCGCCAAGCCGCCGCCAGTTGCCATGCCGCCGCCAGTTG
>JALHMW010000007.1 GCA_022843845.1 Archangium sp.
GGCTCCGCGACGGCGGGTGGCTCGGCGACGGCAGGCGGCTCCGCAACGGCAGGCGGCAGCGCCGGCTTCGACGCCGGCTTCGTCGAGTCGGTCTACGGCCACAGCGCGTCGACGCTCTACGTACTCGATCCCGTCACCCGCGCCGTGCGCACCGTCGGCAACTTCACCTGCGCCTTCGACATCACCGATCTCGCCATCGACGGCGCCGGCAACGCGTTCATCGTCGCGCCATCAGGGCTCTACAGCCTCAACCTGCTCAACGCCGCGTGCACGCCCATCAACACCATGAACTCCTACCCGAACTCGCTCTCGTTCGTGCCGCGCGGAACGCTCGACCCGAACAACGAGGTGCTCGTCGCCTACTCGGGCCGGTTCTACTACCGCATCAACACCACCACCGGAGCCCTCACCCAGATCGGCTCGGGCCTGCCGATGGACTTCGAGTCATCGGGTGACATCGTCTCGGTGCAAGACGGCGGCACGTTCCTCACCGTCAAGAACATGTTCTCGAACCCGATGTGCGACGACTGTCTGCTGCAGGTGAACCCGGTGACGGGCGGCCTCGTTCGCAACTACGGGCCGATTCCGTACACGAACGTCTTCGGCATCGCGTACTGGGGCGGCTCGGTCTACGGCTTCACGGCAGCAGGCCAGCTGTTCGAGATCGCGCCCAACGGCACCGGCATCATCACGCGGCCGATCACGATTCCCAACGCGCCTCCGGGGTTGGGGTTCAACGGCGCCGGTTCGAGCACCTCCGTGCCTGCGGTCTCGAAAGATGGCGGCGGCATCAGCATCGACTGACTACGATTGGAGCGTGCGCTCCTGCTGGTTCCTTTCGCTGCTCGTCGGGACGGCCTGCGCCCGCAGCGCGGGTCCACCTGCGCTCGACACGCTCATCGGCCTCGAGGCACCGCTGCTCCCCGGGCCCGGCCTTCGCATCGCCATTCCCGGCCAGGTGTTTCAGGTGCCTGCAGAGATCGTGGTCGACGTCTCGCTGCCGATGACGCTGGTGACGACGGGGTGCCTCGACTCGCCGATGGTGGGCGCCGCCCGGGTGACGATCACCGACCCACTGGGCGCCGACGAGGTCTTTCCCGTGACTCGGCTCGCGGGGCTCACGGTCGCGGGCCGGCGGCTGGTGCCCATGCAGGCCGGGCTCGTCAATGGCGCCTCGTGCGTCGTGGTGCTCGGCACCGAGCTGCTCGTGTCGACGGCGCTCCAGCTCGACCCGTCGCGCCGCGTGCTGCGCTTCGTTTCGTCGCGCCCGAAGGAAGACTGGGTCGTCTGGGCTGAGCAGCTCGGCGGAGAGGTGCAGGTGCTCGAGCTCACGCGCCACCCGAAGCACGACTGGCCGCTCCTCGCAGCGCGCGTCACCCAGGGAGAGAACACGTTCACTGGTGCGTTCACCCTCTCGACCCGGGAGCGCGCGAGCCGGATCTTCGGAGCGCCCATGCGCCAGGCGGGGTTCACCACGACGGCTGAGCTGCTCCAGAAGCTCGAGCTGCCCAGAGAGCTGCTGCCGCTCGAGCTGTCGTCGTTTCAAGGCGTCGCGATGGACACGGTCGAGCTCTCGCCCGGCGTCGGCACCCGGGGCCTGTCGCTCTCGCTGGTGAAGGGCGCTCCGTCGCACGGGGTCGTCGGTCTCCTCGCGGCCGATGCATGGGGCCGCTTCGAGGTGACCATCGATGTCGGGGCAGGCGTGCTGCTGCTCCATCGCCCGCGGCTGCTCGCGGCAGGTCAGCGGTTCCAGTGCGCGCGAGGCACCCAGCCGCCCTCGGAGGACGCGTGCTTCGAGCTGCAGCAGGCCGGCGTGGGGAAAGGCCTGCTCGTCACCGCGACGATCTGGAGACCGCTCCTCGACGGTGGGCGGCTCTACCTCGACTTCGCTGGGGTGACGTCAGCCTGCCGCATCGGCTTCACCTTCGACGCCGGCGATCGCGGGCGCAACACGCAGCACGTCGTGCCGTGGTCCCGTCTGTTCGAAACGATGAAGCCTTGCGCAGAGGCACTCTCGGCTGCGCGCGAGGTGTCGCTGGCGCTCTTCGAAGACACGCCGCTGCGCGAGTGCCCGGGGGTCTGTGCCTTTGCGCAGAATCTCCGGACCGGCCAGGTCAGCTGCGAGTGCCAGCCAGGTCCGCTCGGGCTGCCGGCCGAAGCCGAGCGCCAGGTCCTGGAACGCCTGCGAGGCGCGCTGCAGCAAAAACAGGCGCCTGCCGCCGAGCCCGAAGACCCGTAGCCGCGAATCAGCAGCGATTTCAGTCGCTTGTGGTCTTGCGCGCCCGGCTGTTGCCGAGTGTCTTCTTCGTGTAATTCTCCACTCCTCTTCCAAGAATTCGAGGTCGTGCCGATGCCGTCGGTGAACTCCGTTCGTACGAATCGCGTGTCGTCGCAGCAGGTGCAGTCCAACCCGTCGAGCGTCACCGTGCAGTCGGGTGACTCGCTCTCGAAGATCGCGTCGCGGCTCGGCGTGTCGACGCAGGCGCTGATCAGCGCGAACTCGACGAAGTACCCGTCGCTGGCGACCAACCCGAACTCCATCAAGGTCGGGTGGACGTTGAACACGCCGGGTGCGGCGCCGACGCAGCCGACCCAGTCGACGACCACGCAGGGCTGGGGGCCGTCGGTTGGCACGGCGACCGTTCAGCAGACGGGCACCACCACGCGGCCCAACGACTTCGGGAACAAGCTGGCCGCGGGTGGCGCGCAGTCGGTCGACCTGCGCATGAAGCAGCACCTCGAGGCCATCGAGAAGACGGGCGTCGGCGTGTACTACGGCGATCACTCGTCGATGAAGACGATGACGCCGCAGGAGCGCAAGGACTGGGCGGCCGCGAACGCGAAGCCTGGCACCACGCCCAACACCAACTTCAAGGAGTCGTCCTGCATCAGCTGGGCGATGGAGAACGTCGGCGCGGCCTACGCGGCGGCCGGCAAGACGGAGCGCTGGAGCGAGATCAAACGCATCGTCGGCTCACAGGGCTCGAAGGGCACCGACCTCGCCAAGGAGCTCCAGAAGGATGGTTGGCAGGCGGTGTACTGGAACCCCGACGCGAAGAAGCCGAACGACGGCAACGCGGAGCACAGCTTCTCGGCGCACCAGGTCTCGAAGGGCAAGCCGTATTACGGCATCAAAATCGACGCGACGGTGCAGAACTACCGGCCCACCGAGGGCGGCGGCACCACGCAGGATCTGTCGGGCATCGACAAGCTCTCGAAGGTTCCCTTCTTCTTCGGGCTCGCCAAGGGCGGCATGCACACCTTCGTCGGCCGCAACGGCAACGTGAACGAGTTCCACTGGAACCACATGCCCGACTCGAAGACGGCGATCGAAGAGAAGCCGCTGAAGGACTGGGGCTGGAACTCGGGCGTCATCATGGTGCCGCCCGGCACGTGGCCGAAGGAGTAGCTGAGTCTCCGGCCGAGCCTACGGCGCGACCCAGATCGCGTTCGAGAGCACCCACGGGCGCTCGTTGCGAATGAAGTCGTTCCGCTTTCCGATGAAGGGCTTGAGGTGCGTCGGCACGATGCGCACCTCGGCCCGGTAGACACCTGGCGTCGTCGGGGTGAAGCGCAGGGTCGGCTCGGTCGTCGACGCCACTTCGTCCCAGCCGCCTTCCTTCGCGACCCAGAGCTTCGTGGTGATCGTCGGCGCAGGAGCTGACGGGTCGAGGTCTCGCACCTGCGGCGTCTTGACCTCGAGGATGGCGCCCGAGGAGATCAACGCCGTCTCGCCGATCTCCTTCGTCACCGCGCCTTCAGCCGCGAAGAAGTCGAAGCCGACCGGGCTCCCGAGGAAGTCGAAGGTGCCGTACAGCCGCCGCGCGCGCAGGGCCTCTTTGAGCGAGCGATCGTCGAACGAGCCCTCGGCGTTGGGCCGCACCAACAGGTGGTTCGAGAACATGCTCATCATGCGGCGGTAGCTGTCGATGCGCTCCCCGTCCTGCAGCTTCTGGCGGAAGGTGTTGCGGTGGCAGTCGGTGCCCATGGTGGTGACGCGCTTCACGCCACGCGCGAGCACGGTGCCCCACGTCGCAAAGTACGTCGGGTCGTCGAGCGTGAAGGCCGTGAAGAACGCGTCGGGGTGCGGCAGGCCGTCGAAGTCGCCCAGCTCGACCTTCCCGAACACCAGCTCGGCCGCGATGCCGATATTCTGAAGGCTGTTGCGGTGCAGGTTGTACATCTCGAAGCCATCGAGCGGCATCGAGACGAGCTGCTCCGGCGTCCAGTCCTCCGTGTGCGGCACCAGCGAGACGGCGCCAGCGTCTTGCGCCGCGCGGATCGCGGAGTCTTCCATGCTCCCGTAGAGCGCACGGTTGGCCAGGTGGTTCTCGAGGCCGACGGGCATCGTCGCGGTCTCGGTGCCGGCCATGATGAGGATGGGCTCGGTGTTGGCGCACGCGAGGCGGTTGGCGGTGGGCGCAGCGCCGTGGTTCACCAGCGTGTCGCCCTCGTTCGCGCGGTAGAGCAGCACGTCGGGAAACTCGTTGTCCCTGAAGTTGTCGCCGTGATCGGTGAGGAAGACGAAGTCCTGCTTCGCGGCGCAGACGTCGCGGCGGAAGTCGGTGAGGCAGTCTTGATCGTGCACGCCCGCGTCGGTGATGGGCTGGCCGTCACACGCGTCGTGGGAGAACACCGAGTGCGCGTGCACCAGCCCGCGGCGATCGAGGAAGCCGCGTGACGTCGGGCCGCGCTCGGTGCGGTAGACGATGCCGGGCGACCACCTCGGCGCAGGCGGCTCGATCTTCGTCGGCGCCGAGCAGGCGAGACCCAGGAGGCTCAGGAACAGAGCGTGACGCATGAGCGGTGGAAGACCACGCCTGCGGCCAGGCATCAACCCCGTGACGCACCGAGCGCCGCAGCGTGCCATTCGGGGAGCGGCTTCGGCTGCGCCTCTTCCTGCCACTCGACGTTGGCGCCCTCGAGCTGGTGGAGCAGATCGTTCGTCGCGAAGGTTGGCTGCGTGCTCGGCCCGCTCACGCGATGACAGAAGAACGTGCGGCAGCCGAAGGGCCGGTCTTCGTAGACGGTGCAGCGCAGCCCACTGACGTCGAGAAAGGGGCAGCCACCGTCGGCTCGGAGTGGAGGCAGCGGTCGCGCGTCGCGCTTGAGGCGCTCGAGGAGCACCGCCCACTCACTCGGCCACAGCCAGGGCGGCCGGCCGGTCTTCGTCAGCTGGCAGCACTCGGCGGTCGAGGGGCACGACCACGGCCGGTACGTCTCGGACGCTTTCCGGAGCACCTCGCGGGTCTCTGCGAGCGCATGTTTTCGGCGCACCGGCTCGGGGACCTCGGCGTCGTCGTCGGTGAACTTCACATGCACACGATGGACGTCATCGGGTGTCAGTGGAAGCGAATGTGCATCGTGGCTCACGACGCGCGGGCTAGCGTCGTGCGCCGAAACACCCGGGAGGAGTCTTCACGTGCTTTCGCCACAACCAGCGCCTGCAGGGGCGATGTGCGCCGTTCATCAGGACGCCGCCGCCGACACCGTCTGCACCCGGTGCGGCAACTTCATGTGCGCCACGTGCTCCGACAAGCGAACCGGCACGCTCTGCCCGGCCTGCCGTCAGTCGCTCGGCACCTGGCCCTACAGCCGTGAGGACTACGACTTCTCGCGCGTGTGGA
Organism: Archangium sp.; assembly: GCA_022843845.1. GTDB lineage: Bacteria > Myxococcota > Myxococcia > Myxococcales > Myxococcaceae > Xiheimicrobium. The sequence continues at coordinate 5,628 of JALHMW010000007.1, forward strand.
ACTCGGTGTTCGAGGCGTGGCGCCGCGACATCGTGCTGCTGGGCGTCGCGGGCATGGTGATGATGGGCCTGTCGTTCGCGGGTCAGCTCGTGATGCAGGTGTTCTCGGTGGTCGGCCAGATGATGCTCGTCGGTGGCGGAGGGAAGAACCCCGCGCCAGCCATCATCGTGATGGTGGTCGGCTTCATCATCGGCTTCATCGTGACGATCATCGTGCAGGGCATCGGCGTCATGGGCCTCATTCGGGTGGGCATCGACTCGCTGCTCGGTCGCAAGGTCGAGATTCCCCGCATGTTCTCGCAGGCGAAGAAGGTGTGGCGCTACACGGCGCTTCAGCTGTCGCTCGCGTTCGGCGTGGGGGTGCCCCTCATGGCGGGCTTCGCGCTGTTGTTCGCGGTGGCGGTCCTCGCGGGTGGCGGCGGCTTCAGCGAGAGCGGCCTGAAAGAGGCCTTCAGGGGGCCGGCGCCGTACATCGTGCTCGGGCTCGGCAGCCTCGGGCTCACCGTCGCGATGATGTGGGTCCTGATTCCGCTGACGTTCGCGCAGTTCGAGCTGGTGTACGCCGGCTGCGACACGATGGAGGCGCTGCGCCGCGGCTGGGCGCTCGGTCACGGCCACCGGCTCCCCACCGTGGGCTATCTGTTCGTCGCCAGCATGGTGGTGATGCTTCTGGCCGTCGCTGGAATGCTCGCGCTGTGTGTGGGGCTGCTCATCGCCGTCCCCATCGGCTACGCGCTCTTCTTCATGGTGCAGGCGGGGCTGTACCTCGCGCTGCGCAACGGCTCGGGGCTGCCGCCGCCGGTCGAGAGCTGAGCTGCCGGCTCACAACACCCGGAGCACGAAGCACTTGAGGTAGCGCGTCTCCCGCAGCCCGAGCAGCACGGGGTGATCTCTCCCTGCGCCGCGCTTCTCGATGATCTGCACACGGCGCTTCGAGTCAGCCGCGGCGCTGTCGAGCATCTCTTCGAATTTCGTCTCGTCGATGTGGTGCGTGCAGCTGGCGGTGATGAGCGTGCCGCCCGGGTTGAGCAGCTGCATCGCGCGCAGGTTGATCTCTTTGTAGCCACGCGTGGCCGCGGCGATGGCGTCTTTGTTCTTCGCGAACGAGGGCGGATCGAGGACGACCGTGTCGAAGCGCTTCCCCTCGTCGAGCGTGTCACGCAGGTAGTCGAAGGCGTTCGCGCAGACCGTCTCGACGTTGGTGAACTTGTTGCGCTCGGCGTTCTTGGTGATCTGCGCGCAGGCGCTCTCGCTGATCTCGACGGCGGTGACCTTCGTGGCCTTGAGCGCGAGCTGGAGCGCGAAGGCTCCGGCGTAGCTGAAACAGTCGAGCGCCTCGCCAGTGCCGTAGTCGGCCGCGCGCACGTGGTTGTCACGTTGGTCGAGGAACGCGCCGGTCTTCTGACCGTGGAGGAGATCGACCTCCATGACCACGTGCCCCTCGCGGTAGGTGACGACGGGCGGCAGCTCTCCGGTGAGCACGCCCTTCTCAGGCTCGAGGCCTTCGAGGTGGCGCACGTTCGCGTCGGAGCGGTTGACGATCGCCTTCGGGTTGAAGTGCTTCGTCAGCAGGTCGACGAAGAGCTCCTTGCGGCGCTCGGTGCCGGCGTGGAGGAACTGCACCGAGAGGTAGTCACCGAACCGGTCGACGACGAGCCCGGGGATCTGATCGGCCTCGCCATGCACCACGCGGTAGCAGGTGTCGTCGGGGTACTCGCGCTTGCGCAGGGCGATCGCCGCTTCGAGGCGTCTGCCGAAGAGATCGGCGTCGATGGGCTGATCGTCCCACGCGAGCCAGCGCAGCGAGATCTTCGAGGCCTTCGAATAGAGCGCCTGGCCCATGAACCAACCGCGGGTGTCCTCGACGCGAACGACGTCTCCGCCCTGAACGTCGGGGCCGACCGACTCGACGTCAGCGGCGTAGATCCACGGGTGGCCGTTCTTCCAGCGATCGACACCCTTCTTCGTGACGCAGGCAGTTCCGGCTTTCATGCAGAGGCCTTCATCACAACGGGACGATGCGGTCGACCACCACCTGCCCGTGCCCGTCGTCCGTCACGGTGCACATGGCCACCGCAGGGTCGTGCTCGAGGAACAGGAACCAGCCCTCTTCGACCGCCTGGGCGAGGAGCTGCTTCTTCTCTTCGATGACGGTGAGTGGGTAGAGATCGTACGCCGAGACCCAGGCCGGCTTGAGGTGCGCGGTGGTGGGGATGAGATCGCCGCAGAAGATGATCGTCTGATCGCCGGCCTCGAGCTTCACGAGCTGCAGGCCGACCGTGTGGCCTTCGGAGACGAACAGGTTCACGCCCGAATACAGCTCGGTGCCGCCCTCGAGCAGGTGCAGCTGACCGCTCTTCTCGAGCAGCGCGAAGTCGTCAGGGCGAAAGCTGCCGCGATCCTTGTCGGTGGCCTGGTGCGCCCATTTCCAGTGTCTGCGTTGCAGGTGGTAGGTCGCGTTGGGAAAGCTGAGGCGCAGCTGGCCGCCTTCGTCGCGCACCGTGCCGCCGGCGTGATCGAAGTGCAGGTGGGTGAGCACCACGTCGGTGATGTCGTCACGGGTCAGTCCGGCGCGCTGCAGCTCGGCGTCGATGCCCATGCCCTCGTGCGAGATGCCGTAGAGATCGCGGTGGCGGCCGTCCCAGCGGGAGCCGATGCCGTCGTCGACGAGGATCTTCCGCTTGCCGTCGACCACCAGCATGCAGCGCAGCGCGAGGTTGATGCGATTGCGCGCGTCGGCGGGGAAGTGACGCTCCCAGAGCGGGCGGGGGACGACGCCGAACATCGCGCCGCCATCGAGGGCGACGGTGCCGTCGCGCACTTCGTGGATGCGCAGGTGACCCAGCTCGAAAGGCATGACGTGAGTTTCGCACGAACCACAGCCGCCGGCGTGAGAGAGTCGCGACATGCAGACGTCGTACGATCTCGTCTTGCAGTCCGGAGCGGCAGGAGCGCCGCTCGAGGTGGCTCCGGTCGACGCCGCGATTCGTGGGCGTGGAGGCATCACTCGCGGCGATGGGGCGTTGATCTGGCGGTTTCCTGCCGGTGACGTCGTCGTCTTGCCGCTCAAGGAAGCCGGGGTCGTGACGGGGCTCGAGCTGAAGGTGCCGTTCTCGGACCGAACGGACCTGCTCGGCGCGCTGCTGGCCGCGAGCGTGGAGATCGCGAAGTCGCTAGAGCTGCGGCTCGTCGATCCTCAGCTGTCGCGCACGGTGAAAGACGCCGACCTCGGCGCGGTGACGGACGAGTACCTGCGCATTGCGCGCTACGCCGGGCAGTACTTCGGGCTCGGTGACGCGCTCCCGTCGACCGTCAGCGCGACCCCAGCGGAGGACGGCATGTCGCCGGTGGTGAAGGGGGTGCTGGTGCTCCTCGTCTTTGCGGTCTCGATGGCGGCGGCGTACCAGTACTTCTCTCCATCGATGGAGTGACCGTCACTTCACGAAGCGCCAGCAGCGATGGAGCTGGCGTCGGAAGTCGGTGGGAGTCGACTTCAATTCTTCTGCAGGCGTGAGCGCGTCGTCGAGCTCGAACTCGAGGAAGTTGTTCGAGAAGTAGAGCGTGCCGCCAATGGCGAGCCGGTCGACGCACCGTTGAATGAGCCAGGCGTGATCGCGCTGCACCTCGAAGCGGCGGCCCATCTTCTTCGAGGCAGAGAACGACGGAGGGTCGACGACGATGAGATCGTACTCACCGCGATCGTGCCCAATCCACGCAAGTACGTCGTCGCGAATCACGCGGTGCCTGGGGTCAGCCTTGAAGCCATTGAGCGCGAAGTTCCGCTCGGCCCAGGCGCAGTAGGTGTTGCTCAGGTCAACGGTGGTGGTGGCTGACGCTCCGCCGCCGAGGGCGTGCACGGTGAAGGCTCCGGTGTACGCGAAGAGGTTCAAGAAGCGCTTGCCGCTGGCTTCGAGCCCGACGCGTTTTCGGGTCGGCCGGTGATCGAGGAAGAGCCCGGTGTCGAGGAAGTCGGTCAGGTTGCACTCGAACTTGCGGCCGTACTCTTCGACGGTGACGAGCCGCGTGGCGCCGCGTGACTTCTCGAACGGCGTCTCACCCCACGCTTTGGGCTCGTGCACCTTGACGATGACGTCGTCGGCCGTGACGCCGAGCCCTGTGATGCACGCCTCGCGCACCTGCGCCGTGAGCGCCTCCACGCCGGCCTTGAGCTGTTTGCGATTGGGGTACGCGATGACGTGAATGACGTTCGCGTAGCTGTCGATGGCGACGGGCCACTCGGGCATGTCGAGATCGTAGAGACGAAACGCGGTGACGCCTTCGCGCGCGGCCCAGGCCCGGCGGCTCTTCACGTTCTTGGCGAGGCGGTTGGCGAGGGCGTCGGCGGACACGAGGCGCAGCTAGGTCTGCCGGTTCGTTCCCCGCAAGCCGATTCGGCAGGGCTGGAGTACACACCGCGCCCATGCGCCGACTCTCATTCGTTCTCGTGATGCTCGCCTCGGTGTCGCTGGCCGGGGAGGGGAAGTGGACTCCGCAGCAGGTGCTCGAGCTCGGGCCCGCGTGGGTGAAACAGCAGGGCTTCTCGTTGCCGCTGTCGACGCTGTGGGACGAGAAGAAGGGCGGCGGCCTGCTGGCGAACGCCGTGCAACTGCCCGGCTGCTCGGGGAGCTTCATCTCTCCCGAAGGCCTGCTCATCACCAACCATCACTGCGTCGTCGGCATTCTGCAGGAGCACTCGACGCCGCAGGCGAACCTGGTGAAGGACGGCTTCCTCGCGAAGACGCGGGAGGATGAGAAGCCGGCGAAGGCGTATCGGCTCCAGGTGCCGCGGCGGTTCGTCGACGTGACGAAAGAGGTGTTGGCGGCAGTGCCCGAGGGCGCGGACGATCTGACGCGCTTCAAGGCGGTCGAGGCGAAGCAGAAGTCGCTGGTGGCCGCGTGTGAAGCGCAGCCCGGTACGCGGTGCACGTTCGCGGCGTTCGATGGCGGGTTGTTCTTCACGATGACCGAGTTCGCCGAGCTGACCGACGTGCGGCTCGTCTACGCGCCGCCCGAGATGGTGGGGAACTACGGCGGAGAGACCGACAACTGGAGCTGGCCGCGCCACACCGGCGACTTCTCGTTGCTCCGCGTCTACGTCGACGGCAAGCCGTACCAGCCGGCGTATTGGTTTCCGGTGTCGACGAAGGGTGTGAAGCCGGGAGATGCCGTGGCGGTGCTGGGCTACCCGGGCGTGAGCTACCGCTCGTGGCTGGCGGACGAGATGGCCGAGCGGAGGGAGTTGTATTTCCCCTCTGCGAAGGCGCTCGCTGGGGAGTGGATTCGCATCATTCAGGACGAGGCGGCGAAGAGCCCCGAGGCGGGCATCGCGACGGCCGACGACGTGCGGTCGTTGCTGAATCGGCGAAAGAACTCCGAAGGGCAGTTGATGGGCCTGGCGCGTGGGCGGGTGCTCGAGAAGCAGAAGGTGTCGGAAGAGGGCGTCCGCGCGTGGGCGCTCAAGCGGGCCGATCAGAAGGCGGCGCTCGATGCGTACGAAGGGCTGTCGGCGTTGATGGCTGAGAAGCGCGCGACGTGGGAGCGGGACTTCCTCCTCGACACGATCACCTGGGGTCCACGGGCGTTGTCGTGGCCGGTGACGCTGGTGCGGAAGTCGACCGAGTCGGTGAAGGCCGATTCCGATCGCGAGCCGGGGTACCAGCAGCGGGACCTCGCGCGGCTGAAGGAACGGCTGGAGCGGGATCAGTCGCGGTATTCGCCACCGGTCGATGTGCGAATTCTGGAGAGCTGGGTCCTGCGTGTTCTGCAATTGCCAGCGACGCAGCGGTTGGCGTCGGTCGAGGCGATGTTCGGCAGGTACCGGCCGGCGGATGGTGGTGCAGGGATCAACCGGGATGGGTTGCGGACGCTGCTGGTGAGGATGATCGCCGGGTCGAAGGTGTTCGTTCTCGCGGAGCGGATGAAGATGTTCGACGAGTCGCCGGAGCAGTTGAAGGCGCGCAAGGACCCGCTCCTCGACTTCGGCATGGCCCTCGATGCGGAGCGACGGGAGCTGAAGGACCGGCGTGACCGCTGGGCGGGGACGACGCTGCGGCTGCGGCCGCTGTGGCGGAAGGCGGTGCTCGCGCAGAGTGGCAAGCCTGTGGCGCCCGACGCGAACAGCACGCTGCGAGTGACGTTCGGGAAGGTGCAGGGGTACTCGCCGAGGGATGCGCTGGTGGCGGCTCCGCAGACGACGCTGAGCGGGATGATCGAGAAGCACGTCGGGGACGGCGACTTCGATGCGCCGCTGAAGGTGCGTGACGCGTACGCGGCGAAGAAGTTCGGGCGGTGGGTCGACCCGACGCTGAGGGATGTGCCGATCGACTTCTTGTCTGATTGCGACACGACCGGTGGGAACTCAGGGAGTCCGACGATCGATGGGGCCGGGCGGTTGGTGGGCGTGAACTTCGATCGCGTGTGGGAGAACGTGGCGAATGACTTTGGGTACAACCCCGTCGTCGCGCGGAACGTGAATGCCGATGTGAGGTATTTGCTGTGGCTGCTCGAGGAGGTCGAGGGCGCTCCGGGCCTGCTGCGCGAGCTGAAGGTCACGGCCAAGTAGTTCGTCAGCTTCACCCCATTGGTCCGTCGGCCCGTGCGACTACGGCGTGTCATCTGGAGGCGATGTGCCGGGATTTCGAGTCACCAAGTACGACCCACAACTGCGAGACGCCTCCGGTGCGTTCCTCGGCGACGACTGGATCAGCGTCAGCGACATCGGGAAAGCTTACGGAGGCCGGACGCTGACCCGCTCCGAGTACCTGCTCGTCGAGCTCAAGTACGTGGCCGCGGTCGTCGCGTTCATGGAAGTCGTCAGGGTCGACGAGTTGACGATTTCAGACCTTGAACGAAGGGATGCACTCCAAGCCCGACTTGGAGATCTCGGATGTGCGGACGTACTGGAGAACGGCCGGATCGTTCGAGGGACGCAGCTGGAATGTGTCGTGCGCGCGGCGCTTCGTGAAGCGGCCTGGTTTCGGCTCAGCGGCAGCAACGGCGCCTACGTTCACTTCGGTTTCGACTACTACATGTACGTCGGGTCGACGCTCCCAGTGCTGCATTTCCCGAAGCTGCCGACCGGGCTCTTCGCCGAGCGCATGGCGTCGCCGTATTGGGCGGACGAGGAGTGACTCGGAGCTTCCGCTTTGGCCTGATGCCCCGCACCTACCTGAGACCCTCGACGGAGGCGGAATGACGACCTGGGAAGACACCAACGGCTCCCGACTCGTGGAGTTCCTCGCAACCGAGCTCGAGGAACTGACGCGCGGCGTGCGCGTGGGGGCGGCCTTTGAAGTGCCTCCCGACTCGAGGCTCTGCAGTTCCCTCGAGTTCTTCCTTCCTCAATTGCTCAAAGCTCGATTCGCGAAGTGGAGGTGGGAGAGCCTCGATGGGTTTTTCGTCGCCAGAGCAACCTGCACCGGCCCGACGGCCGTTGAACTCATCGGCACCTGCATTCTGATTTCCGACCAGACGGTGACCCCGTTCCTGGTGCAGCTCGAAGTCCTGCGTTCAGCGAGCTCGTCCTCGGTCGCTGTGCCTCGACTACTCCTCGGTGAGCCGGGCGGCGGGCAGCTCGGCATCTCAGGACCGCCGTGCAACTCCACCGCCGCCAGCCGTCTCTTCTCAGAACTTCTCGACCGAATTGCCGACGTGAAGTGGAGCTACACGATTGACTGAGCTAGGGAGCCGGATGCCGTGAGAGTCAATGCGAAGATGCGAGACCGGCTCGCGCAAACCGCGTTCGCGCCCGAGAAGCCCCTTTCACCGCGGCTGGCCGATCTCTGTTCTGCCGCGCTGGTCCTTCTCGATGGTGCTGTCTTTTTGCCGAAGCGGCCCATGCCGGATGTGCCTCTCTCTCTGGACAAGACGGGACTGGAAGCCTGGGTGAACAAGGTTCAGATCGGCGATCTCTCCGACCGGGGGCCTGAGGATTGGCTCATGGAAGGTGTTCAGTTCTGCACGTTCGTTGGCCTCCGACTCGAGGCGCTCGGTCGTCCGTACCGACTGATTCTCAGCCGCGACCCCGATTCGGGCGACGTCTCAGTTCGGTTCTTCATCGTTCGGCCCGGCGAGCCGTGGGGGTCGAAGAACCCTGACGACTACATCCTCGAAGAGGTCATTCAGTGGGGCGAGTGACTCCGGCGGATGCGCTTCCAACGCCACCGACCTTCAGCTTGAGTCCATCGCCATGCCCGCGCTCTCGTTCGTCCTCCTGAAGTCTCCCGCCCAGGTCGACCCCGCTGCCGTCGTCTCGACCTTCACCGAGCTGTTCCCCGACGAGCTCCCGCTCACGCACGCGCCGAGCAGCAAGGCCGACGTGCTCGAGTTCCGCTCCGGCGACGCGGTCACCTTCGTCGCGCTCATGTCGGCCCCAGTCCCCAAGGGCGAAGCTGACGAAGCCACCGCGCGGAGCCTCTCGTCCTTCCGCAAGGGCGGCTTCACGTTGCCTCCGCACCTCGGCCACCTGCTCGTCACCAGCCTCGGCGATCAGACGAAGACCGCCGACGGCCTCGCGCGCCACACGCAGATCGTCGCCGCCATCACCAAAGCCAGCCACGCCGTTGGCGTCTACGAAGGCAACGCCGGCGCGACGCACGACCCGAAGTTCTACGTCAGCGTCGCCACCGACACGACGTACCCCACGATGCTGTGGAACGGCCTGAGCATGGTGCGCTCCCCCGATCGCATCGAGTTCCTCTCGCTCGGCATGTCGCAGCTCGAACTTCCCGATCTGCTCTTCGTCGCCACACCCGAAGGCGGCAACGAGGCGCTCTCGTTCTTCTTCGATCTGCTCGCCTACTTCGCTGGCCGCGGCACGCCGATTCCCGAAGGCGAGACGGTCGGCCGTGACGAGAACGAGAAGCTCACCGTCCGCTATGCGCCGTCACCGATCGACGACTCGGTCCAGGTCGCGCGCATCTCGATGATCGACTGATCAGCCCTCCAGCGCGGTCAACGGCCCGTTCGTCCTCGCGCCACCACCATCACCCGCGAACGCCGTCAGTGGCACACCGGCCGCCGTCGCCAGCGAGCAGTACAGACTCGCGACGGAGCGCGACTGACCGTTCAGCGGCTCCCATGGCACGTCCCACCCGAAGCTCAGCATTCGCCCACCGGTTCGCAGCGGCACGTTCTTCCCGGCGATCACCACGAAGCGCCAATTGCTGTTCTCGAGGTTGTGGTGCGCGTGGCCCGAGTCCGAGAACAACACCACGATCGTGTCATCCATCAGCGGCCGGCCCGACAGCCCTGGCGTCTCGAGCTGCCTCAAGAACTGCGCGACCTGCGTCGAGAGCCACTTCCACGAGATGGTGCGTCCGGCCATGTACTTCTCGTCACCGTCGTGACCGTGTTCTCCGACGAACCCTTGCGCCTCGAACATCGTGCCCACGTGCGGCCCGACCAGCGCGGGGAAATGGAAGTGCGAGTTGCCGCCGCCGAGCGAGCAGCCCACCACGCGCGTCATGCCGCACTTCAACGCCACGGCCGCGAGGTCGAGCATCACGGGCAGCTCCTTCACCGCGCCGCGATCTGCTGATGGAGCCGTCGGCGATAGGCACGCCGCCGCGCTGCGCCTCTTATCGAACGCCTCGAGCCCTTCGAGGTAGCCGTCGAGCTGCGCGCGCTCCGAGCCTGCGAGCCGGCCACGGAGCCGATCGACGTCACTCGACACCCGCGCCAGCACCCGCCGCTCCAGCGCTGCCTTCTCACGCGTCGCCGCCGCCACCGGGAACATCGCCTCGAACAGCCGCGCCGCCCGCACCGGGTACGAGATCGGCTGGCCCGCCGCGCGCGCGTACAGCGACTCGTGCATCACCTTGCGTTGATCCTGATCCACTCCGAACAGCAGCGATCGAAACGGCGTCTCAGCGCCCAGGCGATCCGCGAGGAGCTGATCGATCGTCTGCCCGGCCGGCGTGTTGCCCAGCGCAGTCTCTCCATCTCCGAGCCCGCGGCCCGCCAGCAAACCGTAGCCACCGCTGTGCTGCATCGCGCCGAGCGACAGCGACAGGTTTCGCACGATCGCCGTCTGCGACCGCCACGGCGCCAGGGGAGCGAGGGCCTCGTGGTAGTCCCACTCGGTGAACTCCACGGCGCGGCGGCCATCGGTCATCGCCATCGGCCGTCGTGACGGCCACCCGAGCTGAAGGTCGGGGAGACCGGCGCTCATCGAGATGAACACCACGTTCTTCGCAGCCGGCGTCGTCTCGCCCCACGCCGTTCGAGACAGCTGCGTCGCGAGCGGGAGCAGCAGCGGCGCCGAGGCTCCGAGGCCGAGCGAGGAGAGGAACCGACGTCGCGACAACGTCATGGCGCCACCTGTCTTCGTTGCAGGAAGTCTTCGGACGCGAAGAGCGCCTCGATGACGGCCAGCGTGTCTTCTCCCGTCTCGTCGTAGGTGCGCGTCAGGCGCTCGAGCTCGCAGCGATCGCTAGGCTTCGCGTCACGGCCTCGCACGAACCGGAACAGCTGCTTCACCCAACACGCCTTCACCGTCGGCGACTGCGCAAGTCGTGACATCAGCTCCTTCGCGTCGGAGTACGGCCCATCGAGTTCGCCAGCACCGTCGAGGCTGCCGATCGTCGACACCACGCCGCCGTTGTCCATCGTCTGCGCGCGGCCGACGTGGTCCCACGCCTCGAAGCCCATGCCGAGCGGATCCATCAACTGGTGACACCCGGAGCACGCGGGATCGGCCGAGTGTTGGGCGATGCGCTGACGGAACGTGAGACCCGGCTTCTTCTCGACCTGCGGCACCACGCCACCGGGGAGCATCGGCACTTCGCCGCACAACAAACGCTCGCGCACGAAACGGCCGCGACGCACGAGGTGGTTGTGATCGGGCTCGCTCATCGCGACCAGCCACGACGGATGGGTCAGCACACCCGAGCGAGTCGGATCGCTGACGAACACTCCCGCGTCGGCCGTCAGCGTGAGGCCCCAGCTCTTCGCGGTCGAGGGGCGCACGTAGACCAGGTCGCTGGTCAGCAGCTCGCGGTGCAGTCCGGAGCGCGCGTGCTCGGTCACCAGGCGCTCCACCACGTGCTCGGTGTCGTCGACGAGCTCGTTCGGGCGATGGAACGGGTAGCTCGCGACGTCTTTGAACGTGTTCGTCGCGTTCTCGTACTGGAGGAACTCGCGGAGGAACCGGCGCAACGCGGGCACGTCGGCGGGGCGCTCCAAGAGGCGGTGGGCTTCGGCCTGAACAGCCTCAGGCGTCGTGAGGGCGTCGGCGTCAGCGAGGCTCCGGAGCGTCGCGTCGGGCGGCGTCTCCCACAGCGTGAACGACAGCGCCGCGGCGACTTCGCTCGATTGCAGCCGGCCCTCGACGCCACGCTCGGTGCGGAAGAGGAACTCGGGGCTCATCAACAGCGTGCGCAGCGTCGCGACGACGGCCAGCTTCGGAGACAGCTCGCGCTCCGCTTCGTTCAACGTCACCGCCAGCTCGAACAGCGCTTCATCGGACGGCGTGCGCGAGTTGAGCAGCGACAACACCGGCCCATACACGCGACGCAGGCACTCGATCGTTCGGCCCGACGACGGGCAGAGGTCCTTCTGACGCTCGGTCCACTCGGTCGCGATGGCGTCGGCGGCGGTCCAGACGTCGTCGACTTCGTACTCGGTGATCGACGCCTGGCTGGACCACGTCGAGAACACGTCGGTGCGCCGGGCTTGCGAGAAGGGCGTGACCAGGGTCTTGAAGCCGGTCCAGCCGGGCAGCAACTGCGTCACCACGGCCTGGTATTGCGGCCCGGTCAGGCGATGCGCGCGGGGCGCTTCACCGCACTCCGGCACTTTCGGCGCAGGCGTGACGATCTCACCGGTACAGGCCACGAGGAACAGCAGAGCGGGCAGGGCGCGGTACATCTGCACCGGTATTCCGTGGTGGCAGAAGAACCTTCCCGGCTTTTACACCCGTGCAAGTTGCGGGATTCGCTCGAAGTCCGAGTCGCGGGTGAAGAGCGTTGCCTGGTGCTGAAGGGCCAGCGCCGCGATCCACACATCGTTGATTGGAATCGGTGTGCCTTGCTTCTTCAGCTGCATCTTCAGCTCGGCGTAACGAACGGTGGTCTCCTCATCACATCGCAGCACTTCGACTCGTGGCCGATCGAGGAACCGAATCAGCGTCGCTTCATTCTCGCGGCCTCGGGTGCCATTCAAGAAGCCGAACCGCAGTTCCGCCAGCACCGGCACGGGCAGGAACAGGCGCTCCGCCGATCGGACCAGCCGAACCGCTTCGGCATCAGCGTCCATCATCAGCCGGTACGCGTTCGTATCGATCGCGAGCCTCACGCCCAGTCCTTCGGGTCAACGCGGCGCTGCTCAGCCAGGGCGCGATCGACGGCCTTGTCGTCCACCCAGCTGCCGAACAGGTCGTCCAGGTCGTCGTAGACTTTCGGGGCCGCAGACAGACCAGCCTCCGACTCCAGCGCCTGCACCACGAGGGTGTTCAGGCTGACGCCACGCTCCACGGCTCTTCGTCGCAGCGCCTTGTCGAGCCGCGCGGGCACGTTCCGAATCGTGTACTGATGTGCCTTCGCTTTCATGCCTGCATGATGGCAACACGGTGCAGGCACCGTCAATGCCGGCTGACTCATCGAGACGGTGGATTGCCGATGGTTCCCGGGGCTATGTCGCGCGCCATGCGCTTCGACACGCTCGCCATCCACGCAGGGCAGGAACCGGACCCCACCACGGGCGCCATCATGACGCCGGTCTACTTCACCTCGACCTACGTCCAGGACGGGCCGGGTGAACACAAGGGCTACGAGTACTCGCGCACCAGGAACCCGACCCGCACGGCCCTCGAGGCCTGCCTCGCCGCGCTCGAAGGCGCGAAGTTCGGCTTCTGCTTCGCCTCGGGCCTCGCCGCGACCGACTGCCTGATGCACCTGCTCGAGACCGGCGATCACGTCGTCGTCAGCGATGACGTCTACGGCGGCACGTTCAGGCAGTTCGACAAGGTCTTCAAGCGCATGGGCCTGTCGTTCTCCTTCGTCGACATGTCGAAGCCCGAGAACATCGTCGCGGCGATTACGCCGAAGACGAAGATGCTGTGGGTCGAGACGCCGACCAACCCGACGCTCAAGCTCATCGATCTCGCGCGCGCCGCCGAGATCGCCAAGAAGTACAAGCTCATCAGCGTCTGCGACAACACCTTCATGACGCCGTACTTCCAGCGCCCGCTGGAGTTCGGCTTCGACATCGTCACGCACTCCACGACGAAGTACCTCAACGGTCACAGCGACGTCGTCGGCGGCTTCACCTGCACCAGCGATCAGGCCCTCTCGGAGCGCATCGCCTTCCACCAGAACGCCGTCGGCGGCACGCCCGGCCCGATGGACTCGTTCCTCGTGCTGCGCGGCGTGAAGACGCTCCACATTCGTATGGAGCGCCACCAGCAGAACGCCTTCAAGATCGCCGAGTGGCTGATGAAGCACCCGATGGTGAACAAGGTCGTCTACCCCGGCCTCACTACGCACCCGCAGCACGAGCTCGCCAAGCGCCAGATGTCGGGCTTCGGCGGCATGATGACCTTCGACATGAAGGGCGGCCTCGAGAACGCGCGCAAGTTCCTCAAGACGGTGAAGGTCTTCGCCTGCGCCGAGTCGCTGGGCGGCGTCGAGTCGCTCATCGAGCACCCCGCGATCATGACCCACGCTTCTGTACCGAAAGAGAACCGCGAGAAGCTCGGAATCACTGACGGCTTCATTCGCCTCTCGGTGGGCATCGAGGACGCACAGGACCTCATCGAAGACCTCGATCGCGGCTTCAAGGCGGTGTGACGAAAGAGGGCGGTGCGCTAGAAGGCAAAGCCCGTGATGTACTCCGTCGTCCTCAGCCTGCTGTCGGCCGTTCCACTGCCGCAAGAGTGTGAGCCTCCGCCGCTCCATGATCCCGCGCCGCTCAAGACGTTCGCTCAGAAGAGCGGCACGTTGTCGGTCGGGCTCGATTCCGTCGCGACGTGGTGCTTCGACTCCGCAGGCGGGTGGACCGGTGGCAACCGTGCCGAGCCGGGGAAGAAGGCGAAGCCGATCGATCCGAACGCGGCTGCCGTGGGTGACTGCGCGAGATCGCTCGCCTCGTGTGACGCGGCGAAGCTGGCGCTGACGGATGATCTGGTTCAGGCGCTCGCGGACTCGCTCGGCGATCTCGACCGGCCGTTTCGTGGGCAGAAGTACGTCGCGAAGCGGAGCGGGCTCAGTGAACGGCCGTCTGCGAACGTGAACTGCAAGGAGCGCTCGCGGCCTGATCTCTTCGCGCAGGCCCAGGCCCGGATGGATCTCGCCCGCCTCGCCTCGATCGTTCAGAACGAATACGCGAACTACAAGACGTGGCTGTTCACGAAGGGGCTCGAGTGCGCGCAGCAGGTGAAGGCGCGCGGTGACAGCACGCGCGTCGCGATGACGGTCGATTCGGTGGGGAGTGGGGGCGGCTCCGCGGGAACGGGCGCTGCTGGTGGGGCTGCTGCGACGATCGTCGGAGCGAAGTCCGGGGGCGGGACTGCCGCGGCTGGCAACGCGCTGAAGTCCGGAGGCGCCACGACGAATACGGGAACCACGACTGGCAGCGGCGGCGTAACGAACACGGGGTTGGGCGCACAGGGCGGCGTCGCGACGAATGCCGGAACTGGGACGAACACCGCCACCGGGACGAACAGCGGCGGGGTGACGAGCGCGGGGACGAACGCTGGTGCTGGCACTGCGACGAACGCCGGGGCCGGGACGAGCACGGGCACCGGCACGAACGTTCGGACGGCGACCAACGTTGGCGCTGGCACTGCGACGAACGCTGGCACCGTGACGAACGCTGGCACCGCGACGAACGCTGGCACTGCGACGAACGCTGGCGCTGGGACGAACGCTGGCGCTGGGACGAACGCTGGCGCTGGGACGAGCACAGGCACCGGGACGAACGTTCGCACTGCAACGAACACAGGCACCGGGACGAACGCCGGTGGTGTGACGAGCACCGGCACCGCGACGACGAACGCTGGCACCGGGACGAACGCCGGTGGTGTGACGAGCACCGGCACCGCGACGACGAACGCTGGCACCGGGACGAACTCCGGCACCGCGACGAACGCCGGCACCGCGACGAACACCGGCGCCGCGACGAACTCCGGCACCGCGACGAACACCGGCACCGCGACGAACACCGGCACCGCGACGAACACCGGCACCGCGACGAACACCAGCACCGCGGCGAACGCCGGCACCGCAGCGAACGCCGGCGGTGTGCCCGACACCACCACCCCGCCCGCGAACACCATGCTCGACACCTGGCGCGGGCTCGCGACCCAACGGGCCAAGCTCGAGCTCGACCGCGACTACACGCTCGGGTTCCTCGCCTCGCGCGAACTCCGCGACTGCCGGTGCCAGCGCTCCAGTCCAGCCGGCATCGTCAGCCGTCTCGAGACCGGTGACGGAGTCGCCCAACTCGAAGCCGATCACCAACGCGCGGTCGCTTGTGAGCTCTGCCTTCAGAACGCGTTCGCAGGCTGGCGCAGCCGGGCCCAGAAGCAGTGCGCGCTCGCGAACGAGCTGAGCCCGTACGAGCTCGAGGTGCTGCAGCGCAGCGACGATGGCAACGGGCTCCCGCCCCGCTGCATTCGCGACGCGATCGCCAAGCGTGGGCTCGACGCCGGCATCTTCCTCGCCACGCCGCCGTCGACCGCAAAGCCCGTCACCACGCCGACGACGCTCACCATCGCGCTGCCCTCAGCCGATGCTGGCGTGAAGTCGACGCTCGCTACCGCCCCGCCGACCGGCATGCCGCGCTTCGAGCCGCCCGGTCCGCTCGCCGATGGGTTCTTCCGCCCGTCCGAGCCCGCGCCGATGCCCCTGCGTGAAGATGGCCGGCTCTACGTGCGTGTCTTCATGAGCTCGACCTGCGCCGCCGACGTGCTGCCCGGGCCGATCCTCGCGCGGACCGGCGATCTGCTCCTCATTCCGTATGGCGCGCGGCAGCTCTCACTGCGCAGCCCGTGCGGTGGCCTCGCCGAGGTCTACTGGGGCAAGGAGCCGACCCCGCGCGTGTCCGAAGTCTTCGGCCGGAATCAACCGCTGCACCTTCAGTTCAGACCTCAGTGACCATGGAGAACATCCCCGGCCAGTGGGTGAAGAGCGTCTTCCAGCGCGTGCTGTTCCAGGATCTCTCGGCCGATCTGATCACCGCGCTCGCCGGCGCTGGGCTCGATCTCTCTGCGCAGGTCGAAGAGGCCTATCCGCGACCGGTCTGGTACCGCTCCATCGAGCTGACCGCCGACTCGTTGTTTCCCGAGCTCGCTCAGGAGAAGCGCCTGCGTCAGCTCGGCCGTCACATCATTCAGTCCCTTGAGTCCCGCAGGCTGCTGAAGGGCCCGTGGCTGGCGATGGCGAAGCTGATGGGACCGCGTCGGGCGCTGAAGCAGGCGGCTGAGCTTGGCGCTCCGAACAGCCCGATTCGGCTCGAGGTGAAGGAGCGGAATTCGCGCGAGGTCGAGGTGACCGTCGCAGAGGATCAACAGGCCGAGTTCCTCGCCGGGCTGCTCGAAGGCCTCATCGCCGCGCTCGGAGGCAAGTCTCCGCACGTGAAGGTCGAGTCGGTCGCGAACGGACACGCGGTGATGGCCGCGAGCTGGCGGTGAGTCATGACGGTGCTGTTCCCGCTCCTCGAAGCGCCTGACGATCGCGTCGTTCTCCGCGTCGGCGAGTTGACGCTCACCGCGAAGGAGCTTCAGCGTCGATGCATCGCCCACGCGCGGGCGCTCGAGGCGAACTCGATTCCGCGCGGAGCTCACGTCGGCGTCTGGACGCAGCCGTCCCTCGACACCTGCGTGGCGTTGATCGCGAACGCCGCGACCGGCTTCGTCACCGTGCCGCTCGACCCGAAGCTGGGGCCGCGGGAGCTCGGGCACATCGCGGCCGACTCGAAGCCGGTCGTCACGGTCGCAGCCGAGCCCGACGCAGTGAAGGGCAAGCTCGCCGGCGTGCCGACGTTGGCGGTGACGCAGGGCGAAGTCGACGGCGTCGTGCAATGGCGTGAGGCCGATCGGGCACCGCTGCTCGTCCTGTACACGTCAGGCACCACGGGCCTGCCGAAGGGGGCGCTGATCGCCGCGTCGTCGGTCGCGTTCGATCTCGACGGGCTCGCGAAGGCGTGGGCGTGGACGCACGAAGACACCGTCGTGCACGCGTTGCCGTTGTTCCACGTTCACGGCCTGGTGCTCGGGCTCTTCGGAGCGCTGCGAGCAGGCGGCGCGCTCCACTGGCTTCCACGCTTCGAGCCGGCCCTGGTCGCGCAGGCGTTTAGCGCGCGTCGCTCGATGTTCTTCGCGGTGCCCACGATGTACCACCGGCTGTCCGAGGCAGCGGTTCGCGATCCCTCGTTGGTCGCGGCGCTCCAGTCGGCGCGCGTGCTGGTGAGTGGCTCTGCTGCGCTCCCGCAACGTGATCAGCTCCGGCTCGAGCAACTGACCGGGAAGCGCGTCATCGAGCGGTACGGCCTCACCGAGACCATCATCAACACCGCCGTCCGCGTGGGCACGTCATTTCCTCCCGGCTCGGTCGGCCAGGCCGTCGACGGCGTCGAGCTGAAGTTGGTCGACGACGCGCGCCAGCCGACGCCTGTCGGATCGATGGGGGAGATCGCCGTGCGAGGGCCGAACGTCTTCCTCGGCTACTTGAACCGGCCCGACGCGACGGCCGCCGTGCTCGACGCCGACGGGTGGTTCTTCACGGGCGACCTCGCCACCATCGACGACGCTGGCCACGTGCGCATCGTCGGCAGGCGCGCGACCGATCTCATCAAGTGTGGTGGCTACAAGGTCGGCGCTGGGGAAGTCGAAGCCGCGCTGCTGGAGCATCCCTCGGTGCGAGAGGCTGCGGTCGTGGGCCGGCCTGATCCCGATCTTGGAGAGCGCATCGTCGCCTTCGTCGTCGTGTCGGGCGCGGTCGAGCCGAAGCACCTGGAGGACCACGTCGCCGCGTTGACCTCTCCGCACAAGCGGCCGCGCGAGGTGCACGTCGTCGCCGAGCTGCCCCGCAACGCGATGGGGAAGATCGTCAAAAGCCGGCTGCCGTAGCCCTCGCCGCGCTGCGCCATCGGCGAAAAACGTCGACCCTGAAATTCCCCGTGAATGTCCACAGGCGCTCTCTGCACTGATGGGCACACACGACGCCGGCGTACTTGGAGGGGCCGGTCGCGAGCGTCGTGAAAAGGGCAAACACATGACGAAGCGTGAAGCGTGTCCGCGAGCTGCGGCGCACGGGATGGCGTGGTCTGTCGTGATGGTGGGACTCCTGGCGGGCTGCGCAGATTCGGGGCCGAGACTGCAACTGCAGGTGCCACGGGCGCCTCGGTCGTCGTCGGCGCTCGGAGCGAGCACCACCCCGAGTGTTCCGGCGAACGCGACCTTTGATGCGCCGCTCATCGATCCCAACACCTGGAACGGCACGCCCATCGGCACCGGCTCCTTCAGCGTCGCCTTGACGCCCACCGCGTCGGGTGGGCCGGCGAGCATCGCCTTCACCGATCCCCAGGGCGCTGATCACTACGTGATGATCGGCGACTTCAACTCGAGCACCGGCAGTGGGCTCGCGCTCATCTCGGACACCGCGTGGATCCTCGGGGCCAACGCGCTCAACGGCACCACGAAGACCGCCGTCGTCTTCGACACCTCGACCGGCAACGTCACCGGCATCGCCCGCACGGGCACCGTCACGCTCACCGCGGCAGGCACGGCGCTCGGCCAACGCGTCACCGGTTCCGTCTCTGCCAGCTTTGTTCCGTACAGCGCGACGCCGCCGGGCTGTGTCGTCGACGCGGACTGCGCCGCGCGCGAGGTCTGTCAGAGCGGCCAGTGCGTGCCGTCGACGCCTCCCGGCTGCACCTCGAACTCGCAGTGCACCGCCGGCCAGGTCTGCCAGTCCGGAGCCTGCGTGCAGCCGCAACCTCGAGACGCCGGTCCTGGCCCGGTCTGCGCGACGGATCGCGACTGCGGCGTGAACCAGCGCTGCACCGCGGGCCAGTGTGTCGCCGTCGCTCCGGGATGCACGTCGAATTCGCAGTGCGCTGCCGGCGAGGCGTGCGTCTCGGGCCAGTGTGTCGCGACCAACCCCGGCTGCACCTCGAACGCACAATGCTCCGCGGGCCAGTCGTGCATCGGCGGCCAGTGCATCTCCTCGAATCCCGGCTGCACCTCGAACGCCCAGTGCGCTCCCAGCCAGTCGTGCATCGGCGGCCAGTGCGTCTCCTCGAACCCCGGCTGCACCTCGAACGCGCAGTGCCCTCGCGGCCTCGTCTGCCAGGCCGGCGCGTGTGTCTCCACCGGCCCCATCGGCTGCGCACCGAAGCAGGGGAGCGGCTCGTACTCGGGCTCCTTCGGCTCGGTGAACACCTGCTCGGCGCTCGGCAGCGGCGCGGTCTCGCTCAGCGCCGGCGGCGCGGCGATCGACGACGACAACGGCCAGCTCACGCTCTTCATCGTCGACCCGGCCACCCAGCGTGACGGCGTCATCATCGAGCTCAACGCGTGCCCGTCGGCCCCCGGCTCGACGTCGAGCCTCCAGGCGGCGCTCTACAAGAGCCAGCAGACGCCGCAGGGCGTGGTGCTCTCGGCGATGGTGCCCGGCACGGCCTCGATTCAGTGGACGCAGGTCGGCGCGACGCTCGCTGGAACCGTGAGCCTTTCCTTCGGCACCGGCGGCACCGTCACCGGCAGCTTCTCGGTCCAGTAACTCGTCCTCGTCGCACCTCGAGGCCGCGGCTCCTCACGGGGAGTTCGCGGCCTTCGTCGTTCGGGCAAGGCCACACGTAAATCCCTTGCGGGGGCCGCCCTTTCCCGACAATGGACCGCGCATGAGCAGCGAAGCCGCCGCGATTTCCCGGGTGCAGAAGGCCATCGCGGAGATCCGCAAAGGCCGGATGGTCGTCGTCACCGATGACGAGGGCCGCGAGAACGAAGGCGATCTCGTGATGGCGGCGGAGAAGGTGACGCCGTCAGCCATCACCTTCATGGCGAAAGAGGGCCGCGGGCTCATCTGTCTGTCGCTCACCGAAGACCAGGTGCGCACGCTCAACCTGCCGTTGATGGCGACGGACAACACGTCTCCGTTCCAGACGGCCTTCACGGTCAGCATCGAAGCGGCGACGGGCGTCACCAGCGGCATCTCGGCGGCCGATCGCGCGCACACCATCAAGACGGCGATTCGCCCCGACGCGAAGCCGGCAGAGCTCTCGAGGCCAGGCCACGTCTTCCCGCTGCGCGCGCGCAACGGCGGCGTGCTGGTTCGTCCCGGCCACACCGAGGTCAGCGTCGATCTCTCGCGCATGGCGGGGCTGACGCCCTCGGGCGTCATCTGCGAGGTGATGAACGACGACGGCACCATGGCGCGCCGCAACGATCTGGAGCGCTTCGCCAAACGCCACGGCCTGCACCTGCTCTCGGTCGCCGACGTCATCACCTACCGGCTGTCGCACGAGCGGCTGGTGCGGCGCATCGGCGAGACGACCGTCAGCCGCGAGCCGTGGGGCGAGTTCCGCGCGTACGCGTACTCCACCGACGTCGACCCGACCGTGCACCTCGCGCTGGTGAAGGGCGACGTCAGCGGCAAGCGGCCCATCATCACGCGCATTCACCGCACCACGCTGCTCGGCGACGTGATGGACGCGTGCACCGGTGAGTCGTCGCTCCAGCAGGCCTTCCGGCGCATCTCGGTCGAAGGCCGCGGCGTCATCGTCGTGCTGCAGAAGCACGTGATGGGCCTCGACGCGCTCGCCGTCAAACCCGCCAGCAACGAGCAGCAGGTGCCGGGCAAGGCCGGCCACACGCGCCTGCAGGAGTTCGGCGTCGGTGCGCAGATCCTCCAGGATCTCGGCGTGCGTCGGCTGCGCCTGCTGACCAACACCGCCAACACCATCGTCGGCGTCGAGCGGTACGGCCTCGAGGTGGTGGAGCAGCTCCCGCTCGCCTCGACGGTCGAGCGCCGCAAGCCCGGTAGCTCCACGCGTCGTTCATCGGTAGGGTGACCCACCAATGCCTCGTTTCTTCGAAGGAAACCTCGTCTCGCCGAAGGGCCGCTTCGCGATCTGCGTCAGCCGCTTCAACGGCTTCATCACCGAGCCGCTCCTCTCTGGCGCCCTCGACGCGCTCGTTCGTCACGGCGTGGCCGACGGTGACGTCGACGTCTACCGCTGCCCGGGCACCTGGGAGCTCGCCGGCCTCGTGCGGCGCGTCTCGGACTCGAAGCAGTACGTCGGCGTCATCGCGCTCGGCTGCGTCATTCGGGGCGGCACGCCGCACTTCGAGTACGTGGCGGGCGAGGTCGCCAAGGGCGTCGGTCAGGCCACGCTGACCGCCGACTGCGCCGTCACCTTCGGCGTGCTCACCACCGACTCGGTCGAGCAGGCCGTCGATCGCGCGGGCGTGAAGTCGGGCAACAAGGGCGCTGAAGCCGCGGTCGCCTGCATCGAGATGGTCAACCTCTACGCGCGCATGGGAGCGACGTAGTGGGCAGCCGTCGCACCGGCCGGGAGCGCGCGCTGCAGGCGCTCTACCAGCTCGATCAGAACGACAAGGCCACCCCGCAAGACGCGGTCGAGTCGGCCTGGGCTGCCTCTGAAGATCCCCGAGACGACGCCGCGCACGTGTTCGCGACGGAGCTGGTCTCAGGCGTGCGTGAGCGCCTCACCACCCTCGACGAGCTCATCGAGCAGCACAGCCAGAACTGGCGCATCGACCGCATGCAGCGCGTCGACCGCAACGTCTTGCGCCTCGGCGTCTTCGAGCTGACCCAGCGCAGCGACATTCCCCGGAAGGTCACCATCAACGAGGCGATCGAGCTGGCCAAGATGTTCGGCACCGAAGACTCCGCGGCCTTCATCAACGGCGTGCTCGATCGCATCGCGATCGCCGTCAACAAGGCCTGATCCGACATGTCGCTGGTGAAGGAACCCTCGCTCCACACGGTCGACGCCCTCGAAGACATCGACGCGGTGGTGTGCCTGCTGACGGAAGATCAACGGCCGCTCGAAGGCGGCGCGGGCTACGTCGACTGGCGCCTGTGTGGAGCCCTCTCTCGCGCCATCGTCAGCGGCTTCTTCAAGGGCAGCCCGGGCGAGAAGCTGCTCGTGCCGTCTGACGGACGCCTGCCAGCGCCGCTCATCTTTGCCGTCGGCCTGGGCCGCCTGGGGAGCGTCACCACCCTTGGCCTGGAGCACGCCCTCAACGAGAGCGTGGTGATGCTCCAGAAGGCGAAGGCCGAGCACATCGCCATCGCCGTGCCGCCCTTGCCGCAGCTCGACGTCGTCGGGGTCGGCGGCGTGCTGGCGCGGGCGCTCGTTTCGAAGTGGAAGGACGGCCGGGTGGTGGTGGTGGGAGACCCAGCGCTCGAGGCCACCGGGGCCGGGTCGGTCTCTCGCTGACAGTGCCGAAGTTTCCGCGCTAACCTCGTCGTCACCCGTGTCCGGCTGCAAAGTCCTCATCGTCGAAGATTCGCGCGCGACCCGCGAGCTGCTGGCGGCCGCGATCGAGGTGCTCGAGGGCGTGGAGGTCTTCACCGTGGTGAGCGGCTTCGAGGCGCTCAAGGTGCTGCCCCGTCACCGGTTCTCGTTGATCATCACCGACATCAACATGCCGGACATCAACGGGCTCGAGCTCATCAACTTCGTGAAGAAGAACCCGCACTACCGTCAGACGCCGCTGTTCGTGGTGACGACGGAAGGCCGGGAGCAGGATCGCGATCGAGGCCTGCAGCTCGGCGCCGACGAGTATCTGGTCAAGCCCTTCCAGTCCGAGATTCTGACGGCGCTGGCCCGTCGCTACCTGAAGCTCTGACCCGGCATGCCACCGCCGCGCGCATTGTCGGAGTTCGTCGCCGAAGCCAACGAGGTGCTCGAGACGCTGGCGCACGATCTCGCGGTGCTCGACGCCCAGCGCGGCCGCGAGCCTGAGCCCGATCTGCTCAACGCCGTCTTCCGCGCGGCGCACTCGCTCAAGGGCCTGTCGGCCATGTTCGGGCAGGAGAAGATCGCCGGCCTCGCTCACCACCTCGAAGACGTGCTCGACGCGCTGCGGCTGGGCAAGGTGCAGAACAGCGACGCGCTCGTCGACACGCTGCTCGAGGGCGTCGACGTGCTCACGCTCATGCTGCGCGAGGCCGCGGGCGAGCCGGCGAACCCCGACACGCACCCTCGGGCAGCGGCCGTGGCCGACCACTTCGCGCGCCTGGCTGGCGGTGGGCAGGCGACCTCGGCCGACGTGCTCGACGAGGTGGGCATCGACCCCGCCATTCGCGCCGTCTTCACCGAGTACGAGGAGCACCGCCTTCGCGAGAACGTGAAGAAGGGCGTGACGCTGTGGAAGGTGCGCGCCGTCTTCAGCCTCGAGGACTTCGACACCCGGCTCGCCGCGCTGAACACCACGCTCAAGCCGCTGGGCGAGGTGATCAGCACGCTGCCGTCGTCGCAGCCGGGTGATGACGCGTCGATCGCGTTCGATCTGATCTTCGGCAGTGGCCGGGCGAAGGCCGAGATCGAGAAGGCCGTGGAAGGCGTCGCGTCGGTGTCGCCGCTCACGCAGAAGACCATCTCGCCTGCGCGCGATGCCGTGCCCGCGGAGTTCACCCCGGCGCCCCGCAAGCCACCGCCGAGCGCGCTCTTCCTGCAGGAGGCCAGCGCGCCCGATCTTCCGGCCTTCGGCGGCTCGAGCCAGTCGGGAGTGATGCAAGGGGCGGAGCCGAGCCTCCGCTCCCTCGCGCAGACGGTTCGCGTCGACATCTCGCGGCTCGATGGGCTGATGAACACCATCGGCGAGCTGCTCACCGTGCGCGCCAACATTCAGCGCCTCGCCGAGGTCGCGCGTCAGTCGGGCTCGACGCCGTTGCCGAAGCTGTGGGCGCAGGAGCTGCAGAAGGAATCTCGCGCCCTCGAGCGCAAGCTCGACGATCTGCAGAACGGCGTGCTCGACGTGCGCATGGTTCCGCTGGTGCAGGTGTTCGACAAGCTCGCGCGGCTCATGCGCCGCCTCGTGCGTCAGAGCGGCAAGGACGTGCACTTCGAGGTGGCGGGCGGTGACGTCGAGCTCGACAAGCTGATCGTCGAGGAGCTGTCGGATCCACTCATGCACCTGCTGCGCAACGCGCTCGATCACGGCGTGGAGGCGCCAGACGAGCGCATCGCCCAGGGCAAAGACGCACGCGGCGTGATTCGGCTGAAAGCCCAGCAGCTCGGGAATCAGGTGCAGATCGAGGTGGGCGACGACGGCGCGGGCATGGATGAGACGCGCATTCGCCAGGTCGCGATCGAGCGTGGCGTGGTGACGCGTGAAGCGACCGAAGAGCTCGAGCGGCGCGATCTGCTCAACCTCGTCTTCCTGCCCGGCTTCTCGACCCGTCAGGACGTCAGCGAGCTCTCCGGCCGCGGCGTCGGCCTCGACGTGGTGAAGACGAACCTGTCGCGGCTCTCGGGGCTCATCGACATCGACAGCCGGCGCGGCGAGGGCACCCGGTTCCTGCTGACGCTCCCGCTGACGCTGGCGATCATTCGCGCGCTCATCGTCGGGGTCGGCGATCGCACCTTCGCGGTGCCGCTCAACTCGGTGACCGAGATCGTCTCGGTGAAGCCCGCCGAGCTGCGCACCATCGAGCGGCACGAGGTGATCGACGTGCGCGGGCAGACGCTGCCCTTCGTGCGCCTGGCCCGGGTGTTCGGCCTGCGAGAGACGCCGGTGGAGCGGCACTTCGTCGTCATCATCGGGCTGGCGCAAGACCGGTTCGGCCTCGCCGTCGATGCGCTGCTCGGCCAGGAAGACATCGTCACCAAGCCGCTCGGCGGCAGGCTCAGGGGTGTCCGTGGCATCGCAGGCGCGACCGAGCTCGGAGATCGTCGCGCGGTGCTGGTGCTCGACGTGGGCGCGCTGGTGGAAGAGCTCAAACGTCCGACCGCGGCGGTGGGCTAGGCGATGGCGCGCTTCGACGATCTGCTCAACCGCTTCTTCTACCGGGCTGACGAGAACGTCGGCGCCTGGCTCGAGCTCGCGCCCGAGATCGCCGACTCCATCGAAGAGCTGGAAGAGCTGCCCGAGGAGTTCCTCGCCTTCGAGCTCTCCACCGAGACCTACGCCGTGCCCATCGGCGCGGTGCGCGAGATCCTGAAAGTGCCGCTCATCACCTCGGTGCCCCGCGTCGCCGAGAACGTGCTCGGCGTGATGAACGTGCGCGGTGAGATGCTGCCCGTCTACGATCTCAAGCAGCGGCTCAACCTCGACTCCACGCCGCAGCGCGTGGCCGGGCCAAACGACGTGCCTCGAGAGACGCGCGTCGTGCTGCTGAAAGACCCCGAAGGCGACGCAGGCATTCTCGTCGACCGGGTGAAGGGCGTGGTGCGGTTGATGTTGTCGAAGCTCGAGCCCGCGCCGACCCTGGGCGCCGAACGCCGCGCCGTCGCCGGGCTGGGACGCAAAGATGGGCAGCTCTACATCCTCCTCGACGTCGAGCAGGCCCTCGGATGAGTGAGCCCGACGTTCAGCTCTGCGTGCTCGAGATCGGCCAGGAGACGTACGTGGTCGACCTCAAGCGCGTCGAAGAGATCCTCCCGGCGCAGGTCGCGACGCCGGTACCGCGCGCGCCAGCCTTCCTCGAGGGCGTGGTGAAGCTCCGCGGAGAGATCGTCCCCGTCGTCGACGTGCGCAAACGCCTGGGCGTGGTGCCGCGAAGCACGACGACGGCCGATCCGCGCGTGAAGCGCCGGGAGCGCATGGTGGTGTGCAAGCTGGGCCGCCGCCGCGTCGGGTTCCTGGTCGATGCCGTCACCCGCGTGCTGCGGGTCGCCAGGACGGATCTGAAGCCAGCGCCGCTGACGGCCACTCCGGGCAAGCGGCCTCACATCCTCGGCGTCGTCGGGCAGGCCGGCGGCCAACTCAAGTTGATGCTCGATCTGCTCGCGCTGGTTGGAGACGACGCCTCATGACGTGGTTGGACTCGGACCCCGCCGTCGAGACGCGCTACCGCACCGTCTCCGAGACGACAGACCTCGCCGCGTTGATCGAGGCGCTCTTCGACGAGAGCTGGCGGGTGCGCCGCCTCGCCGCCGACAAGCTGAGCGTCGCGACGACCTCGGACACGCTGGTGCAGGCGCTCCTCGAGGTGTTGTCGCGCCGAGGCCAGACGGGCGCTCGCAACGCTGCCGCCACCGCGCTCGCGCACCTGGGCCTGGTGGGCGTGAAGCCGCTCATCGGGCTGCTGGGCCACACGGACCCAGACCAACGGAAGTTCGCCGCCGACATTCTGGGCGAGCTCGGCCGCGTCGAAGCGTCGAGCGCGTTGATCGCGGCGCTCAGAGACGACGATCCAAACGTGCGCGTCGCCTCAGCCGAGGCGCTCGGGAAGACGGGTGGCCCAGACGCGCGCCGGGCGCTCGAGGCGTTGCTCGCCGCAGGGCCTGACGTGCTGATTCAGGTGAGCGCGCTCGAGGCGCTGACGGCGTTGAACGCGCCGCCGCCGCTGCCGCTGTTGGTGCCGTTGCTGCACAATCCGCTCACCCGTCGAAGCGCGTGGCGGCTCATCGGCCGGGTCCGGCATCGCTCCGCGTGGGTGTTGATGGTGCGGGCCCTGCGCTCGAAGTCGACCCGTGACGCGGCGCTGCTGGCGCTGGGGGGCTCGACGACGCCGCTCGCCTCTGACGTCGAGAACGAGCTGTCGGTGGCGCTCTCGGGAGTCGAAGACGCGTCGGCGTGGCTGACGAAGTGTCTGGCCTCGGAGGATCTCGAGCGTCGCGTCGGCGCGCTTCACCTCGTGCGGGCCGTGCGGTTGCCCGAGCTCTCCTCGCGCGTCGCCGAAGCGGCCGAGGGTGGTGCGCTGGCAGAGCTGTCGCTCTCGGTGCTGCTCTCGCTCGGCACGCCCGCGCTCGTCGCATTGCTGGAGGGGCCGTCGCCTGCGTTGTTGCAGATGTCGCGTGAGGGGCGCTCGGTCGCGAGTGAGGCCATCGTCGAGAACTCGAGCCCGCGCTTCGTCGGAGCGCTCACCGCGCTGCTCGACGCAGGTGAAGACGAGCTGGGTGAAGTCGCCGTTCGTGCGCTCGGGCGCTGCGAGTCGATCGCGGCGATCGCGCCGTTGCTGCGCGCGCTCGACGACGACGCGGTGTCTGCCGCGGCGTCACGCGCGTTGACGCACCTGGCGCAGACGTTCCCCGCCGAGGTGAAGCAGTCGCTCTCCGCGAAGGTGCTCGGTCCGCTGCGGCCGCACCTCGTGCGTGCGTGGGCGAACGTCGCGGGGCTCGAGGCGCTGCCAGTCGTTCGACGTGCGCTCCATGACGAGGCGGAGGCCGTTCGGGCCGCTGGGGCGCAGATGGCGATGGTGGTCGCTTCAGAGGCGAGCACGCTGCTCGGCATGGCCGTCGTCGACGAGTCTGCGCGCGTTCGGCGAGGTGCTGCGCGCGCCGTCGCCGGGCTCGGGCCGACCACTGGCAGGCCGCTGCTGGAGCGCTTGCTGGATGATCGAGAGCCGTCGGTGCTCGCGCTCGCCGCTGGCGCCGCGATGGAGTGTGGCGCGGCGTGGGCAACGCCCCGGTTGATCGAGCTGACCACTCACGCCGACTCAGGCGTGGTGTTGGCGTCGGTGCAGGCGTTGATGGTGTTGGGCGGGGCCGACGACGCCACGCTCGCGCGCATCGCTGCACACCCAGACGGAGAGGTCGTCAAGCAGGTGCTGCAGGAAGGAGCGTCGTCTACCGCGGTGCTCGCGCAGGCCGTGAAGGCGCTCAACGATCCGCGGTGGGACGTGCGTGGCGCGGCGGCCGAAGCCCTGGCGGTCGGCGGCGGCGTGGAGCACCTCGCTGCGCTCGAGATCGCCAGTGAGCGCGAGACCGACGCGCTGGCGCACGAGGCGATCTCCCGGGCCCTCGCGGCGCTCAAGGCGCGGTGATCGATGGCTGAGATGACGCCCGAACAGCTCCGCCTCTTGCGCGACGTGTTTCAGAACGCGTGCGGCTTCGTGCTCCGCGAAGATCTGAAGTTCATCGCCGAGCGGCGCCTGGCTCCGCGGCTCGAGGCGCTGGGCCTGCGCGACTTCGGCACCTACCAGCGCTACCTGCGCTTCGATCCACGCGCGAAAGAGGAGCTCGAGATCGCCATCGATCTGCTGCTCCCGCGCGAGACGTACTTCTTCCGCGAGCCGGCCCAGCTCACGACCTACGTCGACGAGGTGATTCCGCGCCTGGCGCAAGACGCGGTGGGCCGCTCCCTGCACGTGTGGAGCGCCGGCTGCTCGAGCGGCGAGGAGCCCTACACGTTGTCGATGCTGATGGGCGACCACCCGCTGCTGCAGGGCTGGGACATGGACATTCTCGGCACCGATCTCTCGCAGAAGGCGCTCTCGATGGCGCGCCACGCCGAGTACGGGCCGTCAGCGCTGCGGTCGACCACGCCCGAGCAGCGCGCGAAGTTCTTCGACAGCGCCGAGCAGGGCCGCGTGAAAGTGAAGCGCGAGTTCAAGGAGCGGGTGCGCTTCGGCTGGCTCAACCTGCTCGATGGCGGTGGCGCGCGGCTGTTGCCCTCGATGGACGTCATCTTCTGCCGCAACGTGCTCATCTACTTCGACACCGAGACACGGCGCCGCGTGGTGCAGCTCTTCTCGGAGCGGCTGCGCGAGGGCGGGTACCTGATGCTCGGGCACTCGGAGAACTTGTTCAGCCTCACGACGCGGTTCGAGCTCGTGCAGCTCTCGGGCGATCTCGTGTACCGCAAGCCGCGCACGGGCTGAGCTCAGTCGCGCAGCGCGTTGCGGAGTCCTTCGCCGATCTCCGGCTTGTCAGCGAACGGGTCGCTCGGGTTGCGGCCGGCGGCGACGTCGTCGAGGCGTGTCGCGGCCATCTTCGGCGCGAAGGCGTGACTGAAGATGTAGAACTGGCCCGCATCGATCGCCTCGAAGGTGAGCCGCGCGACGTCGGCGGCCGTCACCTTGCCGGAGCTGACCGCCTTCGAGCTCATCACCTGCGCCACCAGCTGGCTCTTCGTCGGCTTCGACATCGTCTCGCGCGGCCGGTTGCGGTGGGAGTCGTGAATTCCGGTTGGGACGAAGTACGGGCAGAGCACCGAGGCTGACACCTGATCCGTCACGAGCTTGAGGTCCTGGTAGAGCGTTTCGGACAGGCTCACCACGGCGTGTTTCGTCACGTTGTAGACGCCCATGTTCGGTGCGTTGACGAGGCCCGCCATCGACGCGGTGTTGATGATGCGGCCGCGCCACGACGGGTCGACCTTCGCCGCCGCGAGCATCATCGGCGTGAAGACGCGAACGCCGTGCGCGACGCCCCAGAGGTTGACGCCGAGCACCCACTGCCAGTCCTTGACGGTGTGCTCCCAGATGAAGCCGCCGAAGCCGACGCCGGCGTTGTTGAAGACGAGGTGGGGAGCGCCGAAGCGTGCGAGCGTCTCTGCTCCCAGCGCTTCGACCTCGGCGGCGATGGAGACGTCGACGCGCTTCGAGAGCACCTCGGTTCGCGCGCTCAGCTCGGCCGTCGCGGCCTCGAGCGCATCGGCCTGCACGTCAGCGAGCACCAGGCGCATGCCGCGTGATGCAGCGAGGCGCGCGAGCTCGAGGCCGAGGCCCGACGCGGCGCCGGTGATGACCGCAGTCTGTGGAGTGGAAGTCATGGCGCGCGAGCGCAGCACAGCGCCCGTCATGCGTGAATCAGGAACTCAGCTCGCGAAGCCGGTCGCAGAGTGCCTTGAACTCGGGGCTGCGCTTCGCGAGCAACTGCGCGTTCGCCCTGGCGACCATCAGAAAGCTGTTCGCACCTTCCTTCGTCCACCCGGACTTCTTGAGTGTCGCGAAGACCTCGTCTTTCGGAATGCGCTCGAGCTGCCGCGATGGAAACGACTCCGCGATGCACCATGTCTCCATCACCACCGACATGAATCGCACGTCGGTTTCGCGTGCCCGTGCCGGCCTGGACCACTCGTCACCTGTGCGCTTCTTGAGGTGCTCCCAACGAGTTGAGGCCGTCACCACATCTTCTGCGTCGACGAGCAGGAGCGCTGCTTCCTGCCTTCCGCGCTTCAGGTGCTCGACGAACTCCTTGTACGCATCGAGCCGAGACCCGCAGAAGATGAAGCTGGGCGTTCGTTCTCCAAGAATGGTGGAGAAGAGCCTGAGGAACGCCGGGCGAGCGACGCGCCTGAGGTCTTCGCGCTCGGCTCCTTCGACGTAGATTCGAGCGCCCTTCGTTCGAGCCGCGCTCACCACCGGTTGCCGCCGATCGCTCCCGCTGCCCAGATGCCACCGAGAGACTCGCCCCTCTGGACCCAGGATTTGATCAGCTTCGAGTTGAGACGCTCGACGCGCGTGCCGTGCTGGTCGCGATCGAAGGCGTAGACGCACTCGGGGGTGTCAGTGAACGAACTTACCAGCAGTGACGAATGCGTGCTGACGATCACCTGCCGCCGCGCGCTCGCCTCTTTGAGAAGCCGTGCCAACGACGCAATGGCGTCGGGGTGAAGTCCCAGTTCCGGCTCGTCGAGGAAGACGGGGCTGTCATTCTCTTCGTCGAGCAGGATCAGGCCGAGCAACAACCAGTGAAGGGTTCCGTCAGAGAGGCGTGACGCGGGCGTTCGGTGCGCGCGGTTGGCCTCCATGAAGACGATCTGCGTCGAGCCCATGACGAAGTCGGCGAGCACATCGACGACGCCTGGCAGCACTGAGGTGACATGTTCGAGCAGGCGTTCACGGAAGCCCTTTCGCTGCAGCATCGTGTTCAGTCGCAGCGGCGCATTCGTCGTGTCGGCGAGCAGCGCGCCCTGAATCGTCGCGGAAGGCTGCGGTCCTCGGACTGGGTTCTTCGCTCTCCCGAACCCCCACTCGGTGAAGAACTGAATCGAGGCCAGCGCGTCGCGCATCGCGCGGGCTTGCTTGTCGATGCGCGCATCGCGGAACTCCTGAAGCACAGTCGCGTCTGGCCGAACGGCCTCAGTGAACGATGTTGCCCGTTTTTTGCCTGAGATCTGGACGTAGTCGGAGTCGCGCCACATCAGATTCCTGGGTCTGTTTGCAGACTCAACGAACTCGAGGCCCTCGACCGAAATCGAAACCCCAGCAAGTGGTTCGACGCCGAGGAAGTAGCGAAGAGTGTCGCTGCCAACGTCGAACTCGATCCGAGACATGGCTTCCGGCGCGCCGTCCCACACCCAGTCCTTCACCTCGGAACTCGAGTTCAGAAACGCGCGAAGGTTCCGCTGCGCCTCCTGCAGAAACCGCGCGGCCTCGAAGAAGTTCGACTTCCCGCTCCCGTTGGCGCCGATGAAGACGTTCAGATCTCCCAGCTCGACGCCGGGGAAGTCGGGCGCGAACGAGAGGAAACCGCGCGGGGTCAGCTTCTTGATGCGCGGAAACCACGGCTTCTTCGGCGCTGGTGGTTTCTTGCTGGCCTTGCGTTTCGGCATCGGTGCTCCTTGAAGACACGATGGGCACCCAGCGAAGAAGGCCGGGTGCCCTTTGAAGACGACTGGAGCTCCCTTTGAAGGCTCTCCAGCTACGCTGCGAAGCCTCGCGGGTAGCCTGCGAAGGCTCTCCAGGTACCCTTCGAAGCCTCCTGGGTACCCTTCGAAATCACGCCGGGGTTGGCGCCTTCTTCTTCCCCGGTGCCTTCGGGTGTCGGTACGGCAGGTACTTCACGCCGTCGTCTCCGAACGCAGCTTCGGCCGCGTCGCGGAAGTACTCGATGAAATCGAACAGCTCGGTGAGGGGGCTCTTCTCGGTCGCGCTGGCGCGCTCTGCGGTCTCGTCGAGAATGGCGCCCAGCTCGCCGAGCCGCTTCACGTCGGCCGGAGTCACGCCGCGCTTCTTGAACGCGGCGGAGAACTTTGCATCGGTCGCGAGTTCAGCGAGCGCCAACGCGCGCGCCGAGAAGCCCGCGTTCGAGTTCGGGGTCTTCACGCCGATGCCAGCGCGCTGCTTCACCTCGGCAGACTCGTTGAGGTCGCGGCGCAGCGCGAGCGCGATGCGGCGCTTCACCTTGCTGATGAGGCGCTTGGCTTCGGAGCGAGCTCCACGGCGCTCGGTCGACGCATCGAGGAACGCAGAGTTCTGCGTCGCGTAGCGCTTCTTGTCAGCGGTCACATCACCGAGCAGCGACTTTGCCTTCGCGATCTCCTGCGCGGTCACGCCGACTTCCTTCAAGCGCGCTGCGTCTTTCGACGCCGCCTTGATGACAGCAACCGCAGCCTTGAGTTGTTTGTTCAGCTCGAACGCCATGGGTGAGTCCTCCCTCCGGGTGAGCCGCGGACGATATGTGACATCGGCTCAAATGCACGCGATGCGTTGGACAGCGGGGCGTTGACCCAGAGGTGTCCGAAGAGAAGCCGCGGCGGACTTGAATGCGCGGGGCATGACAGGCAATGGACTGCTCGCGTGCGCCCCGATCGTCCCATTCGTGTCCTGGTCATCGACGACTCGCCGTCGAACCGGCGCGCCATCACCGCGATGCTCGAGTCGGCGCCTGGCATCGAGGTGCTCGATCGCGCGGCTGACGGCGAAGAGGGCCTGAAGAAGGCGATCGCGCTGAAGCCCGACTGCATCACGCTCGATCTCGAGATGCCGCGCATCGACGGCTACTCGTTCCTTCGCCTCATCAACTCGCGCGCGCCGACGCCGGTCATCGTCTTGTCCTCGTACGGGCACCCCTCCGACGTCTTCAAGGCGCTGCAGCTCGGAGCCTTCGACTTCGTCGCCAAGCCCGCGACCGCCGACAAGGCCGGGCTCGAGCTCGTGCGCGCGGAGCTCATTGCGAAGGTCCGCGCGTCGGCCTTCGCGAAGAAGCCGATGCCCGAGCGCGGCGGCATGGGTCCGTTCCACACGCCCTCCGTCTTTCCCGTCGCCGTCACCCCGCCCACCGTCAAGCGCCCGACGAAGCCTGTCTCGGTCGACACGCCCACCATCGTCGCCATCGGCGCCTCCACCGGCGGTCCTCCCGCGGTGCAGAAGGTGCTCGAGGCCCTCGCTGGCTTGCCCGTCTGTGTCCTCGTCGCGCAGCACATGCCGCCGCGCTTCACCGAGGCCTTCGCCCAGCGCCTCGACGGCGCGCTCCCGTTCCGCGTGAAGGAAGCGCAGACCGGCGATCTCATCGTCCAGGGCCGCGTGTACATCGCGCCCGGTGGAGAGCAGCTCGAGCTCGGAGAACGTGACGGCCAGCGCGTCGCCATTGTCTCCCGTCCACAGCCCACCGACGCCTTCGCGCCCTCGGCCGACAAGCTCTTCTTCAGCGTCGCGAAGCTCGCGAAGTCGATGGCGCGCGGCGTCGTGCTCACCGGCATGGGCAACGACGGAGCCAAGGGCGTCAAGGCGCTCCTCGCTTCTGGCGCCGAGGTCTGGGTCGAGTCTCAGGAGACCGCCGTCGTCTTCGGCATGCCCGAGGCGGCCATCTCCAACGGCCCCGTCACGCGGGTGCTGCCGCTCTACGCGCTCGGCCCTGAGCTCGCCCAGGCCATCCAGATCTCCCGCGGCTCCGGCAACCACCCGGCCTTCAAGCCGAAGAAGTGACTTTCGCCTCACCCGGCCCGACGCATTGTGTAGGGTGAGCGCCGACGATGACCATTCGCGCTCTGGTGGTTGACGACTCTCTGCAGCTGCGACGCAGCGTGATGTACGCGCTGCAGAAGCTCCCCGACGTCGTGTGTGTCGAGGCCGGTGATGGCGCCGAGGCGTTGCGGAAGCTCCGAGGGAGCCCCTTCGACATCGTGCTCTCTGACATCAACATGCCGGTGCTCGACGGCCTCAAGCTCGTCGCCCACATCCGACAAGACGCTGCGCTCTCGAAGCTCCCCGTCATCATGATCACGACCGAGTCTGCCGAAGCCGATCGTGAACGCGCGATGAACCTCGGCGCCAACGCCTACCTGGTCAAACCCGTGCAGGCCTCTGAAGTGCTCGAGACCGTGAAGTCTCTGCTCGGCCTTCCGTAGACTTCCACATGCTCCTCTCGACCCTCGCTGTCGCGGTGCTCGGCAGCGCGCCCATGGCCGATGTGTGGCCGTTCAAGAGCAGGCGCCTCGCCGATGGCTCCGTCGAGTACCTGTACGATCTCACCGCGCTCAAGGCGTCGTCCGGCTTCGCCGACGCGAAAGAAGCCAACGGCGAAGACGTGGTGAAGAAGTTCCTCACCGGCCTGCCGAAGCAGGTGACGGTGAAGCTGCCGGTGCAGACGGGCCTC
Organism: Archangium sp.; assembly: GCA_022843845.1. Lineage (GTDB taxonomy): Bacteria > Myxococcota > Myxococcia > Myxococcales > Myxococcaceae > Xiheimicrobium. The sequence continues at coordinate 39,809 of JALHMW010000007.1, forward strand.
ACGCTCACCGGCGGCCAGGGCCTCGAGCTCGCGCCGATGACGAACTCGTTCGCGCTGACGCCCGATGGGCCGCTCGCCACTGACAACCCGCTGGGGAAAAAGGCAGGCGCGCGGTTGCTGGCGCCGCTCGATCCCCGAACGCCGAAGGTCCTCGTCGGCACGGAGCTCCCGCTCTGGCTCGCGCGTCAGCTCGAAGACTCTGCGCTGGCCGCGGTCGAGGTCGACACCGAGTGGATGCGCCGCGAGCTGTGGACGAAGGTGGCCGAGCGCGCCATCGCGCGGGCGAAGACGAGCGCGGGTGACACGAAAGAGGGCTCCTTCGCGCTCGCAACGCGTGTGCTGGCCGCGGCGAGCTGTGGTGACGCCACGAAGCTCCCCGCGCTCGCGAAGAACGACCCCGAGTACAAGCTCGCCGTCGAGGCCGAGCTGTCGAAGCTCAACGCCGATGGAGATTCCATCGTCGCGCCGGCGCCGTGGGCGTCGAACGCCGAGCTCACCTGTGCCTGGTTTCGCGCGCGCGCCTTGTCGCGGCCCTTCGAGCAGAGCCGCGCTGGCACCGCCGCCGTGTTGGTGTTCGCCGAGCTGCTCGAGAAGGACCCGAAGCTCACCACCCTCTGGGAGCGCACCCGCCAACGCCGCGATCGCTTCGTCGGCGCGCCCGTCGACGAGCCGCTGCTGGCGTGGAAGACCGCCGCGAAGGGCAACCTCGCCGGCGCGCTCGATGGGCTCAACGAGTTCATCGAGGCGCTGCCGCTGAACAACCGCACGCCGCCGCCGCTGGTGGCCGGGCCCGCGACGCCGTTCTCGAAGTTCCTCTCGGAGCTGTCAGGCGCCGAGCGCTCCGCAGCGATGGATGAGCTGATGGCCGCCATCGCCGACAAGCGCGTCAAGCCTGCCGGCACGAGCTGGCCCGTCGCGCGCGAAGCGGCCATGGCGCCGCTCCTGACCGAGTCGTTGAAGGCCGTGTCCATCGACTCGAGCTGGAGAGACCGGCTCTCGGGCGCCTTCTCGGCGCTGCAGGGCAGTCATCGCGAGGCCCGTCGCGGCGGTCTCGACGCCGAGGACGAGCTCCTCGATCGCACCGAGCTGAAGCTGCGGCTCAACGTGCCTCCGCTGCTCGAGGTCGAGCCGACGCCGTTCGCGTTCGAGCGCCAGGCCCGCTCCCTCGAAGCGCTCATCGCCGCGCTCACCGCCGAGAACCTGACGGGCTTGAAGGGCCTCAACGCCGATGGGAAACGCAGCGGCGACTCGCTCGTGAACGAGAGCAAGCGGCTGCTGGCCCTGCTCGACGGGCTCTCGAAGCTGGCCAGCGTCGACGCGAGCGGCGTGGAAGGGAAGGGCGTCACCGACGCGCGCCGGTTCGTCAGTGCCTGGCGCTCCGACCTCGGCCTCACCCGTGATGTCCGTGCGACGTTCGCGCTCCAATGGGCCGCCGGCTCGGAGCGCGCTCACGCGGCGATCGTCGGCGTCTCTCGTCGCGAGCTGCGCGTCGGGTTCTCGAGCCCACCGAAGGCCGAGCTGGTGCAAGACGGCAAGGGCTTCGTCCTCAACACCGCCGTGGAGCAGCGCTACGTCGTCCCCGTGCTCGTCACCGTCGGCGCCGTCGCGCCGCACACGCTCAAGCCTGCGGATCGCGGCGTGCTGAAGGCGATCGTCGATGGCCAGGGCAGGTCGCTCGAGAAGGTCGAAGGCGCACTGCAAGAATCGTTGCACGGCGATCGCCGGCGGGGTGTCATCGGGTCAGAGTGAATCCCCCACGGGGTTCCAGGGAGCGTCAAACGTGAAGAGCCATGTCGTCTGGGCCGCGCTGTCGGCCGTGGTGGTTGGTGTGCTCGTGCAGTCGTGCGGTCCGACGCGGTGTTCGCCGCAGTCGTGCCCAACCGGGTGCTGTGACTCGACGGGGCTCTGCGCACCTGGCACCACGACGCAGGCCTGTGGCGCTCGCGGCGCGACGTGTTCGGCGTGTCAGCTTGGGCTGACGTGCGTGGGCGGCAGCTGCACGTCGTTGGGCACGGGTGGCACGGGCGGCTTCGGCGGCGCAGGCGGCTCAGGCGTGGGCGGCGGTTCGACGGGCGGCGGACTCTCGACGGGCGGCGGCGCTGTGACGGGCGGTGGCGCCGCGACGGGCGGTGGTGATGCGACAGGCGGCGGTGCGGCAACCGGCGGTGGCGTCGCGACTGGCGGCGGCGCGGCGACTGGCGGCGGTGTGGGGACTGGCGGTGGTGTGGGGACTGGCGGCGGTGTGGGGACTGGCGGCGGTGTGGGGACTGGCGGCGGTGTGGGGACTGGCGGCGGTGTGGGGACTGGCGGCGGTGTGGGGACTGGCGGCGGCTCGGGGACGGGCGGCTCGGGGACGGGCGGAGGCTCGGGGACGGGCGGCGGAACCGCTGGGTGCGCGGGCTGCTCCGGGTGCTGCTTGAACGGCACGACGTGCGTGCCGGTGACGACCTCGGTGAACAGCCCTGCCACTTGCGGGCTCGGTGGCGCGACGTGCGCCTCGTGCAGCGGAGCGACGCCGAACTGCACCAACGGCTCGTGTCAGGCGGCGCCGTGTGGCCCGGGCAACTGCAACGGGTGCTGTCAGGGCGGCGTGTGTCAGGGCGGTACTGCGCCTTCGGCGTGTGGCAACAGCGGGAACACCTGCAACATCTGCAGCGGCGGCTCGCCGGTCTGCAACTCGGGTTCGTGCCAGGCCGCGGCGTGCGGGCCTTCGAACTGCCCCGGCTGTTGCCAGGGCGGCGTCTGCCAGCTCGGGACCGCGACTGGTGCGTGTGGCCTCGGCGGCGGAACCTGTTCGAGCTGTTCAGGCGGCACGCCGGTGTGCTCAGCCGGCAGCTGCATCGGTGTTCCGACCTGCAACGCGACGAACTGCGCCAACGGCTGTTGTGATGGCTCGATCTGCCGCAACGGAACGGCGTCGACGGCGTGCGGCCGCGCGGGCAACCTGTGCACGTCATGCCCCTTCGGGACGACGTGCGGCAGCGGCACCTGCGTCTATCCCGGCCCCAACCCGCCTTCGCAGGGCTTCGGCGCTGCGTGCACCCTCAACACCCAGTGTCAGAGCGCGACCGGCGTGTTGACGGGCGGCAGCTGCATCCCTCCCACCGTGGACGGCGGCGCGACGAGCGGCTTCCCTGGCGGCTATTGCTCACCGGGCTGCACGTCGACCTGCATCGCGGGCGGCGAGTGCATCAATGTCGGCACCTTCAGCCGCTGCTTCCAGTCGTGCCCGGCTCCCGATCAGGGGCAGAGCAGCTGCCGGTCGGGCTACGTCTGCGTCGGCCTCACCGACCCGCAGATGAACCTGCTGCCGTTCGGCATCTGTTTCCCCTCGTGCACGCAGCCTGGGAACGGATGCCAGTCGCCCACCTTCTGCAACTCGTTCACCGGGCAGTGCGAGTAGGCGCGGTCGCTCACTGACACCGGTGGCGCTCGAGCTGGGCGCCTTCGGTGGTCCGTCGCAGGAAGAGAATCGCGCCGTCCGAGCCGACGCTGAGCTCGCGGAACGACTCGTCGGCCACCACGTTCGCGGGGAAGCTCGTTCGCCCGAGCGTCGCGCCGTCACGTCCGTCGAGGCACAGCACGGCGATGCCCAGTCGCGGCGCTTCGGGCGTGGAGCCCGGCGCCACTGCGTGCGCGGCGACGTACGCGAGGCCAGCGGCGTCGCTGTCGAGCATCACCAGCGCGAGGATCGCCTGGCCGAACGACACCTGCCTCGTGAAGCGATGCTCGAGGTTCGCCTTCGCGATCGCCGTCACCGAGAAGAGCCCCTGCACGGGGTCGACGATCACCGCGGTCAGGTAGCTCGCGCCGTCTTTCGATGGCCGCCCGGGTACCTCGCCGCGCTCGGCGTCTTTCGTTCCGTCTGACTTGCCGATGCGCACGAGCTCGCCGTGCTCCCGCTCGACCAGCACGTCGTCGCCGTCGGAGAAGAGGCCAGTCGACGCGCCGCCCTCGGTGAGGCCTTTGCCTTCGATGGGCAGCTCTCCCTTCTGCTTTCCGTCAGGCCCGATGACCGCGACCGCCCTGTCCACCAGCCGATCCATCACGAGCGCGGTGCCGTCTTTGGTGACGACGACGTCCTGCGCGGCCTGCAGCGGCAACGGCGTCGAGCTCAACCGCTTGCCCTTCGCGTCGAGCCGCACCAGCCGCTGGTTCACCTGATCGAGCACGAAGATCGATCCATCAGCGCCGACCGTCAGGCTCATCGGGCCTTCGGGGTTGCCTTCTTCCTGCTGCTCCCGGCCGAGCGCGTCGTCGCCGCTGCCCCAGCCGAAGCGGGCGAGCACCTCGACGCCGGGAGCGACGTTGGCGCCTGGTGTTCCTGCGTCGGTCGCGTTCGCACCCGTGACCGCTGCGACCGGCGACCGGGTGATGGGAAGCGCGTTCGCGAGCGGCTGGCCCTTCACGTCCCCCGACTCGGGCCCTGCCGTCGGTGGCTGTGGCCACATCAGCAGCAAGCCCAGCAGCAGGCCGACAGCCCCGAGTCCCACCGCCACTGCGAGCTTCTGGCGACGCGTCATGGGCCTCACCAACCACATCTGGCCCAGCACGCCCACTGTCACTCGGCCGCGACTCCATTTGGGCCGCACTGGTTTCAGTCGGCTCTGTCCTGCGAGGCAACAGCATGATGGGTGGACCACGGACGCTCAATTTGCATCATGTCATTACGCTTGTTCCGCAGGATCAATGACTTGGGCTCGACCCCTGTCCGATGTCGGGACTGGTACGGAAATCGCTCTACTGGACCTTCAGTGTGCGTCACCCGCGAGTGACACTCTCCCAGGAGCACGACATGGCCGGTTTCACCCGATTCGGAGCAGTGATCATCAGCGCAGCAGTCATGGGGTGCGCTGGGACTGCGACCGACACCGCGGCCGACAGCGAGCTGCTCCAGGGCGCGAACGAAGACACGGCGACCATCAGCTCCGAGCTCACTGGCGGCGTGGCGATCGGCTCGACGCTCAAGACCACCGCGAGCCTCAACCTGCGCACGGGCGCCGGCATGGGCTTCCGCGTTCGCCTCGTCATTCCTCAGGGCGCACGAGTCACCTCCATCAACCGCAGCACGCCGGATGGCAGCTGGTACAACATTCGCTACAACGGCATCGAGGGCTGGGTGCACGGCGGCTACCTGACGCTGGTGAGCGCGCCGTCGCAGCCGAGCACGCCGAGCACCTCGTCGGGTCGTGATCAGGCCATCGCGCGGGCGAAGAGCGGCGTCGGCTTCGGCTATCGCTGGGGCAAGGGCCGCTGGATTCCGAACGGCGTGACGTCGGCGAACAAGGGCGTGTGCACGGGCAGCTGCCCCAACTGCACCTACCGTGGAGAGTACGGCGCTGACTGCTCGGGCTACGTCGCCAAGGTGTGGACGGTGCCCGCGTCGAACAACGTGATGACGGTCGAGTCGCACCCGTACAGCACCTGGAGCTTCGTCGCGGCGAACAGCCAGTGGTCGACGGTGTCGCGCTCCTCGCTGAAGAAGGCCGACGCGCTCGTGTACAACGACGGCCGCGCTGGCCACATCGCCATCTATGAGTCCGGCGACGGCTGGGGCTCGGTGTGGGCGTACGAGGCGCGAGGGTGTGCCTACGGCATCGTGCACAACCTCCGGTCGTTCGGCTCGGCGTACAAGGGCATCGCGCGCACGGGGTACTGAGCACCGCCTTCGCCGCTGCTCGACGCCGGCCTTCCTCACGGGAGCGCCGGCGTTTTCGCGTCTGAAGTCAGGGCACGAGCGACTCGTTGCGTCAGTCGCATGGGTCCCCTACAAGTCCGCGCCCTATGTCTCGTTACGAGCCGTCCGTCATTGAGCCGAAGTGGCAGTCCGAGTGGGAAACGAAGCGCCCGTTCAAGACGCCGACCGATCTCGCGGAGCTGAAGAAAAAGCCCAAATACTACGTGCTCGACATGTTCCCGTACCCGTCGGGAGCCGGCCTGCACGTCGGTCACCCCGAGGGCTACACGGCCACCGACGTCGTCGCGCGGCTCAAGCGCATGCAGGGCTTCAACGTGTTGCACCCGATGGGCTGGGACGCGTTCGGTCTGCCCGCAGAGCGCGCCGCAGTGCTCGAGGGGTTGCATCCGGCGGTGATCACCAAACGAAACGTCGACAACTTCCGTGGCCAGATCAAACGGCTCGGCTTCTCGTACGACTGGGACCGCGAGGTCGACACCAGCGCCGCCGACTACTACCGCTGGACGCAGTGGATCTTCCTCAAGCTCTACGAGAAGGACCTCGCGTACATGGCCGAGGTGCCGGTGAACTGGTGCCCTGCGCTCGGCACCGTGCTCGCCAACGAAGAAGTGAAAGACGGCAAGTACGTCGAGACCGGAGACCCGGTCGAGCGCCGCATGATGAAGCAGTGGATGCTGAAGATCACCGCGTATGGTGATCGGCTGCTCGAAGATCTCGATGGCCTCGACTGGCCCGACGGCATCAAGGAGATGCAGCGCAACTGGATCGGGAAGTCCGAAGGCGCCGAGGTGACGTTCCAGGTGCAGGGCTCCACCGAGTCATTCACCGTCTTCACCACGCGCCCCGACACGCTCTTTGGAGCCACCTACTGCACGCTCGCGCCCGAGCACGCGCTCGTCTCGAAGATCACCTCGCCCGCGCAAAAGGCCGCCGTCGACGCGTACGTCACCGAGACGAAGAACAAGAGCGAGCTCGTTCGGAAGGAGGACGCGAAGAAGAAGACCGGCGTCTTCACCGGCGCGCATGCGATCAACCCCGCGACCGGTAAGCCCGTGCCGGTGTGGATCGCCGACTACGTGCTCGCGAGCTACGGCACCGGTGCGATCATGGCCGTGCCCGCGCACGACGTTCGAGATCATGAGTTCGCGAAGGCGTTCGGGCTGCCGATCGTCGAGGTCGTTGTTCCCGAGTCGCAAGGCTTGCCCCTCGCGCGCGCCGGAGAAGGATCGTCGGTCGAGTCGGAGCCATTCGTCGGCGAGGGCGTCGCGCACAGCTCCGATTTTCTTAACGGCCTTAGAACCGCGGCCGCGAAGTTCGCGATGGCCACGTGGCTCGAAGAGAAGGGTTTGGGCAAGAAGCGCGTGCAGTACCAGCTGCGCGACTGGCTGTTCTCCCGTCAGCGGTACTGGGGCGAGCCGTTCCCCGTCATTCACCTCGAGGACGGCACCATCGTGACCGTTCCCGAGTCACAGCTGCCGGTCGAGCTGCCGCACGTCGACGAGTACCGGCCGACCGCGGATGGCCGCCCGCCGCTCGCGCGCGCTGGAGACGCGTGGCTCGGCGTCACGTTGCCCGACGGCCGCAAGGGCGTGCGTGAGGTGAACACGATGCCGCAGTGGGCCGGCTCTTGCTGGTACTACCTGCGCTTCCTCGACGCGAAGAACACGAAGCAGGCGTGGGACCCCGAGATCGAGAAGTACTGGATGCCGGTCGATCTCTACGTGGGTGGCGTCGAACACGCCGTACTCCACCTGCTGTACGCGCGCTTCTGGCACAAGGTGCTCTTCGACTGCGGCCTCGTCTCGACGAAGGAGCCGTTCCAGAAGCTCTTCAACCAGGGAATGATCCTCGCTGCCTCTTTCAAGGACGGTCAGGGTCGCTACTACAACCCTGCGGACGTCGAGCAGCGTGACGGGAGTTGGTTCGGTACGACCACCGGCGAGAAACTGGAGTCTCAAGTCGAGAAGATGTCCAAGAGTCGGAAGAACGTCGTTAATCCCGATGACGTGATTCGTGAGTACGGCGCCGACACGCTGCGTCTCTACGAGCTCTTCATGGGCCCGCTCGAGCAGGTGAAGCCCTGGGAGATGAAGAACGTCGGCGGCTGCCTGCGCTTCCTCGAGCGCAGCTGGCGGCTCATCGTCAACGAAGAGTCTGGCGCGCTGAACGCGAAGCTGACCGACGCGGCGCCTGACACCGAGCCCGAGCTGAACAAGGCGCTCCACAAGTGCCTGCAAGCCGTCGAACGCGACACGCTCTCGATGCGCTTCAACACCGCCATCAGCCACATGATGACGTTCGCGAACGAGGCGACCGGAGCGAAGACGCTGCCGAAGGCGATCGCGAAGACGTTCGCCACCGTGCTCGCGCCGTACGCACCGCACCTCGCGGAAGAGCTGTGGAGCCGCCTCGGTGGCGAGGGCCTCGTCTCCATCGCGCCGTGGCCGAAGTTCGACCCAGCGTTGATCGCCGACACCACCGTCACCTACGCCGTGCAGGTGCTGGGCAAGCTGCGCGCCGAGATTCAGGCACCGCTGACCGCCACGCCCGAAGAGGTTCGCGCGATGGCCGAGGCCGACCCGCGCATGAAGCCCTGGCTCGAGGGGAAGACGGTGAAGAAGTTCATCTTCGTGCCCAAGAAGCCCAGCGCCGCGAACGGCATTCTGAACTTCGTGGTGGGCTGATGCGGTGGCTGGCGCTCGTTCTTCTCGTGGTGACGGCGTGCGGGTATCGCGTCGTCGCTCCGGTGAGCGAGCTGCCAGGCGGGTTGTCGTCGGTGCACGTGCCGATCTTCAGCAACCAGACGTCGGAGCCCGGCGCCGAGGCGTTCTTCACTCAGGCGCTGCGGGAGAACTACCTGCGGGCGGGGCGGCTCGGTGGCGCTGATGCTCCGGGAGAGATTCGTGGCGCCCTGGTCAGCGTCGCCTCGTTTCCCCTCGTCGCGTCACCTGGCCGGCTGCCGAACTACCGCTTTCTGGCGTCGGTGCAGCTCACGCTCGTTCGCAACGGCGTCACGGTGAACACCGTGAGCGTCTCGGGCGGAGAGGACTACCCGGCCGGCGCGGACGTGCTGTCGAGCGAGACGAACCGCGGGGCCGCGCTGCGCCGCCTGGCCGAGACGTTGATGCGTGAAGGGGCCGAGCGCCTCGCCACCGGCTGGTAGAGCTCAGCCAAGCGCGGTGACGAGCTCGTCCCACTTCTTGACGCGGTAGTCCTCGTCGCCAACGACTTCGACCAGGGAGTCCCTGACAAACGCTCGATCGAGCGAGCCCCCCATCAGCGAGAGCAAACGCTCGACGTCGACCAGGTCCTTCCCTCTGAAGAAGAGCATCTTGAAGATCGCGGTGTCCTCCGGCGACAGCACGTCGATGGGCACGCGGTGGAGCGTGACGCGCCGGATCCGCTTCGCCGCACGCTCGTGCGCGGGGATTGAGTTGAAGAAGAGGTCGACGGGAAGCCCCTGAAACACGCCGCGTGCGTCACCGCGCTCGCGTGCACTCTCGACGGCGAGGGCGCGGTCGATCTCCAGACCCGCCGCAAGCAGCGCCTCGATCGCGCCGCCGGCCTCCTCTGCGCCCACGAAGAGGTTGATGTCCACGTCGTGGGTACCCCGGGCCGCTCCAAAGAAGCCGTACGCGATGGCGCCCCCGATGGCGTGCGGGATCTTCGCCGCCTGGAGCGCCTGCGCGAAGTGAACGGCGGCCTCAGTCGCGTCCATCGGCCCGGTACCGTCGAACCAGCGTTCGCCACAGCTCGAGTGACTCCGGGCTCCGCGGTTCCTGGGCGGCCAGCGCCTTCGCTGCGTCAGGACGCGCGGTGATGATCGCCATCGCGTCTCGACACACCGACTCGAGGATCTTGCCGCGCTCCTCGAGCGACAGGCCCCGCAGCCCGGCCACGTCATCTTCGACTTCGTCCTTCAACGAACGACGGCGCTGGTCGAGGTGCTGCAGAAACCGCTGAGCCCGTGCTGACGCCACGTCTTCAAGCCTACTCCAGCCGCAGAAAACACGACGGCCGGCGAAGCACCCGTCAGAGCGCCTCGTCGGCCGATGAAGACCTTCAGGACCTGCTGGTTACTTCGCAGCCTTGGCGGCCGCGGGAGCCTTCTTCGTCGACAGGTTGTGGCCCATGCGGGACACGAGACGCGAAGCGCTCCTGGAGTGCAGCACGCCCTTCGAGGCGGCGCGGTCGATGAGGCGGGTGGCGACCTTGACGGCCTCCTTCGCCTTCGCTTCGTCACCAGCGGCAGTCGCCTCGCGGGCCACCTTGAGGGCGGCGCGGAACTCGGCCTTGACATACGTGTTGCGCAGCTTGCGCTTGAGGGACTGGCGGTGTCGCTTGGCTGCAGAGACGGTGTTGGCCACGGAAACAGCTCCTTCAAAAGTGAGAGTCGCGCCCCATATCGGCCATGGCGCAGGCGGTCAAGGCCGGTGCGCCGCCTTCGCTGCCTTCTCTTCGGCCTTCGCCTCGTCCCAGAACTGATCCATCACCTCGAGCGAGGCCTCTCCGAAGGGAATCCCCGCGGCGAGCAGCTTCTCCTCCACCCGGTGGAATCGGCTCGTGAAGCGCTTGTTCGTGCCGCGCAGCGCGTCTTCCGAGGGCGTGTTCAGCTTTCGGCCGAGGTTGGCGATCGCGAAGAGCACGTCACCCAGCTCGTGCTCGATGGCCAGGCGGTCTTTCGACTCGATGGCCTCGTCGAGCTCCTTCAACTCTTCGTCGATCTTCGCCTTCACGCCCTTCAAGTCGGGCCAGTCGAAGCCGATGCGCGAGGCCTTCTCGGTGAGGCGCTCGGCGCGCTGAAGGGCAGGGGCGGCGGTCGGCACGCCGTCGAGCACGCTCCCGGCCTTGCCCGTCTTCGCCTTGCGCTCGTCGGCCTTCAACTTCGCCCAGTTCTGCAGCACCTGCTCGGCGCCGTGCAGCCGCTCGGTGCCGAACACGTGGGGGTGCCGCCGCTCCAGCTTCTCGGCGATGGCGTTGGCGACGTCGGCGAGGGTGAACTCGCCTTTCTCCGACGCCAGCTGCGCGTGAAAGACGATCTGGAAGAGCAGATCGCCCAGCTCCTCGGCGAACGGCTTCCAGGGCCCGCCGTAGCCGACACGGTCCATCTCATCGAGCACCTCGTAGGTCTCTTCGACCAGGTACGGGCGCAGGCTGAGCAGGTCCTGCTCCTTGTCCCAGGGACAGCCGTCAGGCGCCCGCAGGCGACGCATCACTTCCACCAACCGCTCCACGGCGGCGCCGATGTCCGACATGGCGCAGGCTGTAGCACGCTCGTCGGGGCATGTCGGAGCGACGAAAAACAGGGAGCGTGCCGCGTCGTGAGCTACATTCCTTTCTGTCTGCATGAGAACCTTCGCGTGCGCCTGCATGCTTCTGGCGGCCTCCGCCGCCCTCGCTCAGGTCGAGCTGGTCGACCCTGACGCGCCCGCGTTGCGGGCTCCGCAGAAGAAGCCGATCGACGTGGTCGACCCGAGCGAAGAGCGCGAGGACGAAGACACCCAGACTGCGACGCCGAAGGCGGGCACGGTCGCCGGGCCCGCGAAGAAGCCCGACGCCGGCGTCCCCGCCAAAGACATGAAGGCCGCGCTGGCAGCGAGGCCCGAGCGCCCACCTCCGCCGTCCATCAACGCCCGTGAGATCAGCGACGCCGATCTCGAGCTGGCGTGGAGCGTGTGGCGCGAGGCCAACCAGAAGACGGGCACCGACATCAAGGGCGAGCAGGTCGCGCGACAGCGCCTGCTGGACCTCAAAGAGGAGATCGGCGCCTCGAACATGGACACATGGGCCATCGGCCTCCTGCGCGCTGCCGAGGCCCACGAGGTGGCCGGAGACTCGGGCGGCGCCGTCGAGATCGCCCGCAGCGCGACGTTGCTCGCGCCCGACCTGCCCTCGACGTGGGTGGGGCTGACGCGCGTCTACTTTCGCGGCGACCCGTCTGACTTCGGCCGCTTCCTCGGCTCGCTCAAGAACGCCGTCGTCACCCAGGCCAGCGACCCGCGCTTCGGTCGTGCCGCCATCACCGACCTGACGACGACGCTCCTGTTCGCGCTCGTCATCACGACCATCGTGCTGCTCATCGTGTTGACGGTGCGGCGGGGCTTCTACGCGCTCTACGACTTCCACTTCCTCTTCCCCCGCGTCGCCTCGCGCTGGCAGACGGGCGCGCTGGCGGTGGTGCTGCTGGCGCTGCCCGTCGTCTTCAGGCTCGGCCTCGTGCCGGTGCTGTTGACCGTCTTCTTCGCGCTCGCGCTCTACCTGTCGACCGGTGAGCGTGTCGTCGTCGCGGTGCTCATCGCGGCGCTCGGGCTCGTCCCCTCGGCGGCCTCACTCGTGGTCGAGCACTTCGCCTTCGCGGGCACGCGCGCAGAGCAGCTCTACCTGCTGGAGCGGGGTGGCACCGGGCTCGAGCCGCTCGCCGCCGAGCTCACCCAGCTCGCCAGTGAGGACAAGGCCTCGTACGCCGAGTTGATGGCGCTGGGGCGCTACGAGCTGCGTCGCGGCCGTACGGAGGCCGCCTCGAAGACCTTCAAGAAGGCGCTCAACATCACCCCCAACGATCCCGCCGCGCGGGTGAACCTGGGCATGGCGATGGTGATCATCGGCGACCTCGAGAACCCTCGCGCCCTCTTCGAGGAGGCCGGCAAGCAGGTCCCGTCGATGCCCCAGGCACCCTACAACCTCGGCCGGCTCTACCAACGCCGCGTCGCCCTCTACGGCGACAAGGTCTCGGGAGAGGTCGACAAGATCTCCCAGGCCCTGTTCTCGGCTCGCACCCTCGACCCATCGTTCGCGTTGCTCTCGAAGGACGCCGACGGCACGCCCCGCTCGCTCGCCGCCAACGTGTACCTGCAGTCGGTGCCGCTGCCGATGAACGACCTGATGGCCGACGCGAAGGCCCCCGATGCGGCGCGGCGCGTGAAGAGCCAGGTGCTCCAGCTGTTGATGGGTGAAGTGAACGAGACGCTCGCGATGCTGTACCCCGGCCTGCTCGCGCTGCTGGTGTTGGGCTTCGGCTTCCTCTCGAGCTCGATTCACGCGGCGCGCAGCTGCAACAAGTGCGGCCGGCCGGTGAGCAGGCGCGGCGACCCCGACGTCTCGGTGGGCAGCCTGATGTGTACGCAGTGCGTGAACGTGTTCGCGAAGAAGAACGTCGCGGCGCCGTCGCTGAAGGTCCGCAAGCAGCTCGAGGTGGCCCGGTACCAGAGCCGCATGGAGCGCACCGGCTCGATCCTCGGCTTCATCTGCTCCGGCATGGGCCACGTCTTCGCCGGCTTCCCGGCGCGCGGCACGCTCTACGGCTTCGTCTTCATCTCGTTGCTCACGGCGCTGGTGCTGCGCAACGGCGTGGTGCGGACGCCCTTCGAGCCGCTCCCCCTGCTGGTGCGCCTGGTGCCGGTGGGGCTCGCCCTGGTGGTCCTCTACGTCCTCACCCTGCGCGGCCTGCGCAAGAAGCAGGGGAGCTAGGCCATGGCGCTCAAGGGCACGCTCAAGGACTTCGGCATCGCCGACATCCTCCAGCTGATCGGGCAGCAGCAGAAGACGGGCATTCTCTCGCTCACCAACAAGGGTGAGAGCGTCAACGTTTCGTTCAAGGACGGCAACATCGTTCGTGCCGAGTCGACCTCGCGCAACCGCAAGGATCTGATCGGCTCGATGCTGATGGTGGCGAACCTGATCACCGAGGCGCAGCTCGAGTTCGCGCTCGAGACGCAGAAACGAACGCTCCAGCGGCTGGGCGACGTGCTCGTGGGGCAGGGCAGCGTGTCGCTCGAGAAGTTCAGGAGCATGGTGGCGCTGCAGACCAGCGAGACGCTCTTCAAGCTCTTCGCCTGGAAGTCGGGCCACTACGCGTTCGAAGTGCACGACGTCGAAGTCGAGAGCGCCTTCACCCCGCTGCGCGCCGAGTCGGTGCTGATGGAGGGCTTCAGGCGCGTCGATGAGTGGCCGGTGGTGAAGAAGCGCATCACCTCGGACTCGATGACGTTCGAGAAGATCAAGGAGCTGCCGCCCCCCGCCCTGCAGAAGGACGACTTCGACGACGCCCTCGACGACGCGTTCGCCGAAGAGAAGAAGGAGATCAACAAGGGTGAGTTCCAGTCGGTCGGTGACAACGAGCGCCGCGTCTACGAGGCGATCGCGCCCGGCCGCACCGTCACGCGCATCATCGAGCTGTCGATGCTGGGTGAGTTCGAGACCTCGAAGGCGCTCTGCAACCTCATCAACCTCGAGTACTGCAAAGGCAACGCGCCGGCTGGTGAGTCGTCGGTGCCGGGCCGGCCGTCGCGGGTCAAGACGCTGGCCGGCGCCCTGGGCCGCATCGCCGTCTCGATGCTGGTGGTGGGCGCGCTGCTGTTCCTCTTCACGCGCGTCGACTTCGCGACCTTCCGCCTCGGCGGCTCGGGCGGCACCACGTACACCGACCCCGCGGCGCAGCGGTTTGCCTCGCGTTCCCAGATGACCCGGCTGTCGACGGCGCTCGAGGTCTATCGGCTGGAGCGGGGCACGCTCCCCGACGGCCTCGGGCAGCTGGTCGAAGCCGGCATCGTCAACGCCGACGACGTGCACTACCCGTGGCGCGACGACTACTACTACCGCCGCGATGGCGCGACGTACGTGCTCCTGCCGCCCCTGCGCTAACCGTCAGGCCTTCGCCGTCGGCCCGTCTTCCGGGCCATGCCTGACTTGCGTGCACCCGAAACAATGCGTTACCCGTCGACTTCTCTCTTCGACCGGAGCGCCCCCCTTCAGATGAAGTCCATGCACGTTGATCTGGCCGACACCGACATCGCCAGAACGCTCGCGGGTGCGCAGAACGAAAACCTCAAGCTCGTGGAGCGACGGCTGGGCGTCAAAGTCGGCCAACGCGGCACCGAGCTGCACCTGTCGGGTCCTGACGCGGCGGTGTCGAGCGCGGTGAAGCTCCTCGAGGGGCTGGCCAGCGCGCTCAAGAGCGGCCGCTCGGTCTACCGGGAAGACGTCGAGCAGGCGCTCAAGGCCATGGGGCAGGGCGGCGACGAGAACCTGCGCGCGTTGACGCTCTCTCCGATTCTCACCCAGCGCAGCGGCCGGCACATCACCCCGCGCAGCCTCGCGCAGCAGGGCTACGTCGATCTCATCCGCACCAATGACGTGGTGTTCGGCCTCGGCCCCGCCGGCACCGGCAAGACGTACCTCGCGATGGCGATGGCGGTGCAGGCGCTCACCGAGCGCAAGGTGAAGCGCATCGTGCTCGCGCGCCCAGCCGTCGAGGCGGGCGAGAAGCTCGGGTTCCTGCCGGGCGATCTCGCCGAGAAGGTGAACCCGTACCTGCGGCCGCTCTACGACGCCCTCAACGACATGATGGAGCCGGAGCGCGCCGCGGCGCTGCTCGAGCAGAACATCATCGAGGTCGCGCCCCTGGCCTTCATGCGCGGCCGCACGCTGAACGACTGCTTCGCCATTCTCGATGAGGCGCAGAACACCACCGTCGAGCAGATGAAGATGTTCCTCACCCGCATCGGGTACCACTCCCGCGCGGTGGTGACGGGCGACGTGACGCAGATCGATCTGCCGACCGGCAAGCAGTCGGGCCTGGTGCACGCGCAGCGCATTCTGCAGGGCGTCGAAGGCATCGCCTTCAACCACTTCACCGACGTCGACGTCGTGAGACACCCCGTCGTGGCCGAGGTGATCAAGGCCTACGCCCGTGATGATCGCGGAGAGGCGCCGCTGGAGTTCGAGGCACGCCCGTCACGTCCCGGGAGCCCTCGCGCCTCGTCGCCGCGGCCATCGGCGCCTCGAGGCCCGCTGAGCAACCCGAACCTGCCCTGACCGCCTCGTCTCCCGACGCACACGGGCGCTGATCACCCCGGTGCTCACGTGGAGCGGACAGGTGCCCTCACTTGGCTCCAAACCACCCTCCAAGTCCATGATGTTGCATGGCGAATCCGCGGCGCGACGAATGCACTGGTCTGCCAGTCGCTGCATCTCGTCGTGGCTGGAAACACACACGGAGGTCGCTCATGCGGTCCATCCTCGTTGCGGTCCTGTTTCTCGTCGGCTGTGACCGTGCCAGTGAACGTCCGGCGGCTCTCCCCGCCCCCGTCGCCGTCACGACCTGCGCGTCGATCGACGGCGAGCGGCTCGGGCAGTTGCCCCTCACGGTGGCCCTCGGCGACGAGGCCATCGCCTTCGCCGAGTGGAGCGTTCCCGACGAGCAGTCGACCGACGTGGTTGGCTTCGCGGCCCACCTTCCTGCCGACGTCACCTTCACCGTGAAGGCCGGCGACGACGAGTTCCACAGCGCCTCGCCCCGCTGGCTGAACCCGCGCGGCGTTTCGGGCCCGAAGGTTCGCCCGGTCGAGCGCATCACCTTCTGCCGCACTGCGCTTCCGCAGGTCGTGGCGTTGCGCTGAGCCTGATCAGCACCATCGATTGACCTGTGTGGCACGCCGGCATACAAGCCGCGCGCCTCCGCCGTTTCTCGGAAGAGGCCCACCCGGTCTGCACCCCTCCGCGGACCCGGGCGGATTGATTCCGCGGAGCGGGAATGAACGAGAAGCACATGTCGGTGTCGGTTGACGTCGAAAAGAAGGCAGAGCTGGTCGCGAAGTACCGGACCCACGAGAAGGACACCGGGTCTCCTGAGGTGCAGGTCGCGCTGCTGTCCGAGCGCATCACCCACCTCACCGAGCACTTCAAGGGCCACAAGAAGGATCACCACAGCCGTCGCGGTCTGCTGAAGCTGGTCGGTCAGCGCCGTCGCCTGCTGGACTACCTCAAGGACAAGAGCGCCGATCGGTACAAGAAGCTGATCGACGGACTCGGCATCCGCAAGTAAAGCCGGTGATGAACGAAGGGCGTCGGGTGGTCCGGCGCCCTTTGTCGTTTCGGCAGTGAACGTCGTATCGGAACTCCTCGCGGCAGATTTCTCGGCTTGGTTTTCTGTTCGGAGCAGCTGAAGCACTTCGGCTGCCACGATCAGGGATCCAGACGAGACAGACCGCGCGGAGCTCCGCCAACCGGTGAGCCGGGAGCCCGGCCGCCACACCCAAGGAGCAGTTCCCAATGGCTGTCATCACCAAGAAGGTCAAACTCGGCGACTTCGAGCTCGTGCTCGAGACGGGCAAGCTGGCGAAGCAGGCCGACGGCTCGGCCACCGTGCGGTACGGCGACACCGTGCTGCTGGCCACGTCGGTCAGCGCGAAGGACAAGAAGGACATCGACTTCCTCCCGCTGACGGTCGAGTACAAAGAGAACTTCGCCGCGGCCGGCCGCATCCCCGGCGGGTACTTTCGCCGCGAGGGCCGCCTCACCGAGAAAGAGACGCTCACCAGCCGCATCGTCGACCGCTCGTGCCGCCCGCTGTTCCCGGAAGGCTACGCGTACGAGACCCAGCTGATCGTCAACGTCATCTCGGCTGACCGCGACAACGATCCCGACGTGCTCGCCCTCAACGGCGTCTCGGCGGCGCTCGCCTGCTCCGACATTCCGTTCGGTGGCCCGGTCGGCTGCGTGCGCGTCGGCCGCCTCGACGGCAAGTTCGTGCTCTTCCCGACCTACAAGCAGCGTGAGACGAGCGACTTCGATCTCGTCGTCGCCTGCTCGAAGGACGCGATCGTGATGGTCGAAGGTGGCGCCAACGAAGTCACCGAACCAGAGATGGTTCAGGCGCTCGAGTTCGCGCACGACGCCTGCCGCAAGATCGTCGCCGTGATGGAAGAGATGCGTACGGCCGCCGGCGCGAAGACGCGCGAGTACGAGAAGGCCGCCAAGTTCGACCCCGAGCTCAAGGCCAAGGCGAAGACGCTCACGTGGGACGGCATCAAGGCCGGCTACCAGATCAGCGACAAGCTCGACCGCTACTCGGCGCTCAAGGCCGTCTCGAAGGGCCTGCAGGAGAAGATGAAGGCAGAGCTCGGCGATGAGGTGTTCGCCAAGAAGGTCGGCCAGATCAAGGCGATCTACGAAGAGCTCAAGTACGAGTACATGCGCGACATGACCGTGTCGGGCGGCCGCATCGGTGGCCGTGCGCACGACGAGGTCCGCGCCCTCCAGATCGACGTCGGCGTGCTGCCCCGCACGCACGGCTCGGCCGTCTTCCAGCGCGGTGAGACCCAGGCGCTCGCGACCGCGACGCTCGGCACCGCCGACAGCGAGCAGCGCATCGAGTACCTGCTCGGTGAGCAGGTGAAGCGCTTCATGCTCCACTACAACTTCCCCCCGTTCTCGGTGAACGAGACCAAGCCCCTGCGTGGCCCCGGTCGTCGTGAGATCGGTCACGGCGCTCTCGCCGAGCGCGCGCTCCGCGGCCTGGTGCCGTCGAAGGACGCGTTCCCCTACACGGTGCGCATCGTCTCGGACATCCTCGAGTCGAACGGCTCGTCGTCGATGGCCTCGGTGTGCGGTGGCACGCTCGCCATGATGGACGCCGGTGTTCCCCTCAAGGCGCCGGTGGCCGGCATCGCGATGGGCCTCGTGAAGGAAGACGAGAAGCTCGCCATCTTGAGCGACATCCTCGGTGACGAGGATCACCTCGGCGACATGGACTTCAAGGTCTGTGGCACCAAGAAGGGCATCACCGCCGTTCAGATGGACATCAAGATCACGGGCATCACCACCGCGATCATGCTCCGCGCGATGGAGCAGGCCCGCCGCGGCCGCGTGCACATCCTCGACGCGATGGAGAAGGCCATGCCTGCGCCGCGCGCCGAGATCAGCGCGCTCGCGCCCCGCATCCACACCATCATGATCCGCACCGAGTACATCAAGAACGTCATCGGGCCGGGCGGGAAGGTGATTCGCGACATCATCGCGAGGACCGGTTGCTCCATCAACATCGACGACTCGGGCAAGGTCGAGATCGCCTCGGCCGACGCCGAGGGCGTGAAGATGGCCATCTCGATGGTGCAGGCGCTCACCCGTGAGGCCGAAGTGGGCCAGGTGTACCTGGGCACCGTGCGTCGCGTGGTCGAGTTCGGCGCCTTCGTCGAGCTCTTCCCCGGCACCGACGGCCTCATCCACATCTCGGAGCTCGCCGACAAGCGCGTTCAGACGGTGACCGACATCGTGAAGGAGGGCGACGAGGTGATGGTGAAGGTGATCAGCATCGACGGCGGCGGCAAGATTCGCCTCTCGCGCAAGCAGGCGCTCGCCGATCGCGCGGCCGCTGGTGCGCCTCCGCAGGCTGCAGCGCCGGCCGCTGAGAAGCCGACGACCCAGGCCTGAGCCACAGGTTCTGCTGAAGGCAGTCGATGCGGCCCGCTCCCCTCGTTGCAGGTGGGCGGGCCGTCGTCGTTGCGGGTCAGGGAGCGGGGCAGCGAACCGGGTGGGGCTTCCTGCGACCGGGTGTACGTCGGTCAGTCGAGCGCGACTGCCTCCGACGGGTCTGGCAAAGAGACGGGACGGCGCTTCGTCTGCGAGGCCGCCGCAATCCGAGTCAGCCACGACTCGAACGCGCTCCTGCGGACGTTCAGCGCCTTCAGAGGTTCAGACGGCTGCTGCCCAGGTCGTCAGGCAACCGTCGACGACGGCATCGTCGGGGGCAGGAGCGGAATTTCGGCGCGCACGCTGGTGCCGCCGCCGAGCACCCGTGGCGCTGCCGTGAACACGCCGCCCAGGCTCTTCACCCGCACGTCGAGGTTGCGAAGGCCACCGACGCTGCGACGGCTGGCGTCAGGCGCAATGCCGTGCCCGTCATCTTCGATCTCGACGCGCAGCACGTCTCCGAGCGAGAGCCGCAGCTCGAGGTGCCTGGCCCGCCCGTGATGAATCGCGTTGCGCACGGCCTCCTGCACGATGCGCGCGACGTGCATTCTCACGTCACCGGGGATCTCTCGTGTCTCGCCTTCGTCAGCGACGACCTTCACCGAGGCTTCACCACCAGCGAGCTCGAGACAGCGCGTCCTCAGGTGGGCGAGGAGCTCGGGCCAGGTCAGCGACGTCGCGCGCAGCTCCCACACGACGTTTCGCAGCTCGTCGGTGCTCTGCGTGATGCGGGCGGTGAGGGTGTCGAAGCTGGCCTGGGCCTCTGGCGTGGTGGCGGCTGCGCGCAGTGACTGCAGCTGCCAGAACAGGCTCGAGAGCTCGGCGCCCACGCCGTCGTGCAGATCGCGGGCGATGCGCGCGCGCTCCTTCGAGATGGTCAACGCGGTCAGCTGGGCCTCGAGGCGATCGCGGTCGCGCTGCGTCTCGGAGAGCCGGGAGGCCGTGGCTGACATCACCGCGTACGCGTAGAGCGCGATGCCGGCGATGGCCGTGACCAGGGCCCCCGCCGCGAGCCCCTGGGTCACCGTGAAGGTGACGATCGGCACCAGCGGGAGCAGCGTGAAGAGCGCGAGGTTGAAGCGCCGCTCACCGCCCGAGGTGCCGCACGTCACCACGTGCGCGAAGTGGAACAGCCACACCACGCTCGCCGGGTTTCCCGACTCCGTCACGGCGGCGAGGCAGATGACGAGGAAGACGATCGTCTCGCCGCGGTTGAGGGTGCGGTACAGCGGTGAGGCCAGCCCGCCGCGCCGGTAGACGAGGCCCGTCGCCAGCGTCCAACCGATGCCCAGCGCACCGAGCGGCAGGCTGAGCCAGGCGCTGTAGCCCAGCGCGCGTTGATCGACGGGGAAGAGCGGCGCCACCGCGAACGCCGAGATGATCAGGAGCAGCCCCCAGGTCGCGATCGGCTTCCGAATCTGACCGTGGAGCACTGCTTCCGCGTCCATGCGCCTCCTACCGCGTTTCTGCGATCAGCTCCTCGACGTGTCCAGCAGGCCGTGCGCCGAAGCCCAGTCGGCCGCCTCTTCACGCGAGTTGACCTCGAGCTTGCGGTAGATGTTCTTCACGTGCGTCTGCACGGTGCCGAGGCCGATGCCCAGCTCGGTGCCGGTGTCGGAGTAGCTCTTGCCCACCGCCAGCAGCTTGAGCACGTCGGCCTCACGCTCGCTCAGCGCCGATGGAGCCGAGCGGCGTCGACGCTGGCGGAAGCTCTCGACCACCTTGCGGGCGATCGACGGTGTCATCGGCGCTCCGCCGTCACGCGCCTCGGTCAGCGCGCGCAGGAGCCGGGGCGGGCTGGTCGTCTTGAGGAGGTAGCCGGTCGCGCCGTTCTCGAGCGCGGTGAAGAGCGATTCGGCGTCGTCGAACTGGGTGAAGGCGAGCAACACCGACTGCGGCCGGCTTCGCTGGAGCAGCCGCAACAGCTCGGTGCCGGGGCGATCGGGCAGCTGGAGATCGATGAGCGCGACCTCGAACTCGAGCCCGCGCGCCACGGCGTCGAGCGCCTCGGTCGCCGTCGCACAGGAGCCAACGATCGAGACCTGCTTGGTCGGCGTCAGCACGTCGCTGAGTCCCCGCCGAACGTGGGCGTCGTCGTCCACCACCAACAGCCGCATGCCGCCTCCCCATTCAGCAACCGACTCACTGAAGAGTTTCACACTGAACGGCCGTCAGAAGCAGCCCCGCCCTGCATCGCCCGTCGACCCCATGACACCCCATGACAATCAGGTCATTCCAGACTCAGGCTCCCATGGTGCGAGTGGCGACCGATCCCATGGAGGCGGAGGAGGTGCTCCCATCGCGCCCCACGGCGGGGGGAGCCGCGGTTGACAGATCCTTTGCGGTCCATGGTGCGTTGAAGTGGGGGCACACGTGACGACTGACACACGACTGGCGCGGGTGAGCGGGTTCTTCGGGATCTTCCGAGGCGCCTTCATGCCTCTTGGGCTCTTCGCGCTCGTCGCCGTCGGCGTTCACGCGGCGGCTGATCTCGTCGACGATCGGGTCCTCGTCCTCATCGACGCGCTCGACGCGTGGGCCGATGGGCTCCTGGCCCGCTCGGAGACGACCGCGGCCTGGGTCGATCGCATCGGCCCGTTGCAGCGCACGATGATCGCCCGCTTCATCGCGCTGGGCTGGGAGCTGAGCGTCGATCTGCTCGTCGTCTTCCCCCAGCTCGGGTACTCCGAAGCCGACGAGGCCGAGGCGCGCTTCAGCTTCAGACGGGAGACGTGGCGCACGCTGCTCGAACGAGTGAACCGCACGCCGACGCCGGCGCGGCTGGTGCGGCCCTTCGTGACGGCGATCTTCTCGGCTGGCGGGGCCTACGCAGTGGCTCGCCTGGTGGAGTCGACGCTCTTCGTCGCGCTGCAGGGCGACGTCGCGCCGCCGGCCGTTGCCGAAGGGCTGGCGCGTGCCTTCGGTGGGGTCGCGATGGTGTTGGTGCTCGCCAGTCACGGCTGGCGCGCGGTGCTGCGGGCGCTGGAGCACGCCGACGCCGCGTGTGAGGCGCGCGTGAAGCAGGCGAAGTCACCCTGGCCGGTGGGGCTGTGGGGATCGGTGCTCTCTTTTCCGCTGGCGGTCGCGCTGCTGCTCGAAGCGCAGAACCTGCTGGCCCTGGTCCGGTGACGCGTCGTGTTCCGCTCGAACTCACGGGGCCTGTTCGACTTCCTCGCTGCGGCGCTCTGTCTGTGGGCCGCGGCCTGGCACACGCCCGTCGGAGCGCTGGTGCGCGGCGGCGTGGCGAAGATCTCGGGCCGCTCGAGCGAGGGCCGGCCGCTGCTCGCGTACTTCAGCGGTGGCGTCTACGACGCGCGCGAGGTCGAGGTGCCGGCAACACACGTCATCCCCGAAGGGCTCTCGCCCGAGGTCCTGGCCATCGTTCCTCCAGGCACGGCGTTGGGGCGAGGCGCGTGGGCGGTGTTGCAGCGGCAACCGCCGGCAATGCGTTCAGCGGCGGACACCTTTGCTCAGCGCTACCAACTGACGAGCCTCGCCACGCCCGATGACGTCGCGACCCTGGTGAGCCGCGCGAAGGCCGACTTCGTCACCGATGAAGGCGCCGTGCTCGCGCTGTTCGCCGGGCCGGAGCTTGCGCGCTACGCCGTCGCCCGGGCGCAGGCAGAAGGCCGGGCGCCGACGCTGGAGGTGCTCTCGCGGCAGTTGCCTCCCGGCAGCACCGCGTTCTTCGAGGCCGCGTCGCAGTCGCTCATGTTCGGCACCGCCTACGCGCTGTCGTGGCCGGTCGCGCCCATGACGCGGGTCTCGTCACCGTTCGGCTACCGGACCCACCCGACGTTGAGGACGCAGCAGCTCCACACGGGCGTCGATCTCTCGGTGCCAGAAGGCACGCACGTGAAGGTGGTCGCCGACGGCGTCGTGAAGCGCGCGAGCGAAGACGCGGTGAACGGGAGGGTCGTCATCATCGATCACGGGCGCGGCGTGACGACGGCCTACTGCCACAACTCGCGTTTGCTGGTGACGACGGGCGAAAAGGTCACCGCGGGCCAGGTCATCTCGGAGTCGGGCAACACCGGCCGCAGCACCGGGCCGCACCTGCACTACCAGGTCGAGCTCGGACGCAGGCCCGTCGACCCCTTCGTCTTCCGTGGCCGCAAGGCATCGAGCGAGCTGCCAGACGTGCCCGTGCCGCCACTGGTGCCGAAGCCGACGACTGGAGCCCCGCCAGCGCTTCCGCCCGGCCCGAGCAAGGCGCTCAAGGCGGCCTTCGACGCAGTGGGCGAAAGGCCCGACGACGCGACCGAAGTTCCGCCGTGAGAGTCGTGCTACACGCGCGCGGATGAACGACGCCGTCACCGTCAACGTTCGTCGGGTTCGCGCCAACGCCGACCTCGAGCTGCCCCGGTACCAGTCGGAGCTCGCCGCCGGAATGGACCTGCGCGCCGACCTCGACGCGGACCTCGTCTTGAAACCGCTGGAGCGCTCACTCGTCGCGACCGGCCTCTCGCTCGAAATTCCCCCCGGCTTCGAGGGGCAGGTGCGGCCGCGCAGTGGCCTCGCCGCGAAGCAGGGCCTGACGGTGCTGAACGCGCCCGGCACCATCGACGCCGACTACCGGGGCGAGGTGAAGGTGCTGCTGGTCAACCTCTCGTCCGAGAGCGTCACGCTGAAGCGCGGCGATCGCATCGCTCAACTGGTGGTGGCCGCCGTCACCCGTGCGAGGCTCGTCGAGGTCGGCACGCTCTCCGAGACTGCAAGAGGATCCGCAGGGTTTGGCTCGACCGGCGTGGGCGGAACCCAGACCGTTGCTGAAGCGTCACTTCTCAGGTAAAAAGCCAGTCTGATTCGTGTGTTACGGGGGCCGTTCGCCGCCGGGTACCAGGAGCCTTTCGAGTGCTTTGCTACCGCTGTGGCAGCCACGTCGCCGACAACGTCGACACGTGTCCCACGTGTGGCCAGAAGCTGTCCGGTGGTGGGCTCCGCCAGGCGACGGGCACATTCTCACGTCGACGTGCGACCTCGCAGACGCTCGAAGGCGCTCCGTACAAGGCGCAGGATCTCGTCGCCAACCGCTATCTGATCAAAGACGTCGTCGGTGGCGGGCCGCTTGGCTTCGTCTTCCGCGCGCACGACAAAGAGGTCGACGTCGAGGTCGCGCTGAAGGTCGTCAACGCGCGCCTGTGCCAGACGGCCGACGAGCGCCGGCTCTTCGCGAAGCAGCTGCGGCTCGCGCGCAAGCTCTCACACCCGAACCTCGCGCGCGTGTACGAGGAAGGCGAAGACCAGGATCGACCGTTCTTCACCTCGCAATTCCTCGATGGTCTGACCCTGCGGAAGATCATCGACCTTCGCCTGCAAAAGGGGCAGTTCTTCGCGCTCCACGAGATCGAGCCCATCTTGAGCCAGGTGTGCTCGGCGCTCGACGGCGCGCACAAGGTCGGCCCGCACACCGACATCAAGCCTGACAACGTGCTGGTGCTGCCCGACCTGCTGAAGGTCACCGACTTCGGGCTGGGGCTCGCGCTCCCGCGGTTGCCGTTCGTGCAGGCGATGAAGTCGCGCAAGGCCGATCGCTACCTGTCGCCCGAGCTGATCGAAGGTGGCGAGGTCGACGGGCGCTGCGACGTGTACTCGGTGGGCGTCATCCTCGGAGAGATGCTCTCGGGCCTCACGCCGGACGGGTCGATCCCCGAGCTGCATCGCCGCAACCCGAACGTCACGCAGGCCCTCGAGGGCGCGTACCGCAAGGCGCTCAACTCGAACCCGAACGCGCGCTTCAAGACCGCGGGAGAGCTGTTCGCCGAGCTCGCCTCGATCTCGAAGGCCTCGTCGCCCCCGCCGCCCCTGCCCAACAAGACCGAGTCGGCGACGGGCACGCCGCCGCCGCTTCGTCCCCGCACGATGTCGGGCATGCTGCAGCTTTCGCCGCGCCGCGACAAGCCGGGCCCGCCGGTCCCCTCGATGCCGCCGCCGCCTCCTCCTCCAGGGCAGAGCGACGAGAACCCGATGCCGGACGCCACGCAGCCAGTGGATCCGAGCCGCCTCGAGGCTGCGCTCAAGAGCGCGGGCCCCACGCCCGAGCCCGCCGAGAACCGCGAAGAGACCGCCGTCATCGACTCAGGGCAGATCATCGCCTCGCTCGACGATGCCGACGATCACCTCGACACGCGTGCCCAGGTCGAGACCGTTCCCCCGCCGCCGCCCGAAGCCGAGCCGGCGTCGGAAGGGAAGATGTGGCTGCTCGTCATTCTTCTCGTGGTGCTCGGAGTGGGCGTCGGAGCCGGCGGAGGCTTCTATCTGATCCAACGCCAGAAGGCGGCCGCGGAAGAGACGCGCCGGCGCGCGGAAGAGGACCAGCGCCAGAAGGACGAGGCCGCGCGCCTCGAGGCTGAGCGCCAGGCGGCGATCGCGGCGGCGACCCCGACGGTCGTCCCGACCATCGAGAATCCGCCCACGGTGATCCCAACGCCGGTCGACGCGGCGGCGCAGGAGAAGGCGCTGGCCGAGAAGGCTGCGCTGGAGAAGGCCGCACAGGACAAAGCGCTCGCCGACAAGGCCGCGGAAGAGAAGGCGCTCGCCGACAAGGCAGCGCTCGAGAAGACGGCGAAGAGCGCCGAAGAGAAAGCGGCCGCTGCGAAGGCCGAGCAGGCGCGCCTCGCTGCAGAGAAGGCGGCCGCGAACTCGAAGACGGCCGAAGAGAAGGCGGCCGCGGCGGCGGAGAAGGCAGCGCGCGACGCCGCGGCTCGCGAGAAGGCCGAAGCCGACAAGGCCGAGAGGGTGGCAGCGCAGAAGGCCGCCGCAGACAAGGCCGCTGCCGAGAAGGCCGCCAAAGCGGCTGCCGTCGCGGCGGCTCCGAAGGCCAACACGGACAACTGCCCGGATGGCATGCGGCCGATCTCGGCGGGCGTCTTCCGCATGGGCACTCCGCGCGACGACCCGATGATGGGCTTCGATGAGCGCGGGCTCTCGGCCGTCGAGGTCGGCGGCTTCTGCGTCGACGCGTACGAGTACCCGAACAAGAAGGGTGTTGGTCCGACGGTGGGCGTGGCCTTCGCCGACGCCAAGCGCCTGTGCGAGTCGCAGAGCAAGCGCCTGTGCACCGAGGCCGAGTGGGAGAAGTCCTGCAAGGGGCCCGGCGGCGCGCGCTGGCCGTTCGGCAACACCTTCGATGCCGACGCCTGCAACACCGAGGACGACTCGGGCGAGGCGCGCTCCATCGCGCCGGCCGGCCGCTTCGGGAAGTGCCGCTCGGGCTACGGCGTGGCCGACATGGCGGGCAACGTGGCCGAGTGGACGAACGATCGCATCATCAAGGGCGGCTCCTTCGCGAGCGGCGACTACGCGGTGCGGTGCTCGGCCCGGAAGAACGGCGCCTCGTTCAACAAGTCGTCCGAGGTGGGCTTCCGGTGCTGCGCAGACCTGAAATGAGAGCCGCGCTCGTCGTCGCTCTGCTCGTCGCGCTCTCGTCGCAGGCCCGGCCGCGCGTCGTCGTGGTGAAGTCTGCCGATCTGCCTCCGTACTCGCAGGTGACCGCCGGCTTCACGGCCGAGGTGAAGGCCGACGTCACCGACGTGCTGCTCGAAGAGGGCGCTGAGGCCGCGCAGAAGGCGATGAAGAAGCTCGCGCAGGAGCCGCCGGCCCTGGTGCTCGCGATCGGCCCGTCGGCCGCGGTGAACGCGCGCAAGCAGTTCTCCGACGTGCCGGTGCTCTTCGTGATGGTGCCGTACTTCCAGAAGTACGATCTCGAGAGCGGCAACACGACCGGCATCGCGCTCACCAGCGATCTCACCCTCGAGCTGACCGCCCTGCGTGCGCTGCTCCCGAAGGCCAAACGCATCGGCGTGGTGATCGACCCGCGGTACTCGAAGGGCTTCGTCGACGAGGCCAGCCAGCTCGCCCAGTCGCGAGGCCTGTCGCTGGTGCCCATCGAGATCGACAACCCGACCAAGCTCGACAAGGCGCTGTCTGGCGTGAAGGGCCGCATCGATGGGCTGGTCGTCGTGTCGGACAAGACGGTGGGCAACGCCGCGGTGGTGGAGCGGCTGCTCTCGTTCGCGAAGGAGCAGTCGTTGCCGGTGGTGGGCCTCGCGCCTGCGCAGGTGAAGCAGGGGGCGCTCTTCGCGCTCGCTCCAGCGCCGTTGTCGGTCGGGCTTCAGGCTGGCCGGGTGGCGAACCGCATCGTCGTCGAGAAGGTCGACCCGGGCGCGCTGGCCGTCGCGACGCCCGAAGGCGTGGAGCTGCACGTCAACCTGCAGGTGGCCAGGCGCCTTGGGCTTCCCGACACGTTCACCAACGAGCTGCTGCTGTTCGCCGCGCGGCAGGGGCTCGCCGTCAAGGCGGTGGAGTAGCGGCCGGGCGCAGGTGTAAGGCACGGGCATGATCCCGCGCTACGCCCGAGTCGAGATGACTGCCCTGTGGATGCCCGAGGAGCGCCTGCGCCGCTGGCGTGACGTCGAGCTCGCCGCGCTCGAGGGCCTGGTGCTCGCCGGCCTGGCGCCCGAGGTGGCCCTGACGACGTGCCGCGCGAAGGCGGGCGACTTCACGGCGGCCGACGTCGAGCGCATCGACGCCATCGAGAAGACGACCAAGCACGACGTGATCGCCTTCCTCACCTTCATGGAGGAGCGGATTGGGCCCGAGGCGCGGTGGCTCCACTGGGGCATGACGTCGAGCGACGTGCTCGACACCTCGTTGGCGCTGCTCCTGCGCGACGCGATGGAGCGGATCCTCGTCGGCGTGGAGAAGGCGCGCGCGGCGATTCGGAAACGCGCGTTCGAGCACAAGCGCACGGCGATGGTGGGCCGCAGCCATGGCATTCACGCCGAGCCCATCAGCTTCGGGCACAAGCTGGCCATCTGGTACGACGAGCTCGGTCGCGCCAAGCAGCGGCTCGAGGCCGCGAAGTGGACGATCTCGGTCGGCAAGGTCAGTGGCGCAGTCGGCACGTTCGCGCACCTGCCGATGTCGGTGGAGGAGCACGCGATGAAGGTGCTCGGGCTGCAGCCGGCGCCCGCGTCGAGCCAGATCGTCCAGCGCGATCGCCACGCGGAGTACTTCTCGGCCCTGGCCCTGCTCGGCACCAGCCTCGAGAAGTTCGCCGTCGAGATCCGCCACCTGCAGCGCACCGAGGTGCGCGAGGTCGAAGAGGCGTTCACCGCTGGCCAGAAGGGCAGCTCGGCGATGCCCCACAAGCGCAACCCGATTCTGTCCGAGAACCTGAGCGGCCTCGCCCGGCTGCTGCGCGGTTACGCGATGACGTCGTGGGAGAACGTCGCGCTGTGGCACGAGCGGGACATCTCGCACTCCTCGGTGGAGCGGGTGATCGGCCCCGACGCGACGGTGATCGCCGACTTCATGCTCAGCCGGTTCGCGGGGCTGATGGAGAACCTCACGGTCTACCCGGCGCAGATGCAGAAGAACCTCGATCAGCTCGGCGGCATCGTTCACTCGCAGCGGCTGTTGCTCGAGCTCGCGCGGCGGGGCGTCGATCGCCAGGCGGCGTATGTGATCGTTCAACGCAACGCGATGCGGTTCTTCGAGACCGGAGTCGCGTTCAAGACGGCGCTGCTGGCTGACGCGGAGCTGCTGAAGGTCATGGAGCCCTCTGCCATCGAGGCCTGCTTCACGCCCGAGCACCACCTGCGCCACATCGACGGCATCTTCCAGCGCGTGTTCGGCAGCGCCGAGTCGTGACCGACCCGCAGGGCCTGATGCACCCCTGAGCGTGCGAGCGATCTCGCGAGGTGGCGGTGGGATCGCGCGTTGCACAAGCAGACCAGCATGAGCCTGAACGCCGCTGTGCTGCACTTCACCGGAGAGCATGACGAAGCCGAGCGCGCCGAGGAGCTGCACCTCGAGCTCCCCGAGGCTGGCTGGTCGCCCATGCGGTGGAACCGCGAAGCCGCCGCGAACGACGACGCCCTGATCGAGGCGTCGCCTTCGCCCATCATTCACAGCACCGACTCGGGCCTCGCGTGGGGGCCGGGCAAGGCCGGCTGATCAGAGCAGCTTCGCGCGCTCGAGGTTCTTCCGAATGCGCTCGGCCACGTTGCCGACCTGCGGTGAGAACGTCGAGCCGGTGATCGTCTCCCACGCGCTGACGTACTTCTGCGTGAGGCTGACGCGAACGTCGTCGGGAATCGGGGGCGGCGTGCCCTGACCTGAGAAGCCGCGCTCGGCGATCAACCACTGCCGCAGGTTCTCCTTGTCGAGCATCACCTGGGCCTCACCGTTCGCGAGCCGCGCCTCGTAGCCCTCGGCGCGCCAGAACCGCGACGAGTCGGGCGTGTGCATCTCGTCGATCACCACCAGCTCGTCGCCGATGCGGCCGAACTCGTACTTGGTGTCGACGAACAGCAGCCCCTGGGTCGCGGCCTGGCTCGTCCCCACGGCGAAGAGCCCCATCGCGGCCTCTTTCGCGCGCTGCCAGTCTCGCGCGTTCACCAGGCCGCGCTCCAGCACCTGCGCTTCCGACATCGGCTCGTCGTGCTGGCCGATCGGCGCTTTCGTCGACGGCGTGAGGATCGGCGCCGGGAACTTCGAGTCGCGCGTGAGGCCGGCAGGCAGGTGGAGGCCGTAGGGGTCGCGACCGGCCTCGTAGTCACGCCACAGGCTCCCGGTGAGGTAGCCGCGCACCACGAACTCGATCGCGAACGGCTCGGCGCGCCGCGCGACCGTCACGCACGGGTCGGGAATGTCGATGACGTGGTTCTTCACCACGTGCGCCGTCTTCTCGAACCAGAACGAGGCCAGCGTGTTCAGCAGATCGCCCTTGAAGGGGAGGGTGGTGAGCACATGATCGAACGCCGAGAGGCGGTCGGTGGTGATCAAGACCAGCCGATCTCCCTGGCGATAGGTGTCGCGCACCTTGCCCTGGTACTTCTCTCCAAGCGCAGGAAAGTCGGTGCGAGAGAGGGTGTGCGAGAGCTGCTGGGCGAGGATCTGATCAGAGACCGGCATGGCGGGCTTCTACCGCGCCTCGGCTTTGGATGAAGGCGGAAACCCGGGTCAGTTCGCCGGCGTCACGGGCGCGGCAGCCATGTAGACGAAGGCCGGGTTGATCCGCAGCACGCCGTCAATCCACGCGGCAGCATACGGCGCGCCAGCGGCACGAATCACGAGCACGGGCCCGGTCGACTTCACGTTCCAGCGGTGCAGCAGGGAGCGGGCGACGAGCTCGGTGGCCTCACGCTCCGACAGGCCCTGGAAGGCCTCGCGACGATCTTCGGTGAAGCGGTCGCCGCGGGTGTCGAAGGTCAGCTGGAGGACGCCAGCGTCGGGGGCCTGAAGGAGGTCGGTGCGAAGGTCGAGCGCCTGGGCGCCCTTGAGCTCGCCGTCCTTCATGAACGGGAAGAGCACGGTGCCGACCTGGCCCTGCTGGGTCACCGAGTTCCGAACGAGATCGCGGAACAGCTCCTGACGCATCGCAGGCGACTCGAACTCGAGCCACTCGGCCGTCTGGGACAGGGCTTGCGTCGAGGTGACCGCGCGGGAGGGCAACGAGCCCACGCCACAGGCAGAGAGGACGACCATCGCGGAGCTGATCAGAATCAGGCGGTTCAAGGCACTCTCACCATACCCGTGATTCGGGGCCGCAGCCAGTCAAAGCCCCTCTCCGTCGGGGTGTCACTTCCCGTCGCGCTGGCGGGTCGAGATCAACTTCTCGAGCGCATCACGCTCGGCGGGTGAGTGCCGGTCGAGGGGCCGTTCGTTCAGGTCCTTCACCGTCGAGCCCACCTTCTTGGTCACGTCGGCCACCAGGCCGGTTGCCTGCTCGCGCGCGTCGCCGAGCCGCTTTTCGCCGTCGCTCTTCCACAGCTTCTGCGCGTGCTGCCACGGCGTTCGGCCTGAGACCTCGACGGTCGACAGCGCGATGCCAACGCCCACACACGACAGAGTCCACACCAGCGTCACGAGGAGTCGCATGAGGTGAGCCTACATGGGCGTACATGGCCGTCGAGTTTCCGCCAGGGTCTTTCGGCCGGTGCCGGAACTGCGGGTTGTTGCGTAGAACGGGAGCATGTCGGTCAACGCGTCACTGGCACGGGCAAAAGAGGCGGCGGCGAAGCTCCCGCACGTGCCGGGCGACGTGTCGGAGCTGTTGCGGGCCGACGCCGTCACGTTCTGCTCGAAGGCGCCCGACCCGCCCGTCTACCGGCGTCGCGACGATCCCTCCCGAGTCGCGGCGCAGCAGCTGATCAGTGAAGGCGAAGCGCTCCTGGCGCGGGCGTACCATTCGGGCGATGCGCCGTGGATCGCGGCGCTCGAGGCGTGGCTCGCGACGCTCCATCACATCGCCGACGGCAAGGTGGAGCTGGCCGAGGTCAGCTGGGTCGAAGCGCAGCGGCTCGAGCAGCGCGCGACGGGACGGCGGCGGCTCTATGCC
Source organism: Archangium sp. (assembly GCA_022843845.1). GTDB lineage: Bacteria > Myxococcota > Myxococcia > Myxococcales > Myxococcaceae > Xiheimicrobium. The sequence goes on from JALHMW010000007.1 coordinate 71,101, forward strand.
GTCAGCGACGAGGCCAGCACGAAGGTCTTCGATGCGCAGACGCGTCAGAGCCGCTTCGATCCGAAGCCCGAGCGCACGATGCAGGTGAAGCTGCCCTGTCCCTCGTGCCGAAAAGTGAGCGAGGTGTCGTTCTCGCCGCGCGTGGCCCATCATCAGCTCGTCTGCACCCACTGCTCAGTGCACTGGGCGGCGTACGTCGGTGAGGTCCGCTCGGTCGAGGTGTCGAAGCGGGGCAACAAGCGCACGTACTCGTTTCGCCTGACCGAGCTCGGTGGCGCGCAGACGCGCGTCGAGGTCGAAGACGGGAGCGTCGGGGAGCTGCAGGTCGCCCGGAACGATCTGCTCGCATTTCTCTACCTGCCGCGCCCGGTGCTGCGCGGCGTGCTGAACCTCAGCTCGAGCCGGGTGCTGTGGGTGACGGGTGGCGGGCCCTGCTTCGTCGCGACGGTCGCGTTCGGAGCGGGTGCGCCAGAGCTCGACGTGCTGCGAGGGTTTCGAGATCGCGTGCTGCTCCCATCAGGTGCAGGCCGGCGCTTCGTCGAGGCGTACTACGCGCATGGCCCACGGCTCGCGCAGGTGGTGAATCGCCGCCCCTGGCTGCGGGCTCAGACCCGCCGGGCGCTGCGTCTCGTCGTGCAAGTGCTGGCTGAGGAGCGCGAATGAGTGACGAACAGGACGCCGCGCCGGTCGCTCGAAAGGGCGTTCAGCTCAGCAACACGATCATCATCGGTGGGTTGTTCATGATCGCGGCCGCGCTCGCGGTGCAGGAGTTCATCGGCGGCGAAGGCCTCGAAGTGGGCCACCCGGCACCGGCGCTGACGATGACTCGCCTCGATGGCTCGACGGCGCCGCTCGAGTCGCTCAAGGGGAAGATCGTGCTGCTCAACTTCTGGGCGACGTGGTGCCCGCCGTGCAACGACGAGATGCCCGAGCTGGTCGCGATCGCGAAGGAGTACGAGGCGAAGGGCGTCGTCTTCGTGGCCGCGAACCAGGAGGAGCCCGACGAGGCTGTGCGCAGCGTCGGTGCGTGGCTCGAGCGTCACCCGGACGTGAAGCCGTACGTCGTGTTCACCGACCCGTCAGCGAGCGCCGACTTCCTCGTCAAGGCGCTGCCCACCACCTTCGTCATCGACGCGAAGGGCGGGGTGGCGCAGGTCGCGCGAGGACAGGTCGCGGGGTGGCGCGTGAAGAAGTGGCTGGACGACGCGCTCGCCGCGCAGTGACGGCTACGGTTTCGGCGCGGGCGTCGGCGCGGGTGCCGGCTTCGGCGCAGGCGTCGGGGACGGCGTCGTCGCAGCAGCGGGCGCGGGAGCAGGCGTCGGCGTGACCGCGGCCCCCGGCTTCGGAGCAGGCGGCGTCGGCTTCGGGGCCGGCTTCGGGCCGCCCTTGTCGACGTCGATCTCATCCACCAGGCGGAACTCGGTGCGGCGGTTCTTCGCGCGGTTGATCGGCGTGTCGTTCGGCACGATGGGCTTGTCGAAGCCGAAGCCGTCGGAGCGCAGCCGCTCCTTCGCGATGCCCTTGGTGATCAGGTAGTCCTCGACGGCCTTCGCGCGTCGCCGTGACAGATCGATGTTGAACGCGCGAGGACCGACGTTGTCGGTGTGCCCTTCGATGAGCACGGGCCCGACCTTCGGGTTGACGGCGAGCACCTTCGCCACCTCGTCGAGGATGGGGAACGAGCTCGGGTCGATCTTGTTCGAGCCGAACTCGAAGAGGATCTGGTTCTTGATGCGCAGCCGCTCGGACTCGAGCACCACGGGCTCCTCGTCTTCCGGAGGCGGGCAGCCGTCGAGTTCCGGCGGGCCCTTCACGTCAGGGCACTTGTCGGCGATGTCGGGAATCTGGTCGCCGTCCCTGTCGGGGCAGCCGTCGAGCGGACCGGGGCCTGCGACCTCGGGGCAGCCGTCAGCGGTGTCGGGAACGCCGTCACCGTCGGTGTCGATGATCTGCTCCTCCTCGGGACAGCCATCGGTGTCTTCATGCCCATCTTTGTCCTCAGGCACGGTGGGGCAGCCGTCGGCCGTATCGGGAATGCCGTCGCCATCCTGATCGCGCTCGGCGAGGTGCTCGAACCGCACGCCGAAGACGATGCGGAAGGCTTCACGGCCATAGCCGCTCTGACCGAGGCCACGGCCGAGCGCGAGCAGCACGCTCCAGTCTTTCGCCACCGTCGAACGCGCGCCGAGCATCAGCTCGAAGGGCGTCTTGAGCGACTCTGCGTCGCGGAAGGTGAAGGGCGCCTCGGCGGGCGTCGCGAGGTTCACCTCGGCGAGCAGCGAGTTGCCGGTGAACTTCCCGAAGTTGGGCAACTCGACGATCGCGCCGCCGCCCATCAGGAACTCCTGCCCGACGTACAGGTTCAGGTATTGACCGGGTGAGGTGCGGAAGCGCCAGCCTGCGTTCGCGAGCACGCGCAGTGGGCCGAAGCGGCGCTCTGCGGCGAGTCTCGGCGACACCACGAAGCCGCGGTCGGCCATGAAGCTGAAGCCGTCTCCGATGGGAATGCGGGCCTCGAGCACGGCCGCGAGGCTCACGATGGGGAACTCGCTCTGCCGGAGGATCTGGAAGCGCCCGATGGCGCGCGGCGCGCCGAGCCCGACGACCCGCGGCGCGTCCTGCGGGAAGCCCTGCTCACGAAGCAGGCTGAAGGCGTTGAGGTTGATGACGGTGATCGGCAGCTCGCCGCCGACCTCGAGGCGATCGAGCACCTGGTAGCTGCCGCCGATGCGCAGGTCGGTGCGGAAGGGAATGAGATCGCCCAGGCGTTGATCGCCGAGCTTGAGCGCCATGACGCCGAAGTTCAGATCGAGGAGCGCGTAGAGCTGCCACGACTTCTTCTCTCGCAGCTCGGCACCGTCGAGCTGGAGGCCCGAGTTGGCCGTCGAGGTCAGCTTCAGCGGCACCGCGTCGAACCCGCGCGCGAATGGCTCATCGGCCCACGCGAAAGGCGCGGTGAGGAGCGTCACGATCAACAGGGCTGCGATTCGCGACATCTGCTCGCTTATAGCCGCCCGCCGGGTTCCTCCCAAAAACTCACCCGTGCACAGGCCGCTACAGGGTTCACTTCATCACGTCGGCAGCGTCGATCACCCGTACCTGGTCGCTGACCATCGGCAGTGGGTGACGCTCGATGGTCTTGTCCTGCTCCAGCACCTCGGGCGGCTTGGGCGTGGCGTAGGTGATGGGGCTGGGCGCCGGCGAGAGCAGCCCCGCGCGGAGCGAGTCTGCGTCTTTCGTGACGAAGACGAAGTTGAGCGCCTTCGGGTCGAGGTGTTTCTGGAGCGTGCGCTGCACCGTCTCGGCGGTGGCCGACGCGATGGTCGTGCGGACGCGATCGAGGAACCCGGGCGTTCCGTAGATCAGCTCGTCGATCGCCCACCCGAGGCGGCGCTGATCGGTCAACGTCCAGATGCGGGTCGCGCCGGCGAGGAAGCCCTTCGCGGTCTCGAAGCGCTCGGCGGGGAGCGGGGCGCGCAGCGTCTGCTCGAGGAAGAACAGCGCGCCACGAGTGGCGAACACGCCGTGCTTCGCCTCGACGGGCCGCAGCCAGAGCGTGAGGTCCTGCGTGGTGCGCGCGATGTTGGGGCGGGGAATCGAGCTCCACCCGTCTTGCCGGTAGTGCTCGCCGTACGCGTAGGTGCCGTAGTTGAGGCCGCGGCGATCGCGCAGCTCGCGGAACAAGACGCCGTGCTCCTGGCGGTGTTCGCCGAGGTACGAGAGCCCGAGGAAGAGGAGCGCGTAGTCGGGGTCGTCGCGACGCATCGGCCACGCGAAGCCGAAGGAGCCCGCCGTCGACTGGGTGTCGCGTCGAACGATGAGGGTCTGGTTCGCCACCTTCGGAGGCGCTGGGATGATCGTCGGCGCAGCGCCAGTGGCGGGCAGCGTCTCCAGGGCGGTGACGACCTTCGCTCCGAGCGTGTCATTCGCGGCGCCAGCGACGCCGATCACGAGCCGGGCCTTCGTGAAGCAGCGCTTCCACTGGTTCGAGACATCCTCGAGGGTGATGGCCGAGAGCCCCGACTCGGTGCCGACGGTCGCGTGGCGGTACGGGTGTCCTTCGAACAGCAACGCGTCGAGCATCACCTTGCCGAGCTCTTCGTCGTTCTCGCTGCGCAGGCGGTTGCGAATGACGTTGAGCTGCTCGGTCTTGAGGCGCTCGAACTCCTTCGGGTCGAGGCGCGGCGCGAGCAGGGTCTCGGAGAGGATCGCCAGGAACCGATCGAAGCGCTCCTGATGAACGCGACCGGCGATGACGGTGAACTCCTTGTCGGTGTCGGAGACGAGCTCTGCCGCCATCGGGAAGAGGGCCTCGTTCAGCTCGGCAGCTGAGAGTGACTTCGTGCCGCCCTCGGTCAGCAGCTTCGTGGTGAGCGCCGTGAGGCCCTCCTTACCGGGTGGATCGTCGACCGAGCCGACGTGGAAGACGAGGCGAACGCTGACGATCGGCGTGCCAGGCGTCGGCAACACGACGAGCTTCATCGGCGGCAGCGTGGGCAACGCACGCACCGGCGCCACGGGTGCCTCGACCTTCGCGACTGGAGGCGGCGGTGACGTGGGCTCCGGCCTGACGACGGGCGCGGTGGCGCACGAGAGCAGCACCATCGACATCACGATCGAGCGCATCACGGAGCCTCCTTCTTCGCGTCGACGGTGAACTCGAGCGTGACGCGGTTGGTGTCGACGAGGTGCTTCTTCGCGAACGCGACGAGGTCCTTCGACGTCACGGTCATCAGTTGCTGTTGTTGCTGCTCGAGCGAATCGGCGCCTCCGAGAATGCCGGTCGCCCAGGCGATGGCTTCGGCGACGTCGGATGGAGACTCGAACTGCATCAGGAGCTCGAAGCGCAGGTGATCTCGAATGTCGGTGAGGCGCTTCTCATCCACCGTGCCTTTCGTCAGCTCGCGAATCGCCGTGTTGATCGCCACGTTCACCTCCGCACGCGCGGCCTCGTTCTTGAGGCGCGCCTCGAGCCCGAACAGAAAGGGGTCGCGGTGATCCTGAAACGACGGGCCGAGGCGTTCGACGAGCTGCTTCTCGAGCACCAGCGACTTGAAGAGCGGTGACGTCGGCCCCGCGAGGTACTGCGAGAGCACGGTCATGATGGCGCCGTCCTTCGTGGTCGGCGTGCTGGCCGGGGTGCGGAAGTGCACCGCCGTGCGAGGGAGCGTCGGCGAGCTCCACGTCACCTTCGCGAGCGCGGGGCCCTTGAACGGGGGCTCGACCGGGATCGTCACCTTCGCGGCCTTGCCCTGCCACGGGCCGTACTGGGCCTCGATGGTCTTCATCAGCTTCGCGTCGTCGAAGTCTCCGACGATGATCACGATGCAGTTGTCAGGCGTGTACCAGCGCTTGAAGAACTGCTTCGAGTACTCGTACCGCGTGGGCATCGCGCGAATGTCTTCGACGAAGCCCAAGGTGGTGTGGCGATACGGGTGCTTCGTGAATGCGGCGCCGAGCACGGCTTCTTCGATGCGCAGGTACGGGTTCGCAGCGTTCTTGTTGTACTCGCCGAGCACGGCGGCGGCCTCGGTCTTGAACGGCTCCTCGGCGTACTCGAGGTTACGGAAACGATCGGCCTCGACGTCGATCAGCGTGTCGAGGTCGGAGGTCGGCCCGTTGACCGTGTAGACGGTGACGTCGTCGCTGGTGAACGCGTTCTCGGTGAAGCCCAGCTTGCCGATGAGGGCCGAGCGCGCTCCCTCGGGAAAGCGCTTCGTGCCGCGGAACATCATGTGCTCGAAGAAGTGCGCGAAGCCGGTGTGCCCGGGCTCGACCTCGTTGCGCGAGCCGACGCGAACGACCGTGTAGTACGCGACGATTCCTGGCGAGCTGAACGGTACGCGCATCACCGTGAGGCCGTTCTTCAGCGTCGTCGTCGAGATGGGCCAGGGGAACGCGCGCGGTGGTGCGGCCAGCGCGGGCATCGTCAGGAGCAGCGACAACAGCATCGTTCGCATGCCCGACGCCTAGTGGCAGCGGCGAACTGCTTCAAGCGAGACGACCTGAAACCGTTCGCCTACGTTTCGCGGCCATGACCCCGAACCCCTCGAACCCGATGCCTGCGCCGGTGCCCCAGAAGAAGGGCGGCGTTTCTGCAGTGGTGATCATCGCCGTCGTGGTGGCGCTCGCGTGTCCGTGTGTCGGTATTCTCGCGGCGATCGCGATTCCGAACTTCATCAAGTTCCAGTCGAAGTCGAAGCAGGCCGAGGTGAAGGCGAACCTGAAGGCCGCGTTCACCGCCGAGAAGGCGCACTTCAGCATGGAGAACAAGTACTCGGACGACATCGGCGAGATCGGCTTCTCGCCTGGCCCCGGCAACCGGTACCTCTACGCGTTCTCGGTCGACGGAGAGCTGGCGAAGGCGGGCGAGGAGGGCAAGGGCAAGGCTGGCGTCGAGATCGATGCCGCGCGCCACCCGGGCATCAACAACGAAACCCTCGAGAAGGGCGTGCCGCAGGAGGTGTGGGACGAGTCGGGCCTGAAGGGCACGTGCCCCGACGACTGCTCCATCACCATCGTCGCCGCAGGCAACATCGACAACGACGACACGGTGGACGTGTGGACGATCTCGACGAAGGACCGCACGATCGACGGGAAGCTGGTGCCCGCAGGCACGCCGCACAACCACATCGACGACACGCGGCGGGAGTGAGTTTGCTGCGTGGCTGAGCTCCCGCCATCGGAGACTGGGGCTCTGCCGAGGAGCGCGGGTGCGATCGCTGTCGTCATCGGAGCAGCGGTGACGTGTCTGCTCATCTCTGCGCTCGTCGTCTCGAGCATGCGGGGGTTTTCGCGCTTTCCGGCAAGCTCGAGGTCGTCCGAGGCCAGGTCCAACCTCAAGTGGGCCTTCGCGTCTGAGCGTTCATTCTTCGCCGAAAAAGACACCTTCTCCGTCGTCATCAACGAGATTGGCTTCTCGCCAGAACGCGGCAATCGCTACCTCTATGCGTTCTCATCCGAGGGAGAGCTCCTCGAGCCGGGCAAGCCGCCGATCGGGCACGTCGGTGTGAAGCCCGACTCATCCCGCCATCCGCACGTCGATGTGGCTGCGCTCGAGCGGGCGATTCCAGACGCGCTCTGGGACGACGTCGGCATCACTGGCACCTGCCCGGAGTGCTCCATCACCATCGTCGCGGCGGGCAACATCGATGACGACGACACCATCGACGTCTGGTCCATCTCGACGAAAGACAGGACCATCGACGGCACGCCGGTCACCGCCGGAACGCCCTGGCATCACGTCGACGACACGGCGAAGTGACTCAGCTGCGCGGGCGAATCGCGAGCACGTCGACCTCGGGCAGGCTCTGCGTGCCACCCCAGCCACACTTCACCAAGCCGCTCGCGCCGGTCAGCTCGTAGTCGATGGTGGCTTCGTTCGCGCCCACGCGCGTCGCGAACGACTCGACGAGTCCAGCAGACGCCGCGCTCGGTGCGTACCGAACACCGTTCAGCTCGATGGGGTACGAGCAGCCATCGAACGGCAGCTCATTGTGGATGATGACGTTCCCCGTCGTGGTGAGAACCGTCAGCGTCAGCACCTCGATCTCCGGCAGCTCCTGAGTGCCGCCCCAGCCGCACTCGACCGAGGCCATCGTTCCCGGCAGCCGGAAGGTGAGCCGCACGTTCGTGTCGCCGTACTTCTTGCTCGCGATGGACTCGACCAGCGCCTTCGAGGCCGCTGACGGCGCGTACGTCGTCATGCCGATCGTGATCGGGTACGAGCAGCCGTCATACGCGAGGCCGTTCTCGATCGACCCGACGTCGGTCAGCACGTCATCGATCACGGTGATCGCGACGATCTCGATCTCCGGGTACCGGCTCGATGGGCCCCACAGGCACTCGACCGAGCCTTCGAGTCCCGTGACGCGATAGGTGAGGTTGACCTTCGTCTCGCCTCGCGCAGCGGCGACCGCTTCGACCAGCGCGCGCGTTGCGGCAGATGGAGCGTACGTCGTCTCTCCGATGACGATGGGGTACGAGCACGCGTCTCGGAAGAGCGCGTTCTGGACGACCGCCACGGCTGACAGGGTCGGCTTTTGCGTGTCGATGGGCCGCTTCACGACCGGGAGCAGCGTCGTCTCGCCCCCAAGCGGGGTGAAGCCACACGCACTGACGACGACCAGGACCACGACGGAGCTGAGTGAACGCATACCGGCACCCTGAGCAATCGTCCGGCCAGCCCTCAGCCACGCGGTTGCGCAGGGTTGCGTGCGGGTCCTCTCAGTTTTTCGCGGCGATATCGGCGCTCAGCCCAGCCACCCACGCTTTGTGTTCATCGCCGTAATAGAGGTACGCGCGGCTCGCGGGGCCCGTGTACTTGCCCGGGACAGCGGCGAGCAGCGACACCGGCACGCGCACCTGCTGCTTCGGCGTCATGCCGCGCCAGTAGAGCACCACGTCGCGGCCCATCACCTCGTACGCATCGATGGTCTGCGCCTTCACCAGCTCCTTGAGCTGATCGATGCGCGGCTCGAGCCCGCCGGGAATGCCGACGATGGCCACGACGGTCGAGAGCGGAGCGTCGGACAAGTTCGTCACCCGCGCGGTCGCCTCGATCACGTCGCCTTCCTTCAGCGCGCCGGAGCCGAGCTTCACGTCGAGCGAGACGCGCGTGTCTTTCGACGACTCGGGCTGCGTTCGGTTGGAGCGCACCGCGATCGAGAACGGAATCGCCGAGCCGCCTTCCTGCACGAGCTCGAGCGTGTGCTCTCCGGGGCTCATCAGCTCGCCGACGTCGGCGAACGTCACGGCGCCGTTGGTCGAGCCGTCGTACTTCTGCGGCGCTCCCACGGCCTTGCCGTCGACGAACAGCTTCACCGCGCCGGGCTTCCGCTCGTCGGCCTTCTTCTTGTCGAACTCGACGATGGCGCGCAGGGCGAGCACGGTGGACTGCGTGGCGCCGTAGCGGCCGTCCTTGCAGCTGTCGGCGAGCGCCTTCATCGACTTCTCGACGTTGAGCGCGAAGGCGGGCGAGCGCATCCACGCCAGCACCGCGAGCGACGTCGTCTCGATCTCCAGCGAGCTCCCGGTGCTGCCGACGATGCTCTGCGTGCCGCCGCCAACGAGCCCGGTGTCCTTCTGGAGCGCAGCGAGCTTCGTCATCGCCTCCTTCGCGCCATTCGTGTCGCCCGCGAGGGACAGCACGTTCGCGGCGAGCGCGACGACGTACGAGTTCTTCGCGACCTTCGCGGCTTCCTTCACGCGCGCGACCTCGGCCGTCAGGTTCTTCTGACCGCCCTCGAGCAGCGCCCACGTGATGTACGCATCGGACGAGTCCTTGTCCTCGACCCAGGTGTGCAGGGCGCGGCGCTTGCGCTCGAAGCCACCCTTGCCGTCGCGCTGCTTGAGCAACCACTCGCGCGAGCGCGTCAGCATGGCGTCGTCGACCTGGCGCACCTTCTTCATGTCGGTGAACTGGAGAATTCCGTACGCCGTGAGCGCCTCGTGGCCGGGGTCCTGACCGAACCACTCGTAGCCCTTCTCTTTGCACTCGAAGCCGGTGAGGCGCTTGTAGCCACGGTCGAGTTTCTCCTGCGCGTCGCGAACGAGGGCCGCGTCGACGCCCGTGTGCGACTGGAAGTACTGCATCGCCATCGTCATCGGGTACGTGGTCGAGCTGGTCTGCTCGAAGCACCCGCTCGGCTCCTGCACCATGCGCTTGAGGGCCTGCGTGAGGTTGGCAGCAGGTGAGGGGAAGACGGCGATCGACGTCGACTGGCTCCCGGCCACCGTGTCTGGCGTGAGCGTCACCTTCCAGCTCGCCTTGCCGTTCGCCGGCAGCATGCCGCCGCTGGCCTGCTCGACGGGAAAGCCCTTCGGCTTCACGTTCAGCTCGCGCGTCACGACATCGGAATAGCCGCCGGCGTTCGAGGTCAGCGTGAGGCCGGTCTGCTTCGAGCCGGCGCCGATGGTGAGATCGACGATGCGACGCTCGCGCGTGTCGGCCTTGAGCGTGAACGACGATGGCGCCTGAAAGCGGATGTCGCCTTTCGCTGCGAGCGCGAGCGAGACGTTCGAGAGCGGCTCCTTCGTGCCGTTGATGAACGCGATGGGCAGGCGAATGACGTCGCCAGCGGTGACCTCGAGCGGGAGCTTCGGCTCGACGTAGTACGGCTGCACCGACTTGAGCGCGGTCGAGGCGCTGCCGAGGGCTCCGGTGTCGGTGTAGCCGCCGACGGAGGCGCGGAACGAGGTGACGGCGTCAGAGGTGCCGAACGAGACGGTGGCTTCGCCGTTGGCGTTGGTGCGAAGCGCGGCGTTCCAGAAGAGCGTCTCGGCGAAGTCGAAGCGGTCGTTCGGTTTGCGATCGGGGCGGACCTGGTGCGCGAACTCGCGGACGGAGACGAAGTTGCCGGCGAGCAGCCCGCCGAACGCTTCTCGTGCGCCGAGAAAGTCCTCATCCATCGCGGCCTTGCCGGCCATCGGTTTGCGAGCGGCTTGTGCCTCCCTGGCCACGTCTTGCCGGACGGCGAGCTTCGCGAGCGGCGCCTCCGCAGGTGGGGGCGGAGGCGGCGGCCGCACCGCTGCGACCGGCATCTTCGGCGCGGGAGCCGGCTTGTTCATCGGCATCGGCTGTGGGCGAGCGGCCATCGGCGGTGGACGAACGGGCATCGGCGCGACGGGCACCGGCCGACCTGGCGCCATGTCGGCCATCGGCTCCAACGCGAAGTCATCCACCCGCACCGGCGGTGGCTGAACGAGCGCGAGCGCGCGCTCCGCCTTGTCCTGGTACTTCGTGAGGAACTCCTGAACGCTCAAGAGGCCGAAGCGCCGCCAGCCCTGCGTGCCGAGGAGCAGATCGACCGCGACCTTCGACTTCGGGTTCTTCGGGTCGAGATAGACGTTCGCGTCCGCGAGCTCCTTCACGTCGGCCTCGAGCAGCACCATCACGGGCAGCGCAGGCGGTTGCTCCCGGCGCTCGAGGATCTCGAAGACGCTTTCGTCGCTGACGGTGACGCCGACGACGGCGCTGGCGGGTTTGCCGTCGAGCGTCGTCTTCACGGTGAGCTTTACCGGAGCGCCCGGCACGTAGCGTTCGCGGTCGGCCTTGAGCTCGATGCCGAGTTGCTTCTCGGGCTCACGGAAGACCAGGCGCTCCGCGAGTGGCTCTCCGGACTTCGACGACACGGTGATCACGAGCACGCCGTCTGCGGAGCCGGCCTTGAGCGAGAGCTCCGCGCCCTTCTGTTTGCCAGCGTCGATCGTCTGCGTGTCGAGCACCACGTCACGCTGGCGCAGCACGACCGAGACGATGCGATCGCCGGTCCACGCGATGTTCGCCTTCACCGGCTCCTTCGCCGGCATCACGTCGGTGGCGGTGGTGATGACGGCGCCGTCGTTCGCGATCGCGGGCAGCGGGAAGAGCTTGTTGATGCCGGCGGGCTCGGTGACCTTGAGGGAGTACGTGGTGCCCTTCTTCGGCGTGAAGCGCGCGCGGCCGCGGCCTTCGTGTTCGGTGCGGAAGGGAGCGACCTCAGCGCCGCTGCTGTCGACGATGACGCCCGTGATGTCGGCCGGCTTCTTCGCCGGGGTCCGGGCCTCGACGTAGAGGCGGCTCGCCAGACCAGCCACGAGGTCTCCGCCTTCCGGGTACATCGAGACGTCGATGGAGTTGATGAGGATGGGGATGGTCTTCGTCGCGGTCTCGAGCACGCCGCCGTCTTCGATGGTGAACGCGAGCGTGCCTTCACCTCGCTCGATGGTTTTGGGGAGCGGGAAAGACACGGAGCAGCGGCCCGACGCGTCGACGGTGGTGGCGACGCGGGCGACCTCCTTCTCGTCGACCCGTGCGACGGCGGTCACTTTGGCGCCGGTGGGAATGCCCCCCTCGGCGCGCTTGACCTCGAGGGTGGCCGAGACGGTGTCGCCAGGGCCGTAGCCATCGCGGAGGAAGGTGATCTGCGAGTTGAGCCGCGGTGCCCGGTACGCGCGCACCTCGAACTTGCGAGCGCCGGGCGCGTGGCCCATCACGCCGCGCGCTTCGATGAGGTACTCGCCACCGGGAGCGTCGGGCCCGAGCACGTACGAGAAGCCGAACGCTCCGTCCTGCACGTTCGATTGACCCTGCGTGAGGACCTCGCCCCTGGGGCCCTTCACGACGATCTGCGACCACAAGCCGTTCCTCGCGGGCACGTGCGAGTTGGCGTTGAGCACGACGCCGCGCACGAAGACCGTCTCTCCGGCCTTGTAGATGGACTTGTCCGTCGAGACGCTGGTGACGTAGCGGTTGGGGCCGCCGACGCGCTCGGTGGTGGCGGGATCTTTCGCGGGCGGCGAGGCGCCTCCGACGGCGAGGACGGCGAGACCTGCGAGACCGGCGAAGCGGAGTGCGTGCATGAGGCCCCCTTGAACGGCGCGAGGGGCGATTCGATCTGGGCCGAGACGAAATAGCGAGTCAGTTCGCCAGATTCGGGCCGTCACGGTTGACATCTGTCGCCGGGTGACGACACTGCTGACTCAACTTCGAACCGGGGGCGACCTGGTCTCGACGGGGGCATGGAGGCCCTGAAACGCGTGCCGAGTGGGCACACCACACTCGTTAATAAAAGTGAGCAAAAACCAAAAAAGCCAACGACAACGTTGAGCTTGCTCTGGCCGCCTAAAAAACGGTCAAGCACGGTCGCCTGAGCTTCTGCTCGTGAGCCCAGGGTCGACCGAACCAATGCGAGCTGGCTTCTCCCTGCGGCTGGACGAGGAGGAGTGAGACAAATCCGGCCAGGCCTTTTCGAATTCCGTCCGTGGAAGTCGAGAGGGCGTCACTAAATCGCGGACTACGCACGTAGGGCTTCAGAGCCAAAGGCTTTCGGACGTGGGTTCGATTCCCACCGCCTCCACAGTGCCGGCTGATCCGCTCGAAGCGAGGGCGGGTCAGCCAGGCGGTGGAGCAGGGGACGAAGCATCTCTCGCCTCCGGCTCCCAGCGACAAACTGGCAGTCTCCTCCGCGCCTACCCGGGACAACAGCCGCCAGGCATCGGCGCCCGACTTGCTGTCGCTCTTCGAGATGAGCGCGACCTGCGTTGGCGTCTTGATCCTCGGCGTGTGTGTTTCGCTGCCGGCCCAGCCCAGCGCGAGGGACCTGTGGTCGAGGCGTTGGTCACTTCTGGTCAGTTGCCGCTCCTTCTGGAACGACGTTAGAACGAAGTCAGTACGGAACCGGAGACTCACCATGAGCATGATCAAGAAGCTGACGCCTATCGGCAACAGCGCGGGTCTCATCCTCGACAAGACGCTCCTGGGCCTCCTCAACCTCGAGTCCGGAGCTGAGGTGGAGCTCCAGATCGAAGGCCAGACGCTGCTGGTGCGGCGGGCTTCGAAAGAAGCACTCTCAGGTCGGGCTGCTCGATTCGGCGAGGCTCGCAAGCACGTCCTCGCCAGGTACGGCGGGACGCTCAAGAAGCTGGCGAAGTAGGTGGGCGAGATCATCTTCCTCACCCTGGAGGAACTGCTCGCCCTCTATGACGACCTCATCGCCTTCGCGGGCGGAGATTCCGGAGTTCGCTCCATCGAGCTCGTCCAGAGCGCAATCGCACAACCCGAGGCAGGCTTCGCGGGGCAACTGGCGAACGCGTTCCCATTCGGGATGGCGGCGGCCTACGCCTATCACCTGAGCCGCAACCATCCCTTCGTCGATGGCAACACGCGGGTCGGGCTGTCGGCGGCGGTCGTGTTCCTTTTCATGAACGGCTGGGAGCTGGTGGACCCGGACGAGACGCTTCACCGGGTGATGGAGGACGTGGCGCAGGGCAAGATCGACAAGCCGGCGCTGGCTGCCGTGTTCGAGAAGCTCGCGCGAAAGCTGGAATAGAAGTGCGTGGCAGCGCGCGCGCGAAGGGCGTTCAAGGCGGGCTGTTCTGCCGACCACGCTGCCTGGCAGTGCAGTTCAGGGAATGCAGACTTCGCCACATGAGCCGGCCTGCCCATTCGCGGCGAAGGTCTTCAGGGTCTTCTCAGCTGACTTCCGCGGAGCGCTTCCGCGACGGACGTCGGTCGCACCTCCCATCGCCTCGGCGCCGGTGCCGAACAGATCTCTCAGCTCAGCCCCAGCCACCGTTGCCGCGCCAATGGCGGCGACGGCGAGCAAGGCAACGATGATCATGAACTCAGTCAAACTCACGCCACGACGAAGAGGAGTGCGCATGTGTGGTGGCCTGTGCAGCCCGTGTGCCCCGCGCAATGGTGGCGTTTCAGCGGGATTACCAGGGTGACCAGGCAACCGATTGCGTGAACTGCCAGCGCAGGCCGGTTCGACGGGACGAGGAGACTCTCGCTGGCCGCGTCGTGCTCGCGTGCAGTACCGACAGGGGCACGCAAGCCATTGCGCGATCGTGCTGCTGAACGATCTCGCGCGGCGTCGAGGTTCTGGAACCGTGAACGTTTGGGAGCCGACTCACGGGCATCGCCCCTGCAGGCTCCCGCCGTGATGACCGCCGCCCCGTCACAGCGCCTCAAAGCCCTCGCGTTGGTTTGCGGCCTCTGGGTGCTCGGGTGCGAAGACGTGTTTGGAGCGTCGCCTGACGTCGTCGAAGACGCTGGCAACGCCGGCGCTGGTCCAGAGCACGAGCTGGCGGTGTTCACGCGCGAGGTATGGACACCGCTTCGCGCCGACTGCATCGCGTGTCATCAGACCGGCCGCGCGTTCGCGCACGATGCTCCCGAGACGGCCCGTGACGTCGCGCTGGGGCTGGTGCGCTTCGACTCGCCGAACGACTCGCTGCTCGCCCTTCGTTCCGAGAACCTGCACTGCGGCGTGTCGTCATGCGCACCAGGAGCCGGCCGGCGAGCTCGACTGGCTGAGGGGATTCGCTTGTGGGGTCTGGCTCGAGGTCACCACGGAGGCACGGACGGTCGGCTCGACGCGGGCGCTTCCGTTCCTCCGGACTACACCGAGTTCCAGACCTGCACGCCCGCAAGGCGCGGCTCGGAAGATGTGGCTCGCAGACTCTCGAAGCTCCAGTACGTCAACACCCTCCTCGCGGGCTTCAACGAGCCTGGACTGTTGGCGTTCAACGCTCGCTCGGCGGTGCTGCACGAGCGGCAGTGGACGGGAGCGCTGGTGTCCGCCATCGCGCAGCTCCCAGAAGACGGCGAGGCCAGTCACCTGCCTCGCGAAGATGTTCGGCTCTCGGACACCCACCTCGAGGGGTTGCTGGCGATCGCGCAGGGCGTCTCGGACTACTACGCCAACCGGCCCACCCGCCTGTCGGGGCTCGGAGGGGCGTGCCTCAGCGAGCGTGACCCTTCAGAAGCCTGCGTTCGTGCCTTCATCCAGGGGCTCCTGGGACGAAGGCTTTTGTCGCGGCCATTGGCGGCTTCGGAGGTGGACGAGTGGTACGCCCGGTTCGCGAGTGGCACCGATTCGCCCCGCGAGCGGGTGCTCGAGTTGGTGCGCGCCTTCGCCCTGCACCCCGAGCTCGTCTTCGGGCTCTCGTGGCAAGGGCCGCTCCAGGCAGGGACGAGCGATGTGCAGGCGTTGACGGCGTACGAGTTCGCGCGACGGCTGGCCTGGCACTACACCGACGGGCCGCCCTCGGCGCAGCTGTACGCAGACGCGCAGTCGGGAGCGATCCTCACCGAACCCATGACGCTCGAGCGACACCTCGACGGCTTCGTGGCGCCCAACGGCGGGTCCTTTCGGTTTCCCCTCTCAGCCCACCACTTCACGGCGTTCGCATTTCTCGAGCAGTGGCTCGACACCGGCGGGTTTCGCGGTTTCCCCTCGGGCGCGCTGGCGGCGTCGGCCTTTCCTGGCCTCAACTTCCAGGCTGGCAACGAGAACTGGTACGGCGAGGCGCGCGACGAGCTCTACAGCTTCGGGTTCCGCCAGCTCTTCGTCGAACGCGGCACCTACGCCAGCTTCTTCACCGACACCTCTGGCGAGACCGGGCCGTTCACCTCGCGGCTCTACGGTGGCTCGGCTGGCGTTCAGGATCTCGGGCCCAATCGTCCAGGTGTGCTCTCGCGCGTCGGGTACCTCGCGTCGGGCGACGTGTACCCGAACCAGATCATGTTCGGCGTAGGCGTGATGCGGAACGTGTTGTGCCAGCCCTTGCCCGCGCCCGATCCTGGCGCGCTCCCTGACAACTTTCGCGATCTCGGCCTGCGGGATGCCCACCCGACGTGGACGACGCGGCAATTCGTGGCACAGCAGACGGCCGCCCCCGCGTGCCAGGGCTGTCACCAGCGCATCAACCCCATCGGCGCGACCATCAGCCGCTACGACGGGGCAGGTGGCTTCGATCGGCATCAGGGCGTCGAGCGAATCTGGAGCACCTCGAGCAACGCCCAGATCGTCGGCACTCCGATGCTCGACGAGGCCGCGCGGATCACCCTCGACGGCCAACTGAAGGACGTGGTCGGTCTCCCAGGCCTCACGCAGGCGATCGCCGCCAGTGATGAAGGGCCGTTGTGTCTGGCCCGCACGGCGTTCACCTTCGCCCTGCGACGGCGCCCAACACCACAAGACGCGTGCACACTCGTGAGCCTCTCGAACGCCGCGCGGACCCAATCGCTTGCTGCGCTGTGGAAGGGCCTTGGACGCAGCGAGGCGTTCCGAACCCGACGAATCGTTCCCAGGGAGCCCTGATCATGGTCCACGTCGATCGCCAGACGCGCCGGCAGTTCCTTCGAGTCTCGGGCGCGACGCTCGCGCTGCCGTCTCTGGCTTCGCTACTCCCGAGGAGCGCCTGGGCGCAGGCGCAGACGCCCCCAGCGGCGGTGGTGTCGATCGTGCTGCGCAATGGGCAGTTCGCCCGAGACTTCGCGACCCATACGCCGGCAGCGGCGCTCCGCCCGGTGACCGACTCAACGCAGCCCTGGGCCACGATTCGCTCGGCGCCCTTGTCGAGTGCGAGCTCGGGCGGAGTCAACGACGTCTTCACCGCGGGCATCATCGGCACCTACCGCGACCACTTCCTGCACCTCGACGGCCTCGATCACGTCAACCCGCTGGGGCACGCGGATTCCCAGCTGGGCTTCGTGGGCTCGAACAGCAGCTTCGATCAACTCGCGGCCACGGTGCACTCAGCGCGCGGAGCGAGCAGTCCTTTGGCGTCGCTCGAGCTCACCAACCCGGGTCCGATGGGTGCTCGAACGGCGAGCTTTCGACGATCGGCCGATGGGCGCCTCGCGCATCTGCCCGCGCTGGTGCAGCCGGCCGCGCTGTACGATCGCCTCTTCGGGCTGAGCCAGCCCGCGGCTCGACGTTCGGCCCAGCGCTCGTTGGATGCGGCGGCCACAGAGGCCGAGCGGCTGCAGCGGCGAGTCCTCTCGAGAAGCGACGCCGAGGTGCTCGGCCGGTACATGACGGGGTTGCGCGAGGTCGGCGCACGCTTGAGGGCACGCCCTGCGCTCACCTGCACACCTGGCGCCCGGCCTCCCGACGGCGTGACCGAGCTGAACCAGCTCGCCGATCTCCAGACCTCGCTCGCTGCCCTGGCCGTGGCTTGCGGCGTTCGGACCGTCAGCATCTTCGTCCAGTCTGCGGCGTTGGCTGACGGGCGCACCTACGACGCTCAGTGGTGGCACAACGAGTCGCATTCCGAGGCCCCGAGCGTGCCGACGTTCCTCGAGGCCCAGCGCTTCGTCGCCAACGCGTACTTCATGGCGATGGTGCGCAAGCTCGACCAGCTCGGCGCGTGGGAACGCTCGGTCGTCTTCATGAACAACGACATCTCGTCGGGCAAGCTGCACAACAACGAGAACCAACCAGTGATGCTGGCGGTCGGGCCGGGCGTGTCTGCCTTTCGGCAGCGAGGCGTGTACGTGAACTACCAGCGGTACCAGTCCGGCCTCACGGTTCCTCAGACGCAGCACTTCGCGGGGCTGCTCATCACCCAGCTCTTCGACACGCTGCTCGCGGCACAAGACGTCTCGCCCGCGGACTACGAGCCAGGCTTCGGGAGCGCTCGGTTCACCACGCCCGAACGCCGCGCCCGCTACGCCGCGGTGCTGCCAGGCATCGGCCGGCCACTGCCCTGGGTCGCCTGACCGCTCGCCGTCACGGATGAGGAGGGGATGGGGTTGCGCCCGTTCGGTTCAGCTCAGAGAAAACCCCATGGAGCCGATTCGCGTCGCACACGTCGCACACGTCGCACACGTCGCACACGTCGCTCGCGCCTGCGACGTGCGGAGTCCACAGTGAAAGGGGCGACCTGTGGCTCGCGCCTTCGGTGCTTCCTCGCGGGCCATCGAGGCAGGTCCTGGTGTTGGTCAGCATCGCGCCGGCCGACTGGTTCGAATTCTATCCAGTCGATGGCGGCTCTACGTCGACGTGAAACGACGCTGACCCACCCTGGAGAGTGGATCAGCGTCGGTGTCATCCGCGAGCGGAAGTTGCGAACTAGAACGGACTCGTGGGGTAGGCGGTCGCGTTGCAGCGCACAGAGGCCATCGGAAGCGTGACGGTCATGGAGATCGTCCCCAATTCGACCACCGAAGCAGTTCCGGTGCCGTTCACGCACTCGCCATAGCGCTTGCCCGGGATGCAAGGGCGGCTGGGCTCGTACACCTTGCAGTGGCGAGTCCCATTCCACACCTGCTGCCAGAGACGAATCGTCGTGGTCGAAGTCTCGACACCATTGAACAAGCTGCAGAACAGTCGGTCACCGGGTTGCAACGTGAACGTCTGGCCTGCGCCCGGGGTGTTGCAGTGCGATTGCGTCGTTGTCACAGTTCCCGTCGTTACCGCGGTGCCGGACACCATCGTTTGAAAACCAGGGAGGGTCACCGTCTGGCTGAGCGTCGTGCTGAGACTCGAGCTGACGGAGAGCGTCGCCGTCGACGTCGTGCATTGCGAAGTCGAAGGCGAGATGACTGAGGGGCCACCCGTTGGGTTCGAGTAGACGCTGTGCGTGATGGAACCGTGGAACGATGACGCGCCAGTGACGGGTGCGTCCTGTTTGTCCTCGCGGGTGGTGTAGGGTTGTGACTCCCAGCCGGTGAACCGCCAGCGCACGGCCAGGCATTCTTTGAGTGGTTCGAGTTCGTCCTCTCCGTCTTCGTCGGTGTCCACTCTCCCCGTTGCTCCTCTCGTCTCTCCCGAGGACCTCGTCGCAGCCGCGAGACCTCCTTCGGTCGTGCCGAGGGGTTCGGGTTCGGTCAGTCCCTGGCCACAAGCGGCCACCAGCGAGAAGACTGCGACGACGAGGGCGAGGCGCGGGATTGGGTTCATGTGACGATGACATTTCAACTTGGGTGCCGCCGCACAGCCCAGCCACATCATGGGCTTTGAGAGATGAGCAAGCTGCCCAATCCGCAATCACGCAAGGAACTGCGTATCCACAACCGGTGCACACGGGGCGACGGACGGCGAAGTGCAAACTTCAGCGAATGCCTGACGGGCTTTCACTGGTTGAGAGAACGAAACCGGAAGCCGAGCCGCAGCTCCGGCGTGATCTTCGAGTTCGGTGAAGCCACAGGGAGTCCGCCAGACGGCGAAGGCCAGCTGGCGAGAGTGAAGAAGAACCGCTTCTTGGGCGTGTCTCGTCGCAGGCGGCGCAGCCGAGCTTCCGAATGGCTCCCCGGAGCCAGAGCAAGAGAGCCTCTCGAGCCTCGCCTGTCTTTTCCTGGCATCGCGGTGTTGGCGGCTCGCGAGAAGCCTTCGGCGAATCCCCGACCGCTCGTTCCCCGCATCATCGACTTCGCGCGCCCAGCAGTTCGTTGGGTGAGCCAGGACGACGCCCTCTACCTGGCCAGGCGATCGAGCCGCGCTTCTGCCCGGCGCATCAGGGCCCTGTTCGCTGCGTGGAGCAGCACCGTCAGCAGCCCTCCCAACACGAGGGCGAGGGCCATCAGCACAAAAGAGGTCCTGCGGCTCATCTCGACT
Organism: Archangium sp.; assembly: GCA_022843845.1. Taxonomy (GTDB): domain Bacteria; phylum Myxococcota; class Myxococcia; order Myxococcales; family Myxococcaceae; genus Xiheimicrobium. The sequence continues at coordinate 90,930 of JALHMW010000007.1, forward strand.
CCCGCGGCGACGTGCAGCACCAGCGCGTACCCCAGGAAGGTGAAGAGCCCCACGCCGAGCATGGTGGCCTGCCGCCGAACCATCAGGCGTTGCCATTCGAGCCACCGTCGCACCAACCACGTCTGGGTGCGCACGTATTCCTCGCGATTGGCTTCCAGCGCGAGGGGACGATGCCGGTCGCCGCAGCATCGAGCCACGTTGCGCCGATGCGCCGCCCAGAAGCCTGGAAAGGTCTCGGACTGATCGACGAACAGCCTCACCTTCTCCTGTGGCTGCCCGGGGAAGAGCCCGCCTGCGAGGTACGTGACGACCGCTCCGCCATCATCGAGCACGGTGACGAGCGTGAGATCAGCGTTGCTCCACTCAACCGAGACCTCGCACCACGTCGCTTCCCCCCACGCGCTGAAGACATCGTGCACGACTCGAACGGGGTCGACGAAGCCAGCCAGCTGCCAGAACTGGCCGAGGTGAACGAAGCCCATGGCCTCGAGATGGGTCATCAGGTCGTCGGGCGTCCTCATGACCGCAGGGCCTTCCAGCCAGTCCATCGTTCCTGGCAGAGCAGCCCGCGTGCCGAGGGGGCGCCATGAGGAATTGCGGTGATGCCCTGTGGCGGCGAAGGTCGATCGAGCAACCGATTGCGTGGTGGCGCTTCAGCCAGCCCGAATTGACCCCTTGTGGCGCCCATGTCAGGTCGCTCGACATGAACGACGTCTTGCTCATCAGACCTCCCGACAGCTTCGGCCCAGCCGATCATCACGTGCTCGCGAGCGTCGCGCAGGGACCTGGCAGCAAGATTCTCGATCTGACGCGCCTGCCGGCCGTGCCGATCAACATCGCCGCCATCGTGACGGCCGGCTGGAGCGCTCCAAAGGGCTCGGTGGCTCGGCTCGCCATCGTGCTCGAGCTCGATGTCTGGGCCGTTGCACGGATGATGACGGCCGAACCAATTGGGAGACTGCGCGAGCAGGGTACCGACCTGCGGGTCCTCTATCGAACGCAGCTCGAGGCAGGGCTCGTGCACGTGTGGATCAAAGAAGGACTCGAGCCGGCCGGCGAGCTCACCAGGACGCTGGAGCAGCTCGATACGGTGTGGGCTGGCTCACCGCTCGCGGCCAATGTCGTCGATGCGTACGGCGAACTCGTGGCGGCCGACGAGAGCCCGTCGAAGCCGCTTCATCTCGCGCGGCTCGCGTCGATCGCGTTGAAGTTCTGCGACCAGAGGCGCTCGCTCGACTACGCGCGCAAGGCACTCAGGGCGACCATGGACCGGAGCGACGCGGTTGCGAATCACGCACGAGCGCTGGCGCAAGCCGTCTCCCAGAAGCTCCTCGCCCAACACTGAGAGCCTGGGTCAGCCCAGCTCTGCCTGGCGCTTCGCTGCCAGCTCGAGGAAGGCTCGACGCACACCGCTCACCTCGTTCGCTGGAATCCGAATTCGTTTCAGGGAGTCACCGATCGACTTCATCGTATCCCCGAGCTCCTGCTTGTTCCTCGCGCCTCCGATCAGCTTCTTGATGAACCCCACGACCTTCGGGTTCTTGAAGACGCCCGGTTGTTTGATTCGCTCGAAGATGCCCCTGATCAGCCGCTGGGGGCCCTTGTTCCGAAGCAGCCGCTCAGTCCCTGGACCGCCAATCTGGAAGGGGAGGCGTTCGACGCCTCTCGTGAGGTTCCCGCCGAGGTCGATGGTGGCGCGAGGGCCGCGAACCAGGCCCCCGCGACCGCCGGCTTGAATGGGTCCGCCGACTGGTCCGGGAACGCGTGAGGAGTCGCCTCTACGGACGTTGCCGTCGAGATCGATGCTGACGCGTGGGCCCCGAACCAGTCCACCGGCACCGCCGGCTTGAACGGGCAAGCGTTGAATGGGCTGCCTGACGATCTTCATGGTGAGTTCCTCGATTGACCTGGGGGTGGGACTTCAGAGAACGACGGCTGGAACGCGACGAGCCTCGAACGAGTCTCTGGCATCGGGCTCGTCTTCGATTGCCATCAGGATGGCCTCGAGGCCGCCTTCCGGTTCAGGAGCGTGCTCGTCGAGCTCGAGTTCGGGTTCCTTTGTCGGGTTCGCTTTGAACGAGCGGACCACTTCAAGGTAGGTCTCGACGGTGACGCCGAGAGCCTGAGCGATCTCGACGTCGGCGACATCTGGTGCGCGTGAACTCATGCCCAACCCCTGAGCAATCAGCGCGCCAGGTGTCTTTTCCCACGGTTGGAAAGGCACTCGCCACGACCTGGGCAACTGGTTGCTCGATAGGGCTGCGCTCCGCCGCTCCACCTCAACGCCTCGGCTCCCCCACTTCGACCTCTTCATTGACCTGCTGCCGGCGACGCGAACGTTGGCCCCACCCTCGACGTGCCACGCGTTCCCATTCCCCGTCGGCGCAATGAGTCGAAAGAGACAGGCACCTCGAGCCCGCCGCCCGCTACACCAGCGCGATGTTCGAGAGCCTCGAGCGCCCGGGGACGGTGGTGCTCACGGTCGCGAACGCCGAGTCGAGTCGAGCCATCGTCGAGGCGACGATCGACCCGGCCTCCGACCGCGCCCTCCAACGAAGGTTCGCGCTCGTGCGTGCACTCCAACCGTCGTTCGGTGGGCGAGGTGTCGAGGTGGTTCGGCTGGTGGTGCCTGCTCGCGGCATTGCCTCGAGCATGGCGCCGCCGAGTCGAGCAATGGCTTGCGTGGTCGTTCGCCCAAGCCAGCGGGACGAGGAGACTCGCGTTGGTCGCGGTCGTGCATCGAGTGCCGTCATGCGCCGCGTCGCCTCTCTCGTTCTGCTGTGGGTCGCCGCCGGCTGTGAAGGCGTGGCCAGGATGCCGCCGGCTCGCGGGGGCCTCGATGCCGGGGTCGTGGCTCCCGTCGACACGACCTTCTGGCTTCACCAGTCCGAACCGCTCGAGCTGCCCGAGATGTCGTGGACGTTGCCGGTTTCGGCAGGGCCCCGGCTTCACGTCACCACCGCGCGGGGCGAGGTCCTCGTGGGTGGCGCTGACGGCCTCCACCAGCTCCTCGCAGACGGTGGCAGTCAGGAGCTGCACCCCGGCGAAGTGACGGGCCTCGCCACGCTCCCGTCCGGCGACGCGCTGGTGCTCAAACCGAGCGGTGCCTTCGTTCGCACTGGAACGCTCCTGCGTCCCAACGAGCTCTCGATGTCCCTGCCGCCGAGCGCGTCTTTGCTGCGCAGCGAAGGCTCTCGGCTGTGGTTCTCGACGCCCGCGGCGATCGTCCGGCTCGATGGAGCGTCGCTGACGTCGTTCTCGGTGCCTGCCGTCGGAAGCCTCCAGGGCCCCGTCGCGGGCGTCATGGTGGCGCAGGCCGGCGACCGCCTGCTGGCGCTGAGAGAGCGTGGCGCGTCGATCGAGCTTCAGTCGCTCAGCGACGAGGTCTCCATCGTCCGGGCAGTGCCGCTGCGAAACGGTGCGTTTCTGGCGTCCGACGAGAGCGGCCTTGTGTCGTGTCGTGAAGTGCAGGACGGCGGAGCCCTCTGGCGCGCCGTCTGGGTCGGCGACGCAGATGCGGGTGCCCCGTTGCACGGCGAGCTGCTCGGCGTCGACCCCGAGAGCGGCGCTGCGTGGCTGCGGGTCGACGGCGGGCTCGCGCGCCTCGACGAAGACAGGCTCGCGGCTCGGCCGATGGAGTCGTTCACGGCCTTTGCCGTCGACACCAACGGGGCGGTGCTCCTCCGAACCGCCACGGGCGTGGTGCGGCTGGGGTCGGAGGCTCCCGTGCGTTTCTCCGATCAGGTGCGACCGCTCTCGCAGGCGCGCTGCGTGTCCTGTCATCGACAGAGCGGCGTGGCGCTGCCGGTGCTCGAGACGGCGGCGCAGTGGCGCGAGCACATCGACACCATTCTCCTTCGGGTGAGCCCCACGATCGCCGAGGGCCTGCGAATGCCCCGTGGTGACAGCGCCCTGCTCGAAGCCGACCTCACCCGCCTTCGCCGCTGGAAACAGGAGGGCTTTCGCCCATGAGAATCGTCCTCGCGTTCAGTTGTCTCCTCGCGGCGATCGCCAGTGCACAGCAGGTCTGCTCGATCGAGACGGTGTCGACCGAGCTTCAATACCTGCGGCGGTTGACCCTCGACCTCTCAGGGCGCGTTCCGTCGGCGGACGAACTCCAGGCAGTGCTTTCGTCGTCGCGAGTGGCGCCGTCGACCGTCGATGCGCTCCTCGAGCCTGCGGTGATCAAACTGCAACTGCGCAGGCTGGTGCGGCAGCAGCTTCAGGCCAACATCAGCTTGCCCCTTCAGAACGACTTCGCGTTGAGCCGAACGACTGCCGCCGATGTCGGGTTGCCTGTCAGTGACGCGCTCTGGGTCGTGAATCGGTCGCAGACGTACCGCCCCAGGGTCAACGGGCCGGCAACCGAACGGGTGCCCTGTTGGGATGAGCCACAGACCGCCTTCGACCCGCAGGGGCGCCCGATCGCGACCGCCCGCGCCGATGGGTACCTTCGCGAGGGGTGGCTCCTCGTTCACCCCTATTGGGAGGCGGACCCGACCGCGACGGTGAAGATCTGCGCGTTCGATGCGCAGACCGCCCTGCGCGTGACGCTTCAAGACGGTCGTCAGCTCTCGTGTGCAGACCACGCCTCGGTCTACCTGGCGCCCGCGTGTGGCTGTGGCCCCGACCTGCAGTGGTGCCAGGGCCAGCGGGCTGATGGGCAGTACACCGAGACGATGATCAACCAGGCCTTCACCGAGCAGGCGATGCGGCTGGTGGACCGGATCGTCGATGAGGCGCGGCCGTGGAGCGAACTGCTCACATTTCGAGAACTCGAGGTGAACGGACCGCTGGCACATTGGCTTCGCTTCCAGACGGGGACATCGACCGAGTTCTCGAGCCGCGCAGACCTGGGCTTCACGCCGCCGGCCCTCGCTTTCACGGACCCACGCTGGACGCAGGTGACGTTGACGGGCCGCGCGTCGGGCGTGCTGACGACGCCGTTCTATCTGTTGAAGTTCGCGTCCAACCGGGCTCGGGCGAACCAGTTCTTCAACGCGTTCACCTGTACGCCGCTCCAGGCCCCCGGCGGAGGCCTCCCGAACGCCACGGACCCGTGCAGTCGCGAGCCTGACCTCGCCAGGCGCTGTGGGTGCTCGGCGTGTCACTCGTCGCTCGAGCCGGCCGCAGCCTCATGGGGGCGCTACGTCGAACGTGGAACCTGGGAGTTGACCGACGCCGAGTTCCCCTCGACGAACCCGGCGTGCATCTCTCCTGACGGCGGCCTTCAGGCGGTGAGCGCCAACTGTCAGACGCACTACCGCGTGGTGGCGCTGAGCGCCGCCGAGGTGCCATTCGTCGGTCAGCTGAAAGGCAGGTTGTTTCTCGACGCCGAGGGCCGAGCGAGGTTCGAGGCGGGCCCGTCGCGATGGGCGACGCAGTCCATCGCCAGCGGCGCCTACGCCGAGTGCACGGTTCGAAAGCTCTGGGAGTCCTTCGTGGGTCGGCCCTTCGTCGAAGAGCTCGACGACGAGCAGGCCCAGCTCGCGCGCCTCAAGAGCGACTTCATCGACAGCAACCACGACATGCGGCAGCTGCTTCGCGCCATCGTGACGTCGAAACAGTACCGAAATGCCGAGTTCCCTCGAGGCGGTGCACGATGAAGCGCGTCCTCGGTGTGATGGTGCTCACGTCACTGAGCTGCTCGCTGAGCGAGTTCTTCGAGCCCGAGGTGCACGTGGTGGTGGTGCGCCCTGCAGAGCAGCCTGTCATTCCCGATCATTGGACAACCGTCTCAGAAGACGCAGGCGTGGCGAGTGTGTTGCCAACAGCGCTTGGCAGGCGCACGCGCCGACAGTCGGTCGAGCAATTGCGCAACAGCTTCCCGGTGCTCTTTGGCGATACCTGGCGACTCCCCATCACCGTTGGCTTGCCTGATGGCGGGACCGGTCCGATTCCCCTGCCAGATGGCGGCGAAGTCTCGATCTTCCCCCTCGAACTCATCGCGCCCGTGCTGGGTGAAGCGGACTTCATTACCGAGAACCGCGAGTCACTCGACGTGACGCCGTCGTTCCTCAAGTTCATGGACAACGCCGCGGCCAACCTCTGTGTCAACCGCGTCTTCAAGGACCTGAGTGAGCCGAACGAAGCCAGTCGACGGTTCGTGAAGTTCCGCGCTCTGACTGGGGCGACGCTCGCCGAGCGCGAGGCTGCGATGCGCCGCACGCTGCGCTGGGTGCGTTTGACGTTTCACGCGGTCTACGTGCCCGAAACCGACACCGCCTCGATCGCCGATCTCGAGACGTTGCATGCCGACATGATTCGAAAAGCGCCGTACCCAAACCAGGCAGAGCTCGTCGCCTGGTCATCAGTCTGCGTTCAAGTCGTCACCGACCCTGCCTTCACCCTGTACTGAGGACGAGCCATGAACCTGAGCAGACGCAGTCTCTTTCGTGCCCTGGGCTCGTTGACCGCATCGACGGCCCTTGCCCAGCTGGCGCGGCCCGGTGTGGCGAACGCTGCACCCTTCGAAGACCGCTCGTTTCTCTTCGTCGAGTTCGCCGGAGCCTGGGACATCACCATGTCTCTCGACCCTCGCGACCCGGGGCAGTTCCCCGACTCGGCGCGTGACTCGACCCGCATCGAGCTGGGGTGGAACCGGTTGCCTCAGGAGTACTCGCGCGCCCTGGTTCCAGGGACGAACAGCGCCCTGCGGTTTGGCCCCGCCATCGGGCGGCTGGCGACGCAGGCGTCGAACATGTGCCTGGTGCGAGGCATGTCGATGGACACGCTCACGCACCCGGTCGGGACGAGGTATTTCCTCACTGGCAAGCCTCCGGCGGGGCTCATCGCGCGCGGCAATTCCATCGGCAGCGAGCTGGCCGATCAGCTCGTCACTGCGGGGCGGCCGTTGCCAGAGCCGGTGCCGCACCTCGTGGTGGACTCGGAGTCGTACTACGCAGGCAGCCAGACGAAGGCGCGGCCGTTCCGCACGGGCTCCCGCAACATCTACCAGCTGGTGCTCTCGTTCCGGGAAGACGCGTTCGACGTCTTTGGAGACGCCGTGCTCCGCGGGATGAGTACGACAGCCGATGGCGGCGTGAACCTGTCGCGGGCCTACCGCGCCGCCGGGAAGACCTGCGACCCGGTCGGTCTCAATGCGCTGGGCGCCCATGACAGCTACCGCGACGCGCAGCTCCAGGTCGCGGCGATGCTCCAGCAAGACCTCGGTCGCCTGTTCGATTTCCAATCGCTGTCAAATCCTGACGCCATCGAGCTCTTTACCCGGTACCGCGCAGACCGTCTGGGAACGCCCGGGTGTGTTGCTGCCGTCGCTCGCCAGGCGCTCAAGTACCACGTGTCGCGCTTCGTCTCGGTCAGGTTGCAAGACGGGCTCGACACCCACACGGGTCGGTGGGCGGCGGAGCAGCCGAGGCTGTTGCGAGAGGGGTTCGATGCGTTGACGACCTTGCTGGAAGATCTGCAGACCATCGACGACACCCGCCGGGGCGGCAAGCTCATCGACCACACGACGGTGGTGGTGTTCAGCGAGTTCAGCCGAACGCCGTATCTCAACGCGGCCGGCGGTCGTGACCACTCGCTCACCAACGCGTGCATGTTGTTCGGCGCAGGCGTGCCGAAGAACCGCGTGGTGGGTGCGTCGACCGACGTCGGCATGGAGCCCCAGCCGGTCGACGAGGTGACGGGTCAGGTGTCGTCGGCTGCGAACGCGGTGGTGATCAAGCCGGAGCAGGTGCTGGCGTCGGTGCTCGAGTCAGCAGGGTTCTCGAGCGCCCCGCTTCGGGCGAGTGGGTTGCGCTGTCTGAAGGCCTAGGAGTCGCGTTCTGCGACGGGCGACGCTCCCTCGCCCCGAGCACTTCGAAAGACGCTCCAGCCCCGCGTCGGCCAGGGCCTCGATGCGCCGAATCGGATGGTCGTGCGGAAGCCGCTGCTCCGGCCTCGTTCCTGAGCATCGCGTGCCTGCTTGTTCACGTCGCTCCGCATGGCGCGGCAGCCACGCCACGAAGGCACCTGTCGATCCGCCCCGGGCGTCTTTCAACACCCTGCAAGACGTCGCCAACTCCGGAGCATCGAAGCACTGGAGTCAGCCGGTTCGTGAACCCGGCTGATCAACTGACCCCTCGCTGCAGGAAGAGGACTGAGGCGTCATGAGCGTCGATCGAGGCCTCGCGCGGGCGTTCAGCTCGTCCGCATCGTCGCTTCGCAGCCTGGTCGTCACTCCCGATCCAGGGCGCTGACACGCAGAGGCGGGTGAAGGGCGCCGTGAGGTGGCGAGCGCCGTTCGAAGGCGACTCCAGGCTGCTTCAGAACGGGCTCACCGGCCGGGGATAGTCGCTGCTGTTCAGCCCGTTCACCACGAAGTCGACGAGCTGCGCCCGCTCGATTGCGCTCAAGCGCAGCGCCATCACTTCCGGGTCGGGTGCGAGCGGCGTCTTGCTGTTGCCACCGTTGGCGTAGTTCTGGACCAGCAGGTCGAGCTGCGAGGTCGTGATGAGGCCGTCGTGAAGCAGGAAGCTCGCGCGAGAGAGATCACGCAGCGACGGCGTCACGAAGCGATTCACGTCGTTCAGCCGCTCGCTCACCTCGGCCCGCCCGAAGTCGCCAATCGAAGGAACGTGGCTTCCGATGCGGTGCACGCGGCCGTCGGAATAGGTGCTGCCGGCGTGGCACGACGCACAGCGTGCCTTGCCGAAGAAGAGCTCTCGCCCGCGAATCTGCTCGTCGGTGAGCGCCGTGCGGTCGCCCGCCTCGAACCGATCCACGGGCGCATCGCCGGCCAGCAGGCTGCGCACGAAGCTCGCGAGCGCAAGCGCCGTCGTCTGTGAAGTGGGCGTCGCCGAACCGAAGGCCCGGCGGTAGAGCGTCGCGTAGATCGGTCGCTCCGAGACGCGGGCCAGCAGCGCGCGCGTATCAGCCAGCCCATGTTCGGCCTTCGTGGTGAAGGGTTCGAGCACCTGCTGCTCGAGGGTCGCGGCCCGTCCATCCCAGAGGAAGCCGTCGCCATCATGCCTGAGCGCGAGGTTCACGATGGAGGGCGAACGGCGGCGGACTTCGGCGAGCCCGAAGCTACGCGCCCGACCATCTGAGAACCCTCGGGATGGATCGTGACAGGTGGCGCAGGCCACGGCGCGGTTGGCTGACAGGTTCGTGTCGAAGAAGAGGTGACGCCCCAGCTCGATCTTCGCAGCGGTCAGCGGGTTCGACGTGGGGACGAAGACCTCGCGCGGCACGAGGCCCGCTGGGAGGGCCACGGGCCCGAGCCCGGCGCTCGACCTCGGCTGGAATCGAAGGGCCGAAGTACGGACTTCCGACTCGCTGCGCACCACGTCCGAGACGACGACCTCGTCGACGTAGGCCAGCGCGCCGTTCGAAGGGGCAGCGAGGGGCAGCGGCTCGCAGAAGCGCAGCGCTCCACCCAGCCGCGTGACGGCGTAGGGGGCGCCGGTGCGTCGGGCGACAGGGCGCCCGTCGGCGTACAGCAAAGCCGTGCCCCTCGCTGGGTCCATCGCGAGCGCGAAGTGATGCCACTGGGTGTCGGCCGACATTGGAGCCGTGAGCGTGACGGCGCCGATTCTCGCGACCACTGTGCCGTCGTCCCTCAGCTCGACGGCGAACCCGTCACCACGAAACACCCCGAGTGGCTGATTCCTGGTGGTGCGCCGCACCCAGGCCTCGACGGTGAGCCGATTCCAGGTGTCGAGCTCGGGCGCCGCCGGCACGCGAACCCGGCCGCCGGCCAGACAGGCGACAGCCTGACCGACGATGCCTTGCGGAGAATCCGAGTGGGTGATCGCTGCGGGAAAGACGTTGCCTTCGAGCAACACCGGCCTTCGATACGGCGAGGTGTCCTGCGTGCGGTCGACGAAGGGAAGCCACTCACCTCCCACAGGCGCCCCGAATGGCTCGGTCATGCTCGCGGCGAGCAGCACATGACCGTCTTCGAAGTCCCGGAAGGAGACTTCGTCGTAGTACAGCGCGGCGCCGGTGCTCGTCGAAGAGCTCGAGAAGAGACCAAGCAGCCCGCGCTCGGGACGGTACGGGAACACGTCTCGAGCGGCAGGCGCAGCGTGGATCAGCGGGTCCCAGGCGGTGTCGTAGCGACCGGCTGAGCCAGCGACGACGCGAGGCGAGCTTCCAAGCTGCGAGTTGAGCGGCGTGTCGAGCACCTTCATCTGCCAGCCCGTCGCGGCGCCGACGGCCACCTGCTTGCTTCGGCGCCCGTCATCGTCGACCGTGAAGCCGAAGAGCGTGCCCCAGGTGCGGCCGAGCATCGCCGAGAAGGTCACCAGCGCGCCGTCCTGGTCGACCCACGGGTAGGCGCCCAGCGTCGGGTCCTGGGTCGACAGCACCGTACCGACAGGTGTGCGGAGCGGCGCTCTGGCAATCGCGTAGCGCTCCCCAAACGGCTTGCCCTCGAGCGTCGCCGCAGCGGTCACCGCGTGGAACGCGGAGAGCTCGACTGGCTCGGACCAATAGAGGTCGCCGCGTCGGTAGCTCACCCTGATGTGGCCGAAGTCCTGAAAGACGAGCAGACGCCCGTCGCGTGAGACGCTCGGCTCGATGCCGACCATGGTTCGACTGCCGCGAGCTTCCGGGCCGATTGGCGCGACCGAGAAGGCCTCGTTGGGGGTGTACGTGAGCGCCTCGAACGGCGTGATGAACTCGGCTTTGACGACCTCATCGGGGACCGGTCTCACCGCGCCGCGCGGCGTGCGCATCGAGACCACCACAAAGCCGTAGCGGCGGCCCAGGCCGTCTTGATGAGACTGAGGCATCAGTCTGCAGATGCTCGCGCCGAACTCACCCACCACTGCCTCGAAGACGTAGGTGCGGTGCGTACCGCGGCCGTCGAGCACCGGAAGGCCGTGCTCGTTCGAGGGATAGGGGTTCTCCCGGAGGTCGACCCCCGGGTAGCGCTGGGCGACGAACTCTGCCGGTGCGGGCGCCAGCGCCACACCATGAATGAGGCACATGTTGGCGACCGGGTTGTACAGCGGGGCCGTATCGCAGCCCGTCGCAGAGCAGTGACCGACGGGCCGCGGCGGGTCACCCCACCACGACGGCTCCATCAGGTGCATGGGCGAGAGGGCCTGGCTGAAGTCGAGACGGCCATCGGCGGCGGGCCGCACCAGGTCCGGGCGGTAGACGTGGGCGAAGAGCCCGTCTTGAACACGCAGCGTTCCGTTCGGAAGGGGCGGGAGCGGCTCGGACTTCGTACCCAGGACGAGCAAGCCGTCCCAGCTCAAGCCGAAGGTGCCGCGCGCGGCGCCCCACGTACTGGGGTGGCCGACACCAGGGCCCGTCACCACCGGAGCCCGGAGGTTCGGGGTCGCCACTGCCTGCGCAGCCTCCTCGGTCGGCACCTCGTCGCTGACGGCGAAACCGGTACATGCTGAGAGGGCAACCAGGAGCCAGGGAGCGCGCATGGTGGTGCTGCGCTTCAAGTCGCGAACCGCTGACAACGCGACGAAGTTCGGCCGCTTACGGAAGCAACGTGCGCAAGCGATTGCGTCCTTACGCAGGTCTGTTGGCGGCTTGGGAGAACGTGCTGGTGATGGCGTCCGAGCCTCAGTCCCTAGCAGGTTGCTGAAAAACGCTGGACGGGGATCGACGCCGTCCCGGGAAACATGATCTCTACGCGCCATGCGCGGCGGAAAGAACGAGCAGTCGTCGATGTTGGTCCTGATGTCGCCGGAGACGCTGATTCCGGCCGAGCATCCGGCGCGTCGAATCAAGAAGCTGTCCGACGAGTGCCTGTCCGGCCTCTCGCCTCTCTTCGACGAGATGTATGCGAAGACTGGTCGCCCCTCGATTCCGCCCGAGCGACTGCTCAAGTCCCTGTTGCTCATGTGCTTCTACAGCATCAGCAGCGAGCGGATGTTCTGCGAGCGCCTGCGCTACGACATGTTGTTTCGCTGGTTCCTCGACATGTCGATGGTCGACGACCCGTTCGACGCCAGCAGTTTCTCGCGCAACCGCGACCGCCTGCTCGAGCACGAGGTTGCCCACCGCTTCCTCCAAGAAGTCGTGTCGCTGGCCGAGTCGAAGCGCCTGATGAGCAGCGAGCACTTCTCGGTCGACGGGACGCTCATTCAAGCGTGGGCTTCGCAGAAGTCATTCAGACCGAAGGACGAAGACGACGACAGCCGTGGCGATGGCAACGGCTGGGCTGACTTCAAGGGGAAGAAGCGCAGCAACGAGACCCACGAGTCGAAGACGGATCCGGAGGCAAAGCTCCTGAAGAAGAGCGACGGCCAAGAGGCCAAGCTTGTCTTCGGCGGTGACGTTCTCATGGAGAATCGGAACGGGCTCGTCGTCGACGCCTCTGCCCGCATTGCAGTTGGCACCACCGAGGCTGAGGCCGCGCTCGAGCTGCTGATGCGCTCAGTTCCGACCAAGGGCATCACTGTAGGTGCCGACAAGGGCTACGACTCGAGATTCTTCGTCGATGGCACCAGAACTCTCGATGCGACAGCGCACGTGGCACAGAACATCACGGCGCATCGCGGCTCGAACATCGACGGTCGAACGACTCGGCACGTCGGCTACCGCCTCAGCGGCGTCATACGCAGGCGCATCGAGCAGGTCTTCGCCTGGACGAAGACCGTCGCAGGCTGTCGGAGAAGTCGATTCAAAGGGGTGAAGCGAACTGAGCTGCTCTTCACCTTCGCTTGCATCGCCTACAACCTGCTGCGGATCAGCAAGCTGGACCCGGTCGCTGCCTGACCTTCAGCCGCAAGCGAGACCACAGATTCGACGCCTGCTCGCCGGAATGGGAACTCACGCTAGCGGCGAGCGTTTTTCAGCAACCTGCTAGTTCGGCAGGGCGCTCGGCGGCATGCAGACGAAGCGCCCAGCGGCGTACGAGCCTGCGTCCGGCAGTCGCTCGATGGTGACGAGGAGGGCGCGGTCGGGCGCTCCTGCTGACCATGCGAGTGAGGTGCCACCGTCGACGATGAGCTGTGTCCCGAAGACCTCCTGGTCAGGGCCGCTTCCTCCGTCGGCGCGAAGAGACTTCAGGTAGAGGCTCTGGTTCCCGATGTAGCTCACCAAGACCTTGGTACCTCCGCTGACTGGTGAAGCGGCGATGGCAGTCCCGCGAAACGGCCCCCTGATCGAAGGGGTATCGAGGTTCCAGTTCAAGGAGTTCGGACCATCATCAAAGTTTGAGAATCCTCGAGACCTTCTGATCTCAAGGCTGTTCGTCGAGAGCGACATCGCCAACTGGAGCTCTGCAGTTCCTGTGGCTCGCATCTCGTTGGGCATTTGCGGCGGTTGGGTGAAAGCCCCAGCACAATAATCTCCAAAGCGTGTGGTGGGTGAGGGGCAACCGCCATCGGCGCTGTCGAATGGGCTGAGCACGAGCCGTCCGCTCGGGTGGCTGATAAACCCAAAGCTCCCGTTGTTGCTCCAACCGGTGGCCCGTTGGAGCGAGGGGGGGCACAGACCTGCTCCGGCATCAGTCGCGGTCGCATTTCTGAGCTCAAACGGTCCGGTACAGGTTGTCTGTCGTTCCGCGAAGCTTGAGATCGGCTCGACGCGATTGACTATCACTCCACCAGGAATCTCGATTTCATAGACGGCCAACAGCCTTCCCCCAATAGCAAGGACTTCGGGACCTGCGGTCACTCGCCCACCATCAACGAAAGTCGATGGGAAATCGAATGGTCGCCCTTGGATTGGCCTCACACGGTGTGTCGCGTTGAACGTGCTCAACCGATGAGTGAAAATCACTCCTGGCGGTTGGACCGCGAGACTCAACCAACCCGGCCCGGTCGTTGAGGCCCACCTCTCATCAAGGACTGTTGTTCCGGCCGGCGTGACCTTGAGCAGCTCGCCGGAGACCGCTGATCCGAGATCGGGTCTGGAGAAGGCGACGCGGTAGGGGTAAATGCTGTCATCGCCTCCTGAACTGGTGACGACCTGGTCGACGTTCGAAGCGAGTGAAACAGGGCCCTGGACGTCGATGTTTCCGTCGCAATCATTGTCGAGTCCGTCGCCGCACACTTCGCTCTCGCTGTAGTCGTTGCCGTAGGACAGACGCGTGCACGGTTGGCTGTCTCCGAAGCGACGCCATTTTCCGGCGCAGACGCCCTGGGTCCTGGAGCACTGGGTGGCTGCTGTCGGTGCACACAGCTCGAAGAACCCCGCCGTGCAGACGGCCTCGCCTTCGAACGGTCCCCCGTCGCCTTCAAGCGGACACCGCTCCCTCTGGTTTCCAACGCACGGGAACTCGCAGCTCGAATTCCAACCACCATCGGCAAGGCAGACGAACACACCCGAGTCGGCGAACGCCCCGGACAACGGGTGGATGCACGCGACGCTCGCAGGTGGCTCACACGGTTTGCCGCAGGTCCCATCGGGCTGGCACGTCAGACCCGGCCGACAGTCGGCACTTCCGGTTCCGAACTTGCAACTCCCATACGGCAGCTGAGGAAAGCTGCAGGCCGAGACGGCCACCAGCATCACGGTGCAGAATCGCTGCATGCCAGCCCCCGGGACTACGAAGAGAAGAACCAGATGAGAAACGAAACCGTGGCTCCGAGCGCGAGGGCGCCCGCGGCGGCGAAACCGATGTTGGCGAGGGTCGCTGACATCTGCACTGGCTCCTCGAGGATGGCTCGTCGCTGGTCCATCAGGCCAGGTGCCGCTGCGGCCTGAAACTGCCCGTTCGCAATCACGCCGAACGTCACGCCCGTCGCCAGCGCCGCCACGGCGGTCGCTCCGAGCACGGTGCCCAGGACCGGAAATCGCCTGGGCGGTACGTCAGCCACCATCGCAGCCGCCGGAACCTCGACCTTCACGATGGTTGGGTTCGGAGGCGCCACAGGCCTGGCCTCCGTCCAGAGGGCTTCGAGCGCTTCCGTGCGTGCGAACGCCGGAATCGCGATGCTGGTCAGCGACGGGTCGAGCCGCATCGCCTCGCCGAACTTCGCCCGCACCGACGCCTTGACCGCCTCCGTGAGGCCCAGACTCTGTGCGTCGAGCGCTCCCTGCAGCACCAGGACGCGAGCCTGATCGGTCGGTGTCTTCGCGAGGGGCTCGGCCAGTCGAACTCGTCGCTGCGCGGTCTCGAAGTCGGCAGCCTCGAACGCGGCCGCGACGCTCTCGAGGCATGGCGCCAGTACCTCGCACGCCTCGGCCACCGTCGCCGACACTGGAGGAGGCGGCTTCTTCGTCACCTTCTTCTTGGCTGGTGCCGCCGTCACGGCGCTGGCAAGCCCCACCGTCAGGGCGATCGCGAGTCTCACGCGCTCACCCCGAACTGTTTGCGGATTCCGAGGGCCTTCATCTTGTGCACCAACGTGCGCAGCGGGAGCTGCAGTCGTTTCGCAGCGCGCGTCTGGTTTCCGCCCTCTTTCTTGAGCGCCTCGACGATGAGGGAGCGCTCCAGTGCTTCTTGCTGACGCGACACCACGTCTTGAAAGCGCTCTTCGTCGCCAAGGGTGACCGTCACTTCGCCACGCGCCGCTGCGCTGCGCCGCTCCACCACGCGCTCGGGCAGGTCGCTCACCTCGACGATGGCTCCATCGGCCACCACGACGCACCGTTCGACGACGTTGCGAAGCTCACGAACGTTTCCGGGCCACCCGTACGCGCCGAGGGCCGCCTGCGCCGCGGGGCTGAAGTCCTTCACGACGTGCGAGTGGGTTCGACCGAAGATCTCGAGGAACCGTCGCGCCAGCGGGAGCACGTCGTCGGGTCGCTCGCGAAGAGAGGGTAGGCGCAGCGTGATGCCCTCGATGCGGAAGCGGAGGTCGGCGCGAAACGTGCCTGCCTCGACCGCGGCTTCGAGGTCCCGGTGCGTCGCCGCGAGGAGGCGAACGTCGACCACCACATCGGTTTCGCCACCGACCCTCGTGAAGCGCCGGGTCTCGAGCACCCGGAGCAGCGCCGCCTGTGCCTGGGGCGAGAGCTCACCAATCTCGTCGAGGAAGACCGTGCCGCCGTCCCCCTGCTCGAAGACGCCCTTCGCCCGCCGCTCCGCGCCGGTGAAGGCACCCTTCTCGTGCCCGAACAGCGTGCTCTCGAGCAGGGTGGCCGGAATCGCCGCGCAGTTGATGCCGACGAACGGCTTCGATTTCCGTTTGCTGGTGGCGTGAAGGTGCCGGGCCAACACCTCTTTCCCGCTCCCGGTCTCACCCAGAATCAAGACTGGCAGGGGCGTCGCCGCGACTTTCTCGGCCATCGCGAACACCCGCCGCATGGCGTCCGAGTGCACGATGACGTCGGAGGTCTTCGACGGCGCCTTCGTCGTGGCGTGCGCGAGCGTCTGGCCGCGTTTGCGCATGCGCGCGGCGTCGCCCAGGGCCGAGATCAGCGCCTGCGCGTCGGCTCCATCACCCGGGTAGCACGCCAGCGACACCACCAGCTCGACGTCGTCGCGCGAGACGAGGGCCTTCGCCATTGCCGCCGTCGCTTCTTCGTCAGCCTCGGGGAGCAGCGCCAGCAGCTGACGTGAGCCGTACCAGCCGACCGAGTCGACCGGCCGCACCGCCGAGCGCACCGCCTGCACCATGGCGCTCACCGCCGCGCCTTCGATTCTCGGCCCGATGCGCAGCACCCCGAACGAGCGATGGAAAGCGTGCGCTCGCACCACCTCGTCCTCGAGCTTGCTCAGGAAGCGCTCGTACCCGTCCAGCACGGTGGGCAGGGGCTCTGCGGCTCGCCGCGCCACCACACCAATCGACACGTCTCCAAGCACGAGCGCGTCGCCGGCCGTGACTGCTGCCCGAACGACCGTGCGCCCATTGAGTCGGGTGCCGTTGGTGCTCCCGAGATCTTCCACCTGCGGCCCCTCGGCAGGCCATGAGAACTTTGCGTGACGCCTCGACACGCCGTGCGCCTCGAGGGCGACCTCGGCTTCTGCGTCACGCCCCACCACGATGGACTGGCCCGGCCCGAGCTCGCACACCCGGGTGCCGTGCGGGGCGTAGAAGATGAATGCGAGGCGCTCGATGCGGTCGTGCGTCGAAGCGGCTCGGGTCTGTGTCAGCGACTTCATGGGTTGCGACATGTCACCGTGACTCTATCGCTCTGGAAGCTGTAGCCGACGAGGAACGAACCTTCGCACAGCGGCAGCGTGACGGACCGCGACACCGTCCCGAAGCGCTTGTTCGAGAAAGTGAGGGTGTGCGCTCCTGGCGCGACGGTCGCGGGCGCCTCTGGCCGGCCATCGAAGGCCACGGTCCCCTCAGGAAGGACACGCACCTCGAGAGGAATCGGCGTTCGTCGGGCAGGTCGGCCTGGTCGAGGCGGAACGATGACGACCGCCATCGGGCGCCCGGCATCGACCGCTTCAGGCTTCGTCTCGACTTCAGTCTTCAGCTCGACCTGTGGTGGCTTCGGAGGAAGCTCGACGACGGCAACTTCTGCGTCGATGGAGACGGGGGCCGCGACCATCGGCAGTGGGGCCGTCGGCACGTCACGACGGGGCGCTGGTTCTGGCTCACGTGAAGCCCCGAGCGCGACGATCGCCGCGACGGCAAGCATGGCGACCGCCAGCGCAGCCACTGCGCTTCGGCGCGTGGTCGATGCTCGAGGCTGCGTCTTCACGGGCGCGTTCGCCTGGAGCGCCACCTTCGCGGTCGACGCGCCGGTGCCATTCACGGTGAGCGTGTCGCGCGCCATGACCTGCACGCCACCCGTCGGAGGGAGCGTCTTCGCGGCATCGAAGACGGCGACGACAGGCGCGGCCGAAGCGACGCGTTCAGGCCTCGTCTGCCCTCCAGAGGCGGGCGGCGTTGCCGGTGTGGCGAGGTCGGGATTCGAAGGGCGTGTGCCTGGCACCAGCGCCGGGCCGATGGGAAGCGTCGACGCTCCCCCGCGAGGCGGCCGGCCATCGACGAGGTCACCAAGGAACGTCGCGACGTCGTAGCTCCCGAGATTGGGCCCCATCGAACTGCCAAAAGACTCCAGCGCAGCCTGGAGCACCCGAGCCGAGCCGAGCCGTTGGTTGCGGTCTTTCTCGAGGCACGCGTCGACGATCTCGGCCAGCGCGTCGGGGACGTCGGGGCGGAGCTGCTGAACCGGAGTGAACGGCTCGAACAAGATGCTCCTCATCACCGCGGCGTCACCAGTCCCGAGGTACGGTTTTCGGAGCGTGAGCATCTCGTACAGCACGATGCCGAGCGCCCAGACGTCGACGCGACGGTCGAGCACCTCATCGCCAATCTGCTCTGGCGACATGTACTGCAGCTTTCCGCGAACCGTCCCTTCGCGCGTCGTCGACTCGGCCCTGGGGTCCTTCGCGATGCCGAAGTCGAGCACCTTCACGATGCCGCTCCGCGACACCATGATGTTGTCGGGACTCACGTCACGGTGCACCAGGCCCATCGATTCGCCCGTCTGGGGATCTTTCAACTCGTGCAGGTAGTGCAGCCCCTCGCAGGCGCGAGACACCACGTTCGTCACCACGTCGATGGGCAGCTTCCAGCCGCGCGTCTCGGCGCGCTTTCTCACCTGTCGCAACGTGGGCCCATCGACGTATTCCATCGCCAGGAACGGCACCGGGCCTTCGTGACCGAAGTCGTAGACGTGGGCCACGTTCGGGTGGTCGAAGGTCGCCGCGAGACGGGCCTCACGAAGGAACATCTCGACCAGCCCGGGGTCTCGGGCGAGCTCTGGCAAGATGCGTTTGACCACCAACTGCTTCGCGAACCCGGCGGGCCCTTCGACCCGTGCCAGAAACACCTCAGCCATGCCTCCAGTGGCGAGCTTTCTGATCAGGGTATAGCGACCGATACGCTCAGGGTCATTCACGGCAATCAGCGGCGAACCCTACCACGCAACGTCCACCATTTCCGTCAGCGCGTCAGGGCGAGTTGAGCGCGCGCGACGTGAGCTGAAGGGAACCGGGACACGCGATCGACGGCGAGCAACCTGGTGAGGGTCGCGAAGTCGCGCGCCGGAATCTGCCGTGGTCGGAGGAGGCTCGGTGCGCGAGTGATCGCCTTGCGCCGGCCCTGCACGCCACCGCCCGTCCCCCACGGAACCTCGCCCGTAGCGGCTTCGAACGCGAGCACGCCTGCGGAGAACACGTCGGAGCTCGCATCGATCGGTTCTCCCGCGAGCTGCTCGGGCGACATGTACTCGAGCGTGCCGCGCACCACGTGGGCTGTGGTCGGCGGAACGAGGCCGCCCTTGACCTGCCGGGTGATGCCGAAGTCGACCAGGGACAGCCGCGGCGCCGCGGGCCGTATCAACACGTTGGCTGGCTTCACGTCGCGGTGGACGAGGCCTTCGCCATGCAACGCTGCGAGCGCGTCGAGCAGGTCGACCAGAAGCGCCTTCACCTCGGGCCACGGCAGCGGCCCACTTTCGGCCAGTACGTCGGAAAGGGGTCGACCCTCGACGCGTTCCATGACGAGGTACGGCCTGCCCGAGGGCAGGGTGCCGACCCGGTCGACGCGTGGGATCGAGGCGTGCCGGACCTTCGCCAGCAGCTTCGCCTCTCGGCCGACGTTCGCGGCGCTCGTGTCATCAGCAAGGATTGCCTTGAGCGCCCATTCGCGACCCTCGGGGTCTGTTGCGGCGAAGACCGTGGCGGTTCCTCCTTGTCCGAGGATTGCGCCGATGCGGTAGCCGTCGACGACAGAAGGGACCGGCGAGCTCGTCTGGACCTCGGCCGTCGGTCCGCGAGGCCCTTCGTCTTCTTCCCAAAAGGGGCGTTCGTCGAGGCGCGCGGTGGGGCGGAGCTTCTTCATGAGCGCTCACCTTTCTAGCAGTTGAGTCCCTTCACCGCCGGCCGCACCCAGGCGATTGCGTCGAAATCACCGGTGGCGAGCCCTGTCCCCGCTGCAGCACATGACCTCTTTTCTGGCCCTCGCCCGTGCTCACACGCCAGACTGGGGCGTGCCAACTCACCGATCGACTGAACACCAACGCCTCCGCGGCGCCGACCTTGAACGCTGGCGACACTGGGGCCCGTACCTGTCGGACCGCGCCTGGGGCACGGTGCGCGAGGACTACAGCGCGAAGGGCAACGCGTGGGCGCACCTGCCGCACGATCTCGCGCGCTCGAAGGCATACCGCTGGGGCGACGACGGCATCGCGGGCTTCTCCGACCGCTACCAGATCCTCTGCTGGTCGCTCGCGCTGTGGAACGAGCGCGACCCCATTCTCAAGGAGCGCCTCTTCGGCGTCGACCCCACCGAGGGCAATCACGGCGAAGACGTGAAGGAGTGCTATTTCTATACAGACGGCACGCCCAGTCATTCGTACATGCGAATGCTGTACAAGTACCCGCAAGCCGAGTTCCCATACACGCAGCTCATCGCCGAGAACAAGCGCCGCGCAGGGCAGGGGCCCGAGTACGAGCTCATCGACACCGGCATCTTCGACCAGCACCGCTACTTCGACGTCGAGATCGAGGTCGCCAAAGACGGCCCCGACGCGGTCATCTTCCGCGTCACCGCGCACAACCGTGGCCCTGACGCGGCGCCGATTCACCTCATCCCGCACCTCTGGTTCCGCAACACCTGGAGCTGGGACGGCACAGACCGTCAGCAGCCGATCATCACCATCGACCGGTCTCACCCCGGAGCGACCGCGCTCCTCGCTGACGACTCCTCCGCGCCACCGCTCCATGGGTTGATCGCCGACTCGCGGCTGGGCCCGCAGCGGCTCGAGCTCCCCAGCGGCGCTGAGCTGTTCTTCACAGACAACGAGACCAACGGCCCACGCGTCTTCGGACGCACAGCCCAATCACGCAGCCCATTCGTCAAAGACGCCTTCCACCGGCGCATCGTGCAGAACGAGCTCGGCGCGGTGAACCCGGCGATGCAGGGCACGCGGGCCTGTGCACGCCAACGGTTCCTGGTCCCCGCAGGCGGCTCCGCGGTGATGCGAATGCGGCTCGGCCCTGCCGGCACGTCGCCGATGTCCGCCGACGAGATGGATGGAGTCGTCGCCCGCCGCCACGCCGAGGCCGACGAGTTCTACGAAGCGCTTCACCCCGCGAAGGCCACGCCCACAGAGCGCCAGGTGCAACGTCAGGCCTGGGCAGGGATGATCTGGTCGAAGCAGAGCTACCTCTTCGACGTCGGCACCTGGCTCGACGGCGACGACCCCTCGCATCCACCGCCCGCCTCACGCAAACACGGCCGCAACCTGCACTGGCGCCACCTCAACTCGCTGCGGGTGCTGTCGATGCCCGACAAGTGGGAATACCCCTGGTTCGCCGCGTGGGATCTCGCGTTCCACATGATCCCCTTCGCGCGAATCGACCCCGAGTTCGCCAAGGACCAACTCTCACTGATGCTGCTCGAGCAATTCCAACACCCCAACGGGCA
The DNA here is from genome assembly GCA_022843845.1 of Archangium sp. Lineage (GTDB taxonomy): Bacteria > Myxococcota > Myxococcia > Myxococcales > Myxococcaceae > Xiheimicrobium. Next base: position 112,187 of record JALHMW010000007.1, read on the forward strand.
GATCCCCGCGTACGAGTGGGAGTTCTCCGATCTCAACCCGCCCGTGCACCCGTGGGCCGTCTGGCGCGTCTACAACATGGACCGCCTTCAAAACGGCGCCGGCGACCTCGACTTCCTCGAGCGCTGCTTCCACAAGCTGATGCTGAACTTCACCTCATGGGTGAACAAGGTCGACCGCGAGGGCAACAACGTCTTCGAAGGCGGCTTCCTCGGGCTCGACAACATCACCGTGCTCGATCGCAGCAGCCCGCTCCCTGAAGGCGCGACGCTCGAGCAGAGCGACGCCACCGGGTGGATGGGCATGTACTCGCTCGTGATGATGCGCATGGCGCTCGAGCTGGCGAAGACCCGCAGCGTCTACGAGGACCTCGCGACCAAGTTCTTCGAGCACTACGTCTACATTGGCGCCGCCATGAAGATGGAGCGGCTCGGCCGCACGCTCTGGGACGAAGACGACGGCTTCTTCTACGATCTGCTCCGCTTCCCCGACGGCCACTCGATTCCGTTCCGCGTGCGCTCGCTGGTCGGCCTCATTCCCCTCTTCGCCGTCGAGCGCCTCGAAGAAGGGTGGATCAAGCCGTTCCCCGTTTTCACCGCCAACTTGCGCTGGTTCATGAAGTTCCGGCCAGAGATCACCGCGCAGACCGTCACGACCGTCGGCTCCGGCGAGAACGTCACCCACGTCCTGTCGGTCGTCGATCGCCACCAGCTCGAGGGCCTGCTCAAGCGCCTCGCCGACCCCGAGGAGTTCCTCTCACCCAGCGGCGTGCGCAGCCTCAGCAAGTTCCACGAGGCGCACCCGTTCGTGTTCGGCAACGCGGTCGTTCACTACGAGCCGGCCGAGGCGACCAGCAAGCTCAAGGGCGGCAACAGCAACTGGCGCGGGCCGGTGTGGTTCCCCACCAGCTTCCTGATGATCGAGACGCTGCGAAAGCTCGAGAAGGGCTTCGGCGCCGGGCTCACCATCGAGGTCGCTGACCCGAAGACGCACGAGGTCGGCCACGTCACGCTCAACGGGCTCGCGAAGAACCTCGCCGATCGCATGATCTCGATCTTCCTCCCCGATGCCGACGGCTATCGCCCATGCCACGGCGCACGAGGAACGCGCCGCGCGGAGCTCTTCGCGAAGGACCCGCACTGGAAGGACCTGCTCCACTACTACGAGTACTTCCACGCTGACTCTGGCGAGGGCCTCGGCGCGAGCCACCAGACGGGGTGGACCGGCCTGGTCGCGAGCTTGATCGACGAGTGGCGCTGACGCCTCACTTCACCGTGGCGGTGAGCTCGAACGCTCCGCCCATGAGATCGAACGAGTCGACGATCACCAGGTAGTCGCCAGCGGGCAGATCGGTCAGCTCGAGCCGCGAGGCTCCAGCCGCGCCCGGCACGTCGTCTGAGCACGCCATCGCGTCTTTCGTGTCGGCTGCGCAGCTCGGCAGCACGTACAGCGTGGTGTCGAAGTTGGTCCCCGCGCCGATGGTGCTCAGGGTCAGCGTGTTCGCCCGCTCGGTGAGCCGCACCTTCACGATGCCCTCGGGCCGGCCCTTGGGGTCTGCCGTGGAGCAGCCGCTCGGCGCGTCCCACAGACTCCCGCCTTCGGCGATACCAGTGGCCTTCGCGCCCGCCGCCGTCGCGATCAACACCGTCGCGCTGCCGCACTGGCTCGTGCGCATCGTCGTCGCGTTCGCGCAGCGGTTGTTGGTGGCGCCGATGATGCCAGGCGAGCAGGTCAGGTTCGGTCCACACACGTCGAAGCCCTTCGCGTCACACGCCTGGCCCGTGCTCCGAACTGGAATCGCCGTCGGCCCGACGATCTTCGGCGTGCCCGTGTGGCCTGCACTGTCGCTTGGAATGGCGACCAGCTTCGGCACCTGCTGATCGAGGCCCTCTCCTGCTTGCATGCGCAGGAAGAACGCTCCGTCGACCGCGAGGCCGAGCGCGTCTTGATCGAAGGACGAGAGATCCGCCATGCCGTCACCATCAGAGTCGATGGAGATCGCCTGTCCCTGCGCGTTCTGGAACTCGAAGCGGACGTTGGCGAGATCGTCTTCAGGCTCGGTGCCCTCGATGAGGATCAACGGACCGCCGCTCGCCGTGCGGTAGAACGCCAGGCGCGCGATCTGCGGCGCGAGGCCCTCGTCACAGCTCGCCGGCATGCCGCGACACCCGAGGCCGGGCGCACACCGCGACGTGAGGAAGAGGGGATCACACGTTTCTCCCCGCGCGCGCACCGTCTGCTCGCCCACCATCAGCACCTGCTCGTCGGAGCGCTCCGAGGTCGCGTCGACCAACGCCACGCCCACCTGCGCCGGGCCCATGCCGGTCGCGAACACGCCGCGCACCGTCGCTCCACCCGTCACCACCTCGCCCACCCACTTCTTCCCCTCGAGCGTCAGCGAGCCCTCGGAGGAGTCGCCCAGGCCATCGCGGTTCGTGTCGAGCGCCGCCAGCGGCAGGCCCTGCGCGTCGAGCAACCGCACCCACACCGCCACCGCGTCGAGGTTGCGGTCCTTGCCCTTGATCGAGATGCGCAGGTCGCGGCCGGTGCGGCCAGCCACCTGGGCCGTAGCCTCGGTCAGCTCTGGCTTGAACACCACGCCACCGTCGGGGGTCTTCCGGTCGGTCGCGGCCGAGCCGCCACCTGCGCCAGCGCCGCCTCCGTCAGGGCCTTGAGGCATGGCCGCGCAGCCACCGAGCGCCAGACCGAGCACCATCACTGCCGCGTTCCGCTTCATTCGAGGAGCCCTCCCCGGGCATCAAACAGAAGAAGGGGCAGGCATTGCTGCCCGCCCCCTCGTTCATCGACACGTTTCGCGATGCCTTACAGCTCGCACGCCGTCTTCACGGGGGTGCCGGCCGCTGACACCACGATGTCGGAGCCATCGCCACAGTCGACCACGTCGTTGCCGCCGACCGTCTCGATGAAGTCGTCGCCGCCCGCGGCGTTGATGGTGTCGAGCGCCGAGCTGCCGACGATGCGGTTCGCCGAGTCGTTGCCAGTCACCGTGCAGGCGCTCGCGGTGGGGCAGGTCAGGTTCTCGACGTCGAGGCCGATGACCTTCGCCTGCGTGACCGACGCCACACCATCCATCGTGACGTCGATGACCGCGCCGAACGACGCGAAGCTCACCGTGTCGAGGCCCGCCCCACCCGAGAAGGTGTCAGCGCCGCCGCCGATGCCGGCCGTCGCGCCCATCACGAAGGTGTCGTCGCCCGCGCCGCCCGAGAGCACGTCGGCGCCAGCGCCGCCGGTGATGACGTTGTCGAGCGTGTTGCCGGTGACGGTGCAGACGAAGGCGCCCGTCGGGCAGATGAAGTTCTCGACGTCGTCACGAATGTTGTCGAACTCGCTGCCCGAGTTGCCGTCGTTCGCCGCGTTCCCGAGCATGGTGGCGGTGACGGCCTCGAGGCGCGCCGCGTAGCTGACGGTGTCGGTGCCGGCCTCGCCGTACACGGTGTCGTCACCGGCGCCAGTCGACGCCAGCAGGCCCATGAGGAAGGTGTCGTTGCCCGCGCCGCCGTAGAACGTCTGGTTGCCCGTGCTGCCGGTGAAGGTGTCGTCACCCGTGCCGCCGCGAACGATCTCGACGTCGAGGCCCACGTTGTCGGTCTCGCCCGTCTCGCCGTCGTTCGCGCCCGCGCCGACCGTGACCGTGACGGCCGCCGAGCGGGCTGCGTAGGTGACCGTGTCCGTCCCCGCGCCGCCGCTGTAGACGTCAGCGTCGAGCGCGCTGCTGCCGCCGTTCAACGTGTCGTTGCCGACGTCGCCGTACATGGTCTCGTCGCCGGCGCCGCCAGTCAGCACGTCGTCGCCGACGCCGCCGTAGATGGTGCTGTCGCCCGTGTACGCCGCGCCGCCGGTGCCGAAGCCGCCGCTCAAGGCGTCGAAGGTGTCGTTGCCGCCGCCGAGGCTGAACGTGTACTCGATGGTGCCGCTGCCGGTGACGGCGATGTCCCTGAAGGCGTCGGCGTTGATGGCGATGTCGGTCGCCAGCGCCGTGCCGCCGACGGTGATCTTGTCGGCCGCAGCGCTCACGCCTCGAAGCTTGAAGACGTCAGCGCCAGCGCCCATCGCGGCCGTGATGCCAGGCGCCGACGAGGTGCCGGGCGCGAAGGTGCCGTTGGCGAAGTCGATGATGACGGTCTCGGCGCCGCCTGCGCCGGTGATGGCGATGTTCTTCACCGCCGTGCCCGTCGCGCCTGCCGCGAAGACGTCGTTGACCAGAATGTTCCCGCTCACGGCGTGCCTCGAGATGATCGCGATCTCAGCCGAGGCCATCGTCACCGTCAGCGTGCCCGTGGCGAACGCAGGCGGAGTCGCCAGCGCCGCGAGCGGCTGGGCCAGCTCCTCGATGCCCGAGATGTCGCCCTGGTCGACCGGCGCTTCGGTGGAACCACAGCTCGTCATCGCGACGATCGCGAGGCCTCCGACGATCGTTTGCCACTTCCGCTGAATCGACATGGTGATGCTCCTGAGGAGTGAGGCGAAGAGGAGTTCTCCACGCCTGGAGGGTTGGTTCCCTCACGAGGAGAGCAATCGGCACGCCATGGAGGGCGCTTAACCGGCCGAGCGCAGATCTCTGCGGTTGCGCCGTGGATCACGACGCGCGTCAGGAACCCGTCAGGGTCGGGCGCTACCCGTGGGTGACGCGCAGACCCTTATCGACCTCCAAGGCCCGCCTCATGGGCTCGTCAGCGACCGCCGCAAACCTCTAGACGGACTGCCGCCAACGCGACAAAGACGCGCCCATGTCGCCTGTCGTCATCATCGCCATCGTCGTCACCGTCATCATCGTGGTCGCCGTCATCGCGTCACGCCTCTCCTCGGCGTCGGCCAACGCTCCCAAAGCGCTCGCCGCCTCGACGTGGACCGTGACGGAGGTGGTGAGGGAGACGCCCACCACCGTCAGCTTCGGGGTCGACGCGACGCTCGACTTCCAGCCTGGCCAGTTCGTCCTGCTGCGCCCGAACGCCTCGCTCCCGTGGCGCGCCTACTCGTTCAGCCGCGCGCCGGGCCAGCCGCTGCGGCTGACCGTCAAGCGGGTCGAGACCGGGAAGGTCTCGACGCACCTCACCTCGCAGCTGACCGCGGGCGACAGGCTCGAGGTGAAGGGCCCGTACGGCCAGTTCGTGATTCCAGCCATCGTGACGAAGGCGCTCTTCATCGCCGGCGGCAGCGGCATCACCCCGTTCCTCTCGTGGCTGCACACGCTCGATGGCCGCGGCTGGCCCTTCGCGATCACGCTCATCGTCGGCAATCGCTCGGCGCAGGAGCAGATCCTGAAAGCCGAGCTCGACGCGCTTCAGCAGAAGTCGCAGGGGAAGCTGACCTGCGTGCACGTGACCGACGATGTCCAGGGCCCGCTCACGAAGGAGCTGCTGGGATCGTTGCTCGAGAAGGTCGACGCGCCATCGTTCATCGCGATGTGCGGCCCCGAGCCGATGATGAACAACGCGCGCGAGCTTTCGACCGCGAAGTTCCCCGGCGTCACCGTGCTCGAAGAGAAGTTCTCGGCCAGCGCAGAGGTGGTCGGCGCCGGCCCGGGCACGACGCTCGAGCTGATGCAGGACGGCAAGGTGAAGCCGTTCGAGGTGAAGCAGGGCGAGCACGTGCTCGCGGCGGCGCGACGCGCTGGGTACGATCTGCCGTCGGGCTGCGAGATGGGCGCGTGCGGTGCGTGCCGCGTGAAGCTGATCGAAGGCGACATCCAGATCCCCGACGACGCGTGCCTGTCGGACGCCGAGAAGGGCCAGGGCTACCGGTTGATCTGCGTCGGCAGCGCGAAGGGCAAGGCGCGGTTCGAGTCGTCGCCGTAGTCGAGCGCTGGCAGCACTCTTCCCTTGAGCGAGTTCTCCTCGAGCCTTCACCTTCACGACGCGTCCCTCGACGCGGTCGTCGAGCTGCTCCGTCGCGCGAAGGTCGCGGGCTTCGTCTTTCCGCCCGAGCACGGGTGGATCGCCTTCACCGCGCTCGATCCTGCCCGGGTGATCGCGGCGAACGAGGGCCGGCTGGTGCACTACGACTTCTCGAGCGATCACGAGCTCCTCGTCGAAGCGTTCGACGGCCAGAAGCGCCTCGCCCGAATGAAGGTCGACTTCGAGCAACCGCGTGCGCGCTTCGAGGCTCCAAAGTTCGTCGCTCACGGGCTGATGACGCGCGCTGGCGTGCGGAAGGTCGAGCAATGGCTCGAGACGGGTGGTTCGCGCGGTGCTGCCGTCGTCGCGAAGGCCCTCGGCCTCACGCGGTTTCGCTGGCTGTCTCACGCGTACGAGCTGGCCAACGACGACCCAGCGGTCGGGCGCGTCGAGGTCGACAAGAGAGGAGCCGTTCGGGCTGCCGGCCCCGACGAAGCGCTCGAGCCGCCGCTCACGGCCGCGATGCCACGGGGCACCACGAACGCAGACCTTGCCGATGAGCTCCAGGCGCTCGCCGACGTGAGCAAGACGCTCAGCGAGCGGAAGAAGCGCCGATAGCGGCGCGCGGCCTCGTCACTTCGCGGCAGGTGCGTCGGGCGCCTTCGCGGGCTCCGGGGCGACGGGAGCTGCAGGCGGGACGACACCCGGAGCCGCAGCGCCGAGCACCTTCGTGTTGTGCGCGGCAGCAGGCAGGAACTGGTTGAGCTTGCCGAAGTACCAGAGCCCGGCCAGCGCCACGACGACGACGAGGAACGCGTAGAAGCCCCAGGGACGGCGCTCCTCGGCGAACGGATCGACCGTGTCGAGCCGCGAACCCGAGGGCAGCGCCGCGGTCCGCGTGAGTGACGCACCGAAGGGGATGTTCAGCTTCGCGTTCGCGTTCACCGCCCAGCCGTTCGCGTCGAGCAGCGGGCCGATGTTGCGCTGCCGCAGCTTCAGCCAGGCGATCAACATCGAGGGCCCCGAGATGAGCAGAACCAGGCCCACGATACCGAGCGGCATCAGGTACCCCAGGCCGAAGAAGCCCTGAAGGAGGGCGCCAAAGGCGGCCGTGATGCCACCGACCGCGACGCCGAGGGCAGCGACCACGCCCACGTCGAACTTCTTCTCCGGCGGCTTGAAGTCGCCCGACTCGGCTGCCGTGCCGACAGCCGTGGCCTTGCCGGCCAGCTTCTCGTTCGACTCGGTGTCGGCCGCCTGCGCGCGTTTGCTGATCTGCTCCTCCACGAAGCGCAGCACCTTCTTGTACGGCGACCAGAAGGCCTGGCGGATGGAGATCGGGTTGTCGACGAGCTTGCTGATCGTCGCGTCCCAGTCTTTGCCGTCTCGGTCGTAGAAGATGCCGTTGCGGCCGACCATCAGGTTGTCGCTGTCACCGTTGGTGAAGGCGGCGGCGATCGTCATCTTCTCGCCCGTCGAGGGCCGCGCGCAGTCGACGTAGGCGAGGTACGCGCGAGACAGCGGCGCCATGGTGGCGTGCTTCGCCGCGTCCTCCACGCGAATGCAGAGCTCGCACGCGCGCTGGTCGAGATACAGCGTGCCGACCTGGAAGATGGCCTTCTCCTTGCGCTCGTAGAAGTCCTTGAACGAGACGAAGTTGTTCGCGAGGCGGAAGAGGTCGCGGTTGAGGCGAACCAGCTTCTCGACGGACGCGAGCGTGGCCGCCGTTCCTTCCTGGGCCTTGTCCTCTTCGAAGAGGGCGTCGATGGGCTTGCGCGCCCCTTCAGCCGCGAGGGCCTGCAGCCTGGGAACGCCGAGCTTCTCGACCGCGGCGCCGGCCTTCTCCTTGTTCCACGCTTCGTACGCGTCGAACTTTCCGCGCACGGTCAGCCACTCGGCCTCGGTCAGCACCGTCTTGTCGCCGACCAGCGGCGTGAGCGCCTTCGCTGTGAAGGTGGCGATCGCCGAACTCCAGGCCGGGTTCACACCTTCGGTCAGCGGCAGCGTGCGGTTCGCCTCGATGCGCGCGAGCGGAAAGCCGGCGACCTCTTCGCTGGTGATGGTGAGATCCTTCGCAGCGACCGCGAGGTACTCCTTCTCTTCACGGTTGAGGGCCTGGAGCGCGCGGGCATCGAACGCCGCGAGCCGGCAGCGGGCGAAGAAGTCGTCGACCTTGGCACGCACGACCTTGAGCGCGTCGAAGGCGCCGGCGGTGTCAGCCTTGAGCACCATCAGCGCGGCGTTGCCGTCGGCCTTCTTGAGCCACGCGACGTGATCGGCGACGTCCTTGAAGAAGGCGTTCACCTTCTCGGCGTTGACGCCTTCTTTGCCCGAGCGGTCCTTCACCGAGCCGTGGCAGGCGATGACGTCGACGATCAGCTGCTTCGTGGTGTCGTCCTTCGCCGACTCTGGCGGCAACACGCCGTCGCCATTGAAGGGCAGGCTGTCGAACGCCTTGGTTGCTTCGGCGGTGTCGGCCACCGAGATGCTGCCGGCCGAGCCCTTGCCCATGCCGCCGAGCACCGTCTTCGCAGCCGCGATGATCTGCTTGCCCTCGTCGGTGGTGTCGTTGATCGCCGACAGCTGCAGCTCCGAGGCTCCCTTGAGGAGATCGTCCGGGTTCTTCAGGAGCCCGCCGACCCACTTCACGGCGCCGATCAGCTCGGGCGCGCGAATGCGACCGTCTTTGTCCGAGTCGATGAGCTCGAGCGTGCGCGAGTCGAACGCGAGGCCCTTCGTGGGGCAGGCGAGCGCGACCCACAGCTTTTGATCGAGCTGATCGATCGCGAGCAGATCGGCGCCTGAGTCGAAGCGCACCTGGTCGAAGCCGCCAGCGCGGAAGAAGTGAAAGGGTCGGGTCGCCATGGGGTCTCTCCAGGTTTCGGAAGTTGAAAACGCGCGAACCGTAGGAGGCGGGACGGGCACCGGCCACCGGAAACGCTCGACGCGGGTCAGTGGACTACAGCCGCTCGTCGATGGCGCGGTTCGACATCTCGTCGGCGGCGCGGTTCATTTCTCGTGGCACGTGCACGAACTTCACGCGCTCGAAGTCATTGAGCAGCACCAGCGCCTCTTCGTACAGCGGGCGCAGCGACGCGCTCTTCACCTGGTAGCGGCCGCCGAGCTGCCGCAACATGAGCTCGGAGTCGGCGAACACCTCGACCTCGCGAACCGACAGCTCACGCGCGCGACGCAGACCCAGCAGCAGGCCCATGTACTCGGCGTAGTTGTTGGTCTGCTTGCCGAGGAACTTGCCGATGCGATCGACGACCTGACCCGAGGGCTCGACCAGCACCGCGCCCGCGCCGGCCAGCCCCGGGTTTCCCCGTGCGGCGCCGTCGGAGTACAGCCGCACGCGCGAGAAGGCAGGCTCGGCGGGCTCGTCGTGCCCGTTGCCGCCTTCAGTCATCATCGCGGCCTTCTCGAGGATGCGCAGCAGGCGCGCGCGATCGAGCTGAGGGAAGGCGCCCAACGTGGCGACCAGGGGCTCTTCCCGCGCGAGGAAGCGCAGGACCGCGCTCGACAGCGCCTTCCCGGTCAACAGTTTGGACTTCGGCGTCATCAGGTGGGTCGACGTTACTTCGTCGCGGGCGCTTCGAGCACTTCCTGGGCGTACACGATGCGGGAGCACGCCGGGCACTGATCGACCCCGCGCGAGGCGACGAGGGTGTTGTACAGCTGCGCGCTCAGCTTCATGCCGCAGCCCTTGCAGATGCCCGGAGCCACCAGCCCCACCAGGGCCGGCATGCGCTTCTTGCGGATCACGTCGTAGCGCTTGAGCAGCGCCCCATCGACGGTGCTTGCGGCGTTCGCGCGGCTGCCATCGAGCGCGCTCACGGCGGCCTCGGCGGCGGTGAGCTTCTCTTTGAGCGCGGCGATCTTCTCGACGAGGCCCTTCGACTTCTCGTTGAACTCGGTGTTCTTCGCGCGCACGACTTCACGCTGAATCGTCGCCTGGCGGCCGAGCTCGACGACCTCTTCGGCCATCGTCGTCTGGCCCTTCTTCGCGATGTCGATCTCGCGGGCCAGCGCGGAGTACTCACGCGTGGAGCGCTGCTCGGTGAGCCGCGTCTCCCACTTCTTCACCTTGTCTTTGTCGTCCGAGATCGTCTGCTCGAGGTTCAGGCGTTGCTTCTCGAGCTCCTCGAGCCTGGTGCGCTCTGCGTCGACCGCGACCCTGGCCGCTGCGAGCTGCTTCTCGAGTTCGCCGATGTCCTTGGGGTACGCGTCGGCATTCTTCTTGAGCGCCGCGACCTCGACGTCGACCTTCTGCAGTGCCGCGAGCGCCAGCAGTTTTTCCCGCAAAACTTCCTCCGTGCTCCGTGGCGCGAACGCGCCGTGACGCGGCCTCTACCTGAACGACATGGGCCTTGCCACTCCTTGTTACGTGGTCGGCCGGCTGCTGGCCGCTGCCCGTTCGGCGGCGTGCTTCGACGCGCGGCGAAGGTTGAGCAGCTCGACGGCCAGCGAGAACGCCATCGCGAAATAGACGTAGCCCTTCGGCACGTGCGTGCCCATGCCATCGGCGACGAGCATGGTGCCGATCATCAGCAGGAACGACAGCGCGAGCACCTTCACCGATGGGTGACGCTCGACGAAGCCGCCCACGACGTCGGCGAAGATCAGCATCGTCAGGACGGCGATCACCATCGCGGTGATCATCACCCACAGCGCCTGTGCCATGCCGACGGCGGTGATGATCGAGTCGAGCGAGAAGATGAGATCGATCGCGAGGATCTGGAGGATCACCGAGAACATGCCCTTGCGCCGGGCTTTCGCGTCCTCACCCACCGCCGCCGCCGCCGCTGCGTCTTCCTCTTCGTGCCCCTCGACCTTCACGTACAGCTCGCGGGTCGCCTTGAAGATGAGGAAGAGGCCACCCACGAGGAGGATGAGATCTCGCCCCGTGAACTCGTTCTGCATGATGGTGAAGAGCGGCGTGGTGAGGCTCATCAGCCAGCTGAGCATCGAGAGCAGGCCAACGCGCAGCACCAGCGCCGCGAGCACGCCCAGGCGGACGATGCGCTTGCGCTCGCCGACCGGCAGCTTCGCCGCGATGATCGAGATGAAGACGATGTTGTCGATGCCGAGCACGACCTCCATCGCGGTGAGCGAGACGAGCGCGGCGATGGACTCCGAGGTGAAGGTCGGCATCGTGGGTCACCGCTCCGTCGCGGTTTCGGCGAGTGACTGCAGCTCCTGCCAGCGCGCATACAGACGATCGACGTCACGAGCGGCGACCTCGAGCTCGGCTGACAGGCTCATCAACTGCTTCGAGTTCGAGGCGACGGCGGGGTCCTGCAGCTGCGCCTCCAGCTGGGCCTTCTTCGCCTCGGCCACGTCGACCGCCGCTTCGATGCCGTCGAGCTCGCGCTGATCCTTGTAGCTGAGGCGGCCACCTTTCTTCGGTGGGGCACTGGCGCTCTCGGGCTTCGGCGCCGCCTTGATCTTCGGCTCCTGCGAGCTGCCGGGCGGCGGGCGCAGCCGCTGGTACATCGACCAGTTGCCCTCGTAGCGCACGACGCGGCCGTCGCTCTCGAACGCGAGGATCGAGCTCGCCGTCTTGTCGAGGAAGTAGCGGTCGTGCGTCACCAGCAGCACCACGCCCTCGAACTGCATGAGCAGGCGCTCGAGCACGTTGAGCGTCTGCAGATCGAGATCGTTCGTCGGCTCGTCGAGCACCAGCACGTTGGCGCCCTCGAGGAAGACGCGGGCCAGCAGCAGGCGGTTGCGCTCTCCGCCCGACAGCGCCTTGACCTTCTGTTTCTGCGACAGCAGCGGGAAGCCGAGATCGTCGAGGTAGTCCGACAGGCGCACCTTCTGCTTGCCGAGCAGCACGTACTCTTCGCTCCACACCGCTTCGGCGACCGTCGCCTCTTCGTCGAGCCGGGCGCGCTGCTGATCGTAGTAGGCGATCTTGGTGCGCGGGCCGATCGTCACCGTGCCGCTGTCGGGTGGCAGCTGACCGAGCAGCGTTCGCAGCAGCGTCGTCTTGCCGACGCCGTTGGGGCCGACGAGGCCGATGCGCTCGCCCGGTTGGACGATGAGGTTGACGCCCTTGAAGATGGTGCGCTCTCCGAAGCGCTTGGTGAGCTGCTTCGCCTCGATGACGGTCTGCGAGAGGCGCGGCGCGGTGGCGACCTGCAGGTCGGGCACCTTCGGGCGAACGAAGCCACGCTCCGACAAGAGCTTCTGCGCGCGCTCGATGCGGGCCTTCGACTTGGTGCGGCGCGCCTCGACGCCTTTGCGGAGCCACGCGACCTCCTGCGCGATCCACCGCTCGCGTTTGTGCTCGGCCAGCGTCGAGTTCTCGATCTGCACCATCTTCTGCTCGAGGTACGTCTCGTAGTTGCCGGGGTAGCTGATGAGCCCCGAGTCAGCAGTGCCGGGAGCGTTCACCTCGACGATGCGATCGACGAGCCCGTCGAGGAAGTAGCGATCGTGCGTGACGAGGAGCAGCGCGCCCGAGAACGAGTCGAGCTCCTCTTCGAGCCACGCGACGGTGTCGGCGTCGAGGTGGTTGGTGGGCTCGTCGAGCATCAAGAGGTCAGGCTGTGACAGCAGCGCGCGCGCGATGGCGACGCGCTTCTTCAGGCCACCGGAGAGCTCCGAGACGGGCCGCTCCCATTCCTTCACGCCGAGGCGATCGAGCAGCTTCTTCGCGTGAAACCCCGTGTCCCACCCGCCGAGCCGCTCGATCGACTCTGACAACGTCGAGAGCCTCGCCAGCGTCGCCTCGTCACCCGGGTGGGTCGAAAGCTGCGCCGAGAGCGCGCGGTGTTCGTCGAGCGCGGCCTTGAGCTTCGCCTGCGCCACCTCGAGCTCGCTGGCCACGGTCGCGCCTTCGGGGAAGGTCGGCTCCTGAGGCAGCCACTCCACGCGCGCGCCGCGCTGCACCTGCAGCACCGCGGAGTCCGCTTTCACCGCGCCGGCGAGCACCTTCATCAACGTCGACTTCCCGCTGCCGTTGAGGCCGACGAGGCCGACGCGCTCTCCCTCTTCGATGACGAACTCGACCCCGTCGAAGAGCGTTCGGCTCCCGAAGGTGACGGTGACGTCAGCGGCGCGCAGCAGAGTCATGGTGCGCGCGCGCTTAGCACGCGGCTTCGCGGCGTGAGGGGCCTCAGAATTTCGTCGATTGGGCAGGGGCGGCGTCGCAACCGCTCGCGGTGACGAGCGCTCAGGGCGGCACGGCGAGTGCTCTGGGCAGGCGCATGCGCACCCTGCTCCTGGCGTCGGCTCTGATGATGACGGCGTGTTTCGTTCCGGTCGACGACGGTCGTGATGCCGGTGGAGGTGGCGGGACGGCTGGCGGTGGAGTCGCCGGTGGCGGCGTTGCCGGAGGCGGGACCTCTGGCGGTGGCTCTTCAGGTGGCGGCTCGGCGGGTGGAGCGGTTGGCGGCGGCGCCGGTGGCGGCCTGCGATGCTCCGACGCGCAGTGTGGGGTAGCGCAGCTCTGCTACGACTGCGGCTCGTTCTCGGCGTGCGCAGACGGGTGTTCGCCGACGAAGCCCTGTCCGGCCGGCTCGCAGTGCGTGCAGACCCGGCAGGTGTGCATCACGTGCCCGTGCCCTCAGTCGCGCTGCGAAGCGCCGGCCTGCGTCGACGTCGATGGGGACGGCTACCTGCCGCAGCAGTGCCAGGGCATTCCCGGAGGCGACTGCGCCCCGTTCGATCCCGCCGTGCACCCCGGCGCGCGTGAGTCGTGCACGAACGGAAAAGACGATGACTGCAATGGCCTGGTCGACATGGCCGACCCCGCGTGCGGCAGGCTGTGCGGGCCCGCGCCGTCCTGCGGCTCGACGCTCGAGTGCACGCTGGGCTCGACGTCGTGTGGCTCGAGCGGCTGCTGCGAGGGCTGCCCGGTGTTGGCGCCGCCGCTGTGCAGCATGGGCACCTGTATCAGCCCCGCTGCGCCGAACCCGAACAGCGGGTGCATGCTCGACATTCGCTGCATCCCGTGTGGTGTCTGTCCGGCGGTCGTCGCACCCGTCTGCGCGCAGCTCGACCGTGGTGACGCACGTACGTTCCAGAACCGCTGCCAGGCGACGACCGGCGGCGCGACGGTGATTCACGAAGGCGCGTGCATTCCAGGTGAAGGGCTCTCGTGTACGCCGACGGGTCCAGGGTGTGTCTCGGGGACGTACTGCCGCGACGCCTGCCCGGAGTGTGACGCCGATCTGCGCCGCTGCACGAAGGTGGGCGCCTGCGTGAACGACCTCGACTGCCCTTCAGGCCAGCCGACGCCTCCCCCGATGCCATGCTCGAACGGCTCGCCAGCGCCGGTTCGCTGCGTGAACAACGCGTGCGTCAGATCGTGCGCGCCGTGACGCGTTCGACGCGATGAACCAGCCTGGCCATTTCATTGCCAGCACCCGCGAGTGGCATAGTCTTCGCTTGGGCGGGCAAGCGAAATGGGTTCTCAGACACGGTGGCTCGGCGCGGTTGGGGTGGTGGCGGCTCTCGCCATCGGGTTGATCGTCTGGACGGTGGTCCAGAAGAAGGGTCTGCCTCCGCCATCCGACGCGATGCTCGACTCACTCGTGATGGGGGTCGTCGAAAAGTCGATGCTCCAGCAGGTCCGCCGCGAAGTGAGCCGGCACTGTGTTCAGTTCCTCCCACGGCCGGTCGCGGTCGACTCTCTGGTACAGTGTGAAACGACCGAGCAGGGGGTGAAGCTGAGCCGATTCGAGGTGCTCAGGGGGCCAGATGGCGGCGTGGTGGCCGACGACTTCAAGACCTGCATTCTCGAGGCGGTGGCCGGCCTCGAGATCGGCGCGACCCATGTGCCGGATCCTCGCCTCGATGGCGGCGTGAAGCTGCGGCTTCCGACCGGCCGGGTCTACGAGCTCGATGTCGCCCTGGAGCTCGCGCACGTCGATGAGGGTGGGTACGGTCTCTGATGCCTGTGCAGGTGTCTGTGCGACAAGACCGCAACAATTGCAGACTTCAGGGCCGCAAGAGTTGCTTCGCCGACCAAGCGCATCGGTGTCTGATGCGACAACCGCCTGAAAACAAAGAGGAATCGACACCTGCGTCGATCCATCGCTTCTTGCAGAACGCATGAGAATTCAAAGGGTCACCATGCACACACTCTCCCGAATCGCAGTGCTCTCGTCGATGCTCCTCTCGGTCGTGGCATGGGCGCAGGCGCCCAAGCCGCGCGTGATGATCATCCTCGATACCTCGAGGTCGATGATGGAGACCCCGGTGTTCACGGGTACGCCCCCGTTCACGCCGGACACCCTCATTCCCGTCGAGGAAGCGACGCAGGGTGACTACAACATGGCGACCAACAACAACTGCACGAGCAAGTTCTGCATGGCCAAGAAGGCCGTGAACCAGGTGCTCCCTGCCTACACACCCGACGCCCGTATCGGCCTCGCGACGTACTACCAGTACGTCATGAAGGCCGACTCGACCAACTCCCTCACGACGGCCTGTGCATACGACGTCCTCGCGCCGCCTGATGTTCGCAAGCGGTTCGCCAGCCTCACCGACTACACTGGAAGCGGAACCTCGGTCTGTACGGGCAATGCGCTCTCTGATGACGCCACGTGTGTTCCTGGTTCCACCCGAACGACGGCGCGGTTCTTCCCGGATAGCACCCTGGGCGGAATGATGACGCCGGGCTTGAATGACTTCTGCCCGAGGCCGACTGGGGTGCCAGTGCCGACGAACCCTTCGCTTGCCCCGACGGCCTGCAGTGGTGATTTGCGCAATTGTTATGTCTTGACGAAGGTCGCGGCAGCGCCGGCGACGAGCGTCGACTGCAACGTCTACACGTGGCCCCTGCCTGCCTTGCCCCACACGTACCCTTCCATTGCACCGAACGGAGGGGGCTGCGTGAGCAACATTCCGTACAGCCAGGTCGCCTCGTCGATCGTCTACCGCTCCATCATGCCGCGCATCGAGCAGATCATCTCGCTCTCCAATACGACGTGTCCGACGCCGGTGGCGCCGACGACCAACCCGGGAGCGACGCCGCCGAGCGTCGTCCTCACTGGAAACCCGACGGTTGGAAACAATGTCGGTGATTGGCGAAACTTCTTTGGAGCTGGTGAAAACTGCAATGGCGATACGGCCTGCAGCTTGTTCTCGTACAGTGCCACGCCGGTCGAGCGGTTCAATGCAACATCGTGGTATGGCTTCTTCAACAACACGTTCACCCCTTCCGGCACTCTGACAGGGCTGAGCGGAGCCCACCAGTTCAGTCAGTACGCTGTTGGCAGCGCGCCATACACGCCGACCGTTCTCACGGGCAGCGTGTTGGTCCCGAACGGGACGGCCTGTCTGGGCGGCGCCTGGCCGCTGGGCACGGGCGTGGGAACGACGACGAGGTACGTCAGCGGTTCGCTCGCCGGCAGCTTTGGCGTCAGCAACCCCCAGAACCAGGCCGACAACAGCGCCATCAGGCGAACGCCACCCGCCTTCACGCCTGAGAGAACCGACGACACCCCGACCCGAGCAGGCAACAATTACAACTGCACGGCGGGCTACCCGTGCGACGTACGGCTCAGCGCCGACGTCGATGTTCCTGGAGCGTGGGTGAACGACGTCGCGACCATTTTCGCAGATGTGTACAACCCGGCGAACGAGCGCACCACGGCTCTCACCGCAGATGGTTTCTCGTTGCGCCTGCTCGCGCCGGCGACGACGTGCCCTGCAATCAACAGCAGCGCCACCCTCCCTGCGAACTCGGCATGGCACCTGGGGGGGCCTGGCGGGTGTACCGGGAGTGGCGCGGGCGCGTGCACGTTCACATCCGCCGGGTCCGGAACCGTCTCGACCGCGAGCTGTGGCAACGTGGTGCGGTGGTCGAACCTCGGCGCGTCGGCGACCGCGCCGGCGAACTGTATGTTCAACAACAAGGCCTACACCGGCCCGGCAGTCTCAACCGACATCGCGGTGACGAGAACCATCATCAACCCTTCGACGTGCGACACTGGAACCTTCGACATTACCAGTGCAGGCAGCCCAGCGTACGTGGGGTGCGGTGCGTACCCGTGCAAGCTCTCGTTCGTCAACAGCGTCCCAGGCCTTCCCGAATCGTCGAGCTGGGCAGCGAACCGGTATGTGCGAGCCAGCCCGCCGACAGGGTTTTCGGGGACGGCTGTTCGTGACGAGACCATCGGCACTGTCAACGGCCCGTCGTCGAGCTCGGCTCCCTCGTGTATCGGGGGTAACGGAACGTGGGTTGCCGCCTCGGCCCCGCTGTGCCCGGGTGGGGCAGGGTCCTGCACGCTGTGGCAGGTCGGTCCGCAGCAGATCTCAGCGACTGGCTGCGGCGCCGAGAACGGCCCATGCAACGCATGCGTGTATGAGCAGAAGCGCTTCCAGTGGGACCGCCCCACGACACGCTGTAACTACACTACCAATACGTACACGTTCACCGTCGACCAGACGGCTCCGCGGTGCGACTACACGCGCAGCCGATGGCAGCTCGATCGGCGTGAGCCCGACCGTCACCGTTGCGAGTATCAGGTTGGCGCACGGCGTTACGACTTCGCGCCCCCGCGCGAGAAGGTGTGCGAGTACTGGGCTGTTCGGTCGACCATGCGTTCGCCGAGATTCCTGTATACATACGAGTACAAGACGAACGGGACTGAGCTGATTGGTCGCGCCAGCGCCGTAGCGACGGGTTCGAACATGTGCGGCGGCGACTCCAGCGGGAGCTACCCGGGAGCGCTTGCAACCTCGTGTCCGGAGACCACCTCCTGCGGTGCCTTCCCATCCATGGTGAATCGGAGCAGCTCGCTCGGTGGTGGAAATGGGCCTGTGTCGGCCGCGGCAACCTGCAAGCTGCACTGGGGCGGTGGCGACCACCCGTCGCGAACCAACGGCTACACGCCGTATTCAGGCCCCACAGGGGTTGCCTGTGGAGGCAACAGGTGTCGCCTGGGTGACACCTGCAGTAGCAGTGTCTGTTACGCGTCGTCAGCGGCGACGCGCGGTCGGTATTGGTACGCGAGTTCTACGGGCAGCTTCGAGAGCAACCCGCTGACGTCGATGGGCTCGAGGTTGTGTCAGGAAGACCCTGCCGGGCTCCCTGCGAGTCCGGACGCGTACCAGAATACGCGGCCGACGGCGGCGGCTCCTGGGGGGTTCTGTTCGAACAGCGGCCTCCCAACGCAGACCAACTACTACCTGGTCTCGGACTATTACGATCCGTCCGTCACCAACTCGCTGACCGCCACGTACACGGGGACGGGGTGCGCGCCTGTCATCGGGGGACTGGGCCCGCCTCCACAGCCTGACAAGCCTTGCTTCCGAACGGCGGGCGCCAACCCTCCCTTCAGCGCTGTTTCGTGGACGCAGACGGCTGGGGTGGACCTCTTCAACACCAACACCAACACCAAGGTGCAGGGTTTCGGTGGCCGCACCGGTGTTTCGGCCGGACCGTCGGGCGACGTGCCGCCCCTGTCGGTCTTCGTGCCGATTCCCGATGACCTGTCCTACGACGACGCGACCCAGGCCAGTCGACTGCAGGCTGCCACCTCGCTCTGCGTGAAGCCGAACGCCGACGTGAGTCCTGCTGACGGTGTCCAGGACGGACCCAACGCGGACGGGTCGCTGCGCGGTGGCGCGTGCGTGGCAGACTTCGCCGACAAGTCCAGCGGGGCGACCTACGCCGACTACACGCCGCTGTTCGGCTCCATCAGGAACGCGGCAGACTACCTGCTCGACCGCTGGAACACCGACCCCGAGCCGCAGGGCAAGGACTGTCGCGACTACTTCATCATTCTGGCGACCGATGGCCAGGAGAGGACCCCTGCGAACTTCACACTGACAGGCGGGAGCGCCACCTCGTCAGTCGAGGGGCTCGTCACGTCGATTCGCAACACCAGCGGCACCTTCCCCCGAACCCGCCCTGACATTCGCACCTTCGTCATCGGCTTCGGCGATGGCGCCGCGGGTGCTGGCGTGGCGCCCCTCAACGCGGTCGCGAACGCTGGCGGTACCACGAACGCCTTCTTCCCCTCCTCACTGGCGGACCTCCAGAACACGCTCAACGCGGTCTTCACCACGATTCTGGCTGGCCAGGAGTCGCGTGCGAGGCCCGCGATCGGCACTGACGGCACCCGCATCTATGCCGCGTCGTACGTGAAGCCGGCCGGGGCGGGGCCCGACTGGTACGGCTTGTTGACGGCCTACGCGGTCGACAATACGACCGGCGCCACGATGGTCGCGTGGGACCACCACGCCAAGCTGAACGATGTTGGCCACCCCCCTCGCGTCATCAAGGCGATCGTCGACCACAACGATCACACGCACAGCGACGACTTCGAGCCCGGATTGAACTGGCGCGATACGCCGATGGACACGCACTGGGACTACAACGGCAGCCTGCCTGACGCTGGCACCCCAAACATCAGTGAGGTGATCAACTTCGTTCGGTTCAGGAATCAGCCCTACGATCGGCTCTTCGCTGGCGCGGTCGTGAATCGAGCCTCGGCGCTTGCTCCCATCGTGAACTCGTCACCGATCGTCGTCGGCAAGTCGCCCTTCGATGACTCCTACGGCGGTTCTTCCAATGATGCGCGCGAGGAGTTCAGAGACTTCGTGACTGCGACCGCGACGCGCGGAACGCGCATCTACTTCGGCTCGACCGAGGGCATGATCCACTCCGTGAGGGAAGGCAGCGACGCCGGCGTCTGCGCCAGCGAGTCAGCCATTGGGTGCACGAACGGACACGAGGCCTGGGCGGCGCTGGCGATGAACCTGCGCCTGAAAGAGGTGCCTTCGGAGGGCCAGGCGACGATCGGCGAGTCGCTCTTCAAGCTCAAGTCGACGGGCAGCTGGGCGATGAACATGCTCAACGGCCCCGTGGTCGTCGCAGACGTCTGTAACGAAGACAGCGACTACGATGGTCCTGCCGACGAATGTGACGCGGACGAGTGGAGGACGGTGCTGATCGCGACGATGCGCGAAGGTGGTCGAGGCATGATCGCGCTGAACATCACCAACCACACCCGACCGAACGGAACGTCGTGGAGTGGGAACAACGGCGTCCTCTGGCACTTCCACGACGGCAATCTCGGGCTCACCTACAGCGCTCCCGCGGTCGGCCGCGTGCGCTTCGACGGCGAGGACAAGTTCGTCGCCTTCTTCGGCGGCGGTGCTGACGACCCTGGCACGGGCGCGATGGAGGGCGACACGGTGTTCGTCGTCGACGCACTCCGCCGGGACGAGGGCACCAGCAACCAGCCCATCGTCCACGCCGACATGTGGCAGTACCAGCTCGGCGCCACTCCCAACAACAACTTCAGCGAGTCGGTCGTGGCGCGGCCTGCCAGCTATCGACGCCCCGGCAGCCCCTACATGGACACCGGCTACGTCGCTGCGGGAAATACGCTGTATGCCAGTCGATTCGCACAGCCTAACGGCACCCAGTGGGGCACCAGGACGCAGTGGCAACCTGACGCGTTCTTCGACCCGACGAGCCCGCGCAACGACAAGCAGGCGACGAGCCCTGCCATCAACACCGTGGTCAATCGTGTCGTTCAGTACCACCCGGGCAACCCGGCGGACCCGCTTGATCCGCCGCGGTACCGCCTTGATGCCGACGGCGCCCTGCCGCTGAGCAGCGCTCCTCCCATTCTCAATCGCCCCAGAGTGGGGAACGTGCTGATCGCCTCGGGCAAGCCAGACCTCTTCGTCGGCACTGGCAACATCGACACCCCGAACGCACCAGGGCCGGCCTTCGCCGACGCGAACTACTTCTACGCCATCCACGACTTCAACGACCAGTTCCACGCGGGCGGAGTTGGCGGCGGTGGCCAGAACGACGGTCGCGCGTTGTGGGTCTCGAAGTTCTGCAATGGCCAAGCCGGGGTCGGTTCGGTGGACTGCACGAACACCAGAGAACAGGTGGTCAGCGAGCCGGCGCTCATCTCGAGCTGCATCATCGTCGCCACCTACACCCCGTCCTCCGCCTCCTCGTGTGGCAGCACCGGTGACACCACGCTGTATGGCTTCAACGCCCTCACCGGCGCGCTCACCTCGTGCCTCATCTACCCGCCAGGCTCGCCCTGGCAAGGCACGACCACTCCGGCCATTCGGCTCAACGGCGTTGGCATTCCGAGCGATCTGGTCGTCATCAACGACAACCTGTACTTCACGGCCAGCAACTCCCCTGGCATCAACCAGGTCGGGGTTCGCCACACGCCGAGGCCCGGTGCGATTCGCAGCTACCGGAGGCTCAAGTGAGGCGAGGCTTCTCACTCGTCGAGTTGATGATCGTGGTGGCGATCGTCGGCATCCTGGCGGCGCTCTCTGCGTTCACCCTCTCGTCGGTGAACGAGCTGGGCCGGCTCAATGGCAATGCTCAGGTGCTATCGAACATCATGCGGACCGCTCGCACACGAGCCATCACCGAGCGCTGCACCTACGTGGTGCAGCTGAACGGGCCCCGATTCAGCCCCACCGCCGACATGCCAAGACAACCATCGACGGTGGTGATGTGGCGGAAGAACAACTGCCAGACACCTCCAGGCACGATCTTCGCGTACGAGATTGGTCTTCCCCCTGCGAACCGAGATCGTCGGGTCAACGACTACAACCTGCTTGAATTCAACACCACGCTCTTCTTCTCGCCTCAGGTGACGGCCGAGGCAGGCAACCAGCTCCAGAATGGCTCGGTTTCGATTGGTTGGCAGCCAGATGGCACGAGGACGGTCTGGGCCGACCCTGACGGGGACGGGGTGTCGGACGAGAGCGTAGGGTTTGCGCCCGCGGCCACCCTGCAGATTGCCATTCGGCCGGCGACCGGGGCACTCACCCCGGTCCGCATCGTGAGCGTTCCGCCTGCGGCGCCGGCGGTGGGGCCATGAGGACGGCCTCACGAGGCTCGACGCTCGTCGAGACGATGCTCGCGTCGTCACTGTTGCTGCTCGGCATGGTGGGGGTGGTTCAGCTGATCCTCTCGGGCGTCAATCAGAACGCCATGGCCAACGGGCGCGCGACGGGTCAGGAGCTCGCGGGCGCGGGGGCGGCGATGGCAATGGCGCTCCCCTTCACAGCGCTCCCGCTGGGCATCTCTGATGGGGGCATCCTGTCCGACGGCGATGGGCGGCGGTATGGTCGAACGATTACGACGACGGAGTTCGGAGACGGCGGAACTCGTGCGCGCCTGGTGATCGTCGAAACCGACTGGGTCGATTTCATGGGCGCCGTGTCGATTCCCCGACGTGCGCGGGTGTCGGTCATCATCTCGGAGGTTCCCGATGCGGGCTTCTGAGGGCGTGCGCCGAGGCGTGACCCTGATCGAGCTGATGGTCTCGGTCGCGGTGTTGTCCATCGTGATGACCGCGGTGTTGTCGGTCGTGGTGTCGATCTCGCGTCAGCGGCAGGAAGCGACCAACCTGGTCGAGGTTCGCTCCAACGCACGCGTCGCCCTCTCGATGATGCAGTTCGACGCGGCCAACGCAGGGGTTCGATTCGGAGCGGCTCCCTTCGCGGTGCGGGTGCTGCAAAACGTCACTGGGGCGGAGCCGGAGCTCGCCGACACGGTGGACTGCGGTGGCCGGGCCGGATGGACGGTGATGCCCGAGACTGACGTCATCGAGTTCCGTGAAGGGGCCAATGAGCTCCCATCCGGAACGGTGCCATTTGGCTGCCCAGCATCTGGGTGCTTCGCGGGTTCGACCTTCTTCACGGCCGCTCCGTTCGCCAACCTGGGCGACGGGACCAACACGGTCGTCTTCTTCAGCAACGCGGCGACTGCGTGCGCGGCCCGGCTCACGGGCACCATCGCTGACGCCCAATCGTCCCCCACCTTCTCCACCATGCTGACTCAAAGTCTGCGCACGGCCGCGCCGGCCATGGCCTACCCCGCGGCTGGCCCGGGCCAGTGCCCAGCGCAGGGCATGTCGATCAATGCGCTTCGGCAGGTGACGCGGTACCTCGTCTGCAGGCCGCCAGTGTTCGACGCGAACAGCCGCCCCGCACTCTTCCGCCAGCGCTGGGGCCCGACGTACCCCATGGCTGGCTCGCTGATCAACTATGTGAGCGTCCAGGAAGCGGTGGAGGATCTTCAGGTGGCGTCGCTGGTGAGCCTCTCGACGAACGCCGGCACGATCACCGGCATCACCGGCTCAAGCTGCTCCGGTACCGGCGTGAACGCGATTTGCTGGTGTGGCCAGGTGGCTGGTGACTGCATGGGCTTCATCCCCGACCCGACGGTCTCGGGAGTTTTGAACGGGGCCTCGACAGACGCGGCACAGCGGTCTCCATTCCTCGTTCGGTCCTACCGCGTGGCTGTCACCACCCTGTCGTCGCGTTCACGGGGGATGAACGACCAGGGAGTGTTCTCTCGACCGGCGCTCTTCGACCACGCTGCCGGCGCGATCACCGACTACGGCGCCGCTGGCTCCGTCGGTGCGAGCGTTTATTCCAACAGTCACCGGACGGTGATGGAGTCGACGATCATGCCGCAGAACATCTCCCTGGTGACCCCATGAACCGAAACAAGCGCAGGCGCGGTATCGCGATGGTGGTGGTGCTCGTGGCGCTGCTGCTGCTGACGGTGCTGGCGAGCGGCTTTTTCCTGCAGGCTCGCGACTCGTCGACCCTCAGCAACGTCGCCGCGACCCAGACCGTTGCCCTGAGCAACGCCGAGATGGGACTGCAAGAGGCGGTGCGGCGGCTTCGGGCAGCGCAGATTCCGCCCGTCCAGATCATGAACTGCACATCCGCGCAGGTCGACGCCAACAACAACGTGTGCCCGGGCTCACTCCTGGTCGGGCCGATCATGGGCACGGGCCCCAACCTGCTCAACGGCGGGGGGCTGCAGTACCAGTTCACCGTCTACCACCGAGCCACCGACCCGCTGAATCGCCACGTGGTGCGGGTCGTCGGCTTCTTCGGAACGGACATCAACTCGCAGAACCTCATCACCAGCGTGCTCGAGGCTGAGGTCGAGATTGGGACGTCAGCGGGGCAGGTTGATTGTAGCGACGGCTATGCGTGCAACGGTGGTGGTGGGCCCCGCGGGTGAGGTGTAGGCCCCTGCTGCTCCTTGGCGCCCTGGTCGTTGCTTCGAGTTGTGAAAAGCCGAAGGCGCCCGGCCCGGCACCTGCACCTGCACCTGTGCCTGTGCCTCCGCCTCAGCAGTTGACCGAGCGCGACACCGAGCCGCACGGTGGAGCGCTCTCGGGCGAAGGGTGGCGACTGCCCCTCGACGAGCGGTGGCTCGTCGTCAAGCGCGAGGCCCGCACGCGCTTCAAGCCACAGACCCTTGCCTGGGCGGTGGACCCCGTCGGTCCGGTCCACCTCACTGTCGAGTGCAACGAAGCGGTCGAGAGCGTCGAGGCCAGCCTGCGCGCTCAATTGGCCCTCGGGCGTGAAATGCACGAACTCGAGGCGATCGCGCTGGGCGCGGCGCCGGCTGGGCCCTGGCTCGAAGGCGCGCTTGCCCAATGGGCGGTCAGCGACATGGGGCACGTGATGGGGCGGTTCCGGCTGCTCTCGACCATGTGTGACGTGCACGCCTGGGCGCCGCGATCGGGCGGTGCCCAGGCGGTCGAGCGCCTCAAGTCGACCGTGCTGGCGTTTGGCGGGACCCGAACGGCGTTGATGCGAGAGCTCACCTCGATGGCGACGTGGGTCGGCGCTCGAGCGCGTCAAGCTCCCGATGCCGGCCCACTCTGGTTGCGCGTGCGCACTGAAGACGCGCTCCGCCGCGCACCCCCGGCACTCCTCGTCGAGCGCTTCACGATGCGCCTGAAGCTGCTCGAGGACGTCGGCCCGACCGACTGCGCACGGATCGTGAACCACCGCCTGCAGGAGTCTCCTGCCCTGCTCGAGCGCCTGCCAGAGCCTGTCGCCGTGCGCTGGGTGCAGGTGACGAGAGAGGCGCTCGAGCTCGCCGAGGGGGTCGACACCCCGATGACGCAGGCGGCCTATGATGAGATGAAGGCAGCCGTCGTGCGCCTCGCAAACGAAGACGCAGTTTTCGCCAAGGCCCTCGACACATTGAAGCAGGCCGATCGGCTTCCCGACGAGATTGCCTGTGACGCCGAGAGGGTTCGGCTCACGAAGATGCTCGCCCAACCCCCCAGCCGCCGAGCCCTGCTGCTTCGCAGCCTCTTGTAGCCATCGCCCTCAGGCTGACGACGCACCGGACCGACGAGATGGCAGCTGGACTTCGAAGATGTCGTACGTGGAGCACTCCTTCGAGGGCTGGTACGACGAAGCGCAGCTGCTTCGGTCGACGTGGGCGTCAGGCTGAGCCACTTCTCGTCGAAAGGCGGCACGCTCCGGCGGGCCACGGAGGCAGAGGTCGGCGCAACCAATCGGGGGCTGCCGGGTTCACCAGCAACGGAGGAGGAACGCACATGAAACGGATCGTCGCAGTGGCCGTGGTGACGTTGTCGGCAGTCGGGGTGGCGCAGCCTGTTCGCAACGCGGCGGAGCGCGCGAGGGACAAGCAGGACGTGAGACAGAACCGTCGGCAGGTGGCCGACGATCGACGCGATCTCTCCGAGGTCAACGCGCTGCTCACCCAGTTCGACGCCGCCGCGTCGAGGAACGACGTCGCTGGCCTCAGGGCGGTCGACACGTCGTTCCAGAGCTACCTGGCGAAGGAGGCCGTCGAGGCCAGCGTCGAGGTGAAGCAGGCCCAGCAAGAGGTGCAGGAGAGCAAACGAGAGGTGCGCAGCGACAAGCGCGAGCTCGGCAGGGATCTCGCGGTCGGCCGCCGCCCTGGCGTCGTCGCGGACGACGTGCGCGACCTCGCTCGAGACAAGGCCGACCTCGCTGACGATCGTGGCGACGCGGCTCGTGAACGCGCTGCCCGGAATCGCCTCTTCCTCATCCGTGCCGAGCTGGCGCCGCTCCAGGGGTTGACCGACCCGGCCTCGAACGCGAAGAAGCGCGCGCTGTACTCAGAGATCGCCACGCTCGCGAAGACCGATCTCGCGCGCACCAGGGTGGAGCAGGGCGAAGATCGCCGCGAGCTGCGTGAAGATCGCAGAGAGACGCGCGAAGACCGCCGCCAGGCTCACTGAAGCGATGGCGCAGCGACCGCCGCGCGGAACGCAGCCACCGCGCGGTGGTAGTCCAGCAGGGCGTCGATCTCTCTGAGGCTCGCCTCGGCCGACTGCGTCTCGCGCAGGTTGACGAAGAGCAGGTTGGAGTCGCCCAGCTCGAACTTCTGGCGCTCACCAGCCTCCAGCTTCTTCGCGACGTCGACCTCCTGCCGGTTGAACTTCACCCGCGCCCTCGCGGCGTCGAGCGCGGAGCGTGCGTCTTTGACGTCGGCTGCCACGCGATCGCGCGCGAGCTGAAGCTGCGCCGAGAGCCGCGCGAGCCCAGCCTCTGCCGCACGAATGCGCCCGAGCGGCTGGCGATAGAGCAGGGGCACCTCGAGCATCGCCGAGAACTCGAACTCGGGAATGTTCAGCTTGGGGTCGGCCGTGCCCGGGTTGGTGCCGAGGTCCTGCGAGAAGATGAGGCCGAGATCGAGCGACGGCCACAGCTGGTTCTGCTGCAGCGAGAGCTCGACCTGCTGCTGGCGCTGTTGAATGAGCAGCCGCTGCACGTCGGGACGGCGGCTGAGCGCGTCGTCGAGGGTCGCGTCGTCTCCGAAGGTCGCCTGCGGCTCGGGGAGGGACGGGGGCAGTCTCGCCTCGGCGGGAGGCGTCGGTGCTCCCGCTGCATCTCGGAGGAAGAGCGCCAGCTCGAACGACGCCTGCTCGACGCCTCGCTGGGTCTGCACCAGGAGCGATTCGCGCTGGGCGACGGCGCGAAGGTTGTCCTGCTGATCGAAGAAGGGCACGTCGCCCGTCTTCACCCGCACCGAGAGCTGTCGATCGCGCGACTGGGCGATCGCCAGCAGATCGCGCGCGACCTGCCTGCGCATGCCGGCCGCCACCCAGTCCCAATAGCGGAGCGCCGCGAGCCGGGAGATCTCGAGGAGCTGCAGCGCCTGGCCTTGTCGGGCGCCTTCCTGCCCAAGCTCGGTGCGCGCGATGCTGGCGCGTCGGCGATCGATCAGCAGGTTTCGCAACACCGGCGCGCTGATGCCTGCGCGCACCTCGCCCGCCGGGTACGTCTCTCGCTCGCGGTAATACGGCTGAATTCCGGTGGACGAGAGCGGTTGCCCGATGCGGTAGCCGCCGAAGAGCGTGATCGGCGTGCCAGGAATCGGGCCCTCGATCGCCGAGTCGACGCGGACCTGCGGGTACGGGCCGAACCCCGATGGAATGAGGAACCCACGGGCTTTGAGCGCCGGGTCGAACCCACCCGCGGCGGTCAGCGCGTCTGCATCGGCTGCGAGCACGTCGGCCTGCGCCGCCACCAGTGAGGGGTAGGCCCGCTCCGCTGCGCTCAGCACCTCTTCCAGCTCGAGCGTCTGACCTGTCGACGCAGGCGCCAGGCCTCCCACAGTCGTCGCGCCCCCCAGGGTGGGCACCAGCGCGAGCCGATGCGCGAACGGCCCGGGCTTCGGCGCGGCCACCAGCGAGAGCTCCAGCTGAGGCGCCGCGGCGACGAGCCCGAGGACGAGGGTTCCGATCATCCCTTCGCCTTGTCCTTTCCTTTGGGTTTCGCGCCTGGCTGAGGCTCTCCGCCGGGCGTCACCGTCGGCGGGAACGCGTTGAAGCGACGCCAGAGCTCGAAGCCCAGGCTCACCTGGTCGAGCATCACCCAGCCGTTCACCCGCACGCCCTGCCGCAGGTAGAGCCCGGTGGGCCACGGCGCGTCGGACTTGCCGTCACCGTTCTTGTCCGTGGGATCCTGGACGATCAGCAGCCGGAACTGCCCGGTGCCATCGTCGGTCGCGTCGACGAGGCTCACCTTGCCGCCGAAGGTGCCGATGGCCACCGACGGCCACCCGGTGAACTGCACCGCAGGCCAGCCCTCGAATTGCAGCCGCACGTCGCGGTCCTTCGAGACGAGGGGCATGTCGTTGCCGTCGATCCACAGCTCGACCGCGCGCACTTCGGTGTCGGGGACCAACACCAGAATCGGCTCGCCGCTCTTCACGAAGACGTTGCCCTGACCCTTGAGGAGCCGGAGCACCGTGCCGTCGATCGCGGCCTTTACGTCCATCGTGGACTGGCGGGCGAGGCGGACATCGAGGCGGGCCAGCTCTGAAGAGGCGTTCGCCTCTTCTCCCCGTGCCGACGCCTCTGAGGCTCTCGCGTCGTCGATGCTGGCGGTGATGTCGTTCATGGTGCGGGCCTGATCCTGCTCGAGCGCGAGCTCTTCGCCGAGCGCGGCCTGGAGCGTGGCGAAGGCGCGCTGCACCTCGGTCGTCGCGCGCACGACCTCGAACTCGGCGAGTTCGACGACGCGATCCGAGGCGAGGCCCTGCTTCTGCAGCTGCTTCTGGCGATCGACGTTGAGCCGCGAGATCCGCTCTGACTCTTCCGCGGCCTCTTTCGCGCGCGTCGCGGCGGCCGAGCGCTGCTTCGACATGGCCACCCGGCTGCTGGCTGCCCTGACGGCTGCTGCGCGCGACGACTCCAGCGCCCGCTGCCGCGATGCGAGCGACGCGGCGCGCGCTGCCGCAGCCTCACGCCTGGCGACCACCGCGTTCCGCTCGTCCATCAGCCGGTCGAGGATCGCGGGATCGTTGTCGGTGATCTTGAAGAGCGGTTCGCCCTTCTTCACGATCGACCCTTCCTGAACGTACCACTCGGTGACGTTCCCTTCGATCGGCGCCGAGATCTCCTGTTGGCGCTCCATCGGCGCGAAGGCCACGACCCGGCCCTTGCCAGAGATCGACTGCTGCCACGGCGCGAAGACCATCGCGGCGAGGACCAGCCCGAAGAACGTGGAGATCAACCGGGCGAGCACCTTGAACGCCCGGGGCGTCTTCACGAGCGTCGTCGCCGCCGAGGAGGCGAGCGCTGCGGCGGTGGTGGTGGTGCGAATCGTCGACGTGTTCGAAGAGGGCGTCATGAGTGCTTCGCCTCATCGGCAGAGGGAACGTGCGGGGTCGAGATGGTGTGCAGGTCGATCACTTCGCTGCAGGCCCTGGCGAGCGCAGAGCCAGGGTCACTGACGAGCGCGATGAGCGTCCACGAGGCGTCCTTCTTGGTGAGCGCCGCGACGGTGCGCGCGCGAGAGACCGGGTCGAGGCCCTCGAGCGTGTCGTCGACGATGATCAGGCGGGGGCTGGCCGCGACGGCCCGCGCCACGACGAGGCGAATGACCTGCGCCGGCGACAGCGGCGCGCCGTTCACGCCCAGCTCGGTGTCGTAGCCCTCTGGCAACGAACGAATGTCATCGTCGAGGCCGACGCGCTCCACCGCGCTGCGGACCTCCGAGGGGGAGATGCCCCGTCGGGTGAGCGAGACGTTGTCGTAGACGCTGCCGATGAAGAGGTCGTCGGAGCGCACGAGGAGCACCTCGTCATGAAGTGAACACGTACTGGCGCGGCGCACGTCGACGCCCTCGACCTCGACCGTGCCGTGGGTGGGCTTGCGAATGCCCGAGATCAGCTCGCTGAGGGAATCGCTGTGTGCTCCGACGATCGCGACGCGGGCGCCTGGCGTGACCTCGAGGTCGACCAGCACCCCATCGACCTCGACGTGATGGAGCTTCACTCCGACCGGGCCGCTGCCGGGCAACGTCTCGCCGGTGAGGCTGCTCTCGACGTCGAGGTCGATGAGGTGCCCGACCTTGGTGAGGCCCGAGACAAGATCGTAGGCCGACTCGAGGATCTTCCCGAACTTGGTGATGCTGGTCGTGACGGTGGCGACGATCAGCTCTGCGGCGATCAGCTGACCGAGCGTCAGCGCCTGGTTGATCACCAACCAGCCGCCGAAGCCCAGCAACACGGCGCTCGCGACGACCTGCACCGTCAGGGCGCTGATGGTCTGGCCGAAGACGACGGCGAAGTGACGTTTGCGCGCCGAGAGGTACTTGCGAGTCAGCGAGTCAGCCCGCGAAGAAGCGAGCGCCGCGCCGCCTGACCCACGGAACGCCGAGGGCGCCCGGGCCAGCTCCTCGAGCCACGCCGCCACCTCGTACTTGGCCTTGCTCTCGTCGAACGCCGTCCGAACGCCTCGCCGCAGGGGCAGGAGGATGAGGAGGTTCGTGGCGATGATCAGCACGATGTCGAGGGCGAGCAGCGCCGGGTGGTAGAACGCGAGCACCAGCAACCCGATGGAGATCTGCATGAAGGCCGAGAGCCCGTCGGTCATCACTGCCGCGAACGCCTTCTGCACCGTCATCACGTCGAAGAACCGGTTCACCAGCTCGGGCGTGACGGGGTGATGCTCGTCCTTCAGGGCTCGAGGCAGCCGCCAGGCGACGTCGAGCGCGACGCGCGCGAACAACCGGGCCTGCAGGGCCTCCATCACGCGAGCCTGGAGCGCCTTGAGCGCGGCTTGAAAGCCGAGCGCGACGAGGAAGAGCACCGCCAGCACCACGATGGGCTGGAGCAGGGTGCCGAAGGCGACGGTCGTGACGAGTGACTGCACCGCGATCGGCGTCGCGAGCGAGAGCACGCCGACGGCCGCGCTGTAGATGAAGATGACGCCGAGATCGTCGCGCTCGAGGGCGAACAGGGCCCACACCCGGTCCCACGGCCGCAGGTGCGCGTGGTGCGGGTCTTCTCCATCTTCACCGCCGAGCACCGCTTGCGCCGTGTGCGAGGCTGCTGAGAGCCGCTCCATCGGAGTCGACGGCACGCAGTAAAGAAACGGGACGGGGGCTGTGCCGAGGAGCGCGGCGAGCCTCGCCTCATCAAGCCACTCGGCCTGCTCCGAGCCTGTCTGCGCGTGCAGCCTGAACCCATGGCGCTCGGTGAGGATGAGCCAGCGGACCCCGTCTGCGGTCGGCACGACCGTCACCAGGGGGAAGGGCACCGCCTGGCTCACGAGCTCCCTGGCCGTCAGCGCCACCGGCGACGATGACAACCTCAGCGATTGCGCTGAGATCCGAAACGCCTCGAGCAGCTCGTTCGGCCCGAAGGCGGTCGCCGCGCCGAGGCTGCTGCGAACCTCTTCCCGCGCTTTGGCCGGGCTGAACTCGTGGTTGACGACGTGCGCGACCTGCTCGAGCGCCCAGACGAGCGCGTCGGCAGCTGCGCCCGGTGCGAGTCGGTGGTCTTGAGGAGGCGTTGTCATTTCAGCTCTTTGGGAGAAGCACTCTTCGAGTCACTCTGATTAATGACGCCATTCGTTCGGACAACCAAAAACCTGAGCCGACTGGACTCCCCTGTTGAGAGACGGGGTGCGCCCAGCACGAGGCTCGTTTATCCCATCGGCATGGCGGTGCCTCGACAGATCGCGTTGTTGCAGGGCGCGAAGTTCACCAGCGCGCGCGTGCGCGAGGGGTGGACGCACTACCACGTCGTGGGCGTCGCGAGAACCGCCGACGGGTGGGCGGTCGAGCTCGCGGCCAGCTGCGATGTGGCGCGTCGGCTCGTGGTGCCAGCTCGTGAGCTGAAGGACCGGGTCGAGTGGGCGCCCGGGTGGACGCCGCTGTCGAAGCGGCCCTGAAACACGAACGCCGGACCTCTTCACCAGAAGAGGCCCGGCGTGCGGGAGATCGAGTCTGCGGGAGGGGTCAGGCCTCGACCTTCACCTTGAAGCTCTTCGGCTGGGCGAGCTCTTTCTTCGGCAGCGTCACCGTCAGCACGCCGTGCTTGTACGCGGCCTGGGGCTCGGTGCCTTCGACGGTCTCGGGCAGCACGAACGAGCGGGCGAACGTTCCCCAGCTGCGCTCCTGCCGAATCCAGCCGTCCTTCTCTTCTTTCGACTCGCTCTTGCGCTCGGCCGTCAGCGTCAGCACGTTGCCTTCGAGCTTCACGTCGATGGCGTCAGCCGCGACGCCGGGCAGGTCGACCCGGAACTCGAGGGCCTTCTCGGTCTCGAGCACGTCGGTCGCCGGAGCGACGGCGCTCGCTGGCGTGGTGGTGGTGGCCGGCACAGCGCGGAACAGCTCGTCGAACTCGCGCCAGATGGAGGGGAAGCGGTTGGTCGTTCTGATCAGCATGGGGTGCTCCTTGCGGGGTTGGTGGGAGCCACTGCGCTCCCGGGGACAGCGGGAAAGTGAGACAGGATCGGTTGGTGTCAAGGCACGCAGAGGGGCAGGTCGCGCGCCTTGACGGTCACGGTGCGTGCGTTAGCCGTGAGTGCTTTTCTGAGGCAGATTGCTCGCGTGCGCTTCTTCGTGTTGGTGACGTTGCTGCTCGCGCCGTTCGCCTTCGCGCAGGAAGAGACGTTCGACGCTGGAGTCGTCTCGGAGCCGCCGCTGATCAGCACAGACGCGCTGCCGCCGCCGCAGCTGCCCGTGACGCCGGCCGTGGCAGCGAAGAAGGGACCGCCCGGTGAGCCCCGGTGGAATCGCGCGACGGGTTCACTCACGGGGGTGCTCTCGGGTTTTCGCGACTACTACGCGGGCGTCGAGCTCTTCGGGGGGGTCGTCTTCGGCACGCCGCAACTGAGCCCACCCGCTGCCGAGCCCCGTGGCCCACCGAGCTCGCTCCGCGACGTGACGGGCTGGTTGGTGGTGCCGGGCCTCCAGCTGATGTGGGCGCGGCTCTCAGGGCCCATCTGCGCGGGCTCGGAGTTCTGCGGGCAACGGTGGGTCGCAGGCGCTGCCGTGCGCGTGGGCTACGCCGCTGGAGTCGCGCGCCACGACGGCGCCGCCCGGGTTCGCTCGTTCTCCTTTGGTGAGCTGTCGACCTCGGTCGCGTACGTCGTGGTGCCTGCCGCGCCGCTGACGGCGGGTTCGACGTGGGCCGAGGGCGTGTTCCGGTTCCGCGGTGGTGTGCAGCTCAACGCCGCGTCAGGTCAGCGCGCGCAGGCCGAGGGCAACGGCATCATCCTGCACCTGAGCGGACTGGTGGAGTACCTCGCGTTCAGCCCGGTCGGTGGCGGCCTTCAGCTCGGCGTGTCGTTCGGCCTCGCGTTCTGAGGCGGCCTTCAGAGCTCCGAGAGTTTTGCGTACAGCGTGCGTCGATCGATTCCGAGCACACGGGCCGCTTCGGACTTGTTGCCACCAAGCTCTGCGAGAATCCTCCTCACGTATTCGAGCTCGAGCCGCTCGAGAGACCACCGCTCGGCGATCGCGCGCGCCCAGGGGTCGCCGTGAGCCCGTTCGGCCGTCGAGCCCTCGAACATCTGGGCGGTGATCACCGGGCCATCACTCAAGGTGATCGCGCGCTCGACGAGGTTCAGCAGCTCGCGAATGTTGCCTGGCCACGCTTGCTGGAGCAACCATCGCCTCGCGCCCTCGTCGATGGAGGTGACGTCGCGGCCCGCGCGTCGGCTTGCCTCGGGCAGCCAGGCCTCGAGCAGCGGCTCGATGTCGTCGCGCCGGTCTCTGAGCGGCGGCAGCTCGATGCGAATGACGTTGAGCCGATAGTAGAGATCAGATCGAAACGCCTTCTCGCGCACGGCCTCCTCGAGCGAACGGTTGGTGGCCGCGATGACCCTGGCGTTCACCGCGGTCTGCCGGGTCTCGCCGACCGCGCGGACCTTCCTCGTCTCGACCGCAGCCAGCAGCTTCGGCTGAGACTCGAGAGGAAGCTCGCCAATCTCGTCGAGGAGCAGCGTGCCGTCCTCTGCTGCGACGAAGAGGCCGGAGCGGTCTTCCCGCGCGTCGGTGTAGGCGCCGCGTTTGACGCCGAACAGCTCACTCTCGACGAGGTTCGACGGCAGGCTCGCGCAGTTCAGCTCGATGTACTCGCCCTTGCGCCCGCTCGCCTCGTGAATGAAGCGGGCGACGGCGCTCTTGCCCGTCCCGCTCTCGCCGGTGAGCAGAACGGGTGTGTCGGCGCGGGCGGCGCGCTCGGCCAGCGCGAGCACCCGCTGCATCGCCTCGCTCTTTGCGACGAGTCCCCGTCTGGTGTTCGCAGCCAGCGCTGCCGACTTCAGGCGCCGCACCTCGCGCACCAGCGCACGTTCACGCAGCACCCGCTCGAGCGCGTGGAGCAAGACCTCGGCCTTGAAGGGCTTGGTGATGAAGTCTGCTGCGCCCGCGTTCATGCAGGTCACCGCCAGCTCCACCGAGCCGAACGCGGTGATCATCACCACCGGCAGCTCAGGTCGTTCCGCGTGGAGCGCCTTCAAGAGCGCCGGGCCTCGAAGCCTGGGCATCTCGATGTCCGAGACGACGAGCTCGATGTCTGCCTGGCGCGCCCGGTCCAGGGCCCTGGTCGGGTCGGTCTCTCCGACGACGCGGTACCCGGCCGCCGTCAACACCTCGGCGAGGTAGCCCACCACCTCAGCGTCGTCGTCGATGATCAGGACCTGCGCACCCGGGGGGGTCATGGGGCTCTCTCTCTGGGCAGCGTCACCGTGAACCGGGCGCCGTGCGGCTGTTCGTTGGTCACGTCGATGGTGCCGCCGTGATCGGTCACGATGGACTTGACGATGGCGAGACCGAGGCCCGTGCCTTCGCCCTCTGCGCTCGTGGTGAAGAACTGCTCGAACAGCCGCTCCTTCATCTCGAGCTCGACGCCGGGACCCGTGTCGATGACGTCGAGCCTGACGTTGGGGCCTTCCTCGCTGAGCTCGACCATCACCGCGCCACCGTCTCGCGCCGCCCGCAGCGCGTTGGTGAGCATATTGAGCGCGACCTGCTGCAGAAGATCTCGATCGCAGACCGCGACCAGTGAGAGGGGGGCCTTCATCGACAGGGAGATCTTCGCCCGTCGTGCCTGGTACTCGAGCAGCTCGACGACCGAGCGGATCAGTGGGACGACGTCATGACGCTCCATCAGGGGCCCACGCACGCGGGCGAACGAGAGCAAGCGCTCGACGATTCGTGAGATCCGCTCGCCCTGCGTCACGAGAATGGTGGCCTGGCGCTGCACCTCGGGGTGCTCGGGGTTCTGCTCGACCAACACGCGTGCGCGGCCGCAGAGCACCTGCAGCGGCGAGCCGATCTCATGCGCCAGACCTGCCGCGAGCTGGCCGACTGCCGCGAGCTTGTCGATCTGTCGAATTCCACGCCCCAGCTCGGCCTCCCGCCGCTGCGCCTCACGGAGCGTCGTCACCATCGCCGCGAAGTCGGACTCGAGGGCGCGCATCTCGTCGCGGGGCAGCATGAAGCGCGGGGCTGCCGGCTCTGCCTCGAGCAGCGAGCCAGCCGTGCGGATGCGCTGCATCCACCCCATCAGCCGAGACAGCGGCCGCCCGATGAAGAGCGTGCCGCCGAGCGCCGCGAGCGCGCCGATGGTCAAGACGACGAGCAGCACGCTGAGCGCGACGTTGCGCTCGGTCGTCGCGAGATCGTGCTCGAGCCGGTCGAGTGGGCGGCCGAGCAGCAGCACCCCGAGTGACCGGCCCTCGTCGGACGCGAGCCGTTGCACAAGGACGATCTGGCCACGAAAGCCCTCGGGCTCGAACGCGACGAGGGGGTCTGCCTTTTCCCCGAGTCGCTCGACGAGTGCACGGGCGCCTTCGGGAGCTCGCCGCGTCGACGGCGCGATGGGCGCGCCCTGCGCATCGAGCAGCGCGACCAGCATTCCCGGCTCGAGCCGCATCAGCTTGTCAGTCGTCTCCTGCACGTCTTCGAGCTGGCGATCTCGCATCGCATTCTCGATCGCGACCTGAAGGCTGCGCCCCAGCAACGAGGTCTCGGCCTCGGCTGCTTCTCGCAGGTCCCGGCGCTCGACCCGAATGAGGGACCACCCCAACACCCCGAACGCGCAGAGCGACACGAGCATCAGGAACGCTGTCAGCCGAACCGTGAGTCGCATGAGGGGTCTTTGCCACGCCTGCCGAGAACCTGCGCTACTGCCAACCGCCGCCGAGCACTTTGTAGATCGTCACCCGCGCGATTCGCTGGCGCCGCCAGGCCTCGACGAGCTCGACGTCGGCCCGCAGCCGCGACTGCTGCGCGAAGAGCACCTCGAGCGATGACGCCTTGCCAGCCCGGAAGAGGGTGTCGGCAGTCTCGATCGATCGCTCGACGGTTCGCTGCTGCTGCTGGCGAAGGGCCACCAGACTCGAGGTCGTCGTGACGTCAGACAAGCCGTTCTCGACCTCGGCGTACGCGGTGAGCGCGACGCGCTGGTAGGCATGGAGCGCCTCGAGCTTGAGCGCCTTCGCGCCATCGAACTCGGCCTCGAGGCCGCTGCGGTTGAGGAGCGGCGCGACGAGCCCTCCGACGACCGAATAGATGAGCGACTCGGGCAGCCGGGCCAGGAAGACCGGGTTGAAGGCCTGCACACCGAGGCTCGCGCCGAGGGTGATGTTGGGGAAGAACGCCGCGCGGGCGCTCTCGAGATCGGCGCCAGCAGCCTTGAGCTCGAGCTCGGCGGCGCGAATGTCGGGTCTGGCGCGGAGGACGTCGGCCGGCACGCCCGCGCCAACCGGGGCCTCGACCTCGAACGCGATCGCTCCGGAAGGCGCGATGGCTCGCGGCGGTCGGCCCAGGAGCAGGTTCAGTCGGGACTGAGCCTCGACCCGCTGCTGACTCGTGATCACCGCCAGCGCCTTCGTCTCGGCGAGCTGCACCTCGAACTGCTGCACGGCGAGCTCCGTCGCGCGTCCGGCGGCCTTCTGCAGCTGGACGATCTCCATCGCCTCGCGTTGACGGTCGATGGCTTCGCGAAGGAGCACCTCGAGCCTGTCGAGCGCCCTCAGATCGAACCAGGCCGTGGCGACGTCGGCGACCAACGAGGTGATGACGAGGTGCGAGCCCTCGACGCTCGCGAGATATCGAGCGACCGTCGCCTCTTTCTGGTTTCTCAGCTTGCCCCAGAGATCGATCTCCCAGGACGCCTGAAACCCCGCGAGGAAGTCGCCGAGGTTCACCGGCACGACCTGGCCCGGCGTGATGTCGGTCGTCGCGTTGCCGGCGCCATCCATCGTGTACAGGCCGTATCGCCGCACCCCGCTGCCGAGCGCGAGATCGAGCCGAGGCAGCAGTGCTCCGGTGGAGCGCTTCACCCCGGCCCGGGCCTGCTCGATGCGTTGGAGGGCGATGCCGAGATCGGGGTTGTTCGTGAGCGCCTCACTGATCAGCGCCGTCAGCTGCGGGTCGGCGAAGTACTCCTTCCAGCTGAGCGCGGCGATGCTCGGGGCTGGCGCGGCGCCTTGCCACGTTGCCGGCGTCGGGTGCTCCTTGATGCTGACGTTGGTGTTCAGTGACGCGCAGCCGCTCACCAGCACCACCCAGAGCCACGCGCTACGCATCGGCGCGCTCCGGTTCAAGCGGCGCGGCCTCGGGCGCTTCGGGCGGCACCACGGCAGCGCGACGCTGGCGAAAACCCACGTACAGCCCGGGCACCAGGAGCAGGCCGCAGATCGTGCCGAGCGTCATGCCGCCGATCGCCGCGGTGCCGATGGTGCGGTTGCCGACGGCGCCGGCGCCGGTGGCGATGGCGAGCGGGAGCAGTCCCGCGATGAACGCGATCGACGTCATCATGATCGGGCGAAGTCGCTGTCGACCGGCCTCGAAGACGGCCTCGACGACCCCAAGCCCCTCCTTCCTGCGGTGCTCGGCGAACTCGACGATCAGGATCGCGTTCTTCCCCACGAGGCCGATCAACATGATGAGCGCGATGTGCGTGTAGACGTTGTTCTCGAG
The DNA here is from genome assembly GCA_022843845.1 of Archangium sp. Taxonomy (GTDB): domain Bacteria; phylum Myxococcota; class Myxococcia; order Myxococcales; family Myxococcaceae; genus Xiheimicrobium. The sequence goes on from JALHMW010000007.1 coordinate 149,546, forward strand.
GCCGGTCGCCTTGAGCAGCGCGAACGCCCCCAGCACGCCAGGCGGCAGCGAGAGCACCACCACGAGGGGCAGCACGAAGCTCTCGTACTTCGCCGCCAGCACCAGGTAGACGAAGACGAGGCAGATCAGGAAGACGACGAAGCCCTGATTGCCTGCGTTGACCTCGTCGCGCGAGATGCCGGCCCAGTCGATGCTGAAGCCGCGGGGCAGCTTCTCGCGTGCGGTCTCCTGGACGGCACGGAGCACCTCGCCGCTGCTGATCCCCGCCTTGCCCTCGCCGTTGAGCTCGGCCGAGGGGTACATGTTGTAGCGGGTCGTCTGATCGACGCCGTGCGTCTTCTCGAGCCAGACGAAGGCAGAGAGCGGCACCAGCTCGCCTCGTTCGCTGCGCACCTGCAGCTTGAGCAGATCGTCCGGCACGGCACGATGCTCGGGCGCGGCCTGAACCATCACTTTGTACATCTGCCCGAAGCGGATGAAGTTGGTCGCGTACTCGCTCCCCAACATCGTCTGCAGCGCGCCGAGCGCCGTCTCGGCCGACACCCCCTTCTGGGCGGCCTTGTCGCGATCGACGTGCACGATGAACTGGGGAAAGCCGGCGTTGAAAATGGTGAAGGCGCTCGAGATCTCGGGCCGCGCCTTCAGGTCGGCGATGAACTGCGTGACGACCTCCTGCATTCGCTCGAAGTCTCCCTTGCCGGTCTTGTCGAGCAGGCGCAGCTCGAAGCCGCTGGCGTTCCCGTAGCCGGGCACCGCCGGCGGGGGAAAGAACTCGATGTCTGCGTCGCGCAGGTGCTTCGTGCGCTTCGCGAGGGTCTCGATGACGGCGTCGACCGAAACGGTGCGCTCGTTCCACGGCTTCAGGTTCACCAGCGCCGTTCCGTAGGTGGCTCCGGTGCCGTCGGACAGAATGTTGGTGCCGGCGAGCGTCGAGATGCTCGCGATGCCGTCGACGCCTTCACCAGCGGCCCGAATGCCGTCGACCACCGCCTTCGTTCGTTCGAGCGTCGCACCGGGTGGCGTGGTGATGCTCGCGTAGAACGTGCCCTGGTCCTCCATGGGGATGAAGCCCGTCGGCACGGTGTTCGCCATGAGGCCCGTCGCGGCGGTGAAGCCGCCGATGAGTGCGACCGTCACCAGCCGTCTCGTCGCGATGCGTCCGACGGTGCCCAGGTAGCCGCGCTCTGCGCTGGCGTAGCGCGCTTCGAACCAGCGAAAGAAGTCTGCGCCAAAGCCCTTCCGGTGACTCAGCGGCTCATGCCGTCGCAGCAGCTGCACGCACAGCGCAGGCGTGAGCGTCAACGCGACGAGCCCCGAGAGCCCGATCGCGATCGCCATGGTGAGTGCGAATTCCCGGTAGAAGATCCCCGCGGGCCCCGACACGAACGCAACGGGCACGAAGACCGCAGCCATCACGAGCGTGATCGCGACGATGGCCCCGCTGATGTCCTTCATCGCGTGCTCGGTCGCCTCGAGCACCGTCAGCGTGGTGTGCTCCAGCCGCTCGTGAACGGCCTCGACGACCACGATGGCGTCGTCGACGACGACCCCGATGGCCAGCACCAGCGCGAACAGGGTGATCAGGTTGAGCGAGAAGCCCAGCGGCGCGATGAACGCGAAGGTGCCGATCAACGAGACCGGCACCGCGATGACGGGAATGAGGGTCGATCGCCAGTCCTGCAGGAAGACGAACACCACCAGCACGACGAGCAGGAACGCCTCGACGATCGTCTGGAGCACCTCGCGCACAGCGGCGTCGAGGAAGCGGCTGACGTCGAAGCTGAACTCGTAGTCCATGCCCGGCAGGAAGACGTCTTGCTTCATCACCGCCAGTCGGCGCTTCACCTCGGCGATCACCTCGCTCGCGTTCGACCCGGGCAGCTGCTTGAGCAGAATCGACGCGGCGGGGCGGCCGTTGAACTTCGCCTCGACGTCGAAATACGTGGTGCCGAACTCGACGTCGGCGACGTCGCTGATGCGCAGCACCTCGCCCTCGGCGCTCGAACGAATCGGCAGGCTCGCGTACTCCTCGACGGTGCTGAACTTGCCCGTGTACTTGACGGTGTATTGGAGCGGTGAGTCTCGTTTGTCGCTATTCTCGCCGAGCTTGCCGGGCGCGGCCTCGAGGTTGCCCTCGCGCAGAGCCTCGACGACCTCTTGCGGAGAGACGCCGTAGGCGACCAGGGCATCGGGCTTGAGCCAGATGCGCATCGCGTACTCTTTCGCGCCCAGAATGTCGGCGTAGCCCACGCCGTTGATGCGCTTGAGCTCGGCCAGCACGTTGATGTCGACGAAGTTGTAGAGGAACTTCTCGTCGAGCTGATCGTCGGTGCTGTAGACGTTGAGGTACAGCAGCACGGCGTTCTCTTCTTTGGCGATCTTCACGCCGTTGCGAATCACCTCGGTCGGCAGCTCGCCCATCACCGAGTTGACGCGGTTCTGGACGTTGACGGCGGCGACGTCGGGGTCGGTGCCCGTCTCGAAGAGAATCTGCACCACGCCGACGCCGTCGTTGCCCGTGTCGCTGCTCATGTACTTCATGCCCGGCACGCCGTTGATGGCGCGCTCGAGCGGCACGATGGCGGCCTTGGTGACGGTCTCGGCGTTCGCGCCGGTGTACTCGACGGTGACGTTCACCTCGGGCGGCGCCACGCTGGGGAAGAGGGCCATCGGCATGCCCTTCAGGGCGAGCAGACCGAGCAGCACGATGATGATCGAGATGACGACCGACAACACCGGTCGACGGGTGAACGTCGTCCTCACTGTGGGCTCCGAGTCGACGGAGCGGCCGTGGCGACGATGTGCGCGCCTTCCTTGAGCTGTTGCGTGCCCTCGACGACGAAACGATCGGTCTCGCTCAGGCCGGACTCGAGCACGAAGGACTGCCCGAGCCGCAGGCGCGGCACCACCCGCGTCGCGTGGACGGTGTCGTCATCGGCGACCTTGAAGACGTACAGGTTCTCTTGCACCTCGAAGGTCGCCTGTTGGGGAATGATCAGCGCGTCACCGAGTGCGCTGCTGATGACGACTTTCCCCGTCGCGCCGTGTCTGAGCAGGCCCTGTTCGTTCTTGAAGCGCGCCCGGAACGCGAGGTTGCCGGTCGCCTTGTCGAACTCGGTCTCCACCGCGTCGATGACGCCCGCTGCGGGGAAGAGCGCGCCGTTGGCCAGCTTGAACGAGACCGTGCGGGGGCGATCGTCGGGGCGGCTGGCGGCGAGGGTCAGGTACTCCTGCTCCGAGACGCGGAAGTAGACGAACACCTCTGAGGTGTTGGTGATGGTCGTCAACAGCTCGTCCTCTGGCACCAGGCTGCCGGCCTTCCGCGGCAGCCGGTTCAGCACGCCGTCGAAGGGCGCTCTCACCTGGCCGTAGGAGAGGTTGATCGACGCCTGGCCTTCGTTGGCCTTCGCCTCTTCGAGCCGGGCGGCAAGGGCCGCCACCTTCGACTCGGCGAGCTCGACCTCGGGGCCCGAGATGACCTTCTTCTCGGCCAACATGCGGGTGCTGTCGCGCTCGATGGTCGCCGTCTTGAGCTCGGCCGCCGCGCTCTCGACCGCTGCGTGGGCCTTGCGCACCTCTTGCTGCAGCTCACGGGCGCTGATGGTGAGAATGAGCTGACCGGCCTTGACGGTCTGCCCTTCGTCGACGGCGATGGCTTCGATGTAGCCCTTGAGCCGCGCGCGCAGCGACACGTGCTGAACGGCCTGCACCTCGCCGACGTACTCCCGCTCGAAGGTGCCACCCCGACGGGGCGAGGCCACCAGAAACGGCTCGGGCTTCTCGACTTCAGCGACGGGCGCCTGACACGCGTTCAACACCAGCATCACCACGACCACCGAATGCGACTTCATGCGGCCCATCGAGCAAGTTCCGCGCCCGGTGGGGGCCCCCTCAGATGGCGCCCGGAGTGTCGTGAAAATGCGGGCGCTGGTGAGATTCTCTACACCCGCTCGGTCGCGACGACCGCGCTCTTTCAAGCCGCTGGTGGGCCTTTGGGTGTCTCGGGCGCAGGCATCACGATGCGCACGGTGCGGACTCGTCTCGGTGAGGCGTCGAGGATCTCGAGCACGATGCCGGCGTCGGTGGTGAAGCGCTCACCCGGCACCGGGATTCGTGTCGCCAGGGACAGACACAGGCCGCCCACCGTCACCCAATCGCCTTCGGGGAGCGCGATGCCGAGGTCGCGGTTGAGCTCTCGAATCGGCATGGTGGCCCGCACCACCACGTGCCCATCGCTCTCTCGTCGGAACGCCTTGGGCTCGGCGGCGGCGTGTTCGCCGAAGATCTCGCCCACCAGCTCTTCGAGCACGTCCGTGAGCGAGACGATGCCGGCCATGCCTCCGTGTTCGTCGACCACCACGCAGAACGGCACGCGGCGCGAGCGCATCTCGGAGATCAGCTCGACGGCGCTCTTGCTCTCGGGCACGAAGAACGCGGGCCGGATCAGATCGGCGAGCACGAAGAGCTGCTCCTCCCACGCGATGGCCAGCACGTCTTTGACGTTCACGTAGCCGACGACCCGATCGCGCTCGCCTTCGATGACGGGGAAGCGTGAGTGGGTGTGCTCGAGCATCATGCGGCGCAGCGTCTCGCGAGACGCGTCACGTTGGAGCGAGATGACGCTCGTGCGCGGCACCATCACGTCGCTGGCGACGAGCTCGGGGAGCGTGAGCGCCCGCGCGGCGATCTCTCCCGCCTGAGGGTGCACGCTGCCGGTGCGGGTCGCCTCTGTCATCAGCTCGACGAGCTCGTCGGCCGACAGCCTCGCTTCGGTGAAGCTCGTTCGGTCCTTGAACGGGCGGAGCACCAGGTTCGAGCTCGCGGTCAAGAACCAGATGAGCGGGCGCATCAGGCTGGCCAGCAGGAGCAGCGGCCGCGCGACGAGGCTCGAGTAGCGCTCGGCGCTGCGAAGCGCGAGGGACTTGGGCACCAGCTCGCCGAGGACGAGCGAGAGGTACGAGATGAGCGAGACGACCAGGACGAGCGCGATCTCGTCGGCCCAGGGCTCGATGAGCGCCCACTGGGCGAGCACCTTCGAGAGGTCGCGCGCGAACGAGGCGCCGCCGAACGCGCCTGCCGTCGCGCCCACGACCGTGATGCCCACCTGCACCGTCGCGAAGAACCGCTCGGGCTGTTCTCGCAGCCGCTGCACCGCGAGCGCTCCCTTGCTGCCTTCTCCTTGCAGCTCCCGGAGCCGGCCCGGGCGCATCGAGATCACCGCGATCTCGGCCCCCGCCAGCACACCGTTCGCGAGCACGAGCGCGAGGATGATGAGGATTTCGAACGCCATGCGGTTCTCTTAACCCCGTTGGGTGTCGTGCGAAGCCTTGTGCGCGACGAAGCGGCGCATCGTGCCGTCTGCGCGGCGGCCTTCCGCGCTGATGACGAATCCACTCGCCTCGACCGTCGCTTCGGTGCGCCGGTTGGGGTGACAGCCTCCAGCCACGGCCGTCCACGCCGGCTGGAGCACGTCCTGCATCCACCCGACGGGCTTCGAGTCGTGGCGCACGTGCTCGAGCATGCGGAGCTGACCCTCGGCGGTCAGCACCCGGCCGATCTCCTTCAAGCCGAGCTCAGGCTTCGGCACCGAGCAGAAGACCAGGCTCGAGACGACGGTGTCGAACGCGCCGTCACGAAACGGCAGCGCCTCGGCCGAGCCCCGCACCAGCAGCGCGCCGGGAGCCCGTGACTTCGCCTTCTTCAACGCGTCGGCGTCTGGCTCGAGCGCGATGACCGCGAGCGACGGCTCGTAGCGAGGCAGGTTGCGGCCGGTGCCACAGCCGACCTCGAGCGTTCGGCCCGTCGCGCCCTTCACCAGCCACTCGCGCCAGCGCGACAGCCCCGTCCACTCCATGACGGTGCACATCGCGTCGTACAGCCACGGGATCTGTTCGACGCCTCGCATACGACGGCCTTACTCGCGAATCGGCGGCGGGAGCGGGAAGAACGTGTCGAGGTCGGTCTGCTTCCTCAGCCCCATCGCCTCGCGTTGCACCTCGAGGTACCAGCGCTGCTCCACCGCGATCTTCCGGTGCTCGGCGTACTCGGCGAGCAGGCCCGCTCTGGTGTGGCCGGTAGGGCAGGTCGCGAGCTTCTCCTTCAAGGCCGCGCACGCCGCGATGGCGTCTTCGATCAACCGTCCGGTGCGGCCGAGACCTTCGGCGCGCTCGCGGTTGAGCTCGTTGGTCATCGCTGCGTCGGACTGAACGACTTTCTGAAGGGCTCTCATCGGGCGGAGTACCAGGCGGTGATGGCGAAGCGTTCGGCGCGCGAGGGACGCACCTCGTGCTCGATCAGCTCGGAGCGGAAGACGACGAAGGTGTCGAGGCGCGGCTCGAGCGTCAGGGGAGGATCGACGAACACCGTCAGCTCTCCTCCGTGCTCGGGCTGCCAGGAAGGGTTCAGGTAGACGATGGCCGTGATGCGCCGGTTGTCGTCACCGGGAAATGCGTCGCGGTGCCGTTGATACCCAGCGCCGGTCGCGGGGTAGTGCGCGAGCTGCAGCTCGCAGCGACGCAGGCCCAGGAACCCAAGCTCGTTCAGCTGCAGCCTCAGCTCGTCGAAGCGCGCCCAGACGTCGCTGAAGTCACCGAGCTCGTCGAGCCACTCGATGGAGTCTCCACGCACGGCGTCGTCGAGGTGGTGGTCTGCACCGCGACGAACACCGGCCCGCGCGAGCATGCCTGCGGCGAGGTGCTCCACGGCCTTTGCGTGCGCGGCGGACGCGAGTGATGGCCCGAGGAAGCCTTCGCCAACGACGAAGCCCGCCTCTCCCAGCGTTTCGATGTCGCGGCTGCTCAGCCCGTCCACGCGGGCAGTGTACCGTTCGCGAGGCGTCGTTGCGCGAGACGACCAAACCGGACAGAGAGAGAAACTGATGACTCCGGTCGAACTCGAACAGCGCCTCGCGCAGCTGCCGAACCAGCCCGGCGTGTACCTGATGAAGGACAAGACCGGCCGGGTCATCTACGTCGGCAAGGCCGTCAACCTCGCGAACCGGGTGCGCAGCTATTTCAACCCCGGCTCCTCCGACACGCGGGCCTTCGTCGCGCTGCTCGATCGCCTGCTGGGCTCGTTGGAGACCGTCGTCGTCTCGAGCGAGAAGGAGGCGCTGCTCCTCGAGAACGAGCTGATCAAGAAGCACCGCCCGCGCTTCAACGTGCAGTGGCGCGACGACAAGGCCTTCCTCTGTCTTCGCCTCTCGAACGCGCACCGCTTCCCGCGGCTCGAGATGGTGCGCCGGCCCAAACGTGACGGCGCGCGCTACTTCGGGCCCTACGCGTCGGCGTCGTCGATTCGCGAGACGGTGCGGGTGGTGAACCGGTTCTTCCAGCTGCGCACCTGCTCCGATCACGTGCTCGAGAGCCGCAAGCGCCCGTGCCTGCTGCATCAGATCGGTCGCTGCCCTGCGCCGTGCGTGTTGCCGATCGCTCCCGAGGACTACGGGCGCAACGTCGACGCCGTGGCGCTCTTCCTCGAGGGCCGCAGTGCGCCGCTGCTCGACACCCTTCGCGGGAGCATGAGGCTCGCGGCGTCGAAGCTCGAGTTCGAAGAGGCTGCCCGCCTGCGCGATCAGGTCATCGCCATCGAGCGGAGCGTCGAGAAGCAGGCCATCGCGACCACCGAGTCGATCGATCAAGACGTCTTCGGCCTCTTCCGAGAGGGCGATCGCATCACGCTCTACAGCCTCTTCGTGCGCGGCGGCCGCATCACCGGTGGGCAGCCGCACCACTTCCAGAGCGAGTTCCCCGACGACGAGCTCGTCACCTCATTCGTCAACCAGTACTACGCCGACGACGCGTTCGTTCCCAAAGAGGTGTTGCTGGCAGGCAGCCCGAACGAGCCCGAGGCGCTGGCGGAGCTGTTGTCGGAGCGAAAGGGTGAGCGCGTGCGCGTGCTCGTGCCCGAGCGTGGCGACAAGACCGACCTGGTGAAGCTGGCCTCGAAGAACGCCGAGCGTGCCTTCAGTGAGCGCAAGCGCAGCCGTGACGAGGTGGAGCAGACCCTCGAGCGCTTGAAGGACCGGCTTCACCTCACGAAGCTGCCGCATCGCATGGAGTGCTTCGACATCTCGCACTTCCAGGGCGCCGCGCTGGTCGGTTCGCAGGTCTCGAGCGTCGACACCGAGCCGGATCCCTCGCGGTACCGGCACTACACGCTCAAGACCGTCGTGGGGAACGACGACTTCGCCTCGATGCACGAGGTGTTGTCACGCCGGCTCAAGCGCGGACTCGACGAGGGCGATCTGCCCGACCTCATCGTCATCGACGGCGGCAAGGGCCAGCTCGCGAGCGCGTGGGCAGCGATGCGCGATCTCGGCGTCGAGGGCGTCGATCTCGTCTCACTCGCCAAGAGCCGCGATCTCGATTCGCTTGCGCCAGACGTGCAGCAAGACCGCAGCCCCGAGCGCGTCTTCGTCGTCGGCCGGAAAGATCCGATCGTCTTGCCGCAGACCTCGCCAGAGCTCTTTGCGCTGACGCGACTGCGTGACGAGGCCCACCGCTTCGCCATCACCTTTCAACGCAAGCTCAACCGCAAGCGCGGCCTGTCATCGGCGCTCGACGAAGTGCCGGGAGTCGGTGCGGCACGGCGAACGGCGTTGCTGCGCCACTTCGGCTCCATCAAGCGCCTCAAAGAGGCCAGCATCGAGGAGCTGGGTGAGGTCGACGGTATCGGTCCCGCGGTGGCCGAGCGGCTGCATGCGTTCCTGCACGCGCCAAAATTCCGCGCGCCTGAAACAGCCGATGACGACGCGATTCGCCTCGCGTCTCTCGACGACGCCGACAGTCAATCGTGAGGGTTGGCATCGCAAAGACACAGAACGCCTTGATTTTTCGTTGCGGCAGCACTCGGCGGTGACATACACACCACAGGCGTTTCAGCCCCAACCCCGAAGGATGACCATGCGGCTGTATCCCAAGCTCGTTCCGCTCATTGCGCGCGAGATCATCGACCGGCTGGCGAAGGAAAAGGACATCGAGGTCGAGGCCATTCGCATGTCGGATGCCGAGCTCGACATGTCGGCCATCATGCGTGAGTACCTCGCCAACGAGGAGCGCGTGAACCAGGCCACCCGTGAGGCCCTCGAGCGTCGCGGCTACGACTTCTCCAAGTTCAACCAGGTCAAACGCGAGATGTCCGACGTCCGAGGCTTCAAGATCGGCGATGACGGCATCGAGTTCGTGATCAACCAGATGCTCGAGTTCCTGCTCATCTCGCGGAACATCGAAGAGGTGTTCTCGGACGACACGCAGATGCGCCCGAAGATCATGCAGATCATGAAGAAGCACCTCGACGTCGACGAAGAGATCGATCGGGAGGCGCGCGGCCGCCTGAAGCACCTCGAAGAGGGCACCAGCGCGTACGAGATCGAGTACCAGAAGACGCTGGAGCAGATTCGCCGCGCTCGCGGCCTCATCTAGGCTTCGGCACGACGCACCATCACGCCGGGGAGCCTTTGGACCGAAGAAACGGGTCCACATGGCTCCTCGAAGTGTTTTCAGCCCTCGCGCATCTTGCCGGCCGCCTGTGACAAGCGACGGCGCAGCTGCGCCACCACCACCATCAGGTACTCGAGCCGGTTGAGCACGCGGAAGTCCTCTGCGGCCTCCATGAGCCGAATCGGCGACGCGGCGTCGTTGCGGAGCAGATCGAGCACGTCGGTGAAGTGCGCCTCGACGTCGGCGATGGCGTCGAGCCCTTCGCGCAGATCGTCTTCGAGGAAGTCGAGCAGCACGGCGCTGTCTTCTCGGCGGGGCAGGCACTCCTCGAGGCGTTCGACCGACTCACGAATGGCGTCGACCGAGCGGGAGAGCGGAACGGCGGAGCGGGCAGTCTGCGTCGCGGGCATGAACAACACGCTACAGGCGTGAAGCGACCCGGCAAGAAAACGGCCCGGCGCCGCTGGAGTCGGAAACACGGCCCGGCCGGGCACTACCTCCCGAAGTGCGCGGCCCACTCGGCCTCTCTGAAGCCGACCAGCACCGTCGCGCCATCGACGAGCACCGGCCGCTTCACCAGCTTGCCGTCGGCCGACAACCACTGCGCCAGCGTCGCGTCGGTCGCAGCGTCGACCTTCGCCTTGCCCAGCGCGCGGTAGCTCAGCCCCGACGTGTTGAGCCACTTCTTCACCGGCAGACCGCTCGCGGGAAGCCACTTCGCGAGCTCGGCCTTCGTCGGCGGCTCGTCGACGATGGGGCGCACGGTGACGGCGACGTTCTTCGACTTCAACCAGGCCAGCGCCTTCTTGCAGGTGCTGCAGCCGGAGTAGCTCAGGACGAGGGGCATGCGGCCCGACCTACCACTTCAGGTTGCCCTTGTTCTCGGCCTTCGCGGCCTTGTCACCGGGCCGGCTGAAGCTGGTCAACGTCGCGCGAACGGCGCCGAGGTCGATGCTCCCGAGGGCGGCGATGGGCATGCGTCGCTCGTCGGCGGTGATCCACACGTGAATGTCGCGGCGCGCGTCCTGCCAGTCGTGGCGGGCCGCTTCACCCGCGAGGTGCCAGGTCTCGAACTCGCCGACCGGCAACGAGACGTGCTCCTTCGGCTGCACGGTGCCCCAGACGCGCCAGATGCGGCGAATGCCGTAGACGTCGAAGCACAGCTTCTTGCCCTCCTTGAGGTCGAGCTGGCGCATCAGGAAGATGGCTCCGGCGACGTCGCTCACGTCGTTGCCGTAGGTGAGCTCTGAGGTCGTCGACTGCCCGTTGATGGTGCTGAGCACTTTGGCCGTTCGGTTCTTGCGGAACGAGACGTCGGCGACGCGGTGCCACTCGTTCTCCTGCGCGTCCTCGTAGTAGCGCGTCGGCCGCAGCGTCCTGGGGGACAAATAGCTGGTGCCGGTGCCGTCGACGCGGCGCACCTTCGAGAAGAACGTGTTCGTCTTGGCGTGCACCTCGATCGGCATCAGCCCGTCGCGCAGCGGCAGCACCCGCATCGTCATGGTGCCAGCCCTCGCGCCGAGCGCGTCGAGATCGAACTCGAGCGTCTCACCGGGGCCGAACGCGATGGGCGTCTTGATGTTGCCGAGAGCCACACACTGCGTGTCGGTGGGGAAGGGGGAGATCGCCTTCGCGACGCCGCCATCCTGGGCGAAGGCCGCCGCCGACGAGAGCGAGACGGCCAGAATCACGGTGGAGGTCTTCATCACGGCGGCAGCTCCTTCAGTCTTTCGTAGCGGCCGGCGAATCCCACCATGGAGTTCGTCGGCGTGCGAACCGCGACCCTGTCAGACAACCGTGTCGCGTGGCACATGACACCGACGTCACCCTCCAGTCGCTATTCAGGGCCTGAATTCGGGCGGTCTCGGACCTAGGCTCGTCGTCTCTTTGGCGAAGGAGTCTGCCGTGGGTCGTCTCGTCCCCGTTGGGTTGGCGCTGCTCGTGGCCTGCGGACCTGCGCCGCAGCCGCCTCCACCGCCCGCTGCGAAGCTGCACACGACCTATCGCGTGCTGTCGGGCGTCTCGATGGGCGGCATCGGCACCGCCTCACTCGGGCTCTCGAACCCCGATCGCTTCGACGCCGTCGCGCCGCTCGGTGGCCCGCTCGACTACGCGTTCTTTTCCCGCTCGATGGACCGGTTCTTCACCGGAGGCTTCTGCTCGAAGGCCGAGATCGAAGCGGTGCTCCGGCAAGATCCCGTTCGGCTCAACGATCCGAAAGCGTTCGAGGCGTGCTCGAAGCGACCCGCGACGTTGCCGTTCGAACACAGCCAGGACTTCAACCACTGGCACGTGACGTTGAGCGGCGGCACGTTCGATCGCGACTCGTACGGCGACATGATGACGGACCTCTCGCTCGCGTACGGCAACTTCTTCAGCGAGAACCCGGCCTCGCCCGTCGCGCCACCGGGCGTCGACCCGGCGAAGATCCGCTCCTTCGCGCCCGACTTCTGCACCAACCCCATTCGCGTGAAGGGCCTCTTCAACGCCGAGTACAACCCGCAGGGCACCTACGACGCGATCACCTTCTGCGATGGCGAGCCCGCGACGTGGTTCTGCCGCAGCACGAAGGAGCGCGTCGACTTCTGCTCCGACGCCGCCAACATCGCGACCCCGCTGCCGAGCGCTGGAGAAGAGGCGTTCGCCGACCGTTTCTGCGCTGCGAAGGGAGGCGCGGAGCGGGCCGCGAAGCAGAACAACGACCAGCGACTGGCGTTCCTCGACCACGGCGGCTTCCGCGACCCCTGCCGGCAGGCGGTCAGGCCACAGGGCATCATCCTCGCCGTCGACTTCAACGCGAACGGGCGACGCGACTACGGCGAGCCGGTGATCAACAACGGGCACGAGCGCTTCGACGACGTCGGCGCCGATGGGTGTGACGATCGGTTCGAAGACGGGAAGGGCGGCTGCGGCACCACGGCGAACGCGTCAGCCGTCGACCCGAACAGCGACAACTACGACGTCGAGGCCAACCCGATCGGCACCGAGCAGAACTGGGTCTGGGACAGCGGCGAGCCGTTTCGCGACCTCGGCCTCGATGGCGTCGCGAACACCCGTGACGTCGGCGAAGGCAACGGAACCTTCGATGAGTCTGGTGGGCGGCAGTCGCTCAAGGCGTACGACGGCAAGACGAACTACCGGAAGCTCGACGCGGAGGGCCGGCGGCGCCTGCACGTGCTGGCCGATGGCGGCGCGCGCGACATCTTCAACCTGGGCCTGATGGCGCAGCACCTGTTCTCGGCGGTGAGGGCTGCGCTCGGCGTGTCGAACATCGGCTGGTACCGCGACTTCGCCGAGATGCCCGGCATGGCCGATCGCCAGGGCCGGTTCGATCCGTGGACGAAGCGCTGGGCGCAGATGCCGCGCAACCTCGTCACGCTGTACGGCAAGGCCACCCCGAGCGAGCAGGAGCGCATCGACGGAGAAGGCGATCACGTCGGCACCAACGAGCAGGCGCTGTTCCGGTTCGCGACGCTCTTCAACTGGGCTGCGTCGCACTGGCCGACGCTCGAGAAGGCGCCCGTGCCGAAGCTGGTCAACGGCGAGCAGAAGACGGCCTGGTTCCAGTCGAAGGCGCTCGGCGCGAAGTGGGAGTACGCCATCGCGTTGCCCGCCGGGTACAACGACCCCGAGAACACCGCGCGCCGCTACCCCGTCGTCTTCATGCTGCACGGCTACGGCATGGAGCCCGGCTCGTTCGTCCCCAGCGTGCTCGTCGCCGACAGCTACGTCGCGAACCCGGGGCTGGCCTTGCGCCCGATGATCTACGTCTTCCCCTATGGCCGCTGCTGCTGGGTCAACGCAGCGGGCGAGAAGGACTGTCGCGAAACGGACGACATGAAGCGCAACCTCGGGTCGGTCGCCGGGTGGGCCCGCGAGTGCAACTCGGGTACGTTCTGGATCAACCGCAAGGGCTACACTCCTGCAGATGGCACACGGTACGGGGACGCCTTCTTCGAGCTGATGGACCACGTCGACGCCACCTACCGCACGCTGCCCGCCGCCGAGGTCGATGCCCGGTGAGTGAGCCGCCCGTCGTCAAGGTCGAGCTGCAGCGCGCCGACGTGACGGGGCGGATCTCCCGAGAGCCCAGGCTGTTGGACTCGGTGCTGGTGAAGACGCTCGGCGCCGACTGGGAGCGCGTGCTCCGCGCAGGCCAGGCCAAACGAGCCGCGGCCCGCGCCGTGATCTTCCAGCAGCAAGACCCCGGAGACACACTGCTCTTCGTGCTGTCAGGCACGGTGCGCCTCTTCGCGCGCAAGGCGACCGACACCGTCGAGCTGGGCATCGCTCACGCCGGTGACGTCGTGGGAGAAGCCGAAGCCCTCGCAGGCCAGGGCCGCCGGGCGATGAGCGCGGTGGCGAACGAGATCGTCGAGTTCGTCGAGCTCCCGCCCGCGGCGTTGTCAGGCGTCGGGCCGAAGACGACGCAGGCCCTCGAGAAATGGCTGAAGGCGCTGCACGCCGAGCGGCTCAAGGCGCTCGACGAGATGACGGACTTCCTCAATCGCTGGTGAGTCGGAGGCGCTGATGAGCGGTGGCTCGAAGTATGAAGAGAACGACGACGATCGGCAGCGAGGGCCAGCAGGAAAGAAGCTGAAGGACTGGGACTGCCCCTCGTGCCACGCCAACAACCCGACCGACGAGTTCATCCCTGAGAAGAAGGGCATCGAGCTGCGGTGCAATTACTGCGGCGTCGAGTACCGAATCACGCTGAGCGAAGAGGGCCGCATCAAGTTCAAGGAGATCTGAACCTCCATGTCAGTCTTCTACGGAGAGCTCGCGCCACTGTGGCCGCTCATCTCGCCCGTCGAGGAGTACGCCGAAGAGGCCGCGTTCTTCGCGAAGGTCTTGCTTCAGCGGCTGCGGCCTGGCGCCCAGGTGCTGGAACTGGGCTGCGGCGGCGGGCACAACGCTTTTCATCTGAAGAAGCACTTCCAGCTGACCCTGACCGATCTGAGCGACGCGATGCTCGCGCAGTCGGCCCTGCTCAACCCCGAGTGCGCACACCATCGTGGCGACATGCGCACGCTCGACCTTGGCCGCACCTTCGACGCCGTGTTCGTTCACGACGCGGTCGACTCGATGACGACGACAGACGAGCTGGCGCAGGCGATGGCCACGGCCTTCAGGCATCTCGCCCCAGGTGGGCTGGCGCTCTTCGTGCCAGACGTCTTTCTCGAGTCGTTCGATCCGGCCACCGAGTCGGGTGGCTCGGACGGCGCTGACGGGCGCAGCGTTCGGTATCTCGAGTGGACGCACCCGCTCGAGCCGGGCGCGACCTCGGGTTTCGTCGACTACGGCTTTCTCGTGCGTGAGGCCGACGGCTCGGCTCGCGTCTTTCACGATCGGCAGCGGTTCGGCGTCTTTCCCCGTTCGACGTGGCTTGAGCTGTTGGTCGAGGAGGGGTTCGAGGCCGAGGTGATTCCCGAAGAGACCGCCGACGATCGGCCGCCGCGGTCGCTGCTGCTCGCGACGAGGCGGTGACGTCAGTCGGGGCGCTCTCCGAACAACGCCGTGCCGACGCGCACGTGCGTCGCGCCCTCTTCGATGGCGATCTCGAAGTCTCCCGTCGTGCCCATGCTGAGGCAGGGCAGGGCGAGCTGCCGCGCGAGCTGCGCGAGGGCCTTGAACGCGGGCCGCGAGGCTTCAGGCTCGTCGGCGAGCGGCGGCATGCACATCAGCCCGGTGAGCTCGAGGTTGGGCAGGTGCTTGACCTGCTCGAGGAACGCAGCGACCTCGCCTGGCGCAATGCCTGCCTTCGACGACTCGCCTGCGACGTTCACCTCGACGAAGCAGGTCAGCGGCGCACCGGTTCGACGCCGCGACAGCTCCTGCGCGACCTCGAGGCGCTCGAGCGCGTGGAACACGTGCGCCGCCTTCGCGACGTACTTGGCGTTCTTCGGTTGGAGCGGCCCGATGGCGTGCCAGCGAAGTCCTGCGCAGTTCGAGAGCGCTTCGTGTTTGTCGCGAAGCTCCTGAGCGTAGTTCTCGCCGAAGTGGCGCAGGCCCGCCTCAAACGCGAGCCGTACCAGCTCGGGCGGATGCCGCTTGGTGACCGCGATGAGCTGCACGTCGGTCCGGGCTCGCCCCGCGCGCGCGCACGCTGCCGCCACCCGCTGCTCGACGTCACGCAGGTTCGCCGCCAACACCTCGGCCGGGATCACGCCGGCTCCCACGGCAGACGAACGCCCGCGTCGCGCAACAGCTCGAGCGACTCGGCGAGTGGGAGCCCGATGATGCTGGTCGACGAGCCGACGACAGCTGAGATGAACGCGGCCGCCTTGCCCTGCAGCCCGTAGCCACCGGCTTTGTCGGCACCTTCTCCCGTCGCGACGTACCAGGCGATCTCGGCCTCGCTCAGCGCACGGAAGATGACGTCGCTGGTGATGACGACCGAGTGCACCTGGGCTGCGGCGACGGCGACGCCCGTCATGACCTGGTGCGTTCGCCCCGAGAGCGACCGGAGCATTGCCGCGCCTTCACGTGCATCGGCACCGGGCTTCCCGAGGATGACGTCGTCGACGACCACCGACGTGTCGGCAGCCAGCACGATGGAGCCCGGCCGGCGTGCGTGCACGGCCATCGCCTTCTCGCGCGCCAGCCGTTCGACGTACGCCTTCGGGAGCTCTGCCGGATGCACCGACTCGTCGAGCTCCGCTGCCTCCACCTCGAACGAGAGCCCAAGCTGACCGAGCAGCTCGCGCCGACGAGGCGAGCCCGACGCGAGAATGAACGACGTCACCTCAGCCCTCGAGGACCTTGTCGATGGCCTTGTCGTTGGTGATGATCGCGCCGCGCGCCTTGAGCGCCTTGAGGAACGCCTCGCGCACCTCGAACTGCTTGCCCTTCACGGCCTCGACCTGGAGCTGCTCCTTCCTGGTGACGAAGTCGGCGTCGCTGGGCATCTTGCGCTCGTCGACCACCACCACCGCGAGGCCAGACGTCGTGGCGACGGGGCCGTCGTCGACGGTCACGACCTGGTCGATCACGCCCGCGGCCTTCTGGTCCATCAGGAGCTTGAAGACCGCGGCCCCACCACCGAGCGTCGGCACGGCGTCGACGCTGGCGTTGAAGTCACCCGTCTCTTTCACCTCGGGGCGCGTCTCGGCCTTGAAGTTGAAGTTCTTGTCTTCCTTCGCATCGGCCGGGAACAGCTCGACCAGCGTCTTGCCCTTCTTCAGCTCGGCGAGCGTCTTCTCGGCGTCAGCCTTCGCGAAGTCCTTCGCCTTCTCTTTGGTGAAGAGCTGCGCGGCGAGCTCGAGCTTCACGGCCTCGAGCGGCTTGGTCTCGGGCGCCTTGCGGTCCTCGACGATGCCGATGTGGAAGCCGATGGGCGACTCGGTGACGGCAGAGACCTCGCCCGGCTTGAGCGCGAAGAGCTTGGCCGCGAAGTCGCTGGGCAGCTGGGTGCGCTCGATGAAGCCCAGGTCGCCGCCCTTCGCCTTCGTCTCGGTGTCCTCGCTGAAGTTGGTGGCCATGTCGGCGAACGACTTCTTGTTGTCGACGATCTCCTTGCGCACGTTCTCGAGGCGCTGCTTCGCGTCCTCCTTCACGGCGGCGTCGGCGTCGCGGGCGACGCGCAGGAGGATCTGACGGGCCTTCACGCGCTCGTCGATGAAGAACTTGAACTTGTTCGTCTCGTAGTCCTGCGCGATCAGCTCGCCGTTCGTAGCGGCCCACTTCTCGAGCTCAGCCGGCTTCGGCACAGCAACCTTGTCGGCATACATCGACGGCGTGAAGCGCACGAAGGTGGCCTTCGCCGAGTTGCCTTCCTTCTGGTAACGCGCCTGCACCTCGTCCGCGCTGACGGCGACGGAGGCCTCGACGACCTGGAGCAGCTTCTGCGCCGAGAGGCGGCGACGGATCTTCTCTTCGTACTCCACCGTCGTGGTGCCCTCGTACTGGTTGACGATGTCTTCGTAGCGGTCCGTGTCGAACTTGCCGTCCTTCTGGAACGACGGGTCCTTGAGCACGAGGTCGACGACCTCCTGGTCAGAGGCGCGAATGCCCTGCGCCTCGGCGGCCTGCGCGAGCAGCTCGGTGTTGACGAGCTGATCGACGACCTGCTTGTGAATGCCGAACTGCTTCAGGAGATCGGCGGGAATGCCCTGCTGGCGGAAGTTCGCGGCCTGGTTGCCATAGGCCTGCGCGAACTCCTTCAGCGGCACGTTCTTCCCATTCACCGTGACGGCGGCCTCGCCCTTGGGGTCCTGCAGCGCCCCCATGCGGTCGCAGCCCGAAGATCCCGGGCCCCACAGGAGCGCGAACAGCACAGCCAGCGCGATGACGAGGGCGGAAGTGCCTGCCCGGCGGCGATCGCCGGGGGGTGACGTCTGGGTGGTCGGGGAGGTCGAATTACTCATGAACTTTCAGGGGGTTGGCAATTTTGAAAGCTTGACCTGTAGGATCGGTCCCCACAACATGCAAGGGCTTTCCCTCACGGGCCGGAAAGCCTCGCTCCGCGTCGCCCGTTGGGTCTTCGAACACCAGTGTTTTCCTTCCTCAATCGATATCGCGAGCCGCTCCTCGTCGGAGCGTTGATCATCGTGCCGCTGATCAGCTTCCTCTCGCGGGGCGGGCGGGGCCGTGAGCCGAACTTCGTCGATCGCGCGGTGCTGGGCCTCTCGTCGCCGCTGCAGTCGGCGCTCACGGGAGTGTTCGGAGGCCTGTCGTCGACGGTGAACGGCTACGTCGCCCTGCGAGGCGCGCACGAAGCAGCGAACCAGTGCCGCGCCGAGCTGGCGCAGACGCAGGCTGAGCTCAACACGCTCACCGAAGCGCGCGCCGAGAACCAGCGCCTCAAAGAGGTGCTCAGCTTCGCCGAGGCCTCGAGCGGCCCGTCGATCGTCGCACGCGTCATCGGCCTCAACGCGAGCCCGCAGTTCCAGTCGTTCCGCATCGACCGCGGAGAAGCGCAGGGCGTTCGGGTGGGCATGCCCGTCGTCACGCCGAAGGGCGTGGTGGGCCAGGTGGTGCGCGCGGTCGCGGGCTCTGCCGACGTGATGGTGATGCTCGACCCGCAGTCGCGCATCGGCGCGCTCGTGCAACGCACGCGGGTTCGCGGCACCGTCGTCGGCGCCGGAGACGGCCAGAAGATGCTGCTCGATTTCGTGCGCCGCGAAGACGACATCACCGACGGCGACGTCGTGGTGACGGCCGGCACCGACGGCATCTACCCGCGAGGCCTGGTGGTCGGCACCGTCAAGGGGGTCTCGAGGCCAACGGTGGGCCTGTTCCTCGTCGGCCAGGTGGAGCCGGCGGTCGATCTCGGCCGCGTCGAAGAGGTGTTGGTGCTCCCGGCCGTCGAGCTGTCCGCCATGCGCGGCCCGGGGTTGCGATGAAAGGCGTGCTCCTCACCGCCCTGGCGCTGGTGCTGTTGTCCATCGAGGCCGTCCTCGTGAAGACCTTCGGCTTCGAGGTGACGCGCATCGACGTCACCATCGCCATCATCGTCTTCATGGCGGTGCGCTCGAAGACCATCGAGGGGTCGCTCACCGCGTTCGCCATCGGCTACCTGCTCGACGTCTTCACGGGTCGACCGTCAGGCCTCTACCCCGCGCTGGCGGTCCTCGTCTTCCTGCTCGCACGGGCGGCGGCGCAGCTGCTCGATGGGAAGTCGAGGCTCGGCTACGCGTTGTTCGCCGCAGGCGCGACCGTGGGCCATTCCCTCGTGGCGTTTCTCCTCATGTGGCTCACCTCGAAGAACGCAGACGGGCGGGTGTTGTCGCTGACGGCGGTGCCGCTGCAGGCGCTCCTCACCGGCGTCACCGCGGCGCTGCTCTTCCCGCTGCTTTCGAAGATCGAGCCGGGCGAGCGCGTCGACGTGGGGCGCTACGCGTGATCAAGCTCGGGCAGCAGAGCGACGCGAAGGACCTGAGGCCGCGGCTGATCGGCGTCGCCGTCTTCTTCATCGCCGGGCTGCTCGTCTTGTCGGTCAACCTCTACCGGCTCATGGTGGTGCGCTACGAGGAGTTCAACGCGCTCTCGGTCGACAACCAGTTCAAGGACGTGCGGCTGCGTGCGCCGCGTGGGCTGATTCGGGATCGCCGTGGTGAGGTGCTGGTCGACGCGCGCCCGAGCCTCGATGTCTTCATCACGCCCGCGTTCTGTCAGAAGTGTGTGGCCGAGGTGATCCCGCGGCTCGCCGAGGTGCTCCAGTGGGACGAGGAGCAGCGGGCGAGGGTCGAGGCGCTCCTGAAGGCCGCGCACGGCCCGCAGCGTTACCAGCCGCTCATCGCCGCCGTCGACATCTCGCGAGAGGAGTTCGATCAACTGCTGGCGCGGCAGTTCCTGTTGCCGGGCGTCGATCTCGAGCCGGTGCCGCACCGCAGCTACCGCGCGGGGCCGACGCTCGCGCACATCCTCGGGTACATGAACGAGATCACCCAGGACGAGCTGACCAAGCTGAACGGCTCGCTGGAGCGCCCGCCCTACGCACTCGGTGACTACATCGGCCGGCGCGGCGTGGAGCGCGGCTTCGAGCACGCCATTCGCGGCACCGACGGTTGGGTGAAGCACGTGGTGAACGCGCGCGGTGAGGTGATGCGCGACGCCCGCGGCAACCTGCTGCGCGGAGGCACCAGCGAGGCCCCGGCCGCCGGGAACAACGTGGTCTTGTCGCTCGACGCGCGGCTGCAGGCCGAGGCCGAGCGCGCGTTCCCGGGAACTGCGGGCGCCGTCATCGCGATGGAGACGAAGACGGGCTTCATTCGCGCGATCGTGAGCCGGCCGGCGTTCGACCCCAATGAGATGACCGGCCGCGTGTCGCCGAAGCGCGTGGCGCAGCTGAGTCAGGATCCGCTCCAGCCGATGGTGTTTCGCGCGGGCGCCGAGCACTACCACCCGGGCTCGACCTTCAAGGTGGTGACGCTGCTCGCGGCGCTGCAGTCCGGCGTGGTGACGCCTTCGTCGACGGCGGTGTGCAACGGCGGCTACACGCTCGGCAACCGGCGGTGGCGCTGTCACAACGAGAGGGGCCACGGGGTCGTCGACGCGAAGCGCGCGATTCAGGTGAGCTGCGACACGTACTTCTACCGCGCGGCGGATCTGATGGGCATCGACCCGATCGCAAACGTCGGCAAGCAGCTCGGGCTCGGCGGGCCCTCGAACCTGGGCGTCGCTGCCGAAGTGCCCGGCGTGATGCCCGACACCGCGTACCACAACAGAGTGACCCCCGGCGGCTACACCAAGGGCATGGCGCTCAACACCGCCATCGGTCAGGGCGACGTGAACGTGACGCCGCTGCAGCTCGCGGTGCTGTACTCGGCCATCGGCAACAAGGGGCACGTGCTGAACCCGCAGATCGTTCAGCGCATCGAGACACCTGATGGCAGGGTCGTCGAGACCTACGCGCCGAAGCAGGTGCGGCAGCTCGAGATGACGGACGAGCAGCACAAGCTGCTCATCGACGGCCTGGTGTCGGTGGTGAACGAGCCAGGCGGCACCGCGACGCGCTCCCGCTCGACCGAGTACACGATCGCCGGCAAGACGGGCACGGCGCAGGTCGCGAGGCTCGGCGCCGTGCGCCTCAAGAAGGAGCAGATGAACTACTTCGAGCGCGACCACGCGTGGTTCGCCGCGTTCGCGCCCGCCGAAGACCCCGAGCTGACGATCGTCGTCCTCAACGAGCACGGCGGGCACGGTGGCAGTGACGCGGCTCCGACGGCTGCGGCCGTGTTCGCGAAGTACTTCGAGCTGAAGAAGGCCGACAGCTTCGCGCTCGGCGAGGAGTGGGTGCCGCCGCGGCCTCCGAAGCCGATCATCTTCGCGAAGCCCAACCCCGCCGCGCCGGCCGACGTGAGCGAGCCTGCGGTGGCCGATGTTCCGCTCCCGCCGGAGTCCACCGTGCAAGCCCCACCGGGGACGCCATGATGGAGCTGTCGGGCGAACGACGCAGCGTCGCGCAGCTGCCTTGGCTGTTGCTCGCGATGACGGTGTTGACCACCGCGGTCGGCATCTACAACCTCGCGAGCGCGTCTCGCCCGCCCAGCGCGCCGATGTGGGTCTCGCAGATCGTCTACTTCTTCATCGGCTCGGCGATCGCCGTCGTCGTCGCGTGGATCGATCCGAAGCTGCTCGAGCGCCTCGCGATTCCCATCTACCTCTTCAACCTCGCCGCGCTCATCGCGCTCAAGTTCTTCGGCCACAAGGCGAAGGGCGCCGAGAGCTGGTTCGTCGTCGGCCCCATTCGCGTGCAGCCCGCCGAGTTCATGAAGCTCGGCATGCTGTTGATGATGGCGAAGTACTTTCACGACGATCATCGACCGCAGCAGCCGACGTACGGCTTCTTGAGGCTCATTCCGCCCGCGGTGATCGCGCTGGTCCCCACGGCGCTGGTGCTCGTGCAGCCCGATCTCGGCACGGCGCTGATGATGGCGTTCACGACGATCACGGTGCTGTTGTTCGCGCGGCCGTCATTGCCGGTGTTGATCGTCCTGGGCGTGATGGCGGTCGCTGGCGCTGGCGTGCTGTGGAACGACTACCTGCGGCCGCAATACACCGAAGAGCGCTTCACCATCGTCCGGCACAAGCTCAAGAAGCATCAAGACGCGCGCATCACCGGCTGGCTCGACCCGACGAGCGATCTCAAGGGGTCGAACTACCACGCCATGCAGTCGAAGATCGCCGTCGGCTCCGGAGGCATGAACGGCAAAGGCTGGATGGAGGGCACGCAGACCGGCCTGCGGTACCTGCCCGAGCAGCACACCGACTTCATCTTCAGCGTCTTCGCCGAGGAGCAAGGGTACTTGAAGTGCCTCGGCTTGATGACGCTCTACGCTGGCTTGCTGCTCGCCGCGCTCGGGGTGGCGGCCGGCGCGAAGGACAGGTTCGGTGCGTTCGTCGCGGTGGGCATCGCAGCGATGATCTTCTGGCAGGTGTTCGAGAACATCGGAATGGTGACCGGGTTGTTGCCGATTACCGGCATCACGTTGCCGCTGCTGAGTTACGGCGGCAGCTCGATGGTGTCGGTGCTCATCGGCATCGGGTTGCTGGTGAACGTGAGCATGAAGCGCCAACGCAGTGGGCTGTGACGGGGGAACCATGAATCGGTGCGTGCGAGCGCTGGGAATGGCGCTGTTGGCTGGGTGTGGGCCACAGGTTGTGGCTGACGCGGGCGTTGCTGGTGGCGGCTCCGCGACTGGTGGAGGCGTTGCGATCGGTGGAGGCGCTGCGACCGGTGGCGGTGCTGCGACCGGTGGAGGCGCTGCGACCGGTGGAGGCGCTGCGACTGGTGGAGGCGTTGCGACTGGTGGAGGCGTTGCGACTGGTGGAGGCGTTGCGACTGGTGGAGGCGTTGCGACTGGTGGAGGCGTTGCGACTGGTGGAGGCGTTGCGACTGGTGGAGGCGCTGCGACTGGTGGAGGCGTTGCGACTGGTGGAGGCACGGCGGGTGGGTCGACTGCGGGTGGATCGACCGCAGGTGGTTCGGCGAACCCCTTCGCTGGCGTCGATCCGATCGCCGACGCAGGCCCGGCGAGGTTGATCGACGGCGGCTTTCAGTTCACGGAAGGCCCGCAGTGGATGCCGTCGCTCAACGCGCTGTTGTTCAGCGACATCCCGGCGAACCGGATCTTCCAGTACTCGCCTCCAGGCACGTTCACGTCCTTCCGGAGCCCAAGCGGCAATTCGAACGGCATCGCGCTCGCTCCGAACGGCGATCTGATCATCTGCCAGCACGCGGGCCAGGTGATTCGGCTGCGTCCCGACGGCGGCACCTCGACGATCGCCGCGAACTACGACGGAGGAACGCTCAACTCTCCAAACGACGCGGTCGTGCGCTCGGACGGGACCATCTACTTCACCGACCCGACGTACGGCGGCACCGGCACCATCGGCTTCCGTGGCGTGTACCGGGTCGCGCCGAGCGGCTCGGTCTCGCTCGTGTACTCGACGCCCAACGGTCAGCCGAACGGCGTGGCGTTGTCGCCCGATGAGTCGATCCTCTACGTCGCCGACTCGCAGCTGTCCGAGGTGCGGCGCTTCGATGTCGCTGGCGATGGCGCGACGTCGAACAACGCGCGCTTCACGCTCACCAACGCTGGGGGGCCGGGCGCCAACGGTGGCGACGGCATCACCACCGACGTGAACGGCAACCTGTACGTGACGACGTCAGCGGGCGTGAAGGTGTACCGGCCCGACGCGGGGTACCTCGGCCGGATCGTGGTGCCGCAGGAGCCGGCCAACTGCGCGTTCGGCGACCCCGATCGCCAGACCCTTTACATCACCGCGCGCAGCGGGCTGTACCGCGTGCGGTTGAACGTGCCCGGCCCGTACTGACGTCGAAGTGGCCGAGGTCTGGGTTCGCCCGGATGACCGATGACGTGGGCCTCTCGCGAACGGGAAACGCAGTCGCCGATGCCGCGGCGACTCAGGCCGTTCGGTGATCGCGAGCGACTCCGAAGACGCCGGCGCTCCGGAGCCGTCAGGTCGGGTCAGCCCGCGTCTCTCGACGGCGTCCGCGATGGATCAGAAACGCGAGCACATCGATCGAGTTGTCTCGAACGGCTTCTCGCGTCGGTGCCGAGGTTCACGTTTCGCCGGGCGGGACGTTGCGATTCACCAGGGCGAAGAAGATCCGCTTCGCGCCGATCGCGAGGGCGCCGAGGGGGAACATCAGCAGCAACTTCCGCGGCCGGGCGTAGTCGTCGTCGAGCGCTGCGAAGAGGAGCCCCGCGCCGAGGACTCCGACGACGCAGAGCACGAGCCCGCTGACGACGGTGCTCGTGGTGTCGCCCGCGAAGGCGCTCACGGGTTTTCCGAAGAGGCGGCCGACCAGCGCCTCTGCATCAGCGGGAGGAGCTCCGTGCTGCTCGATCAGCTTTCGCGCCACGACGCCTGCGTTGTAGCCGGCAGCCTTCAGCTCGACGGCGGTCGCTTCCCACGCTCGCGCTTCTGGCGTCAGCGCCGCGACCGCAGGTGTCTCGACGGGCGTGTTCACCGGCGCAGCTGCGGCAGCGTCGACGCGACGTTGTTCATTTGGGGAGGACGGACGCATGCCTGTGAGTGGCTCGACCTGCGCCGTTCTCTGAAACGTCAGAACGCTTCGTCGGCCAGCTGCATCAACCCGAGCTGACTGGCCGCGACGAACTTCGGCAGCATCGCCAGGCTCGGCAGCACCTCGTGGGCGAAGAACTGCGCCGAGGCGATCTTGCCGTCATAGAAAGCAGCGTCATCACCCGTCGCGCCCGCGCGCTTCGCCGTCGCCACCGCGGCGTGCCGAATCAGCAGCCAGCCGATGACGAGCTCGGCGAGGCCGAACAGCAGCCGATTGCCCTGCAGACCCGCGTGGTACAGCGACTCGCCCAGCTTCTCCAGCAGGTGGCCAAACGCCATCTCGACGTTGGTGAGCGCCTCGTTCAGCGCCGCGCGCTCCTTCGCCAGCGCCTCGCCGCCCTCGTTCGATTCGATGGTCGCGCGGATGCGGCCGAGCAGGCCCTGCAGCGTCGCGCCGCCGTCCTTCGCGAGCTTGCGCAGCAGCAGGTCGAGCGCCTGGATGTGGGTGGTGCCCTCGTAGAGCGTGTCGATCTTCTGATCGCGAAGGTATTGCTCGTGCGGGTAGTCCTGCAGGTAGCCCGAGCCGCCGAGCGTCTGCAGCGACACCGACAACAGCTCGAACACCTTCTCGGAGCAGTAGCCCTTGATGAGCGGCAGCATCAGATCGTTCAGCGCGTTCGACGCCTCGGCGCGATCGTCCTGGTGGCCGCCGAGGAGCTCGACCTCGTCCTGCAGCGACGCCGTGAAGAGGATCATCGCCCGCATGCCTTCGGCGTGGCTCTTCTGGAGCATCAGCATGCGCCGCACGTCGGCGTGGCGGATGATCGTCACCTTCTTCGCGTTCTTGTCGCGCGCGTTCATCAGATCGGGGCCCTGCACGCGCTCCTTCGCGTAGGCCAGCGCGTTCAGGTACGCGGTCGAGAGGGTCGCCGCCGACTTGAGCCCCACGGCCATGCGCGCGTGCTCGATGACGTGGAACATCTGCTTGATGCCCTCGTGCACGTTGCCGACCAGCAGCCCGCGCGCGGGCTTGCCGTCACCGAACGTCATCTCGCAGGTCGTCGACGACTTGAGCCCCATCTTCTTCTCGAGGTTCGTGCAGAAGACGCCGTTGCGCTCGCCGAGCGAGCCGTCGGGGTTCACCCAGAACTTGGGCACGATGAACATCGAGAGGCCCTTGGTGCCCGCGCCTGCGCCTTCCGGCCGCGCCAGCACGAGGTGCACGATGTTCTCGACCGCGTCGAAGTCGCCGTTGGTGATGAAGCGCTTGACGCCTTCGATCTCCCACACGTCGTCCTTCACCAGCTTCGCCTTCGCGCGCGCGCTGCCCACGTCGCTGCCGGCGTCGGGCTCGGTGAGCACCATGGTGCCGCCCCAGCGCCGCTCGATCATGCGCTGGCAGTACAGCGCCTTCTGCGACTCGGTGGCCGTGCCGTCGATGATGCGCGGGAGAAGGTTGCCCAGGAAATAGAAGCCGAGTGCCGGGTTCGCGCCGAGCACCATCTCGAACGCTCCCCACGCGAGCGACGGAGGCGCGCCCACGCCGCCCAGGTGCGTCGGCAGCTCGAGCTGGTTGAGGCCGTTGTCGAAGTACGCGTGGAAGCTCTTCTTGAGATCCTCGGGCAGCGTGACGGTGCCGGTCTTCGGGTCGAGCACGGGCGGGTGGTGATCGCCGGCCGAGAAGCTCGGCGCCAGCTGATCGACGCAGATCTGCTGGTAGCTCTCGAGCGTCTGCCGAGCGGTCGCCTCGTCGAGCTCGCCGAAGGGCTTCTTGCCGAGCGAGGTGCTCCCGATGTTCAGGAACTCGAAGAGGTTGAACAGGGTGTCGCGGAGGTTGGGCTTGTAGTGGTTCGCGTGAGCGCTCATGGCGAGGCACCCAAAAGCACAGCCTGCCCCGCGCCGGAAGCCCGTTATCCCTTCAACAGGGCCTTGCCGCCTTCGAAGACGAACTGCACCGCGATGGCCGCGAGGATGAGCCCGAACACGCGCTCGAGGATCGCGATGCCCGTCTGCTTGAGCACGCGCTTGACCAGGTCCGCGCTGCGCAGCAGCAGGTAGGTGATGAAGAAGGTGATCGCGATGCAGCTGATCACGATGACCGCGCCCAGCCACTCGCCGCCGTACTCCGCCATCAACACCATCACCGTCGCGATCGCGCCCGGGCCGGCCAGGAGCGGCATCGCCAGCGGGACGATCGCGATGTCCTCCTGCTCAACGCCTTCTTTCGTCTCTTCCGGAGACGTCTTCGTCGCCGGGTGCTGCGCGCGCAACATGTCGAGCGCGGTCAGCATCAACAACAGCCCGCCCGCGACACGAAACGCCGCCAGCGTGACTCCGAACACCTTGAAGATCACCGTGCCGAAGAGGGCGAAGAAGACGAGCACCGCCATCGCTGCCACGCTCGCGCGCAGGGCCGTCGAGCGGCACTTCGCTGGAGAGTCGTTCGCCGTCATCGCGACGAACAGCGGCACCACCCCGATCGGGTCGACGATGAACAACACCGCCGGCATCGCGATCAGGAACGTGCCCCACATGCGTCACACCGAGAAGCGGAGCTTCCACACCACAGTGAACGCCTCGACGAAGATCTTCCGGCTCATCTTCGACTGACCGACGCGACGGTCCTCGAACACGATGGGGATCTCTTTCACCGAGAAGCCCTTCTTGAGCGCCCGGTAGGTCAGCTCGATCTGAAACCCGTACCCGCTCGAGAGCACGTCGCCCAGGTTGATGCCCTCGAGTACGCGCCGGTTGAAGCACTTGAAGCCGCCGGTGAGATCCCTGACGTTCACGCCCAGCACCGAGCGTGCGTAGAGCGAGCCGCCCTGCGAGATCAGCTGCCGGCCCACGCCCCAGTTCACCGTGCCGCCGCCCGTCACGTAGCGGCTGCCCAGCACGAGATCGGTGCCCGACTGGGCCTCGTCGATCAGCCTCGGCAGGTACCGCGGGTCGTGGCTGAAGTCGGCGTCCATCTCGATGATGAACTGGTAGCTGTGCTCGAGCGCCCACGAGAACGCGTGCAGGTAGGCGCGGCCGAGGCCCTGCTTCTTCTCGCGGTGCAGCACCTTGAGCCGGGGCTCCTTCGCGGCGAGCTCGTCGGCGAACTGGCCCGTGCCATCAGGGCTGTTGTCGTCGACGACGAGAATGTCGACGCGCGGGTCTGCCGCCAGCACCGCCGAGGTGATGGGGCCGAGGTTGTCGCGCTCGTTGTACGTGGGGATGATCACCAGAGCCGGGTTCATTCGCGTGCGGCGCTTAGCGCACGCTGAGACCGAGGGGAACCGTGGTAAACCTTCGGCCCCTGATGGCTGAGACGCTCGGGCCGTACACCCTCGAAAAGCGCATCGGTGCCGGTGGCATGGCCGACGTGTTCCTCGCGAAGGGGCCACGTGGCGTCTGCGTCATCAAGCGCCCGCACCCGCACCTGTGCGCCAACGAAGACTTCGTGCGCATGTTCCTCGACGAGGCAGCGATCCTCGCGAGCCTGCACCACCCCAACATCGCCGAGATCTTCGACCTCGGTCAGGTCAACGGCGCCTACTACCTGGCCATGGAGTACGTGCCGGGCTTCGATCTGATGACGATCAGCCTCGAGCACGAGCGCCAGGGCGAGCTGATGGCCCCCGAGCTGTGCGCGCGCATCATCGCCGACGTCGCCGGAGCCCTTCACTCGGCCCACGAGGCGAAGCACCCGAAGACCGGCCAGGCGCTCAACCTCATTCACCGAGACGTCACGCCGCACAACGTCCTCTTGTCGACCAGCGGCGTGGTGAAGCTCATCGACTTCGGCGTCGCTCGCGCCGCCACCGCCACTCACCGGACGCAGGCCGGGCTGGTGAAGGGCAAGTACCCGTACATGTCGCCGGAGCAGATCACCGACCAGGCCATCGATCGCCGGGTCGACGTCTACGCCCTCGGCCTCGTCCTCTACGAGCTGCTCACCAACACCCGCGCCATCGCCGGCAACACCGAGGTCGAGCAGATCGACAACGCGCGCGCCTCGCGCATCAGGCCCATCGAGCAGCTGCGGCCCAACCTGCCCATGCCGCTGCGGCAGATCCTCGCCAGCTGCGTGCACCCCGATCGTGACGGCCGCTACCCGACCGCGCTCGCGCTGAAGGACGATCTCGAGAAGTACCTGAAGTTCGTCGGGCAGCCGATTGGCCAGGAAGATCTGCTCCGGTTGTTCCGTGTCGTCGCTGCCGAGGTCGCCCACCTCGAGCCGGGAACGCCGCCGCAGATGTCCGCCGCCGAGGCGCAGCACACCTGGGGCGGGGCCCGCACCGAGCAGGAGATTCCGTCGGACCCGGCTGCCCTGGGGCAGGGGGACCTGGCGCTCGGCGTCGCTCCGACCGCGCCTTCGATGCGGCAGATCGCGCCGGTGTTGCCGAACAACGCCACGCCTCAGCCCTCGACGCAGCAGCCGTTCTCACTCGCGCCGACGCTCGAGTCGAAGCTCGTGGGGCCGGTGAACCCGAACGCCGCCGCTGCCGCTCGCTCGCTCCCCAAAGAGCTCCAGTCGACGGGCATCATCGGAGACCGGAAGGCGGTGAAGGAGGCGATCGCGGAAGAGGTCACGCTCCCTGCGCCACCGGGCCGGAGCTTGCGGAACTGGGCGGTGCTCGGCGGCCTCGCGCTGATCGTGATCATCGCCGGTGCGCTGCTGCTCGGCCCGCCGGGCCCGAAGCCTGTGGGAGAGGTCGTCGATGCAGGCGCCGCGGTTCCCCTCGTCGCGGTGATCGAAGACGCTGGCGCGCCTGAGCTCGAGGTCGAAGCCAAAGACGCCGTCGCAGTCGCCGAGGCTCCAGTCGACGCCGGCGCCGAGCCCGATCCGCGCGCGGCCATCGTGCGGGTGACCGCCGACATCCCGATGGCCATCACCTCGAGCGGTCACAAGTACGGAGTGACGCCCGCGACCCTCGAGCTGGCGCCAGGCCGTCACGTCATCGAGGCGTCAAACGCCGCCTTCTTCTGCACGAAGTCAGACACCGTCGAGCTGGTGCCCGGCGACAACGTCGAGATCAAGTTCATCAACGCGCGCGGAAAGCTCGAGCTTCGCGCGGAACCGCTCGCGGAGTTCTTCATCAACGGCCGGAAGGTGCCGGGAGGAATGAACTCGGTGAAGGACGTGGTGCTGTGCGAGGGCCGCTACGAGCTCAGGGCCTCGTTTGAAGAGGTCTCGAAGACCCAGAAGGCCGTCGTCAGCGCCGGGAACACGGTGCCGGTGAGCTTCGGCCTGCTCGCGAAATAGCTCAGATCTTCGAGCCGGTGAACGCCACGGTGACGTTGGTGTTCTGCGTCTGGCCCATGCCCGTCTGCGACGTGGTGAGCACCAGGTTCACGGTCAGGCTGGTCGCGGTGAGCGTGCCCGTCCCGCTGGTGAGCGTCGTGCTGCTCATGCCGTTGGACTGGGTCTGCGTGAACACCTGGCCCGGCGGGAAGGTCAGCGAGTCACCGCTCTTGGTCGCCGTGTAGGCCAGGCCGCTCGACTCGATGACGATCGAGTTGGGGTCTGCGCTCGCGAAGATCGCGATGTTGTCGCCCGAGATCGTCGTCGTCTCAGTCTGACCGTTTGCCGACACCGTTTGCGTCGACGTGCCGCGGTAGATGCCGACCGGGTTGCTGCACGCCGAGAACGCGAGAACTGCCAGGACCACCATCGAACGAATCGCCATGGAGAGGTTCATGCGCCGATGAAAAGCAGAGGACGCCGCCCCTCGCAACTTCCTTTGCATCCGTCAGCGAAGGTACGTCGCCACCCGCTCGGCCACCCGTCGGGCCGCTCCACCAGGCCCCAGCGACGCGCGGACTTCGTCGAGGCCCACCAGACACGCCTCGCGCGCCGGGCCTTCCCACAGCTGCTCCAGCTCCTGCACCACGCGAGGCACCGTCACCTCGCCCTGAAGGAGCTCGGGCACCACGCGCTTCTTCGCGAGCAGGTTGACGAGGCTGAAGAACGGAATACGCACCAGCGCGCGGCCCACCGCGTACGTGAGGGGAGAGACCCGGTAGATCGTGACGAATGGGCGTCGCATCAAACCGGCTTCGAGGGTCGCGGTGCCTGAAGCGACCAGGCCGACGTCACAGGCGCCGACCACCTCGGGCGCGCGGCCCTCGACGAGCGTCACCTCGACGCCGTCGAACACCTGCTGCAGCAGCTCCTTCGGCAGCCCGGGCGCGACCGGCACCACGATCTGCAACCCCGGCTTCGTCGCCGCCAGCTGCTTCGCGACGTCACGCATGAGCGACCCCAGGCGCGCGATCTCCGAACGTCGGCTCCCCGGCAGCACCGCGAGCACCGGCCGATGCACGTCGAGGCCGAGGGCTCGTCGGAACACCGAAGGCTCGGCCAGCGCCGGCACCTGATCGAGCACCGGGCTGCCCACGTACGTCGCGTTGACGCCGCGCTCGCGCAGGAACGCCTCTTCGAACGGCAGAATGCAGCACAGCTCGTCGACGAGCTTCCCGATGCGCTTCGCCCGGCCCTCGCGCCACGCCCACACCATCGGCGCCACGAAGTAGACGATGGGAATGCCGAGCGCCTTGAGCCGCTCCGCGAGGCGAAGGTTGAAGTCGGGCACGTCGATGAGCAGCGCGACCTGCGGCTGTCGTTCTTTCGCGGCGCGCTCGAGATCGCCCAGCACCTTCAAGATGCGGGGGATCTTCGGGATCACCTCGGCGATGCCCATCACCGAGATCTCATGCGAGCCGTGAATGAGCTCCACGCCGGCCGCGCTCAGCTTCGGGCCACCCATGCCGAAGAACGTGACGTCGGAGCGCCGCAGTCTCAGCTCCTGCACCACGTCGGCGCCGTGCCCGTCCCCCGACGCCTCACCCGCGACCACGAGAACGCTCGGCGGCTTCACAGGAGCGATTGTGTACAGTGCCCCGGCCCGTGTCGTCACCACTCGTCGGCTCGATGCTCAAGCTCCTCGCGCTCGGCCGGCCGCATCGGTCGCTGCTGGGCATCGCGTTCGGGTGCATGGCCCTCGTCGGCATCACCACCGGCGCGTACGCGTTCTTGATGGGGCCGGCGCTGCGGTTCCTGCTCACCGGCGGGACCGACGGCCTCGGGCTGCTCGTTCGGTTCGCTCCAGAGATCGCCACCTGGCCACGCGAGCGCGTGCTGCTGGTGCTCCCGGTCGTGGTGGTCGTCGTCGGCGCCATCAAGGGCGTCGGGTACCTGGGCCAGTTCTATTTCGTCGGGCTCTTCGGTCAGCACGTCGTGAAGGATCTGCGGCGCCAGGTCTTCGAGCGGCTGCTCGCGTTGTCGCCAGGCCAACGGGCGAAGCTGCTGACGGGAGACCTGCTGAGCCGCTTCACCGCCGACGTCGCCGCGGTCGAGCAGGCCGCGACGTACACGGTCGCGTCGTGGCTCCGCGACACGTTGCAGATCGCGATCCTCGCAGGCGTCGCGGTCGTTCTTTCGTGGAAGCTCGCCCTCCTGACCCTCATCGCGGTGCCGATCGCCGTCGTACCGGCATCGAGGCTCACCCGTGCGTTGATGGCGCGAACGAGGGAAGGGCAGACCGCGCTCGGGCAGCTCGCAGGGCAGGCGCAGGAAGGGCTCGGCGCGCTCAAGGCGATTCAGGCGTTCAACGCAGAGACTGCCGAGTCGCATCGCTTCGAGCGCCGCACGGCCGAGGCCCAGGTGTCGTTGTCGCGTGCCGGGTGGGCGCGGGCTGCAGTGCCTGGCGTGATGGAGATCCTCGCGTCGATCGCCATCGCCGCCACGCTCGGGTGGGCAGCCTCGACCGGCGCCGTCGAGCCCGAAGCCCTGGTGTCGTTCCTCGGCGCGATCATCCTCCTCTACCAACCCGCGAAGGATCTCGGCCGCGTCAGCCAGTTCGCGATCACCGCTGGCGTCGCGCTGGAGCGCCTCGCGGCCGTGCTGTCACTCCCGCGCCGCGTCGAACACGTCGCCGGCAGGGCCGAGCTTCCACCGCTCCGCCAGGCCATCACGCTCGAGAACGTCCGCTTCGGCTGGGACGAGCGCCTCGCCCTCGACGGAGCGTCTCTCGTCATCGAAGCGGGCAAGGTCACGGCCCTCGTCGGTGAGAGCGGCAGCGGCAAGAGCACGCTCACGGCGCTCCTGCTTCGCTTCGAGCAGGCCGCGAGCGGCCGGTACTCCATCGACGGCGTCGACGTCATGACGTCTTCCGTCGAGAGCGTGCGCCGTCAGTTCGCCCTGGTGACGCAGGAGCCGCTCCTGTTCTCGACGTCGGTGCGCGAGAACCTGCTCGTCGGCCGGCAGACCGCGACGCCTGACGAGCTCGAGACCGCGTGCCGCACCGCCCAGGCGTGGGACTTCATCAACGCTTTGCCGCAAGGCCTCGAGACGCCCATCGGTGAACGCGGCGTTACCCTCTCAGGTGGCCAGAAGCAGCGCCTCGCCCTCGCGCGCGCGCTGGTGAGCCGTGCTCCGGTGCTCGTGCTCGACGAGGCCACCTCGAACCTCGACCCCGAAAGTGAGCGCGAGGTCCAGAGCGCGCTCGAACGCATCCTCCCCGGCCACACGGCGCTGGTGATCGCGCACCGTCTCGCGACGATTCAGCGCGCCGATCGTATCGTGGTGCTCGAGCAGGGCAGGGTGGTGGAGCAGGGCACGCACGCCGAGCTGCTCGCGAAGGATCAGGCCTACGCCCGGCTGTGGCGGGCCCAGACGTCTGGCGCGTAAGCGCGCAGGTTTGGTGCTAGGCGCACCCCGTTCGATGCGGCTGCTCTACGTCATCGCGACCTGGCTCGCGTTCGTGGTTCTGTTCCCCGTGCTCTCGCTGATGAAGAAGACACGCGAGGGCCTCGGGCAGCGCTTTGGCTTCTACCCGGCCAGCCTGTTGCCGAAGGGCGGCGCGCCTCGCATCTGGCTGCACGGCGCCAGCGCAGGCGACCTGCTCGCGCTCAGCCCGATGATCGTCCGCCTGCGCGCGAGGTTCCCTGACGCGAAGGTGATCATCTCGACCATCACCAACACCGGCGCGCTGATGGCCCGTGAGCGTCTGTCAAAGCAGATCGACGCGATCGTCTACGCCCCGTGGGATCTGTTCGGAGCGACCCGCCGCGCCGTGCGTGCGCTCGCGCCTGATCTGCTCGTGCTCGAGTACACCGAGATCTGGCCGAACCTCATTCGTGCCGCGCATGACAGCGGAGCCCGCATCGCGCTCACCAACGGCCGCTTCTCCGCGCCGCACCTCGGCCGCTACCGGGCCTTCTTCACGCTGATCGGTAACCCGCTCGACGACATCGATCTGTTCCTGATGCGCGCCGACGACGAGGCCGAGCGCGTGCTGTCTCTGGGCGCGACGCCCGACCGCGTGCAGGTGACGGGGAACACCAAGTTCGACGCGCTCGTCCCCTCCAGTGAAGCGGCTGAAGATCAGCTGCTCCGCACGGCGCTCGGACTCAATGGGGCTGGCCGCGTCTGGATCGCCGGGAGCACCCACGAAGGCGAAGAGGAGCTGCTCCTCGACGTGTACAAGCGGCTGGTCGTCGAGGTGCCCGATCTGCGCCTGGTGATCGCGCCGCGTTACATCGATCGCGCGCCCAGAGTGCTCTCGCTCGTCGAAGCTTCAGGACTTCATGGAGGTCTGCGCAGCCTCGGTAACCCGCAGGGCGCACCGGTGGTGGTGCTCGACAGCATCGGAGAGCTCGCGCGCGCCTATCGCCTCGCCACCGTCGTCTTCGTCGGCGGCTCCTTCACCACGCGTGGTGGCCAGAACATTCTCGAGCCCGCCGCCCAGGGCCGGCCCGTGCTGTTCGGCCCTCACATGGAGAACTTCAAGGACTCGGTCGGCGTGCTCGTCGGACGCGGCGGCCTGCAGGTGAAGGATGCCGACAACCTGTTCAAGGTGCTGGCTGAGCTCTTCGCGCGGCCCGAGACGATCGAGTCGCTCGGTGTGCTGGCGCGTCAGGCCGTTCGGCAGGTCTCTGGCGCGAGCGATCGCAACGTCGCCGCCCTGGCCCGACTGCTCGAGGAGCGCCAGCCGTGAAGGTGCTCCACCTGCTCGCCTCGCCGTACTTCAGCGGTCCGGCGGAATCGCTGACCCAGCTCGCCCTCGCGCAACGGTCGCTCGGTCATGAGGTGTCGATCGCCGTCGATCGCAAACGCACGCAGACCTCCGCCGAAGAGCTCGCGGTGCCCCGGCTGCAGGACCTCGGGCTCCTCGCCGACGTGGGCCTCGAGCTCTCGGTGAAGTCGTCTCCATTGGCGGTCGCGCGCGACATCAAGGCGCTCAAGTCGATCACCGCCGATGTCATTCACTGTCACTTCAGCCACGATCACCTGCTCGCCCGCTGGGGCCGGAAGAAGGGCACGACGCTGGTGCGCTCGATTCACGCGCCGCGCTCCGTTCGCCGGCTGATGCCCGTCGCCGACGCGTGGACCGTGCCGTTCGAGGCGCTGAAGCGGCCATTCATGGGCGCGCGCGTGATGGTGCTCCCACCGCTCGTCAGCGACTCGTTCTCGCCTCCTGCGTCGCGGGCCGAACTTCGCCGCCGGCTCGAGCTGCCTGATGTTCCTCTCGTCGGCATGGTCTCGACGTTCCAACCCTCGCGTCGGCACGCGCTCGGCGTCGCGGCCTTCGATGAGCTCGTCAAGCGCCGTCCCGAGGCCCACCTCGTGCTGATTGGAGATGGAGAGCGCGTCGGCCCGGTGCAGGCGCTCGTGAAAGAGAAGGGCCTGTCGGCGCGGGTTCACTTCGTCGGCTATCAACGCAGCGAGGCGTTCGTGCGATGGCTCCAGGCGCTCGATGAGGTGTGGGTGCTCGGGCTCGGGAATGACTTCTCGGCGCGCGCGGCGGCCCAGGCCAGAGCGGTCGGGGTCCGCGTCGTTGGGGTCGACGAAGGCGCGTTGCCCCGGTTCGCCGACGTCGTCGTTCCTGCCGAGGCCACCGCAGTGGCGAATGCTGCGCTCTTGCCCGATCGTCGACAGGTGACGCTGGAACGACCCGAGGAGCTCGCTGCTCGCGTGCTCGAGCTTTATGGCCCGAGCGGGAGGTCGTCGTGATCGGCGCCAGTCCTCCCGCGAGCGCTCAGTGGCCCGCGCTCTTGCGGGATCGTCGGAGGTTCGCCGCTCGACGAACACCCCGCGAAGAAGGCTCGGAGGGGGTCAGCACGCCAGCGCGCGAGGATGCTGCGGTCTTCACGGTTCCGCTCGCGCACCTCCAACCTCTGCGGTGCATCCTGTGAGTGCGATGGAGCGGCTCTGGTACGGCCGCGCGCCCGCCTGGCAACGCGCCCTGGCGACGCTGGTCCTGGGTCCAGCCTCCCTCGTCTACGGCAGCGTGATCGCCGCCCGGAACGCGTTGTTCGACGCCGGCCTGCTTCGGGTTCACCGCATCGAGGGGCTGCAGGTCGTTTCGGTCGGGAACGTGGTGGTGGGGGGCTCCGGGAAGACGCCGCTCGTCATCTTTCTCTCGCAGTGGGCGCTCGCCACAGGCCATCGCGTCGCAGTGTTATCGCGTGGTTATGGCCGCGTCGGTCGCAAGCCCCTCGACTTCGACTCCACTGCGCTGCCTGAGACGCACCTCTGCGGCGACGAGCCCAGGTTGATCGCGCGCCGAGCTCCGGGAGCCCGGCTCTTCGTCGATGCTGACCGGGTCGCGGCAGCGCATCGTGCGCTCGCAGCCGGGTACACCGTGGCCGTGCTCGACGATGGTTTTCAGCACCGCAGGCTCGGTCGTGATGCCGACATCGTGATCGATCTCCCCGAGGCTTCGACCGCGGCCTTGCCGTGGGGGCCGGGTCGGGAGTTTTCGGCGGGCAAGCGCCGGGCGACCGCGGTGTGGAACGGGCAGGGCGCCGACGATCCGCGAGGCCGCCTCGTGGTGACCGGCGTTCGCGGGGTCGACGGGCGCTTGGTGACGCTCGCCGGCCGACCCGTCATCGCGCTCACTGGCATTGCCCGGCCCGAGCGCTTCCTCGCCACCCTCGCGGGCCTCGGCGCTCAGCTCGTCGGCGTCGAGCGCTTCCCTGATCATCACCGCTTCTCCGCGAAAGAGCTCGAGCGGGTCGGCGCGCACGCGAGCCGTCATCAGGCGCTGGTCGTCACCACCGAGAAGGACAAGGAGCGCTTGCCGCCGGACTTCGACGTCGCCGTGGTCGAGACCGCGCTCGAGGTGTCCGGTGGGCTCGAGACGCTCGCCCGCGCCGTCGGCTGGCCTTCCGCTTGTGCCCCTCGCCCGTCGATGGAAAAAGGCCCGCCGTGAAGCGTCTGGCCGTGTTTCCAAAGGTGCGGGTCGTGGTGCTCGGAGACCTCGTCGCCGACCACTATCTCTTCGGCCAGACCGAGCGCATCAGCCGCGAGGCGCCGGTGCTGATCGTCAGGCACGAGCGCGACGAGGTGAAGCTCGGGGGCGCCGCCAACGCCGCTGCCAACGCGCGCGCTCTTGGAGGCCAGGTCACTGCGGTCGGAGTCCTCGGCGCGGATGAGATGGGACGCGCCGTGAAGACGCTCTTCAAAGGGCAGGGCATCGCCGTCGAGGCGGTGTCGGCTCGGGGCGTTCGCACCGAGTCCAAGATGCGCATCCTCGCGGGAGGGCTGAGCACCTCGCGCCAGCAGATGCTCCGGGTCGATCGCGGCAGCGTCGGGCCTCTTCCGATCGCGGTTCGACGGGCGCTCGCGCTGCGGTTGGAGCAGGCCGCGAAGCGCGCCGACGTCGTGGTGGTGTCGGACTACGGGGCTGGCGTGGTGTGCGACGAAACCAGAGCCGTCGTCCGC
Source organism: Archangium sp. (assembly GCA_022843845.1). Taxonomy (GTDB): domain Bacteria; phylum Myxococcota; class Myxococcia; order Myxococcales; family Myxococcaceae; genus Xiheimicrobium. Next base: position 186,698 of record JALHMW010000007.1, read on the forward strand.
TCGAGCGCCAGTCGGGGCGTGCCGGTGTGTGTGGACTCCCGGTTCGCCCTGTCGGAATTCAGCGGCGTGACCGTCTGCAAGCCGAACGAGCCCGAGCTCGCGACGTTGACGGGGTTGCCGGTGGGCTCCGATCGAGAAGTCGACCGCGCCGCCGCTGCCGCGCTCGAGCGCCTCGGCTGCAAGGTGCTGCTGGTGACCCGCGGCCGCAAGGGCATGGTCGTCTACGAACGCGGCCAGAAACCCGTTCGTCTTCCCGTGCACGGCCCTGAAGACGCCGTCGACGTCACCGGCGCAGGCGACACCGTGATCGCGACGTTCGCGCTCGCCGTCGGCGCCGGAGCGTCGTTCCTCGAGGCGGCCCGTCTGGCCAACGTCGCGGGCGGCATCGTCGTGCAGAAGCCGGGGACGGCCACCGTCACCCGCCCCGAGCTGGCCAGGGAATTGGCGAAATGACGAAGCTGGTGACCCTCGAGCAGGCGGCGGCGCTGTCGGCGCAGTGGCGCAGCGAGGGGAAGACGGTCGCCCTCGCCAACGGGGTCTTCGATCTGCTCCACGTCGGTCACGTCCGGTACCTCGAGGGTGCGCGTGCGATGGCTGATCGATTGGTCGTCGCGGTGAACTCCGACGCCTCGACCCGGCTGGTCAAGGGGCCCGGACGCCCGGTGATCCCCGAAGCCGAACGCGCCGAGCTGTTGGCCGCCCTCTCGTGCACCGACGCCGTTCTCCTCTTCTCGGACCCCGACGTCAGAGCCGTGCTTCGCGCCGTTCGCCCTCATGTGCACGTCAAAGGCACTGATTACACGGCTGACAGCATCCCCGAGCGCGACGAGGTGTCGGCGTGGGGCGGCCGGGTGGCCGTCGCTGGAGACCCGAAGGACCACAGCACCAGCGAGCTGGTGAAGAAGCTCGGTCGTTGAGTTGATCAGCGGGCGCGATGCGCCTACGCAGCCTCCATGCTTCGGAGCATGACGGGGTTCGGGTCTGGGCGCGGTGTGGCTGGCGACGAGGAGATCGTCGTCGAGCTCAAGTCGGTCAACCACAAGTTCTGCGAGGTGAAGGTACGGCTCCCGCGGGAGCTGGCCTCACTCGAGACGGCGCTGGTCCGGCGCATCAAGGACCGGGTGGCGCGTGGCTCCCTCGACGTGTCGGTGAAGCGCTCGGTGCGCGCGGCGGTTGGGCTGGTGCCGGTCGTCGATGCCGCGCTCGCGAAGGAGTACCGCCGGGCGTTCGCCGAGCTGGCTGCCGCCACGGGCGTCGCCGACTCGACGACGGTGCGAGAGCTCGCGGCGCTCCCCAACGTGTTGCGCCTCGAAGAGCCGCAGGTCGACGTCGCGAAGGCCTCGCAGGCGCTCGACGCAGCGATCGATCTGGGCCTCGTCGCCCTCGAGACCATGCGCACCACCGAGGGCCGCGCCATCGAGAAGGACCTCCTGGGCCGCCTGGAGATGGTGGAGAAGTCGGTGAATGAGGTGATGAACCAGTCGCCCGTCTCGGTGGACGACTACCGCAAGCGCCTCACGGAGCGCATCGCCGAGCTGACCCAGGGCATGACGATCGACCCTCAGCGCATCGCCCAGGAGGTCGCCTTCTTCGCCGAGCGCGGCGACGTCGCCGAGGAACTCACCCGCCTGGGCTCCCACCTCGAGCAGTTCCGCTCCCTCTGCGCGGCGCCTGAGCCGGCCGGCCGCAAGCTCGACTTCCTCGTGCAGGAGATGCATCGCGAGGTGAACACCACGGGCTCCAAGAGCGCCAGCGCCTCGATCACCGGGCTCGTCGTCCAACTCAAAGCCGAGCTCGAACGGGTTCGCGAACAGGTTCAGAACGTCGAATGAACACCAACCCGAACATCCCCATCACCCCGGCGCCTGGCTTGTTGTTGGTGCTGTCGGCCCCCTCTGGCGCGGGGAAGACGACCCTCGCGCGCCGCCTCGAGGCGGAGTTCACCAAGGCTCAGTTCTCGATCAGCTACACGACGCGCGCTCCCCGAGGGCAGGAGAAAGACGGCGTCGACTACCACTTCGTCAACACCACGACGTTCCTCGGCATGGTGAACCGCGGGGAGTTCATCGAGTACGCCGACGTCTACGACAACTACTACGGCACCTCGCGCGCCATCGTGGACCACGCCTTCGCCACCCGGGGCATCGCGGTGTTCGATATCGACGTGAAGGGCGGGCGGGCCATCAAGTCCCGGTTTCCTGAGGCGGTGCTGGTCTTCGTGCTCCCTCCCTCGATGGAGGAGCTCGAGCGACGCTTGCGCGGCCGAGGGACCGACAGCGCCGACACCATCGCGCGGCGACTCCTCGCTGCACGCAGTGAGATCGAGAAGGGCATCGAGTCCTACGACTACCTCGTGATCAACGACACGCTCGACCACGCCTACGACGAGCTTCGCTCCATCGTGATCGCAGAACAGGTCCGGCGGGGTCGCGTCGACCTGACCGGCCTCCACCTGCAGGCGCCTGATTTTTCTCCAAAAATCGGCATTCCTGAAAAGTGAAGGAGGGGAGTTGACACCCGAATGCCCGATCTGTATATGCGGCGCCCCTTCGTTGTCGGGAAGGGAACTGACGGGCGGGCAGGACGGGGTTGGGCGAGTCGCAGAGCGAAGTCAGGCGAAGGGCAGCACCGCAGTCTACAGGTGAATACGGCGCAGGCTCAGCACCCAGCTGATCACCTGATCAACAAGCCCCTGATCTTCAGGCAGCATCGAAGAGAGAAAGGCTTGACGAGTTCGAGGAAGGCGATGTAGTACTCGCCCTCCCCGCTGCAGAGAAGCCCACCAAGTCGTTCCGGTGGCGACGCTGCAACGGAGCTGAAACGCAAAACGGGAAACCGGTTGCAAACAGCAGAAGATGATGTAGAAGACGCCGCATCGAACAACGGTTCGACGCAGCAAAGAAGTAGAGAAGTCAAGCGGCTCAACCGCTCGTTCTTTGAAAACTGGATAGCAAGCCTATAAAGTACCTGCGAAGAACTCTGCAGTCATATTGAGTTCTTGGGTCTTAGACCTGAGAACAAGCATCCCTCACGAAGTCTTCGGATGACGTGAGCGAGCACAAGACAACACTTTCTTCGGAGAGTTTGATCCTGGCTCAGAACGAACGCTGGCGGCGTGCCTAACACATGCAAGTCGAGCGCGAAAGGAGCAATCCGAGTAGAGCGGCGCACGGGTGCGTAACACGTGGATAATCTGCCCTTGAATTCGGGATAACCATTCGAAAGTTTGGCTAATACCGGGTAAGCTCACGGTGACTTCGGTCGCTGAGAGAAAAGTAGACCTCTATTTATAAGTTTACGTTTGAGGATGAGTCCGCGGCCCATCAGCTAGTTGGCGGGGTAATGGCCCACCAAGGCTACGACGGGTAGCTGGTCTGAGAGGACGATCAGCCACACTGGAACTGAGACACGGTCCAGACTCCTACGGGAGGCAGCAGTGGGGAATTTTCCACAATGGGCGAAAGCCTGATGGAGCAACGCCGCGTGTGTGATGAAGGTCTTCGGATCGTAAAGCACTTTCGACCGGGAAGAAAAACCTCTGGCTAACATCCAGGGGCCTGACGGTACCGGGAGAAGAAGCACCGGCTAACTCTGTGCCAGCAGCCGCGGTAATACAGAGGGTGCAAGCGTTGTTCGGAATTATTGGGCGTAAAGCGCGTGTAGGCGGCTTAGCAAGTCAGATGTGAAAGCCCATGGCTCAACCATGGAAGTGCGTCTGAAACTGCCGAGCTTGAGTACCGGAGAGGATGGCGGAATTCCGCAAGTAGAGGTGAAATTCGTAGATATGCGGAGGAACACCGGTGGCGAAGGCGGCCATCTGGACGGTAACTGACGCTGAGACGCGAAAGCGTGGGTAGCAAACAGGATTAGATACCCTGGTAGTCCACGCTGTAAACGATGAGAACTAGGTGTCGTGGGTGTTGACCCCCGCGGTGCCGTAGCTAACGCATTAAGTTCTCCGCCTGGGAAGTACGGTCGCAAGATTAAAACTCAAAGGAATTGACGGGGGCCCGCACAAGCGGTGGAGCATGTGGTTTAATTCGACGCAACGCGCAGAACCTTACCCAGACTTGACATCCTGGAAAGCTGGCCCAAAAGTCGGCGTGCCCGCAAGGGAATCCAGAGACAGGTGCTGCATGGCTGTCGTCAGCTCGTGTCGTGAGATGTTGGGTTAAGTCCCGCAACGAGCGCAACCCTCGCCTTTAGTTGCCACGCAAGTGGATCTCTAGAGGGACCGCCAGTGATAAGCTGGAGGAAGGTGGGGATGACGTCAAGTCCTCATGGCCTTTATGTCTGGGGCTACACACGTGCTACAATGGCCGGTACAAAGCGTTGCCAACTCGCGAGAGGGAGCTAATCGCATAAAACCGGTCTCAGTTCGGATTGGAGTCTGCAACTCGGCTCCATGAAGTCGGAATCGCTAGTAATCGCAGATCAGCACGCTGCGGTGAATACGTTCCCGGGCCTTGTACACACCGCCCGTCACACCATGGGAGTCAATTGCTCCAGAAGTCACTGCGATACGTCAGTGCCCAAGGAGTGATTGGTAACTGGGGTGAAGTCGTAACAAGGTAGCCGTAGGGGAACCTGCGGCTGGATCACCTCCTTTCTACGGAGACCACGGTCGTTCGGTCGAAGCTTCGGCTTTGGCGCGGGACACCAGCGATGCCTTCGGGTGTCGCGGTCACCAGGTCAACGTTCTCGCAGAACGAATAGGTTTGCTGTCTGGTTTTGAAAGGGCGAGCGTCTGCTCTTTGAAGATCTTTGTGGAGTGTCTGACGGTTCGATACCAATGAACCGCCGTCCTCATTTGATGGCCTGTAGCTCAGGTGGTTAGAGCGTACGCCTGATAAGCGTAAGGTCGGTGGTTCGAGTCCACCCAGGCCAACTTCGGTTTTCTTCGACTTTCTTGAGGCGAGGGGGCTGTAGCTCAGCTGGGAGAGCACCGCGTTTGCAATGCGGGGGTCATCGGTTCGATCCCGATCAGCTCCACAACATCAGATTTCGTCTGGCCAGTCGTGGCCATGACGCGCTCTTTGAAAAGTGCATACGAAGAACAGAATTGAACAAGAGCTCGAAATTCTCATTCGAGTCTTTACGAAGATCCGCTGCGAAGAGCAGGGGTCTGGGCCTCGATCTTGAGTCGTTCGATACACGGGTATCGACGTCAACGAGAACGAGGTAATTGTAAGCTACAAAGGGCGTGCGGTGGATGCCTAGGCGCTGAGAGGCGATGAAGGACGTGGGTGGCTGCGAAATTTTCCGGGGAGTTGCCAACCGAACATTGATCCGGAAGTGTCCGAATGGGGAAACCCGGCGGGTGTAATGACCCGTCACTCCATCCTGAATACATAGGGGTGGAAGAGCGAACCAGGGGAAGTGAAACATCTCAGTACCCTGAGGAAAAGAAAACAATGAGTGATTCTCGGAGTAGTGGCGAGCGAAACGGGAAAAATAAGCCTAAACCGATTCGACGAAAGTCGCGTCGGGGTTGCGGGTCCGCGGTAGGACCTCAGATTGTTAGCGGAACTGCCTGGAAAGGCAGACCAAAGAGCGTGATAGTCGCGTACGCGAAAACGAACTGAGGCCGAGCGGGGTACCCAAGTAAGGCGGGACACGTGCAATCCTGTCTGAATCTGCCAGGACCATCTGGTAAGGCTAAATACTACTCAGCGACCGATAGTGAACAAGTACCGCGAGGGAAAGGTGAAAAGAACCCCAGTGAGGGGAGTCAAAAGAACCTGAAACCGCATGTCTACAAGCAGTTCGAGAGCAACGCGCAAGCAAGCTCGAGAGCGTACCTTTTGCATCATGATTCGGCGACTTAATATACGTCGCGAGGCTAAGCCGTTAGGTGGAGCCGGAGCGAAAGCGAGTCCGAAACGGGCGATAGTGGCGTGTATTATAACCCGAAGCGGGATGATCTACGCATGGCCAGGTTGAAGTGCGGGTAACACCGCATGGAGGACCGAACGCATGAAAGTTGAAAATTTCTGCGATGAGCTGTGCGTAGGGGTGAAAGGCCAATCAAATTCCGTGATAGCTGGTTCTCCCCGAAAGATATTTAGGTATCGGCTCGGACAATTCAGTACCGAAGGTAGAGCACTGGAACGGCTAGGGGTCTCACCAGATTACCAAACCATACCAAACTCCGAATGTCGGTAACTGTTAATCCGGGACGCAGACGGTGGGTGATAACGTCCATCGTCAAGAGGGGAATAACCCAGACCAACAGCTAAGGTCCCCAAGTTCAGGCTAAGTGAACACTAGAAAGGATGTGGCGGGTCATTGACAACCAGGAAGTTGGCTTAGAAGCAGCCATCTTTTAAAGAAAGCGTAATAGCTCACTGGTCGAGACAAGCCGCGCCGAAAATGTAACGGGGCTAAGCCTGGCACCGAAGCTTTGGGTCATGCAGATTCTGATCTGCATGGCGGTAGGGGAGCGTTGAAACTGCTGCGAAGCACGATGGTAATGGCGTGTGGAGCGGTTTCGAGTGCTGATGCCGAAATGAGTAGCGATAAGGGAAGTGAGAATCTTCCCCCCCGTAAACCTAAGGTTTCCTGGGTCAAGTCAATCTTCCCAGGGTTAGCCGGACCCTAAGTCGAGCCCGAAAGGGGTAGATGATGGAAAGCAGGTTAATATTCCTGCGCCGGCTTACGGAAGTTGAACTGAGGGGTGACGGAGAAGGTTAACTGAGCTGCTGCAGTGGATGGCAGTCTAAAGCCGTAGGGGTGCTGGGTACGATAAAAGGCCTGGCAGTTATCTCCGAAAGCTGAATGCGAAGGCGCAAGCCTAGAGTCAGCGATACCCTGCTCCCAAGAAAAACCTCGCAGGGATTCCGTAGGTCGTCCGTACCGTAAACCGACACAGGTGGGTGAGGCGAGTAGCCTAAGGGGCCCGAGAGAACTCTCCTCCAAGGAACTAGGCAAATTGACACCGTAACTTCGGAAGAAGGTGTGCCCTCGGTAGGTGTTAAAGCCGATGAGGGTCGCAGAGAATAGGGGGTAGCGACTGTTTACCAAAAACACAGGACTCTGCGAAGGCGAGAAGCCGACGTATAGGGTCTGACTCCTGCCCGGTGCTGGAAGGTTAAGGGGATCCGTCAGCGCAAGCGAAGCGGTGATCCGAAGCCCCAGTAAACGGCGGCCGTAACTATAACGGTCCTAAGGTAGCGAAATTCCTTGTCGGGTAAGTTCCGACCTGCACGAAAGGAGTAACGACTTCCCCGCTGTCTCGGAGAGGGACTCGGCGAAATTGAAATAGCTGTGCCGATGCAGTTTACCCGCGGAAAGACGGAAAGACCCCGTGAACCTTTACTACAACTTGACAGTGACACTAGGGATTGGCTGTGTAGCATAGGTGGGAGCCTTTGAAGCTGGGCCGCTAGGTTCAGTGGAGGCGTCAGTGAAATACCACCCTGCTGGTTTCTGGTGTCTAACCGCATCCCGTCATCCGGGATCGGGACACTGTCTGGTGGGTAGTTTGACTGGGGCGGTCGCCTCCCAAAGAGTAACGGAGGCGCGCGATGGTTCCCTCAGCCTGATTGGAAACCAGGCGTCGAGTGCAATGGCATAAGGGAGCTTGACTGCAAGAGCGACGGCTCGAGCAGGTGCGAAAGCAGGTCATAGTGATCCGGTGGTTCTGAATGGAAGGGCCATCGCTCAACGGATAAAAGGTACTCCGGGGATAACAGGCTTATCTCCTCCAAGAGTTCACATCGACGAGGAGGTTTGGCACCTCGATGTCGGCTCATCGCATCCTGGGGCTGGAGCAGGTCCCAAGGGTT
>JALHMW010000008.1 GCA_022843845.1 Archangium sp.
TAAGCTGCCCGTGAAGACACCCGTGAAGCCGTATGCGGGAAATCCGCACGTACGGTTTGAAAGGAGGAGAGTGGAAACGGGTCGCTGATGCGACACCGCGCCACTCCTCTACCAATGGCTCAACGGACCGATGAGGAGCGCGTGTCTGCGGTGGAGTCGATGTTCCGCATTCGCGCCGTGGAGTCGCCCCCCGACGAGCGTGGCACCCGCACCATCTGGCACCGAGGCTTGAAGGGCGCCGAGCTGGTGACCGACGTCGACGCCTCTGGGCGCGTCACGCGGCAGGAGCTGTCGCTGTTCGACGACGTCGTGGTCTGGAGCGATGGTGGCCTCAAGACCGGTGAATCGGCGGCGCCTCCCAGCAAACGTCCCAAGCCCTCCGAGGGGCTGACCTGGGACACAGCCGGTGGCGCCGAGCGGCTCGATCGGATTGGCACGGCGCTCAAGCGGTATCGGGGGAGCGATCGCTACATTCAGCACGTGCGCGACGTGCTCGGCGTGAGTGACGACGCCGGTGTGCCCATCGACGCGCCCATCACCCGCACCGCGCGCGCCGTTCGGGAGGATCACGCCTTCGAAGAGGCGAATCGGCGTGCGAGCGCTCGCGCTGCGAAACGTCGGAGCCAGCTCGGCCTTCTCGGCATCGTGGCGGGCGCGGTGCTCGCCCTCGCCGGGCTCGTGATGCTGTGGCGCTCGATGGGTTCGTGACAAACACCCGGGCATGAGCTCCGAGAGCGCCCGAGTCGCCAGCTTCGGCACCACCATCTTCACCGAGATCTCCCGGCTGGCCGTGCAGCTGAAGGCCGTCAACCTGGGGCAGGGTTTTCCCGATTTCGATGGCCCCGACGAGGTGAAGCAGGCGGCCCTCGAGGCGATTCGCTCCGGCGTGAACCAGTACGGCGTCTCGACGGGCAACCCGATTCTCCGGCAGGCGATCGCCGAGCACTCGAAGCGCTTCTACGGGCAGACGATCGACCCTGACACCCAGGTGACGGTGACGAGCGGCGCGACCGAGGCGATCTTCGACGCCGTCATGGGCCTGGTGAACCCGGGCGACGAGGTGGTGCTGTTCGAGCCGTATTACGACTCGTATCTCGCGAGCGTGCAGATGGCCGGTGGGGTGCCGCGCTTCGTGCAGCTGCGGGCTCCGACGACCTCGGACGGCGCGTGGTGGTTCGATGAGGAGGAGCTCCGCGCCGCGTTCACCTCGAAGACGAAGCTCTGCATCGTCAACACGCCGCACAACCCGACCGGCAAGCTCTTCACGCGTGAGGAGCTCGAGCTGATCCACGGCCTCGTGGAGAGGCACGGCGCGGTGCTGCTCAGTGACGAGGTCTACGAGCACCTCGTCTACGCGCCCGGCGTTCACCTTCGGCCAGCGACGCTGCGGCCCGAGCAGACGCTCACCCTGTCGAGCGGAGGCAAGAGCTTCTCCTTCACCGGCTGGAAGATCGGCTGGGCCCTCGGTCCTCCAGCGCTCGTGCGGGCGACGCAGAAGGCGCATCAGTGGGTGACGTTCGCGGTGGCCCACCCGTTTCAGGTGGCGATCGCGGCGGCGCTGAGGCTCCCTGACTCGTACTTCACTGGCTTCGTCACCGAGTACCAGCGGCGCCGCGATATGCTGCTCGACGGGCTCAGTCGGGCCGGCTTCGATCCCTTCGTCCCCCACGGCAGCTACTTCGTGATGGCGCGCACCGACCGTCACCGCCGGCCCACGGAGGACGACGTCGCCTTCTGCAAACGCCTGCTCCAGGAGGGCGGAGTCGCCTCGATTCCTCCGTCGGTGTTCTTCAGCCCCGAGCACGCGTCCTCAGTGCACGGCCTGGCCCGCTTCGCGTTCTGTAAGACTGACCCGGTCTTGACCGAGGGCATCGCCCGGCTCGAGCGGTGGGCTACCGCGCCGTGAAGGTCAACGCGAGAGCAGCCAGATTCCTTCAGCCCAGCTCGGCGATGGCGGCGAGGGCCCGTCTGGTGTGCATCTCCCACAGCCAGCGGAGCTCGGTGACTGCGCCCGGCTCGGAGCATCGGCTTGCCGGCACGAAGAGCGTCTGCTTGACACAGTGGCGCCAGTCGTCGCGGGCTTGCGCGAGCGAATAGCCGACCACGCCTCGCGCGAGCAGGCCCGCGTGCCAGCGGTTGACCAGCACATTCGCCCATCGCCGCCGATCCTCGACCGGCCACCACAGCACCATCGCGTAGGCGAGGTCGCTGACGGCCAGTCCGGTCACGGAGCAGCCGAGAAACGGCTGATGATCGAGGAGAAAGACCTGGTTGAACGGACTCCCGCCCGTGGGCGCGAGGATGTTGCCCGGGTTCAAATCACCGTGGACGAAGCTGAAGCCGGCAGCCGTCGCAACTCGCGCCTGCATCACCGCGGGCTGGGTGTCGAACACCTGGCGAACGAGGTCTCGCTCGGCCTGGGAAAAGCTGTCGGCCATGGCCGACAGCATCACCGGAAGACCGGCTCGGGCGTCCTTCAGGCCCGCCTCGACCTCCGTCGGCTCGGGCGGAACCCGCGGCCAGCAGAACGCATGGAGTCGCCCGATCGCGTCAACGAGCGCGCGCCCCAGGTCCTCGGTGATGACCACGTCATCGAGGTTGCGATGCGTCTGCGCCAGGTCGTCCAGGACCAGATGGTAGTGCGTCGAGTCGGCGGCGGCGTGGTGACATCGAACCAGCGGCGCGTCGGGCAATCCGGCGAAGAGGGTCAGGTAGTAGTCGACCTCGCTCGTGCCGAACGTCGACGCAGACCCGATCTTCACCCGCAGGCGCATCACGTCGTCCCGGGCGACGTCCTTCACTTCCAGTCTGACGTGAGCGCCCCAGTTGCTGACCTCATCGACTCTGCTGAGCACCTCGACTGGCCGGCCCAGCACTTCACTCAACCACGTCGAAGTCACGTCAGCAGGGTGGTGCGGCACGGCGTTCATGACGAAGTCCAATCAGCCTCCTGACGTGCCACTGAGAGCTCACGCCACGCACGCCCCTCAACGGCTTCGTGAAGGCCCGGCTCGCTCCTGACGCAGCTGGGCAAGCGCGCTGTCTGGCTGGCCCGTGCACCCGATGCTATTGGAGCCGCCATGGCGAAGAGCGCGAAGAAGGTCACCCTGTCGAAGGTGAAGTCGAAGAAGCCCGCGGCGAAGAAGAAGGTGGTGGGCACGAAGAAGCCCGCAGCCGCGAAGAAGCCCCGCGCCGTCACCTACGACGCCGCGACGCTCAAGCAGCTCACTGCCGAGGTCGCGCGGTGGCGCAAGACGACGCTCTCGAAGTCGCTCGAGAAGATGCCGACGCGCCGGCCGACGTTCCTCAATGACTCCGGTATTCCGCTGCCCGACGTCTTCACCCAGGCCGACCGCAAGGGCGAGCGCCTCGAGGACATCGGCCTGCCTGGTGAGTTCCCCTTCACGCGCGGTACGCAGCCGACGATGTACCGCAGCCGTTTGTGGACGATGCGCCAGTTCGCCGGCTTCGGTGGCCCGGCCGACACCAACAAGCGGTTCAAGTACCTCATCGGCCAGGGCATGACCGGCCTCTCGACCGCCTTCGATATGCCCGCGCTCATGGGCTACGACGCCGATCACCCGATGTCGCTGGGTGAGGTCGGCAAAGAAGGCGTCGCCATCTCGACCCTGAAGGACTTCGAGATCCTCTTCGAGGGCATCAAGCTCGACGAGGTCACCACCTCGATGACGATCAATGCGTCGGCGATCATCGCCTTGTGCATGTACATCGCGGTCGCCGAGAAGCAGGGCGTGCCGATGGGCAAGCTCGGCGGCACCATTCAGAACGACATGCTGAAGGAGTTCATCGCGCAGAAGGAGTGGATCGTCGGTCCACGCCCCGCGGTGCGCATCGTCACCGACATGATCGAGTTCTGCGCGCAGCACATGCCGAAGTGGAACCCGGTGTCGATCAGCGGGTACCACATCCGTGAAGCTGGAGCGACGGCGGTCCAGGAGCTCGCGTTCACCATCGCCGACGGCATCGGCTACGTCGAAGAGGGCGTGAAGCGCGGAATGAACGTCGACGACTTCGCGCCCCGGCTCTCGTTCTTCTGGGACGTGCACAACGACTTCTTCGAGGAGGTCGCCAAGTTCCGCGCGGCCCGCCGCATGTGGGCGCGGATCATGCGCGACCGCTTCGGCGCGAGAGATCCCCGCTCGCTCATGCTCCGCACGCACGCGCAGACGGCTGGCGTGTCGCTCACCGCGCAGCAGCCGTACAACAACGTCGCCCGCGTCGCGCTGCAGGCCTTCGCCGCGGCGCTCGGTGGCACGCAGTCGCTCCACACCAACTCGCTCGACGAGACCTACGCGTTGCCCTCGGAGGACGCGGTCACCATCGCCCTGCGCACCCAGCAGATCATCGCGCACGAGTCGGGCGCCGATCGCGTCGTCGACCCGCTCGCTGGCAGCTACTACGTCGAGCACCTCACCGACGAGATGGAGAAGCGCGCGTTCGACTACATCCGCCGCATCGACGAGATGGGCGGCATCATTCGCGCCGTCGAAGAGGGCTTCCCGCAGAAGGAGATCGGCGAGTCCGCGTACCAGTTTCAGCGTGAGGTGGAGGAGGGTGACCGCCTCATCGTCGGCGTCAACGCGTTCAAGTCGCCCACCGACCGCAGCAACATCGAGCTGCTGAAGATCGACGAGCAGGTGGCGCGGGAGCAGGTCGAACGCCTCCAGGCCCTCAAGGCCTCGCGGGACCAGGCGCAGGTCGACGTGGCGCTCGCGAAGGTCGAGGCCGCCTGCCGCGACGAGAAGCTCAACCTGATGCCGCCCGTGCTCGAGGCGGTGAAGGCCTACGCGACGCTCGGTGAGGTGTCCGACGTGTTCCGGAAGGTCTGGGGCCAGTACCGCGAGGGCGGGATCTTCTGACGACTCGTCAGTGACGGCCGCCAGGTGCCTTGAAGCGCTCGCACGCGCGCTCCGACTTTGGCACCCCAGTCGCCTCGCAGTGGCAGGGCCCACCCGTGCCACCGCACGACCCCTTGAGCCGCCGGCCACGAACGAGGCCGATGGCCATCAGCCCCATGAGGGCCGCCATGATGACGATGGTGAGCACGAAGAGCACGCGTCCTCCAATCAGTCGAAGCTTAGCGGCCTCGCAGCAGGGCTGCCTCGAAGCCCGCCGTGGAGCGCTCCTCGATGCCTCCATCGGGGCGCTCGACGAGCAGCATCGCGTCGAGGCGGTGCCGTTCGACCAGCGCCCACGCGCGCTGGGGGCCGGCCGCCATGAGGGCCGTCGCCCAGGCGTCGGCGATGGCGCAGCGCTGGTCCAGCACCGAGACCGCGACCAGCGGGTGTTGAACCGGCCGCCCCGTCGAGGGATCGATGGTGTGCGCGTACCGCCTGCCGCCCACTTCGTAGAAGTTCCGGTAGTTGCCTGACGAGGCGATGGAGCGATCAGTCAGGGCGATGGTGTGCAGCACCCGCCGTTGCTGCGGGTCCGGCGCCTCGACCCCGACACGAAACGGCTCACCCAGGGCGTTGACGCCCCGCGCCGTCAGCTCACCGCCGATGTCGACGAGGTGGTTGCGCTCACCGCGCGCCAGCAACGCGGCCGAGACCTGATCGACGGCGTAGCCCTTGGCGATGGCCGAGAGATCGACCTGGAGCTTCGGGTGCGCCTTCGCCACCAGCCCCCCATCGACCGAGAGCCGATGCGCGCCGACCGACTCCAGCAGCGCGGCCACCTCGTCATCCGAGGGGACACGCTTCGGGCGACCTCTCGCGCCGAACCCCCACGCCTCGACCAGCGGGCCGACCGTGACGTCGAAGGCACCACCCGAGGCGACTGAGACAGCCTGTGCATCGCGGAGCACCTGGGCCAGCGGCGCCGACACCTCGAGTGGCGTGGTGAGCTCCCGAGCGTTGAAGCGCGAGAGCTCGCTGGTGGGATCGTACGTGGACATGCTGGCGTTCACGCTCGCGAGCACGGCCTCGACGTCGCGGCGGGTCGCCTCGAGCACCGTCGCCTCGCGCGGCCCGTCGAGCAGCACCGACCACGTGGTGCCCATCGTCTTCCCTGACAGGCGGGCAGGCTCGGCCGGCGGCGGCGACGCTCGGCGCACGTAGGTGGCCACCGAGGCGACGAGCAGCGCGGCGAGCAACAGCCACCACCGCCTCGAGGCCTGGCCCAGCGAGAACGGCTTCTTCACCCGAAGTCGTCGAAGGCGATGTTCTCGCGGTCGACCCCGAGCTCTTCCAGCATCTTCATGCTCGCCTTGAGCATCATCGGCGGGCCGCAGAGGTAGTACTCGATGTCTTCGGGCGCGGGGTGCCGAGCCAGGTAGTCGCGGAGCAGCACCTCGTGAATGAAGCCGGTCGCGCCCTTCCACTGATCTTCCGGTTTTGGCTCGGAGAGCGCGACGTGCCACGAGAAGTTCGGGTTCTCGGCAGCCAGCGCGTCGAAGTCGGCCGTGTAGAACATCTCTCGCAACGAGCGGGCGCCGTACCAGAACGTCACCTTGCGCTTCGTCTTCAGCCGCCTGAGCTGATCGAAGAGGTGCGAGCGCATGGGCGCCATGCCTGCGCCGCCGCCGATGAAGCACATCTCGTTCTGGGTCTCTTTGGCGAAGAACTCACCGAAGGGGCCGCTGATGGTGACCTCGTCCCCCGGCTTCAGCCCGAAGATGTACGACGACATGATGCCGGGCGGCAGCCCCTGGGTGCGCGGCGGCGGCGTGGCGATTCTGACGTTCAGCATCACGATGTCGGACTCGAGCGGGTAGTTGGCCATCGAGTACGCGCGGGTCACCGGCTCGCTCGTCACCGAGGTGAGCTCGAAGAGCTTGTATTGCTCCCATTCGTCGCGAAACCGGGGTGGCACCTCGATGTCCTTGTACTGCACGGTGTGTGGGGGGCATTCGATCTGCACGTAGCCACCCGCGCGAAAGGGCACGGCTTCCCCGGGCGGAAGCTCGAGCACCAGCTCCTTGATGAAGGTGGCGACGTTGTCGTTCGAGCGCACCTTGCAGCGCCACTGGCGCACGCCGAAGATCGACTCTTCGACGTGAATCGAGAGGTTCTCCTTGAGCTTCACCTGACACGACAGGCGCACGCCCTCACGGGCCTCGCCGCGGCTGACGTGGCTGGTCTCGGTGGGGAGCAGCGCGCCGCCGCCTTCATTGACGACCACCTTGCAGACGCCGCACGAGCCCTTCCCGCCGCACGCCGACGGAATGAAGATCTTCTTGTCAGCGAGGCTCGTCAGCAGCGTGCCGCCGGCGCGGGTGGTGATGGTCTTCGTCGGATCGTCGTTGATGAGAATCGACAGCTCGCCCGTGCTGACCAGCCGGCGCCTGGCCAGCAGCAACACGGTGACCAGCGCCAGCACCAGCACCAGGAAGACGGTGACTCCAAGAGAGATGGTCAGCATCGCGTCAGGCCCTCAGAGTTGAATTCCAGCGAACGCCATGAAGCAGATGGCGAGCAGCCCGGTCACCATGAACGTCAGCGCCAGGCCCCGCAGCCCCTCGGGCGGGTTCGAGTACCGCAGCTTCTCTCGCACTGCCGCCAGGGCGGTGATCGCCAGCAGCCACCCGATGCCTGAGCCGACCCCGAAGACGGCGCTCTCGGCGAGCGTGTAGTCGCGCTGATCCATGAACAGCGAGCCCCCGAGGATCGCGCAGTTCACCGCGATCAACGGCAGGAACACGCCGAGCGCTCCGTAGAGGGCTGGCGCGAACTTCTCGATGGCCATCTCGACGACCTGCACCAGCGCCGCGATGGTGCCGATGAAGCTCAAGAAGACGAGGAACGAGAGATCGACCTCGGCGAGTGACGGGTGCACCCACGCGAGCGCGCCTTCTCTGAGCACCTGGTGCAGCAGCAGGTTGTTCAGCGGCACGGTCAGCCCCAGCACGAAGACGACCGCGAGGCCCAGGCCGATGGCGGTGCCGACGCGCTTCGACACCGCCAGGAACGAACACATGCCCAAGAAGAAGGCGAGGGCCATGTTCTCGACGAAGATGCTCTTCACCAACAGGCTCAGGTAGTGGCTCACCATGGGGGCCTCAGGGCGTGACGCCGGGGGCGTCGGCTTCGATGTGCACGGTCTGCTGCTGTTCGACCTGCTTCGGCTTCCACGTGCGAAGGGCCCAGATGAGCCCTCCCAGAATGAAGAACGCCGCCGGCGACAGCACCAGCAGGCCGTTGGGCACGTACCAGCCGCCTTCGCTCACCAGCGGCAGCACCCGCGCCCCCGCGATGCTCCCCGAGCCGAACAGCTCACGAATGACCGCGACGATCACCAGCACCAGGCTGTAGCCCGCGCCGTTGCCGATGGCGTCGAAGAGGCTCTCGAGCGGGCCCCGCTGCATCGCGAAGGCCTCGGCGCGTCCCATGATGATGCAGTTGGTGATGATCAGCCCGACGAAGACCGAGAGCTGCTTCGAGATGTCGTAGGCGTAGGCCTTGAGGAGTTGATCGCAGACGATCACCAACGACGAGATCACTGTCAGCTGCACGATGATGCGAATGCTGCCGGGGATCAGGTTGCGAATGACGCTGATCAGCACGTTGCTGGCCATCAGCACGGCGGTGACGGCGAGCGACATCACCACGGAGGTGCTGACGAGGGTGGTGACGGCCAGCGCCGAGCAGATGCCCAGCACCTGCTTGCCGATCGGGTTGTCCTCGAACAGCGGATCGATCAGCGCGGCGCGTGAGGTCTTGCTCAGCATCAGGAGCCTCCTTGACGGTAGCGGGCGAGGAAGGGGCCGAAGGCGGCGTCGCCCAGCCAGAAGTCGATGGTGTGTGAGACGCCGCGCGCGGTGATGGTCGCGCCCGAGAGCCCGTCGACGCGATACGGGTCGTCAGCGGGTGGGCCCGCCACGCCTTTGATCACCTTGAGCTTCACGTCGCCCGCTTCGTCGAGCGCCAGCCGCCCCTTCCACTGGGCCTGCCAGCGTGGGTTCTCGATCTCGCCGCCGAGGCCGGGCGTCTCGCCGTGCTCGTAGAAGGTGATGCCAGCGACGGTGCGCGCGTCGGCCTCGAGCGCCAGGTAGCCATACATCGTCGACCACAGCCCGTACCCCTGAATGGGCAGAATCAACGCGGCCACTTTCCCTTCGCGCTTCACCTCGAAGACGACGGCGTGGTTCGGCACCCTGAAGACGCGGGCCTCGTTTGACGGAGGCTCGAAGCTCGTCGACGGCTCCCGCGCGGCCTTGCGCTGATCGAAGGTGCGCGGGTCGACGGCGTCGCTGAAGGCCCCGGTGCGCAGCTCCACGGCGCGGGGCACGACGAACTCGTCGAAGCGGGCCTCGATCTCGGCCGGCCCCAGCTTCTCGCTCGGCTTCAGCAGGCCCGCGACGCCGAGGACCTTGCTGAGCCGATCGACGCGCTGGTTCCTCGCCTGCATGGGCCGCAACAGCACCGCCGCGCTGGCGATGGGGATCGCGCAGACCAGGCAGACGATCGCGGCGAACCCCAGGGTGTAGGGCACCGAGTCACGCTTGAGTGCGGGCATGCCTGGCGTCCCTCCGTCGGGTGTTCGCGGCGATCACCGCGTGATCGATGAGCGGCGCGAACATGTTCATGAAGAGAATCGCGAGCATCATTCCTTCGGGGTAGGCGGGGTTCACCACCCGAATCAGCACGCACAAGACGCCGATGAGGAAGCCGTACACGTGCTTGCCCGTGGCGGTGAAGGCCGACGACACCGGGTCGGTCGCCATGAAGACCAGCCCGAAGGCCCAGCCCCCCAGCACGGCGTGCCAGTGGAAGGGGACGTTCATCATCGGGTTGGTGCTCGAGCCGAGCGCGTTGAGCCCGTACGCGGTCGCGGCCGTGCCCAGCACCACGCCCAGCATCGTCTGCCACGAGCCGATGCGCGTCAGCAGCAACAGCCCCGCGCCGATGAGCGCCGCGAGCGCCGAGGTCTCTCCCATCGAGCCGGGAATGAGGCCGACGAAGGCGTCCCACCAGGTGAGGCCGGGCAGGTGGCCAGTGCCCTCGGCGAGCGAGGCCAGCCAGGTGGCTCCCGAGCGCCCGTCGGCCGGCACCGCCGCCACCCAGATCTGCCCCGAGAGCTGCGCTGGGTACGCGAAGAAGAGGAACGCCCGCGCCACCAGGGCCGGGTTGAGGAAGTTCATGCCGGTGCCGCCGAAGATCTCTTTGCCGATCACCACGCCGAAGGCCGTGCCCAGCGCCACCTGCCACAGCGGCACCGTTGCCGGCAGCGTGAGCGGAATGAGGATGCCCGTCACCAGGAAGCCCTCGTTCACCTCGTGCTTGCGTACGGCCGCGAAGAGCACCTCGAAGAGCCCGCCCGTCGCGTAGGTGACGAGGGTCACCGGCAGGAAATAGAGCGCCCCGTGCACCAGGCAGCCCACCACCGAGCCCGACGAGACCGGCAGTCCGGTCCACAGGTAGGCCGAGGTCTGCCAGGTCGACAGCAGCCGGCCGCCGTCCTCCACCACGAGGTGCGCCTGGTAACCCGTGTTGTAGAGAGCCATGGCGATCGCGGGGCCCAGGGCGATCACGACCACCATCATCATGCGCTTCTGATCGAGCCCATCTCGAACGTGAGTGCTGGCCTGGGTCGTCGAGGCCGGCGTGTACAAGAACGTGTCGGACGCGTCGTACAGCGCGTGGAGCGCCTCGAGCCGACCGCCCTTCTTGAAGTGTGGCTCGACCCGGTCGAGCAGCGTTCGCAGGACCTTCATGTCACCCCTCGGCCTCGATGGCGTCGAGCACGCGGCGCAGGGCCGGGCCGTAGTCGTATTTCCCCGGGCAGACGTAGGTGCACAGGGCCAGATCTTCTTCGTCGAGCTCGAGCGCACCCAGAGACTCGGCCCACTCGAGATCGCCGACGGTCAACGCCCGGAGCAGATGCGTGGCCATCAGGTCCATCGGCATGACGCGCTCGTAGGCGCCGATCGGCACCATCGCGCGCCGCCCACCGTTGGTGTTGGTGTCGAACGCGAAGCGCTTCTTCGGGAACAACGCAGAGACGAAGGTTGGCAGCAGCGAGAACCGGTTCACCCCGGGCGCCAGCCAGCCGAGAAAGTGGCGTTCGCGCCCCTCGGCGAGCACCGAGACCTGCTGGTGGTAGCGCCCGAGCCAGTCGAGCGCCTCGCCTGCGCTCCGGTCGCCGTGGAGCACCGAGCCGCTGATCACCCGCGCGTCGCGGTCGCCGTCGGTCAGCTCCGCCGCCACCAGCTGTGTCAGCGACGCGCCGAGCCTCGTGCGAACCAACCGCGGGCGCTTCACCAGCGGGCCTGCGAGCGAGACGACCTGGGTCACGTCGAGGGTGCCGTCGCGAAAGAGCCTGCCGATGCGCGCGGCGTCCTGCGCGGTGAGGTGCCAGACGCTCGTGCCGCGGCGAACGGGGTGGAGCGTGTGAATGTGGAAGCCGACGGTGCCGGCAGGGTGTTTGCCCGCGAACTCGGCGACGGTGGCGCCGCTCGAGCCGGCCCCCAGCGCAGACCCCTGCTTGCGGCACAGAAACACCGGGCCCGCGGTGAGCGTGCGGAGCACCGTCAGGCCCCGCTCGAGCTCGTCTTCCCGCCCCTCGAGCACGACGTCGAGATCGGGCGCGAGCGGCGCAGTGTCGATGGCCGTGACGAAGATCGCCGCTGGTGGCTCGGCTTTCGGTGCGGGGACCCGGCCGAACGGGCGCGTGCGCAGCGCCGTCCACAACCCCGACTCGAGCAGCAGCGCACGAACGCCCTCGGCTGAGCTGCCCGCCGTCGAAGAGAAGGCCGTGAACGAGACAGGCGCTGCAGCGCCCTCGTCGAGCTCGATCACCACGGACTGCAGGAGGCGGCGCTCGCCGCGATGCACGGCCTGAATGACGCCGCTGCCAGGGGCGACGAAGCGCATCGACGCATCGTCGCGCGCCTCGAACAGCGGCTGCCCCAGGCGCACCGACTGCCCCACTTCGACCAGCAGCCGTGGCTTGAGCCCCACGTAGTCACGGGCCTGCAGCGCGACGCGAGTCACCTGGGCCGAGGCCTCGATGACCTGCTCTGGCGCGCCCGCGAGGGGCAGATCGAGACCGCGTCTGACGATGGTGGGGCGCACCCGGCTTCTTTCTGCACATTCGAAGCTCCGTGCAAGGCCTTCTGCGAGGCGGCTGCTTTCTCTGACCGTCTTTCCCCGGGGTCGGGGTACACTTCATGCGCCTTGCCGACGCTCCGCTGCTGCTTCGTGATCTACACCGACGGAGGCGCCCCCAGCGACGCGTTCGCGCCCCCGAACCATGGCTCGACGAGGGTGCTCCTCTCCGAGCTCCTCACGCTGATCGTGCCCTCGCGCACCGATGAGCTGTTCGGGCCGCACACCCAGGCGTTCTCGCGCTTCACCCCGAAGCGGGCGTTTCTGTTGTCTCTGTCCCGCTCCGTCTCGGGTGGCGCCGGTCACTTCTTCGGCGACGCGCGACGGGTGCTGCTCGAGGCGTGCGCGGGCCTCAACGGCTACGGCTTCGATGTGCTGCGCCTGTGGCCCTTTCCGCTCCAGACGGCTGCGGAGGCGCTGCCAGAAGAGCCACTCGCCGAAGACCTGTTCTCGGTCGGCTTCACCGAGATGGGCGAGCACGGTTTTCGCGCCGAGACGGTGGGGCTCTCCAAACTCGATCAGCGCGAGATCAGCTTCGAGTTCAGGGGGCGCGACCTGCTCGAAGACGCAGCCCTCATGTGCGGCCACCTCGCCGACTGGGCGATGGAGCAGGGCCACCGCGTGCAGCACGGCCAGTCGATGGCGTACGGCTTCGATCGCCTCACCTTCTTCGCCACCGAGGGCGACGCGGGCGGGCCGTTCCGCGGCTGGCACCCACCGCTCATTCAGAAGCTGCTGCCGCCCGAGGTGTTCCCCGGGGTCGGCGTGCTCGAAGTTCGCGCGGTGCCTGATGGCAAGGGCGCCGAACGTGAGCCGCTCACCCTGGCGCTCATGCGCGCGCTCGAGCAACGCCTCGTGCTCGAGGAGTTCGATCTCACCGGTGACTCCCCGTTCCACTCGGCCACCGCGAAGGTGCGGGGCTTCGTGCACGGGCTGCGCGCGTTGACGGCCCTGCGAGAAGAGCCGAACGCCTCGAAGGACTCTGGCTGGCGCTTCGTCAGCCGCACCACGCACGACGGGCCGGCCGAGGGCATGATGACGCTCGCCGAGCTCGCCAACCGGGTGCCCGAGATCATCCGCTACCTGGCCCTGCCGCCGGGCGTTCGCCTCGAGTGGGACACCGACGGGCGCCTCACGGTCGACACCTCGAAGGCCCAGTCCGAGCTGGACGAAGACGACGCGGATGACGATCTCGACTGAGGGCCCGAAGAACTTCTTCGGCGAGCTCTACCTTCGGTCGACTCGCCCGTTCCTGGCCGACGCGGTCTCTGACGCCGAGGCCGCGTTCCTCGAGGCGAGGCTGCGCGAAGGTGATGCGTCAGGGCTGGTGCTCGACTTCGGCTGTGGGCACGGCCGCCATCTGTCGCGGCTGGCGAAGCGTCTGCCGGGCCGGGTGGTGGGCATCGACGCCGACCAGCTCTCGCTCGGCGAGGCGCGGAGCTCGGCCCCGGTGACTCGCGGCAACTTCTTCAGGCTGCCGTTCCGCGACGACGCCTTCGGCGCGGCCTACTGCTGGTACAACACGCTCGGAACGTTCTGCGACGACGCGGTGCCGGTCGCCCTGGCAGAGCTGGCGCGATGCGTCAGGCCGGGAGGCTGGTTCATGGTGCACGGCACGCCACCCCACGCCGCGACCTGGCAGCCCGAGGCCAGCTACGACGCGGTGCTGCCCGATGGGTCGAGGCTGGTCGAGAACGTGCGGTTCGAAGAAGCCACCCTGCGCGACACGCTCAAGCGCGAGCTTCACCTGCCCGATGGTCGCTTCATGGCTGCATCATTCTTCATTCGTTACTATGGCGTTTCCGAGTGGGAGGCCCTGCTCGACGCAGCGGGCTTCTCGGTGCGATGGGTGCACGGCGGAGTCGATGGCAGTGCGTTGAGTGATGCCTCGCTGGACCAGATCGTAGGAGCTCAGAAACGTGGCTGACCGAAAACTCCGCATCCTCGTCGCCAAGCCCGGACTCGATGGACACGATCGGGGCGCGAAGATCATCGCCCGCGCGCTCCGCGACGCCGGCATGGAGGTCATCTACACGGGCCTTCACCAGACACCTGAGATGATCGTCAGCGCGGCCGTGCAGGAAGACGTCGACGCGATCGGCCTGTCGATCATGTCGGGCGCGCACATGACGCTCTTCCCCGCAGTGATCGAGCTGCTCGGTGGCCAGAAGGCCGACGACATCAAGGTCTTCGGTGGCGGCATCATTCCCGACGACGACATTCCCAAGCTGAAGGCGAAGGGCGTGTCGGAGATCTTCACCCCGGGCTCGAGCACCCAGGACATCGTGAAGTGGATTCGGGAGCACATTCCGGCCCGCGCATGAGCTTGCTCGGTCGGCTGCCCACACACGTCGAGGTTTATGAGGTCGGCCCGCGTGATGGGTTGCAGAACGAGCTCCGGTCGCTCGCGACGGCCGACAAGGCGCGGCTGATCGAGGCGCTGATCGCGGCCGGGGAGAAGCGCATCGAGGTCTCGTCGTTCGTCTCACCCCGGTGGATTCCGCAGCTCTCTGACGCCGAGAAGCTGCTGCAGGTGCTGCCGAAGCGAGACGACGTCAGCTTCACGGCGCTCGTGCCGAACTTGAAAGGGCTCGAGCGGGCCAGCGCTGCGGGGCTCAAAGAGGCGGCCGTCTTCCTCTCGGTGACCGAGTCGCACTCGAAGAAGAACATCAACAAGTCGGTGGCCGAGGCGGTCGCGGCGGCCCGGGAAGTGGCACAGGGCGCACGGGCGGCTGGTATGCGGGTGCGCTGCTACCTGTCGACGGTGTGGGGTTGCCCGTACGAGGGCCTGGTGCCCGTGACGCGCGTCGTCGAGGTGGTGAAGCAGATCGTCGACATCGGGCTGTACCAATTGTCACTGGGCGACACGATCGGCATCGGCACGCCGAACCAGACCGCCGAGATCGTGCAAGAGGTGTCGAAGCTGCTGCCCATCGATCAGGTGGCGCTTCATCTGCACGATACGCGCGGCACCGCGCTCGCGAACGCGCTGGTGGGTCTGCAGCTCGGGGTCACCACGTTCGACTCGAGCATCGGTGGGTTGGGCGGCTGTCCCTACGCGCCGGGAGCCGCCGGGAACCTCGCGACGGAAGATCTCGTGTTCATGCTCCACGGCATGGGCATTCAGACGGGCATCGATCTGCAGAAGCTGGTCGAGGCGGGCGAGCTCGCCCAGGAGCTCATCGGCCGGAAGCTGTCGGGCAAGTACCTGCAGGCGGCGCTGGGAGAGCGCGAGAAGCAGGCGTCTCGGGCCCGCGCCGTCGCGGAGTAGCTCGTCAGACTTCCTTCAGCAGCTCGGCCTTCTTCGCCTCGAAGTCCTTCTCGGTGATCACACCCTTGTCCCGGAGCTCACCCAGCTTCGCGAGCTTCTCGAACACGTCGCCGGCGTCCTTGTCGGCGCTGGCCTCCTTCGCGACGGTCTTTCCCTTCTCGTACTCGGTCGCGTACTTCTGTCGCGCCGCCTCGACGTCGAGGTCCGTCATGGTGCCGCCACCCGACAGGTGCGCCTTCACCACCTGGCCGACCGCGTACGTCGACGCGCCCGAGGCGATCGACATCGAGATGCCGCCGAGCAGCGTGCCGATACCGGGAATCGCCTTCAGCGCCGACGCTCCGATCCGAGCCACCGCGCCACCCGTCAACGCGCCGACCCACACCTTGCCCTGACCCTCCTGGTACGAGACGCCGTAGAGCGTGCAGAGCTGGCGAATGAGATCGAGCTGCACGGCCGTCACCGCCACGAAGTCGGCGAGCGGCACCGGCACGAGGCCGGCTCCGACGGACCAATAGACGTGCTGGCGAATGACCGTATCGGCTGCGGTGGTGTTGGACACGAGGGGCTCCCTTTCGAGGTGCTGCGGAGTATGCGCGCCTGGAACGCATCAGCCTGCGCAAAGTTCCGTCACGTGTCGTCGGCTCGTCGATAACCAACCGTCATCGACGCCTACCCACCGAACAAGCGCTTGAAGAACGCAAAGATGCCGGTCGGGCGCGCGGCGGCGATCTCGGCGGCGGTGAGCTCCGGACCCTGCGACTCGAGCAGCGCCACCTTCTGCCGTGCCCCGTCTGGCGTGTGCCGGGTCGCGTAGGTCGACGTCACGGTCTGGCCGGTCGACTGCTCCTTCGCGGTGATCGTCAGCAGACACTCGTTCGACAGCTCGAAGTGGAACTCCACGCTCACCGATCCACGCGGGCCCGGCGGCAGATCGCTCACCTTGAAGACGCCCAGCAGGTGGTTGTTGCGAACCAGCGCCGACTCGCCCTGGAAGATCGACAGCTCGAGCTCGGTCTGGTCCGGCTTCGTCGTCTGCAGCCGGTAGGTGCGCGTCACCGGCAACGACGTATTGCGCTGAATGATTGGGTAGAAGCGCCCGCCCGGCAGCCCGATGCCGATCGACATCGGGAGCACGTCGATCAGCAGCAGCCCTTCCTTCGTCTCCAGCGAGTGCGCGAGCAGCGCGGCGCCCTGTGCGACGGCCTCTTCGGGGTTCATGCCGAACAGCGGGCGTCGGCCGAAGAGCAGGGTGATGCGCTCCTGAACGAGCGGCGCGCGGGCCTGCCCACCCACCAGGAGGATCTCGTCGATCTGATCCGCCCGCAGGTACCGCGCCTGCAGCACCTCCTGGCAGACCTCCATCGAGCGATCGACGAGGTGTCGGGTCAGCGAGACCAACTGCGCGCGCGTCATGGCGACGTCGAGATCGATCGGCTCGTTCTTCACCATGGTGACGAACGGCACGTGAATGCGCGCCTCGGTCTTGTCAGAGAGCGAGATCTTCGCGCGCTCCGCGGCGTCCTGGACGCGCTGAATCGAGACCCGATCGTTGAAGAGCGTGTCGTGCTTCGCCTCGAACTCCGCGAGCAGCCAGGCGACGATCGCGTGATCGAAGTCGAGGCCTCCGAGGAACGGGTCGCCGCCCGTCGAGACCACCTCGTACACGGCGTCCGAGAGCTCGAGCACCGAGGCGTCGAAGGTGCCGCCGCCGAGATCGTACACGAGCACCCGCTGGCTCTTGCGCCGCCCGTAGCCCCACGACAGCGCCGCCGCCGTGGGCTCGTTGACGATGCGCTCCACGTGGAGCCCGGCCAGGCGCCCGGCCTCACGCACCGCGAGGCGCTGCTTCTCGGAGTACCAGGCGGGCACGGTGATCACCGCGCGATTGACGGGCTGCTGCAGCGTCTGCTCGGCGAGCTGCTTCACCTCGCGCAGCACCAGCGCCGACATCTGCGCCAGCGTGTACACGCGGTCGGCCAGCTTGACGCCGCAGTCGCCGCCCTCGGTGGGCACGACCTCCCACGTGAAGCGCGGCAGCAGCTCCTGCACCTCGGGTGACTCGTACTCGCGGCCCAGCAGGCGCTTGAAGCCGGCCACCGTCCACTTCGGGTTGGTGACGAGCTGGCTCTTCGCGGCGCCGCCGACGACCAGCTTTCCACGCGAGGTGAGGGCGACCACCGAGGGAATGAGCGTCTGGCCGTCGCGGCTGCGGAGCATCACCGGCTGGCCGTCTTTCACGATCGCCGCGCACGAGTTGGTGGTGCCCAGGTCGATGCCGATGACGGGCCCTTCTTGGGGAGGCTCGCTCAACGGCGCTTCGAACTCGGGCGCCTTCACGCCGACACCTGAGCTGCTCTGCACCACGAGGCGGCCGCTCGCCTCCGAGGGGAGCTCGGCCTGAGCCTGCGACGGCGGGGGCGCGGGAGGCGGCGGCGGCGCGACGGCGTCAGGCCGGGTGTCGATGGGCCCCACGTTGCGGGGCACGGGAGGCTCGGGGCTGCGCGCGTGAGGCATCGCCGCGGCGGCCGCCTCGAGGAAGCGCCGGCTGTGCGCGTCGAGCGTGATGAACTTGAAGCCCATGCCGGTGACGCCTTCGCCGCGCGTCCCCGTCACCCACGACACCGTCGCGTTTCCGTAGAGCAGCCGCGAGCCGTCGGCGAGCTTCACCTCGAGCGTCACCGGCGTACCTGGCGCGTGGAGCGACCGCGCGCGCAGGTAGATGCCCCCGCGGCTGACGTTCAGCCCGTAGCCCTGAAGGAACTCCTCTGCCGTCGCGAAGGGCAGGCGAACCGACACGCTGACCGGCTTGGCGCTCGACACCACGGGGAGAATTAGTCGCACCCCTCGCCTGAGTCGACCTCGAGTTTGCGGCTTGGTCCACGCGCGATCATGGGGCTCTGGCGACCTTCGAGGCCGTCAGCGTCGGCACCTTCGGCAACTTCGGGAGCGGCACCTCGATGGTCTTCGTGCTCCCGGCGCAGAGCACCTCGTAGGTGATGGCGTCACCCGGCTGGAGCGCTGCGAGGCTCTTCCCGATCGCCTTCGAGTCGCTCGTGGGCAGCCCATTCACCTTGAGCACGAGATCGCCGCCGAGGATCACGTGGGTGCCGCCGAGCTCGGCCTCAATCATGCCCCCGTGGAGCCCGGCCTTCGCCGCCACGCCGCCCGCCTTCACCTTCTCGACGAGCAGCCCTGCGTCGATGGGCCAGTTCATCACCTCGGCGAACTCCTTCGAGACGAAGCGCACGGACACGCCGATCCACGGGAGCGGTGACTCGAAGAGCCGCGCGCGGACCGTCGAGGAGGGGATGGCGAAGTTGAGGCCGACCGAGCCGCCGGACCGGGAGGCGATGAAGCTCGCGATGCCGACCACCTCTCCATTCTCGTTGAAGAGCGGGCCGCCCGAGTTGCCCTGGTTGATGGGCACGTCGGTCTGCAACAGCCGGCTCGGGTGCGGCCCCTTGCGGGTGTCGGTGCGAAGGGCGCTCACGACGCCTGAGGTCACGGTGTGCGTCAACCCCAGCGGCGCGCCGATGGCGAACAAGCGCATGCCCGGCTTGAGGAGTTCGGAGTCTCCCAGCGCCGCGACGACGGGCTTCTTCGGCGGCGTCTCGGCCTTGAGGAGCGCGAGATCTTCGGTGCGCGACAGGGTGACGATCTGCGCGACCGAGGTCGGCGCGTCGGTGAACTCGACCTCGATGAGATCGGCGTCGTCGACGACGTGCGCCGCGGTGACGATCCACCCGTCGGGGTGCACCATCACGCCTGAGCCGGTGCCGGTGGTGATCGACACCGACTTGCCGCCCGCGCTCTCCGAGGTGCGCTTCTCGGCGACCCTCACCGTCACCACCGAGCCATCGACGCGTTGAACCACCTGCTCCAGAGGGACGGACGCCACGGTGAACGACGCGAGGATCGCGAACATGGCTGACAGCCTGCCTGATGAGTATCCTGCTCGCCATGGTGCCGAAGTTGTCTGTTCGTGAGCTGCGTCAGCTCGCCTCGAGCAATCAGTTGCGTGCCACGGTCCCTTTCGCGGCCCTCGTGCAGCAGCCACCAGACGAGCTGCGTCGTCGCGCGGCGCTGCAACAGCCGAAGACCGTCGTGCTCCCCGGGAAGCCCCAGCTGGCCAGGCACGCCCTCGCGCTCGTCCTCGGCTTCGAGGAGATGGTCGCGTACCCCGTCGGCGCTGGCGCCGATCGCATCGAGTCGATCGGCCGTGCCCCCGAGAATGACATCGTCGTCGAAGACCCGTCGGTGTCGTCGGCCCACGGCGAGCTGACCTGGCAGTCGGGGCCTTCGGTCGTCGCGATTCGCGATCTGGGCTCGACGAACGGCACCTTCATCAACGGCGCGCAGGTGGGCGAGCAGTTCGCGATTCTGACCGATGGTGAGGTGCTCTCCATCGGTGACGCGGCGTTCGTCTACGTGACGATCGACTCGCTCGAGGGGCTGCTGCGAATGGGCGGGACGTAGGTCGTTGTTCGCCGCCGGGTGGTGCGCTAGTGCCCGGCCATGCTGACTCCCAACATCCGCCTCGGGTTGACCTTCGACGATGTTCTGCTCGTCCCCGCCGAGAGCTCCGTCCTCCCGCACCTGGTCGAGCTGTCGACGAAGCTCACCCGCAACCTGCGCCTGCCGATCCCGCTGCTGAGCTCGGCGATGGACACGGTGACCGAGGCGCGCATGGCGATCGCCATGGCCCAGGAGGGCGGCATCGGCATCATTCACAAGAACTTCACCCCTGAGCAGCAGGCGGCCGAGGTGATGAGGGTGAAGAAGCACGAGAGCGGCATCGTGCTCGACCCGATCACCATCGAGCCTGCGGCGCCGCTCGCGAAGTGCCTGGAGTTGATGCAGCGCCACGGCATCAACGGCATTCCCGTCGTCGACGGCAAACGCCTGGTCGGCATCATCACCAGCCGTGACGTGCGCTTCGAGAAGAACGTCTCGCAGCGCGTCGAGCAGGTGATGACGAAGAAGCTGATCACCGCGCGAGAGGGCGTCACGCAGGACGAGGCGATCGTGCTGCTGCACGAGAACCGCATCGAGAAGCTCCTCATCATCAACGATCAGTACGAGCTCAAGGGGCTCATGACGATCAAGGACGTCGAGAAGCGCCGCGTGTACCCGAACGCCGCGATGGACTCGAAGCAGCGCCTGCTCGCCGCGGCCGCCGTGGGCGTGGGTGCCGATCGTGAAGCGCGGGTCGAAGCGCTGATCAAGGCGGGCGTGGATGTCATCGTCGTCGACACCGCCCATGGCCACTCCAAAGGCGTGCTCGAGGCGGTGCGCGACACCCGCAGGAACTTCAAGGGTACCTTCGAGCTGATCGCCGGCAACGTGGCGACCGCCGACGCGACGCGCGCCCTCATCGAGGCTGGCGTCGACGCGGTGAAGGTCGGCATCGGGCCGGGCTCCATCTGTACGACGCGCGTGGTGGCCGGCGTGGGCGTTCCGCAGATCACCGCCATCGACGACTGCGCGCGCGCGGCCGATGGCTCTGGCGTGACGATCATCGCCGACGGTGGCGTGAAGTACTCGGGCGACGTGGTGAAGGCGCTCGCGGCGGGAGCGAACACCGTGATGATCGGCTCGGTCTTCGCGGGCACCGAAGAGGCTCCCGGCGAGGTGATTCTGTACCAGGGCCGCTCCTACAAGGCGTACCGGGGCATGGGCTCGCTCGGCGCGATGAAGGCCGGCTCGAAGGATCGCTACTTCCAGGGCGGCGTGCAGAACGACAGCAAGCTGGTGCCCGAGGGCATCGAAGGCCGCGTGCCGTACAAGGGCACCATCGCGATGAACGTCTTCCAGCTGCTCGGAGGCCTGCGCAGCGGCATGGGCTACGTCGGCTGCCGCACCATCGACGAGCTGCGCACCAAAGCGCAGTTCGTGCAGATCACCTCGGCCGGGCTCAAGGAGAGCCACGTGCACGACGTGATCATCACGGAAGAGGCGCCGAACTACCGCGTGGAGTGACCGCTTACTTCTGGCGGCCGCGCTTCTCGGCCTTCACGTCGATCTGCTTCTCGGCGTTGCTGATCTTGTTCTGCAGCGCTTCGCGGTCGTCGAGCTCGAGCTTCTCGATGGCGGCGCGCAACGGCGCATAGTCGACGCGGGCGGCGCGCACGGTCTGCCCGCCCTTGATCTCGTCGACCACCAGCACCTGCATGATCTCGCGAATGAGGCTCTCGGTCTCGTTGCGAACGTCGGCCGCCATCTGGATGCAGGTCTCGCGCGCGGCGACGAGCTCCTGGCTGCCTTCCTGGAAGGCGAGATCGGGGTTGCGTGACATGGCCTCGTCGAAGCGGGCCGAGCGGTTCTTGAGGCGCTCGTAGACGTCGGTGAAGGTCGCCAGCCGCTCTTCTTCGGTCTTCACCGCGTCGCGGGCCCTGGCGAGATCGTTGTTCAGCTCGTCGCACTTGATCTTGCCGAGCTCGGCGGCGGTGTTCGTCTTGAGCGCGTCGCTGCGGGCCGTCTCACGCTCCAGCCGCTCATCTGACGTGATCTCCTTCACGCACGCGGACGTGAAGGCGAGGGCGCACACCACAGCGAGGGTTCGCGTTGTCATTGGCGGGTGGAGTCTTGAAGGGGTAGACGCCCAAGTCAACGAGAAGCCTCGCGCCAGGAGAGCGTTCGAATGCACGCCGCCCACGAGAAGATCCTGATCCTCGATTTCGGGAGTCAGTACACCCAGTTGATCGCGCGCCGAGTGCGCGAGCTCGGCGTCTATTGCGAGATCCACCGCCCCGACCTGCCCATCGCCGACATCACCGCGCTGGCGCCGAAGGGCATCATCCTCTCGGGTGGCCCGGCGTCCGTCGAGGCGCCTGGCGCTCCGACCTGTTCGCCCGAGGTGTTCGAGCAGGGCGTGCCGGTGTTGGGCATCTGCTACGGCCTGCAGCTGATGTCGAAGATGCTGGGCGGGCGTGTCGACAAGAGCGCGCATCGCGAGTTCGGCCCCGCGAACGTCGAGGTCGTCACCTCGCGTGGGCCCTTCGCGGCGTTCGGGCGCGGCACCTCGCTCAAGGTGTGGATGAGCCACGGCGATCGCGTCGAGCAGCTGCCACCGCACTTCGTCGCCATCGGCCAGACGTCCAGCGCGCCCTTCGCGGCCGCTGCGCACGAGTCGAAGCCAATTTACGGCCTCCAGTTCCACCCCGAGGTCGTCCACACGGCGCAAGGCCGCGAGATGCTGCAGTCGTTCCTCTTTACGGACTGCAAGTGCAAGGGCGACTGGACGATGAAGTCCTTCATCGAGGAGTCGATCGCCGAGATCCGCAAGAAGGTCGGTGACGGCCGGGTGATCTGTGGCCTCTCGGGCGGCGTCGACAGCTCGGTCGCGGCGCTGCTCCTGCACAAGGCCATCGGCGACAAGCTGCAGTGCATCTTCGTCGACAACGGCCTGCTGCGGCAGGGCGAGCGGGAGCAGGTCGAGGCGCTCTTCGTCGGCCGCTTCCACGTGCCGCTCAAGACCATCGACGCGCGCGCGCGCTTCCTCGACAAGCTCAAGGGCGTCTCGGACCCCGAGGCCAAGCGCAAGGCCATCGGCTACGAGTTCATCGCCGTCTTCGAAGAGACCGCGAAGGAGTTCACCGACGCGAAGTTCCTCGCGCAGGGCACGCTGTACCCCGACGTGATCGAGTCGGTGTCGGTGAAGGGCCCGTCGGCGACCATCAAGAGCCACCACAACGTCGGCGGGCTGCCCGAGAAGATGAACCTGAAGCTCGTCGAGCCGTTGCGCGAGCTCTTCAAGGACGAGGTGCGTGGCGTCGGCCGCGAGCTGGGCATGCCCGACGAGATGATCTCCCGGCACCCGTTCCCCGGGCCGGGCCTCGCGATTCGCGTGATCAGCGACATCACCCAGGAGCGCCTCGACGTGCTCAAGAAGGCCGACCTGATCGTGCAGCAGGAGATCCGCGAGTCCGGGCTCTACAAGGAGCTGTGGCAGGCGTTCGCGGTGCTGCTCCCGGTGAGATCGGTCGGCGTGATGGGCGACGAGCGCACCTACGAGAACACCTGCGCCATTCGCGCGGTGACGTCGGTCGACGGCATGACGGCCGACTGGGCGCGCCTGCCGTACGAGCTGCTCGGCAAGATGAGCACGCGCATCATCAACGAGGTGCGAGGCATCAACCGCGTCGTCTACGACATCTCGTCGAAGCCGCCCGCGA
Organism: Archangium sp.; assembly: GCA_022843845.1. Classification (GTDB taxonomy): domain Bacteria; phylum Myxococcota; class Myxococcia; order Myxococcales; family Myxococcaceae; genus Xiheimicrobium. The sequence continues at coordinate 23,517 of JALHMW010000008.1, forward strand.
CCATCGAATGGGAGTGAGTCCATGACCAGGCTGCTGCTCGTCGCCGCGCTCGCGGCATCTCCCGATGCGCAGTTCAAAGGACGCTTCGTCAGTCACGGTGCCGTGGTGTTCGACGAGTCGATCATCAGCCTCGAGTCGCAGCCGGCGCAGGTGGCCGACTTGATGATGCAGACCGAGGCTGGCGTCTTGCTCAGCGACAACGTGCTCTACAGCTTCGAGCGTGGCCTCGACTCCGTCGCCGGCATGCCGAAGGAGCCCAACAAGCGGTACGCCGTGATTCGTCAGGCGACGACGGTCAAGCGCCGCGGGCAGGCATTGATCCTCGACGTCGAGGTGGCCTTCGACGATCCGCAGGTGTCGAGGCTGGTCTGCTCGAAGTTGCTGACGAGCTTCATCGAGGAGCGCCTGGAGCGGCGCGCGGTGGTGCTCGAGCGGCGGCTTCGCCTCATCGACGAAGACCTGAAGAAGGCGAAGGGCGCTCGCGCCGAGCAGCTCAAAGACGAGCGGGCGAGGGAAGAGCGGAAGCTCCGCGACCGGTTCAACGAGCTGCGGCTGCTCGAGGCCTGTACGGAGCCCTGACCCGACTCAATCGGCGCCGAGCCTGGTCACTTCGACTTGTTCCAGATCTCGTCGAAGCGGTTCTGAAACGCCTTCGCCGTGCCCGGCTCGTTCTTGATCGTGACGCGGTTCTCGGAGTGCTTCGTCGACGACGAGCTCGAGAAGTTCGCGCTGCCGAAGAAGACGTCGTCGCCGACCACGCCGAACTTCTCGTGCATCGTCTTCGCCTTCTGCACCCGAACGTCGACGGCGAAGCCTTGCGTGGCCAGGGCCTTGAGCGCCGCGACGGTGGCTGCCGTGTAGTCGTCGTTGAGCACCACGCGCACCACCACGCCGCGCCTGGCCGCCTCGACCAGCGAGTTGTACTCCGGCGCGCCGACGCTCATGCCGTACATCGCGACGTCGATGGTCTGACCCGCCTTCGCGCGGTTGAAGAGATCGGTCGCGCCGACGGTGACGTTGGCGGCGGCGGTGATGATCTGTCCGTTGGCGCCCATCACTGGAGTCGTCCGCGCGCCGCTGGTGCCATAGCCGGTGCCGCCCTGGGGCGCGCCGAACGGACGGGAATTGAAGAAGGCCTCGACGTCGGTGGTCGAGAGGCTGGCCTTTGCCTTGGTGATGGTCTGCGCGGGAACGCCGAGGCCCTTGAGCTGATCGATGGAGTCGAAGTCGCCGTTCTGCGTGCGGAACTTCACGATGTCCTGCGCGCTCTTCTTGCTGAAGCCGACCGCGTCCAGCTCCTCGAGGCTGGCGGTGTTGAGGCTCACGATGCCGGAGCCGAAGTGGAAGGCGGCGAGCGTCTCGGCCGAGAGGGCGGTCGTGCCGGGGACTCGCTCCTGCAGATCCTCCACGCTCGTGAAGCGGCCGCCGGCCTTGCGCTCTGTGGCGATGGCCTTCGCGAGGGTGGTGCCGACCAGCTCCTTCAGGCGCGTGACGTCGACGGGGCGATAGCCGTTGAGATCGGCGCTGCGATCGACCCGCGGCGTGTACGCAGCGTAGCTGTCGTCGGGCCTGGGCCTCGCCTGCGTCGGCGGCCTGTTGTTCGCGACCAACATCTCGTTCCACTTCGCGCTCTTGAAGCTGGCGAAGTTGTTCGGCGAGAGCGCGGCGTCGCTGTTCCAGAAGCCGGCGAACTCGTCGTTGAACTGCTCGATGCCGCGGCGGCTCGAGGAGTCCATGTTCTTCATCGTGACGAGGTTCTCGTAGTTCTTCTTGTCGGCGGTGTCGCTCCAGTTGAACGAGCCCGTCGTGAGCAGGTCGGGCTTCCCGTCGATCAGCGTGACGAAGCCCTTGTGGTGGTTGAGCCCCTGCGACGCGCCGTGGTTGTAGACGGGGCGCCCGAGCGAGCTGCTGAAGACGTAGGGGAAGTCCTTTTTGTACTTCACCTGAATGTTGGGCAGCTTCTCCTTGAGGATCGAGGGGAGCGCGTTGCCGCCCGAGTCCGTCGCCTGGCCCGCGTCGCCGATGATGCGAATGGTGACGTTGGGGTTCTTCTTCGCGATGTCGACGAGCGCCTTCTCGAGCGAGTCGGACTGGAACTCGAAGATGAGCATGTTGAGCTCCATCGGCCGGCCGTTCGCGCGGGCGACCGAGGCGTTCAGCTCGGCAATCATCTTCTCCTTCACCGAGCCGTCCTGGAACGTGAAGAGCGACGAGACGCCGTCGAGGTTGGCGAACTCCTTCATCGATTCGATGGTCGCCGCCGACTTCTCGACGCCGAGCGTGATCGGGTCGACCGTCGTCGCGCTGCCGGCGGCCGCCTTGAAGGTGTCGAGAATGGCCTGCGCCTCGGCGGCCGAGAGCACCTTGTTGCCGTCTGCCCCGGCGGCCCGCTTGAGCACCTCGTTCACCTTCGCCTTGTCGGCCGCGGTGGTGGCGCGGGCGAGGAGCTGGTCGACGATGGGGCGGGCGGCGGCAGAGAGCTTCGGCAGGGTCGGCGTGGGCATGAAAGGGTCTTTTCGCGGAGGAGGCGGAAGCGAGCTGGTGTCAGACGTTTACACCTGGGGCGGGGTGCGTGTGCAACGGGTTCAAGGGCGTCGCCGGCGGCGCTGATCGTCGAGGAGCGAGCGAGGACGAAGGCGCGTGCCGGCGTCCAGGCCCTCGGTGGAGTCGAGGGGCTCGGTGCCAGCGAAGCCGAACAGCAGGTCCTTCGTGTCGACGACGAGCTGCTCGGTGCCGATCACGTAGCCGTGGCCGTGCTGCATCGAGCGCAGGGCGCCCGCGCCGCGGACGTTCCAGAAGACGTTCTGGGTGCCCGTGTGCCCGGCGCCGGTCGACTCCTGGCGGCGATTCACGATCGCGAAGCCGTCGTCGAAGGTGGAGTCCTCGATCAGGTTCGCGGTGGCGAGTGAGTGGTGGAACTCGGAGAAGCTGCTGCTGTTCGTGCCAAACGCGCTCTCTGACGCCCCGCCTGCGCTCGTCACGCGTTGCCACACACAGCCGCTCGTCCCGAAGCCCCAGTTCTGGATGAAGTTGTGCCGCCCGTCGCGGCCCTCGCAGTCCTGGAACAACACCTCGTTCGACTGCCGCACCTCGAAGAGGTAGCCGTTGCCGCCGCTGCCGCGATGCTGGGCCCGGCCGATGGCGCTCTTCGTCACGGTGACTCGTCTCGACTGGTGCACCCGCACGCCGCCGGACTGCACGTGCGCGCCACCGTCGAGCGAGACGGAGCGGACGTCGCGCACCCAGCAGTCCTTCACGCCGCTGAAGGAGAAGACCGCGGCCTGGTTCATCGCGAGCGCCGCCGTCGTGTCGACCGCGTTGGTGAACGAGAGCGACTCGATGCCCACGTGGTGCACCGGGTGTACGACGCGGCGGAGCGAGGCCCGATCGCGAACCAGGAGCGCGCTCCGGAGTGGCACGTCGAGCGTGACGGTGTCGCCCTGGACGGCACGAACGGTTCGCCAGGCCATCGGCTGCCAGGTGTCGTTGAAGGCCCGCCACGTGCCCGTCATGCCGTACGCGGCGATGAACTCGGGGGTGATCACGTGCCCGAGCACCACGTCGTCTCCCGGTTGGAGCGCACCCGCGTCCATCGCGCCGAGGGTGATCGTCAGGCTGCGTGTCTCGCCGTCAGCGGCCAGCGGCGCTTCGCCGGTTTCCCGGGGAGCGCTGCCGATCAGCACGTTCTGGCCGTAGTCCAGCCCCGTGTTCCGGGTGAAGACGAGCGTCGTCGAGGGGCCGGCGCCGCGCAGCACCACGCCCGGGCGCGCGATCGAGAGCGAGCCCTCGATGCGCCAGGTGCCCGGCCCGAGCAGCACCACGCCTCCATCGTCGATCGCCTGCTGGAGCATCGCGGTCGCGTCGCCCGGGGGCGGCGTGAGCGTCACCGTCGCAGGCAGAAATGGCGGCTCGAGGCCTCCCTCATAGCCCGCGTACGAGAAGTCATGGAGGAAGCGCCCGGCATCGTCGGTGAAGGCGGGCGTCCAGTCGTCAGGGTAGAGCGCGCTGCGCCAGGTGCCATCGCCCTGGCCGGCGTCGTCGGGTGCTGGCGCAGGCGCGTGACAGCCTGCGAAGATGACGACGACGAGGGCCCACCGCACAGGCGTCGCTTCTGGCGCACCGATGGCACCGGAGCCAGCGGCCGGCCCGTTCCCTTCGCGCTCGTCGGGGTTTCAGCGGGAATCGCCACGTGCTACGGCCGAGCAGTCATGAGCCGACGGTTGATCCGTGTCGTAGGCGCAATGCTCGAAAAAGAGCCGGGGCAGTACCTCATCACCCAGCGCTCGAAGAACGCGACCCTCCCGCTGTTGTGGGAGTTCCCCGGCGGCCGGGTCAACGACACCGAAGACGATCGCGCCGCGCTGTGCCGTGAGCTCAAGGAGCGGCTCGGCCTCGACGTCATCGTCGGGGAGCAGGCCATGAGCACGCACCACGAGTACCCCGGCTACGACGTCGACTTCCGCGTCTTCGCGTGCCGCCTCGCGTTCGCGAACCAGGAGGTCAGCCACGCGAAGGTGAACGATCACCGGTGGGCGACGCTGGCGCAGATGGGGGCGTTCCAGTTCCCCGACGCAGACGCGCGCACGCTGGCCAAGCTCCTCGACCTGGACCACTGACGATGCACCAGTTCCCCAAAGACATCGGGTGGATCGAGGTCATCTGCGGCTCGATGTTCTCGGGCAAGACGGAAGAGCTGATTCGCCGCATCAAGCGCGCGCTGTACGGGAAGCAGCGCGTGCAGGTGTTCAAGCCGCAGATCGACAACCGGTACGACGAGCTCGCCGTGGTGAGCCACTCGCAGCTGAAGGTGATCGCGACGCCGGTGCAGCGGGCGGAGGAGATCCTGCAGCTCCTGCGGCCCGACACCGAGGTGGTGGGCATCGACGAGGTGCAGTTCCTCGGGCCCGACGTCGTGCAGGTGTGCGAGGCGATCGCCGCGCGCGGCGTGCGGGTGATCTGCGCTGGCCTCGATCAGGACTACCAGGGCAAGCCCTTCGAGCCGATGCCGCAGCTGCTGGCGGTCTCCGAGTACATCACCAAGGAGCTGGCGATCTGCGTGGTGTGCGGCAACCCGGCCAACCGTTCCCAGCGCCTCGCTGATTCGCAGGAGCGCGTGCTCGTCGGCGCGTCGAGCTCCTACGAAGCCCGTTGTCGGAAGTGCCACGTGACGACTCCGGTGGAAGCCACTCCGCCGCAGAACCTCGACCTGTTCAAGTGACCACCATGCGCGATTCGCTCTACGAGAAGATTGGGTACACGTTGAACGAGCAGAAGCACTTCTACGGACCCGGAGTGCACCTCGTCGGCTCGCCGTACCTGCTGTCGCTGCTGGCCCGGCTGTCGTCGAAAGAGACCGTGCAGCCCGACGTGAACACGCTCGTGCGGACGATCTACAGCGAGCTCGTCACGCTCGCGGTGAACCACGAGTTTCCGCGCAAGCACGTGACCGTGCCGACGCGAATGATCGAGCACACGCCGAAGGGGCTGTACCAGGGCGAGGTGCTCGACCCGCAGATGCGCGCCGTGTCCGTCAACATCGCGCGCGCGGGCACGCTGCCGTCGCAGGTGACGTACGATCTGCTGAACACGATTCTCGAGCCGCGGCTGGTGCGTCAGGACCACCTGATCATGAGCCGTGAGCTCGATCAGGCGGCGCACGTGGTGGGCTCGGCGATCGGTGGCTCCAAGATCGGCGGAGACATCGATGACGCGGTGGTGTTCTTCCCGGACCCGATGGGCGCGACCGGCTCGTCGTTGTCGACCGCGCTCAAGCTCTACAAGACGAAGGTGCCGGGCAAGGCGCGCAAGTTCATCTGCCTGAACCTGATCGTCACGCCCGAGTACATCAAGCGCATGGTGACCGATCACCCCGACGTGGTGCTGTACGCCGTGCGGCTCGATCGCGGCCTGTCTCCCGACGAGGTGCTCAGCACCGCGCCCGGCGAGCTCTGGGAGAAGGAGCGCGGCCTCGACGATCACCAGTACATCGTGCCCGGCGCTGGCGGCATGGGCGAAGTGATGAACAACGCGTACGTGTGAGGGTGTGATGGCGTTCTACGAGCGTGACGTGGATGTGATGATCGACGCGGCGAAGCTGCAGGCGCGCATCGCCGAGCTCGGCGCCGAGATCACCCGCGACTACCAGGGGAAGGACCTCACGCTCGTCGGCATCATGAAGGGGTCGGTCTTCTTCATGGTCGATCTCGCCAAGGCGATCGATCTGCCGGTGACGCTCGAGCTGATGGGCGTGAGCTCGTACCACGGCGGGACGGAGACGACCGGTGAGGTGCGCATCAGCTTCGATCTGCTCAAGCCGATGCACGGCAAACACCTGCTGATCGTCGAAGACATCATCGACACGGGCCTGACGATGAAGTTCCTGCTCGAGAACCTCGCGGCCCGGCACCCGGCGTCGGTGAAGGTCGCGACGCTGCTCGAGAAGCCGGCGCGCGCGAAGACGAAGGTGCAGATCGACTACAAGGGCTTCGTGATCGAGGACAAGTTCGTCGTCGGCTACGGGCTCGACTACGGCGAGAAGTATCGCAACCTGTCGTTCATCGGCGTGATGCGCACCGAGTGACTGAGTCGGGTAGGCTGTCGCTCGATGGCGCGCTTCACCAACCCAGACGAGCGGCCGTACTTCCTCTGGAATGAAGAGACGACGGTGGCGCAGTTTCGTGCGGCCCTGGCTGCGGCGTCGGAAGACGAGAAGGCGCTGTTGCTCGGCCGGTTGATGCGCGAGGCGAGAGATCCCGACGTCTGGGAGTTCACCTCGGTCGCTGAAGTCCGGGCGCTCTTTCCGAAGATCGAGCGCTACCTCGGCCGGCGGAAGGACTTCTGGTCGTACCTGCTGAACGCGTGGGCGGAGCGCGGGCTTGCCTAGCCGCGGCAGACTCTCGGAGCAGCAGGTGGCGCTCGCGCAGGCCTTCTTTCGGAACCAGCCCGAGGGCTTCTTCCTGACCGGCGGGGCCGTGCTCGCGGGCTGGGAACTCGAACACCGGGCGACCGACGACCTCGACCTGTTCACGGTGAACGCGACCGACATGGCACTCGGTGAGCAGGCGCTTCGGCGCGCTGCCGATGAGCTGGGCGCATCGCTCGAAGCCATCTCGACGTCTCCCGACTTCCGACGGTTTGTGGCGCGCTTCCCCGGCGAGAGCGTGAAGGTCGACCTCGTGCGGGACCACGCGCCGCAGCTCTTCCCCAAGGTGGAGCGAGACGGCGTTCGTATGGACTCGGCAGAGGAGATCTTCGTGAACAAGATCTGCACGCTCGTGGAACGAAGCGAGCCGCGCGACCTGGTCGACTTGATGCTGCTGGAGCGTCGTGGTCTGCGTGTCGAGACGTCACTGGCTCGCGCGCAGGAGAAGGATGCTGGAGTCAGCCCGGCCACGCTGGCCTGGCTGCTGCGCTCGCTGCCGATCCCGCCCGCTCCTCCCGGAAGCGTGAGTGCCGAGGAACTCCGCGCGTACGCGGTTTCGCTCGAAGGCCGGCTGCTCGCGATCGCACGTGGGTGAGCGGCTGTCCGAGGCAGGGAGCCGGCACGCTTTCCGCGACGCGTCTCGTTCGTGACTCCAGTGAGCTCGCGGTTGACGCGAGAATGCTTCAACCGCGACGTCGGCCTCGGGGGCCGCGATGTGGTGACGGCCAGCGTGGGCACCTTCGTCGACGCGATCAGCGAGCATCGCCCCACGAGCCGGGCTCGACTGCAGGCGTGACTCTCCTCAGCGCGCGACGCGTGGCGACGGCTTCCCCGGGGGCTTCTTGATCGCCGGTGGGGCCTTCGTCGGCGCGCGTGGCGGCAGCGGCTTCGTCTTCGGAGCGCTCGGCGCTTCCTCCGCCTTCAGCGCAACGACCTCAGCGACGGGCGCTTCCTTCGGCGCGTCATGCGCCGCGTAGAAAGCCTCGAGCTGGGGCCACAACGTCTTCGCCGCGTGCTTCGACACCACCGCGCCGACGTGACCGCCCGGCAGGTGCAGGTGCTGCTTCACCTTCGACCCGATCGCCTCGACCAGCGCCGCCGCGCTCGGCCCCGGCACGATGTTGTCGTGCTCGAAGCTCACCGCCAGCGTGGGGAAGACGATCTTCTTCAAGTCGACGCGCTTGCCCGAGAGGGTGAACCGCCCGTCGAGAAGGCCGTCCTCCTGGTACAGCGCCTTGATGTACCGCCGGTAGAACTCCCCAGGCAGCGCGACGTTGTCGTTGCCCCACGTCTCGAGCGCCAGGTACCCATCGAGGAACTCGTCGTTCCACGCGCGATCGAGCAGCGACACGGCCTTCGACAACGACAGCGTCGGCCGGAGCATGTGAAACGCCGACTGCAGCAACTGCCACGGCACCGTGCCCACCGCGTTCACCAGCACGTCGACGTCGAAGCCCTTCGAGTTCGTCCACCGGCTCATCAGGCTGCCGTCGTTGAAGCGCACCGGCGCCGCGAGCGCGACCATCGACGCGATGTGCTCCGGGTGGACCGCGCCGTGAATCGCCGCGAGCGTGCCGCCCATGCAGTACCCGAGCAGGTGCACCTTCTCGTGAGGCACTGTCTTCGCCGCGACCCGAATCGCGCGGCCAATCCACTTGTCGACGACGTCGTCGAACGTGACGTACCGGTCTTCGTCTCCGGGCGTGCCCCAGTCGATGCAGTAGACGTCGAAGCCCTGCTTCACCATGAACTCGGCGAACGACTTGCCGGGCATGAGATCGAGCACGTAGTGCCGGTTGATCAACGACGGTACCAGCAACAGCGGCGTGCGGTAGCGAAGGCCCTCGGCCCGCGGCCGGTAGCGCAGCAGCTTCCACTTGTTCTCTTCCCACACCACGTCGGCCGGCGTGCTGCCGACCTGCGGCTTCGGGCGCGTCGGGAGCTTCAACAGGTTGGTCAGGCTTTTCAGCTGCATGTCAGCCCTCGTAGAGCGCGTCGATCGTCTTGCCGAACTTCTGCGACACCTGCTTGCGGCGCACCTTGAGCGTCGAGGTCAGCAGCCCAGCCTCGACCGTGAGCGGCTCGTCGAGAATGGCGAACTTCTTCACCGTCTCGTAGCTCGCCAGCTCACTGTTCACCTGGTCGACGCGCTTCTGAATCAGGGCGCGGCGGGCCTCGGCACGGGCTCCGGTCGCGACGCCGTTCTGGTCGAGGTGCGAGTTCACCGCGGCGTCGTTGAGCCACACTCCCGCGACCAGGTACTTCTGCGCGTCTCCGAACACCACGACGTGGGCGATGAAGGGATCGTCCTTGAAGCGAATCTCGATGTTCGCAGGCGCGACGTTCTTCCCGCCGGCCGTCACCAGGATGTCCTTCTTGCGATCGACGATCTGCAGGAAGCCGTCGTCGGTCCACTTGCCGACGTCTCCCGTCTTGAACCAGCCGTCGTCCGTGAAGGCCTCTTTCGTGGCCGCCGGATCCTTGTGGTAGCCGAGGAAGACGTTCGGGCCCTTCGCGAGGATCTCGCCGTCCTCCGCGAGCCGCACCTCGACCGATGGGAGCGGCTTGCCGACGCTGTCGAAGCGGAACGCGTCAGGGCGGTTCAGCGTGAGGGTCGGTGACGTCTCGGTCAGCCCATAGCCCTCGGTGATCAGCAGGCCCGCTTCGAAGAACACGTCTTTCACGGCGCGCTTGAGGCCCGCTCCACCGGAGAGACAGAAGCGCAGGTTGCCGCCGCTGGCCTTCTCGAGCGCGGCCTTGCGCTTGTCGGGAGCGCTCTCGGCGAGGGCCGTTATCGCCAGCTTCTCCCACAGCACCGGCACACTCATGAAGACGGTCGGCTTCACCTCGGTGAGGTGCGGCATCACCTTGAGGGGATCAGACAGGTACGACACCCAGCCGAAGGTGTTGCCGAGGCAGGCTTCGCCGAAGCCAAAGATGTGGCTCATCGGCAGCCAGAGCAGATCGACGTCGCCCGACGGCTGGAGCAGCGGCCCGTTGCACTTGAGCCAGTCCTGCCCGTTCACGCCGACGTTGCGGTGGGTGAGCGGAACGCCCTTGGGGTTGCCCGAGGTGCCGCTCGTGTAGAGCATCTGGCCCACCTGATCGAGCGACACCGAGTGGAGCAACCGCTCGAACTCCTGCGGCGCTTCTTGATCGCGCGCCTGACCCATCGACTGCACGCGCGCCCACGAGACCAGCTTGCGCTCGACCTCGGCGATCGGCGGCACCGACTTCCCTTCGGCGCGCAGCTTCTCGATGATCGGCCCGGGGTCCATCGGAGAGAGACCCAGCGTGACGATGCGGCCGACGTTCTCGTACTCGCTCCAGGCTTCGAAGATGCGGCCCAGCAGCACCGGCGTGTCGACGAAGATCACCTTCGCGTCGGAGTGCTTCACCACGTACGCGGCCTGCGGCGCGGTGTTCGCCGGGTAGACGGGCACCATCGCGCCGCCCGCGGCCTGAATCGCCATGGCCGCCGAGATCCACTCCACCGAGTTCGGCGCGAAGATGGCCGCGCGATCGCCCGGCTGGATGCCGTTGGAGGCGAGGAACAGCGTCGCGTTGCGAATGCCCTTCGCGTACGCGCCCCACGTGACGGACTTCCAGTCGCCGTCAGGCGTCGGGAGCATGAACCGCACGCGAGTGCGACGCTGCTCGAGGGTGTCGAAGATCGCGCGAGGCGCGGGCTTGAGCTCCAGGTAGGGCGTGATGTCCATGGCGAAACCCTCAGGCGAGAGGTGCTGCGTGGGTCAGTTCTTCTTGGTGGCGTTCAGATCGGAGAGCTTCTCTTCGAGATCGATCAACCGGCTCTGGAGCTGGTTGAGCGCGTGCAGCGTGCGCTCCTGATCGCGGCGGGTGGGCAGGCCCATCATCTCCCACCAGTTCGCGATGGCCTTGTCGGTGGCCGTCTTCACCTTCATCGAGGCCGTCAGCATGTTGCCCATCGGCTGCAGCACGGCGGGGCTCTTCAGCATCGACTCCATCATCTCGGCGGTCTTCTGCTCCCAGGTGTCGAAGCCCTTCTTCCACGTTTCCCAGATCATGTTTGCTCCTCGTGTGGGTGGTGTTGCGTCAGAACCCGAGCCGTCGCAGCTCGGAGGTTTGGGTGAAGTCGTCGGCCATCTCGTTGTCCACGCTCACCGCGCGGGCCACTTCGCCGAAGCACTCGAAGACGAAGCCGACCTGTCGGCGAATGAGCGGCACGCCAACCGCGGGCTCGATGGACAGCGTCGTGCGCACGCGCAGGGCCTGGGTGAAGGCGACGTCGGGCAGCTCCAACGTGCCCGTGGCGTCGACGCGCTGCTGGTAGGTGTCCCGGCCCGCGTACGGAAGGCCGCGCACGGTGGCGTTGCGCACTTCGCTCGCCGAGATCCATTGCTGGCCGGCCTCGAGCGGGAAGCGGAACGTCGCGATCGGTGAGGTGTAGACGACGAGCGTCTTGCCGACCATCGGGGCCTCTTGTGCCGAGGCGTAGCCGAGCAGGAAGAGCGTCGAGCCGTCGTTCGAGTACACACCTTCGATCGAGCCCGCGAGATCGAGCGCGGCGACGAACTGCCCGTCGGGGAAGCTGGCGCGGTACCACTTGCCCTCGAGGGTCGAGGCCGTGAGCGTGGCGACCTGATCGTCGGCGTAGTCCGTCGAGAGCTGCCACACCCTGCGGCCTGCGGCGTCGGTGACGCCGGCGAGATCGACCGGGCGCCGGGTGCCTGCGGGGTTCACGAGGTAGCGCACGGGAACTCCGAACGCGGTGCGAAGCTCGGTGGCCTCGATCTTCCCGTCGAGGTTGGGCACGCACTCGAGCGGCGCCACGGTCTGCGGCACGTAGGCGTTGCGCTCGGGGATGGTGCGATTGGGGTCGCAGCCGGCGAGGGCGAAGAACACGAGAGGAAGGAGGGCGCGCGTCGTCATGTCGTTCCTCAGAATTTCCAGGCCAGGCGAACGCGCGCCAGCTGCGCGGGCGTCGCGGTGAGGTTCTGCGCGGGGTTGTTGAAGGCTCCGAACGGGAACAGCACCGCGTACTCGGCGAGCACGTCGAAGCCGTCTTTCGATTCCCAGGTGAGGGCAGCCCAGAGCTCGAGCCCGAGCAGCGCGTCGTTGTTCGGCGTCGACTGCGCGTAGATGGAGCGCGCCAGCGTGGCCGAGCTCTTCAGGTTGAGCTGGGTGCTGCTGAAGTCGAGCAGGCGCAGGCGGCCCCACGGGCGCACGTAGAGCGAGTCTGTCACCGTGCCGATGATCTCGGCGTAGAGGATTCGGTCGACCCGGTAGTCGGGGTGAAAGCGGAAGTTGTCGACGCGGTTGTCGCGCGGCACGTTGACCTGCGCGCCGTCGAGATCGCCCTTCGCGGCGACCGCGCCCGCGTTGGGGAAGGCGCCGAAGCCGGGTGCAGGATCTCCGCTCGCGTAGCCGGCGTTCACGCCACCCACGAGCACCGCATCGTTCCCACCGAACTGCGTCTCGAGCGCCGCACCGAACTGCGCCGACTGCACCTTGTCGCGGAGCAAGACGCCGGGGAGCAACGACGCCTGCTCCGACTCGGCGAACAACATCGCGCCTTCAAGCTCGATGCGGAACGACGGCGCCGTCAGCCGCGCCCACGCATCGGCAGCGACCGCCCGGTAGCCCCGCCGCATCACCGACGCAGGCGTGAGCGGTCGCGGATTCGTCACGGGCAGGTACGACTCAGGCGCGTCGAAGTCCTGCCAGCGGTGGGAGACGAACGCGCCGTACTCGAGGGTGAGCTTGTCGGCCTTCGTGCGGCGCCGGCGCGAGACATCGTCTCGAAGGTTCATCCACGCGAAGGTGACGCTCTTCACGTCGACCGCGTTGTCGAGCACCAGCTGGCGTTGGCCGTCGCGACGGTACGGCGTTGGGCCCACCGCGCTGAAGTCATACGCGAACGCCCAGAGGTGATTGGCCAGCGAGGTGACGAAGGCGATGCGATCGGCCGCGTCTCCGAGGTTGCAGTCGAGGCAATCGCCACCGTTCGACAGCATGCCGAGGCCCCACTGGTTGCCCATGCGCCCAGCCGCGAAGTAGCCGATCGGCGTCAACACCTCGCCGTACGCACGCTTGATGCGGAAGAGCGACGACGGGAACTGGCCCGGAGACGCGGCGGGCGTCGGCGCGTTGCCAGTTCCGGGAGAGAGGACCGGCGTCGAGCCCATCACCAGGTTGTCGATCAGATCGGCGCGGACCTTCACTGCTGCAGCTGCGAAGGGCGCGTAGATGGCGAGATCGGTGCGCAGCCGCATGTCGGCCAGCGCGATGCTCTGCGCGAGCGGGTCGGAGAGCGGCACCGAGAAGAGCGGCAGGCCGGCGGGCGTGGTGCCGCGATCGAGATCGAGGTTGTGCAGCAGATCGCCGCGCACGCGGAAGAAGCCAGAGACCTTCACCTCGGTCTTCTCGCGAACGAGCAGATCTTCGCCGTGCGCACCCAGACCCGAGGGCGCGGTCGCGAGGACGGCCGAGAGGAGGGCGTGGATCACGGCGCCGCCTCCAGGAACGTGAGGAGCTCGCGGTTCGACGCCGAGACCGCCTCGATCATCGGGAAGTGGCCGCAGCGCGGGTAGACGACGAGCCGGGCGTTCGGCAGCTGGCGCACGAGGCGCTCACCGATCGACAGCGGCGTGACGACGTCTTCGCGGCCCCAGAGGAGCAGGGTCGGGGCCTTGATTCGGGAGTACGTCTCTTCGACCCCGGTGAACGTCATGCCTCGCACGGCCTCGAGGGCCGCGGCGCGGGTGCCCGGCCGCTCCATGGCGCGCTCGACGTCTTCCACCAGCTTCTCGGGGATGATCTCGGGATCGTAGAACCCAAGCGCGAGGCGCTCTTCGCCGCGCTCCGAATAGAAGGCCGAGAACAGGAACTCTCCGACGCCCTTGGCGCGCGCGAGCTGGAACATCGACGGCAGCTGCGCCTCGTAGACCCACGCGTCGTACAGCGCGAGGCGCTCGGTGGCCTCGGGGTAGGCGAGGGCGAACGCGAGCGCGACGGAGCTGCCCCACGAGTGCGCGACGATGGCGGCCTTGTCGATGCCGCGCTCCTTCATCAGCGCCCGCACCATCGCGGCCTGCGCGGCGGGCGAGTAGTCACCGACGGGCCGGTCCGTCCACCCGAAGCCCTTGAGGTCGAGCGCGAGCACGCGGTGCTTCTGCTTGAGAACGGGAATGACGGCGGTCCAGTTCTCGATGCTCGAGGCGAAGCCGTGGAGCAGCACCACCGGCGGGCCTTCGCCCACGTCGAGGTACCGAACCCGCGTGCCCTCGACCGTGAGGAAGGTGCCGTCGACGGGCTCGCCCTTCATCGCGCCGGTGTGGTGCAGCAGGCAACCCATGTTGCACACGCACAGCACGGCTGGGAGCACCCAGCGAGTCACAGCGACAGCCTCCGAACCTCTTTGGCCGTCATGAACTCGGTGCTGGTCTCTTTGTCGACGGAGCGGATGACGGCGATGGTGCCGAAGCACTCCGTCACGTACTGGAACTGACGGAAGCTGGTGTTCGCGAACGGGTTGAACTGAACCGTGCGCTCCATCGTCGTTCGCACCCGCAGCACGGGGAAGCGGGAGTAGGGCGTGTTGGCCTCTCCACTCCGGTCCACCGACGAAGTGAAGGTGTCGATGGTTCCGGAGATCGGCACGCCGCTCGCGGTGCCCCCGACAGCGGCTGCGGTCGTCCACGTGTCGCCTGCGCGCAGGGGAAACTGCAGCACCTTCACGGGCGGGGTGTAGGTGAGCTTCGTCGAGAGCAACCCGTCGGCCGGAGACGCCGTGCCCATCAGGAACAAGCCGTCAGCGGTCGAGCTGAAGACAGCGATGAAGTCGGTGCCCTGGCCCAGCGGGGCCACGTAGCTGGCACCCGGGTACGTCGACTCGAACCACTTGCCCTGAATCGGCTGCGTCTCGACGAGCGTGTTCAGGTCGCCGGTGAGCATCTGCGTGAAGTCCCACGAGCGCCCGCCATCAGGAAGACCGATGCCCGAGGTGTCGAAGGGGGCCTGACCGGAGATGCGGTACGTCGCGCGCAAGCCCGGGCCGGTGATGACCTCGGCGCGGGTGATGGTGCCGTCGTTGTTGGGCAGGCACGTCGCCGAGCCGCCACCCATGGCCGAACCGCCTGCCGCCGAGCCGCCGCCTGCCTGACCGCCGCCGCTCATCCCTCCAGCCGAGGCGCCACCGGCCGAGCCGCCTGCACCGCCGGCCGTTCCTCCTGCCGTCCCTCCGTCGGTCGAGACTGCGCCACACTTCCCTTCGCGGGTGCAGATGCCGCTCGCGCAGTCCGCGCCAACCCGGCAGTCCGGACCGGGAGGATTCGTTCCACACGACATCGCCAGCAGACACGGCAGAACGAGACGAAGCACGGAGACCTCCGGTCGCGCCATTACGCCGTCACTCCCTCGAAATCCACCCAGCCCGGGACGAGCGGCGCGCGACGGGCAGGCTTCGAAGGCGGAGAGAGGCGTCATGTGCGGTTGCAGCAAAGAGGGCCCGAAATGACGCCTTGTGACGTTCCTGTCAAGCCCCGCCTGTTGCGTTGCACAACGCGCTTGCTAAGGCGCTCGTCATGCTCGTGAAGAAATACGGAAACCGCCGCCTCTACGACACCGAGTCGAGCCGCTACATCACGCTCGACGAGCTCACCGAGAAGATCCGGGCCGGGGCCGAGGCGCGGGTCATCGACGCGAAGACCAACCGCGATCTCACGCAAGAGACGCTGACCCAGATCATCATCGAGAGCCGCGGGGCCGACACGCTGTTCCCGGCGCCGCTGCTCCACCAGCTGATTCGCCTCGGAGACGACGCCCTCGCCGAGTTCCTCGGCCGCTACGTTCAAGGCGCCCTCGAGCTCTACCTGCAGGCCCGCAAGTCGACCCAGGCGATCATGCCCTTCAACCCGCTGATGGCGCTCCTCGGGCAGGGCAGCGGGGGCTTCGGCAACTGGCTGGGGGGGCAGCAGAGCCAGGCTCCAGCCCTTCCGCCGGCTCCACCCAAGGCCTCGCAGAGCGACGTCGAAGGCCTGCGCCGCGAGCTCGACGAGCTGAAGGCGTCGCTCAAGAAGCGCCGGAAGTCGTCGTAAATGTTGCACTGCACAAAATCTGCTTGACGCGCCGCGTTCGCTGCATATCCTGTGGGGGTTCCGGACGAGAGACGTTCGGAGGCAGCCAACCCCGCAGTGCCCTCTTGAAGGAGAACGAACATGGCCGAGACCAAGACCGCAGCTTCGCAGGTGCAGCAGCTCCCCGGCGTCGAGCAGTGGAAGAAGCAGATGGACGATCAGACCGAGCGCCTGCAGTCGGCGTTCGACGAGATGAGCAAGGCCCACTCGAAGTGGATCGAGTACGGCAACACGCAGATCGACGAGATGTCGGAGCTCATGAAGACGCAGTTCAACTACGTCAACGAGCTCGCCACCGGCGCCCGCAAGCTGAGCATCGAGAGCAGCCGCAAGGCGATGGAGTTCTTCGTTCGCTGAGCTGAAGAGCAG
Source organism: Archangium sp. (assembly GCA_022843845.1). GTDB lineage: Bacteria > Myxococcota > Myxococcia > Myxococcales > Myxococcaceae > Xiheimicrobium. Next base: position 39,924 of record JALHMW010000008.1, read on the forward strand.
TGATGTGAGCAACCGCAGCATCGTCGCCGTGATCGGAGCTCCAGGCCGATCACGGCGGCTTCCTTTCCAAACGAGGCCCGCATGCTCAACCAGCCGAAGTCCCTGATGCCCACGCCGCGCAGCACCGTGCTCGAAGACGGCCCGGCGAAGCTCTACCGCTTCCATGCCGCCACCGACGTCGCGCTCGTCGACGCCGCGCCCGTGTTGTTGGTGCCGTCGATGATCAACCGCTGGTACGTGCTCGACCTGCGCAAAGGCGCGAGCGTGGTCGAGGCCTTCGTCAACGCGGGCCTCGACGTGTGGTGCCTCGACTGGGGCACGCCGGAAGACCACGACCGCTACTTCACCTGGGCCGAGGCGCTGGCGCGGCTCGACCGCATGATGCGCCGGGTGATCCGCGAGACCGGCAAGCCGAAGGTCTCGGTGCTCGGCTACTGCATGGGCGCGACGCTCTCGTCCGTGCACGCGGCGCTGTACCCCGAGAAGTACGCCGGCTTCGTCAACCTGCTCGGCCCCATCGACTTCTCGCACTCTGGCCTGCTCGGGCTGATGACCGACCCGCGGTGGTTCGACGCCGAAGCAGTCGCCGAGGCTGGAAATGTTGCGCCGCACCAGATGCAGGCCGGCTTCAAGCTGCTCCGCCCCACGCAGGATCTCGCCAAGCTGGTGACGGTCATCGACAAGGCCTTCGATCCGGCCTTTCGCGAGTCGTACGAGGCGCTCGAGGCGTGGGCGAGTGACAACATCGCGTTCCCCGCGGCCGCGTACACGACCTACATCGAAGACCTGTACCAGAAGAACCTGCTCGTCCAGGGGCAGCACTACGTCGGCGGTAAGCGCGTCGACCTGAAGCACATCACCTGCCCGCTGCTCACCGTCGCCGCCGACAAGGACACCATCTGTCCTCCGAACGCGGCGGTCGCCATCAACCCCCTCGTCGGCTCGAACGACACGAAGGTTCTCGCGGTCCCCGGTGGCCACGTGGGCGCCGTCGTGGGAAGCAAAGCCGCCAGCAAGCTGTACCCGGCCCTCATCACGTGGATGAAAGAGAGAAACGCATGAACCTCAAAGATCTGAAGATCGTCGTCACCGGTGGCGCTCAGGGCATGGGCGCGCACTTCGCCACCCGGCTCTTCGAGGCCGGCGCACAGGTCGCCGTCGGCGACGTCAACGAAGAGGGCCTCAAGGCGCTGCCCAAGGGCATTCACACCCGCCGCCTCGACGTCTCGAAGGAAGAAGACATCATCGGCTTCGTCAACTGGGCGTTCGACGCGATGGGCGGCCTCAACGGGCTCATCAACAACGCCGGCATCCTCAAGGACGGCCTGCTGGTGAAGAAGGACAAGACGACCGGCCAGGTCGTGAAGATGTCGCTCGACCAATTCAACGCCGTCATCAACGTCAACCTCGTCGGCGCCACGCTGATGGTGCGCGAGGTCGTCGCGAAGATGGTCGAGAAGGAGCAGGGCCCCGGCGTCATCGTCAACATGTCGTCGATCGCGCGCCACGGAAACCGCGGCCAGTCGAACTACGTGTCGGCCAAGGCCGCGCTCGCCGCCAACACCGTGACGTGGATGAAGGAGTTCGCGCCGTTCCGCATCCGCGTCGGCGCCATTGCGCCCGGCATGGTCGAGACGCCGATGACGAAGGGCATGAACCAGAAGGCCCTCGACGCCTTCACCGCGAACATTCCCGTCGGCCGCATCGGCCTGCCCGAGGATCTCTGGGTCGCCGTGAAGTTCGTGCTCGAGTGCGACTACTTCAACGGCCGCACCATCGACGTCGACGGTGGCATGGGCTTCTAAGCCCCCACGCCAACGACGTGATCGCGCTCGGCTTCTCCCTGGAGGCCGGGCGCTTTCTTTTCGTCAGGACTCACTCCGCCTCTGCGACGATGGCGGCGTGATCGTCCTCGACGGCAGCGAAGGTGAAGGTGGCGGCCAGGTGCTGCGCTCGGCGCTGTCGCTCTCGTTGATCACCGGCCAGGCGTTTCGACTCGAGAAGGTGCGCGCGAAGCGCAAGCCGGCCGGCCTGAAGGCGCAGCACCTCACCTGCGTGCAGGGCGCGGCGAAGCTCGGAGACGCGACCGTCGAGGGCGACGCCATCGGCAGTCACACCGTCACGTTCTACCCGAAGGCCACGAAGACTGGCGCGTTCGCCTTTCACGTCGGCACCGCCGGCTCGACCAACCTGCTGCTCCACTGCCTGGCCTACCCGCTGGCGCTCGCGGGCGGCGGCTCCCTCACCCTCACTGGCGGCTCGCACGTCATCGCCAGCCCGTCGTTCGACTACGTGTCGCGAGTCTGGGCGCCTCTCGTTCGACGGTGGGGCCTCGCGGTGAAGCTGAAGCTCGAGCTGGCCGGGTTCTTTCCTGAAGGTGGCGGCCGGCTGTGGGCCGAGATCGCTCCAGTGGGGCCTGGTGACGGACTCGAGTTGAAGGAACGCCCCGTCATCGATCGACTCGTGGTGCGCTCCGTCGTCGGTGGCCTGCCCATCGACGTCGCCCACCGCCAGGGCGACACGGCGCGGCGCGCGCTGAACGAGCTCGGCGTGCCCGTGGAGCTCGACGTCGAGTCCCTCCCGGTGGCCCACTCCCGTGGCGCCGCGGTGCTCGTGACGGCGGAGTCGAAGGGGCAGACCGTCGCGGGCTTCTCGTCACTCGGCGAGCGGCGGGTGCCGGCTGAAGAGGTGGGCCGGCTCGCTGCGCGGGAGGCGAGGGCGTGGCTGCGTGGCGAAGGCGCCCTCGACGAGCACGCTGGCGATCAGGTGCTGCTGCCGATGGGCCTGGCTGCGGCCGGTCTGCTGGGCACCACGCGCTCGAGTCACTTCAAGGCGCACGTCGTGTCCGATCACCTCACCACGCACGCGCGGGTGCTCGAGGCGTTTTTGCCGATTCGAGTCACGATCTCAGGTGACGTCGTCGACGTCTCGGCTCGCTAAGAGCCGGCCGACGGACGATCGCCGTTCAGCTTCCGGCGCACCCGGACGGGGGCCGCAGAGGGCTCCGGCACGTCAGGGTCGCCGAACTTGTCTTCCTTCGCTGCGGCGATCTCTCCGTTGACGTTGGCGTAGAGCTTCCAGGCGAAGGGCGCCGCGATGGCGAAGCACACCAGCGCCCCGAGCAGCTGCTTCCAGGGAAAGTCGAACTCGCCGGTGTCCTCGGTCTCGACCCAGCCCTTCATCTTGCTCGGCCGCCTGGTGACGTCTTTCACCTCAGTGGCCTCGTCGTCGAACTTCTGCAGGCCACGGCGGGTCTTGTCTGCGAAGGCCAGCGGAGCCACGAAGATGAAGGCCGCGAACGCGGCGGCGCACCAGCGAGTCATGGCCGACAGGCTAGCACCAAGGCCTACCCGGCGCGCACCAGCTCGACGCGCTCGAGGTGTTTGGGGATGTAGGTGGGCCACCCTTTGAGCTCGACCCGCTCCTTGAGGGCGGCGAGCGCCTTGTCCTCGCCATGCACCAGCAGCACCTGCTTCGGAGGCGTCGTGAAGCCGTCCATCCAGCGGAGCATCTCGCTCCAGTCGGCGTGCGCCGAGAAGCCAGAGATCTGCGTCAGCTTCGCGTTCACCGCCACCTCTCGACCGTGAATCCGAATGGTCGTCTCTCCGTTCAGCATGCGGCGGCCGCGCGTGCCGACCGACTGATAGCCGACGAAGAGGATCGTGTTCTTCGGGTCAGGCGCGCGGTGGGCGAGGTGATGAAGAATGCGGCCGCCGGTCGCCATGCCGCTCGCCGAGATGATGATGCCCGGCCCCTTGAAGGAGTTGAGCTGCTTGCTCTCGGACGCCGAGGTGACGAAGCGGGTGCGGTTCGTCTGCAGCGGCGTCTTGCCCTGGATGATCAGCTGACGGAACTCGTCGTCGTGATCGGTCGGGTGCGCGAGGTAGATCGGCGTCGCGTTGCAGGCCATCGGTGAGTCGACGAACACCGGCAACTCGGGGATTCGTCTGGCGCGCTCGAGGTTGTCGAGGTGGAAGAGGATCTCTTGCGTGCGGCCCACCGCGAAGGCCGGAATGACGAGCACTCCGCCGCGCTGGACCGTGTCGTTCACCACCTCGGCCAGCAGGTCCATCGGGCTGGTCTCGACGTGCGATCGATCGCCATAGGTGCTCTCGGCGATCAGCGTCGTCGCCGACTCGACCGCGACCGGGTCTCTCAAGATCGGCGCGTTGTACCGGCCGAGATCGCCGCTGAAGACGACGCGCTGCTTCGTGCTCAGCAGATCGAACACGCAGATCGCGCTGCCGAGAATGTGCCCGGCCTGCACGAAGGTCAGCACGATGCCCGGTACGATCTCCTTGGCGCGGCCGTAGCCGAACGTCTCGAACTGCTCGAGCGCCCGCTCGGCGTCCTTCTCGGAGTACAGCGGCAGGGCAGGCTTGTGCTTCGAATAGCCCTTCTTGTTGGCGTAGCGCGCCTCCTCTTCCTGAATGCGCGCCGAGTCGGGGAGCAGCAGGCCGCAGAGATCGCGCGTGCCGCTCGTCGAGTAGACGGGCCCCCGGTAGCCCTGCCCGACGAGCCGCGGGAGCCCTCCGGTGTGATCGATGTGCGCGTGCGTGAGCACCACCGCGTTCAGCTTCTTCACGTCGATGGGCGTCGGCTCCCAGTTGCGCAGGCGGAGCTCCTTGAGCCCCTGGAACAACCCGCAGTCGATCAGCACCTGCTTGCCGTCATGCTCGAGGAGGAACTTCGAGCCCGTCACCGTGCCTGCCGCGCCGAGGAACTGAATCGAGGCCATGTCGTCACTCCAATGAAAGAGACACCGTGTGCAGCCCGCCGCGCGCGAAGTCGAAGCGCCAGGCGTATTGGTACGTCAGCGAGAAGGGGATCACGTCCATCACGTTGAAGCGGAAGCTCGCCGCGCCGCCGGCCGCTCGCATCCACTGGCCCTGCATCGTGTACGCGCCCGAGCCGAAGGCCTCGACGTCGAACTGCCGGGCGAAGAACGAGGGGAACAGCCAGAGGATCGAGGCCGTGCCTCGGTCGATGATGAAGTTGAAGCGGTAGCGCGCGTTCGCGATGCCGACGCCTTCGGTGCGAATGGTGAAGTCGTCGTAGCCGCGCACGGCCTCGGCGAGTGAGCCGGGCAGGTAGCCGCCGGGGCCGCGGGGTGGGTCGACGGTCGTCTGGCTCTGGTAAATCGAGATGCCCTGCGGCTGACCGCCGACGCGCAGCGAGCCGCCAGGAGACGCCGGCAGGCCACGACCGACGAGCGATGCGATGAAGGAGTGCCGCTGGCTGAAGGGCATGGGGATCGCGAAGGTGAGGGTGCCGCGAAGATCGAACAGGTTTCGGTCGCTCCCGAACGCGGCCGGGTACGCGCGCGCCGTGCCGCTCATCGCGAACAGGCGCTGGAACCCGCCGTACGAGGTCGACTCGCCGGCCGCGTACGAGACCGACACTTCAGGGCCGAAGTACTTCTGCAGGATCGACGGGCCGCTGACGTCGAACGTCTCGTCGACCAGCGCGCGGGCCGCGAATGACACCGGCACGGTGAAGAAGGTGCGAGAGCCTGAAACGGAGCCGGTCCAGAACGCTCCGCCCGTCACGGCGTCGCGCGAGCCGAAGAGCCCGAGCTGCCACGGCGCGAGTTGCTGGTTCACGTACTCCACCGACGCCGTCCATTGCCGATCGGGGAAGTTGAAGCTGCCGTTGATCGCCCAGTTGTGGCGCCCGAGGCGGTCTTTGCCCGAGAGCGAGGCGTAGAGCGTCGTCACCCACGTGATCGAGTTGTCTGAGTTGACCCGTGGAAGGACCAGCACGCCCGGCAACCGGAGCTGCGGAACGAACAGATGATCGAGCCCTGAGTATTCGTGATCGTCGGTGACCTTCAGCGCAGGCGAGTCGGGGAAAGGGGGCGGGGCGAGCGGCGGAGTCGTGGCATCGGTCGCGACCGGCTCCGCGGGGACGTCGGCCTGCGCCATGAGTGCGCCTTCGTTGACCACCTGCAACACCTCGATGGGCGCGCGATCGATGGACCAGGAAATTCCCTCGCGGTTGACGAAGACGACGGAGCTTTCGGTCGGCCACGCGTCGAGCATCGTGAACGGCGCGTTGGTGAGGCGCTCCAATCGGCCCGTGTCGATGGCCAGTCGATGCACCTGCAGCCGTCCGTCGGCAATGCGCGTCACGCTCACGTGCGTCTCGTCGATCCACTTCGCGCCGTAGTTGAACGCTCCGTCGTCGGTCAGCGCCCGCACCGAGCCGTCAGCCTCGCGGAGCCGCAGGTTCCACCCGTTGCCGTCGAGCTGCGAGAAGACGATGCGGGTGCCATCAGCAGAGACGGCCGGAGACGACAGCGCGACAGCAGGAGGCGGCTCGAACAGCACGGTCACCTTCGCCGTCTCGAGATCGAACGAGGCCAGGCGCGATCGCCCAGCCACGAAGTCGATGAAGACGTACTGCTTCCCGTTCGGCATCACCGCGCCGCCCTGCCCACGGCCCACGTCCTGCCAGAGCTGCACGACGTCACCGGAGCTCGCGTCGATCTTCCAGAGCTGCGCCCGCGTGTCGCCGCGCGAGATGAGATCCTCGTTCATGAGGAACAGGAACTTCCCGTCAGCCGTGAACGACAGTCCGCTCATCGTGACGGGACCGACCTGCACCCACTCGCGACCGAAGAAAAGCCGCACGAGGTGTTGCTCCGCGCGCACCGTCCCGTCCTTCTCGAGGATTCGCAGCATCGGCACCTGCTCAGGGCCGGAGTGGACGAGCGCGATGGTGCCGCTGGGCCCGTGCACGGCGATGCGCGCGAGCTGGCCGAGCCGGTCGCGGAGGACCTTCTGGGTCGCTGGGCGAGGGCGCTCGACGTGGGCGCGCTCCAGCTCTCGCGACCAGGCCGAGACGAGGTCGCCGAGCGCCTTCCCGTAGAGGTTGTTGAACCGCAGCGACACGCCAAGCGGCGCGAAGAAGTCGCGGCCCTGCTGATCCATCAGCGCCCACAGCGCGTCTTCGCCGTACTTCGTGACCAGCCACTCCACGAAGGGCAGGGAGGTCAGGTATGCGCCGCTGTAGGGCGCGAGCTCGCGTTGGTTGATGCTGAGATCGCCCGGGCCGAGCGAGCCGCCACGCATCGCGACGAACGACTCGAAGGCGCCGCGATAGAGCGGGCTGTTGGGCCGGCCGACCGGCCTCGTGATGCGCCCCTCGTAGTACTGGGCCACGCCCTCGGTGAACCACCGCTCCAGGAAGATCTGCGACGGCAGCACCGGCCCGATGACGGTGTTCACCACCCGCCAGAACGACTCGACCTGCTCGAAGTGCGCGAAGTGGAACATCTCGTGGCAGCTGACGTCGTCGGCCGCCGCGCCCGAGAGCCCGTACCAGTGGAGCAGCTCGAGCGACGTCTGCAGCGGGTTGACCGAATGGAGCGGCTCGCCGATGACCTGGCCCGTCACGTACGCGTTGTTGAAGTTCGCGCTGGTGAGGAAGAGCAGGGCGCGCTCACGGGGCCGCTCGGTGCGCTGCAGCTCGCGGAACTTCCGAAGGCACTCCGAGGCGCGGCGGGCGACGCGCTCGGCGGCCTCCTTGTGGGCGGCGGGGTAGTAGACCTCGACGTCGTCGGTCTCGAGGCGGCGCATGTCGTCCTGCGCGAAGGCGGTCGCCAGCTCCTGGCTGAATCGGGGCGTCGCGGTGGCACAGCCGAGGGCGAGGGGGGCCAGCAGAACGAGCAGACGTCGCACGCGCGAACCATCGCGCATCCGAAAGGGCGGTGCTACGAGCGCGCGCACCATGACGATGCCCACGCCGCCCCAGCTCGACGCTGCGTTCGCGCAGGTCTCTGCTGCGATCGAACAAGCCGAAGGACGAAAGATCGACTTCCTCAAAGAGCCCTGGGAGGCGATCGAGAAGGGCGCGATCAAGTTGCTCGGCGGCCCGTTCAACCCGCAAACGATGGAGCACCAGGTCGTCGCGCTCGGCCTCTCGGTCGTCTTCGCGCGCCGGCTCAACGCCGATCACAACGCGTTCTGGTTTCCGTCGCGTGAGGCCGCTGAAGGCGCGTCGCTCGGCTTCCCCGAAGCGCTCATCATGCTCTCGCCGTTCGGCGCAGTGGTCGACGCGCTGTCGCAGGCCCGGCTCGCGCGGCTCGACGACATCCAGAAAGACATTCGTACCTCGCTCGCCCAGGTGAAGTTCGGCGCCGGCGGTGGTGGCGCGCCGCAGCGCATCGGCCCCGAAGACTACATGCGGCTGTTCGACCCGGGCTTCGTGCAGATCGTCGCGCTCGATCCGGTGAAGTCATCCCAGACGTGGACGACGCCGCCCGACCGCCTCGCCGGAGAAGTGCGCGACGCGATCAACCGCGCCCAGAAGCTCCCGGCCGAGCTCAAGAAGCAGATGGAAGGCCAGCTCGTCACGGCGCTGCAGCGCATGGAGCCGGGCAAGCCGCTCATCGCGCAGGTCGCCCGTGCGCCGCGCGTCTGTGAAGTGGTGGGCCTGCTGTTCGGCACCACGACGGCGACCGGCTCGGCGCCCGAAGAGTTCTGGATGGACGTGGTGATGCCGTTCCTGTTCCTCGGCGCGCCCGACAAGTTCCCCGAGCTCGAAGGCCAGGAGCTCGAAGCGGCGAAGCAGGGCATCGACCCGATGCTGCTGTTCCTCGACGTGGTGCCGTACCTCTACAAGTCACCTGAAGAAGAGGGCCTGCTCAACGCGTTCCCCGGCTCGACGCTCGGCCTGCCGCACGAGGGCTTTGGCGCGATCCAGAACCTGCGCCTGGTGAAGGTCGGGCTCGACGCGATCAAGGAGCCGATCTCGAAGTTCGACGAGAAGAAGACGCGCGCGTCGATCGCGGCGTTCGCGGAGTCGGTGAAGAAGCAGACCGGCGAGGTGAAGCTCCAGGGCCAGGACGAGGCGAAGCAGATGCTCGACGCGGCGATGGTGCTGCTGAACGATCTGAAGCGCGTGGTCGAGAGCGACAAGCTCGTCTGCGTGCGCCGGCTCACCGAGGCGGAAGCGGCGAGCGATCCGGCGTTGTCGCTGGTCCGTCAGGCGTTGACCGCGCCACGGATCATTCTCTCGAGCAGCTGAGTCAGGCAGACCAAGTCGTTGCGTCCCACCTTCAGATTCGGTACGAACGCAGCGTCTTACGCGGTGGTAGCTCAGTTGGTAGAGCACGAGCTTCCCAAGCTCGGGGTCGAGGGTTCGAATCCCTTCCGCCGCTCAACAGAAGGCCCCGAAGTCGCACGAGAAATCGTCGCGGTTTCGGGGCCTCTTTCGTTTCCGCCGCCGCCTTTGACCCACAGTTGACCCAGGTTCGCGGCGAGGCGCATTGGCTCGAGCAGCTCAGGCGGTCGGCTTCGGCGAGACGGAAGGCCGGTGAGAGGTGCGTGTAGACCTCGTTGGTGATGCGAATGTCGGCGTGGCGGAGCTGGCGCGAGATGGAGGCCATCGACGCGCCGGCCATCAATCACGGCGAAATGTGCGTGCCCTCAAGTGCGGCGAGCGATTGGGCCGACGAGAAGGGCACCTCTTCGACTACCAGACCGTCGGGCAAGGGCTGCGGAAGTTGAAGGGGGGGCCGCTGCCGACCTGCACTCGCAGCCAGGGGCTGTTCATCAGCGGAGTGCCCGTGCAATCCGTGCCGGTCCAGCACATCTGCGCAGTGTTCGTGGGGTCGGTAGCGACGGGCGAGAAGCCCTGGATTCCCGTGAAGCACCTGTGGCCCCGTCGTGCACGCGACGATGCTCACCACCGCTCCAACGAGAACCACGCTCCGCATGTCGTCCGCCCCCTGTGAGGAAACGACCGTACGCCGGGCCCGTGGGGGCTTGAAAGTCGCATTTCCCGTTCGGTACTTTTCGCGCGCCGTCGGCATTTCGCCACGCGCACCGCAGAACCTGGGGGACTCACACCATGCCGTCCAAGCTCACCGGAGAGATGACGTTCGACACGTTCGAAGACCTCACGCTCTTCACCATCGCTGCCATCGAAGCCGACCCCGACGCGGCTGATCTGCTGCCGATGACGGCCACCTGGCTTCCGCAGATCGCAGCGGCGCGCGCTGACAACCTCGCGGTGCGGCAGCAGGGAGCGAAGGCTGACGCGCTCCGCATCGTCGCGAACGGCCGCCTCGACGCCGCGTGCGTTGCCTTCGGCGACACGCTCTACGCCGCCGTCAACAAGGACCGCTCGACCGCGCGATGGAAGACGTTCTTCTCCGAGACGGTCACCAGCTTCGTGAAGCAGGCGTTCGATCGGCAGATCAAGACCGTGCGCGGCTGGCTGTCGCTCCCGAACGACGCGGCGCTCGAGGCGCACCGCACGGCGTTGACGAAGTGGAGCGACGCCGCTGCCGACGCGCAGGTGAAGACCTCGACCGTCGGTGCGCTCCGCGGCCAGTCCCGACAGCAGCGGGAGACCCTCGCCGACGCCCTGACCCGTGAGCGCGACGGACTCTCTGAAGCGCTCAGCCAGCGCGCGCGCGACCGCAAGCTTCCACGTGATTGGCCGACGCTCTTCTTCCCCGTCACCTCGCGCAACGTCGCGGAGCCCGAGGCCCCCACGCCGCCCGCGCAACCGGCCTGACCCACACCCAGGATCCATCATTCACCCGAAGCAGGAGGCCTCCTGCATTTCCGGAAGCCGCTTCCCTCGGGTGACTGACCCTTCCTGCCCGTGCTGGATGCCCCGCTCGCCCGAGGTGAGACTCTTCCTGTGGAAACAGGATCTGCAGTTCTCGAGGTGACCGACCCATCCTGAACACGCAAGACGCCGCGTTCCTGCGGTGACCGACCCATCCCGCACCTGCAGGAAGCCGTGTCCTCCAGGTGAGCGAGGCATCCGGGCGTGCTGCGCCAACGCAATCAGGAGGATGCAACGCTTTCAGACGAGCGCAGCAACATCGTCCGGCTCGATGATCTGGTTGTTCGCCAGGTGCGACGAGATCGTCAGCGGCGAAACCTGAAAGTGATCGGCTGCGCGCTCGAGCGCTTCCTGCGACAGGTCGTCCCCCAACACCTCGACGAGCTCCGCGATGGGAACCAGGAACTCGGCTGCGAAAGCGCGCTGGGCCTTCTGGTTTGCAGTGGCTGCGTCGCTCCCGACCAGCCACGACGAATTGGTAGCCGCCATCGCGTGCGCACCAATCAATCGCGCAACCTCAAAGCGGCGACCAGTCGGGTGCACTCGCCGAAAGTAGACCCGTGCGTGCTCGCCGGATGACGGAAACGCGAGGCCGAGGGGCGCCGAGGCTGGAGCCGTCTTGAACTTCGCCCCGATGAGGGTCTCGAGGCTTGCGTCGCTGACGGCGCCACTCGGCTCACCGAGCGCCTGTCGCATGTGCTTCGCCAGGCTGCGGCCTCGTTGCCATGGCAGCGCCGATGCCTCGACGTTCGCGCTCCCGCTGAGCGGAGGAGCAAACCGCGCCGGCGTCCCACCACCCCGAAGCGCGCCGTCGACGAACTTCAGCACCTCCCAGGGCTGCTTCCGCAGCGACGCAGCGCTCGACGTGGCGTTGGCGAGCTCGTCGACCGTCTCGGCGCTTGCGACTGGTTCGAGCTGAAGCAGTCCGGTCACCAACTCCGGCGGCGCGTCGTCAGCGTCAAATCCCAGCGCTGCCTCGAGCGCGCGGTGGCGAGCGTTCGCGGGCGACTGTCGTTCCTCCTGCACTTCCGCCCACAACGCCTCGAGCTCACTGCTCTTGAGTCCGCGCGCGTGCAGTCGAGCGATGACCGACGAGACGAAACGTTCGAGCTCTCGGCTGAAGGCTCGAGTCGAGACGCTCCCGCTCGAGTCGCTCAAAAACCGCAGGGGTTCCGCGAGAACCCGGCGCGAGGGCCGGCTCGTGATGTCGACCCGCTCCCCGTCTGGGCTGAACGTGATGCGCGGCCAGAGGAACCCGCCGCCGACTCCGCGGAGTTCATGCGCCATTCGCCAGCCGTGTGACTGCTCGCGATGGTGCGCCGCGCCGGCTTCATGGAGGAGCCGCCACCACGAGTCCGCGAGCCACATCGCGAGCGGGTAGCAGGCGACGCGCACGCTGGGCCGAACTGATTGCGCCCACGCGTCGTCGACCGAAGTCAGCACCTCGGTGCCGCGCGAGATGGTGACGTCGGCCATCGTCGCCCGCTCTTCGGGAGACCCGTTTTCTGAAGGGTAGAAATCTGTCTCGATCGAGAACTCGCTCAAGGCCGCCACCTCAGTCGGATCTCTTCGACGAGGGGGTCGTCAGCCAGCATCGGGTAGCCGTGATACGAGCCCACCTCGGGATTCTCGAGCATCGCCTCGACGGCCACGTCATTCGCCGCGACGCCCCACACGTTCTGCGGCCAGCCGTTTCGCTGCTGCTCGCTCACCAGGCCGAGTTCCACTCCGCGTCGAAGCACACGTTCTGCTTCCGCTCGAGTGAGGATGCCCGCGTCGTCACACAGACTTTTCGCGGTGCGCGGGTTGCTCGGCGGCGTCAGACCGAAGTCTCCAGCGTTGCGCTTGTGATCTGGATTGCCGCCGTAGGTGACGGCCTGGCTCAGCCCAAGAAGGTGGGCCACTCGCACGGGGTCATTCCCCGGAGGCGCGCACAACCTTCGCTTGTGGTTGAACTTTCGCTTCTTCATCGTCAGCTCGGGTGCGGTGAGGCTCGAGAAACCCTACTTCAGAACCCGGGACGGGTGGCATGCCGGATCTTCCATGTCGAACGTCCGCTTCTCGTACTCCTCGAGCAGCAGCGCCAGCATCGCGAGTGAGTCTTGGGCTTTGGAACCGGGCCTGGAATTCCACAGCTTCTCAACGGTCCTGAGCGTTCGCTCGTACTGCCTCTGGTTGCTGATGACTTTGGGCGTCCTCATGGCCGGACCAACCACACGTCATGGAGCCAGCGATGCTGACGCCGGTGACGTCAGCCGAATCGGCCGGCGAGGTAGTCGCGAGTTCGCGGGTCGTTCGCCGACGTGAATAGCTGCTCCGTCGGGCCCGCCTCGACCAGCCGGCCCATCAACATGAACGCGCAGTCATCAGCCAGTCGCCGCGCCTGCGCCATGCTGTGCGTCACCACCAGGCTCGTGTACTCGCCACGCAGCGACCGCAGAAGCTCCTCGATCGCCTGCGTCGAACGTGAGTCGAGCGCCGAACACGGCTCATCCATCAACAGCACGCTCGGCTTGAGCGGCAAGAGTCGCGCGATGCACAGGCGCTGCTGCTGCTCGAGTGACAGCGACAACGCATTGGTGCCGAGCCGGTCCTTCAGCGCGTCCCACAGCTCGACCCTCTGGAGCGCGTCCTTCGCCCGCGCGTGCAGCTCCTCTTTCGACCACCGCTCGAACAGCGACGCCGACAGCGTCACGTTCTCGAGCACCGACAACGGCAACGGGTTGGGCCGCTGAAACACCAGCCCCACGTGTCGTCGCAGCTCGTGCACCGACACCGACGCCGCCAGCACGTCATGCCCGAGGATCTCGATGCGTCCGGTGATGCGCGTGTTGCCCGCCCGCTCGTGCATTCGGTTGAAGCACTTCAGCAGCGTGCTCTTGCCGCACCCCGAAGGGCCGACCAGCGCGGTGATGCCTCCCTGCTTCACCGACAGCGACACCTCGCTCAACGCCTGAAACGCGCCGTACCACATGGACACGTCACGAACGTCGATCGCGGCCGCACTCATCCGAACCGCCCCTCGAGGTAGCCGCGGGTCAGCTCGTGCTGAGGCGAGTCGAAGAACGCCGCGGTGGGCTGCACTTCGATCACCCGGCCTTCCCACATCATCGCGGTGTGATCCGCCAGCCGCCGCGCCTGGTGAATCAAGTTGGTGACGAGGACGATCGTCACCTGGCTCCGCATCGCCTTGAGCAGCTCTTCGATGCGCGCCGTCGTGACGGGATCGATCGCGATCGAGAACTCGTCGAGACACAACACCTCAGGCTCGTGCGACAGCGCGCGCGCGATGGCGAGGCGCTGCTGCTGACCTCCCGACAACCGCGTCGCCGTCTGATCGAGCCGGTCCTTCACCTCGTCCCACAGCGCGGCGGCGCGCAGACACTTCTCCGCCCGCTCCCGAAGCTCGGGACCCTTCCGTGCGCCCGCCATCCGCGGCGCGTACGTGACGTTGTCGATCACGCTCATCGGCAGGCCCACCGGCAACGGCGCCACCAGCCCGACCCGACGCCGGAGCGCCGCCACATCTCGCATCGCGAAGACGTCTTCTCCGCCGACCGCGACGCTGCCCTCGACGCGCAGCCCGACGACCTCGTCACTCAGCCGCGAGAGACACGACATCAGCGTGCTCTTGCCTGCCTGCGCGGGGCCGATGATGGCGACGATCTCTCCCGCGCCCACCTCGAGATCGACGCCACGCAGCGCCTCGACGCCGCCGTACCAGGCGCGCAGACCCTTCACCGCGACGCTGGCGGCCGTCTTCACCATCGGCGGTTCTTTCGATGCCGGCTGCGGAGCACCACCGACACGGCGTTGGCCGAGAGCACCAACGCGATCAGCACCAGCGCGGTCGCGGCCGGGTAGCTCTCCGGCACGCCCACCACCTGCGTCGTGATGGTGAAGAGGTGCATCGACAACGCCATGCACTGGTCGAAGACGTTGTTCGGCAACGACGGCAGGTAGAACGCCACGCCGGTGAAGAGAATCGGAGCCGTCTCTCCCGCCGCCCGCGACACCGCGAACACCACGCCAGTCAGGATGCCCGGCAACGCGTTGGGCAACACGATGTGCCACACCGTCTGCGCCCGGCTCGCGCCCAGCGCCCAGCTCGCCTGTCGAAACGAGTACGGCACCGCCAGCAACGACTCGCGGGTCGCGGCGATGACGATCGGCAGGTTCATCACGGCCAGCGTGAGACTCGCGGCGAGAATGCTGGTGCCCAGCCGCATGAACACCACGAACGCTCCGACGCCGAAGAGCGCGTGCACGATGCTCGGCACTCCGGCGAGGTTGACGATCGCGAGGTGTACGAAGTCGAGCAGCCGTCCCGGTCGCGCGTACTCGGTCAGGTACACCGCGCCCATCACGCCGAGCGGCACCGACACCAGGAGGCTGAGGCCCACCAGATAGAACGTGCCGACGATGGCAGGGAAGATGCCGCCCGCCGTCATGCCTGCGCGCGGAGGCGAGAGCAGAAAGTCGAGCGAGAGCGCCGGTGCTCCCCGGTACACCAACACCGCGAGTACGATCAGCGTCGGCGCGGCCAGCAAGACGGTCAGCAACCCCAACGCGAGCGACATCACGTGGGAGCGGCCGACCCGTCCCCTCGTCTTCTCGGTCGCCTCAAACACGGTGCGCCGCCCGGCGAATCAACCGGTCTGCCAGCCAGTTGATGACGAAGGTGATCACGAACAGACACAGGCCGATGGTGAAGAGCGCGCGGTAGTGCTCTCCACCCTTGGGCGCTTCGCCGAGCTCGGCGGCGATGGTCGCGGTCAGCGTGCGCACCGGATCGAAGATGGAGTGCGGAATACGCACCGAGTGTCCCGTCGCCATCAGCACCGCCATCGTCTCGCCCACCACACGACTGACGCCGAGCAGCACTGCGGCGAGGAGCCCATTGCGTGCAGCCGGCACCACCACACGCGTCGTCGTCTCCCACCGCGTCGCGCCCAACGCCTCAGCGGCCTCGCGGTACGAGTCGGGAACGGCCCGCAGCGCGTCTTCGCCAAGCGAGATGATGACGGGCAACGACATCAACGCGAGCACCAGCGCACCGTTGGCGACGTTCAGGCCGACCGGCAGATCGAGCACCGACACCATGAGTGGGCTGACGACGGTGAGCGCGATGAAACCCCACACCACCGAGGGGATCGCTGCGAGGAGTTCGATGATGATCTTCCCCGGCTCGCGAACGCGGGGAGGCGCCAGCTCGGCCAGGTAGATCGCTCCCAGCAGCCCCACCGGCACCGCCGCCACCATCGCCAGCGCGGTGACCGAGAGCGTGCCGACGAAGAGCGCAAGCGCGCCGTAGCGCACCTTCACCACCGAGTCGGGGAACCACTCCGTGCTGGTGAAGAACTCGATCGCGTCGAACCGACCCAACAGAAACGGCCAGGCCTCACCCACGACGAACAGCATGATGCCGGACAGCAACACCACCGCCGCGAAGCCACCGAGTCTGATGCCCAGCTCGAACAGGCGCTCGACGCCCCGGCTCCACCGGCTGCGATGGAGCCGCGCGCTCACTGCGCCTCGCCAGAGGCCACCACCGGCTCGACGGCGACGTAGCCGGTGTGCTCGAGCACTCGCAGGCCTTCTGCCGAGCCGACCCAGTCGAGGAACACCCGCTGCGCGTCGGTCGGATTCTCGAGCGTGTACATGAAGAGCGGGCGGGTGATGGGGTACTCATGCCGCCGCGCCGTGAGCGCCGTGGGCGGCACGCACGGTTGGTCGGGCCCGCTCGAGACACAGACCGGCTTCACCCGCGGGCTCAGGTACCCCATGCCGACGTAGCCGATGGCGCAGGGCGTGGTCTCCACCAGGCGAATCGTCTCGCTGGAGCCGTTGAGATCGAGGCTCCCCAGGCGCAGGTCTTTCTTCGGGCCCACCACCGTCTCTCTGAAGTACTGAAACGTGCCGGAGTTCGACTGCCGGCTCACCCGGACGATCTGGTTGTCGCGACAGCCCGGCACGGTCACGCCGAGATCGCTCCACGACTCGCAGGTGCCGCCTTCGCCGAAGATGCACGCGAGCTGCTCGAACGAGAGCGAGTCGGTCGGGTTCGCCGAGTTCACGAAGACGGCCAGCGCATCGAGCGCGACCATGTGAGCGACGACCTTGCGGCCGTGTCGCTTGAAGGCTGCGTCGGCTTCTTCAGGGCGGATCGCGCGGCTGGAATTGGCGATGTCGACCGAGCCTTGAATGAGCGCAGCGATGCCGGTGCCCGAGCCTCCGCCCGAGACCTCGACGGCCATGCGCGGGTGGGTGAGCACGAAGGTCTCGGCCCATGCCTGCGCGAGGTTGACCATCGTGTCGCTGCCCTTGTTCTGCACCACCACGCGATCGCTCGGCCCGCGACAGGCGGTCAGGAGCAGCGTGATGAGGAGTGCAGGCCGGAGCATCGCCATCACACTCACCACGGGCGGATGACGCAGTTGCGACGCTTTGGTGACGACTGTGTCGCGCACTCCCAGGGCTCACTGCATTTCCTGCGCGGTTGGTCGCTGATGCGTCGTGTTGTGCAGGTTCTGCATCGCGCGTCGCCCTCGAGAATACGGCTAGCGCGCCATGCGTCGCTGTACACTCACTGCCGTTTTCCAACCGGAGGCCCACCCATGCGGTTCCTGCTCGTCGCGATCGTCACGCTCACCTCGTCGCTCTCACTCGCTCAACAGGTCAAAGTTCAGACCGGCACTGGAGGCGTGCAGGTCGACACTGGCGCTGCTGGCGTTCAGGTCGACACTGGCACGGGCACGACGGTGAAGACGAAGGCCGGCAACGTGACGGTGAAGACGGGGCAGGGGACGACGACGGTGCAGACCGGCGGAGCCAACGTTCGCGTCGAGACGAAGCCTGGCTCCGTCAACGTCGCGGCGCCGCCTCCCGCCGTCGTTCAGCCGGCTCCCGTGCCCGCGGTCGTCGCCGACGTCGGTGATGACGACGAGGAGCTTGTCATTCAGGAGAACGGCCAGACCATCGAGCACACCTGCGGCGCCGATCAGCAGGTCATCGTGAACGGGAACGACAACGGCATCACGCTCCACGGCCCGTGCAAGGACGTGCACGTCAACGGCGACCGGAACCGAATCGCGACCGACTCGGTGCAGTCGATCGTCGCCAACGGGGACTCCAACCAGATTCAGTGGCGCGCGACGCCGAAGGGCAAGAACCCGAAGGTGTCGACGAACGGCAACAAGAACCAGGTCACGAAGCTGCGCTGACTCACGGCTGCGCGACACCGGTGACGAACGCCTTGCGAAGCTGCCGCCCGCACTCGAGCGAGTCCATCCCTGCGCCGCCGGAGATCTCGCGGCGCGAAACGACCCCGTAGAGCGTCTTCGTCGCGTCGATCCACGGGTAGAAGCCGAACGCGCCTGCGCTCGAGAACGCTCCGTCGCCGACGCCCGGAGCGTCTTCCACCCAGTGCCCGTACGAGTAGTGCATCGCTTCGCCGCCCGGGCTTCCGAGCGCCGTCGGACAGCTCGGCCCACGGAGCGTGCATGCCGCGTTCTCTCCAAGGTGGGCTTTGATCTCGAGCGAGCCCGAGAGGATCTTGCGGAGCAGGCGTGCGTAGCCGGCCGCCGTTCCATTCATTCCACCGGCGAGCTGCGGGCTGTTGAACCCCAGCGTCAGCTCGGCGCCCAGCACGCGCTGGAACTCGGTCTCGAGCATCGCGTTCGTCATCGCGCCGATGCCGAGATCGACGCCGTACTTCTGGAAGTGCCCGCCGCCGTAGTCGAAGCGGCCGACGTTCGCGGGCGTCAACACGCCGTTCATTCCGCTCAGGTGACACGTCGCCACCGTGGTGGTGCCCGCGCAGCTCGTGAACGAGGAGTACCCGGCGCGCATCGTCAACGCGTTCACGTCGAGCTGCGTGAGATCGGCCTTGAGTCGCTCGACGACGTACGCGCCGAAGACCCACTTCGACGCCGAGGCGATCGGCACCTCGGTGTCAGCGCCGAACATCGTTCCCCGCGCGCCTGAGACGAGCCCGCCATCCGCGTCGCCGATCTCCCAGTAGAAGGGCTCGATCGCGGTGCACAGCGGGTTGGAGAGCGCGGTCTGTCGCGCGGCCGCGGCGCGGATGGCCAGGGTCAGCCCTCCGTCGGTCGCAAGGCCCGCATCGGGAGTGAGGCCCGCGTCGACCATCACACCGGCGTCCATCGTCGTCCCTGAGTCGGCCAGCCCGCCGGCATCGCGTTCGGGCTCCGTTCCCCCATCAACGCCCGGAGCGGCGACAGGGCCGCACGCAACCACCAGCAAGCAGGCCACCAGACACACGAATCGCGAGTTCATGGCCCACTCAACCCGCGCCGCCCGTTCTGGTTGCGCGGGTATTTTCGAGCGCGTCTTTCGACCGCAGCCGCTAGCGTCCGCGCCGCATGTCGCCCGTCCCTCCGCATCCGCTCCAGCGCCGCCTCGCCGCGGAAGATCTGGTTCGACTGCGCAGGTCTGACGAGCACCGTCGCGCCATCGCTCCACAGCGCGCGGCCCGAATCGATCCGAACCCGCACCAGATCGACGCCGTCGTCTTCGCGCTCGCCCGGGTCCGGGAAGGTGGCTGCATTCTTGCGGACGAGGTCGGCCTCGGGAAGACCATCGAAGCCGGGCTGGTGATCACCCAGCTGCTCGCCGAGGGTGCTCGCCGGGTGTTGCTCATCGCGCCCAAGTCGCTCGTCGGACAGTGGCGAGACGAGCTGTTCAACCTCTTCGATCTCGACGCGCGCGAAGGGCAGGCGAAGCCGGGCGGGTTCGACGGTCCAGGGGTCTTCCTCATCAACCGTGAAGCGGCCGGCTCCGAGAAGGGTCGCGACGCGCTGCTGGCGAGCGAGCCATTCGATCTCTGCGTCATCGACGAAGCGCACGAGCTCTTCGCGGGCATCTACAAACGCTTCGCGGCCTCGGGCGACTACGACGACGACGCTCCGGCAGCGCGCACGGCTGGGCGTGTGAGGGAGGTGCTGCAGGCCGCACAGACGCCGGTGTTGCTGCTCACCGCGACGCCGATTCAGAACAACCTCGCCGAGCTCTGGGGCCTCGTGCAGTACGTCGATCCGCTCGGCACCTTGCTCGGCGATCTGCCGACCTTTCGCGAAGTGTTCTGCGCCGACGACGATCGCCAGCTCGCGCCTGGCCAGGAAGACGAGCTGCGCAGCCGGCTCAAGCACGTGCTCCAGCGCACCCTGCGGCGTCAGGCCCAGACGTTTCTCGAGAAGCCGTTCGTCAATCGGCAGGCGCGGCTGTTCGACTACGCCATGAGCCCGGCCGAGCGTGCGCTCTACGACGACGTGACCCGCTACCTGCTCGAGCCCGGCATTCGCGCGTTCCAGGGCCGGCACCGGAAGCTCCTGCTGATCGGGTTTCATCGGCGCATGGCGTCGTCGACGCGCGCGCTCGCGGCCTCACTCGCGCACGTCGCCAGCCGGTTGCGTCGCATGTCGGCGGGAGAGCAGCCGGATGACCGCGACCTCGAGGCGATGATCGGCGATCTCGAAGATGACGAGCTCCTGCTGCTGCCGGAAGACGAGCCGGTCGATGCTCCTTCGGGGGACTTCGCGTCCGAGATCTCGCGCGTCGAGTCCTTCGTGGCGCGCGCCAACGCGCTGGTGCGCGACGATGGCCGGTTCCGCTCGCTCCTCAAGGCGATCGAGTTCGTCGCGGCGCGCGCGAAGGCGGGGCAGGGCGCGGCCAAGCTGGTCATCTTCACCGAGTCCCTCGTCACGCAGGAGTACCTGCGAGACGCCCTCATCGAGAGCGGGCTGGTGCGCGGCGACGAGGTGACTTTGTTCCGCGGTACCAACGACGGGCCCCGCGCACAGCAGGCGCTCGAACGATGGCGCGCCGAGGTCCCCGCTGGTGAGGGCCACCCGCCGAGCAAAGACATCGCGATGCGGCTCGCGCTCGTGCACGAGTTCCGCACCCGCTCCCGAGTGTTCATCTCGACCGAGGCCGGCGCCAAGGGCCTCAACCTGCAGTTCTGCAACGCCGTCGTGAATTGGGATCTGCCGTGGAACCCGCAGCGCATCGAGCAGCGCATCGGCCGGTGCCATCGCTACGGGCAACAACACGACGTCACGGTCATCAACTTCATCGCCAAGGACAACGAGGCCCAGGCGCTCACCTTCGACATCTTGAGTCAGAAGCTCGAGCTGTTCGGCACGGTGTTGAGTGCCTCCGATCAGATCCTCCATCGCGCAGAGGGGCCAGGTGGGGACGTGCTGGTCGGCGCGCTGGCCGCCGAACTCGAAGCCGAGCTGACGCGCATCTACGAGCGCGCGCGCACCATCGATGAGGTGAACGCCGAGCTGCGGGCGCTGCGAGAGAAGGTCGCCGAGGAGCGTCGCCGCTTCGAAGAGACCCGCTCGCGCACCATCGGCGTCATCGAGCAGCGCTTCGATGATGAGGTGAAGCGCGTGTTCCGGCTGCGGCGCGAGGCGGTGCCGGAGTCGTTGGCAGAGCTCGACCGGGAGCTCGCTCGAGTCGTGCGGGACTTCCTCGTCGCCACCGCGACGCCGTTCACCGAGAAAGACGGCCTGCTCGAGGTCGACGGCGTCGTCACGGCGATCGGCGCGTCGGCCGAACATCAGTCGCTCCACCTCGCGCACCCGCTGGTGAAGAAGGCGGTCGAAGACGCGCGGCGCTTCACCGGTGGCGGAGCGATCGCGGTCACCCGGAAGCCCGCGTGGCAGATCGACGCGACGTCAGGCCGGCTGCGGCTGGTGAAGGCCTCGTACGATGGCTTCGAGCGGGTCGAGCTGTTGATCCCCATCGTGGTGCTGCCGGACGGTGAGCTGCTCGACCCGGCGGTCGCGAACGAGCTGCTCCGCGGTGAGCTGCGCGCTGCCACGCCGCCGGCCACAAGAGTCGATGAAGCGCTGATGTTCGATGCGCAGGAGCAGGCGCTCTTCCTTCTTCAGGCCGATGTCGACAACGCCGAGCACCACCGCTTCGAGGCCGCGTCACTGCAGGCTGAGCGCTTCCTCGATGATCGTTTGCTGGTGCTGAAGAAGACCCAGCGCCTGATCGAGGCGCGCATCGAGAAGGCTGAACAACGCCGGGATGGCGCGATCGGCTCCGAGGCACGCACCGACGCCGAGCGGATGCTTCGCGCCGCCGGGAGCGAACTCGAGCTCGTGCAGCAGAAGATCGCGAAGCTGAACGCGCGCGACGATCACCGCTACCAACGCTACCTCGAGCACATTCAAGCCAGGCGCTACACGGCGCCGCGAGTCGAGCTTCTCGTCGACATGGATGTGGTCTTCACATGAAGCCGTCGGAGGACGACATCGTGCTCAAGCTCCTGCACACCGCCGATTGGCACCTCGGGCGGAAGTTCCGCGCGTTCAACGAAGACGCCAGCCTGAAGCTCTCTCGCGCGCGCCTCGAGGTGATCGAGCGGATCTTCAACGAGGCTGAGCGGCACCAGGTCGACGCCGTGCTCTGTGCCGGCGATCTCTTCGACGAGCCGCAGCCCGGCCGCGAATGGGTCGACGGCCTGCTCGAGGCGCTGAAGAAGCGGAGCTGGACCAATCGGCCGGTGTTCCTGCTCCCTGGCAACCACGACCCCATCGAGCCCGACTCGGTGTGGCTCGACGCGCGCTTCCGCAAGAACCTGCCTGAGGGCGTGCACGTCGTCGAAGCAGCAAAGGAGTATCCGCTCGCGAACGGCTGTGTGCTCTGGGCCGTGCCGTGTGAATCGAGGGCCGGACAGCTCGATCCGACGTCGCGTATTCCGAAACGCGCGCCCGGCGATGAACGGGTGCGGGTCGGCCTCGTGCACGGCAGCACGTTCGACGCGCCCAACGCACAGACGAACTTCCCGATCGCGCGCGACGCGGTGCTCGAGCGCGGCCTCGACTACCTCGCGATCGGTGACACGCACGGGTTCCGCTTCATTCCTCCGGAGCGGAAGCAGCCGCCGACGATCTATCCAGGCGCTCCCGAGGCGACGGCGTTCGACGAGAAGGACCCCGGCTCGGTGGCGGTCGTCTTCATCACCCGGCAGCGGCGCGCGATGGTGAACCAGCGCCGGGTCGCGACGTGGGACTGGGAAGAGGTGTCGGTGACGACGATCGCTGAGCTGCGGCAGCTGGCGACCCGGCAGGATCTCAAGTCGCGCGTGCTCCGGCTGCATGTCGACCTGCGGCTCCCGGCGCCTGAACTCGACGAGGCGGAGCAGCTGCTCGAGCGGCTCGCTGGCACCGAGGCGAGGCACGGCGCAGTCGGGGTGCTCGATCTCCAGCGGCACTGCCTCGAACTCGACGTCTCGAACGTCGAAGCGTGGAGCCGCGCGTTGCCCTCCGTTCTTCAGGCGACGGTGACGAAGCTGCGGACCGCTGCTGAAGATCCGCTCCGCCGCCCGGCCGCGCAGCGCGCGTTGTTTCATCTGTTCCGCAGCACCCGGAAGGCGTCCTGACGCATGCGTTTCGTTGATCTCGAGGTGACGGCCTTTCAGGCAATCGCTTCCGCCCGGGTGGAGTTCGCGCCGGGCCTCAACGTGCTCTACGGCCCGAACGATCTCGGCAAATCGACGCTGGTGACGGCGCTCCGTGCCGCGCTGCTGATTCCCGCGAAGTCGAGCGAGGGCAACGCGTTCAGGCCGTGGTTCCGCGACGCGATTCCGCGCGTGGTGCTCACCTTCGAAGCTGACGACGGCCGGTTCTGGCGCGTCACCAAGGAGTTCGGAGACGGCAGCGCCGAGCTCAAGTCGTCGAAGGACGGCACGAACTTCACGATGGAAGCCAAGGCGCGCGAGGTCGACGCGAAGCTCCGGTCGCTGCTCGAGTGGGGTGTGCCGTCGCCTGGAGGAAAGAGCGGTCCGCGCGGCGCGCCTGACTCGTTCCTCGTCAACGCGCTGCTCGCCGGGCAGGCCGAGGTCGAGACGATTCTCGGGAAGAGTCTTGAGGGTGACCTGGCTGACACCGGCAAGGTTCGGCTGACGCGCGCCCTCTCGGCCCTCGCGCAGGATCCGCTCTTCAAGAAGGTGCTGCAGACCGCGCAGGCCGAGGTCGACGCGTTCTTCACGACGACAGGTCGAAAGAAGTCCGGTGCGAAGTCGCGCTTCACGGTCGTCGGCGAACGGGTGAAGGCGTTGCAAGACGAGCTGGCGCACGTTCGAACGCAGCTCGAACAGTCGGCTTCGACTGAGGCCATGGTGAACGAGCTGCGAGAGCGCTCCGAGGCGGCGCACAGCCGTGAGCGTGAGGCGCTCTCGCTCGTCGAGGTCTCGCGTCGCGGTGTGGAGCAGTCGCGTGCGCGTGTCGCTGCCGAAGCGAAGGTGCACGAGGCACGCGTCAGGCTCCAGAAGATCGATGAGGTGCTCGCGCGAGGTGCGGCCCTCGCAAGGGAGCTGAAGCAGCTCGAGCTGGCCTCCGCGCATGACGAGGCCGCGAAGACGAAGGCCGAAGCGCTGGCGACGGAGTGCGCCAACGCCGTGAGGGCGGCCGAAGAGGCGCTCCAGCGGGTGAGTAGCGAGGCTGGCGCTCGGGAGCGGGAACTCAAGCGCGCGACGCTCTCGAGTCGACTGTCAGAACTCGGCGCGACGATCGCCCGCCTCGAGGCGCAACGCGACAAGGCGCTCGCCGCCGCCGAACGACGCAAGACGCTCGACGCCGCGAACGCCGAGCACCTCGCGCTCACGAAGGAACTCGCGGCGCTCGACGCGAAGTTCGCGGGAGCGCAGCAGAGCGCAGACCTGGCGCACTCCATCCTCGACTACGGGCGCTGGCGTGATGCGGTCCGTGGCTCCGAGCGGGTGATCCAGTCTCGACGTGAAGCGACCGAACTCGAGAACAAGGCGAAGGCGCTGCTCGAGAAGGTCTCCGCGAATGAGGTGGTCCTCGGAAAAGCCGAACGCGCCATCCTCGACACGTTCCCATCGTCCGCAGAGATCTCGAAGCTCGCGACCCTCGAGCAGGATCTCAAGCTCGCCGAAGCGCGCATCGGTGGCGGCCTCACCGTCGCGGTCCGGCCGAGAGACGAACTCCGGCTGCACCTCGAGATCGACGACGAGGCGCCCATCGACGAAGTGGCCCGCGCTGACAAGGAGCGGACCTTCGAGGCGGAGCGAAAGCTGGCGCTGACGATCGGTCAGATGGTCGAGATCGAGGTCACCGCCGGCTCGAAGCAGGATCGCCAGACGCGCGACGCGCTCTCGAAGCGGTGGCGGACCGAGTCGCGAGAACTCTTCGCGCGCGCCGAGGTGAACTCGGTCGTGGCGCTGCAGGCCCGGCAGCAGGAACTCGAACGGGAACGCGACGCGCTGAAAGTCCTGCGAACCGAGACCGATCGATTGAAGGCCGACGCCGCGAGCGCTTCGCAGCAGGCGCAGTTGCTCCTGCGAGACGTCACCAGTGGCGTGTCGGCGGAAGAACTCCAGCGGCGGCGCGACCGGATTCCCGAGGCGCAGCTGGCTTTGCTCGCGAAGGCGTTCGAGTCGATGGGCGCCGAGTGGGAGAGCGAAGCCGAGTCGCTCGAGGCTGGCGCGAAGAAGGAGCTCGCCGCGCTGAACGAGTCGGTCTCGAAGAAGCGCGGACTCCTGGCTGCTGCCGAGGAACGCCGGAAGGCCTCGATGCCGGCGAAAGACGAGCCGACCGAAGCCACGCTGCAGGCAACCCAGAAGGAACTCGCGAGCTGCGCCACTGAGCGTTCGACGGTCGAAGCGGCGCTGAAGGCACTCGAAGCCGAGCAGGGGGCCGAGGTGAAGTCGGCCCAACGCGCGCTCGATGAGACCAAGCAGAAGGCGCTCGCGGCCGAGCAGGCGAAGAGCGCTGCGACGAAGCAGCTCGAGCTCAGTCGTGCGTCACTGAATGAGAAGCGCGGTCAGGTCTCTGCGCAGCAGGCCGAGGCCGATCGGCTCGATCGCCCCGGAGCGCAGCGTGCGTTCGATGAGGCGCAGGCCGTTCTGAAGCCGTTGCTCTCGACGCCGCTCGTGACGCCCGAACAGCTCGCCGAGACCGAGCGGATTCTCGCCGCGATTCACGCCGAGACCGTCGAGGCCGACGCTGAGTTCAACAAGGCCGATGGTGCGCTCTCGAAGGTGGGCGGGCCGCAGGTCCGTGAACAGGTGCAGAACCTCGAAGAAGCGCTCGCGGCCGCTCGGGCCCAGGAGGCCGAAGTCGAGCTCGACGCCGAGTCGTGGAGGCTGCTGCAGGAGACCCTCCGAGAAGCCGAGAACGCCGAGGGCGGTCACCTGGGCCGCGCGCTCTCGGGCCCGGTCGCCGAGCAGTTTCAGGAGCTCACTCGCGGTCGGTACGGTGCCGTTGAGCTCGGGCCTGGGCTCACGACTGCGTCCATCACTGCGAGCGGTGCGTCCACCGATGGCACCGAGGTGCTGAAAGCACTCTCGGTCGGAACGCGCGATCAGCTCGCCAGCCTCGTCCGCGTCGCCATCGCCCGGCAGCTCAAGTCGGCCCTGGTGCTCGACGATCACCTCGTTCACACCGACGCCGCCCGCATGGGCTGGTTCGTCGACGTCTTGCGAAAGACCGCCTTGGACGCCCAGGTGCTCGTCTTCACCTGCCGGCCGCTCGACTACGTCACCGCCGATGTCCTTCCAGGCGAGGTGACGAAGGATCTGGCCGGCGGCAGCCTGCGGCTCGTCGATCTCGGGCGCTCCATCGAAGGCTGGCCGGAGCGAAACCGGTAACGCGTCGAAAGCAGGCCGTCAGTCAGGCGTGTCGATTGGCGTCGTCGAACCTGTTGACAGTCGTGCGGCCCTCACATAGTTCCGCCCGGCTTTTGCAGTTGGCCCTGTCGTCTAGTGGCCTAGGACGGAGCCCTCTCACGGCTTAAACCCGGGTTCGAATCCCGGCAGGGTCACAAAGCCTGGACGTCCCCAGGTACGAAGGCCCCGAGGGAAACCTCGGGGCCTTTGTCGTATCCACCAGCCCACGTCGCAATCGGCCGTTCCGGCTATCGTCCCGCTCTCGATGGCCGACACCCGCACCAGACCCCAGCGCATCGACGGTGACGCCGAGGTGCAGGATCTCGCGCCGGTCGATCTCGACGCATCGGCGCACCGCCTCGACACGTTTCCCGAGATTCTGCAGGCCCTCAACGCCGTGCCCGATTCGGCGCGCCCCGACATCGCCACGCGCCTCAACGACGTGCTCATCGCGATGCGCGAGCCAGGGGACGAGAGCGAAGAGGCCGAGCTGGTGATGGAGGCGCTCTCGTCGAAGGAGCTTCACGACGTCATCGACACCCGTGGCCGCAGCTGTCGCAAAGAGGCCGTGCAGACGATGATGGCGTGCGGGTTTCCCCACGCGCTGATGCTCGACCCCGATGACATGGCCTTCGCGCGGAGCTTCGTCCAGGTGAGAAAGGCGCCGTCAGCCACGAGTTCTCAAGAGAACACCATCGACGACGACGCCCTCGAGCCCTGGGAATCCGGCATGCGGGGAAACCGTCGGCTCGGGGCTGCCGTGATGAGCGCGCTCCAGATTTTCTCGGCCATTCTGTCGCTGATTGAGGTGCCCGGTGCCATGGCGCTCGCCGCTGTGGGGTTGTCTTTTGTCGGCTTGTTCGCAGCCTCCGCGCTCGCGTTCAGCCGGCCCCGCGACTTCAACATCGCCACCTTCGGAGCGTTCGCCACGATCCTGGCCCTGGTCGGCTTCATCGTCGCGCTCGCCGCCAAGTCATGGCTGATCGCCATCGCTCCGATTGGCGTCGCGGTCGGGCTCTACGTCTCGATCGCGGCGCTCTATGAAGAGCTCACTGACCCTCCGAGTCCCGACGAGAGCGGCAGCTTCTGGGACGTCAACGGGTTCTGAGCGAGGACTCGGCGGTGACGACTCCCAATCCGAAGACGTGCCCACTGTGCGGCGAGCCCAATTCGTGCGGCATGGCGGCCGGAGAACAGGCCTGCTGGTGCTTCGCTGTGACGATGGATCCCGACGCGCTCGCCCGCATTCCCGAGGCCGCGAAGGGCAAGGCGTGCGTGTGCCAGCGGTGTGGCGTGAAGGCAGCGCTCCCCGAAGCGCCAAAGCCCGAGAAACAGTGACTGGATCGGCTGCAATTCCCCGCGAGGAAACGCTGCCGCGCATTGTGACTGCAGGGGTCGACTGTTAGAGCAAACGCTCTGCTTTCGGGAGCCCCCGCCGTGACTCGTCCCAGCCTCGCTGCGCATTCTCTTGGAGCCTTCACCCCCGGTGACTTCACGCCCCGGACGGGCCCGGACGCCTTCAAGCAACTCCTCGCGCAGGTGGGCTCGCCGGTCAGCATCGTCGACGCCGGTGGCCGGCCCGCGATCGCTCGTGGCGGCGTGGCGTCGATCGGCCCGGTTCCGTCCGAAGGGCAGCTCCCGTTGCTCGGTCACGCGCCAGCGCTGACGCCCGATCGACTTGGTGATCGATCGTTCTGCGAGACGTACGGAATCGACGCGGCGCTCATCGCTGGAGAGATGGCGAACGGCATCGCGTCGGAGGCGCTGGTCGAGGCCGTCGCGCGTGCCGGGTTTCTCGGAGTCTTCGGGGCTGCAGGGCTGTCACACGCTCGCGTCACCGCGGCCATCGATCGACTGTCGAGCTCGCTGAAGGACACGCCGTGGGGCATCAACCTCATCCACTCGCCTGACGATCAGAAGCTCGAGGCGGCGCTGGTGGAGCTGTTCCTGTCGCGAGGGCTGCGCATCGTGAGCGCGTCGGCATACCTCGATCTCACCTTGCCGGTCGTGAAGTGGCGCGTGGCCGGAATTCACCGTGCGGCCGATGGCTCGATCGTCGTTCCGAATCGGCTGATCGCGAAGATCTCGCGCGTCGAGGTGGCCCGGAAGTTCCTCGAGCCCGCGCCGGAGCGCTTCCTCTCGGAGCTCGTTGCCTCAGGCGCCATCACCCGCGAACAGGCCGAGCTGGCCGCGCAGGTGCCGATGGCTGACGACGTGACGGCCGAGGCAGACTCGGGCGGGCACACCGACAATCGGCCGCTGGTGCTGTTGCTCCCCGCGATTCAGGCGCTGCGCGACGAGGTGTCGTCGGCTCGAGGGTACGCCGTTCGTCCGCGCGTCGGAGCTGCAGGTGGCATCGCGACGCCGGCGTCGGTCGCGTCAGCGTTCTCGATGGGCGCGGCGTACGTCGTGACGGGATCGATCAACCAGGCGACGCGAGAAGCGGGCACCTCCGACGCCGTGCGCGAGCTGTTGGCGCAGGCGGGGCCGACCGACGTGGCGATGGCTCCCGCCGCCGACATGTTCGAGATGGGCGTGAAGGTGCAGGTGCTCACGCGCGGCACGCTCTTCGCGGTTCGCGCGCAGCGGCTGTACGAGCTGTACCGGGCGCACGAGAGCATCGCGGCGTTGCCTGTCGCCATTCGTGCGGAGCTCGAGTCGAAGTATTTTCGCACGACGCTCGAGGAGGCCTGGGCCGGCTGCGAGCGTTTCTTCTCCGAGCGAGATCCCGCGCAGCTCGAGCGCGCGAAGAAGGACCCGAAGCACCAGCTCGCGTTGCTGTTCCGTGCGTACCTTGGTCAGGCCTCGCGCTGGGCGAACGATGGCGTGGCCGATCGCAAGCTCGACTTTCAGGTGTGGTGTGGCCCGGCGATGGGCGCGTTCAACGCGTGGGTGAAGGGCAGCCTGCTCGAGTCGTGGAGCGCGCGCGACGCGGTGACGATCTCGAAGAACCTGCTGGTCGGCGCGTGCGTGCTCACGCGAACTGCCGCGCTGCGGGCGCAAGGGGTCGTGCTCCCGGCGGACGTCGAGGCGTTCTCGCCGCGATCGATCGATGAGCTCTCGACGTTGACCCGTCGCGATGAACCCGTGCGGACGGCGACGCCGTCGGCGAAGACGCACACCACCGACGTCACCACCGGCCCTCGCCGCAAGGAGCCCATCGCCATCGTCGGCATCGGCGCGATGTTCCCGAAGGCCGAGAACGCGCAGGCGCTGTGGCGGCTGCTCCGCACGGGGCAGGACGCCGTCGGTGACGTGCCCGCGACGCACTTCTCGGTCGCCGACTACTTCGACGCCGATCAGAAGGCGCCGGACATGACGTACGCGAAGCGCGGCGCGTTCCTCTCGTCGACGCCCTTCGATCCGACCGAGTTCGGCATTCCGCCCTCCATCCTCGAGGCGACTGATACCTCGCAGTTGCTCTCACTCGTCGTCGCGAAGATGGCGCTCGACGACGCGGGCTACCCTGACGATGGCGGGTGGGATCGTTCGCGCACCAGCGTGCTGCTCGGCGTGACCGGCACGCAGGAACTCGTGATCTCGCTCGGCGCGCGGCTCGGGCACCCGCACTGGAAGAAGGCGCTCAAGGACGCAGGCGTCGACGAGACCACCGCGAAGGACGTCGTCGATCGTATCGGCGCCTCGTACGTCGGCTGGCAGGAGAACTCGTTCCCCGGGCTGCTCGGCAACGTCGTCGCCGGCCGCATCGCGAACCGCTTCGATCTCGGCGGCACCAACTGTGTCGTCGACGCGGCGTGCGCGAGCTCGCTTGGCGCGCTCCACCTCGGCATCGCGGAGCTCGAGTCGGGCCGCACCGACATGGTGCTCACGGGAGGTGTCGACACGCTGAACGACATCTTCATGCACATGTGCTTCTCGAAGACGCCGGCGCTCTCGGCGACGGGAGACGCACGGCCGTTCTCGGACAAGGCCGACGGCACGCTGCTCGGTGAAGGCATCGGCATGGTGGTGCTCAAGCGCCTGGCCGACGCGGAGCGTGATGGCGATCGCGTCTACGCGGTGATTCGCGGGCTCGGCACCTCGAGCGATGGACGCGCGAAGTCGATCTACGCGCCGCTGTCGAAGGGGCAGGCGAGGGCGCTCAAGGCGGCGTACCTGGACGCGAACGTGCGGCCGCGCGACATCGCGCTGCTCGAGGCGCACGGCACGGGCACGAAGGCCGGAGACGCCGCCGAGTTCGAGGCGCTCCAGACCGTCTACCGCGAAGACTCGAGCGATCCGCAGTGGTGCGTGCTCGGCTCCGTGAAGTCGCAGGTGGGCCACACCAAGGCAGCTGCAGGTGCGGCGGGGCTCATCAAGGCAGCGCTCGCGCTGCATCACCGCGTGCTTCCGCCGACGCTGAAGGTCGATCGCCCGAACCCTTCGCTCCAGCTCGCCGAAAGTCCTTTCGCGATCTCAGGTCTGGCGCGCCCGTGGTTGCCGTCAGCGCGTGGCCCGCGGCTCGCTGGCGTGAGCTCGTTCGGGTTCGGCGGCAGCAACTTCCACACGGTGCTCGAAGAGTACGGCGATCGTCGGCTTGCTCCGGCGTGGGACGGCTCAGTCGAGCTCGTCGCGTTGTCGGCGAAGGATCTGCCGTCGCTGACCGCCCGGTTGCAGGAGGCGATGAAGGCCGAGGGTCTGGCGTCGTTCGCGGCAGCGTCACGCGCGTCGTTCCGCGCTGATGATGCGCAGCGCCTGGTGATCGTGGTCGAGGCCGGAAAGACGCTCTCGGCGGTCGTGACTCCGGTGCTCGCGAAGGTGCAGGCCGGTCAGCCGTTCCAGTCGCCCGAGGGCCTGGCGTACGGGGTCGGCGCTCCAGCAGGAAAGCTCGCGTTCGTGTTCCCGGGTCAGGGCTCGCAACACGTCGACATGCTGCGCGAGCTCGCGTGCGTGTTCCCGGAAGTCCTCGAGTCCGTCGCGGCGATGCCCGACGTGGCGGCGCGCGTGTACCCGCTGCCGACGTTCGATGACGCGGAGCAGAAGCGTCGTGAAGGTGAGCTGACGAAGACGAACGTCGCGCAGCCCGCGATCGGTGCCGTGAGCCGTGGCCTGCTCCAGGTGCTCGCGCGCTTCGGGGTGAAGCCTGCGCTCGTCGCAGGCCACTCTTACGGCGAGTTGGTCGCGCTCCATGCGGCCGGTGTGCTGTCGAGTGCCGTGTTCGAGGCGGCGTCACGTCGACGCGGTGAGCTGATGGCTGGCGATGGCTCCGATCGCGGAACGATGCTGGCCGTGCTCGCGCCGATCGCCGATGTCGAGAAGCTGCTGAGCGACGAGAAGCTCGAGCTGGTGCTCGCCAATCGGAATGGTCCCGCGCAGGCGGTGCTGTCGGGTTCTCGCGCCGAGATCGATCGTGCCGAAGCAGCCTGCAAGGCGAAGGGCCTGCGTGCCACGCGCTTGAACGTCGGAGCTGCGTTCCACAGCCCGCTCGTGTCAGGCGCCGCAGCGGACTTCGAGAAGTCGCTCTCGTCGATGGAGTTTGGCGCCGCGAGCATTCCCGTCGTCGCGAACACGACCGCCGAGCCGTACCCGGCCGACGCCACGGCTGCGCGCTCGCTGCTCGCGAATCAGCTGGCGCGTCCCGTGCGGTTCGATGGCGTGATCGAGAAGCTCCACTCGCTCGGCGCGCGCACCTTCCTCGAGGTCGGTCCGAAGACGGCGCTGACGGGCATGGTGAAGGCGATCCTCGGAGAGCGCACTCACGCCGCGATGGCGATCGACGGTCAGACTCGCCGTGGCGCGATGTTCGAGTTCGCGATGGTGCTGGCGCGACTCTCGGCCGAGGGCCACGCAGCACGTTTGACCGAGTGGCAGAAGGTCGCGCCGCCGCCTCGCTTGGTCGCGAAGCCTGCGCGCAAGCCGAAAATGGTCGTCCCGCTCACCGGAGCGAACTACCGCTCGCCGGTGGCGCCGAAGCCGGCCGTCGCGGCGAAGCCGCTCAGCGTGCCGAAGAATGGAGTCTCAGTGAACGGGAAGAACGGGACGAACGGCGTGCACACGAGGCAGGTGCCGGTGGCGACGCCGCAGCCGACGTCAGACGCGCTCAGGCTGTACCAGGAGAACTTGCGCGCGCTGCAGGCGTTGCAGGAACAGACCGCGAAGGTGCATCAGCTCTTCCTCGAAGGGCAGTTGGCAGCACAGCAGAACGTCGCTGCGCTGTTGACGGGACAGACGGTTGCGCCGAGGGCGTACGTGACGATGCCCGCGCCCGTCGCGATGCCTGCGATCGCAGCGCCGGTCGCGATTCCAGCGTTTGCTGCACCGGTCGCGAACCCTGCGCTCGTGGCGGCGATCCCAGTGCCTGTCGTGAGCGCTCCGTCAGTGGCTCCGGTTGCCGCTGCGCCTGTCGATGTCGTGCCGCTCCTGATGCAGGTCGTCTCGGAGGCGACCGGCTACCCTATCGAGACGCTCGCGCTCGGCATGGATCTCGAGGCCGACCTCGGCATCGACTCGATCAAGCGCGTGGAAATCCTCTCGATGTTGTCGCGTCGGGTTCCTGGCGCGCCCTCGGTGAACCCCGAGAAGCTCGGGAGCCTGCGCACGCTGCAACAGGTCGCGGAGTTCGTCCGTGGCGCT
Source organism: Archangium sp. (assembly GCA_022843845.1). Classification (GTDB taxonomy): domain Bacteria; phylum Myxococcota; class Myxococcia; order Myxococcales; family Myxococcaceae; genus Xiheimicrobium. The sequence goes on from JALHMW010000008.1 coordinate 72,748, forward strand.
GCGGTCGCGCCCGTTGCCGTCGTTGCGCCCGTCGCCGCAGGCCCCGCTGTCGACACGCGGGCAACGTTGCTCGCGACGGTCTCGGAGCTCACCGGCTACCCGGTCGAGACGCTCTCGCTCGAGATGGATCTGGAAGCCGATCTCGGTATCGACTCCATCAAGCGCGTCGAGATCCTCTCGCTGCTCTCTCGACGCATTCCGGGCGCTCCGTCGGTGAACCCGGAGAAGTTGTCCGGCCTCAAGACGCTCGCGCAGGTGCACGCGTTCATCTCGGAGTCGGTGCCGTCGGTTTCAGCGCCTGTTCCCACGGTCGTTCAGCCGAAGCCCGTCGCCACACAGGTCGACTTCGGCGGCGTACTGCTCTCGACGGTCTCCGAGCTGACTGGGTACCCGGTGGAGACGTTGACCCTGTCGATGGATCTCGAGGCCGACCTCGGCATCGATTCGATCAAGCGCGTCGAGATTCTCTCGTTGTTGTCGCGCCGCATTCCGAACGCGCCGTCCGTCGATCCCGAGAAGCTGTCGGGCCTGCGCACGCTGGAGCAGGTGCTGCGTTTCGTCAGCGGCGCTCAAGCTGTCGTCCCTGTTCCGGCCGCGAAGCCGCAGCTTGTCGCCGCGCCCATCATCGTATCGTCGGAAGTCACGAGGCGCGTGGTCGTCCCCGTGCGAGCCAAGCCGTCGTCGGCTGCTCCCGTGAAGCTGGCGGCTGGTCGCGTCGTGATCTCGGGTGCCGATGAAGACCTCGGCAGAGCGCTCGTTCGCGTTTTCGAGCGAGTCGGTCAGCCCTGCGAACTGCTCTCGCCCGGCGCCGCGCTCTCCGGCTCCGTGGCTGGACTGGTCCTGACGGCCCCACACGGCTCCGCCTGGGACGAGAAGTCCGAGGTGTGGCTCAAGCACGCGCTCCTCGTTGCCCGCGCTTCAGCCTCAGCACTGCGCGCGAACCCCGGCTCCTTCGTCGTCGCCGTCAGCCGCCGCGATGGCGCGTTCGGCTTTGGGCGCTCGACGGTCGAGTCGCACCCGCTGTCTGGTGCGCTCACCGGTCTCGTGAAGACGCTCGCGCTCGAGTGGCCCGAGGTGAAGTGCCGTGCGCTCGACGTCTCGTCGCTCTGGGCTGTCGACGACGCGGCGCAGGCGATCGTTGACGAGCTCACCAACGATGGCCCGTCGGAGCTCGGCCTCGGACCTGCTGGCCGCGTGACGCTCGCGCTGCGGGACGCGAAGGTGCACGGAGGTCTGCTGCCCTTGAAGTCGGGCGACGTCGTCGTCGTGACTGGCGGCGCGCGTGGGGTGACCGCCGATTGTGCGCGTGAACTCGCGAAGGCGTCAGGCGCGACGGTGCTGCTGCTGGGACGTTCTCCCGCGCCTGTGGTCGAGCCGACGTGGCTGGCCGCGGTGAAGGACGAAGCCTCGATCAAGCGCGTGCTGCTCGAGCAGGCTGGAGCTGCGCGCCCGAGCCCGAAGCAGCTCGCCGAGTCGTGCCGTCAGGTCTTCGCCTCCCGTGACATTCGCGCGACCCTCGAGGCCGCGCGGTCGGCTGGCGTGACGGCTGAGTACCGGCAGGTCGACGTGCGTGACGTCGAGAGCGTCAAGGCCGTGCTCGCTGAGGCGCGGCAGACGCTCGGGCCCATTCGTGGCCTCGTGCACGGCGCAGGCGTGCTCCGTGACAAGCGCATCGAAGACAAACGAGACGACGACTTCGATCAGGTGCTCGACCCGAAGATCGCTGGGCTGCGCTCGGTGCTGGAGGCGACCCGCGCTGATGACCTCGCCGTCGTCGGGCTCTTCTCGTCGGTGAGTGGACGTTTTGGGCGCAAGGGCCAGACCGACTACGCGCTCGCGAATCAGGCGCTGGTGTCGATCGCACAAGCCGAGTCGATGAAGCGTCCTGCGTGCCGTGTGGTGGCGCTCGATTGGGGTCCTTGGGCTGGTGGCATGGTGACGCCTTCGCTCGAGGCGACGTTCAAGGCCGAGGGCATCTCGCTCATTCCGTTGTCGACCGGTGCGAAGGCCTTCGTCGATGAGCTGCGCGTGAGCCCGTCTGGACCGCGTGAGGTCGTCCTCGGTGCTGGTTTTGGTGAAGCAGCGGAAGCCGGCTGGGCGTTGGTGCACACCGAGCGCGTCGAGCGTTCGTGGCCGGTGCTCGCCGATCACCGCCTCAACGGGAAAGAGGTGCTCCCGCTGGCGATGACGCTCGAGTGGTTCGTGCAGGCCGCGCGTGCGTTGAGCGATGGCCTTGGCGCGATCGAGCTCGAAGACGTGCGCGTGCTGCGCGGCGTGACGTTCGATGGCGAGCGCGAGGAGCTGTCGGTCTGGGCTGGTCGCCCCGAGTCGCGTGGAGAGAAGACGGTCGTCTCGCTCGAGCTTCGAAACCGCAAAGACGTCGTGCACGTGCGTGGGCTCGCCGTGCTCCAGAGCGACGTCACCGCTGTCGAGCGGCTCAAGGGCACGTCGCTGCCGTCCTTCGTGACGCCGGTGAGCGAGCTCTACGCGAGTCAGCTCTTCCACGGCCCGAGCTTGTGGGCGCTGCGCTCCATCGAAGGTCTCGGTGAGGCCGGCATGGCGTTGACGCTCAAGACGCACGCGACCTCGGAGCGGTTGATGCCCGGCCCGACCCAGTCGTGGGCGCTCGACCCGCTGTGTGTCGACGGCGTCTTCCAGGCGATGATCGTGTGGGCTCGTGCGCAGCTGGGCGCTCCGTCGTTGCCGTCGAGGCTGGGGTCGGTTCGAGTGCTGCGGCCATTCTCGGCAGGTGACGTGAAGGCGATCGTTCGGGTTCGCGCGATCGATGGCGCGATCGTCACCTCGGACATCGATCTCGTCGACGCCTCTGGCGCGCTCGCGGTGCAGCTCGAAGGCTACGAGTGCACGGTCAGCAACAGCCTCTCTCGCGCGTTCACTGCCGAGCCGCAGCCGCTCCACTCGACGCCGCTGGCATGACCGTTCGTCGCGCCATCGCCATTGTCGGCCTCGGCGGCCGGTTTCCCGGAGCAGCGTCAGCTGACGCGCTGTGGAACCTCGTCGCCGAAGGCCGTTCGATGGCTCGAGACGTGCCGGCCTCACGCTGGCCGGTGGACCCGTCGGCCGTCGTGTCGTCGGCGGGTGGCGTCGATCACGCACGCTCGCGTCGGGCGTGTGTCCTCGATGTCTACGAGCCGGAGCTGCAGGGGCTCGAGCTCGATGCCGGCGCGCTCACGGAGCTCACGAAGCTGACCGTCGACGTCGCCGTGCAGACGTTCCGGAGCGCGGCGAACGCGAAGATCGATCGGGCCCGTACGGCCGCGATCATCGCGAACATCGCGCTCCCGACCGATGGCGCCTCGACGCTCGCGGAGCAGGTCTTCCTCACGCACCTCTTCGGTGAGCAGCCGGCGCCGCTCGCTTCGAATGAGGCCTTTCCGTCTGTGCGGCCCATCGGCGTGATGGCGAAGGCGCTGGGGCTCGGCCTGGGCAGCTACACGCTCGATGCGGCGTGTGCGTCGTCGCTCTACGCGTTGCATCTCGGTTGTCTCGAGCTCGAGGCGAAGCGCGTCGACGCCGTGCTCGCAGGTGGCGTCTCACTGCCGCAGCAGCTGTACACGCAGATCGGCTTCACGCAGCTGCAGGCGCTTTCACCCAGCGGTGTCTGCGCGCCGTTCACGTCCCAGGCTGACGGACTCGTGGTGGGCGAGGGCGGCGGCATGGTGCTGCTCAAGCGCCTCGATGACGCCGAGCGCGATGGCGATCGCGTGCTGGCGGTCATTCGCGGCATCGGCCTCTCGAACGACGTCGGTGGAAGTCTGCTGTCGCCGGATTCGGAAGGGCAGCTGCGGGCGATGCGCGCGGCGTACGAGATGGCGGGCTGGTCTCCGTCCGAGGTGCAGCTGGTCGAGTGTCACGGCACCGGAACGCCGCGCGGCGATCAGGTCGAGCTCGACAGCCTGAAAGCGCTGTTCAGCGGTGCTGCTCCCGTCATCGGCTCGGTGAAGAGCAACGTCGGCCATCTGCTCACGGCGGCGGGCATGGCGGGGCTGACGAAGGTGCTCGGCGCGATCTCGAACAAGACGCTGCCGCCGAACGCGAACGCGACGTCGGTCCTCGGTTCTGCTGCGCCGTTGCAGGTCCTCGAGCGTTCGCGCGCGTGGGAATCGTCGGCGCCCCGTCGTGCCGCAGTCTCTGGCTTCGGCTTTGGCGGCATCAACGCGCACGTCTTGCTCGAAGAGTACGCGGCTGGAGAACGAGTCGAGACCGAGCAGCCGGCCGCGGAGCCGATCGCGATCGTCGGCCTCGGGATTCACGTCGGCGCGCTCGACTCGCTCGAGCGGTTCTCGACGACGGTCTTCAACGGCGGGACGGCGATCGCCCAGCGCCCCGACACTCGGTGGAAGACGCCATCGCTTCGTGCGCTCGAAGGCGCGTGGATCGAGGCGCTCGAGCTTCCGATCGGCCGCTTCAAGGTGCCGCCGCTCGAGCTGCCGTCCGTCCTTCCGCAGCAGTTGCTGATGCTCGAGGTCGCCGCGAACGCGGTCGAAGACGCAGGTGGGCTCGGAGGCGGACCCCACCCACGGGTCGGCGCCGTCGTGGGCATCAGCCTCGATCTCGAGACGACATCCTTCCATCTGCGCTGGGTGCTGGAGCGTCACGCCCGTCAGGCGCTCGCAAAGGCGGGGCTCGACGTTACGGAAGCCGAGCTGGGCGCGTGGCTGAAGATGGTCGGCGATGCGGTGTCGGCGCCGCTCGATCCACAGCGGGTGCTTGGTGCGCTCGGAGGCATCGTCACCAGCCGGCTCGCGCGAGAGCTGTCGCTCGGCGGTCCCAGCTTCGGCGTACAAGCAGAAGAGGGCAGTGGCCTGCGCGCGCTCGAGGTGGCGTCACGGCTGCTTCAGCGCGGTGAAGTCGACTGCATGATCGTCGGCGCGGTCGAGCTCGGCGGAGACGTGCGGCGTGTGCTGGCCTCGGAAGCGCTGCATCGCAGCGGCCTGCCCTCTGATGGCGCTGCCGCGGTGGTGCTCAAACGGTTGAGCGATGCGGTGCGCGACGGTGATTCGATCGCGGCGGTCATTCGCGGCTTCGGCGCTGCGCAGGAACTCGACGCGAACCTGGCCGTCGCGACAGCCTGGCGTGAAGCTGGCGTCACTGCCCCGGAGACGATCCGCCAGCCTTCCGATCTCGATTTGCAGCTCGGGGTCCCCGGCGCTGCGGCCGGGCTCGTGAGCATCGTCGAGAGCGCGCTCAGTCTTCGTCATCGAGTGCGCGGTCAGGGCAAGGGCGCGCGTGCAGCGATCTGGAGCGCAGGCTCCTCACCTCGGCGTGTCGGCGTCACGACGCATGGCTTCGATGGCACTGCGCTCCACGTCGCGTTGGAGCAGGGCCCATCGAGCAGCCCTGACTCCGCCTTCGATGGCTCGCGTGCAGCCGGGATCTTCCTGGTCGATGCCTCGTCGCGCGAGGCGTTGATCGAGCTCGTCAACGGGAATCGGAACGCGTCGATCGATCGGCTCGCAGCCACGTGGTTCCGGCGTTCGCCCAGGGCATCCTCGGCGTTCGTTGCCAGCACTGCGGGCGAGCTGCTTCGTCAGCTCTCCACGCCCCGCCCGCCGACATCACCCGTCGAGGGAGACCTGGCCTTCGTCTTCCCCGGTTCTGGCAGTCACTTCGACGGCATGGGTGAGACGCTGCCGCTTGCGTTCCCCCGGGTGCTCGAACAGCTCGGTGCCGAGGTGTTCGACTTCTCGCGGCACCTCTTTCCTCCGATCGCCGAAGGGCCCGCTGGTCTCGCGGAGATCATCGTCCGTCAGGTGACGCACGGTCTCGTGGTGCACGACGCGCTTCGGCTGCTGGGTGTCTCGCCTCAGGCGTACATGGGCTACAGCCTGGGTGAGTCTGCGGGCCTCTTTGCATCTCGTGCGTGGCGAGATCGCGACACGATGTTCCAGCGAACGCTCGAGAGCGCGCTCTTCCGAAGTCAGCTGACGAGCAATGGCTCGATCTTGCGCGCAGCCTGGGGCGACGACGCCGAGTGGGCGGTCGCGCTGGTGATGCGATCGAAGGACGAAATTCAAACCGCGCTCTCGGGCACGGCGACGCTCCTGATCGTCAACGCTCCGGGCGAGTGCGTGATCGGCGGCCGGAAGGACGACGTACGCGCGGTCGTGGGTCGGCTCGGCGGCGCGGCTATTTTCCTCGACGGCGTGCCGTTCGTTCATCTGCCGGCGATCGCTCCGGTCCAGGAAGACTACCGGGCGCTGCATCTGCTGCCGACGACGCCGCCTGCGGGCGTGCGCTTCTACAGCGCCGCGTGGGCGCGCTCGTACGAGGTGACGACGGAGAACTGCGCTGCGTCGATCGTCGCCAACGCGATGCACGGCTTCGACTTCACGGCGCTGATCGAGCAGGCGTACGCCGATGGAGTCCGCGTCTTCGTCGAGCCCGGTCCCCAGGGCTCGTGCACGCGAATGATCGGTCGCATCCTCGGAAGCCGTCCGCATCTCGCGGTCGCGGCGTGCCAGCGCGGGCAGGATGGCTACGTATCGGTGTTGAACGCCGTCGCGAAGCTGGCCGAGGCCGGCCGCTCAGTCGATCTTTCGGCGCTCTACGCGAACTCGAAGACCATCGAGCCGTCGACGTCGACGAAGCGCATTCGGGTCATCGTGGGTGGTGCGCCCATCGATGCGCCGCCGCTCCCGGGTCGCCCTCCGCGCAAGCCCCTCGTCGAAGCGCCGGCCGTGATGATGGTGCCGACGCTCGTCCCCGCTCCAGAAGGCCGCGTCGCCGTGCAGGCGGCTCCCGTCATGACCTCCAGCTCACTCACCGATTTCCTCGCGACGCAGACCGCGACCGCGCGCGCACACGAGGTATTCCTTCAGGTCGCGGAGCAGTCCATCGCCCTGCAGACCCAGGTACTGATGCAGCTGCAGCGGTATGCGGTCGATGGCGCTGGCGGAGGCCCGGTCGTGGCTCCGAGTGTCAGGCTCGCGCCCCCGCCACGCTTCGATCGTGCGCTCTGCCTCGAGTTCGCGACCGGAAAGCTCTCGAAGGTCCTCGGCCCAGACTTCCTCGCCGTCGATTCGTTCCCGACGCGGGTGCGCCTGCCCGCCGAGCCGCTGATGCTGGTCGACCGCATCGTCGAGGTGGAAGGCGAGATCGGCAGCCTCACGACCGGTCGCGTGGTGACGGAGCACGATGTGCACGCCGGAGCCTGGTACCTCGACGGCGGCCGCGTGCCGGTGTGCATCAGCGTCGAGGCGGGTCAGGCCGATCTCTTCCTCTCGGCGTACCTCGGCATCGATCGCCAGACGAAGGGCGAACGCGTCTACCGGCTGCTCGACGCGAAGATCGTCTTCCATCGCGACCTGCCCACCGTCGGCGAGGTGATCCGCTACGACATTCGCATCGATCGGTTCGTCCGCCAGGGCGACACGTGGCTCTTCTTCTTCCGCTTCGACGGCACCATCGGCGGCGAGCCGTTCATCACGATGTACGACGGCTGCGCGGGGTTCTTCAGCGCCGAGCAGCTGGACCAGGGCAAGGGCATCGTCCCCGAGGCGAAGCAGGTGAAGGCCTCGAAAGTGCCGTTCGTTCCTCCCGCGCCACACGGGACCGCGACGCTCTCGGAGGTGCAGATCGATGCGCTCAGGCGTGGCGAGCTTCGCGCCGCGTTCGACGTCGAGTTCCCTGTGAAGACGCTGGCGCCCGCGCTCCGTCTGCCGTCCGGCCGCATGCAGCTGGTCGATCGGATTCTCCAGCTCGACACGAAGGGCGGTGCGGCCGGCCTTGGGCTCGTCCTGGGCGAGCACGACGTCACGCCCGACGCCTGGTACCTGACTTGCCACTTCTCCGACGATCCCGTCATGCCCGGCACGCTGATGTACGAGTGCTGCCTGCACACGCTGCGAGTGCTGCTGCTGCGCATCGGGTGGATCGACGACGCCACCGACGTCGACCTGCACTACGCGCCGATCCTCGGGCAGCCGAGCCAGCTGAAGTGCCGCGGCCAGGTGCTCCCGTCGACGAAGAAGGTGCAGTACCGCGTCGAGATCGACGAGATCGGCTACGGCCCTGAGCCGTACGTGATCGCGACCGCCTCGATGTTCGCCGATGGGAAACACGTCGTGCAGATGGGCGGCATGTCGGTGCGCATCAAGGGCCTGACGAAGGAACGCCTGGACTCGATCTGGAGCGGCGCGCCGTCGACGCCCGTCTTCTCTCGCGAGCAGATCATCGAGTACTGTGAAGGCACGCCGTCGAAGTGCTTCGGGCCTGCGTACACGCCCTTCGATTCCGGTGAACGACGCCTCGCCCGCCTGCCTCGCGATCCGTTCCGATTCATCGACCGCGTGACGGCCTGCGAGCCGAAGCCGCTCGTGATGGAGCCCGGTGGCTGGCTCACCTGTGAGTACGACGTTCCACCAGACGCCTGGTACTTCGGAGCGAATCGACAGAAGGCGATGCCGTTCTCGGTGCTCCTCGAGGCGGCGCTGCAGCCGTGCGGCTTCCTCGCGGCGCACGTTGGTTCGGCCCTGACGACGAACGACGTGCTCTCGTTCCGCAACCTCGACGGCTCGGCGACGGTGTCTCGTGAGGTGTTCGCCGACGTCGGGACGCTGACGATGCGCTCGAGGCTGACGAAGGTGTCACGCGCAGGCGGCATGCTCCTGCAGGAGTTCGACTTCGACGTGCACGATCGCGCCGGGCTCGTCTACCGCGGGCACACCGGCTTCGGGTTCTTCCCTCCCGCCGCGCTCGCGCAGCAGGTCGGTGTGCGTGGTGGCGCTCCGTGGCCGCTCGACGGCTCGCGACAGTTCACCTTGCCTCTGGAGTCCGCTGGAAGCAGCCGCGGTCTGGCGCTCCCCGCGAAGGCGTACGCGATGATCGAGACGATCGACGCGCTGCAGCTCGACGGCGGCGCCCACGGCTTTGGCTTCGTGTCAGGCCACAAACGAGTCGACCCCTCCGAGTGGTTCTTCCAGGCGCACTTCTTCCAGGATCCCGTGATGCCGGGCTCGCTCGGGCTCGAGGCGCTCCAGCAGTTGATGCTGGTCTACGCGCGTGATCGGTTCGTGAACCTGCAGTCGACCCACCGGCTCCAGTCGATGGCGGTTGGCCACCCGCACGTCTGGCAGTACCGCGGGCAGGTCGTGCCGACGAACTCGCTCGTTCAGGTGCAAGCGCAGGTGAAGCAGGTGGTCGACGGCCCCTCGCCCTTGATCGTCTGTGACGGTCAGCTGCTCTGCGACGGCAAGGTCATCTACGCGATGAAGGACTTCGCCGTTCGCCTCGTGCCGGAGGTGGCGTGATGCGGTGGTCGAAGGTGAACGTCGAGGCCATCGCGTTCGAGCTCCCGACGGAGTCCGTCACGTCCGCGCAGCTCGACGCGCGCCTGGGGCCCATTCACGAGGCGCTGAAGATCTCTCCAGGGCAGCTCGAGGCGCTGACGGGCATTCGCGAGCGCCGGCAGTGGCCGCCGAACACCACGATGTCATCGGTCGCGGCGCGGGCGGGCCAGAAGGCGCTCGAGCGGGCAGGGGTCTCGGTCGATGACGTCGGCGCGGTGATCTACGCGGGCGTGTGCCGAGACAACCTCGAGCCGGCGACGGCCTGCGCGGTGGCCGCCGAGCTGGGGACGGGCGCGGAGACCCTGGTCTTCGACGTCTCCAACGCGTGCCTCGGCGTCCTCAACGGCATGGTCGAGCTCGCCAATCGCATCGAGCTGGGCCAGCTGCGCGCGGGCCTGGTCGTCTCGGCGGAGAGCTCACGCGAGATCGTCGACGCGACCATCGAGCGCATGAACCGCGAACCCACGATGGAGCGCTATCGCCTCGGGCTCGCCACCATGACGGGCGGCTCGGGCGCGGCGGCGGTGCTGCTGACGGCGTCTGACTTCTCGGCGAGCGAACACCGCTTGGTCGCGGGCGCGGCGCTGTCGGCTCCGAAACACCACCGCATCTGCCGCTGGGGCCCGTCATCCGGGCTGCTCGGCGAGCGCGCCAACGTGATGGAGACCGACGCGTCGCAGGTGCTCGAGCACGGCGTCGAGCTCGGCCGCGCCACGTGGGACCGGCTGCTGGCCAACTCGGGCTGGCGGCGTGACGAGATCGATCGCGTCATCTGCCATCAAGTCGGCTCGGCCAACCGCCGCGACATTCTCTCGACGATCGGCATCTCGGAGTCGAAGGACTTCTCGACCTTCGAGCGTCTTGGAAACATGGGCACCGTCTCGTTGCCCATCACGGCCGCCATGGCCGACGACGCTGGTGTTCTTCAGGCCGGCCAGCGCATCGCGTTGCTGGGCATCGGCAGCGGCCTCAACTGCCTCATGTTGGGAGTTCAGTGGTGAATGACATGACCTTCGACATCTCGCCGTACCGTGAGCTGTATCCCTGGCAGGGCCGCTTCTTCGACACCGGCAACGGCGTTCGCATGCACTACCTCGACGAGGGGCAGGGCGAGACGCTGGTGATGCTGCACGGGAACCCGACGTGGAGCTTCTACTGGCGCCACCTGGTGAGTGCGTTCGCGAAGCAGTACCGGGTGATCGTCCCCGATCACGTCGGCTGCGGCCTGTCGGACAAGCCGGGCGACGAGGCGTACCCGTACGTGCTCGAGCGCCGCGTGGCCGATCTCGACGCGCTGCTCAAGTCACTGGGCATCACGAAGAACGTGACGCTCGTGGTTCATGACTGGGGCGGGATGATCGGCATGGCGTGGGCGACGAAGAACCCGTCGCTGGTGAAGCGCTTCGTCGTGCTCAACACCGCCGGCTTCGGGCTGCCGCAGGGTCGAAAGCTGCCGTGGCAGATCGGCGTGGTGCGCTACGCGCCGTTCTTCCCCGTGCCGGTGCGCGCCTTCAACGCCTTCTCACGCGGAGCCAACATGCTCTGCTCGACGAGGCCCGGCCGCATGACGCCGCTGGTGAAGCAGGCCTACCTCGCGCCGTACGACTCGTGGGCGAACCGCATCGCGGTGCAGCGCTTCGTCGAGGACATTCCGCTGGCGCCCGGAGATCGCAGCTGGCCCGTCGTGCAGGAGGTCTCGGACAAGCTCGCGCAGTTCGACTCGGTGCCCATGCTCATCTGCTGGGGCCGCAAGGACTTCGTGTTCGACGACGCCTTCCTCGCCGAGTGGCGCAGGCGCCTGCCGAGCGCCGAGGTTCATGTCTTCGAAGACGCAGGCCACTACGTGCTCGAAGACGCGCATGAAGAGATCGTCGCGCTCATGAAGACCTTCCTCGCGAAGCACCCGCTTCCGGGCGCAGCGTCATGAGCGCACCAAAGACCAGCATCAACATCGCCTCGCATCTGCCCGCGATGGCCCGCCTGGACCCGTCGCGTCCTGCGATCATCGCGCCTGACGGCAAGGGAGGCTGGCAGACGATGACGTTTGGCGAGCTCGACGCGATGAGCGATCGAATCGCCCACGGCCTCGCAGCGATCGGCGTCCAGCGAGGCTCGCGCACCGTCATCCTCGCGCCGCCAAGCTTCGAGTTCTTCCCGCTCGTGTTCGCCGTCTTCAAGGTCGGCGCGGTGATGGTGGCGATCGACCCCGGCATCGGCCGCAAGGCGTTGCTGTCGTGCCTCGACGAGGTGAAGGCCGACGCGTTCATCGGTATTCCCGCGGCGCACGTCGCGCGCATTCTGTTCCCAAAGCCGTTCCGCACCGTGAAGGCCAACGTCACCGTCGGCCGACGTCTGTTCTGGGGTGGGCACTCGCTCGACGAGGTGAAGCGCCTGGGCAAGGACGAGCCGTTTCCCATGGTGGAGCCGTCGACGAACGAGACGGCCGCGATCCTCTTCACCTCGGGGTCGACGGGCATTCCCAAAGGCGCGGTCTACTCGCACGAGATCTTCGACGCTCAGGTGCGGATGATTCGCGACGCGTACGGCATTCAGCCGGGAGAGATCGATCTGCCGACGTTCCCGCTGTTCGCGCTCTTCGATCCTGCGCTGGGCATGACGGCGGTGCTCCCCGACATGGACTTCCGGTTTCCGGCGAAGGCCGACCCAAAGAAGCTGATCGAGGCGATGACGACGCATCGCTGCACGTCGATGTTCGGCTCTCCGGCGCTCATCGACAACCTTGGCCGCTACGGCGTCGCGAACGGAATCAAGCTTCCGGGCCTCAAGCGCGTGTTGTCGGCAGGCGCTCCGGTTCGGGTCGACGTGCTCGAGAACCTGACGAAGATGCTGGGCGTCGACGCGCAGATCTTCACGCCTTTCGGCGCCACCGAGTCGCTGCCAGTCGCGAGCATCGGGAGCAAAGAGGTGCTGGCCGACACGGGCCGGCTCGCGATGCAGGGGAAGGGCGTGTGCGTCGGGAAGCCAGCGGCCGACGTGATGGTGCGCATCATCGAGATCTCCGACGAGCCGATTGCGTCGTGGGCCGATGCCCGTGAGGTGCCACAGGGGACGATTGGCGAGATCACCGTCGCCGGCACCGTCGTCACCCGCGAGTACTGGGCCCGGCCGGAGCAGACGAAGCTCGCGAAGATTCAGGACGGCGAGCGGATCGTCCACCGCATGGGCGACGTCGGGTACTTCGACGACTCGGGCCGCTTGTGGATGTGTGGGCGCAAGGGCCATCGCGTGGTGACGACGGCTGGCACGTTGTTCACGACGCCGGTCGAAGAGGTCCTCAACCAGCACCCAGCCGTTCGGCGTTCAGCGCTCGTGGCCGTGGGCTCGAAGGGCTCGCAGGTGCCGGTCGTGCTGCTCGAGCGCGAGCCGATGTCCGGCGCGGCCGACGCCCAACTGGTGCAGGAGATCAAGGAGCTCGCGTCACGACACGAGACGACGAAGACGATCAACCATGTGCACGTCTTCCAGGGGGAGTTCCCCGTCGATCGCCGGCACAACGCGAAGATCGAGCGGGAGAAGCTCTCGGCCTGGGCGACGCAGAAGGGGTTCGGTCGATGAAGACGATGGTGACGGGTGGGGGCGGCTTCCTCGGCAGCAACCTCGTGAAGGCGCTCCTCGCGCGCGGAGACTCGGTGCGCGTGCTTGCGCGTGGCGATTACCCCGAGCTGCGTGCCCTCGGCGCCGAGACGATTCGTGGCGATATCACCGACGCCGCGACGACCGCGAAGGCCTGCGAAGGCGTCGACGTCGTCTTCCACACCGCCGCGAAGGCAGGCGGGTGGGGCGACCCGAAAGAGTACGAGGCGATCAACGTCGGCGGCACGGACAACGTCATCGCCGGCTGCGTCTCGGCGAAGGTGCCAGTGCTGATTCACACCAGCTCTCCGAGCATCGTGCACGGCCACGAAGACATCGAAGGCGCGAACGAGTCGCTCCCGTACGCGGCGCACTTCACGGCCCACTACCCACGCACGAAGGCCATCGCGGAGCAGCACGCGCTCGCGGCGTCGAGCGCCACGCTCGAGGTGATCTCGCTGCGGCCGCACTTCATCTGGGGGCCGGGCGATCGGCACCTGCTCCCGCGGTTGATCGCACGCGCAAAGACGGGTCGGCTGCGGCAGATCGGCTCGCGAGATCCGAAGTGCGACACCATCTACATCGACAACTGCGTCGACGCGCACCTGCTGGCGGCTGAGAAGCTGCTGGCTGGCGCTGGCCTCGGCGGGAAGCCGTACTTCGTGAGTGACGACGCGCCGATCGGCGTGTGGACCATGGCCAATCGAATGCTCGCGTGCGCGGGGCAGGGGCCGGTCGGGCGTCCGATTCCCGCAGGGCTCGCCTACGCCGTCGGCGCGATGATGGAGGGCACGTACTGGCTCTTCGGCGTCGAGAAGGAGCCGCTCATCACCCGCTTCGGGGCCAGCGAGCTCTCGTACGCGCAGTGGTTCGACATCAGCGCCGCGAAGCGAGATCTCGGCTACTCGCCGAAGGTGACGATCGACGAAGGCTTGAAGCGCCTCGCGGAGTCGCTGAAGGCCTGAAGCTCAGCGCGCCCGCACCATCGCGACGACGCGATGTTCATCGAGCCACAGCAACTCTGCCTCCAGGTCGAAGCGCGGGTCCGTCGGTTCCAGGAACAGCTCGATCGCCACTGACTCACGGGAGCGCACGTCGACCCGCGCCGCCTGAAACCCGAAGAACCGTCCCAGCCGCGGGGCGAGCGCCTTGTAGATGGCCTCCTTCACCGCGAAGCGGAGCATCACGTTCGGCCAGCGCTCGGCCTCGGGCAGCGCCTGCACCTCGACGAGCTCCTCCGGCCGGCAGACGCGCGTCATGATCGCCGACCGATCGCGCGCGCCGCCTTCGAGATCGATGCCCACCAGGCCGGCCTCACTCGGCGCGACGAGCGCGAGCGCGAGATCCTCCTTGTGGGTGAGCGAGACCATCACCCCGGGCGGACACAACGGCGCGCGGGCGGAGTCGGCCAGGAGCGCCCACGACGACACCTCGACCCCCAGGCTCGCCGCCGCTGTTCTCCATGCGAGGCGGCCGCCTGCCAGCTCGATCTGCCGCCGCCCCCGCTCCGAGCGAGCCAGGGCACGCTCCTTCGGGTGCAATGCCGCGAGAACGCTCTCGTGCACACGCTCCAGTCCAGCAGGCAGAGGCACCGCCGCCAGCACCCCGAAGCGCACCGTCTTCACCCACGCTGGCACGAACGGTGTCGTCACGAGATGGTCATCGTACCCGTCGTGCAGCCCGCCGGTCTGCCTGAGAATTCTCACGGATTCGACGGCGCCTTCGGTAGGTTCGATGACCGAGAGGTCGCGCCTGGACGAGCTGGTCAACAAACGCGTCGTACTCATCACGGGCAAGGGCGGTGTCGGCCGATCGGTCATGACGGCGGCGCTCGCCAAGCTCGCGGCGAAGCGCGGCAAGCGGGTGCTGGTCACCGAGGTCGGCGACGAGGGCGACGACTATTCGCCGCTCGCCCGGCACTGGAACCGCGAGCGCCTGCCGAAGCACCCGGAGCCCCTCGAGACGAACATTCACGGCGCGGTGTTGCTGGCCCGCACCGGCCAGGAGCTCTTCCTCAAGTCGGTGCTGCGCTCGGGCACCATCGCCCGCGCCGCGTTGAGCAGCGATGCGCTCCGCCGCCTGCTCTCGGCTGGCCCGTCGTTTCGCGAGATGGGCGTGTTCTTCCAGCTGCTGATGGCGCTGCGTGAGAAGACGGGCACCAACCCGACGCACGAGCTGATCCTCATCGACATGCCGGCGACGGGCCACACGTTGTCATTGACCGGCCTGCCGGAGCTCCTCCTCAAGCTCGTCCCAGGAGGGCCGATCGCCGCAGCGCTCAAAGAGGGGCAGACGTACCTGAACGATCCGAAGCTGGCGGCCGCGTGGATCGTGACGTTGCCCGAGACGCTCCCGGTGAGTGAGTGCCTCGAGCTGATCGACGGCCTCAAGAAGACGAAGATGCCCGTCGGCGGCGTCGTGGTGAACCGTATGCCCGCCGACCCGTTCACGAGGGCCGAGCGTGAGGCGCTGGCGCCGCTCGTCGATCAGCACGCCTGGCTGGGCCGTGAGCTCTTCAAGAAGCCGATCGTCGCGCATCGTGAGCTGGCCCGGCTGCGGAGCCACACGGCGTTGCCGCTCTTCGTGACGCCCGAGCTCCCGCACGAGGGGTTGATCGCGTCGCTCACCACGCTCCTCGACGACGCCAACCCGCTCCCGATGCCGAGTGGAGGCGCCTGATGAGCGACGTGCGCGTCGGCGAGCTGTTGCGGACGAAGAAGGTCATCGTCTGCTGCGGGGCGGGTGGGGTCGGCAAGACGACGACGGCCGCGGCCATCTCGATCGCCGCCGCGAGGGCCGGGCGCCGGGTGTTGGTGCTCACGATCGATCCCTCACGCAGGCTCGCCGAGACGCTGGGTGTTTCGCGCAACCCGACCGACCCAGTGCGCATTCCGAAAGATCGCTCCGACGCCGCCGGCATCACCACCGGCTCCCTCGACGCGTGGATGCTCGACATCAAGCTCGTCTCGGACGGCGCGGTCCGGCGCCTGGTGAAGAGCGAGGCCGACGCGCAGCGCATCTTGACCAACCGCATCTACCAGCAGGTCAGCACCATGGTCGCGGGCATGCACGAGTACACCGCGATGGAGGCGCTCCACCGGCTGGTGCACGCGGGCCAGTACGATCTCGTGGTGCTCGACACGCCGCCGTCGCGCAACGCCCTCGACTTTCTCGAGGCGCCCAAGCGGCTCTCGGGGCTGGTCGACTCGCGCGCCATCTCGGCGTTCCTGCCGAAGTCGGACAGCCTGGTCGCGCGCACGGCCTCCCGGGTGATCGAGAAGATCCTCGGCGCCGTCTTCGGCCACGAGTTCGCGCACGAGTTCGTCACCTTCATCGCGACCTTCACGAGCATCTTCCAGTCGCTCAACGTCGACGTGAACGAGATGCGCCGGTTTCTCTCGGGAGACGACGTGGCGTTCCTGCTGGTGTCATCGCCTGCGCCCGCTGCGCTCACCGAGGCGTCGTTCTTTCACGACAAGACCCGCGAGCTCTCGCTGCCGTTCCGCGCCTTCGTGCTGAACCGGAGCCACGCCACCGACGCCGGCCGGCCGATGCCGACGGTGCCTCAGGATGCGTCGGAGGCCGTGCGGAGCGGACTGCCCAAGCTCGCTGGCCTGGCCGAGATCGAGAAGGCCGCGGCGGTGCGCGATCTGACGCTGCTGGGAGAGCTCCAGAAGCGCGCAGGGCAGGGCGCCACGGCCATCGCGCTGCCTGATCTGCCGCAGGGTGCCGACGACGTCTCGACGCTGGTCACGGTGGCCGAAGCGCTCGCCTCGTCGTGACGCCTACTTCACGGCCTGTCCGCCGCGCAGCAGCGTGACCGACTCGTTGGGCTCGCTGACGGTGACGACGATCTCGGAGATCACCAGGCTCGACGGTGCCTTCGCGCCTGCGAGATCGAAGAGCACGGCAGGCGAGAGCGCGATGGAGCCACCGTTCGCGTCCATCTGCGCCAGCGTCGCGCGGTACTGGCCATTCACGAGCACCTCGACGTCTTGCCACGCCTCGAGCGATTCGTTCTTCACGAGGTAGATCGGCTTCGCCGAGTCACCGCCCACGACGAGCACCGCGTTGATGTCGTTGGTCGGGCCCTGGTTGCCGCACGCGACGCCGACGCTGGTGACCGACAGCATCAGCCACACCACGAGGACGCCGGCCTTGTATTTGAAGAAGCGATCCGACGTGCGGAAGTCGTCGGCCAGCTCGGAGAGGATCGACACCGAGTTGAGCAGGGTGTCGACGGCGCCCTCTTTGATCGCGCCCTTGTCGACCTTCTTCTTCGGCGCCGCCTCGAGGGGCAGGTCGCGCATCGCGGAGCGAACGGACCGCATGTTCGGGTTGCTCGGGGTGCTCGGCGTCGACCGGGTCGGTGGTGGCGGCAGATCGAGCTCGAGGCCCGACGGGTCGAAGCGCTGCTGGTTCGGGTCGTCGTTCTTCTCGTCCACGACGCTCAGCCTACCTCCAATCAGGGCTGTTTGACGCGCTCGAGCGCACGAGAGGCCAGCGCGTTCTCGGGTTGCTCCTCGAGCACCTTCTCGAGCCACCGGGAGGCCTCGGCCTGGGCGGCCTGTCGGTCCGCAGCGGGCTTCACCTTCATGTACTTCTCGGTGTGCAGGAGCCCCAGGCGGAGCGCGGCCTCGAGGTTGTCGGGGCGTTGGCTCAGCTCGGCCTTCAGCTCGCGATCAGCAGCGGGCCAGTTGCCCTCGAGCTGGAACACCATGGCCAGCTTGCCCCGCGCGTACCAGTTCTCGGGGCGCAGCCGAACGGCGGTGCGAAACGCAGTGCGTGCCTTCTCGAGCTCCTGCCGCTCGATGGCCACGTCGCCCAGCTTGAACCACGCGTCGTCGAGGGTCGGGTTCTTCTCGAGCGCCTTCTCGTACAGCTCGCGCGCCTGGGTGCTGCGCTGCCGGGCCGTATAGAGATCGGCGAGGTAGAGGTAGGCCTTGCCGTCTTCGGGAGACAGCTCGATGGCGCGCTTGAGCTCTTCCATGGCGCGGCCCGCGTCGTCGACCCGCGCTGCGGCGAGCCCCAGCAACGCGTGCACGACGCCGAGATCGGGGTACTCGCGAAGAATGTCCTCCAGCTCGGTGATCGCCTGCTGCGGCACGTCGGCGACCTGGAGCCAGCCCAGCGCCTGATCGAGCCTGGGCCGCGCCGCCTTGGGGAACCCGGCGAACGGGTCGGCGATCTCGTCCATCAACGCCTTCCCCGTCGCGGCCTCCTGGGCCGTGCAGTCACTCGTCACCACCAGGCGAATCGAGGCGATCGCGTCTCTGGAGCGACCGACGCGGTGGAGTGCCTTCGCGTACGGCAGGTGCCACGAGGTGCGTTGAGGCGCACGCTCGAGCGCGGCGGCGAGGCTCTCTCTCGCGGCCTCGTACTGCTCCGACTCGAGGAGCGCGATGCCGAGGCGGTAGTGCAGCTCGCCCTCCGCCGGGGCCTTCTCGACGGCCTTGCGGAACGCCAGCACCGCGCCGCCACCCGCTTCTTTCGCGTTCGCAAACAGGATCAACCCTCGCACGTAGTGGGCGACGGCCGTGTCGGCGGTGCCCAGCCGGGTCATCACGCCGGCCGACGTCCCGTTCTTCACGTGCGCTTCAGCCCAGCCTCTGGCGATGTCGAGATCGGCCGGCGCTTCGGCGTGCAGGGCGTCGAACAGCACGACTGCCTGGGCCGTGTCGCCCTTCTGCAGCGCGACCATCGCCTTCTCGCGCGGAGAGAGCACCGCGCCGCCCGACGACGTCGCGCACGACGCGCCGAGGAGCAGCGTTGCGACGATGAAGGCCCTCATGCCGTCGCCTGATCTCGCGGCACGCCTTCGCGGCCCTTCATCGCCACCACGGTGCTCTTGTCGCCGCCCTTGCCGCCGAGCTCGAGCGAGAGATCGATGATGCGATCTCTCACGGCCTTCATCAGCGCCTCACGATCGTCGCCGAACTGCAGCGGATCGATCGGCTCACCCAGCATGACGGTCACCGGGCCAGGCGTGATGTTCCACGAGTTCTTCGGCATCAGCTTGCCCGACCCCTCGATCACCACCGGCACCACGGGGACCCCGGCCTTCATCGCGACCGCGAAGGGGCCCTTCTTGAACGGCATCACGGACTGATCGTCGCTGCGCGTGCCCTCGGCGAACATGCCGATCGAGATGCCGCCGCGAATGCGCTGCGCCGCCAGCTCCAGCGAGCGCACGGCCTTCTTGTGGTTGCTGCGATCGACGAAGACGAACTTCGCCATCGACATGTACCAGCCCAGCACCGGCACGTACTTGAGCTGCTCCTTCGCGACGAAGCGGAAGTTCACCGGCAGCGCCGCGAACAGCGCGGGGATGTCGAGGGTCGACTGGTGATTGCAGACGTAGATGGCTGGTTTCGTGAAGTCTGCCTTCTCGAGCCCGCGCACCGTGTACTGCGCGCCGCCAGCCCACAGCAGCACCGGCGACCAGATGCGCCGCACCACGAAGAGCGAGTTCGAGATGTTCAACGTGAAGAGTGACACGAGAATGGTGACCGGGAAGAGCACGGTCGTCCACGTGATGGCGATGAAGACACAGAAGAGGTTGCGGAGCATGGCTACGGTCCAACGACGTCGGTGAAGGCGGAGGAACCCGCAAGAAAGGCGAACGCGGGGTCGGCCGCAACGGCCGGAGGGCTCCAGGCGCCCTTTGAAGCTGCCCGAGCGGCCTTCAGGTAGAGCAGCACGTCGGTCGATCGGCGCTGGGCTGCGGCGACACGCGCCAGGCCATAGGGGCCAAAGGCCGACTCCCGGCTGGTGCGCTCGAGGGCCTCGAACGCGGTCTGCGCCTCGGCGAACCGGGTGAGCGCCAGCAACGCGCAGCCCTCGAGGTATCGCGCTTCGATCGACGTTGGCTCGAGGGCAATGGCGGCCCGCGCCTCGTTGAGGGCCGCTTCACCGTCACCGGCGCCTGCCCGAAGCAGCAGGGCCCGGCCCCGAATGACGGTCGCGACCGGCTCGTTCAGCGTGTCGACCCACGACAGCGCGGCGCCAGCGTCGAGGGCGTCGAGCGCGAGGCCTCCGAGCCCCAGCCTGGCGTCCCGAGAGGCGGAGTCGATCGCGAGCGCCTTGTCGAACGCGGCCGCGGCGAGCGGGCGTTGGTTGAGCCGCAGGTTGGCGACGCCCACGAGCGCCTGCGCCTGCGCGTTCGCCGGGTCGGCCTTCGAAGCGGCCTCATAGGCCGTGGCAGCCTCGGCCCAGCGGCCCTTCTTCGCCTGCTGGTGGCCTTGCTGGAGCAGGCGCTCGGCCGTCGACGGGCAGCCCGCGAAGGGGAGCACCAGAAAGACGACGAGCCCGGTGGCATATCTCCACCGGGCTCGTCGGTCCTGTTGACCCCATCGGGATTCGAACCCGAGTTTTAGCCTTGAAAGGGCCACGTCCTAGGCCTCTAGACGATGGGGCCGAAATTGGTGAGTCGCGGGGGATTTGAACCCCCGACCCTCGGCTTAAAAGGCCGGTGCTCTACCAACTGAGCTAGCGACTCGCACCTGTTGTTTTCGGGCTTCGTGTTTCCTCACTTCTTCTTCAGCGCTTTGTCTTCTTCGACCGTCACTTCCAACGACGCGGTGATGCCGTCAACCTGAATGTCGACGGTGGTCTGTCCTACGTCCAGTGGGAGCACGGCGTTTCCACCGACGATGGCGGCGATCTTCTTGTCGCGAGGCGTGTAGGTGGCTCCCCGCTTGCCGAGGTCGCGGCCCTTGAGGCCCAGGAATTTCAGCTGGATGGGCACCGACTCGCCGCCCTCCTTGATGGTGATGACCGGGTTGAGGACCTCGACCTTCTCGACGAACGACACTCGCACGGGGATGGCCGACTCGACGTCCTCGTACTTTGCGATCGCCTCGGTCACGCCGCTCTTTTTCGGTGTGACGACGCCTTTGGGGCTCACCTCGGCGATCTCCGGGTCCTTGCTGCGCCAGGAGACGATCGCGCGCTCGGCACGGTTTCCCGCGCGGGACATGCACCGCGCCGAGAGGTTCTTCGACTCACCGCGAGACTGGAACTCGACGTCAGCGGGAGCGATCTCGATGAAGTCGACCTTGTCGCAAGCGGAGGCGACACAGGCGAGCACTGCGAGGCAGAATCGTCGCATTCGGCGCGCATAGCACGACCGGCTGGCTCCACGTCACGTCTCGCGGTACCTGTGGTGTTCCATGCCGAAGCAACGCGACGACGACGAAGCCGAGCCGACCGAAGACGATGGCCCGATCGAACAGACCGATGACGACGAAGACGAGCCGAAGCCGAGAGGCCCGCTCTACATCACGCCGGGCGGCGCCGAGAAGCTGCGCTCCGAGCTGCGTCAGCTGCTGACGGTCGAGCGCCCGAAGGTGACGGCCGAGGTGTCTGCTGCTGCGGCGCTGGGCGATCGCAGCGAGAACGCCGAGTACATCTACGGCAAGCGGCGCCTGCGCGAGATCGATCGCCGCCTGCGGTTCCTCCAGAAGCGCCTCGAGGGCCTGACCGTCGTCGACCCGAAGGAGCAGAAGGACCCGACGCGGGTCTACTTCGGCGCCACCGTCACGCTGCAGAACGACGAAGACGAGACGAAGACGACCTACCAGCTGGTGGGGCCCGACGAGACCGAGCTGAAGACCGGCCGCATCTCGATCGACTCTCCGGTGGCGCGCGCGTTGATCGGCAAGACCGAGGGCGAGACGGTGACGGTGATGCGGCCCAAAGGTGAGGCTGACTTCACGTTGCTCACGATTCGTTACGTCTGACGGGCGGTTCGCGCCTATGTTGCCGGTGCTGGATCTCGCTGCACAGCACTCCATTCCTTCCCAGGGGGCCGTTTGTCGCGGAAGAACTTCGTTCTCGACACCAACGTTCTGCTGCATGACCCGCGGTCGATTTACAGCTTCGATGACAACACGGTCGTCATTCCGATCTACGTCATCGAAGAACTCGACCAATTCAAGAAGGACATGAGCGAGCTGGGCCGCAACGCCCGGCAGATCGCCCGCTACCTCGACTCCCACCGCGCCGAAGGCACCCTCGCCGAGGGCGTGCCGATGCCCAACGGCGGCCTGCTGAAGGTCAGCTTCGTCGAGCGCGACCTGCCGAAGTCGATGGCCGACGGCAACCTGATGGACAACCGCATTCTCGCGGTCGCCATCGAGGTGCGTCAGCGCGACCCGAACGCGCAGACCGTCTTCATCACCAAGGACACGAACCTTCGTATTCGCGCCGATGCCCTGGGCCTGCTTGCCCAGGACTACGAGCCCGAGCGCGTCGAGATCAGCGAGCTGTACTCCGGCGTCTCGGAGCACACCGTCTCGGCCGAGGTGATCAACGAGCTCTACAAGCCCGGCGCGCAGGTGCAGCTCGAGGCGACGCTGTCGGCGAACGAGTTCGTGCTCCTCAAGGACGCCGCCAACGGCTCGCACACCGCGATGGGCCGCTACGATCTCGCGCAGAAGAAGATCGTGCCGCTCAACCGGGCCGTGAAGGACGGCACCTGGGGCATCCGGCCGCGCAACATGGAGCAGGGCTTCCTGCTCGATCTGCTCCTCAACGACGACATCAAGCTGGTCACCATCGTCGGCAAGGCCGGCACCGGCAAGACGCTGCTGGCGATCGCCGCGGGCCTGCAGAAGGTCACCGAAGAGACGGCGTACCAGAAGCTGTTGGTGAGCCGGCCGATCTTCCCGCTCGGCAAAGACATCGGCTACCTGCCCGGTGACGTGGAGCAGAAGCTCAACCCGTGGATGCAGCCGATCTTCGACAACGTCGAGTACCTGCTCAACCTCTCGCGCACCGACAAGAAGGCCGGTCGCGGGCACCACGAGCTGATGGATCTCGGCATCGTCGAGATCGAGCCGCTCACCTACATCCGCGGCCGCTCGATCCCCAACCAGTTCATCATCGTCGACGAGGCGCAGAACCTGACGCCGCACGAGGTGAAGACGATCATCACGCGCGTGGGTGACGGCACGAAGATCGTGCTGACCGGCGACCCGTACCAGATCGACAACCCCTACGTGGACTCGACCAACAACGGCCTGGTGCACGTGGTGAACCGGTTCCGCAACGAGCGCATCGCCGGCCACATCACCATGACCAAGGGCGAGCGGAGCGCGCTGGCCGAGCTGGCGACCAACCTCCTGTGAGCGAACCGAAGCCCCCTTCGACCGAGCAGCCGCCGCCCCTCATCGAGTACCCGACCGTCTACGCCTTCAAGGTCATGGGCAAGCAGGAGCACGGCTTCTCGGAGTACGTGCGCCTGCTCTTCACCAGGCTGATGGGGACCGAGATCTCGCGGGACTCGATCTCGATCCAGCCCTCGTCGAAGGGCACCTACGTCTCGCTGACCGTCTCGGTGTACCTGCTCAGCGAAGAGCACCGCCGGAGCATCTATCTGCAGCTCCATCAGGAGAAACGAATCGTCTACTACCTCTGATCCAACCGCCCTCCGCACCCCCGCCGCGTCGGCGCATGACAGCCGCGTGGAGAGTGTGTAAGGGCCTGCGTGAGCCCATGGTCGATCCGTTCCCGCTGTATCTTCCCAGTGAAGCCCGCCGCCTGTTTCAGAGCGAGTCGCTCTTGCGCCGATTCGCGCAGGCCGCCCACTTCACGGGCGGGTCGCGGCTCCTCGAAGTGCACGCGAGCCTCGGCGGCCTCGCGCTCGCCCGTGCGCTGAACTGCACGCTCACTGTGATTGAGCCTGATGCGAAGGTCGCCGACACGCTCAAGGAGCGCGCACGCCTCGCAGGCCTCGGCGACAAGGTGACGTGGCTGGTGCAGCCGCTCTCGACCGTGTCGTTTCCTGGGAAGTCGTTCGACGGCATCTTCTCGCTCGGCCGCATCGCAGGGCCGCCGGAGCTGCTCGCGCGCCTGTTCCGCCCGTGGCTCGATGAGAAGGGTCGCCTCGCGCTGACGTATGTGATGGCCGTTGGACGAACGCCGTCGCCGACCGCGCTGGAGAGCTGGGCGGAGCGGCTTGGCCGGCCGATCGTGTCGCCGCGAGAGACGCTGCTGAGTGTCGAGCCTGAGGGCTTCGAGCCGGAGATCGTCGAGACCCTCGGTGACCCCGAGATGGACGAGTTCTACCGCGAGGTCGAAGCGGCGCTGGTGAAGCAGCCGGTCGAGACCGATGCGATCAAAGCGGTGAAGTCCGAGATCGTCGTGCACCGTGCGCAGCAGGGGAAAGCTGGAGCCACGTACGGCGTGATCGTCGCGCGTCGCAAAGAGCCTGGTGAGAAGCCTCCGCTCTCTCGCGACGGCGGCTGAGCTCATCGCGACGCGCTTCTTCTCTGACCGCGCCTGGGCTGCTCGGTCTTCGGGCCGACCGCCGATCTCTGGGTGCGCTACCGCTTCAGGCCCAGCACGTCACCGGCCTCGTGAGCGCAGGAACTGGCTCAACAGACTCACATCGATGCCGGTGCCATCAGGACGCCACACGGGCGTTGGCAGACGTTGGCGCGCGCGCTCGGCGTGGAGCGGGTCGGGTGATCGTCCGGCGAGCCGAACGATGCCGTCACAGGTGATGGGGCAGGCGAGGGCGAACCGTGGGCTGTCCAGGACCTGCGCCGTCAGCGACTCGCCGATCTGCCAGCCGACGTAGCGCTGGTGGATGCCCGGCTCTGCGAGGTCAGCGATGACGACGGTGTGCGCCACCAGCGTGCGCTGAACGAGCACGACGCCGCTCGAGACGAGGGTGTCGACGATGAGATCGCCCGCGACGGCCAGCCGCGCCCCGCCGTCGACGATCAGCGAGCGCACCTCGAGATCGCCCGCGACGACCAGACTCCGGCCGGGTTCCAGATCGATCAGGCCCGCGTTCGTGATCGATTCGCCGATGAACTGATGGGAGCGCGTGTCGACCCTCGCAGGCGCTTCGAGGTTCAGACGCACCAGCGCAGCAGCCAGCCACGTTCCGAAGAGCGGCCATGGTTCACTCAAGAGCCAGTCGATGGACGGCGATGAGCGGAACGCGCGTTCGAGTTGCCGGAGATCGGGCCGGCCGAACGGCGCGAGGAAGCGCAGGAGGGCAGGCTGCTCCTGCGCCTCGTCCCAGA
This sequence comes from Archangium sp., assembly GCA_022843845.1. Taxonomy (GTDB): domain Bacteria; phylum Myxococcota; class Myxococcia; order Myxococcales; family Myxococcaceae; genus Xiheimicrobium. Next base: position 97,691 of record JALHMW010000008.1, read on the forward strand.
GAATGGGGATCGCGTTGGCGACGGCCTGGAGCAGCTCACGATCGGTCACGGGATGGCCTGTTCTCCCGATTCAACCATCAGAGGTACAGGCGCAGCTCGATCGACGGCGAAGGAATGAAGCTCGCCCCAACCACCACCTGGCTGAATCCGATGAGGCCGGAGGCAGTCGTGGATGTCGAGAGCGACAGCCTCGCGAGGTTCGCTTGCACGCGGAGCGAGAGCCGCTCGAGGAGTCGCAACTCGAGCGCGATGCCGCCGCCCACGCCGACCGACAGTGCGTTGCTGAAGACGACGCTATTCCCCAGAGCGCTGGGAACGCCTGCGTTGTAGCCGGCGAAGAGCGTCGAGAAGAGGGTGAACGACACCGGCGCGTCGGCGCTTGTCAGGATGAAGCGTGGGCTGACGCCAAACCCGATCGTTCCCGTGAGCAAGCTCGTCACACTCCCCTGATTGACGCTGATGCTCTGCACCGACGCTTCCAAGCCAAGGCCGAGCGCGAATCGAGGCGAGAACAGGCGCTCCACCGAGACGCTTGGTGTGACGGGCGTGGTGAGCGGAGCCAGACCGTTGGGTGTGGTCGCCGCGATTCCTCCGGACACTCCTGAGGCGAAGAAGGACAGACCCGCGCCGAGGGACCAGGTCGGAGTGGCGATCGGGGGCAGCGCTGCAGCTTGAGCGACAGGCGGCGATGGTGGCGGGGACTCCTCGGAGCCGAGCGCGCTGGAGGCGAAGAGGGAGACGGCGATCGTGCACGCGATGCGCATGGATTTCCTTTCGAGCGATCGGCCGCGTAGCACGGGAACTTGGGGCAGGTGACAAGGTGGAGGACACTGACCGCCAGTGAGCGACGCCGCCCTCGACGCCTTCATCACCTTCCTTCGCGCCGAGCGGAACCTCGCGCCCAAGACGGTCGATGCGTACGGCGCGGACGTGAAGGACTGGCTCAACGAGCTCGCCCGACGGAAGATCGCCGTCGAGGCCGCGACACGAGACGACGTGCTCGAGCACCTCGCGTGGCTGGGTCGCAAAGGGCTCGCGGCCCGAAGCCGAGCCCGTCACCTCGCCGCGATGCGCGGGTTCCACCGTTTTCTCGAAGACGAGAAGCTCTCGCCTGGAAACCCGACTGACGATCTCGACACGCCGAAGCACGCGCGGAAGTTGCCCGTGTTCCTGACGCTGCAGGAGGTCGAAGAGCTCCTCCAGGCGCCCAACGTCACGACGCCTTCAGGCCTGCGCGATCGCGCGATGATCGAGGTGCTCTACGCGACCGGCCTGCGCGTCAGCGAGCTCGTGAAGCTGAGCATCAACGACGTCAACCTGGTCGACGGCTTCGTGATGGTGATGGGCAAGGGACGCAAGGAGCGCATCGTTCCGCTCGGGAAACACGCGATCGAGCACATCCGCGCCTACGTCAGCGAGTCGAGGCTGGTGCTCCTGAAGGGCCGGGAGACGAAGGCGCTGTTCGTCACGCCGCGAGGGAAGGGCTTCTCACGCATGGGCTTCTGGAAGCTCCTTCGTCGCCACGCGCGCACGGCCGGCATCACCAAGAACCTCTCGCCTCACAAGCTGCGCCACTCGTTCGCGACCCACCTCGTCGAGCGCGGCGCCGACCTGCGCGCGGTGCAGGCCATGCTCGGCCACGCCGATCTCGCGACGACGCAGATCTACACGCACGTCGACAGCCAACGCCTGCGCGGCACCTACGACAAGCATCACCCGCGCTCGAGATCGAAGGCGCCGAAGACGTAGGTCGTCAGCGAGAGTGGACATCGCGCGTCGGCTTCGCCACAAAGGCACCCGATGGCACAGCGCATTCTCAGTGGTGTTCAGTCGTCCGGCAGGCTCCATCTCGGCAACTACTACGGCGCGATTCGGGAGTTCGTTCGCCTGCAGGATCAAGGCGAGGCCCTGTATTTCATCGCCAACTACCACGCGCTCAACACCGTTCGTGACGGCACACTCGCGAGGCAGCTGACCCTCGAGACCGCCGTCGCGTACCTCGCGCTCGGGCTCGATCCCACGAAGGCGACGCTGTTCCGCCAGTCCGACATCATCGAGCTCGGCGAGCTGTACTGGATCCTCGGCACCGTGATCCCCATGACCAACCTCGAGCGCGCGACCAGCTACCGCGACAAGATCGAGAACGGGCAGTCGGCCGACTTCGGGCTCTTCGCGTACCCGGTGCTGATGGCCGCTGACATCCTGATCTACGACTCCGACGTGGTGCCGGTGGGCCGCGATCAACGCCAGCACCTCGAGTTCGCGCGCGACTGGGCCACCAAGTTCAACGTGCAGTACGTCGAGAAGTACGACCCGAAGGATCCGCTCGGCGAGAAGTCGAAGCGCCCGGGGCTCTTCAAGCTGCCCCAGGCCTTCACGCGCGACGAGACGGCAGTCGTGCCGGGCCGCGACGGCCAGAAGATGTCGAAGAGCTACGGCAACACGATCGATCTGTTCGCCCCGGACAAAGAGGTCGAGAAGCAGATCAAGTCGGTGAAGACCGACTCCACGCCGCCCGAGCAGCCCAAGCCCGTCGACAACCAGCCGCTCTACCAGCTGCTCAAGGTCGTGCTGCCGCCCGCCGCGTTCGCCGACGCCGACAAGGCCTGGAGGACCGGTGGAGACCCGAAGACGAACGGCTACGGCTACTTCAAGAACCTGCTCCTCGAGGCCTACCAGCAGGAGTTCGGCCCGGCTCGGAAGCGCTACGCCGAGCTGATGAACGACCAGGCCGAGGTCGAGCGCATCTTGAAGGCCGGGGCGGAGAAGGCCCGGGGCTACGCGGCGCCCGTGATTCAACGGGTTCGGCAGGCCGTCGGGCTGTAATTTCGGGTCTGAAGATCGCCTTTCTTCGAGGTTGAGCTATAGCGCTGCGAGGCCGATTTCCCGGCCTCTGGAGCGATTCCTTGGCCAACGTGAAGGACGTGAGTCCTGCACCTGACGACGGGCTTGGCGAGGTGATGGCGCCACGTGATGCGTTTCGCATCGCGCTGCCCAACTTCGAAGGTCCGCTCGACCTGCTCCTGCACCTGATCCGCGAGCACAAGGTCGACATCCTCGACATCCCGATCGCGCTGATCACCGAGAAGTACCTCGGCCACCTCGAGCGCATGCGGGAGATCGATCTCGACATCGCCGGCGAGTTCCTGGTGATGGCGTCGACGCTGTTGCACCTCAAGTCGCGCATGTTGTTGCCGCGTGAAGAGCGGGCGCCGGGTCCTGAAGGCCTCGAGGCTGCGCAGGACGCGCTCGACCCCCGCGCGGAGTTGGTGCGACGGCTCCTCGAGTACCAGAAGTACAAGTACTCGGCCGAGCAGCTCGCCACGAACGATCTGCTCGATCGCGACGTCTTCCCTCGGCGCGTGTCGACGCACGAGATCCCGCTCGATGCCGAAGAGGTCGGCCTGCAAGAGGTGAGCGTCTACAAGCTCATCGAGGCGCTCGATCGGGTGCTCGAGAAGCTGATTCCCCAGAAGCAGCACGAGGTCACCCGCGAGGTGATGTCGCTGTCGGCGGCCATGCGCCGCGTCGCCGACCAGGTGCTCGCGAACGGGAAGGGCGCGTCGGTCGGCTTCTTCACGCTCTTCGAGGGCATGCGTCGTCGCAGCGAGGTGATCATCACCTTCCTCGCCATGCTCGAGATGTGCAAACACCGCTTCCTGCGCGTCTTTCAGGCAGAGGCCGGTGGCGAAATTCTGATCAGCGAACGTGATGACGCGTTGTCGTCGCCCGCTGCGCAGGCCCTGGGTTCAGAGGAGATCGACCGTGAGTACCAGTAAGTCAGGCGGCCCTTCGCCGTTCTCCGAAGAAGAGGTCGCCGCCGTCACCGCCGGTCCCTCGACCGATCCGGAGCTCGATGAAGTCGAGGCCGCCACCATCGACGCGCCCGATCTCGAGACGCCGTTCGAGAAGGTCGTCGCCAAGGCCCGGCGCCTCACCGAGCAACAGGTCCGCAACGTGATCGAGAGCGTGCTCTTCGTCGCGCCCGAGCCGCAGACACTCGACCAGCTGTTCGACGCCACCGGCATCGATCGCGAGAAGCTGCAGAAGAGCCTCGAGGAGCTGCAGGGCCACCGGCGAGACGGGCTCTCAGGCGTCGTGCTCCACGAGGTGGCGGGCGGCTGGCAGCTGCGCACGGCTCCGGAGTCGAGCGACTTCGTGAAGCGGTTCTTGAAGGTGAAGCCGCAGCGGCTCACCCGCGCCGCCCTCGAGACCCTGGCCATCTGTGCCTACCGCCAGCCCGTCACCCGCCCCGAGATCGAAGACATTCGCGGCGTCGACTCCGGCGCGGTGCTCAAGGCGCTGCTCGATCGCAGGCTCATCAAGATCGTCGGGAAGAAGGAAGAGGTCGGGCGCCCGATTCTGTACGGCACCACGCGCGAGTTCCTCGAGTTCTTCGCGCTGAAGGATCTCAACGCGCTGCCGACCTTGCGTGAGTTCCACGAGCTCACCGAAGAGCACCAGGAGATCGTCGAGAAGGAAGCCCCCCGCCCGACCGCTGCAGGCACCGTCGAGGCCCTCGCCGACCCACTCTTCAAGGAGCGCCTCGCCGAACAGGAGAAGGCCTCCGAAGCGGCCCTCGAGCAGCTGGAGAGCGCGATCGAAACCGCAGACGTCACCACCAAGGCTGTGTCGAAGGTGCTGGACCCGCCGAAGCCTCCCGACGCCACTGTCGCGGAGCCGCAACCCGATGGCGGAGCGCCGCCGTCGCCTGCTGGCGGCACCACTCCTCCACCGGCGGGGAGCTAGTCATGCAGGAACGTCTTCAGAAGTACCTCGCTCGCGCAGGTCTCGCCTCGCGGCGTGCCGCCGAGCTGTTGATCACGGCTGGCCGGGTGAAGGTGAACGGGAAGATAGTTCGCGAGCTCGGCACAAAAGTAGACGGCGTGAAGGATCTCGTCGTCGTCGATGGCAAGCCGGCGGTCGCTCCCAACGAGAAGACCTGGCTGATGCTCTACAAGCCGACCGGCGTCGTGACGACCTTGTCCGATCCACAGGGCCGGCCCACCGTCGGCGACTTCCTCAAAGAGGGCGCCTCGCGCGTCTTCCCGGTCGGCCGCCTCGACTACGACGCTGAAGGCGCGCTGCTCCTCACGGACGACGGCGACGTCGCCAACAAGCTGATGCACCCGCGTCACCAGGTGCGCCGCGTCTACCTCGCCAAGGTGAAGGGCGATCCGACGGACGCGTCGCTCGAGAAGCTGCGCGGTGGCGTTCGCCTCGAAGATGGCTTCGCCAAGCCGGCCGAGGTCGCCCGCTTCGAGCGCGCCGACAAGAACACCTGGATTCGCCTCGTCGTCACGGAAGGCCGCCCGCATCTCATCAAGCGCCTGTGCGCCGCCATCGGTCACCCGGTGACGCGGCTCTACCGCCCCAGCCACGCCGGCATCTCGGTCGAGGGGCTTCGTCCCGGGCAGGTTCGGCAGCTGACGAGCGAAGAGGTGCGTCGCATCGGTGCGGTCGCCGATGGCAAGCCGGGCGTCGAGGCGGTGCAGCTCAAGCTCCCGCCGCGGCGGCACGGCCACGGCATCGGAAAAGAAGGCCCCGCCGAGGAGACGCCGGAAGAGCTCGCCCCGCCGAAGAAGGCCGAGCCACGTGAACGTCGTGAGCGACCTGCGCCTTCGCGCTCCTAATGTGCCTGTCATCGCGCCCTGCGCAGGGTAGAACGTCGCTCATGTCCGCACGTTGGACCTGCCTGGCGTTGTCCCTGTGGCTGGCCGCATGCACTGGCGGGCGTGACAAGTGGCTCGCGCAGCTCCAGAACCCGCGCCCTGACGATCGCGCCATCGCGGTGAAGAAGCTCGCCGAGAAGTACGACGCCGACGATCTACCCCTGTTTACCCAGGCCGCTCGCGACCCCGTCGGCATGGTGCGGGCTGAAGCCATGAGCGCGCTGGGAAAGAGCAACGATCCCCGCGTCGTCGATCTGCTTGGTGAGGCGCTTGGCGATCCCGATGAAGACGTGCAGGCGGCCGCCGCGCGGGCGCTGGCGATCATTCGCAACGACAAGGCGCGTGGGTACCTGACGCTCCAGTACTCGCGGCGCGGGCGCAGCACCCGGCAGGTGATCGTCGAGGGGCTCAAGAGCGCGAACGTGCCTGGCGCGATGGCCAGCTGCGTCGCTGCCGAGGCGAACTCGATCTGGGAGCAGAACCTCAAGGCGCTCCAGGACGGCGCGTTGCCGGAGCGCGTGGGCGCGGCGGAAGAGCTCGGTCGCTCGGGCCGCCCCGAGGCCGTCAATCGCCTGGTGCCGTTGCTCAAGGACAAGCAGGTCGTGCTGGCTGCGGCCGCCGCTCGAGGCCTTGGGTCTGCGCGCGACGTTCGGGCGGTGCCTGCGTTGACGGCGCTGCTGGCAGAGAACTACCCCGAGCTGCGTGAGGCGGCGTGTGAGGCGCTGCTTCGCCTTCAGGATCCATCGGCGCTCGCCAACCTGTCAGCCGTCGCGCTCGAGGGAAGTCCGGCCAGCCCGCTCGCCACCCGCGCGATCATCGCGCTGCCCGCGACGCCCGAATCCAACAAGGCCCTCTGTGACGTGGTGAGCTCGGGCGGCGGCGCCGAGGTCGACGCCGCAGGCCGCGAGCTCTCGAAGCGGGGCGGGTGTCCAGCCGAGCCGCTGCTCGAGAAGCTCAAGAGTGGAACGCCGAACGCGGCCCTCCGCGCCTTCGTCGTGCTCGGCCCGCTGCTGAAGGATCACGCAGCGAAGGTGGCGCCGCTGCTCGCCTCGTCGGACTCCGGCACGCGGCGGCTGGCCGTCGATGCCGCTGCAGCGCTTGGAGACCCGACGCTCGCGGCCGCGGTCCTCAAGGCGTGGGAGGCCGAGCTCAAGGCGATCGAGCCCCTGCGGGCCGACTGGGTGCCTGCCGATCTGCCGCTGAAGTACGCGCCTGGCTTCAACCCTGACGAGGCTCCGAGCGAGAAGGACATCTTTCGCGTCTCGCGGTCGAGGACCTCCGAGATGCTCAAGCGCGTGCAAGCGCTCGACGCGCAACGGTTGAAGGAGCGAGGGAAGGTGCCGCTCCAGACGCGGGCCCCGCGTGAGCTCGTCGATGACGGCACCGAGGAGCAGTACCAGCTGTTGGCGTCGTTGCTTCGCGCCATGGGGCGGCTGAAGGTCGACGGCTCCCGCGCGAAGCTCGAGCCCTTCACCGAAGAGCAGAGCCCCACCTTGCGAGCTGCGGCGTTTGCAGGCCTCGCCATGCTCGGGCCCGAGACGATCCCCATCGTGAAGCGCGGGCTGCTCGACGCCGAACGCTCGGTGCAGTCCGCGACGGCGCTCGCGCTCGCAGAGGCCTCGGCAGAGGGCAGGGTGGTGGTGCTCGAAGCGCTGAGCCAGCTGGTCGGCGATCGGTCTCGCCTCGTCGAGCCGCTTCATGGTCGGGAACTCCCGGCGTCGGCCGCCCCCATTCTGCTCGCGCTCGTGCGGGAAGGTGGCGCCGATGGCTCGACTGCAGCGGCGATTCTCGCGGAGCTCCAGGCGCCCGAGTCGGTCGGCGCGATCGCAGAGCTGCTCAAGCAGGACACCGTCGTCGGCCGCCGTCAGTTGATCGCGGCGCTGGGGAAGGTGAAGTCCGCCGACGCTGTCGCCGCGCTGGGGCGCGAGCTGTTCAGCGACTCTTCGGGCGTTCGGGCTGCTGCGGCCGACGCGCTGGCGCTGCAAGGTGACGAGGGGAAGAGTCAGCTCGAGGCGCTCGATGCCCTCAAGGGTGACTACTCGTTCGTCGTGCGTCAGGCGGCGACGGCGGCTGTCACGAAGCTCTCCGCGACCGAGGCCCCGCGCTGATGGACCCCCGAGCGTTGAAGGACAAAGCCACCGAGCTCTTCTCGAAGGGCAAGTTCGCCAGGTCGGCGGAGACCTACGAGCAGTACTGCAAGGCCGACCCGAAGGACCTGCAGGCCAGGCTCCGCATGGGCGACGCCTGGTCGAAGTCGGGCAAGAAGGACCGCGCGATCATCGCCTACCAGCAGGCCGCCGAGGGCTTTGCCAGAGACGGCTTCCTGCCCCGCGCCATCGCGGCCTCGAAGCTCGTGCTCGAGCTCGACCCGGCCCACAAGGGCATCGCGCAGATGCTGGCCGATCTGTACGCCCGCAAGAGCGGCGCCAGCCGGCCGTCGACCGCCCGCACCATCGGCGCGAAGCCCGACCCGGTGGTCGCACCGAAGGCGGCGCCGTCGCCGACGAATCGCGCCGACGCGATCGAGATCAGCGTCGAGGAGGACGTGCCGACCGCGCCTCTTCCGCCTGCGCCAGCGGCACCTTCGGCGTCGAGCCGGGCCGACGCGATCGAGATCGACGTCGAAGCGGATCGGCCGGAGCACTCGAAGCCTCCGCCCGAGGCGCTGAACGGCAGTGACGGCATCGAGATCGAGCTGGAGACGCAGTCGGTGACGGGGGAGATCGAGGTGCCGATCGTCGGCGTCGATCTCACGCCCGCGCCCAGCGAGCTGCCGGCCGAGCTCGAGCTTCCACCACCTCCGCCGCCCTCGTACGAAGTCGAGGTCAGCGAGCCGGCACCACCAGCGCCGTCTCCGTTCGAGCTCGATCCACCTCCAGCGCCCGAGAGTCACTTCGAGCTACACCATGTGGTCGAGTCGCCACCGCCTCCGCCGGAGTCGGTCCAGCGGCCAGTCGCGATGGCACCTCCTCGTGAACCGGTGGAGATGCCGGTCACGCCGGCGCCGGAGCCCCATTTCGAGCTGAGCGACGTGGTGCAGCCAGCACAGCATCCCGTCGCCCTCGATCCGCCTCCCGAGAACGTGCGTGCGCCCGCCGCGCCTGCTCCTCCGCCCGCCTCCGTTGTCGCCGCTGCACCACCGCCTCCGCCACCCGAGGCCGTGCGTGCGCCCGTCGCACCTGCGCCCGAGCCTGCTCGCGCCCCTGTTGTCGCCGCTGCGCCCCCGCCTCCGTTTCCCGAGGAAGTGCGTGCGCCCGTCGTGCCTGCTCCTCCGCCAGAGCCTGCGCGTGCCCCCGTTGCCGCTGCTGCGCCTGAGGACGACGTCGTCGTCCTCACGAAGAAGCGCGTCGAGCCGCCAATCTCCAGCAGCCCCTCGGGCGCGACCACCGCGCCTCCCGGCCTGAAGCCGAAGCGTCACGAGCCAGCCGAGCCCCCGAAGAGCACCCCGAGCGGGGCGCGCATCTGGCTGCCCCCGACCTTCCAGCCGCCGGCTGCCGGCCCGGTGACCCCCGCCGGTCCCACCGCGCCCGCTGCTCCGAGGGTCGAGGCGATGTCGGCCCAGACCGAGCTCGAGCGCAGCCTCGAGGCCTTCACCCAATTCGACGTCGACCGCCCCGCAGCGCCCGCACCAGCCCAGCAGCAGAAGACGCCGATCGTCGCGAGCTTCACCGAGCTCGAGCTCGAGGGCGATTCGCTGCTCCAGGCCGTCGAGGCCGCCGCGACGCACGGGCTCGGAGCGCCGAAGAGCTCGCCGTCGGTGTCCATCGCAGCGGAAGAGATGATGGAGGCGCCCGACGATCTCAAGACAGACCCGGGCGCGCTCCCGAAGATTCCGCTCTTCTCCGATCTGCCCGAAGACGCCTTCATCGCCCTCTTCGAGCGGTGCCCGCTGCGCCGCGCCGAGCCCGGCGATCGGATCTTCGAGCAGGGCAGCCAGGGCACCAGCTTCTTCGTCATCTGCGCCGGCAAGGTTCGCGTCCTTCGCACCGATGGCGAGGCCACCCGTGAGCTCGCGACGCTCGAGGAAGGCGCGTTCTTCGGAGAGATGGCCCTGCTGTCCGATGCGCCGCGCAGCGCGAGCGTCGAGGCGGCGGCCGAAGACACCCAGCTGCTCGAGATCCCCGCGAGCGTGCTGACCGATCTCTCGAGCCAGCACCCGACGGTGGCGACCGCCCTCAAGAAGTTCTGCCGGCAGCGCCTGTTGGCCAACCTGATGAACAGCGCGTCGCTCTTCAAGCCGTTCACGAAGTCGGAGCGTCGCGGTCTCGTGCAGCGGTTCCGGGCGCGCGACGCGGTCGCCGGAGAGGTCCTCATTCAGGAGGGGCGCCCGTCAGACGGGCTCTACGTGGTGCTGACCGGTGAGGTCGCCGTGGTGATGGGGAACCGGCAGGTCGCCACGCTCCGCGAGGGCCAGGTCTTCGGCGAGATGTCGCTGCTCACACGTTCGCCGACGAGCGCGACCGTCAAGACGACCCGCCGAACCTCGTTCCTCCGCCTGCCGCGGGAAGACTTCGACGAGCTGATCATGAGCCACCCGCAGATCCTCGAGCAGGTGGCTGAGCTGACCGACGAGCGCCGCAAGCAGAACGCCTCGCTGCAGGTGCGACCCGACGCGACGGCCGAGATGGTGTGAGCCGCCGCTACTCGTGGCGGTGAATGCGCTCGAGGTACTCTTCGCGCGTCAGCAGGCCAGCCTCGATCAACAGCTCGAGCAGGCTCCTCAGCGCGCGGACCTGGCTGCTGATGATGCCCTCCATGCCGTCGACCTGTTCCCTCAAGATGGCGATCTCTTTGCGCAGCGCCTCGGACTCGAGCGGCGCCGGTGGAGCAGGCACGGCCACTGGGCGCGCTGTGGGTGGCCGGGGAGACGCCGCCGGCGCTGCCATCAGCTGATCGAGCTCGTAGGTCGTCTCGCTGAGCCCGAGCTCTCCAGGCGTCGCCGCTGAGCTCGAAGAGACGCTCTCACCGAAGTAGTGCCGCCGAATCGCGCGATCGATCGCCGACGCCGTCGCCACCATCGGGGTGATCTTCAGCCCGGTGGCGAACTCGAGCTCCTGCAGGGCCTCGACGTTCGTTGGATCCGAGCTGGCGACCGAGAGCGTGTTGTTGCCGGTGTCGGCCGCGACCGGAAAGACGCCGTACCGCTCGGCGAGATCGAGCCGCAGGTGCTCGGTGATGCGCTCGGGCAGCTTGGCGCCGTCGAGCGCGATCGTCTCGAGCCGCAGCTGTTGGGCCAGGAGCCGGCACATCACGGTCTCGTCGACGAAGCCCATCTCGACGACGACACGCCCCAGCCGGCCGCCCCACTTGCGCTGCTCGGCCAGCGCCGCCTTCAGGCGCACCTCGTCGAGCACGCCTGCCTCGATCAGCAGCTCACCGAGCCGGCGCCGAACCCGTGATGGAGGTGGAGGAGGTGAAGTCACGCCGGCCAAGGTACCAGCCGTCTCAGCGGCGGCAATACCCTATCGGCCGAATCTTCAAGTGAGGCTGAAACTGCGGGCAGAAGAAAAGCGCCAGCTCCACGAAGGAGCTGGCGCTTTTGGGCCCTGCACGAGGCGCTTACTTGTTCTCGGCGGCTTCGCGAGCGGGCGGGGCGAGCTTCTTGGCTTCGGCCTTCTCACCGGCGGTGAGCGGCTTCATGCGGAAGGACTTCCACTGGGCGTCAGCGCCTTTGAGCTTGAAGACGGCGGCCATGCCGACGCTCTTGGTGCCGTCGTTCATCTCCCAGCCGAACGTGTCAGCCGGGCCGGGGTTGATGAAGAGCGACTTCGAGGCGGTGCCTTCCTTCACGAGGGTGGTGCCGGCGGCATCGGAGGTCGCTCGACCACCCGCCTCCTTGATGTTCGAGGCGAAGGCGAACGGAATCTTCGCCTCTGCGATCGCCTTGGCGATGGCCTCGTCGCCGACGTTGCCGGCAGCACCCGCGAAGTCGAGGGCCTGGTTGCCGCTGCCGTGCGGCGGCCCGTGAGCGACCAGCGCCACCGGCGTCTTCGCCTCCTTCGCCTCACGAACGACCTCGTCGACGGTCGTCTGGAAGTAGCGGCAGCCCGTGCTGCACTTGACGTAGTTCGCGTCGTGGTACCCGGGCAGCGAGATGAGCGTCAGCTCGGGGAACTCGACGACGCGCACCGCGTTCATGTTGACGACGTTCGAGGCATCTTTCTGGGCGGTGGTGACGCCATCGGTGAACTCGGCGCGGCACTCCTGGTTGCCGGCGAGCACGAGCACTGGCACCTTCGCCGAGGCGAGCTCCTTCAGCACCCGGGTGATGCCCGCCGCGATGTCGCCGACGTCGCCGGTGACGACGATGGCGTCGACCTTCTCGTCCTGGAAGAACTTCACGTAGCGCTTGAGCGCCAGCATGTTCTCGCCCGAGTCCTCATTCACAGGGCCCACCACGCCGAGCGTCAGCTCTCCGTCGGCGTCCTTGTCGGTGAACGCGAGGTGCGCACCCCAGAGCTTGGCGGCGCGGTCGCCGATCTTGATGTCGGTCGTCGGGCCGGGGTCGATGGTCGCTGCGCACTCCTTCTCAGCGCGCTCGGTCGGCGGGGGAGCCACCGCGGGGAGCACGGCAGGAACCGCGACCTTCGGCGGCTCGGGGGGCGGCTTCGGAGCTTCGGTCTTCTTCTCGGGGCAGCCCGTGAACGCGAGCGCGCCCACAAGCACCACTGCCTTCGACAGCCGGCTGAACATGAGAAGTCCCCTCGTGTGACGTGAAAGGTTGAAAGGCTGCGCGGAGTTAGCGGAAACGGACTCGCCGGTCCAGCAGGTTCGCGGTAGACCATCGAACATGCGGAGCACGCTTGGGTTCGTCGCCGTTCTGGCCGTCGGCTGTGCCCACACCCCGTTGGGCGCTTCCTCTCTCGATTCGCTGGAGCGCCCAGCCTTCATCGCGCGCATCGAAGAGGGCGCGGGGCCGAAGTCGATTGTCTTCCGTGACGACTTTGCCAGCTATGCGCCGCGGCTGAAGAAGCTCGACGCGAAGGAAGCCGATCGGCGCCTGACGCTCAAGCTCGAGAAGGGCACCGACACCGAGCGCTCGATCAACCGGTACCAGGTCGCCGACACCATTCGCGCCAACGTGCTCGCGGAGCTGCCGAAGTCGGCGCCGTGGACTCGCCTCGCCTCGCCCACGCAGGTCGCGTCACTGCTCGAGTCGTTCCTGGTCGATGAGGTGCCGGCAAACGCGCCCGACATCAGCCGGCTCGCGCCGCTGGGCGTCGACTCGATCATCGAGGTCGTCGTCGAGGACTACGGGCTGCGGAGCACCGGTGGGAAGGCGGGCATCTATCTGTACGGCTACGCGCAGCTGTATCGGGTCGGCGGCGGCACGCTCTATCGCCGCGCCTTCTTCAGTGACGAGCTGCGAGCCGGGCTCCCCGGGCTTGATCCGTTCGAGGTGGCCAAACACCCGGCGATCTTCTCGGAGCGGCTCAAGACGATGCTGCAGACGATCGCGCATCAGATCGCGCTCGATCTGTCTCCAGCGACTCGGGCCGCGCAGCGTGACGTGCCTCCGGTGAAGGACGACGACAAGCCGATCAAGCCGGCCGAAGACGATCCGCTCTGAGTTTCGATGGTGCGTTGGTCGCTCGTTCTACCCGGCGAAGCGCGGCGCGATGGACTCGAGCAGCGGCGCGACGATCCACCGCTCCACGACCCACACGAGCGACGCGCCGATCACGCTCCCGATCAGATCCCAGGTCAGATCGCGGAATGACGCCGCACCCAACCCGAGGCCGTCGACCAGCTCCTTCGCGACGCCGAGCGTGAGGCTCGACACCACCCCGATCGCCGCGCGCTCCAGCGGGTCCTCGATCCACGCGGCTGTCACGGCCGTTGCTCCAGCGGCCAGTCCGATGCTCACGCCGAGGTGGAGCGCTTTGTCGGGGCCCCACCAGGTGTCGGCCCGGGCCGGCAGCGCCACCAGCACCAACAGCAGCAACGTTTGTCGCGCGCTCACGAGGACCTCCCGCATCCCGTGCGTCGCAACAGGGTCAAAGCGCACCTGGTGACACAGGACTCCCGCTCACGAGGATCCGTCACTCCGCGAAGCCGGGGTCATTTGCTGGCGGCCTAGACTCGCTCCGAACGGCGACCGCTTCTTTCTGAGTCTCGCTCCGACACTGCGTCGAGATTCTCGCCCCCTGTCGCTGCAATCCACTCCTCCAAGTGCTGATCACACACGACCATCAAGTCGAGGGGATAGCTTTCCACAAAGGCGTCGGATGGAAGCGCGGCCAGGTACGTCTTCGCAACATCAAGGCAGTTGGGACAGACAACATAGCCGTCCGTGTAGTCGTCGAAGTTGACGTGGAGTCGACAGGGATTGCCCGAGGCGGCAGCCTCCCGCACATGCAGACAGCACCAACAACATGGTGTCAGGCCGTGCACGGGGCACTCGAGCATTACCGGCCCCCTTGAGCCCCGGCAGTCTGAAGCCTCGATAGACGAAGGGCCGGTACTCGGAGCGGTTCGGAGGCACAGGCGCGCAGCACACCTGCTTCAAGTCCCATCCGAGCGTTGCGCAACTGTTCGCTTGCCATCGTTCAGCTCCAACATGCCTGGTCGCCTGCTTCAGTAAGTCGTTCAGCCTCCAGCGTCACCACACGCGACGGCGACGTGCCGCGAGGATCAGCGCCGCCAGCGCAGAGAACAGCGCGCCGCCGCCGCCCTGGCACGTGCAGCCCATGTTGTTCACCATCACGTTGCCGCCAGCCGCGCCGCCCGCCGCGACGAAGCCGCCGCCCGTCGAAGGCCGGCCTCCCGCGGAGCCCCCGCCAGTCCCCGCGCTGCCTCCACCTTCGCCGCTGGTGTCGACGGTGCAGTAGAAGTCGTTCCCCAGAGGCGTGCACACATGGCCCGCCGGGCAGGTCTGCGGGTTCATCGGATCGCAGCGCCCCTGACACACGCCGCTGATGCACCTCGTCCCCGGCTGACAGCTCGAGACGTTCGGCAACAGACAGCTGGCTCCCGGCCCGACGACTTGATCGGGGCACGCGCAGACGCCGGCGCCGCTGCCCTGCGGTGGATCAGGTTGGACCTGCACGCACGTCGCGCACTGGTTCGGGAGCGTCGTCGTGCACGGCGGGTAGCAGCGGTTCGAGTAGCAGACGAGGCCGGCTTCACACTGGCCCTGGGCGCACACGGCGCACTGCTGGCCCTGGTTGCCTGGAATGCAGACCTGCTGCCCATCGCTCAGCTGGCACGTCGTTCCAGTTGGGCACGAGGTCGGGTCCGCGATGGTGCAACGCCGTCGGCAGAAGTTGCTGATGCACGAGAGCCCGTTGCGGCAGATCGCCAGCATGGTGCCGGTGCTGCTGCAGGCCTGGTTGGCGTCGCTGATCTCGGTCGCGCCACACGCGCAGATGCCGCCGTTCACGGTGGGAAGGCATGCCGGGCACGAGCCGGGGCTGGCCGGGTTGCAGCTCGCGCGACAGACGCCGCCGAGGCACTGCGCTCCGCCGGAGCACGGCATCGCCGCGCTGCACTGCTGACACGTCGCCGCGCCGGAGCTCGGGTAACACAGCTGCTCGTTGCGCCCCTGGATCGGCAGGCACGCCGTCATCGCTCCGCCGACGGGGCTGCACGTGGTGGTGGAGCAGCCCGTACACAACGGCCCGCCGCCGTTGCAGCACGCGCGACAGAAGGCGATCTGTGCGTTCGACTCGTCGGTCGCGCAGGCGCTGCACGAGTTGCAGACCTCCGACACTTCGCACCGCGACCCGGTGGTCCCGAGGGGAACGCAGGTTCCGGACGTGCATTGGTAGCCGGGCGCGCAGTTCGTCATCACGTTCGCCATCGTGCACTGGTTGGTGCAGGCCGTGACGGGGTGGCAGTAGCTGCCCGCAGCCGTGCTCGTGCAGGTGTAGCCGGTGCCGCACTGTCCCATGACGGTCGGGTTGCACGACATCGAGCACCAGTTCCGGCCCATGCCGTCGGTGAGGCAGAGGCCCGTCGCGCAGTCCTGCCCTGACGTACAGAACTTGCACATGTCGGGTGCGCCGATCTGCGGCAGACACGCGAAGCCGTTCGTCGAAGCCTGGCAGCTGAAGCCAGTGGGGCAGACATCCATCGGGGCGTTGCAGTCGCGCGTGCAGATGCGCGAGCTTCCACCCGACACGCCCTCACAGACGAGCATCGTCGCGCACGCGCCGCTGGTGCAGGCCGAGCCCTGGCTGCCCGTGGTGCCGGGGTACACCGTGCACACGTCGGAGATGTCGGGGCCGGCGAGGTTGCGCTTGATCTCTCCCGTTCCGATGTTCGCGAACATCACCGCGACCGAGTTGGCGGTGTGGGCGAAGCCGATGAAGTGACCGGCCTCGTGGGTGACGACGCTCTCGTAGTCGTAGTCGCCCGAGGAGATCGTCGAGCCTGCGCCCCAGGTGACGGTCTGGGCGTTCATCTCCATGTCCGAGTCGCTGAGCTCGCCGACCACGTACCAGGTGTTCGTGGTGAGCCCGAGCGTCGCCGTCGAGTGGCGCCAGTTCGCTCCCGAGAGCCACATCACGTTGTTGCTGTCGTCAGTGATGGCGATGGCTGCCAGGCCAGTGGGACTGCTGAAGTTCGGTGACTCGTACGCGAAGGCGATCGACGGCGTGCAGGTGGTGTTCGGCAGCGTCCAGCGCTCGAAGGCCGTGCGCATCGTCGAGAGGACGGCGGTGTACGAGATCCGCTGCATCCCCGGGAGCGTCATGCCGCCGGTGTTGTCGATGGAGGCCGCGAAGCGCACCTCGGGCAGGCACCTGTTGTTTCGGCACACCTGATTGCCGCTGGTCGCGCCCGTCTGCAGTGTGCAGGTGTTGGCGCAGTTGTTGAGCAACCAGCGATTGCCGCTCGGCACCGCGAGGGCCGAGAGCGGAAGGAGACATGACACGACGAAGAGCGCTCTCACTTCGCGCCTCCCTTCGCGGCGGCGCGAATACGAGCGAGGAACGCCTCGGCCGTGCCCAGGGTCTCGCGCTCGACGACGGGGCCCACAGTGCCAGGGGCTCCGCGGCGCGCGAAGCTCAGGCCCTCGAGGTTGCGTCGCGCCACCTTCGCGCCCGTCGTCTGCTCGAGCGTCACCTTGCCGGCCGCCATCGCGAGCACGACGTACGCGTTGCGCTCGTCGACGGCCGGCTCGAGGAAGAGCACCACCTCTTCACCGTCCTGAAACCGCGCCGCGCCCGAGACGCTCTGCCCGATGCCCTGGAGCACGCCGCCGGGTTGCTTGACGAGCACGGTGGCCGCGCGCGGACCCTTGAGCGTCTCGCGCACCGAGACTTCGGTCCACGTCCAGATGCCGCGTTTGTCTTCCGTCCAGTTGGTGACCGACCGCTGCACGGTGCCGTGCACGACGACGGGCGCCATGGTGGTGAGCTCCTCCATCGACAGCGCCATCACCACGGTGGCGAGTGCAGTCAGCGGAGCGAGCAGGCAGAGCGTGACGAGACGACGAGAGGGGACCATCGGGGGCGGCTCCAGAAGGCCCCCAGGCCGGGGCCAGAACGAACGACGTACGCGCGAGTCTAGCGGCTCCGCTACAGTCGCGGGCAATGTCTCGTCTGGTGATCTTCGTGTCGAACGGCGGCTACGAGGCCGCGTGGCAGGCCACCTCACTGGGGCTGACGGCCACCGCGATGGGCGACGAGGTGATCTACGTGTTCGCCTTCGACGCGCTACGCGCGCTGTCTCGGGGCACTTTTGGAAAGCCGCTGACCGAGCGTGAGTCCTCAGCGGCGACACGTGGAGAGGGGCTCGGCGCGCCGCTCGCGGCTCGAATGCTCGACGACGCCCGGCAGCTGGGCGCGCGCGCGATCGCCTGCGACACCACCGTCAAGTTGTGCGGGCTCGACCCCGTGGAGCTGCTGCACGATCGTCACCTCGACGAGGTGGCCGGGCTCCCCGAGATCTGGAAGCTGACGCTCGAGGCCCGGCTCCTGTCGTTCTGAAGAGGCGTCCTCAGCGAGTCAGAGCGTGCTGACGATGCGGAACTCGACCTTCAGCGGCTCAGCGGTCGTCGACGACCTCACGCGATCGCACAGCTGACCTGCGAACTGCACCGAGCCAGTGGGCAACAGGGACCAGGTGTTCGGCCCTTGGTCGTCGTCTGCCCGTTGATGATCACCGCGAGGAAGCGGTCGTCGGTGGGCTTGTCAGAGAGCGGAAAGTTGCAGGGGGCTCCCATGCCAATCAGGTATTGGATGTTCCGCGCGCAGCCGCCAGTTGGCGAGAGAGTGCGAAGCACCTGACAGAACCGCGTCGGGCATCGCGGCCATGCGCTGCGTCACCGACGCGGGTGACCGCATGGAGCCATCTCGATTGCGATTCACTGCGCCGTGCGGGCCGCGGCAGTCGGCCGCGGCCCCTTGCGTTTGCGTTGTTCCTACTTCAGCTTCTCGCGAGAAGACTCGTCCCGAGGCGCCGGAGCTTTGACCGCGTACTTCTTCGCAATGACGCCATTCGACAGCGGCTGTCCGAAAGCTTCGGGCGTGAGGTAGGTGCCACGCTCGTCTGTAGGCTTGGGTTCATCAACAATGGGCCGGTTCTTTTCCGCCCATGCGTCATGACGGATACCTGTGATTGCCCACGACACTCGCTGTTTTGGCTTTCCTCCGCCGATCTTGAACTTGCTGTTCGTGAGTTCTTCGGCAACGTAGAGGGACGATGGCACTCCGAGCGAAGTGAGTTGGTAACGGAAGTCACGATTGAGTGCGCCGAACCACTCAGGCAATTCAACCCAGGCTTCTCCGTTGCCGTCGACCTGCACGATTCCATCATAGAAGTTCTTCATGTCAGGCGACTCAACGAAGGAATGGTTCAGGAACCGATTTTCGGGGTCGAGCGGGTGATCGATGTGGAACCCGCCTCCAGATTTTTGAAGGTACCCGACAACTTGGACCCTTCCGTTGAAGAGTCCAGAATAGCCAATCACGGTGCTGTTGTTGTCGCCGAACACGCCGATCGCTGAGTCAGTTCCTTTCCCGTACACGCCATAGGACGTGATGTTGCTGGTCGGCGAGAAGCCAGCCACCCCGGCGCAGAACTGGCAATCGGTTTGGCCCTGAACACCGCTGGCGGCGGATCCTCTTCCGAACACGCCGGGACCTGCGTAGATCGACCGCCCGTAAACGCCTGAAGCACCGGATGAGGCCGCCGCTGAGGTGGCACCATAGACGCCATGACTGCCTACGCTCGAGGCGTTCACGGCCACGCCACCGTTGGTGGCGTTGTTGTATACGTTGATGCCGTAGCCGGTCGAGGTATTGGAGACGTAGATGGTCTCGCTGCTCGTGTTTGCACTGAAGAACGCTGCGCGACCACTCCCTGTGTTGCCCCATACGAATGTTGTCGACGCCGACGAACAGGAAACTGAGCTTGGACACGTCTGGCTATGTGCCTCACGTCCGCTCAGCGTCGCGAATAAAGCGACTAGGATCGGAACTGTGGCTGCGACGTTAATCCCCCTGAAGCCTGAAGCCTGAAGCCTGAAGCCTGAAGCCTGAAGCCTGAAGCCTGAAGCCTGAAGCCTGAAGCCTGAAGCCTGAAGCCTGAAGCCTGAAGCCTGAAGCCTGACGCTGAGCGATCACTCTGAGCAACATGTCTTCCTCCTCGCAACTGGTCTTGGCCAATTCCAAGACCGCACAAGCATCATGAGCAGCGTGGATCTGCCCAATCGATCTCAAAGGGTGCTGACGATGCGGAACTCGACCTTGAGCGGCTCGGCCGTCGTCGAGTTCCTCACGCGATCGCACAGCTGGCCAGCGAACTGGACTGCACCGGTGGGCAACAGCGACCACGTGTTCGGGCCCTTGGTGGTCGTCTGGCCGTTGATGATCACGGCGAGGAAGCGATCGTCGGTGGGCCGGTCCGAAAGGCTGAAGTTGCACGGGTCGCCCATGCCGATCAGATCTTGGATGTTTTGGAGCGCTCGAGTGAGGTCAGCGGCATTCGCAGCCGCGTAGAACTGCTTCTGGCAGATCTTGTTCACGCAACGATTGTTGACGCCCATTGGGTCACCGCACTCGGCATTGCTGTCCATCGGGCATTTGCGCGCAAAGCCACCTTCCGCTGCCATCGCGTTCAGCACGTCGAGCGCTTCGGGGCTGGCGAAGTCGGCGCCGAAGCCGACGACGATGGTGCTGACGTTGCGAGAGCGTAGCTGCTGAACGGCCGTCACCACGCCGTCCTTGTCGAGGAAACCGGCGCGGCAGTACTGGCCAACGCAGTTCGCTCCGAGGGTGCAGAGGTTGGCCGGGGGCGCGGGCATCGAGCTGCACGAGAGCGGGTTGGCCGGGTTGCAGTTCGGCAGACCGTCGGTCAGCAGGAGCACGAAGTCCTGGCGATTGTCGCGATCGTCCAGCAGCCCCGCGTACGATCCGAGGAACGTGAGCGCGCCGCCGGTCGGCGTGCCGCCCACCACGGGGATCGCCGAGCCGAGCGACTGAAGGCGCTGGTTGATGATCGTCGCGTTCATCGTCAGCGGCATGGTGTCGGTGTCGCTGGTCGACGGCGCGGGCAGGTCGACGTTGATTTCGCGCGTGGGCGCGCAGCCGGTAGGGCTGAACGCTGCGTCTTCACCCTTCGGGAAGAAGGCCAGACCCATTCGCGCAACGGTCGACGAGGTGGTGAGGAACTGGCCCATGGCCGTGCGCAGCTCGCTGATGCGCGTCGGGCAGGTGGCCGGGCATGTCGCGCCGCTGCAGGTGCCGCAGGTCGGCGCGCTCGAGTTGAGCGGCGCGTTCATCGAGCCCGACTTGTCGACGAGGATCATCAAGTTCGGCTTGAGGTTTCTCGCCACCACGTTCTTCGTCTGCGTCGTCTGCGAGATCGCGATCGGCGTGACCGGCTCGAAGTCGTAGGTCTGACAGGCGGCGGTCGCGAGGAGCAGGGCGGGGACGAGGAGTCGGGTCATCGGGAGTTTCCTTCAGGCAACGGAACGGCAGTGAGAGTCGCTCAGGAAGCGGAACGGCTCAAGGGGAACCAGCGACGCGCAGCTGCAGCGTCGCACCGGTGTTGGCGTCACAGAACTCGGGAACGAGCCGCAGTTCGCGATTGTCGGGCGAGAGCTCCCAGGTCTGCGGGCCGCGCGCGACGGAGCGGCCATCGACGACCAGCGTGACCGCGCTGCGGTTGACGGGCCGGTCGGGCAGCTCGCGGATGCACGTGGCAGGCGTGAGGCCGGTCAGCACGGTCGTGAGCACCTGCTCGAGCTCGATGCGGTTCGACGCCTGGAATGACCAACGCCCGCACTGGCCAGTGGAGCAGCGATCGCCCGCGCCGCACTCCGCGTCCATCGTGCAGCGACGCGCGACGCCGCCTGCACGCGCCAGCCGCTCCAGCACCTCGCGTGCGTCGGCCTGGTTGGTGTCGGCGCCGAAGCCCACGACGATCGTCTTCACGCCCGCCCGGTTCAGCCCTTCGACCTGCGCCACCGTCGCGTCCGCGTCGAGACAGCCGCGCCGCCGTGTGTCGAGGCTGCTGCAATCTCCGCCGCCGGTCTGACACCGGCACTGCGCCGCGCTCTGCACGAAGTCGTTCGGGTTGTTCGCGTTGCAGTTCGGCAGGCCATCGGTGAGCAGCAGCACGAAGTCGTTGCGGAAGTCAGAGGCCCGCAGCTCCGGCAGCGTCGAGAGGAACGCGAGCGTCGCGCCCGTCGGCGTCCCGCCCGCAGGCTGGAGCGACTGCACCGCGGCGTTCACCTGCATCGTGGTGACCCGGTTGGCCTGGTTCGCCTGCGCGTCATCGGCCCGCGCGGGGACCGGCAACGGCACGCGGACTTCGGTTGCCGGCTGGCACGAGGCCTCGGCTCCCGACATCGAGGCGGTGGGATCTTTCGGGAAGGTCGTGAGGCCGAGCCGCACCCGATCGTCGGCCAGCGTCGCGAACGTCGCCACCGCCTGCTTCAGCTCGCTCATGCGTGTCGGGCAGTTCGTCGTGCAGGCCGCATCGAGCTGCCCGCCCATGGAGCCCGAACGATCGACCGCGAGCATGACGTTGGGTTTGAGCACCGGCGTGAGATCGAACACCTCTTCGGAGATCACGATCGTGACCGGCACGACCGGCTCGAACTGGTACGACTGACAGCTCGACAGCGTGAGCGCAGCGATGAAGGACGCGGTTCGCATGAAGAGCTCCCAGAGTGATCGGCGAGGGTGAAGTGTCGGAGGTCTTCCTCGAGGACCGCAAGGGCTACATCCGTCCGAAGTTGAGTGATTTCGATTGGTTCGTCGGTGCTCCACTGTCACGTGCGCTGACAGCCTGCGCGGCTCGTCACGCAAAGCGCCGAAATTTCCGTGAGCCGGGGGCCGTCGCAACCGTGTAAGGGCAAGGTGCATGCGCGTCGTGGTCCTCTCCCGGTCGAGCAAGATCGCGTCAACCCGGCGGTTGATGGAAGCGGCGCGCGCGCGTGGGCATCACGTCCGGTGCGTCGACCCGACGTCGTTGCAGCTCCAGCTCGGCGCGCGGCCGGGTCGCCTGGTGCGCGCGTACAAGCTGATGCGCACGCCGGATCTCGTGGTTCCCCGCTTTGCGTCGAACGTCGCGGCGTTCGCGCTGCCGATGGTGGAGCAGCTGGAAGCCCAGGGCGCGCGCTCGCTCAACGGCGCCGACGCGATCGGCGTGAGCCGGAACCTGCTGCGCTGTCTTCAACGCCTCTCGAGCCGCGGTGTGCCCGTGCCTCGAACGGTGCTGGCCCGCGATGCGAAGGCGCTCAAGTCGCTCGTCTCGCGCGTGTCGGGGCTGCCCGTCGTCGTGAAGCTGCTCGCGCAAAGTGATCAACGCCGCGTGATGCTCTGCGAGTCGATGCAGTCGCTCGAGGCCGCGCTCGAAGCCGTGCTGGGACTCGGCCACGACGTGGTGATGCAGGAGTCGATTCGCCCGGGGCAACGCGATCTGCAGCTTCTGGTCGTGGGCGGAACGGTCGTCGCCGCGGTCAACCGGGTGTCGAAGCCTGGCCGCGCGGCGCGAAACCTCGGTCAGTTCGATCGCCTCGAGCGCTGCGTTCCTTCGGCCGACGTGCGCGCGCTCGCAGAGAAGGCCGCCCGCGCGTGTTCGCTCGAGGTCTGCTCGGTCGACGTGATCGAAGGCCGCTGGGCGAGAGTCGCCGACGTCAACGCGGTGCCGTCGATTCCAGAACTCGAGGCCGCGACCGAGCAGGATCTCGCGAGCCTGATCATCGAGCGGGGCGAGCAGCTCGTCGCCTCGCGTGCGGTACAAAGCAGCTCATGAAGGTGGGAGAGTGATGAACATGAACCGATTGGTGATGCTGGTGGTTTCGATGTGCGCCGCGACCGTGCTCGCGGCTGACCCTGACGTGACGTCGCTCTACGACGTGAAGACCGATGGCTCCTCGACCGCCCTGAAGGCCGGAGAGAAGGGGAAGATCGTCATCTCGATCAAGGCGAAGAACGGCGCGCACGTGTCCGACGAGGCGCCGCTCCGCATCGATCTCTCGAGCAAGGACGCGAAGCTCGACAAAGAGAAGATCACCCTCGCTGATTCGGTGGTGAAGAAGGCCGAGGGCTCTGCCGAGTTCCCCGATCCGCGCTTCGAGGTTGGCTTCACCCCGGCTGGCGCTGGCAAGGCGTCGGTCGACGCGAAGATGACGTTCTTCATCTGCACCGACAAGGTGTGCGCTCGCCAGACGAAGACCCTGTCGTTCCCGGTGACGATCAATTGAAGCGCTTCGGCAGCAGGACAGAGGGTGGGGCGTCGAAGTTCGGGAAGCGGCCTGCGGGGAAACGGTCGGGGCCTCCGGGGAAGCGGGCTCCGTTCGAGCGCGTGGCTGGGGCCTTCGGCGCGAAGAAGAAGCCGCCTCGACGTGATGATCGAGGAGAGCGTCGGCCCCCGCGCGGTGATGATCGCAGGCCGCCGGGTGGTGACGATCGCCGACCGCCGCCGCGAACGTTCGAGCAGTCCGATCGCACGCCGGTCGAGCGCCCGTCACGGCGCGTGGAGCCTGCGCGTCGCGATGAGCCCACCGACGGCCCCCGCGCGTACGGTGACGATCGCTACGTCTACGGCATCAACCCGGTGCTCGAGCTGCTGCGCGGCAAGCCCGGGCAGATCGATCGGCTGAGCATTCAGGAGCAGGGCCTCAAGGAGTCGATCGCCGGCGAGATCTTCAGCCGCGCGAGCGCGCACGGCATTCGGGTCGATCGGGTCGATCGGGTTCGCCTCGATGGCATGGCGCCCAAGTCGGTTCACCAGGGCGTCGTCGCCGAGGTGCGGCAGTTCGACTACTCGACGCTCGAGCAGATCCTCGCTGCGGCGAAGATGCACGGGCGCCCGGGCTTGATCGTCATGCTCGACGGCATTCAGGACCCGATGAACCTCGGCGCGATCATCCGCTCCGCGCATGCGCTCGGCGCCGACGGCATCGTCATCGCGAAAGATCGCGCGGCCGCTGTCACGGGCGTCGTCGCGAAGGCGTCTGCTGGCGCGACTGCGCACACGAAGATTGCGCGCGTCACCAACCTCGCGCGTGCGCTCGAAGAGCTGAAGGCTGCTGGCTACTGGTCGGTCGCTGCCGAGCCCTCCGGAGAAGAGACGTTGTGGAGCGCTCGCCTCGATGGGCCGATCACCATCGTCGTGGGCGCAGAGGGCGCTGGCGTTCGTCGCGGCATCCTCGAGCACTGCGACTATCTCGTGCGCATTCCGATGCTCGGACAGGTCGCCTCGCTCAACGCGTCGGTCTCGGCCGCGGTCCTGCTCGCCGAGGTCATGCGCCGCCGCCAGCCGAAACCGAGTGCCTCCAGCGCCGAATGAAACAGTCAGCTGAGCAGCAGGTGCCCGTCTTCAACGCTTGACTTGCTCTTTCCCACATGAATAAGGAGCGCCGCCCTCGCAGCCCCGGGGTGGCAGGTTTTTCCAAGAAGTTCTGGAGCCTTGCCGGTGTAGCTCAGCTGGTAGAGCACCTGATTTGTAATCAGTAGGTCGCGGGTTCGAATCCCGCCGCCGGCCAGATGGGCAAAGACAACTGAATAGTTTCGCTCGGAGGGGTAGCCAAGTGGCCAACGGCAACAGACTGTAAATCTGTCGGTCCCAGACCTTCGGTGGTTCGAATCCACCCCCCTCCACACCAGCACGCGGGGATAGCTCAGCTGGTAGAGCGTCAGCCTTCCAAGCTGAATGTCGCGGGTTCGAATCCCGTTCCCCGCTCACGCAGAACGAAGTAGCAGGGCGCAGCACGAGTTGTCGGAAAGCAGTCGCAGCAACCGCAGTTCGAAGCGCAGTCGCAGTGATGCAAGCAGTGCCCAGATAGCTCAGTTGGTAGAGCACATCCTTGGTAAGGATGAGGTCACCGGTTCAATCCCGGTTCTGGGCTCCATTGGCAGTTCGCAGTCAGCAGCCACCCACGCGTCGTCGCCTATCCAGCTCAGCACGAACAAAGGAAGAACCACATGTCGAAGGAGAAGTTCGAAAGAAACAAGCCGCACGTCAACATCGGCACCATTGGCCACGTCGACCACGGCAAGACCACGCTCACCGCTGCGATCACGAAGGTGCTCGCGAAGTCCGGTGGCGCCACGTTCCTCGCCTACGACATGATCGACAAGGCGCCTGAGGAGCGCGCCCGCGGCATCACGATCTCGACGGCGCACGTCGAGTACCAGACGACGAACCGCCACTACGCGCACGTCGACTGCCCCGGCCACGCCGACTACGTGAAGAACATGATCACGGGCGCCGCGCAGATGGACGGCGCGATCCTCGTGGTCTCGGCCGCCGACGGCCCGATGCCCCAGACGCGTGAGCACATCCTGCTCGCCCGCCAGGTCGGCGTTCCCTACATCGTCGTCTTCCTGAACAAGGTCGACATGCTCGACGACCCGGAGCTCCGTGAGCTCGTCGAGGTCGAAGTGCGTGACCTCCTCAAGAAGTACGACTTCCCCGGCGACACGACCCCGATCATCCCGGGCTCGGCGCTCAAGGCCCTCGAGGGCGATCAGTCTGACATCGGCGAGAAGTCGATCCTCAAGCTGATGGAGGCGGTCGACACCTATATCCCCACGCCGACCCGCATGACCGACAAGCCCTTCCTGATGCCCGTGGAAGACGTCTTCTCGATCGAAGGCCGCGGCACGGTCGCCACCGGTCGTGTCGAGCGCGGCAAGGTTCGCGTCGGCGAAGAAGTCGAAGTGGTCGGCATTCGTGCCACCGCGAAGACGGTCGTCACCGGCGTCGAAATGTTCAAGAAGCTCCTCGACGAAGGCATGGCCGGCGACAACATCGGCGCGCTCGTTCGTGGCCTCAAGCGCGAAGACATCGAGCGTGGCCAGGTGCTCGCCAAGCCCGGCTCGGTGCTCCCGCACACGAAGTTCAAGGCGCAGATCTACGTGCTCACGAAGGAAGAGGGCGGTCGTCACACGCCGTTCTTCAAGGGCTACCGCCCGCAGTTCTACTTCCGCACCACGGACGTGACGGGCTCGGTCAAGCTGCCCGACGGCGTCGAGATGGTGATGCCCGGCGACAACATCGCCATCGAAGTCGAGCTCATCACTCCGGTCGCCATGGAGAAGGAACTCCGGTTCGCGATTCGCGAGGGTGGTCGTACGGTCGGCTCCGGCGTCGTCGCCGAAGTCGTCGCCTGATTCAGAAGTGATCCTGGGGTGCGCCGATGGCGCACACCGCTTGACATGAAGGGGGGGCCTCTGTCAGAGCGCCTTCCCTTCTGTCGTCTTTAAGCTTCAAGGAGTTGTCAAATGCCCAAGGGCAACCGCAGCCTGATCTCGCTCGAGTGCACGGTGTGCAAAGAGCGCAACTACACCACGACCAAGAACCGCCGAAAGCAGCAGGACAAGCTCGAGCTGAGCAAGTTCTGCCCGCGGTGCCGCAAGCACACGGCACACAAAGAAGGCAAGGTCAGCTGAGTCTTCGTTTCGCGTAGGCGAGTAGCTCCAATGGTAGAGCAGCGGTCTCCAAAACCGCCCGTTGTGGGTTCGAATCCCTCCTCGCCTGCCACTTTTCTCTGACGCCTTCCGACTTCGGTCGTGAGGCGTCGGTCTTTTTTTCTCGTCATCGCCGAAGGTGGAGCATGGCTTCA
This sequence comes from Archangium sp., assembly GCA_022843845.1. GTDB lineage: Bacteria > Myxococcota > Myxococcia > Myxococcales > Myxococcaceae > Xiheimicrobium. The sequence goes on from JALHMW010000008.1 coordinate 124,391, forward strand.
GAAGCCTCCGAACAAGCGAATCGCGCCGAGATCGACCCGAAGCGATTCGTGGTCATCTCGTATCTGCTGCTCGGTCTGGTTTTGGCGTTCTTCTTCGCCAACATCCTGACCCGGCTCTTCGTCGAGCTGGGCATCGGGCAGAAGCAGCTGATTGCCGGTCTCGAGTTCTCGACCCCCCCGTACCTCATCGGTCTGTTGCTGGCCGTCGGCACCGGGGCGTTCTGCTGGACCAACCCGCGCATTCACCAGCTGTCGGTCGAAGTCGCGACCGAGCTGAAGCGGGTGACCTGGCCTTCATGGGAAGAGACCCGGGTCTCGACCTTCGCGGTCGTGGTCGCGTCCCTGGTCGCGTCGGTGGTGCTCTCTGCCATCGATGCGGTGAGTCTGCGCCTGATGGTCGACTGGCTGCCCCTGTTCTGGGAGAAGCTGTGATGACCGACGCTGCAGATAAAAAGTGGTACGTCGTTCACACCTACTCGGGCTTCGAGAACAAGGTGAAGAAGAGCCTGGAGGATCTGATCAAGCAGCGGGCGCTCGAGCAGTCCTTCGGCCAGATCTTCATTCCCGTCGAGCAGGTCGTCGAGATGCGCGATGGCCAGAAGCGCCAGACGCGCCGCAAGACGATGCCGGGCTACATCCTGGTGCAGATGGAGATGACGCCCATCACCAAGTCGCTGGTGAAGAACACGCCCAAGGTGACCGGCTTCCTCGGCGCCCAGGGCCAGGACGATCCACCGCCGCTCCGCGAGTCAGAGGTTCAGCGCATCACGACCGCGATGAGCGAAGGCGCGATGAAGCCCAAGCCGAAGGTGCACTTCGACGATGGCGACACGGTGCGGGTGATCGATGGCCCGTTCGCGAACTTCAACGGCACGGTCGAAGAGGTGAACCCTGAGAAGGGTCGCGTGAAGGTGCTCGTCAGCATCTTCGGGCGCTCCACGCCGGTCGAGCTCGACTTCATGCAGGTCGAGAAGACGACGGGCTGATCGAACAGTCTCGAGAGCCGCTCACACCAGGGCTCGTTGTTGAGGACGGCCGGGGCAATTCCGCTCCGGTCCTTGTGGGAGGCGGGGAGATGTCTCCACGCCGCTTGAACCACGGGAGAAGACGCAATGAAGAAGATCACAGGCTACGTGAAGTTGCAGATCCCTGCCGGTAAGGCGAACCCGGCACCTCCGATTGGCCCCGCGCTTGGTCAGGCCGGCGTCAACATCATGGAGTTCTGCAAGCAGTTCAACGCCAAGACCCAGGCAGCGATGAAGGAAGCGTTGATCATTCCCGTGATCATCACGGTGTATGCCGACCGCTCCTTCAGCTTCGAGCTCAAGACGCCTCCCGCGTCGGTGCTCCTGAAGAAGGCCGCCGGGCTCCACACCGAGAAGAAGAAGGGCTCGGGCGCGAAGAAGTCGGGCAAGGAAGTGGTGGGTTCGATCACCCAGAAGCAGCTGCGCGAGGTCGCTGAGCAGAAGATGAGCGACACGACGGCTGCCTCGGTCGAGGCCGCGATGCGCACCATTGCGGGCACGGCCCGTTCGATGGGCATTCAGGTCAAGTAGCCACCACCCCAAACCACTTTTTCAAAGAGGACACACTTCCATGGGCAAGAAATTCAAGGCCGCCGCTACCAAGGTGGACCGCAACAAGCGCTACTCAGTCTCCGACGGGTTCAAGCTCCTCAAGGACGCCGCCGTCGCCACCAAGTTCGACCAGACCATCGACGTCGCCATCAACCTCGGCATCGACCCCAAGCACGCTGACCAGATGGTCCGTGGCGCCGTCGTGCTGCCACACGGCACGGGCAAGAGCTCGCGCGTGGCCGTGTTCGCCAAGGGCGAGAAGCAGGCTGAAGCGACCGCCGCTGGCGCCGACTTCGTCGGTGAGGCCGATCTCGCGAAGCGAATCGAAGAAGGCTTCATGGACTTCGACACCGTGATCGCCACGCCCGACATGATGGGCGTCGTCGGTCGCCTCGGTAAGGTGCTCGGGCCCCGCGGTCTGATGCCGAACCCGAAGGTCGGCACCGTCACGATGGATCTCACCCGCGCCGTCAAGGAGGCCAAGGGCGGCAAGATCGAGTTCCGTGCCGAGAAGGCCGGCATCGTTCACGCTCCGCTGGGCAAGGCGTCGTTCGCCACCGAGAAGCTCCAGGAGAACTTCCTGTCGCTGATGGAGCTCGTGATGAAGATGAAGCCTGCGACTGCGAAGGGCGTGTACCTCAAGGCCGTCGCGATCAGCTCGTCGATGGGGCCGGGCATCAAGCTCGACACCTCTGAGATCGGGGCCAAGTACAAGTAAGCCGGCCAGGGCGCCGCGCTCGGGCTCAAGCCTGCGCGGCCCTTCGGGTTTCGGTGAGTTGACAGCTGATGGCACGTTCGGGTAAGGGCCCGACGTCTGCTCCTTCGTCGCACACGAGAGCCTTCTCCGAAGGCGTCAAGGGGGCAGGGCCGAAATTGTGAATAGCAGCACCCTGGTCGAAGACAGCAGGGGTTCTCTGGGTCGCCTCGCCCGCTCTTGGCACCCTGACCGATTGGGTCAGGGCGAGCGGGCAGCACCGGGTCAGAGGACTTAAACGGCACCGTCAGTACGAGGCTGCCCTGCCGAGACGGGGAGCGCCGAAAAGGTGATGGCAGTTGAGTCGGGTCACTTTGAAGTTCTCGCTCTCGCACTTTGCACCAGGAAACACGTAACGGAAGGAGGTGTCGAAAGTGCTCAAGAGCGAGAAAGAAGTGCTGTCGAAGGAGCTGAACGACAAGTTCACCCGCGCCAAGTCGGTCGTGATCGCCGAGTTCAAGAAGCTCGACGTCGAGACCGTCAACAAGCTGCGGAGGAAACTGCGTGAGGGCAAGGTCGAGTGGAAGGTGTTGAAGAACACCATCGCCCGCCGTGCCGCCAAGGGGACCTCGGTCGAGTTGGTGTCTGATGACTTCGTCGGGCCGGTGGCAGCTGCCATCAGCTACGAAGACGTCGTTGCACCCGCGAAGATCCTGTCTGAGTTCTCCAAGGACCTGCAGAGCATCACCATCAAGAGTGGTGTCGTGCAGGGTCAGAAGATCGACGCGAAGGGCGTGCAGGCGCTGGCGAAGTTGCCGGGTCTGCCCGAGCTGCGCGCGAAGATCCTCGGTGTCATCAACATGCCGGCAGGCAAGTTGGTTCGCACCATCGCAGAGCCCGCAAACGCGTTGGCCCGTGTGCTCAAGGCCAAAGCCGACAAGCAGTGACCCGTTTTTCAACCCTCAACCATTCGTAGTCACGAACAGAAGGAAACACAGTCATGGCAGACATCAACACGATCGTTGACCAGCTCTCGTCGCTCACCGTCATGGAAGCGGCCGACCTGGTGAAGCAGCTCGAGGCGAAGTGGGGCGTTTCGGCGGCCGCAGTGGCTGTTGCTGGTCCCGCGGCGGCTGGCCCGGCGGCCCCTGTCGAGGAGAAGACCGAGTTCACGGTCGTCCTCGCGAAGGCTGGCGACAAGAAGATCGACGTGATCAAGGTGATCCGCGAGCTCACCGGTCTCGGCCTGAAGGAGGCCAAGGACCTCGTCGAGGGCGCGCCCAAGACGGTCAAGGAAGGCGCCAACAAGGACGACGCCAACAAGATGAAGGAGAAGCTCACGGCCGTCGGTGCGACGGTGGAGCTGAAGTAACACCTTCGCCGTACGCATCAGGCAGCCGGTGATCCTCTGGGGAGGGTCACCGGCTTTGCCGCTTCACAAGGACTCCCCAGGACAGCTCAATCGCTTGACCCGCCGGTCTTTGACCGGTTCCCCCTCATCGCCCGACTGAGAGAAGCGAATGCCGACCCTGCAGAACAACTTCCGGACGCGGAAGAACTTCGCGAAGATCAACAAGGTCATTGAGATTCCCAATCTCATCAACATCCAGAAGCTGTCCTACGAGAAGTTCCTTCAGGCGGATGTCGCGCCAGAGAAGCGCGAGGACGTCGGCCTGCAGGCGGTGTTCAAGAGCGTCTTCCCGATTCGGGACTTCAACGAGACCAGCTCCCTCGAGTTCGTCAGCTACAACCTCGAGAAGCCCAAGTACGACGTCGACGAGTGCCGCCAGCGCGGCATGACGTTCGCGGCGCCCATCAAGGTGGTCGTTCGCCTGGTGGTCTGGGACAAGGACGAAGAGACGGGCGCGCAGTCGATTCGCGACGTCAAGGAGCAGGAGGTCTACTTCGGTGAGATCCCGCTCATGACCGAGCACGGGACGTTCATCATCAACGGCACCGAGCGCGTGGTCGTCAGCCAGCTGCACCGCAGCCCCGGCGCCTTCTTCGACCACGACAAGGGCAAGAGCCACTCGTCGGGCAAGCTCCTCTACAACGCGCGCATCATTCCTTCGCGTGGCTCGTGGCTCGACTTCGAGTTCGACCACAAGGACCTGCTGTACGTTCGCATCGATCGCCGCCGCAAGCTGCCCGTCACGGTGCTGATCCGTGCGCTCGGCGCGGTGCCCGACACGGCGCGCAAGAACCCGATCGAGTTCAAGGGCTCGACCGAAGAGATCCTCAACTACTTCTACGCGACCGAGACCGTGTACCTCTACTCGGACACCGAGTTCGAGAAGTCGGTCGACTTCGAGCTGCTCTACAACCAGCGCGCGACGCGCGACGTGAAGTCGAAGAGCGGCGAAATCATCGTCAAGAAGAACCGCAAGTTCACCCGTGCGGCGCTCAAGAAGCTCGAGCAGTCGAAGCTCACCCGTCTGCCCATCGACGGCGACGAGCTCTTCACGAAGGTCTCGGCGTTCGACGTCATCGACGAGAGCACCGGCGAAGTGATCCTCGAGTGCAACGAGGAGATCAGCGCGCAGCACGTCGAGGAGTTGATCAAGCGGAACCTGAAGGAAGTGAAGGTTCTCTTCATCGACAACCTCAACGTCGGCCCGTACCTGCGCGACACGCTGTTGATGGACAAGCTCGAGAACCCCGAAGAAGCGGTGATGGAGATCTACCGCCGCGTTCGCCCGGGTGATCCTCCGACGCCCGAGACGGCCACGAACCTCTTCTCGAACGTGCTGTTCTTCAACCCCGAGCGCTACGATCTCTCGAAGGTCGGCCGCCTCAAGCTGAACTCCAAGTTCGGCGTCGAGGAGCCCCTGGACAACCAGGTGCTGACCAAGCGCGACATTCTCGAGACGATTCGGTACCTGATCGATCTCAAGAACGGCAAGGGCACGATCGACGACATCGATCACCTCGGTAACCGCCGCGTTCGCGCGGTCGGCGAGCTGCTCGAGAACCAGTACCGCATCGGTCTCGTCCGCATGGAGCGCGCCATCAAGGAGCGCATGAGCCTGCAGGAGATCGAGACGCTCATGCCGCACGACCTCATCAACGCCAAGCCTGTCACGGCGGTGATCAAGGAGTTCTTCGGCTCGAGCCAGCTCTCGCAGTTCATGGACCAGACGAACCCGCTGTCCGAGGTCACGCACAAGCGTCGTCTCTCGGCGCTCGGGCCCGGTGGTCTGACGCGCGAGCGCGCCGGCTTCGAGGTGCGCGACGTGCACCCGACGCACTACGGCCGCATCTGCCCCATCGAGACGCCGGAAGGCCCGAACATCGGCCTCATCTCGTCGCTCTCGTCGTACGCCCGTGTGAACGAGTTCGGCTTCATCGAGACCCCGTACCGCAAGGTCGATCAGGGCAGCCTCACGCCCGACGTCGCCTTCTACTCTGCGCTCGAGGAAGAGAAGCACACCATCGCGCAGGCGAGCGCGGCCCACGACAAGAAGGGCAAGCTCATCGGTGACGGCGTGCAGTCACGCCGCGGTGGTGAGTTCGTCTCGGCCAAGCCGGAAGACGTCGACCTGATGGACGTCTCGCCGAACCAGCTCGTGTCGGTCGCAGCGTCGCTGGTCCCGTTCCTCGAGAACGACGACGCGAACCGCGCCCTCATGGGTTCGAACATGCAGCGCCAGGCGGTGCCGCTCATCCGCACGGCGTCTCCGCTCGTCGGCACCGGCATCGAGTCGGTGGTGGCGCGTGACTCAGGCGTCTGCGTGGTGGCGCGCCGTGACGGCGTCATCGAGTCGGTCGACGGTTCGCGTGTCGTCGTGCGCGCCGAAGTGCCGGCCGCGTTCAGCGACGTCGCCAGCGAAGTCGACATCTACAACCTGGTGAAGTTCCAGCGCTCGAACCAGAGCACCTGCCTCAACCAGAAGCCCATCGTGAAGAAGGGCGACAAGGTGAAGAAGGGTGACGTCATCGCCGACGGCCCTTCGTGCGAGACCGGTGAGCTGGCGCTCGGCCAGAACGTCGTCATCGCGTTCATGCCGTGGCAGGGCTACAACTACGAAGACTCGATCCTGATGAGCGAGAACATCGTCAAGAACGACGTGTTCACCTCCATCCACATCGAAGAGTTCGAGGCGATCGCGCGCGACACGAAGCTCGGCAAGGAAGAGATCACGCGCGACATTCCGAACGTCGGCGAAGAGGCCCTCAAGGACCTCGACGAGTCGGGCATCATCCGCATCGGCGCTGAGGTGAAGCAGGGTGACATTCTCGTCGGCAAGATCACGCCGAAGGGTGAGACCCAGCTGTCGCCTGAAGAGAAGCTGCTGCGCGCGATCTTCGGCGAGAAGGCCGGCGACGTGCGTGACACCTCGCTCCGCGTTCCTCCCGGCGTCACCGGCACCATCATCGGCGCCAAGGTGTTCAGCCGAAAGGGCGTCGAGAAGGACGAGCGCGCCAAGGCCATCGAGTCGATGGACGAGGCTCGCCTGCTCAAGGATCAGAACGACGAGATCAAGATCCTCCAGGACTCGGCCTTCGGCCGCATTCGCAAGCTGATCGTCAACAAGGACGCCAGCTCGAAGCTCGAAGACGAGAAGGGCACCGTCTACTTCAAGAAGGGCGAGAAGCTCTCCGAGGAGCTGCTGTCGAAGATCCCCTACAAGTACTGGGGCGAGATCTCGGTCGGCGAGCAGGTCGACGTGAAGGTGCGCGAGCTGCTCAAGAACCTCGAAGAGAACAAGGAGGCCGTGAAGCTGGCCTTCGGCGAGAAGATCGCCCGCATCAAGAAGGGCGATGAGCTGCCCCCTGGCGTGATCAAGATGGTGAAGGTGTATGTCGCCATCAAGCGCAAGCTGCAGGTCGGCGACAAGATGGCAGGCCGCCACGGCAACAAGGGCGTCGTCTCACGCATCCTCCCCATCGAAGACATGCCGTACCTGGAAGACGGTCGTCCGGTCGACATCGTCCTCAACCCGCTCGGCGTTCCCAGCCGCATGAACATCGGCCAGATCCTCGAGGTTCACCTCGGGTGGGCCGCGCGCGGAATGGGCGAGAAGCTGCAGCAGTACGTCGAGAAGAACTTCTCGGGCGAAGCGCTCCGCAAGCAGCTCAAGAGCGTCTACGACGACGAGAAGTTCGGTGAGTTCCTCGAGAAGCTCTCCGACAAGGAAGTCGTCGAGCTCTGCCGCCGCCTGAAGCCCGGCATCCACGTGGCGTCGCCAGTGTTCGAAGGCGCCAACGAGGGTGAGATCCTCGGGCTGCTCGAGAAGGCCGATCTGCCCCGCACGGGCCAGATGGTGCTGTTCGACGGCCGCACCGGCGAGGCGTTCGACCAGAACGTCACCGTCGGCATCATGTACATGCTCAAGCTGCACCACCTCGTGGACGAGAAGATTCACGCTCGCTCCATCGGGCCCTACTCGCTGGTCACCCAGCAGCCGCTCGGTGGCAAGGCGCAGTTCGGCGGTCAGCGACTCGGTGAAATGGAAGTGTGGGCGATGGAGGCGTACGGCGCGGCCTACAGCCTTCAGGAGTTCCTCACCGTGAAGTCCGACGACGTGGTCGGCCGCACGCGCATGTACGAGTCCATCGTCAAGGGCGACTACACCCTCGAGTCGGGCCTGCCCGAGTCGTTCAACGTGCTGCTGAAGGAACTCCAGGCGCTGGGGCTCGACATCGAGCTGCTCGAGCAAGCGCCGCCGGAGCGCCGCCGCGCGTCGATCATGGTGGTGTCCGACGAGAGCATCAAGACGGGGACCGACGCCTGACCGAACGGGTCATGTCGTCACTGACGAGTCAACGTAGGAACCACACTTTCAAGCCCCAGGGTGAACCGTGAAGGACATCTTCAACTTCTTCGAGAAGCCGAAGGACCCGCTGTCGTTTCAGGCCATTCGTATCGCGCTCGCGTCGCCGGACAAGATTCGCCAGTGGTCGCACGGCGAAGTGAAGAAGCCGGAGACCATCAACTACCGCACGTTCAAGCCCGAGCGTGACGGCCTCTTCTGCGCCCGCATCTTCGGGCCCGTGAAGGACTACGAGTGCAACTGCGGCAAGTACAAGCGCATGAAGCACCGCGGGGTCGTGTGCGAGAAGTGCGGCGTCGAGGTGATTCAGTCGAAGGTGCGTCGTGAGCGCCTCGGCCACATCACGCTCGCCACGCCTGTCGCGCACATCTGGTTCCTCAAGTCGCTGCCGTCGCGCATCGGCGCGCTGCTCGACATGACGCTGAAGGACCTCGAGAAGGTGCTGTACTGCGAGGCCTATATCGTCCTCGATGCGAAGAGCATTCCTCCGACCGAGCTCGAGCAGGGTGAGCTCATCACCGAGGAGCGCTACCAGAAGCTCGCCTCGAAGTTCGGCGACGAGGGCTTCACGGCCGCCATGGGTGGCGAGGCCGTTCGCGAGATCCTCAAGACCATCAACGTCGACGGCCTTTCGGAGCAGCTCCGCGAGGACATGAAGGTCACGACGTCGGAGGCGAAGCGGAAGAAGATCGCCAAGCGCCTCAAGGTGCTCGAGTCGTTCCGCGTCTCAGGCCCGGCGGGTCAGCGCAACCAGCCCGAGTGGATGATGCTGGACGTCATCCCCGTGTTGCCGCCGGACCTCCGCCCGCTCGTGCCGCTCGATGGTGGCCGGTTCGCCACGTCGGACCTCAACGATCTCTACCGGCGCGTCATCAACCGCAACAACCGCCTCAAGAAGCTCCAGGAGCTCAACGCTCCGGACATCATCATTCGCAACGAGAAGCGAATGCTGCAGGAGGCGGTCGACGCGCTCTTCGACAACGGTCGCCGCGGCAAGACGATCACGGGCCCCAACAAGCGCCCGCTGAAGTCGCTGTCAGACATGCTCAAGGGCAAGCAGGGCCGGTTCCGCCAGAACCTGCTCGGCAAGCGCGTCGACTACTCGGGCCGATCGGTCATCGTCGTTGGCCCCGAGCTCAAGCTGCACCAGTGCGGGCTGCCGAAGATCATGGCGCTCGAGCTCTTCAAGCCGTTCATCTACAACAAGCTCGAAGAGAAGGGCTACGTCACCACCATCAAGTCGGCCAAGAAGATGGTCGAGAAGGAACGCCCCGAAGTCTGGGACATCCTCGATGACGTGATCCGCGAGCACCCGGTGCTCCTCAACCGCGCTCCGACGCTGCACCGCCTCGGCATTCAGGCTTTCGAGCCGGTGCTGATCGAGGGCAAGGCGATTCAGCTGCACCCGCTCGTCTGCACCGCCTTCAACGCCGACTTCGACGGCGATCAGATGGCCGTGCACGTGCCGCTCTCCATCGAGGCTCAGATGGAGGCGCGCGTGTTGATGATGTCGACGAACAACATCCTCAGCCCCGCCAGTGGCAAGCCCATCATCGTGCCCACGCAGGACATGGTGCTCGGCATCTATTACATGACGCGCCCGCGCGAGTTCGCGCACGGCGAAGGCATGGTCTTCTCGTCGCCCACCGAGGCGCGCGCCGCGTACGATCAGGGCGCCGTCGCGTTGCAGGCGAAGGTGAAGTGCCGCATCGACGGCAAGCGCTACGACACCACCGTCGGCCGCGTGCTGCTCTGGGACATCGTGCCCAAGCGCATCTCGTTCGACGACGTGAACAAGGTGCTCGACAAGAAGCAGCTCGGGAACCTGATCGACACCTGCTACCGGCTCACGGGCGAGAAGGAGACGGTGCTCCTGGCCGATCGCATTCGTTCGTTCGGCTACACCAACGCCACCCGCGCCGGCATCTCGATCGCGCTCAAGGACATGGTGATTCCGCCTGCCAAGCACACCCTGATCGATGCCGCCTCGAAGGAGGTCGCCGAGGTCGAGAACCAGTACCTCGAGGGCCTCATCACGGTCGGCGAGCGCTACAACAAGGTCATCGACATCTGGGCGCAGACCACCGAGAAGATCACCATCGAGATGATGAAGATGATCTCGGAGGAAGAGATCAGCGGCCTGAACAAGGACGGCAAGAAGGAGCACCGGAAGCAGAAGAGCTTCAACCCGGTCTTCATCATGGCCGACTCCGGCGCCCGCGGTTCGACCCAGCAGATTCGTCAGCTCGCCGGTATGCGCGGCCTCATGGCCAAGCCGTCAGGTGAGATCATCGAGCAGCCGATCACCGCGAACTTCCGCGAAGGCCTCTCGGTGCTCCAGTACTTCATCTCGACGCACGGTGCCCGCAAGGGTCTGGCCGACACGGCGCTCAAGACGGCGAACTCGGGCTACCTGACCCGCCGCCTCGTCGACGTCGCGCAGGACGCGATCGTGACGGAGTACGACTGCGGCACGCTCGACGGCATCGTCATGAGCGCGCTGGTCGAGGGCGGTGAAGAGATCGAGCCGCTGGCCGAGCGCATTCTCGGTCGCGTGGCCCTCGACGACATTCACGACCCCGTCAACGGCGAGGTGCTGGTCCGCGCCAACGAAGAGATCGACGAAGCCCGCACCCTGAGGGTCGTCAACGCCGGTCTCGACCGCGTGAAGATTCGCACCGCGCTGACCTGCCAGACCAAGCGCGGCATCTGCGTCGAGTGCTACGGCCGCGACCTGGCGCGCGGCCGCAAGGTCTCGGTCGGTGAGGCGGTCGGCGTCATCGCCGCCCAGTCCATCGGCGAGCCCGGCACGCAGCTGACGATGCGCACGTTCCACGTCGGCGGCGCGGCCATGAACCGGTCGCAGCAGTCGGAGTTGACCGCGCGCTTCGCCGGTACGGTGAAGTTCTCGGGCCTCTCGCCGGTCAAGCGCGATGGCGGCGAGTGGGCCGTCATCAACCGCAACGGCGAGCTGATCATCGTCGACGACTCGGGCCGCGAGCGCGAGCGTCACAAGATCGTCTATGGCGCGCGCCTCTTCGTGAAGGAAGGCGTGAAGGTCGAGGCGAACGCCAAGCTGGCCGAATGGGAGCCGTTCGCCATGCCGCTCCTCTCGGAGGTCGGCGGTGTCGTGAAGTTCGAAGACATCATCGAAGGCGTGACGATGAACGAGTCGACGGACGAGGTCACTGGCCTCAGCCGCCGCACCATCATCGAGTCGAAGGACCCCGAGGCCCGCCCGCGCATCACGGTTCGTGACAGCAAGGGCGAAGTGAAGACGCTGTCGAGCGGTCAGCCCGCCAGCTACTTCCTGCCCCAGGGCGCGGCCCTCGCCGTCGACGACGGCGCCGAGATCACCCCTGGCGAAGTCGTGGCCCGCGTTCCGCGTGAGACGACGAAGACCAAGGACATCACGGGTGGTCTGCCTCGCGTCGCCGAGCTCTTCGAGGCGCGCAAGCCGAAGGATCACGCTGTCATCGCCGAGGTCGACGGTGTGGTGTCGTTCGGCAAGGACACCAAGGGCAAGCGCAAGCTGCTCATCACTCCCGAAGTGAACGGCGAGCTCCGCAACGACCTGGCGACCGAGTACCTGATCGCCAAGTCCAAGCACATCACCGTGCACTCGGGTGATCGCGTGCGCGCTGGCGAGCCCCTGATGGATGGCGCGGCGAACCCGCACGACATCTTGAAGGTGCTCGGCGAGAAGGAGCTGGCGCGCTTCCTCGTCGACGAGATCCAGGAGGTCTACCGACTCCAGGGCGTGAAGATCAACGACAAGCACATCGAAGTCATCGTGCGCCAGATGCTGCGACGCGTGCGCGTGACGAACGTGGGCGACACCGACTTCCTCCTCGACGAGCAGGTCGAGAAGTGGGTGTTCGAGGAAGAGAACGAGAAGGCGCTCAACGGTGGCAAGGAGCCGGCGCAGGGTCAGCCGTTGCTCCTCGGCATCACCAAGGCGTCGCTCTCGACCGAGTCGTTCATCTCGGCCTCGTCCTTCCAGGAGACGACCAAGGTGCTCACCGAGGCGGCGATCTCGGGCAAGGTCGACTACCTGCGCGGCCTGAAGGAGAACGTCATCATGGGCCGGCTGATCCCCGCCGGAACGGGTCTGCCGAACTACAAGCACCTCGACATCCAGGTCGACAGCCCGTCGGACGAGATCCAGAACATGGAAGACTCGCTCGCGGCGACGCACAGCGACCCGGCCGTGTTGTCGTCGACGGCCACCACGCCCCGCACGGAAACCGGCGCGGCATAACCGGTCGTCTTTGAAGGGCTGAGTCGGGGCGTGATTCCTTTCGAGGGTCACGCCCCGTTTCTTTTGTTGGGACAGGAGGGTCAGGTGGCACTTGTCGCGATCATCGGCCTCGCGTTGCTGGGCGGCGCACTGTTGGCGGTCGCAGGCGCCGCTCTGTGGGCCTGGACCAACCACCGGCGGTTCAACTCGTGGAGGCGGGCCGAGGGGCGGGTGCTCAGGCTGGCCGAGCGGGGCCCACCCACCAGGTTCGCGCCGGTGATCGTCTTCGAGGGGCCTTCCGGGCCCGTCGAGTTCGAGTCGCTCGTCGCATCGGCGCCGCCCTCCCATCAGCCCGGCGCGCGCGTGCCGGTGCTCTTCGATCCGCGTCAGCCCCAAAGCGCGATGATCGACGGGGTCCTCGAACGCTGGCTGGGACCGATGGTGGTGGGGTCTCTCGGGACGGTTGCGGGCCTCGTTGGTGCGCTCCTTGTCGCGCTCAGTTGACGCGGGTCGACTCCCTGAGCTCGAGCCACGCTCCGCCCGCAGCTCTGCGCTGAAGACGCGACCGCGACCTCCGTCGTCTTGTGGCCTCGCCCCGTGTTCCATGACGGTCGGGGATCGAGCTGCGCCTGACACAGCCATGCTAGAGGCCGCCCGCCATGGCTCCTCCCACGAACTCACCCATCCGCTTCGAGGTGCTGGGCACGGCTCCGTCAGGCGCAAGGGCAGGGCGGCTGCACACGCGCCGCGGGGTGCTCGAGACGCCGGCCTTCATGCCCGTCGCCACCCACGCGCACGTGCGCTTCCTGACGATGGACGACGTGGCCGACTCGGGCGCGCGGTTCTGTCTGGCGAACACGTACCACCTGCTCCTGCGGCCGGGCGTCGAGCTGTTCCAGCGCACCGGCGGCATTCACCCCTTCATGCAGTGGCCGCACGGCGTGCTCACCGACTCGGGCGGCTTTCAGATCTTCAGCCTGCCGGGAGAGCGCGAGATCACCGAGGCCGGCGCCCGCTTCCGCAGCCCCTACGACAACCACCGGCACCTGCTCTCGCCGGAGAGCAGCATCGCGACCCAGAACGCCATCGGCAGCGACATCATGATGGTGCTCGACGTGTGCCCGCCGTCGACCTCGAGCGAGGCCGTCACCCGCGAGGCGATGGAGCGCACCCACCGGTGGGCGCTCCGAAGCCTGGCTGCCCGCGACGCGGCGCCGACCGGTCAGGCCCTGTTTGCGATCGTTCAAGGCGGCGTCTTCCAGGCGATGCGCTCCGAGAGCGCCCAGTTCCTCACCGAGCACCCCTTCGACGGGTTCGCGATCGGCGGGCTCGCCGTCGGTGAGTCGCGCGACCTGCTTTATTCGATGACCGGCCACACGGCCCCGCGGCTGCCAGTCGATCGGCCGCGCTACCTGATGGGCGTGGGCACGCCGATCGATCTCGTCGAGTGCGTGCACCGCGGCATCGACATGTTCGACTGCATCATCCCTCCGAAGATGGCGCAGCAGGGCTACGCGTACACCTTCGAGGGGCAGCTGCGCATCAGCAAGCACGAGTACCGGTTCGACGATTCGCCCATCGATGCCACCTGCGACTGCATCGCGTGCACCCGCTACTCACGCGCCTACGTTCGCCACCTCACCCAGGGCGGGCACCACCTCGGCACCCGGCTGCTCGCCGTTCACAACCTGCGCCACTTCCAGGTCCTCACCCGGCGCATGCGCGAGGCGATCATCACCGGCCGATGGGACGCCGAGTACAAGGAACTCGTCGAGCGGCTCGCACCAAAGACGAAGCGCCCGAAGCCCACTGGCCAGAAGCACGGGGCGTTCGAGGTCGTCACCACACGCGGCGGAACGCACGCCGTTCGCCACGCAGAGCACGGCGAGGTGATGCACCCCGTGGGGCCCTGGGAAGAGGCAAACCGGCTCTACGTCGAGCAGACGAAGCTGGAGCAGCGCCTCTCGGTCTTCAGGGACGAGCCGCTGCGAATCCTCGACGTCGGGCTCGGCGCGGGCGCGAACGCCGTCGCCGCGCTCACGAAGGCCCAGGCGATGGGGCAGCTGCGCAAGCGTGAGCTCGAGATCATCAGCCTCGAGTCCGATCTCGCCGCGTTCGAGCTCGCCCTCGCGGCGCCCGACGGCTTTCCGTTTCTGCAGCCGTGGAAGACGGCATGCGAGGCCCTGCTCCACACCGGACACTGGGAGGGCCCCGGCATCACGTGGCGGGCGCTCGTCGGTGACGCGCGAGAGACGATCGACGGCGTGCCCGGCTGGTGCGATCTGATCTTCTTCGATCCGTTCTCTCCAGAAGCCAACCCGACGCTGTGGACGGTCGACTTCATGCGCTCCGTGCGAGGGCACACCAACGACGAGGGCGGCCTGCTCGTCACCTACAGCTCCGCGACGCCGACGCGGGTGTCGTTCCTTCTGGCCGGGTTCTTCGTGGGGCAGGGCGTCTCGACGGGCACCCGCACCGAGACGACCAACGCCGCGACGCAGGTCGAGAACCTCGAGACGCCGCTGGGCGCCCGCTGGCTGGAGCGGTGGAAACGCTCGTCGGCCCGAGGGCCACATGGCCAGCCGTTCTCTGAAGAGGTCGAGCGACACGTGCTCGAGCACCCGCAGTTCGTCGTCCCGTGCTGAGGGGCTTCAAAAAGTCGCAGCCCGAGGTCAGCGAACCCAACGACACCTCGCCGATTGCGCTTCGCCGCTCCTCGCGTCGGTCGACCGCGTTCCGGTGTCTCGAATCGGCAGGGAAGCTCCTCGCATGAGGGGGCGTGCCTGACTAAGAGCGCTCCCGGTGGAGCGCTTCTTCAAGTACCACGGGCTCGGAAACGACTTCGTCGTCATCGATCGGCGCGAGAGTGGCCTCGACGTCGACGCAGAGACCAGCCGCCGGCTGTGCGATCGCCACTTCGGCATCGGCGCAGACGGGGTGCTGGTGGTGCTCCCCGAAGCCGGCACGGCAGGGCGCATGGTGGTGCACAACGCCGACGGCTCGATCGCCGAGATGTGCGGCAATGGCCTGCGCTGCGTCGTCAAGCACGTCGCCGAGAGCGCGAGTGATCGTCCGGCGCGCCTCGAGATCGCGACCGGCGCCGGCGTGCTCGCGTCCGACATCGACTGGAGCCACGGGCAGGTCGACCGCGTCACCGTCGCGATGGGGCCCGGGCTGCTGAAGGCGCCGATCCTCCCGCATGGCGGCCCGTTTCTCCGGCAGCCGATCGAAGGGCTGATCGGCACCGCGGTCAGCATGGGCAACCCGCACCTGGTGCTCCTCGACACGCCGCCGTCGGAGGCCGCGCGGCTCGGCCCCGGGCTCGAGGTGCACCCGCTCTTCCCCAACCGCACCAACGTCGAGTTCGTCGAACCGCGCCCTGAAGGTGGGCTGCGCGTGACGGTGTGGGAGCGGGGCGTCGGCATCACCCTGGCGTGTGGCACCGGCGCGTGCGCGACCGTCGTTGCCTCGGCGCTCGATGGCCGGAGTCCGTACGACGCGTGGGTGCCGGTGCAGCTCCCCGGCGGCGTCCTCGACATCAAGGTCGCGCACGATCTCACGCAGGTCTGGCTTCGGGGCCCGGTGCGCTTCGTCTACTCGGGGACGGTGCCATGACGGGCATCGAGGACCGCGCGCTCGCCATCGTCGGCGTCAACGACATCGAGCTGGTGCAGGAGCGCATTCTTCAGGAACTCTGCGAACACTGCGGCGCGCAGTCTGGCTCGTTGTGGGTCGCGGGTGAGCGCACGGGGTTGCGGCTGCGGGCGTGGCGCGGGCTGGTCGATCGCACCGCGCTGCCAGAGCTGGTCGATCCATCGCTGGTGCAGTCGGGCCCGTGGCTGGCGGGCTCCAACTTCCTGGTGCCGCTCGTGACGGCTGCTGGCGAGGTGCAGGGCCTGGCGCAGCTGGGCGACTCGCTCAACGGGGCCTTCGTCGACTCGCTCATCCCCGACGCGCAGCGCTTCGGAGCCTTCGCGGCCTCGGCGCTCAAGACGGCCGCGCGGTTCGCGCTGCTCCAACGGCAGGGGCTGCGCGATCGAGAGACGGGCGCGTACACCCTCAGCTACTTCACCGACTACGCGACGAAGGAGATCTACAAGGCGCGCCGCTACGGCCGGTCCTTCTCGCTCCTCACGTTCTCGATCGACAACCTCACGTCCATTCGCACGCGGCTCGGCGCAGCCACCGCGCGGCAGGCCCAGCAGATCGTGCTGCGGGTGATCTCCCAGGTGACGCGCGACGCCGACGTGGTGGCGAGGGCAGGGGAGCACGAGTTTCACGTGCTGCTGCCTGAGACCGATTTCTTCGGCGGGCTCATGTTCTTGCGCCGGGCCCTCAGCTCGTTGATCGAAGAGCCCGATGGCCGCGCGCTGGAATCGAGAATTCCGTTCGGGCTCACCGGCGGCTGCGCGACGTTTCCCCGCGACGGTGATGACTTCGACGAGCTGCTCATCCGGTGCCGGCGTCGTATGGAAGAGCGCCGCGGCTCCCTGCACCACCAGCTGAGGCTCGATCCGCTGCCGTTCTGGGAAGAGGTGGAGCTGCTGCTCGGCAACTCTCGATCGCCGCGGCTGCCAGAGACCCAGGGCGAGCCGGCGCGCCGCGGGAAGGTCGCCGACGTGCTCTTCGACGAGCTGCAGCTCGAGGTGGCGCGGGAGCTGTTGCGCGAGCCTGGCGCGCGCGGCCTCGTCTACGTCGGGGGTCCCGTGATGCGGGCCGATCTGCCGATCGTTCGAGGGCTCGACGTCTCGCCAGCCGAGTTTGCGCCACGCGTGTACCTGCTTGGGAAACGCGGCGATCTCGCGTCTCACCCGACCATCACGCCGGTGTTCCTCGAAGGCGATGAGCACCTGCTGCGTCACGAGTTCCTGCTCTGGCTGGGAGACGGGCTCGCCTACGCGCTGCTGCAGCGTCGCGGGCGTGGTGCGACGTGGGGGTTCCACACGAGCGACCCGACGTTGGTCGAAGGGCTCGTCTCCAAGCTCCAGGCCGCGTACGACCTGCAGCCGTACTGAACCGAGCGCGCTCCTTCCATGGCCCAGGCCCGAAAGATCCTCATCGCCGACCCTGACGTGAACGCGGTGCGGCCGCTCACCAGGGCCCTGCGCCAGCGCGGCTACCACGTGCAGTACGCGCCTGACGGCTCACGCGCGCTCGAGGTCGCCGTGCTGCGGCACCCCGATGTGATCCTCTTCGACGAGAACTGCCGACTCATCGAGGCGCGCTCGTTCGTGCAGATCCTCCTGACCAACCCACGCACCGACGACATTCCGGTGGTGGTGACGACAAGCTCCCGCGAGCTCGATCGGTTCCGCACGTTCCGCGACGGCGCACTGCAGAAGCCCTTCAACCTCGACGAGGTGCTCTCTCGCATCGATCACCTCTGCCGGCGCGTCGAGGCCGCGAGGGAGCTCAAGGGTGACGCGAGGGAGATCGAAGGAGGGCTCTCACAGCTGCCGTTGCCTGATCTCCTCCAGATCCTCGCGATGAACCGCCGCACCGGCAGGCTCACCGTCGCCAACGGCTCCGAGAAGGGCGAGATCCACCTCTCCGCCGGTCAGCCGGTGAACGCGCGGGTGGGAGAGATTGAAGGCGAGAAGGCGCTGTTCCGGCTGGTCGCGTGGCGAGAGGGGACCTTCGCGTTCGCCCCCGGCCCTGCGCCGCTGCGGACGCTCGTCACGCGCGCCATGGAGGACGTGCTCCTCGAGGGCATGCGGCAGAGCGACGAGCGCGATCGGCTGCTCAGTGGGTTGCCGCCGGTCGGGCAATTGCTCCAGCGCACGCCTGACGCCGCGTCGATCGTCGAGCCTCACCCGGTGACGGCGGAGGTGCTGCAGTTGCTCCGCGCGCCCCGGCGGATCTCGGAGGTGCTCGATCTCACCGACTCTCCCGATCTCGAGGTGCTCGGCGCGATCAGCGCGTTGCTGACCCGCGGCATCATCGAGCGCGTCGCCGGCGCGGAGCTGTCCGATGGCCCGCTGCTCGGCGCCGCCGAGGTGCACGCGCTTCGTGGACGGCTCATGCGGGGCCGTTCGTCGCGCAGCACGCTCGTGACGAAGATTGTCGTGTGTGGCTCAGGCTCGCGTTCGGGGCGTTGGCTCATCAAGGCGCTCCCGGGCGTGGCCGCCGTCTCTGCCGAGCCGCAGGCCTTGCGCAGCAGCTTCGGAACCCTCGGCCGCCTCGACGTCAGCGACGTGCTGCGGGTCGATCTCGTCGTCGTGCCGACCGCTGAAGCGGCCCGGCCGCTCTGGAGACCGTTCATCTCTGGAGCCATCGGCGCCATCATGCTCGAGGAGACCGATGCTGCGATTCGACTGGCCCGCTTCTGCGCGTTCGAGCTCCGCATCCCGTTGGTGATTGCCGCGAAGGCAGCCTCGCACGGAATGGTGACGAGCGAAGTGGTGCCGCCCCAGGTCCGTGGGGCGCCGATGGGGGTTGCGATCGTCTCCACCGACATCTCGAGCGTCGTGCGAACGGTGTTGCTCGCCGCGCTGCAGAGCCCGCTGCCCGAGGTGCCCGAGTCGGTGGTGTCACGGTTCCTGGGGCTGGCCTGACCCGCGTCGTCGCGTTCGCCCCATCGGGATGACGACAAACCGCCGTCGACAGGCTGCCTTGGCGCTGGTCGACAGCGTGCAGG
Organism: Archangium sp.; assembly: GCA_022843845.1. GTDB lineage: Bacteria > Myxococcota > Myxococcia > Myxococcales > Myxococcaceae > Xiheimicrobium. Next base: position 143,313 of record JALHMW010000008.1, read on the forward strand.
GAGTAAGGCCCATGAAGCCGCTCATGGACATGACCGCGAAGAACGACGACGCCACCGAGACCCGCGAGCAGGTGGCCGTCGAGCGCGCCCGCAAGCGCAGCCACCGCGAGCGGCACCTCAAGGGCCCGATGTGGGCGCACTCGCCACGCGACGTCGAAGCGGCCTGATCACGGTTGCAGTGCCCGTTGCACGGCCGGGAGCTTGAGCAACAGCTCGTACTCGGCCTCGTCGATCGTCGTGGTGCGACGGCTCTTGAGCCTCGCCAACCCAATCTCCACCCGGACCTTGCCGTGCGAATCGGTGGCGCGCTCGATCGTCGGCTTCCCGCCTTCGTGATGGCAGGCCTCGATGTCCTTCGCCAGCGCCCTCAGCCGCTTGCTGATGCGGAGCGCGACGCGGCCTTCGGGGTTGTCGAACGTATGGAAGTGCCGGTTCCGCGAGAGGCCAGCGTCGGGCTGGAAGAGGCGCTCCACGAGGCGGCGAACGAACGGGTCCATCGGTGCCCGAAGTGTACCGCCTGCTTTGACGATCAACACGTGCGCGCTACGGTGCCCGCCGCCATGAAAGCCCGAAGCGTGGTCACCAGCCTGGTGTGCTGCTGCTTGACGATGGCCTGCCCCGAGGAGCGCAAGGTCGAGGAGGAGCGCCGGGTGCGCGGGACCGCCGAGGTGCTCGCCGAGGGCCGCGCTGAGCTGGCGAAGAACCGACCCGATCGCGCGATTGGCTACTTCAAGGAAGCGGTCAGCATGTCGCCGGGCGACGTCGACCCGTACATTCAGCTCGCCGAGGCCTACCGGCTGTCCGGCAACGAGCCTGGCGCGATCCTCACGCTGAAGCAGGCGGAAGACATCGGTGGAGGAAACGACCCGAGCCTCAAGCGAGCGCGCGCCGACATGCACCTGAAGCTGCATCAGTACAAAGCAGCGATCGTCGAGTTCCTCGCGCTGCGGCAGATGGGCATCCTCACCGACGACGAGCTGCGCATGGTCGCGTTGCTGCTGGCGCACGACGGCCGGGTGACCGACGCGTATGCGACCATCGACCCGATCCTGAAGCGCACCCCCGACGATCCAGCCACCAAGACCGTCGAGGCCGAGATCCTGCTCGTCGACGGCAAGGAGCTCGAAGCGGCGAAGCTGATGGACAGCCTGCTGACGGCGACGCCGGATCTGACGCCGGCCCGGCTGCTCCGCGCGCGGTACTTCATCGCCAACCTGCAGCTCGAGGCCGCCGAAGACGATCTGCTCGCCGTGAAGGCTGGCGATTCGAAGGTCCTCGAGGTCGTGACGCTGCGCTCCCGGGTCCTCAACCAGCTCGGGCGCCACGAGGAGGCCTCGAAGCTCGTCGAGCCCCTGCTCGAAGACGATCCCCGCAACCCGGTGCTGCTGTCGTTGTTGGCCGAGACCCGGCTGCTGCAGGAGCGGGGCGTCGACGCGCAGGTGCTGATCGATCGCGCGCTGGGCGAGAACGCCAGGTTCGCGCCGGCGCTGTACGTGCGTGGCCGCTCCATCGAGCTGGGCGGCAACGTCGACGCGGCGGTGACGGACTACGAGACCGCGATTCGTTCAGACCCGACCTTCGCGCGCCCGCTGAGCCGCCTCTGGGCGCTGTACCTGAAGCGCAAGGAGACGGGCGAGGCCATGGTGACGCTGGAGCGTCTGCTCTTCATGGGCGAGGCGACGCAGGCCGAGAAGGTCGAGCTGCTCAAGCTCTACGTTGACACAGGCGCCAACCTTCAGCGCGCGCGAACCCTCGTCACCGAGGCGCTCCGCCGCGAACCGAAGAACAAGGACTACCTCAAGCTCAAGGCCCGCATCGACAAGGCGCTGGCTCCGAAGAGCCCCGGCATCATCATCATGAAGCACCGCTGAGGAGCGGCTTCAGGTGAGGCCGGGAGGCAGGCCACCCTGTGACAGCAGCGGGTCGCCGAACGACGTGACGTCGTTGAAGCCCATGAAGTGGAAGCAGTTCACCAGCAGGTCCGAGAAGCTCTTGCGCTGCTGGGAGGCGAGGTTCACGTAGCGGCCGGTGCGGAAGATCTTCTTCGCGCCGCCACCGAACATCACCAGGTTGTTGCTGTTGCCGTGGGTGTCGCCTTGCGACAGCTCGCTCCAGTGCATCACGAGCGTGTTGTCGTAGACCGTCGAGCCGTCACCCTCGGGGATCGCCTTCAGCTCGGCGTAGAGGCCGTCGACGCTGCGCTGGTGGAGCAGGCGGATGATCTGCCGAATGCGCGTGAAGGCGGCGGCGCTCGAGTCGTGCGAGTTCGTGTGGTGCCCGTCGGTGTGGCCGAGCTCACGGTAGACGCGATCAGAGGTGTTGCCCGACCAGTTGTAGTTGATGGAGCGCGTCAGATCGCACGCGAAGGCCATCGCCGAGATTTTGGCGAAGGTGCGGCCCGCGTCCCACCACCTGTCCTGCGCGTAGGCGTCGAACGCTACGCCCGTGGGGAAGGTCGAACACTGCGGCACCTGCGCGGCCATGCCCGACAACGAGCGCTCGATCTCGCGCACCGACTCGGTGTGTTGATCGAGGCGGCGCTTGTCGTCTGCCGACAGCTTCGGCCCCAGCTCCGCGAGCTCGGCCTTCACCACGTCGAGCGACGATTGCCGCATGCGCAGCCGGCGAAGGGCCGCCTCACGAGCCGCCGGATCGATGCCGGCGAAGATGCGTGTGTACGCCGCGACCGGGTCGGTCTCGGGCGGAATCGGGTTCTGGGTGCCGACCGGCCCACGGTGGGAGTGCTGATTCCAGATGTTGTTGCTGCGGTCGCCCACGCGGAAGTTGAAGTGCGTGAAGCGCACGTTCGGGTTCGCCGCCTGCACCCGCTCACCGATCACCCGATCGATGCTCGGCCCCATCACGTAGCCGATGGTCTGCCCGGGAGCGCCGCCGATGGGAAATGAACCGCTGCCCGACCTCCACGGAGCCAGGGCCGAGCCGCCCTGCTGGTGCCCGTCGGAGCGCTGCCCCGAGGGCAACCGGTAGTGGTACTTGTCGATGCCCTCGACGAAAAGCATGTCGGCGCGCATCGGCTGATACGGCGCGAGGAATTCGTCGAGCACGAAGCCCATCTCGCTCTTGGTCGAGAAGCGTCGCGACTCTTGATCGCCGTTGGCCGTGAAGACCCACATCACGCGGCGGGGAGGGGTTGCGGCCTGGCCACGCGCAGACGAGGGGATCAGCGACTGGAGGAAGGGCAGGGCGACCGTCACGCCACCCGCCCGCAAGAAGCGTCGGCGAGAGAAGTCGCTCATGGCGTCACTCCGGGCTTGAAGAGGAAGTCGTCAGTCTGGGTCATGGCCACGTAGAGCTCGCGAACGTTCCACTGGGAATCCTTGAACTTCTCGAGCGCGCGCTGACGGCTGCACAGGTCGCTGGCTTCTTCCTGTCGTCCATGGCTGAAGCGGAAGAGCTGGGTGACCATGCACTCGCGTGCTTCGTCGCTGTTCGACAGCTTGCGCATCAGGTCCATCGCGCTGGTGACGCGGCCATCGGCGTCGCGGCTGGCGACGATCTCGCCCGTGGTGGGAATGGACCGGCCGCCTTCGTCACGCGAACGTTCCCGGCCGACGGCGTCGAGGGTCTCGAAGGGTTCACCGAGCGGGTCGAGCAGCGCGTGGCAGCCTGAGCAGCTGGGGTTGGTGCGGTGCTGCGCGAGGCGGTCGGCCTGGCTGAACTCACCGTTGATGGCCGCGAGGTTGAGCGGAACGTCGTCGGGCGGCGCAGGCACGGTCTGGCAGAGGAGTTGGGTGCGAACGCGCATGCCGCGGTTGACGATGCTGGTGCGCGACTGCTTGTCGTGGCTGATCAGGGCCGCCGAGTTCATGAAGAGCCCGCCGCGCTGCCCCGAGGTGAAGCTCGTGCGCTGCCACGTGGTGCCAGTGATGCCCGTCATGCCGTAGTGCCGCGCGAGGTCGCCGTTGACGAAGGTGACGGGCGAGGTCATCAGCGTCTCGAACGTCCCGTCTCCGGTGAGCACGGCGGCCTTCACGAACTGGCGCGCCTCTTCGTGAAAGAGCGAGGTGAGGCTGGTCGAGAGGCCGGGGAAGATGGTTGCGTCGCGGCGCATCGACTGGATCTCGTCGACGTCCATCCATTGCTCGAAGAAGTTGAAGACGCGCTCGGCCTTCGGGTCGGCCAGCATGCGGCGGGCCTCACGCTCGACGTCCGCTGCCGTGGCGAGGCTGCCCATGCGGGCCGCGTCGAGCAGCGCGTCGTCAGGGCCCGACTGCCAGAAGAGGAACGAGAGGCGCGAGGCGAGCTCGTACGCTCCGAGCGCGCGGGTGGCGGTAGTGGGGGCGTCGACCTCGACCCGATAGAGAAACTTCGGAGCCTGCAGCACCGTCGCGACGACCCACTCCATGCCGGTGCGGAAGTCGGCGCCCGTCGAGCCCGCACGCCACACGGCCAGGTAGCGATCGACGTCGGCGACTGGCGCAGGCCTGCGGTACGCGCGCAGCAGCAGGCGCTCGATTGACGTGCGCGCACAGGTTTCTCCCTGAGACGTCTGGCACGTCACGAGGCGGGGCAGGTTGGCGGTGGTCGTTACCTGCGCCGCCACCGTCTCGGCCGCCTCCTGGTACTTCTGCATCATGACCGGCTTCACATCGAGGAAGCGCGCTCCGTTGCTGTAGCCGAGCGAGACCGAGTCGGTGAGGAAGCCCGTCGACACCTGACGCGCCAGCGTGGCGTTGCCGAAGAGGTCCTCGACGGCGTGCGTGTACTCTTCGTGCGAGAGGCGGCGCATCGGCGCGCTCCCCGGCGTCGGCGAAGGGGTGCATGCCGTCACGATGGGACCGGGTTCCATCGGCATCGGCGTCACTGGCGTCACCGGAGTGATCGGGACCGGCAGCGGCTCGCCCGTGGCTGGGTTGACCCCGACCGGGCCCGCCAGCTTCGGGCCCATGATGGAGCCCTCACACCCGACAAGGAGAATGATGATGGAGGCGAAGAGGGACCGGGCCATGGCGTCGTTGGCCATAGCGAGCCGCATGCCACCCGCGGAAGCTCTGAACCACTTGATCTCGCTCATGAAAGTGTGAATCCCACTGAGTATTGTGGTGAACACTGTGCACCCCAACTGGAGTGTGCACGCCACACAACTCAATGAAAAAGCTCAGCCTTTCGTACGCTTCTTCTTGGGTGCGTCGGTGCTCGCGACCTCGTCGGACATCGGCGATTGACGTGGTGGCTTCCGTTCTTCTTCCGGCGCAGCAGCAGGCGTCGCAGCAGGCATGGCGCCGGAGCGCGCGAGCGAGGCCTTGAGGGCCTCCATGAGGTCGACGACCTTGGCCTGAGGAACGGCGGCTGGCGTGAGGTCGACCGACTCGCCCTTCACCTTTCGATCGAGCAGGTCCTTCAACCGTTCGCGGTACTCGTCCTTGTACTGCGTGATGTCGAAGGTCGGCTTGGCGAGGCTGCCGATGAACTGTCGTGCGAGGCCGAGCTCAGCGTCGGTGATCTTCGCGTCGGGGACGGGGATCTCGGACAGCGGCTTCACCTCGTCGGCGTAGCGCAGGTACTGCATCACGAGCGCGTTCTTCATCGCGCGGATCAGCAGCAGATGCATCTTGCCGCGCGCGACGTACTTCGCGATCGCCGCGTGCTTCATGTCTTCGAGGCCACGCACGAGCAGCGCGTACGCACGCTCGGCTCCCTTCTCGGGCGCCAGGTAGTTGCCCGACTCGAAGTAGAGCGGGTCGACGGCTTCGAGCGGCACGAACTCGGTGATGTCCATCGAGCGCGAGGTCGCGAGTTCGAGCTTCTCGAGCTCGTCCTCGTCGATGATCAGGTACTGGTCTTTCGCGTACTCGTACCCTTTGACGATCTTCTCGCGGGGCACGGCTTCTCCCGATTCGGGATCGATCATCTGCTGCTTGAGGCGGATCTTCTTGTCCGCATGCAGTTGGTTGAACGAGATCTTCCCCGACGAATCGTTCGCCGAGTACAGCTTCACCGGGATGTTGACGAGACCGAAGCTGATCGTCCCTGAACCACTCGCGCGCGCGGCCATAGGGCGCGCATGCTAGCTGCTCACTTCGTCGGGTACCACAGGCCGATGGTCTCCCCCGTGCGGCCAATCTGCACGATCACGCCGTCGAAGCGCGTCTTGATGCCGCGAATCTGACCGCCGCCCTTCTTCGGCAACGACCACACGCCCTCGGGCGTGAAGACCACCTGAATGCGCAGCGCGCGCGCCTGCACCTGACGGTTCATCAACTGCATGGTCCACCCGTCGGGGATCTTCGACGGAATGCGAATGTACGGGAGCACTGCGTTGCCGCTCGCGTCGGTCTTCGATGGCGCTTGATGGGTGATCGCGCTTTCTCCGGCCGAGAAGAACGGCGTCATGTTCAGCACGAAGTCGCCGCTGATCGGGTTCGCGTCGCCCATCGAGAGGACGCTCGCCGAGTCTTCGGTGACGATCATGTAGTGCTTGCGGCCGTCAGCTCCGCGCCGAAACTCTTTTCGTTTCTCTTCGCACTGCGCCGTCATCAGCGGCCCGCACGAGCCGGCGTAGTTCTCGATGAACTCCGAGAGGCTGCCCAACTTCTCCGCCGCGTCTCGCAGCTTCGCGAAGCGTTGATCAACGTCGGCGTGGGCCAGGGTCGGAAGGATCAGCAGCAGGGAAGTAAGCCAACGCACGGTATTTCCTCCGGTCAAATGTCGCATCGGGTAGCTAATTTGCCTACACCATCGCACTCTGTAGGCTCCTCGACGACACACCACACGACAGGGGTGCACGTGAGCAGCGAGCGGCGGCAGAGTCTGAGGTTCGACAAGGTTTTCACGGTCTATCTCACCACGCAGCAGGGGATGACGCGGGGAATCGCCAGAAACATCAGTTCCTCAGGTCTTTTCGTCGAGACGCGCGATGCGTTGCCGCTTGGCGGGCAGATCAAAGTGACGTTCTCGGGCGACGATGGCACCGAAATGACCGCACTGTGTGAGGTTCGGTACCAGGTGGCGCTCAATTACTCGAGCTCGCAAAGCGGGGAAGAGCAGCAGCAACAGGTGGTGGCGACGGGCACCCGCGGCGCGGGCCTTCGCATCATCGCCTACGAGACGCGCGAGAACCACCCGATGCTGCTCGTCGACCGTGAGCGCGTGCTGCACTGAACTTCAAAACGATGGAGCGCTCGAATCTGGCGAATGTCGATCGTCGCCAGAGTCCGAGAGGTAAGGTGCGCGCTGCATGGCGCTTAGCACCCAGCTCCGCGACGTCGTCGATGGTTTCAGCGAGCTGACCGCGCAGCACATTCGGCTCGCGCGGGTCGAGCTGGCGGACGACGCGAAGTATGTCGGCGTTCGAGTCGGCGTGATCGCCGCGCTCGCGCCGTTGATCCTCGTGGGCTACGGCTTTTTGTGCGTGGCGCTCGCGCTCGCCCTGCGACGGGTGATGGCGGCTGATCTCGCCTTCCTCCTCGTCGGCCTCGTCAACCTGATCGGCGGTGTCATCGGCATCGTGCTCGCGGCGAAGCAGCTCGGCGCACGCAACGTGATGCACGAGTCGGTCGCTGCGCTGGAAGCCTCGTCGACCCTGCTGACTCGCGGTGAGGAGCGACCATGACGGACTCGGCGATCACGCTCCGGCCGCCACAGTCACTCGCCCGCACCGATGAGACGCCGGCCCAGGTGCGCGCCGAGCTGGAAGCAGCGCGCGCGCGCGTCAAAGCCAGCCTCGACAAACTCGAGCAGAGCCTCGGCGCGCTCGGTCGCTTTCGCGAGACGGTTCGCAAACATCCCGCGCTGACCATCGGTGGCATGTTTGCAGCAGGCTACCTGCTGGGCCGCCTCTGGGGCCGGCGATGACTTCCACGGAAAGGACGACCATGGCGAACGACACCGAGAAGACGCCGGCGATGCCCGAGTTCCCCGAGGGGCTCAAGGAGCTCCAGGAGCGCTTTGCCCCTCAGCTCGAAGAGGCCCTCGAGAAGGCGACCCACGCCAACGAGCAGGTGAAGGCGTTCATCAAGAAGAACCCGGGCACCGTGCTGCTGGGCGCCGCGGCGCTCGGCTTTCTCGTTGGCCGGTGGGCGGCGCGGCGATGAGCGAGCCCTCGACGAAGCAGATCCTCGAAGGCGCGGCGCCGATGGTGGCGGAGGAGATCAGCGAGCAGGTGACCGAGGCGCTCCACAACGCGAACTCGGCCATCAACGGCGTCGCAGATGCGGTCGGCCTCACCGAGAAGGTCGAAGAATCGCCCTACGCGATGATCGCGGCTGCACTGGGCGTTGGCTACGTGCTTGGCGGCGGGCTCTTCACCCCGACCACCGCGCGGCTGCTGCGCCTCGGCATGAAGCTGGCCTCGATTCCGCTCGTTCGTGATCAACTGCTCGACGTTGCCGAGGCGGCGGTCGATGGTGTGTTGGGCTCACAGGCGAAGAAAGAAGAGTCGGACTCATGATGACGGGAGCTTCGAACGTGCTCAAGAACCTGAAGCGGCTTGCAGACGTGGACAAAGATGACCTGCTCGATCTGATCGGCCTCGAGGAGCGACGGACCTCGACCGACAAGCTGGTGCCGGCCCTCGCGCTCTTCGGCGCGGGCGTGCTGGTCGGCGTCGGCCTTGGCCTGATGCTGGCGCCCAAGGCGGGTCGCGAGCTTCGGCAGGACGTGAAGCAGAAGCTCAACAAGGGCTCCGCAGCGGCCGCGACGAACGGTGAAGCGGCAGCCTCGGCAGCCAAGTCGGCCTGACGGGCTTCAATGGCGGCGAAGAAGAAGAAGAAGAAGAGGGCGGCCCGCCCCGCGCCGACGAAGAAGACCAGGAAGGTGGCGCGTCGCGACCCGCTCCGGGCCATGCCGCCGTCGCTCCCCCGAGACACGCCCGTCGATACGCCGGTCGTGCGGCTGCCTCAGCGTTCGTTGATCGAGCCGCCACCCGTGCTGGCCATCGGCGACGCTGCTTCGGCCCTGGCGACCCGGCCTGAGACGATCGAGGCCGCTTACGACGCGTGGGATGAGCTGCGCGCAGAGGCCGCCTCGCTGAAGGCCTCGTTTGCGGCAGAGCACCAACGTCTCGATCAACAGGGCGAGCTGTTGCTCGGCGCGGTGCGTGAGGCGACGCCGGAAGGAACGGGCTCGTCGTTGGTGCGTCGCACCGGCATGCAGACGCTCGGCGCCGATGCGCAGCGGAGCCTGGAGGCCGCACGGACCGATCTCGAGCGGCGCGCGGCCGACGCGCAGACGGCGATCTCGGAGGCGATCTCACACGTCTTCACGCAGCTCCGCGCGCGGGTCGAGCGACAGGCGGTGCAGGCGAAGCCGTTGGTCGAGCTGATGGTGCGGGTGCTGCCGGGCGACAAGCGCATCCTCCACGTGCGCCGGCCCTCGCCCGACGCCGCCGTGACGCTGCTGTTCGCGACGAGTGGACGTGTGCCGACCCGGTACGGCTACCTGTTCGACGACTCGACCGACGAAGCGTTGCTCGCGCCTCCCGTGCTCTATCCCGACGAGGGCGTGACCGAGCGCCGTCCGAGACCTGCGCAGCTCGAAGCGCTGTTGTCGTCGAAGCGCGAGACGTGGCCGGTCAAAGGCATGATCCCGATGCTGTCGTCCTTCGGCCTGGTGCGGTGGCTGGAGCGAGGCGCGGTGATGGAGGCTGAAGTCGCCGACGGGGACGGCTTCAGGAACATGCTGAGCCGTCACGAGGCCGAGCAGCTCACTGGGGCGTTGCTGGCCCTCAAGCTCGACGGGCGCATCGAGCTCGAGCTGGTTCGCGGGTAGGTCGCCGGGCTGGCCTCTTCGCGGCGGCTGGGGGATCGTGTCGTTACACGTCGCTCGATCCCATGCGCCTGGCCTTCTTCGATCTCGATCGCACCCTGCTGGCCGTGAACTCCGGCACGCTGTGGGTGCGTCGTGAGCTCGCGCTGGGCAACATCAGCAAGCGACAGGCGATGCGCGCGATGTGGTGGCTGGCCCGGTACCAGCTCGGCTTCGCCTCGGGCGAGGACATGGTGGCCGAGGCGGTGACGCACATCACCGGCGTCTCGTCGGACGCGCTGAAGGCGAGAACGAACGTCTTCTACGAGGCCGAGGTCCGCAACACGTTCAGGCCAGGCGCGCTCGCGATGGTCGAGTCGCATCGCCGCGCCGGCGATCGCCTGGTGATGCTGACGTCGTCGTCGCACTACCTGGCCGAGCTCGCGGCGGCCGAGCTCCGCTTCGATGCCGTGCTCTCGAACCGGCTTGGCATCGGCAGTGACGGCACGCACACCGGGCTGATCGACGGCCGGGTCTGCTTCGGGGAAGGCAAGTTGGTGCACGCGAGGGCCGAGGCCCAGCGGAGCGGCGGGTCGGTCGAGCAGGCCGCGTTCTACACCGACAGCTTCGCCGACCTGCCCGTGATGGAGATCGTCCGGACGCCCGTCGCCGTGAACCCTGATCCCCGGCTGCGGCGGCACGCGCTGCGTCGCGGCTGGTCGGTGGTCGATTGGGGCGAGCCCGTCGCCCGCGTTGCGTAATGGCGTGGCGCGAGTCTTGAAGAACGGCGCGGCATGCCCGCTCTCTTCGCTCTGGTGCTCTGTGAAACCCTGACGGCCTTGCCCCATGACGCGCCAGTCACGGCCGCGAACGTGCGCGAGAACCGGTTCGTGCGCAGCGACGTCGAGCTACCGAGCGCTGGCCTCCTGTTGGGTCGAACGGCGTTGGTGGCGCCCCTGATGGTGGTGGGAGCAGCGGGCGCCGGGTTCATCGGGTTTGGCGTTGCGGAGCTGATCATGATCCCCTTCCCACCGGGGCAGCTCTTGAACCGCGATCCGAACATGACGCCGTTCCTCGTGGGCGTCGGGACGATGGCGGCCCTCGGAGCGGTCGCCGGGTTGATCGCCGCATGCACGATCGGGAGCCTGACGCCTCGGGCCGATCTGCGGGTGATCGCGCCGATCATCATCGCGACCACGTTGCTGGTGGGCGGAGCGGTGGTGCTCGCCGCGCTGCTCGGCGCACCGCTGGCTCCGCTTCTGGCGGCTGCAGGCGCCGTCGCGCTGTCGATGCCGCTCTTCACCGCGTGGTCGAAGTCGAACCAGGCGCGCGAGGAGTTCGGACTCAACATCGCGCGGTTCTGAAGAGCCATCCTCGCGTAGCTTCGCGGCGCCATGCTCCTCAGCCTCGCGATCGTCGTCAGCCTCTCTGCCAAGCCCCCGCCCGATGCCAGGCTCGACCTCCTCGAGGCGATGGTGGCTGAGGTCGATCGCAGCCACCAGTCGCTGACGCTGAAAGAGAACCCGGCCCCGTACTTCGTCGGCGCGCAGGTGAAGGACTACCTGCACCACGAGATCGGCGCGAAGTATGGAGCGCTCTTCGCCGACGCCCAGGAACGCGAGCGGAAGCTCTTCGCCGACGTGCGCGTGGGCTCGTACGAGTTCGACAGCTCGGTCGGTGAAGAGCTCGACTTCTCGTTCTCACTGAAGGGGACGAGCTTCTTCGCGCCGAAGGTTGGGCCGCTCGATGACTCACCGACCGCGCTCCGCACCGCGCTGTGGCTGGTGATCGACGAGAAGTACAAGAGCGCGCTGTTCAACTACCTCAAGAAGAAGGGTGAAGACGTCTACACGGTCGATGCTCCCGGCCGCGCCCCATCGTTCACGAAGCAGGAGCGCGAGCTGTTCGTCGGCCCCCGTGCGCCGTACTCGTTCTCGACGGAGCGATGGATCGCCCTGGCGAAGTCGCTCTCGAAGCGCCTGGCCGGCGAGAAGGCGTTCTTCGACTCCGAGGTGCGCGTCTCGGGCGACAAGGTGGTGCGGCTCTACGCCTCGAGCGAGGGTACGCGCATCGTGACGGAGGAGACGCTCTTCAGCGTTCGGGTCTCGGCGGTCACCCGCGCGGAGGACGGTCAGCTGCTCGACAACTCCCGCGACTGGTACGCGCCGAGAGAGGAGCTGCTGCCGACCGACGCGGCGATCGCGAAGGAGACGGAAGTGATGGTGGCCGATCTCCTCGCGTTGAGGGCGGCGCCGACGATCGATCCCTACACGGGGCCGGCGCTGTTCGAGCCTGACGCCGCGGGCGTGCTCTTTCACGAAGCGGTCGGTCATCGGCTCGAAGGCGAGCGGCAGGACAACGACGCCGAGGGGAAGACGTTTCGCGGGCAGATCGGCAAGCTGGTGCTGCCTGCGTTTTTGAGCGTCACCGACGATCCCACGCTGAAGGAGCGCGCCGGGCTGCCGCTCAACGGGCACTATCTGTTCGACGAAGAGGGCGTCGCAGGCGTGCGCGTGCCGCTGGTTCAGGACGGCGTGCTGAAGAACTTTCTGCTGTCGCGCCGGCCCGTCGACGGCTTCACCAAGTCGAACGGGCACGGCCGGGCGCAGGGCAACCGCAAGCCGGTCGCGCGCATGGCGAACCTGGTCGTCGAGTCCAAGAAGAGCCTGAGCGACGTCGAGCTCAAGAAGCTGCTGATCGCCGAGGCGAAGCGTCAGGGAAAGCCGTTCGCGCTGGTGATTCGCGACATCACGGGAGGCAACACGAACACCACCTCGTACGGCTACCAGGCCTTCAAGGGCACGCCGCGCATGGTGTTCCGCGTCGACGTGCGGGACGGCAAGGAGTCGCTGGTGCGTGGCGTCGAGATCGTCGGCACGCCGTTGTCGTCGATCAACAAGGTGCTCGCGACCGGGAAGCGGGAAGGCGTGTTCAACGGGTTCTGCGGCGCCGAGAGCGGCATGGTGCCGGTGTCGACCGTCGCGCCTGCGGTGCTGCTGCAGGAGATCGAGCTGCAGCGATCGCTCGAAGGCAAGGATCGACCGCCGTTGCTGCCAAGTCCCTTCGCGCCATGAACTGGAGAGAGCTGAAGCTCGACGAGTGGACCCGTGGCGACGAAGCACTCCGGGCGGTCGTCCTCGATGCCATCGAGTCGGAGCTCATCGAGACCTTCGCGCCGGCGCATGCGTACGGCGTGACGGCTCCGCTCCCGATGCTGATTCACCGCGAGACGAGTCACGAGTTCCTGCTCGTCTTCGGTGGCACCTTCACCATGGGGCGCGATCTTCGAGACGGCGATGAGTCTGGCCTCTCGCTGATCGACACCGATGAGTACCTCGAAGAACACGAGCGGGAGGACGTGGGCGCCTGGACCGTGGACTGGCCCGCACGCTCGGTGACGGTCGGTCCATTCCTGATGGCCGTGCACGCGTTCGAGCCAATCGCGGCGCCGCCGATCGGGAGAGATCCCACCGAAGCCGAGTGGGAGTACGTCCTCAACGCAGGCTTGGTCCGCGCGCTCCCCAGCCATGAGCATCCCTTCGGGTTCGCTTCGTACGGAGTTCAGCCAGAGCGATGCGGAGAGGCCTTCCGCTGGTGTCTCGACCCGCACTGGTCCGCTCAGAGGCTCCCGTGGATGGTCCTTGCGGGTCGACCGGTTCGGTCGACGACCGGCGACTACCGAAAACCGCGCGTTCGCCCGGTCGTCTCCCTCTGACTCACGGCGGCCGGGTGTCCGGGCCCACCGGCCGCAGCCGCGGGCGTACCTTCAGGCCGAACCCACGGAAGCCGCGGAACCGCAGGTAGTTGAGGAAGTCGGCCTCGAACCGCTTCGGCGTCGTGCCTGACGCACGCGTGAACGCGCCTTCGAAGTCGTCGCCCTTCTGCATCGCCGCCATCATGTCGACGATCGCCTTGTCTCCGACCCGCTTCAGCAAGAAGCGCATGGCGTGAAACGACGTGCCGTAGATCTGCCCGTACGCCTCTTTCGAGAGCTGCTCGGCGTCGCCGAACACGTCGAGCTCCGGGTTTCGCTCGAGCCAGTCGGCGAGATCTTCGAGCGAAGGAAACCGAAGGCCCTGATCGGCCGTCACGGTCGCCATGCCTTCGCGAAACCAGAGCGGAATCTGCTTCGTGTCCCAGTTCCTCGAGGTGCCGCTGCGCTGGAACAGGAGGCAGTGCGTGAGCTCGTGCACGATCAGCTCGTCGACGTCGCGATCGGTTCCAGCCCACGAGCCAGGCGACTGGACGATCAGATCGTCATAGCGGGCCCACGCGCGAAGCCAGTCATAGCCGCGTCGGCCGACCGCGCGCTCGAGCTCGAGGTGCGTGGGGGCGATGCGCACTGTCACGGCGACCGCGAGGTTCCCCCAGCGCTCGAGCTTCGCCACCGAACGCTCCAGCGCGCCCCGCACCCGGGCTTCGTCTTCCGTCGCCGTCGGCTCGGTCTTCAGCTCGAAGCGGGCCGTGGCGGTCGCGACCGTGCTCACCCGCGTCAGTGACGAGAGCGGCGTGACGCAGCCGACCGCACCGAGCGAGAGGAGCAGCAGCCAGCCCTTCACGCGGGCTCCAGCCAACGGACGATCTGCGCGCCGACATCCGCCACGGTGTGCATGGACGACGGCGCACGCGCCCCGAACGACAAGACGGCGACGGGGTTCACCGTGTGGCTGCGCGTCGCCAGATCCTCGACGTTGCCGTGGTCGCTGCAGATCAACACCTGCGCATCATCGGGCATCAGCCTGACGATCTCGCGCGCGAAACGATCGAACGTGCTGAGCGCGTCGAGGGCGGCCGTCCGGTCCTGCGCGTGGCCGGCTTCGTCGGCGAGGTAGTGCTCGAAGAGGGTGAAGTCTTCGGCCAGGGCCCAGAAGACCGCTGCGGCCTCTTCGGGCGTCCGCTCCGGCACCGGGAAGCGCCGTCGCGCCGCCGCGGAGCCGACGATGTCGTGGGTGAGCCCTGAGCCCGCGACTGCGTCGTCGAGCGTCCGGAGGGCCACCGCGCCGGCAGCGAACGCGAGCGTGCTGGCAGACGGCTTGAGGCGCCGCTTGTACTTCTCGGGCATCTCGAAGGCGCCGAGCGTGCCTGGCCGACGAGAGAGTCCCAACGCGTCGAGATACCCGATGGGGTACGAGTTCGCGAACGTCACCGTGCGCCCATGACCGAGCAGCGTCTTCACGATCGACGAGTCGGCGAGCAGCTTCGCGAGCGGCCGGGTGGGGTAGCCGAGCACGTGCCCGCCGATCAGCTGAGGCGCAGGCAGGCCCGTGAAGATGGCGGTCTGGTTCGAGGCTGACTGCGGCCGGCCGGGCACCCCGAAGGTGGTGTCGACGTCGATGCGACGGCCACCTCGAGGCAGCGCCGTGCCCGTACCGTCGGCGAACTGCGACACCAGGAACTCGCCACTCGTCAGCGGGTTCACTGCGCCGTCACGCGCCCCGACGCCGACCCCGTCGATGAACAGCAGTGCGACTTTCGAGGGCGAAGACACGGGGCGTTCCGTACACTACGCGCGATGGCCTTCCACGGAGACTGCTCGAGCTACCCGGTGCCTGAGCTTCTGCAGTGGCTCGACGCGTCGCGCAAGACCGGAGCGCTCCACCTCACGTGGGAGTCGGGCGAACGAAAGCTGTTCCTGCTTGGCGGGCAGGTCGTGGCGACGGCCGCGCAAGGGCTCTACGAGCGAATCGCCCGCGTGCTCGACGTCGGCAAGGAGTTCAACGGCTCGATGGTCGTCGCGGCGCTCAAGGCAGGCCAGCTCGACGCGTCGATGAACAGCGTCGTGCGCCAGCTCGCAGAAGAAGATCTGATCGGCGCGCTGACCGACGTGACCGCGACGGCGGGCGGCCGCTTCCACTGGACCGAAGACCCCGATCGCGGTGAGGACGAGTGGGTCTCGCTCGAGCTGCCGCTGCGTCACGCGGTGTTCGAGTCCCTCAAGCGCCTCGACGAGTCGTCCGAGGTGGAGCGGCTGCTGCCCGACGACACGCGGATCTTGCGTGGCACTCAGGTACCAGCCCCTTCGCACGCGTTGCACCGGGTGATCGTGCGCCTCGTCACCACCGATGCTGGCCTGCCGCTCGGCCGGCTCTGGCTGTCACTCGGCCTGCCGCGAACCATCGTGGGCCGCGCGGTGTTCGATCTCGTGCGCGCTGGCAAGGTGACCGTCGAGGGCGCCGTGGCTCCGCAGATCGACCCGGTCGCCGACATGCTGGAGCAGGGCGCGATTCTGCTGCGCGAGCGCCAGTTCGACGCCGCCGCGCTCGTCTTCATGACGTTGCTGAAGAGCGACCCGCAGGATCGTCGTGTGCGTGACTTCGCGCGCATGGTCGAGCGCGAGCACGTGGCGTCGCTGTACCGCGAGCTCCCCCCGGTCGCGCGCCTCGACGTTCACGAGCAGCCCGAGTTGATGCAGGTGCTGCGGCCCGACGAACGGCAGCTCGTCTCGCAGGCGAAGGCCGGGCTCGACGTCTCGGCGATCGTGTTGGCGTCAGGGCAGAAGGAAGTCGACGCGCTCAAGCTGCTGCACAAGCTCGTGCGTCAGGGCGTGCTGTCGGTCTTCGAGACGCGCTGAACCCCCGACTCAGACGGCGCCGGGCCTGATCACTGCTGCGGCGTGGGCAGTCCGGCGTCGGCGAGGCGAACGAAGGTCTGCGCCAGCACGTAGAGCGCGAACGCGGCGTCGTCGATGCGGGTGGCCCCTGCCGCGGCCCGGCGCTCGAGATCGAGCACATCACGGCCGTCGAGCCCGAGCAGGAAGGCCTGCGACCCACGCTCGGTGCCTCCAGCGAACGAGAGCCCTCGAGACACGGCCTCGGAGCACGCGCGCACGCAGCCGTCGTAGTCGCCCGTGGCGAAGCACACCTCGGCGGCGCGCGCAGGGTCGATCAGCACCGCTGGCGCGAGCGTCGCGACCGGCCCCATCGGCGGGAGCACGGCCTTCGCTGGCGCCGGCCGCTCGTTGAGCTGCTCGCGAATCTTCGCTTCCAACCCACGCTCTTCGGGTGAGTCGAGCTTCGGCAGCTCACGCTTGGGCCTGGGCGAGGGCACCACCTTGCGCGCGCGCAGGTCTCGAATGACCAGCCGCACCAACTCCTTCATCGCGTCGAGCACGCCTTCGCCGCTGGTCGCGCAGGTCTCGAACTCGGGCACCCCACGACCGTTCACCGCCGCCCGCATCGCGTCGAGGGTGCTCGCGTTCGGCAGGTCGCGCTTGTTGTACTGAATGACGAGCGGGAACCCGTCGAGGCGAATGCCCTGCTCGGCGAGGTTCTCTTCGAGGTTGGCCATCGACTCGCGGTTGGAGTCGTCAGCGCCCGGGTTCGAGTCGGCGACGAAGATCACGCCGTCGGCGCCCTGCAGCACGAGCTTGCGGGTGGCGTTGTAGAAGACCTGGCCGGGCACCGTGTAGAGCGCGAGCCGCAGCGCGTAGTCGGCCACCTTCTCGACGCGCACGGGCAGGAAGTCGAAGAACAGCGTTCGGTCGGCCTCGGTGGGCAACGACATCAGCTCGCCCCGCAGCGACGGCTTGATCGACTCGTAGATGCGCTTGAGCGACGTCGTCTTGCCCGAGAGCCCTGGACCGTAGAAGACGACCTTGGCCGCGATCTCTCGCGCCATCACGTTGACGGTACTCATTGAGGCCTCCCGGCGCGCAGCGGGTCCTTCTTGTTGAGCAGCTTCTCGATCGCCGCGACCGCTCGCTGCGCAGCCATCGCTTCACCTTCGAGCCCGAGCCCCGGCAACACCTGGCGGCTCGCGTTGAAGAAATGCGGCCACGGCGTCTTCGTCGTGAGCCCCGTCACGCCGAGCACCGAGGTCTCTGGCAAATCGAACGTGGGCCACGGCTCCGAGACGCCCGCCACCACGCGCGGCGAGTCCGTCCACGGAGAAGAGGTGAGCGTCACGTGACGACGCGAGAACGGCAGCACGTCGCTCACCGCATCCCAGACCCGCGAGGTCAACGCCTGCACCGCCGGCTCGCCTGCCTGACGCAACGCCAGCGGCACCCGCACCGACATCGAGATCACCCGGTCTGCAGTGTCGTGGCCCTGCTTCTTCGCGACCGTCACGCTCAGGAGCACCGGCCCGAGCTCGGCATCCGTCGTCTCGATCAACGCGAGCTGGCCGAGCCCTCGGGGCAACGCCTTCTCGGGGAGCACGGCGTGGGTCGTGAAGAGCGCGCGCGAGGTTGGAGCGTTCGGCGAGAGCTTCTGAACCGGCGCCCGCTTCGCTTCGGGAATGAGCGGCGCCCAGGTCTGCAGATCGCACGCGGCGACGATCGCTCCACCCCGGTAGATTGTGTCGCTGCGGCGCAGGCGCACGCCGACCGCCTTCTTGCCGTCGAGCACCATCAGCTCGACCTGCTGCTCGGCGTCGATGACGTCCACCCCGAGCTCGCGGGCGCGATCGCTCAGCAGGGCGTGCAGGCCCTCCTGCCCACCGGGAAACGTGTGCGGCGTCGGGAACAAGCGGGCGAGCGAGCGGGCGCGGGTGAGCGGACCGTCGGCCGTCGCGGCGAAGCGCTCGAGCGATCGCAGCAGCGCCAGCTCTGGCGTCTTCGCTTCGAGTGACGTGTCGGCGTCGACGCCCGGGAAGCGCGCGAGGTGCCGGCCCAGCTTCCACCGCGCGAACCAGCCGTCGGCCGGCAGGTCGGGGTGCGAGTGGAACAGGGGCTCGCTGACGGCGCCCGTCTTCGAGGCGGCGTCCATGGTCTCGAGGAGCACCTCGGCGTCCGCGTCTCCGAGCGCGCGAGAGAGCTCCTTCGATCGTGCACCCAGCTCGGCGTGCAGCTCGAACCGCTGGCGCGGGCGCAGCAACTGCAGCCCCGTCGCGTGTGAGAGGCGCTTGACCTGCGTCGACACGCCAAGCTCGACGAACAGGGCCTCGAGCGGCGCGATCTTCTCGAGCGTGCCAGTCAGGAAAGGCGCGTGCGTGAAGGTGAAGTCGCCATGCGAGTAGGGGCTCCCCAGCCCATCGTGCTCGATGAGCAGCACCTGCAGGCCGCGCTTCGCCAACACCCCGGCCGCCAGCACACCACCGAGCTGACTCCCGAAGACGATCGCGTCGTACAGGTGACGGTTTGGCGTCGAGGGGCGCTTGTTGGGCGGCGCAGGCTGGCTCACGCGATCACTCCGGGCCGCTTCACGCGCCGGCCTTCGACGCTGATCGTGCCGAGGGCGATCTCGCGGACGATGGCGGGAAAGAGCCGGTGCTCTTCCTTCTGAATGCGGGCGCCGAGGGAGGCCTCGTCGTCGTCCGGCAGAACGGGGACCGCGGCCTGCGCGATGATCGGCCCGGTGTCAGTGCCCTCGTCGACGAAGTGCACCGTGCAGCCCGAGATCGCCACGCCGTACGCGAGCGCCTGTCGTGGCGCGTGCAGGCCGGGAAACGCCGGGAGCAGGGCAGGGTGCACGTTCACCACGCGCCCAGGAAAACGAGAGAGCAGCGCCGGCGTGACCAGCCGCATGTAGCCGGCGAGGACCACCAGCTCGACGCCACGCTCCCCGAGCTCTTTGGCGAGCTGGGCGTCGAACGCTTCACGAGAGGAGAACGTCTTGTGGTCGATCGCGACGGCTTCGACGCCGGCCTTCGCCGCCCGCTCGAGCACCTTCGCGCCGGGCACGTTGCAGATGAGACACGTCACGCGCGCTGGCGAGCCTTCGCGGTGCAGCGCGTCGACCAGCGCCTGAAAGTTCGAGCCGCTGCCCGAGGCCAGCACGCCGACACGCATCACCTGACGATCGCCTCGGCTTCCTGTCCGGCGACGCCTGCCTCGATCACACCCACGTCCCAGGCCTCGAGGCCGCGCGCGCGCAGGAGCTCCAGCGACTTCGCGACGTCACCGGGCGCCACCACCACCGTCATGCCCAGGCCCATGTTGAACGTGCTGTACATCTCGTCCCTGGCGACCGAGCCGAGCTGCTGGAGCACCGCGAAGATCGGCGGCCGCTTCCAGGCAGCTTCGTTCAACACCGCGCGCGTCCCGTCAGGCAGACAGCGGGGCACGTTGCCGGGCAGACCGCTCCCCGTGATGTGCGCGAGCCCTTTCACGGGGACCTGCGCCGTCAGCGCGAGAATGTCCTTCACGTAGATCTTCGTCGGCGCGAGCAGCGCCTCGCCGAGCTGCAGGCCGTCGACCGAGTCGGTCAGCGCGAGCTTCCGGTCGGCGATGATCTTCCGCGCGAGCGAGTAGCCGTTGGAGTGCAGGCCCGACGAGGCGATGCCGATCACGCGATCGCCCGGGACGATCTTCGAGCCGTCGATGATGGTCGAGCGCTCGACGATGCCCACGCAGAAGCCGGCGAGCTCGTACTCTCCGGCGCCGTAGAAGCCAGGCACCTCGGCCGTCTCACCACCCAGCAACGAACAGCCGGCCTGCTCGCAGCCCGTGACGATGCCGGCGATCACCTTCTCGGCCTGATCGACGTCGAGGCGCGAGGTGGCGAAGTAGTCGAGGAAGAAGAGCGGCTCGGCGCCGCAGGTGAGCACGTCGTTCACGCTCATCGCGACGAGATCGATGCCGACGGTGTCGTGCCGGCCCATCGAGAACGCGAGCTTGAGCTTGGTGCCCACGCCGTCGGTGCCGCTGACGAGCACGGGCTCTTTGTACTTGCCGGGAGGAATCGCGAAGAGCCCTCCGAAGCCGCCGACGCCGGAGAGCAGCTCAGGCCGCCTCGTGCGCGCGGCCATCGGCTTGATTCGTTCGACCAACGCATCGCCAGCGACGATGTCGACCCCGGCGTCTTTGTAGGAGGTGCCCACGCGCGGGCTTCTAGCCATTTCTGCCCGGGGGAAACAGCGTGTCGTCGGCTATCGTGCGGCGCTCATGGCCTGGCTCGCTCGTCGGCGGTTCGAAGTGCTCGCGCTGATCGTGGGCCTTCTCTCCGTGGCGCTGCACCTGGCGACCGCCGTTCCCCGCGTCGGTCTGGCGACGACGGACGCCACGCTCCTCGAGCGGGCTGTTCAGCTCGCCGAGGGTCGCCTGACCGATCTCAAGTTTCGCTTTCGTGGACCCGTGACGCCGCACCCCGACGTCGTGGTGGTCGCCATCGACGAGCGGAGCGTTCAGGCCTGGGGCCTCTGGCCGTGGTCGCGGCGCCACATGGCCGAAGCGTTCGAGCGCCTGGCCGATGCCGACGTGAAGGCCGTGGGAATGGACGTCACCTTCGCCGACGCACGCGACGACGGTGAAGCCGCTGCGAACGATGCGCTCGCGAAGTTGACCGCCGCTGGCGACACGCTCACGCCGGCGCTCGCCGCGTGGAGGACGAGCCTCGAGGCATCGGTGACAGACACTGCCGACGCCGCGCTGGAGAAGTCGCTTCGTCGGCTCGGTCTGAAGATGGTGCAGGGCTTCATTCCCATCGAAGACGTGACGAGCTCCGACTTCACGCCTGCGCAGTTGGCCCGCTTCAACGAGCAGATCGAGCCGATCGTCATTCGCACCGTGTCGAAGTCGCAGGGCGTCTCCTACGAGCTCAACCTCGAGAAGGTGCTGCTGTGGACGGCGGAGACGGGCCAGATGCCGCTCGAGCGCTTCATGGCGACAGGCTCCAGCTATGGGCACTTCGCGATGGTCCCTGATCTGGACGGCACGATTCGCCGGTCTGCGATCTGGGCGAGCCTGCGCGGGCCGAAGGGCCTCGTGCCGTCGATGGCGCTCCAGACCGCGGCGATCGGGCTCGGTGGAACGCTCCGGCCGATCGTCGCCAGCGGCCGCGTCATCGGTGCCGAGATCGTGGGGCCGTCACCGCGCACGATTCCGCTCGATGAGATGGCGCCCTTCACCCAGATTGATCACCCCGGGCCGGCGAAGATCTTCCCCACGTACTCCATCGCCGACGTCGCGTCGGGCAAGGTCGGCAAGGCAGAGCTCGCCGGCAAGGTCGTGCTGATCGGCGTCACCATCGTCGGCAGCTCAGGCGATCAACGCGTCACGCCCTTCAAGGAGCTCGAGCCGGGCGTGTTCACCCACGCGTCGATGGTCTCGAACATCCTCTCCAACCACTTCCTGGTGCGGCCCTGGGCGCTCGTGATGCTCGAGGCTGCGCTGATGGTGCTGCTCGCGCTCGCGCTCGGCTTCGTCATTCCGCGAGTCCGCTTCGCGCTCAAGGCGACGCTGATCGCGGCGGCCACCCTCGGGTGGGTCGTGGTGTCGTACGCCGCGTTTCTCCGCGGCACGCAGATCTCGATCGCAGTGCCGGTCATCGGGCTGATCGTCACCTCGTTCGGCGTCATCTTCCTCGGCTACCTCTCGGTCGATCGCGAGAAGCTCAAGATGAAGTCCACCTTCAGCCGCTACCTCGGTGAAGACGTCATCGAGATCGCCATCGAGAACCCCGAGCGCCTCAACAAGGGCGAGAAGCGCGACATGACGGTGCTGTTCTCCGACATTCGCGGCTTCACCACGCTCTCGGAGCGCATGTCGCCCGAAGCGCTCGCGTCGTTCATGAAGGAGTACCTCTCTCCGATGACGGCCATCGTCTTCGAAGAGAAGGGCACCCTCGACAAGTACATCGGCGACGCGCTGATGGCGTTCTGGAACGCGCCGCTCGATCAGCCCGATCACGCGCTGCGGGCCTGCCGCGCGGCCGTGAAGATGCTCGAGAAGCTCGACGCGCTGAAGAAGACCTGGCGTGAGAACGGGCTACCCGAGCTCGAGATCGGCATCGGCGTGAACAGCGGGCCGATGGTCGTCGGCAACATGGGCTCCGACGTGCGCGTCGACTACACCGTGCTGGGTGACGCGGTGAACCTCGGCAGCCGCCTCGAGGGCACCAACAAGGAATACGACACCCGCATCATCATCTCGGAGTCCACCTGGCAGCAGGTGAAGGACGAGCTGGTCTGCCGCCGCCTGGGCGCCGTTCGGGTGAAGGGCAAACGTCTGCCGGTCGGCATCTACGAGCTGCGCGGCATCGGGAAACCGTCAGCGAGCGAGGCGCCGATCATCGCGCGCTTCGAAGAGGCCCTCGCGCTGTTCTCGACCCAGAAGTTCGAGGCCGCAGGCGTGAAGTTCCGTGAAGTGCTGGTCGCCTGGCCGTCCGACATGACGACCCGCCGGTACCTCGCGCAGCTCGAGACCTTCAAGGCGCAACCTCCGCCCACCGACTGGGACGGTGTGGCCTCGATGACGACCAAGTGATGAGTCTCTTTAAGAAATTGACCCTGTGGGGTTTGTCGGCAAGTCTGACGATCGATTCATGAGCGCCGAAGAAGCCCTTTTCCAGCGGTTCGGTAAGGAAATCCCCGTCGGGACCGTTCTGGTCCGCGAGGGAGAGCCCGGCAAAGAGATGTACGTCATTCAGTCGGGCAAGGTGCGGATCTCGAAGAAGGTGCGCGAGGTCGAGAAGGTGCTGGCGGTGCTCGGGCCCGGCGAGTTCTTCGGTGAGATGGCGATCATCTCGAACAAGCCGCGCAACGCCTCGGCCACCGTCGAAGAAGCGGCCCGGCTGCTCGTCATCGACCCCAAGACGTTCGAGGCGATGATCCGCGGCAACAGCGAGATTGCCGTTCGCATGATCAAGAAGCTCGCCGAGCGGCTGTCCGACGCCGACGCGCAGATCGAGACGCTCCTCCTGTCTGATCCGAACAGCCGCGTCGTGCAGCACATCCTCCACCTCTGCCAGCTGCGCGGTCGCCCGCTCGAAGAGGGCATCGAGATCGACTTTCCCATTCGTGACCTGCCGCGTGAGCTCGCGGTCGGAGAGCCTGCCATTCGCTACCTGTGCCACCGCCTCGAGAAGTCGGGGCTCATCGAGCTGCAGGGCGATCGCGTGACGGTTCGCGACACCGCGCGGCTCTTCGACTTTCTGCGCTTCCTCGAAGCCAAGCAGAAGTTCGGGGACCTCTGACGTGCAGTTGACGGTGTTGGGCCCTCACGGGGGAGAGCTGCCCGGGTGCCGGAGCACCTGCTTCCTGGTAGACGGCGTGCTGGCGCTCGACGCGGGCGCGCTCACCTCGACGCTGCCGCTCGACGAGCTCGTGAAGATCGACGACGTGCTGCTCACCCACTCGCACTTCGATCACATCAAGGATCTGCCGCTGCTCGCCGACGTGCTGGTAGGTCGCCGCGACAAGCCCGTCACCATCTGGGCCAACACCGAGTGCATCGAGACGCTGCGCGAGAACCTCTTCAACAACGTGCTGTGGCCCGACTTCACGCGTATTCCGACGAAGAAGGCGCCCGTCTACAGGCTCAAGGCCTTCAAGAGCGGCGCGTCGTTCAAGATCGGCAAGTACCAGGTGAAGTCGGTGCCCGTGACGCACCCCGTGGAGTCGTGCGGCTTCGTGATCAACGACGGGCACTCGTCGCTCGCGATGTCCGGCGACACCGGGCCCACCGAGAAGCTCTGGAAGCTGCTCAACCGCATCGACGATCTCAAGGTGCTGCTCCTCGAGACCAGCTTCCCGAACGCGCTCCAGGCGCTCGCCGACATTTCGGGCCACTTCACGCCGCAGACCATGTTGGCCGAGCTCGAGAAGTTCGATCGCCGCGACTGCGAGGTGCTGCTGTACCACCTCAAGCCGGCCTTCGTGGACGTGCTCAAGCGCGAGGTGAAGCACATGCCCGTGCACGTCTGCGAAGAGGGCGAACAGTTCACGTTCTGATCAGCGCCGCTTCAGCAACCGGGACTTCAGCGCACCGACGAGCATGTCGATGGCGATGTCGTTGTTTCCGCCGTGCGGCACCACGATGTCGGCCCACCGCTTCGACGGCTCGATGAAGGCCATGTGCATCGGGCGCACGTGCCGGAAGTACTGGCTGACGACGTGATCGAAGTCGCGGCCGCGCTCCTTGATGTCGCGGGTGAGCCTGCGAATGATGCGCACGTCGTCTTCCGTCTCCACGAAGATGCGCACGTCGAGCTCTTTGCGCAGCCCCTCCATGTGGAGCACCAGAATGCCCTCGATGAGGATCAGCTCGGCCGGGTGCACCGTCGTGGTGCGCGTGGTGCGCGTCGACTCGACGTAGTCGTAGACGGGCTTCTCGACCGCGCCGCCGGCCTTCAGGGCCTTCAGGTGGGTGACGAGCAGCTCGGTGTCGAACGCGTCGGGGTGATCGAAGTTCACCTCGCGCCGCTCCTCGTGGGTGAGGTGCCCGAGGTCGCGGTAGTACGAGTCTTGATCGATGAACGAGACGCCCTGGTTCTCCAACGCCTCATGCACCTTGCGCGCGACCGTCGTCTTCCCCGACGCGGTGCCGCCTGCGATTCCCACCACGAGCGCCATGAGGCAGGCGTCTACCACTGCAGGCAGGTCCTCCGAAGCGTCGACGACGAGGCGCCGCTTGTGGTGAACGGTCGCACCGCCTAGAACGCCTCATCTTTCGCAAGGAGCCGTTGCTCGCATGAAGCGTTATTTCGGCATCATCGTCGCCGTCGTCTTCGTCGCCGTCGGCATCGTCTTCACGATGCGCAAGTGGGAAGACAAGTCGACTGAGACCAAACGTGAAGCGAGCGCCGCGAAGCTGCGCGCCGAGTACCTCGAGCGCGTCTCGTGGATTCGCTCCATTCCCGAGCAGAAGGCCTACACCAGCGAGGTCGGCACCTTCCTGCGCTGGTACTTCAAGGGCGTGAACGAGCACGTCAACGAGTTCCGGCTCAACCGCAACTTCGATGACTACCTCGTCGAGCTCGACGAGAAGGGCGGCCGCAAGACGTCCGAGTACGAGTCGCCGACGAAGGACCGCTCGAGCGAGAAGAGGGCGGCCTACGACTCGACCCGCAAGCTCTTCGACACCTTCAAGGACGGCAGCTACTCGCCCTGGTGGACGAGCACGAGCAACGGCATTCGCCTCGACATCGTCTCGGCCGACTCTCGTGGCGATCAGATCCACATGCCCGTCGTGGCCTGGGGCCTGCCGCGCGAGGAGCGCATCGACGACAAGAAGATCCGCCGCGTCGTCACCAACGGCAACTTCAAGTTCAACTGGAAGCTGTTCGACGAGAAGGGGAAGCTGATCGCCGAGATCCCCGGCGAAGGCGGCCCGAACGATCGCGTCGACTGGCCCGAGCGCTACATCAAGTTCTTCCCGCCGATGGTCGTCTTCGGCACCTACGACATCGACAAGCTCCCGCCCGAGGCAAAGACGGCCGAGATCTCGTGGACCATCTCGGCGCGCAGCCCGTCCGGTGGCGACATCATGGCCAACTACCTGTGGAAGGGTGAAATCCCCGCCGACTGGAAGCTGGCCGCCGGCGAGACGTGGAAGGGCGCGCAGGAGTCGATTCGCCCCGAAGAAGAGATCGACCCGAGCAAGCAGGCGAAGAAGTAGTCGTCAGGCCACCGACAGCACGGCGCCCGGCTTGAAACACGTCAGGGCGCCCGCTTCGGCGTAGGTGAAGATCGTCAACCCGCGACCCACGCAGTAGTCCGTCAACTCGGGCTCTCGCGGCGTCGTCGCCATCACCCGTCCCGAGAGGGGCTCGATCAGCCGAACGCTCGTGCCGGGCACGACGAGCGCGCCTTTGGCCAGCGTGGGCGGGAGCCGCTGAATCAACGCCTCCTCGAGGCCTCCCACCACCCAGCCCGTGTCTCCGTCTGGCATCAGGCGCACTGCGGCGCCTCGCGCGTCGGTCACCAGCACGCCGCGCTCGAACGGCACCACGCTCGCCGTCGCGCCATCGACCGGCACTGCGCGAAGCCAGAGCACCTCGCCCCTGCCAGACAGGCACGCGACGCCACCCCGGCCTTCGGCGCGGCCCGCCACGAAGATGCGCCCTCGCACCGTCACTGGAGCGCTCGCGTTCTCGAACGGCAGCGGCCTCGTCCACGACACGGCGCCGGCCTGGCCCGCATTTCCTCCAGCCAACGCGGCGAACCGCAGCACGACGGTCTGGCTCGAGTTGGTCAACACCGCGACCGCGTCGCGTTGAAGGCTGACCACCGGCCATGGGCTCGCCACCGGCCCACGAATGCGGAACCGCACCTGCCCATCGGACGCGTCGATTCCGTAGAGATCGCCTGCGTCGGTGCCGACGATCAGCCTGGTGCCGACCGGCGTCACCACCGCGCGCTGCGTTCGAGGTGGATCGAAGCGCCACGCCTCACACCCGGTCTGTGACTCCAGCGCGAGCACGCCGCGGCTGGCGAGACGGGTGATGAAGCGGCCTTCGATCAGCTGCAGCTCGGCGCCGACCCGCAGCCCCGCGCCGTCACGCACCCAGCGGGCGCTGGTGTCGTTGGCGCCGTAGCAGACGAGCTTCGATTCGGTCGCCACCAGCACGGTGCCATCGGCAGCGGCCGCGACGCCCCGGGGCGCGTGCACCCGTCGCCACTCTTTCCCTGCGGCAGAAAACACGTGGGCCGAGTGGGGCGCGTGCACCACGACGGCACGAGCGGACCAGGCGACCTTCCCGCGCGGCTCTCCCAGTGCCACCGGGCGCGACCACTTCGGTGTCAACGTGACACGCCTCGGGCTTCCCACGGGCGCGAGCTTGCTCTCGGGCCGAGGCGCTGACGAGCGCGGCACTTCGACGGCCGTGAGATCGGGTCGTGGAGGACGCAGCGCCGCCAACCCCTCGGTGCAGCGCACGAAGAGCGCGTCGACCCACGGGTTCGTCGCCCACGCCGCGTGCCGCTCGTGCAACGCCGCGCACAACGACAGGCCCAGCTCGAACGCCGCCCACGACGGCTTTCGCCGCACCAGGCCCATCAACGCGAGGAAGGGAGGCTGGGCGCTCGTGGTGCCGCCAGCCCGCAGCGAGCCGGCCGTCAAAAGCGCCGCGAGGCTGCCAGAGCTGCGTGACACCAGCGTGGTGCGCCCGTCGCGATCGAGGAGCTCGAGGGACAGATCGTCGATCGTTCTCGAGAACGACCACGGCCCGTGCTGCGCGAGCGCGAACGGGGTGATCGCGCGGCCTGTCGCCTCGCGCAGCGCCCGCTCGAGCGCCACCAATGACGCAGGCTCCACCCCGGCGTCGGCGGCACCGCGAAGGAACGACCTGGTGGCCGTCTCGAGTGCGGCCCGCAGCTCGACCAGATCGATCGTCACCGGGTTCGTCACCAGCCTCGGCTCGGGCTCGAGCGAGACGACCGAGAGCTCGAGCGTCAACCCCGGCCGGCGCAGCAGGCAGATCTCGAGCGGCGGCTGATCGAGCGAGACCTGCGCGGTCGCGTTCTTGTCGGCGAGCAGCCCCTTGAGCACCGAGAGCCACGAGCCCAGCCACTGCGTCAGCTCGGTCTCGTCGATCGCCGGCAGCAACGGCACGCCTTCGATCTCGAGCGACACCGCGCCGTGGGGCGTCGCGCCCTCACTCCGCCAACGGTCTCCGAGTCGTAAACGCAGCACCGGCCCCACTCCCGCAGTCGAAAGTCCCCGAGTTCATTGACTCATCAGGGTCCTGAGCGTACCTTGTCCTCCCTTCGTGTGGGCAGCTTTGAAGCCCCCGATTTCGCTGGGAAAAGAAATGACTTTCTACGAGGCGGCGCTCCGCGTTCTTGAAGAAGCGGGCGCTCCGATGAACTACCTGGAGATCACCAAGCGGTCCCTCGACAAGGGGCTCTTGTCGCATGTCGGAAAGGTGCCGGAGCAGACGATGCTCGCGCGCCTGGCTGCACAGGCGAAACGTTCACGCGATCGCAAGCTGGTCGTCACGGCTCGAGATACCTTCGCGCTGTCTGACTGGATGCTGCAGGAGGACGCCGATGCGCTGGCCGTCACCGGCACCATCGAGCCCAACGCCGAGGAGTCGCTCCCGCCGCTTCGGCCCACGGAGCGTCACCCCGAGCCCCGCGCCGAGTACCTGCGGGCCATCGGACGTCAGGCGGAGCGGAACCGCCGCCGCGACGACGACGGCAAGCGCAAGAAGTTCCCGCCGGTGGCCGAGGTCGCGTTCGAGGTGCTGTCCGAGGTCGGCGGTCTGGTGCCGAGCGAGCTCATCGCCCGCCTGAAAGCCCGCGATCTCGTCGACGAGCTGGGCACGCTGTCGCTCCTCGAGGCGCTCGCGACCGACAACCAGGAGCGCGTCGATCAGGGTCGCCGCCCGCAGTTCACCGCGATTCGCACCGAGACCAACGAGCTCCAGCTCTCGGTCGAGACCACACCTCCCGAGAACGCACCGCTGCCGCTCCAGACGCAGGAGGCCTTCTGCAAGGCGGCCAACCTTCCGTTCGAGAATGGTCGCGTCGTCCTCCGTTCGCAGCGTCGACGAGACGAGCCGGCTGCCGCGTCGTCGGCCGTCGCCTCGAGCCCCGAGGATCTCGCCCTCATCCAGACCGCGCGCCTCAGCGTCAAAGATGCGCGTCGCGCGATGGCTCGGGTGCTCCGCAAGAAGCTCAGCGAGCTCGACACCGGCACCTTCGAGAAGGCGTGCGTGAAGCTGCTGCACGCCAACGGCTTCCGCGAGCTCAAGGTCGCCCGCCGCGGGAAGGACGGCGCCCTGCTGTCCGCTCGCAAGAAGGAAGGCAGCCTCGAGCTGCGCTTCGCGATCCGCATCGCGCGGGGCTCCGGTCAGGTCGAGCGCCGCGTCGTGCAGGACCTGCGACGCGACGTGGCGCAGGTCAGCGCGAACCTCGGCCTGCTATTGACGGCCGGTGAGGCGCGCAACGACGCCCGCTCCGAGGCGACCGCGAGCGGCGCGCTGGTGATGTTGTGGTGTGGCGATCACCTCTCGGAGAAGTTCTTCGACGCCGAGGTCGGCGTCTCGGTCATGCGCGTCGAGCTCTTCGAGATCGACGACGCCTTCTTCGAACAGGCGAAGGCCGACGCCGACGAGGCCCAGAAGCGTCGCGACGAGCGGCACACCGGGCGGCGCGAGGACTCCGAAGGCAGCGAGTCTGGCGAGGCTCGGCAGGTCGAGGCCGCTCCGTCGGCGACCCCGCCGGATGCCCCGCAGGCTGACGCCCCTGTGCAGGCCGCGCCCGAGGGCGACGACGAAGGTGATGATGACGAAGAGGGTGACGAGGGTGAAGAGGGTGAGGCCGCCGAGGGCGGAGCGCCTGGCGATCCCGCTGCCGCCGGAGAAGGTGGTCGCCGCCGAAAGCGCCGCCGTCGTCGTCGTCGTCGTGGCGGTCGCCCTGATGGCGCCCCGGGCCAGAGCGTCGAAGGTGCTCCGCAGGCTGCAGCTCCGGCCAATGGCACCGACTCGACAGCGCCCATCGCGTTGACCACCACGGTCGCGGACGTCCCTGCCGCGGACGCCCCTGCCGCGGACGTCCCTGCCGCGGCCCCGACTGCTCCCGCTCCGCCCAGCTCGGGTGAACCGAGCTGACGCGTGAACGTTTCGTGATGCGCGGCCTCGCTCCGATGAAGCTGCTGCTGCTGGCGTCGTTGGCCAGCGTCAGCTGTTCTCGTGGCGAGAAGCCGGTCGTGCAGCGGTCAGAGGTCGACGTCTTCGAAGGCCGCGAGATCGTCGGCTGGGAAGCGCCTCAGCTGCTCGCGCGGCTCGACGCGGCCCTCCTGAGGGCAGGCTTCACGGTGCTGGGCGACGCTCCTGTGCCGTCAGGGGTGAAGCCGTGGCGCATCGCCCTGGCCGCCCGAATCGACGAGCCCGATCCTCAGGCTGAGATGCCGGGCAGCGCGGTCGTCGCGCTGTCGTTTCGTCAGAAGGGCGCTGCCGAGGGCTTCGAGGTCGAGGCCTCGGAGCAGACGAAGGCCGACTCCAACGAGATCGAAGCGGTGCAGGCCGCCGCGGTGAAGGCCCTCGATCTCGCGATCGCAGAAGCTGCTGCCGAGGCGAAGGCCTCCATCGAGCTCGACCGGCTGCAGGATGACGCGCTCGCCAGACGCGCGAATGACGCTGACGTCGCCGTGCAGGCCGCGGCCACCCGGCTGCTGGCTCGAAGGCGCCACCCTGCGGCGCTGCCAGCGCTCTTGAAGCGGCTGCAGACCGACGATCTGGGCGTGCTCCGGCGCACGGTCGGCATGCTGGTCGAGCTGAAGAACCCCGCTGCAGTCCCCGCCATCATCGAGGCCTCACGGGCCCGGAACCCCGTCGTGCAGCGAGAGATCGTCTTCGCCCTGTCGGCGATTGGCGGCGACGAAGCCGAGGCGTATCTCGATGTCGTGGCTTCAGGACATGACGATCCATTGCTCCGCGCGTCGGCCGAGAAGGCCCTCGGCGAGCTCCGTGATCGGGTGAAACGCAACGCGCCCAGCTCACCGAAAGGCACCACGCCATGAAGTCGACCCTCCTGTGCACGTGCGTCGTCGTCCTCGTCGCCTCGGCCTGCGCCACCACTCCGGGTGGCACGACGAAGACCGAGAAGGTTCCCGGGCATGTCGCTGCCGACTACTTCCCGCTGAAGCTGGGAACGGCCTGGGAGTACGAGGCGGCCATGCTGGGCGAGAAGCGCGTCTTGCCGGTGAAGATCGTCAAGGTCTTCGACGGCCTCGCCGAGGACTCGACCGGCGCGCGTCTGCTCGCAGACGCCTGGGGTGTGCGCGACGAGCGCCGCTACCTGCTCCGCAACCCGATCGAGAACGGCACGAAGTGGAACAACGTCGTCTCGCCGTCATCGGTCGAGGGCTACGAGATCGTCGCCGTCGAGCAGCCGTGCGAAGCCCCTGCGGGAAAGTGGGAGGGGTGTGTGATCGTCGAGAGCAAGAACCGCATCGACGCCTCGAAGACGCTGGTGAACGAGATGACGCTGGCGCCGGGGGTGGGCATCGTGCGCATGGCGACGACGCTCGAAGACGGCGGCAAGCGGCTGCCCCAGTCGAAGTTGACCCTGCTCAAGTTCACCCCTGCTCCCTGAGGCGGGTTGAAGCGGGCCAGCGAGCCCACTAGCCTTTGAGTCACCGTGGAGCCCGCCGAGATCGAGCTGTCGAACGAAGAGATGATCCTGTCCTTCCTGGCAGAGGGCGGGGCTGACTACATCTCCGGGGCCACCCTGTCGGACAAGTTGGGGCTCTCTCGCACGGCCGTCTGGAAGCACGTCGAGACGCTTCGACGGCTCGGGTACGGCATCGAGGCGCAGCCTGCGCGCGGGTATCGGCTGATGAAGGTGCCCGATCGTCTGACGCCGCTCGAGGTGATGCCGCTGCTGTCGACGCGTGATCTCGGCCGAACGCTCCACCACTTCGAGTCACTCGCGTCGACCAACGTCCGGGCGTTCGAGCTCGCGCAAGAAGGCGCGCTTCACGGCGAGGTGGTGATCGCCGAGTCGCAGACGGCAGGGAAGGGCCGCAGAGGTCGCGCCTGGATCTCGCCGCCGGGCAAAAACCTCTCGATGTCCGTCATCCTCCGCCCCGAGATTCCGCCCACGCGGGCACCTGAGCTGACGCTGGTGGCCGCCGTCGCGCTGGCCGAGACGCTCACCGAGGCGGGCGCCGTCGCGCAGATCAAGTGGCCGAACGACGTTCAGCTCGATGGCCTCAAGGTCGCCGGCATTCTCACCGAGCTGTCGGCCGACACCGAGCGCGTGCACTTCATCGTGCTGGGTCTTGGCGTGAACCTGAACACCGACGCCTCCGATTTCCCCGACGACGTTCGCGACCTGGCTACCTCGGTGAAGCTCGCGCGCGCGCAGACGGTGCCTCGGGCGCTCTTCACGGCGGCGTTGCTCACCCGGCTCGAGGCGTGGCTCGACCGTTGGCAGGAGGAGGGCTTCGCGCCGGTCCGCGCGGCGTGGAAGTCGGCCTCGTCGACGCTCGGGCAGGACGTGCTGGTCCGCTCCGACGCGAAGGAGCTCCGTGGCGTCGCCGAGGACATCGACGAGTCTGGCGCGCTGATGCTCCGGGTCGACGGCCGACTCGAGCGGGTGCTCGCTGGCGACGTGGAGCAGGTGCGCCCCCGCAAGGGCTGACGCTGAGTTTCCGCACCGGGTCCGGGCCCGTGGCTATGCTGGCGCCGACATGCTCCTCGCGATCGACGTGGGCAACACCAACACCGTGATCGGCGCCTACCAGGGCAAGAAGCTGATCGCGCATTGGCGCCTCGAGACGACCTCTCGCCGCACCTCGGACGAGTACGGCATTCTCGTGCTGCAGTGGTTCACCCACGCCGGGCTCGACGCGTCGAAGGTCGACGCCGTGGCGGTCTCGAGCGTGGTGCCGGCGATGCAGTTCAACCTCGAGCGCATGTCGGAGCGGTATTTTCACGCCAGGCCGATGTTCGTCGGGCCGGGCGTGAAGACCGGCATGCCGATTCTGTACGACAACCCCAGAGAGGTCGGCGCGGATCGCATCGTCAACGCGGTCGCCGCCCGGGAGCGGCATGACGGCGCGTTGATCGTCGTCGACTTCGGCACCGCCACCACCTTCGACGCCGTCAGCGCCAAGGGGGAGTACCTCGGCGGCGCGATCTGCCCGGGCGTCACCATCGCGATGGACGCGCTGTTCCGCAACGCCGCGCGCCTGCCTCGCGTCGAGTTCGCGCGGCCTCCGCACATCATCGGCCGAAACACCGTGCACTCGATTCAGGCGGGGCTGGTGTTCGGCTACGTGTCGCTCGTCGACGGCATCTGCGAGCGCATGAAGGGCGAGATCGGCAGCCCCGTGAAGATCTTCGCGACCGGCGGCCTGGCCCCGCTGATCGCCACCGAGTCGAAGGCCATCGACGAGGTCGACGAGTTCTTGACGCTCGAAGGCCTGCGCATCATCCACGAGAGGAACCGATCATGAGCGACACGTCCGTTCAGCCCGAGCCCGCGGCCGAGCCAGCCGAGGCCCCCGCCGCGGTCTCGGCGTGCCCCATCACCGCCGACTTCCTGCCTGAGAACATGCGCAAGCACGTCGACGTGAAGGCGCCGGTGCCGCTGCGCATGATGGCGGCGAAGGCGCTGGTGCCGCTCAACCCGCCCGACATGCTCGGCGCGCTGTTCATGCTGATGTACGACGCCGAAGAGAAGATCCGCGAGACGGCGGGCAAGACGGCGTCGACCCTGCCCGATCGCATCGCCGCGTCGGGGTTTCGCGACGAGGGCGTGCAGCCGATGGTGCTCGGCTGGTACCTCGAGGTCTACGCCACCAACGATCCGTACGCCGAGATGCTCATTCTCAACGCGACCACCCCGGACGCCTCGGTGGCCGGCATCGCGTCACACTGCAGCCAGAAGATCGCAGAGCTCATCGGCCAGAACCAGCTGCGCTTGCTCCGCCACGAGCAGATCGTTCGCCAGCTGGCGCTGAACCCGCTCGCCGAGGGCGCGCTGATCGACGGCGTCTGCGACTTCGCGACTCGCAACGGGCTCGACATGCCCGACGTGCCGCAGATGCTCGCCGCGAAGATTCGCCTCTTCGGGCCGCAGGCAGCGACGCAACCGGTCGCGACCGGCCCCACCGCCGACGACATCATCGCCGAGTTCGGGGTCGGGGTCGTCGAGGGCGAGGTGCCCACCGACGCCGAGAAGGCCGCGCTGCTCGCGATGAAGGAGGCGAAGCTCGACGACGGCGCGAAGCTGACCCTCACCCAGAAGATCGCGCGAATGTCGGTCTCGGAGCGCATCAAGCTCGCCTCGAAGGGGAACAAAGAGGTGCGCGGCATGTTGATTCGCGACGCCAACAAGCTGGTCGCGCTGGCCGTCATCCGGAGCCCCCGCATCACCGACGGCGAGGTGATGGCCCAGGCGATGAACAAAGGCGCTCACGAAGACGTGCTGCGCGTCGTGTACTCCCACCGCGAGTGGACGCGGAAGTACCCGGTGCGGCTGGCGCTCGTGAAGAACCCCAAGGTGCCCGCGCAGGTGCTGATGCGCTTCTTGAACACGCTCTCCGAGGGTGACGTGAAGTCGCTCGCCAAGGACAAGAACGTGGCTGGCGCCATTCAGGTGATGGCGAAGAAGATGATCCAGCGGAAGAACGAGCCGAAGAAGGGCTGAGCCTCTTCAGGCGCAGCCCGGCGGCAGTGGCTCAGGCCTCGGCCAGCTCGTCGAGATCGATCTCTTCGTCACCGTCGACGGCATCGTGCTTGAGCTGGGAGAGGGCCTGCTCGAGCACCTCGCGCACGCGCTCCTCGTCCTGCAGTACGGCCTTGAGACGAGCCTGGCCACGTGACGCGCGATCCTCGTGCTTCTTCGACTCACCCTCGAGGTCGGCGATGCGCTGCCGCAGGCCTGAGATCTCGTCGGCGAAGGCCTGCGCCTGGCTGGTGACCTGGTTGCGGGCGCCGTCGAGATCGATCTGCGACTGCTCGAGCTGGCTGCGCACGTCATCGGCTTCGCGGCTGCGCTCCTCGAGCTGGCCCTTCACGGCCTCGAGCTCTCCGCGCG
Organism: Archangium sp.; assembly: GCA_022843845.1. GTDB lineage: Bacteria > Myxococcota > Myxococcia > Myxococcales > Myxococcaceae > Xiheimicrobium. The sequence goes on from JALHMW010000008.1 coordinate 178,170, forward strand.
CTTCGGCCAGATCAGCCTCGGCCTGCTGCCTGGCGTTCTCGAGATCGGACTTGTCGGTGCGAAGCGACTCGAGCTCCTGCTCCATCTCCTGAGCGCGGGGCTGGAGGAGATCGAAGTCGGTCTGCAGCGACGAGAGCCTGGCCGTCGCCGCGCGGGCCTCTTCCTTGGCCGTCGAGAGCTGCAGGTCGACCTTCTTGCGCTCGGACGCCAGCTGCTCGGACTTGGTGGTGAGCGTCTTGAGCTGGGCGTCTCGGCGCGCGAGCTCACCCGAAGACTCCGACATCTGCTGATCGAGGGTGTTCTCCTTCTCGCGGAGCTCGACGATCTCCTTCTCCTTGTCGTTGAGCTCGGTCTTGAGGCGGAGGATCTCCTTGTCCTTCTTGTTGACGGAGTCGCGGAGGGTGAAGACTTCTTTGTCGTTCTTCGAGCCACCGCCGGTCTTCGCCGCGTCGAGCTCGGCCTGGCGCGCCTCGAGCTGCGCCTCGACGTCACGGGCCTTCTCTTCGGCCTCGGTCGCGCGCCGCTCAGCGTCTTCGATCGCGCTCGTCAGCTCCGACACGCGGGCACGCAGCTCACGGGCCTCGGCGCCGTCGCCGCTGATCGACGCTGACGAGGAGAAGGGCGCCTTCTTCTCGGGCTCCTTGCGTGCCGGGGGCGAGGGCTTCGGCGTGGGAGGCGGCTTTGGCGGAGCAGGGGCGATGGGCATCATGCCCACCACGGTCTTCTCGGCGGGGAACTCCTCTTCGTCGAAGCTGGCGCCCCCGAGTGGAATCTCTTCGGGCTCCGAGATCGGCTCTTCGACGACCGCGATCTCTTCGACCGGTGGCTTGTCGTCGAACATCGCGTCGACCATCTCGAAGTCGGGGTCGCTGCTGCCGACGGTCTCTTCGTTGGTCGCGCCCTCGAGCGCCAATTCGTCGGAGGGGGCGCTCTCTTCGTCGAGCAGATCGCCCGGGTCGAACCCTCCTTCTTCGCTGGCTGCCGCAGGCTCGGGCTCGGGCGGGTACCCGGCGAGGGCCCCCACGCGATCGACGACAACCGAGGCCGCGAACGGCTTGCCCAGGTAGTCCTCGGCGCGGGTCTTGAGCTTCTGGTGTTGGCCGAAGCCCTTCGGGTCGCCGACGATCAACACCGGCACCCCCTTCAAGTCGTCATCGCTCTTGAGCTTCTTGCAGAGGATGTAGCCGTTCTGCCCGGCGTCGAGATCGACCGCGAGCACCACACAGTCGGGCCGCGTCTTCTTGACGAGCTCAGGCACTGCCTTGCCATCAGTCGTCTCTTCGACACCAAAGCCCCGGCCCACGAGTGAGTCGCGCATGGCCTGCATCAGCGCGACGTCTTTCTCGACGATGAGAACTGTCTTGGACATGTGCAGGAAGGCTACCGGTGGGATCCAGGGGGGTCAACGAATGACCGTCACCCGACAGAGAGGAGTTCTTCTCGCCGGTTGATCAGGCTCAGCGCTGGAACGACGCGGGCTGGGCCTCGAGGGCCGGCCGCGGTGCAGGCCTGACGGCGGGCAGCGGAGCGCGACCCGGGTTGTCTGGGAGCAGCTCACGAATGTCGTCTTCTTCGAGGTCCGTCACGAGCTGGTAGACGATGTCGCCTTCTCGCCAGCTGACGACGTTGTACCCGTTGGAGTTGCCGAGATCGGGCGCTGCGCGGGCGCCGACGTCGACGTCGTTTCCGTTGTCACCGAACACGAAGAGCCCCACCTGCCGTGGCCGGGCCGAGGCGCGCGTCGGAGCGTCGTAGCGAATATAGGCCGCCTGCTTCTCGCGCACGTTCAGCACCCGCGCGCCTTCGGCTACCGCGTTGGGGAAGCGGGGCACTGCGACGCGGTGGCCGAGCTTGCCGTCGAACCAGGCCTCGAGCGCTTCGGGCTGGGGCAGTCGCACCTCGAGGGGGAACTGGCGCGCGTGCCGGCTCACCGCGTCTTCGACGTAGAGCCGACGCTGAAACGAGCGCCACTGCTGGTTGCCGACGAAGGCGCAGAGGGCGACTCCCGCGGCCGCGGCGGACAGGCGCAGGAAGCGCCGCTGGCGCTGCTGAGCCTGTTCCGCGCGGACCGTCGTGAAGACCTTCGACCTGAGCGCCTCGGGCGCGGGTGGGGTGCCTGCCTTCGCGAGCGTTCGAATGAGCGTTCGGTTGTGGCGAGACACCTCAGACTGCTTGGCGCAGAGCGCGCAGTCGGCCAGGTGCCGCTCGACCTCGAGCCGGTCGGCTTCCACCACCTCGCCATCGAGGTAGGCCATCAGCAGGGGTTCGACGTCGCGGCAGTTCATTTCGGTGTTGGCTTCAACGCTGGTCACGCCAGCTTCTTCCGCTCCCGATAGGCGTTCAAGTCAACCAGGGGGGCTTCTTCGATCTGCTCACGCTTGCGCAGCACCGCCTCGAGCTGCCGACGGCCGCGGAACAGCCGGCTCATCACCGTGCCGACCGGCACGTCGAGGATCTCAGCGATCTCCTTGTACGAGAACTCCTGCAGGTCGGCGAGAATCACGACCATTCGGAAGTCGATGGGCAGCGTGTCGATGGCCTTGAGCACGTCTTCGCTCATCACCCGCTGGATCATGAAGTCTTCGGGGTTCTGCGCCTGCTCGGTGGTGTCGGCCGAGAAGAACTGCGCCTCGACGCTCTGGCGCTCGGACTCGTCGCCGAGTGAGCGCTCCTTCACCTGGCGGCGGTAACCGTTGATGAAGGTGTTCGTGAGGATCTTGAAGAGCCACGCGCGAAAGTTGGTGCCGCGCTCGAACTTGTCGAAGAAGCGGTAGGCCCGCATCACCGAGTCCTGCACGAGGTCCTCGGCGTCTCGCTCGTTGCGCGTCAAGCGCAGCGCGCCGCCGTAGAGCGCGTCGAGCCACGGAGCGACGAGCCCCTCGAACTCTGCCCGCGCCTTGTCACTCTTCGTCGAGAACCCCAACATGTGCCCGTCTCCCTGGCCGACCTGCAGCCGTAGCGGTGAAACGCACGAATCCCCTGGGGTATTTCGTGCCGGCGGACTGCCCGCCTGAGCTGGGAGGAGTGCAGCTGCGGTGCCGGAGCGTCTAAAAAGACAACCGCCCGGAACCACGAAGGTTTCCGGGCGGCGGTTGGGCATCAACTGACACAGTGACGCGGGCGCAGGTGCGCAGCGCGTCAGCCTGACACGCGGCTACCGGCCTTCGATGGCCTTCTCGATGGCGACGTAGGGGTAGCCGAGGTCGCGCGCGACGGCTTCGTAGGTGACGTGGCCGCCGAAGGTGTTGAGGCCCCTGGCCAGCGCCGCGTCGCTCTTCACGGCCGCGCTGAGGCCCATGTCGGCGATCTTGCGGCCGTAGGGGCGGGTGGCGTTGGTGAGGGCGAAGGTCGAGGTCATCGGCACGGCGCCCGGCATGTTGGCGACGCCGTAGTGGATGACGCCCGAGACCTCGTAGGTGGGGTGGTCGTGCGTGGTGGCCTTGATCGTCTCGATGCAGCCGCCCTGATCGACCGCGACGTCGACCACGACGGAGCCCTTCGACATCTCTTTGATGAGATCGGCCGAGACGAGCTTGGGGGCCTTCGCGCCGGGGATCAGCACGGCGCCGACGACGAGATCTGACTCACGCACCGCGCGCGCGATGTTCTCGGTGTCGCTCATCAGCGTGCGCAGGCGACCCTGGAAGATGTCGTCGAGGTAGGTGAGGCGATCGAGGTTCACGTCGAGGATGGTGACGTCAGCGCCCATGCCGACGGCGACCTTCGCCGCGCAGGTGCCGACGACGCCGCCGCCGATGATCGAGACGCGGCAGGGCCGAACGCCCGGCACGCCACCCAGCAGCATGCCCTTCCCGCCGTGCGCCTTCTCGAGCGACGTGGCGCCGACCTGAATGGACATCTTCCCGGCGACCTCGGACATCGGCTTCAGGAGCGGCAGCGAGCCGTCTTCGGGCTGAATCGTCTCGTAGGCGACGGCGGCGATCTTCTTCTTGATGAGCACCTTCGCCAGCTCGGGCACGGCCGCGAGGTGGAAGTAGGTGTAGATGATCTGCCCTTCCTGCATGCGGGCGTACTCGGGCTCGATCGGCTCCTTGACCTTCACGATCATCTCGGCGCGCTTCCAGAGCTCATCGGCGCTCTCGAGAATCTTCGCGCCCACGCGCTCGTAGTCGGCGTCGGAGAGCCCGGCGCCTTCTCCGGCCGCCTTCTCGATGAACACCTGATGACCTGCCGTGACGTAGGCCTTGGCGATGGCCGGCGTCATGCCGACGCGGTACTCACGGGTTTTGATCTCTTTGGGGACTCCGACGATCACGCATGCCTCCGGGGCGAAAAGCGCGCGTCTTCTCGGAGAGAACCATCACGGAGTCAATGGGAGTCGCGTAACGCGTCGCGACAGTCAGACTCGAGCGGTGAGGCGAGCGGTCCCGGCGCGATTCGAACGCGCGACCCCTGGCTTCGGAGGCCAGTACTCTATCCAGCTGAGCTACGGGACCAGACTGCGGCGCTGCGTATACAGCCGTGAGAAAGCCTCGCCTACCACTTTTCTCGCGACCGGCCGCACGGCGTCTTCGAGCGAGCCGACGGTGAACTCATAGACGAGCTGAAGGTTCCTAGGCTGTCCGCACGAACACATCGTGCGACCGGGTTTGAGAGCAGTGAAGCTGAAGTGGGAGACGAGCGGCACTCCGGCGTCTGACACCTGCAGTGGCTCATTCACGAGGCGGGGCCTGACGACCGAGAGATCGTCGCAGACGGCTTGCGTCGCGAAGTGCTCGCACGGAGCGCTCCGGCCTTCGACGAGGGACACGGCGCGAATGAGCGACTCCTCGGCCCTCAGCACGATGGTCGACCCGGCCGACCCCTCGAGCGGGCGCGTCTGAATGCCCGACGAGATCTCCTGGGTGGGAAGCGACGACGGTGGTGCCTCTTGGGGAGGCTGCACCTCGAGGGTCGAGCCCGGCCCCTGGGCGAGTACCACGTGCAGCAGGACGAGGATCATGGCGCGTGCATACGTCCGATTGGTGCCCTGCGAAACCTCGCAACCCGCCCGCAGCCCGGTAGAGTCTCGGCGCGATGGCCGTCACCGACCAGATTCACCGAACGCTCGGTCGTTACGAGCTGCTGTTTCTCCTGGGGCAGGGCGGCATGGGCGAGGTGCATCTCGCGCGGCTCTCTGGCGCGGGGGGCTTCGAGAAGCTGTGCATCGTCAAGACGATCCTGCCGCAGATGAAGGCCGAGACGCAGTTCGTCGAGCGCTTTCATCACGAGGCGCGTGTGCTGACGCACCTGACGCACTCGAACATCGCGCAGGTCTACGACATGGGAGAGGCCGACGGCACGCTCTTCATGGCCATCGAGTACGTGCCCGGCGTCGATCTCGCGCGCATCGAGACCCGCAGCGCGACGACCGGCACCTTCCTGCCGTTGCCCATCGCGCTGCACATCGGCCGGCTCATGTGTGACGCGCTCGGCTACGCGCACCGCAAGACGAGCCCCGAAGGCACGCCGCTGGGCATCGTGCATCGCGACGTCTCTCCACAGAACGTCATGGTCTCGTACGAAGGCGAGGTGAAGGTGATCGACTTCGGCCTCGCCAAGAGCGCGGGCCGATCGAAGCACACGCTGCCAGCCACGGTGATGGGCAAGCTCGGGTACATGTCTCCCGAGCAGGCGCTCGCGAAGACGGTCGATCACCGCTCCGACATCTACTCGGCCGGCATCGTCATCTGGGAGATGATCGCGGGGCGCCCGCTCTACCAGGGCGGCACCATGGCCGAGATGGTGGCGATGATGGCGAACCCCACCATTCCGTCGCTGCGCACCGTTCGCGAGGACGTGAGCGAGGCGCTCGACGCCGTGGTGCTGCGCGCGCTCGAGAAAGACCCGGCCGCTCGCTACAACCGCGGCGATGAGTTCGCCAGAGGCCTCAACGAGATCGCCGTTCGTGAAGGCTTGAGCATCAGCGCCGAAGAAGCCGGCAACTTCATTCGCGCCATGTGCCCCGAGGAGTTCGCCGCCGAGAGGAACCTGCAGTCGCAGTTGTCCCTGCTCCGAAAGGGCGGTGCCAGAGCGCCTTCCGCTCCGGGCCATCACCTCAAGCCGAAGTCAGGCACGGTGTCGGCCGCCGAAGAGCTGGACGGTACGTTCGTGCGGCAGGGCGACGGGAGCAGCCCCGCCCCGCAGATGACGCCAGCGCAACGCGCGTTGTCGATGCAGGGCCCGGCGTCGAACATTCAGGTCGCGCCGAGCATCGTGCGACGGAAGTCGCAGCCCGGGGCCGACGTCGAGGCGCCGAGCCCTCCGCGACAGAGATCGCAGCCGAAGGTCGACGTCGATGATGACGCGCCGATCGCGCCGAATCGCTCCGCAGCGCCGCTCGTGATCGTCGCGCTGCTGGCCCTCGTCGGGCTTGGCGTGGGTGGGTACGTCGCCTTCGGAAGGGACACGCCCAGCCCGACCCCTCCGCCCGCGGTGGAGCCGCTCAAAGCCGTCGCGGTCGAGCCCGTCGCGGTCGAGCCCGTCGCCGTGGTCGAGCCCGTCAAAGCCGTCGAGCCTGTCGCCGCGCTCGACGCCGGAGCCGCCATCGAGCCGGCGGTGCGCGCGCGCCTCACGCCGAAGGGCACCGTCTTCAAGGTCATTCGCCGCTCCGACGGCGCGTACATCGATCTCGAGAAGGGTCAGCGGCTGCGTGAAGGCGATCGGCTCCGTCTCGTTGGCGAGCCCGTCGAAGGGAGGCAGCGCGAGGTGTTCGGTCAGGCCCGAGTCCTGGAACTCAAGGCGCGCGGCACCGTCGCCGAGCTGTTGATGGAAGAAGACGACGCGCACCCTGAGTCGCTGTTCGCGTTCGTCGACGAGACGGTGCCCGATCGGCCGAAGCTGGCGAAGGTGACGAAGGACCCGAAAGATCCGGCCATGGTCCCCGTCGACTTCCCGGTCGGGCCGAACAACCCGAAGACGACGAAGCCCGACGACCGACCGACCGAGCCACCACTGAACCCCGTCGCGGAGGTCAAGCCGGTCGAGGTGAAGCCCCTCGAGAAGAAGCCCGAGCCGGCAGCGTTGCCGCGCATCGATGGCCAGGTCATCTTCAACCGCAAGAACTCAGGGCTGCTGGGGCCCAGCACCGTGGTGCGGGTCATCGTGAACAGCGACTCTCCGTCGGGCACCGGCTGCGACGTTCACCTGCCCAACGGTCTGCATCAGGTGTTCAGCTCGCTCAGGCCGCGCGACAACAAGGAGTCGGATCTGTCGGTGTGGAAGAGCGACCCACGCCCGGACCCGAACAAGGCCAAGGACTACGCGCTGGTCGAGTGCAAAGACGCTGCGGGGTACTTCAAGTACACGGCCGTCATTCAGCGATGATTCAGTGCAGGCGGCCGATGCGCTGCTGGAGCGACTGGACGGTTCGACGCAGATCCTGAACGTCGGGCGGCTCTGGGCGCTCCTTCAGGCAGGCTTCGAGATCGGTGAGGGCAGCACGAAAGGCGCCGAGGTCGAGCAAGAGGCCCGCACGGAGCCGCAGCTCTGCAGGGTGTTTCGGCGCGAGCGTCAACAGCAGATCGACGACTGGAAGCGCCTGCGTGGGTTCGGCCTGCTGAATCCACCCGTTCTTCAGGTTGTTCAACATGCGCCAGCAGATGGCCTTCGTCGACACGGGCGCGAGGTGCCTTTGTTCGAAGGTGCTCCCGGTCTTCGCGACGAGGGCCTCGCAGTCTTCGAGTGAGAGCCGCCGCCCTTCGTGGAACGGATCGAAGTACTCGTCGTCGAGGCGGGCGATGAAGTGCCCGGGCAGCCCGATGCCCTGCACCTCGAGGCCTGCGCGCCGGCCGACCTCGATGAAGAGCGCAGTGAGGGTGATGGGCAGGCCCTTGCGGCGCTCGATGACGCGGTCGAGGTAGCTGTTCTCAGGCGCGTGGTAGGTGAGCTGATCGCCCTCGAAGCCCTCGTCTTCGACGAGCACCGACACCAGCGCGTCGAGCCGGCCCTTGTCGGCGCGGGCGTGCACCCGGTCGGCCCAGAGATCGAGGTTGGTCAGCACCAGCTTCTGATCGAGCGGCGCGTCCTGCAGCTGCGCGATGGCGAGGGCGCCGAGATCGAGCCTGGGCGGGACCCGTGCGAGGGCGTCGACGAGCGCGGCCTGGCCCGGTGGTTTGCCCAGCTCGTAGGTCTTCACTTCTGGGCCACGTCCCACTTGAGGCGCTTCCACGTGTCGCGCAGCGACTGCGCCGAGGCTTCGAAGACGGTGCCGTCCTTCTCCTTCGCGTCGACGAACAACACGAAGTCGAGCTGGCGGTCGGGCTTCTCGGCCTCGAGATCGAAGCGCTTGATGATCTCGTTGGCGGGCAGGGTTCGGCGGCCGGCGACGTCGACGAGGGGGAACTCGAGGCCCTTCATGTCCTTGTCCTGCTGGTAGGCCTTGTAGACGAGCTCGGTGCACACCAGCGTCGAGTCGGAGAAGAAGTCGAAGTCGAAGTCGTAGGGCCGGCCCTGGTAGCGGAAGGCGCGCTCGATCGCGCGGGCCTTCTCGACGAGCGGGTTTCGCGGCCGCAGCGCGCCGAGGTAGTCGACGCCCATCGCGTGCTCGATGGCGGTGAAGCTGACGCCTTCGGAGATCGACTCGATCACGCGCAGCGGGCCATGGCCCTGGAAGTCGGTGCCCTCGACGAACGTCTTCCACTTCGCCGGGTAGCGCTTCTGCAGCAGCTCCGAGAACGTCGCGGGCTTCTCAGGTTGCGCCTTGAGCCAGGTCTGCACTCCAGGATCGATCTCGATCGCGGCCCATTGCTCCGGGCGGCCGACGTAGAGCAGCGCGTGCGGCCAGAACCCGGGCAGGCCGATGTTCGAGAGGAACCAGTTCTGCCGGGCCACCAGCACGTCTCCGGGCTGCAGCTTCGGGAGCACGATTTTCTCGACGAAGTCCTTCGTCACGAGGGGCTTGCCGTTGCGGGCGACGCGGGTGTCACCCATCCACTCCGCGAAGCTCTTCTGCACCGGAAACACCGTGTGCATGGTCGAGTCCTTCAAGATGTCGGTCGCGTTGACGGCGTACAGCCTGGCGCCGTTCTTCGTCAGCGACGCCTTCGCCAGCTTCGAGCCGGCCTTCATCTCGTCCCACGCCCACTTCACGTCCTTCTCGTCGAAGGCCTTCGCCTTCTTGAGCATCGGCGACATCGTCACGCGCCACGCGTCGCCGGTCATCAGCTGCGTCGAGGTCGCGACGTGAATCGACTTCAGCTTGAAGGCCGCGAAGGCGCCGGCGGGCACACCGAACTCGTCGTTGGCCTCGTCGAGGAGCGTCTCGAGTTGCTTGTTGCCGATGGTGAGGTCGGCGAAGGCGAGGCCATACGCCAGCACCGCAGTGAGGGCGGTGTGGGTGATGACGTAGCCCCACGCGTGGCGCACGTCGGTCGGGAGCACCTTCACGAAGTCCCAGTACTTCTGCCGCAGCCCTTCGATGGACGAGAAGTAGCCGAAGAGCGAGCCCCACGTGCTCAAGAGGGTGCGCTTCTGATCTGGCGTGAGCACCGACGCGGCCTCGAGGCCGAACAGCGCCTTGTTGGCCTGCACCTGACCGTTCACCGACTTCAGCCCCTGAACGAACATCTTGAGCGTCGCGAGATCGGTACGCGCCGAGTCGACGAAGGGCTGGCCCTCGAGCGTGAAGACCGAAGGCTGGCCGGTGGGGGCCGCCGTGAGGAGGGCGCTCAAGAGAAGGACCATGCGTCGCACTCTAGCCACGGTTACCGTCAGCGGCATGGTGCGTCGTGAAGGCAAAGCGGAGGAGATCGCGGAAGCGACCGCCGAAGCCGAGCCATGCTGCGCGTCTCCAGCGGGTGAAAGTCCCGCACGGGTAATCGCCGGAGAGCCCGGA
>JALHMW010000009.1 GCA_022843845.1 Archangium sp.
CCCGACGTTGCCGAACCGCCCGCTGTCGCGGAGCCGCCCGCCGTTGCCGAACCGCCCGCTGTTGCCGAGCCGCCCGCCGTTGCCGAACCGCCCGCTGTCGCGGAGCCGCCCGCCGTTGCCGAACCGCCCGCTGTTGCCGAGCCTCCCGCCGTCGCCGAGCCTCCGCCCGCGCCCACACCAGCGTCGCGGCGGGGCTCCATCACCACCACGTTGCCGGGGCAGGTGCAACCGACCACGAACGACACGACGATCACCGCAACGAAGAGACGCAGAGACATGACCGAGCGACTTAGCCGAATCTCGAGCGGGGAACGTGTCCACCCCGGCATACGGACGCCTGGCGCCCGTCGAGGCTACGGCTTCGGCTGTGCTCCAACGCCCATCGTGAAGTCCTGCACCTGGGTATCGGGCGGCGGGCTCAACTTGAAGCGCGGGTCGACGCTGCCGGTGCCGCCGTCCCACGAGGGGCCGGTGTTCGTCTTCAGGTTCAAGAACGAGATCGCATTCTCACTGCCATCGGGGTCGACGACGGTGCTCTTGAGCACCTGGGCCGACTTCGGGTCGACCTCGAGAAAGATGCGGGTGAAGCGCGCGTCAGGCACCAACGGGTCGAGCTGGAGCAACGTGCCGGTACACTTCGCGCACTCCTTCTGGCTGATGGCGAACTCGTCGGCCAGCTTGCCCTGCCCGAAGAGGAACGTGACCGACGCAGAGAGCTTGCTGGTGCCGATGCTCGCGACGGTGAGCAGCTTCGCTTCGGGGTCGTGCATGTAGACCTTCACGCCGGCGAGCACGAACGTCTTGGCCGAGGGCTTTGCGTAGTCCCACCGCATCAGGCCCGGCTTGCGGAAGAGCACCGTGCCCGTCGACGTCTGGGTGCGCTTGCTGATCTTGTAGAAGTAGTCCTGCCGGAAGTCGGCGCTGAAGTCGCTCGTGGTCTCGTAGAAGGCCTGCATGCGGTCGACGAGCGTCTTCACTGCAGGCGCCATCGTCGGCTTCACAACGCCCGCATCACTCGCCGGAGCGACTCCAGCGTCTGGCGAACGAACGAGCCCTGCGTCCTTCGAACGCACTCCGGCGTCTGGCACTCCGGCGTCACGAATGGCGACCGCCTTCTTCGCGCTCATCGCGATGGGGTTGCCGTCGGGAACCTGAGACATCAGCAGCACCAGAAACGCGTGGGAGAGCATGTGGAAGTCCTCCTATTCCCTCGTGAAACGACTGTCGCGAGCTTCGACGCGCCGCTTCAGCCCCTCTTCACATGGGTGCCGTACAGGCGGCCGCGCTGCTTGACGGACAAGAGCCGGAACCGGTCGCGCAAGACGACGGTCTCCTCGGCCGAGAGATCGCCATGCCGGCCCAGGTGCTCGAGCCGCCACGCCACCGCGCGGGTGATGCAGGCGCTCGCGGCCGCCGAGATGTTGAGGCTCTGCGTGAAGCCCGACATCGGAAGCCAGAACACACCGTCAGCCATCGACAGCACCTCGTCGCTGACGCCGAAGCGCTCGTTGCCGAACACCAGCGCGACCTTCTGATCGAACTTCAAGTCGAAGAGGCTCTGCGCGCCGTCACGCACCGCCGACACCTGCAGCGAGAACCCCCGGGCCTTGAGCGCGCGATGACACGAGGCGAAGTCGTCGTACCGGGTGAGATCGAGCCACTTGTCGCAGCCCTGGGTCACCTTGGTGTTGGGAGACCACGGCACGTCGGGGTTGCGCACGACGTGGACTTCCTGCACCCCCATCGCCTCGCAGGTGCGCAGCACGGCCGCCATGTTGAAGCTGTCTTCGAGGCGATCGAGCACGACGACGAGGTTGCGGGTGCGGCTGGCGATCACCTTGTCGATGCGCTCCTTGCGAGGCTCCAGCAGCAGATCGTCAGGCAGCGGCTGGCCCTCGGCGATTTCGTACTTCGGGCCGCCGCCGGTCACGCGCGGGCCCTGGCCTTCGCCTTCTTCACGACGGTCTTCTTCGCGGCGGGCTTCTTCTTGGCGACCGGCGCGGTCTTCGCCGCAGGCCGCTTCGGAGCCGCTTTCCTCGCGGGTGTCCTCATCGGCGGCGCCTTCTTCTTCACGGCCTTCACGGCGGGCTTCTCGGCCTTCGGCGCGCGGAACGCAGTCTCGGCGGTGACGACGTCGCGGAGCGCGCCCTGCTGCTTCACGCGCGTCTTGAGCGAGGCGTGCGAGAACAGCTCACGGGCACAGGCGTCGAGCAGCGCCTCGAGCCCTTCCCCGGTGGCGCCCGAGAGCTCGAGCACGTGAATGCGCCGCTTCTCCATCGCCGCGAGGAACTTCGGCAGCGCCTCACGCGCGTCGGGCAGGTCGAGCTTGTTCGCCACCACCACCATGGGCTTGCCGGCCAGCACGCCGCTGTACTTCTTGAGCTCGGTGTTGATGGCGTCGAAGTCCTTCACGGGGTCGCGGCCTACGATGACGGCCGAGAGATCGACGAGGTGCACCAGCACCCGGCAGCGCTCGACGTGCCGGAGGAACTGGTGACCCAGGCCAGCGCCTTCGCTCGCGCCTTCGATGAGCCCGGGGATGTCGGCCATCACGAACGACTTCTTGTCCTTGTAGGGCACGACGCCGAGGTTCGGTACGAGCGTGGTGAACGGGTAGTCCGCCACTTTGGGCTTCGCGCGCGAGACGCGGCTGATCAGCGTCGACTTGCCTGCGTTTGGGAAGCCCACGATGCCGACGTCGGCGAGCAGCTTGAGCTCGAGCGTCAGATCCTTCTCTTCGCCCGGCGTGCCGTCCTGCGCGAAGCGCGGCGTCTGGCGCGTCGAGGTGGCGAAGTTGATGTTGCCCAGGCCTCCGCGGCCGCCCTTGGCGATCACGAACGTCTGGCCGGCGACCGAGAGATCGACCAGCACGTTGCCGGTGTGCGCGTCACGAACGACGGTGCCGACGGGCGTCTCGAGGATCAGATCGTCGGAGCCGGCGCCGTTCATGTCGCTGCCCATGCCGTGGTAGCCGTTCCGCGACCGGTAGAGCGAGTGGTAGCGGAAGTCGAGCAGCGTGGTGAGCTGCTCGGTGGCCTTGAAGATGACCGAGCCGCCGTTGCCGCCGTCGCCGCCTGACGGGCCGCCCTTGTCGATGAACTTCTCGCGACGGAACGCGACGGCGCCGTTGCCGCCATCGCCGGCCTTCACCTTGATCTGCACCTCGTCGACGAACTTCATCCCAGCCTCCGCTCGAGCTTCAGAAACACGAAGCGGGTCGGCTCCTTTCGAAGGAACGCGACCCGCCTACGACAGACCGAAAGAAGAACGACTTCAGACCGCAGCGGCGGGCGAAGCGTCCTTCGCGGGGTACACCGAGACCTGCTTGCGCTTCTTGTCCTTGCGCTCGAACGTGACGACGCCGTCGACGAGCGCGAACAGCGTGTGGTCGCGGCCCGCGCGCACGTTGGTGCCCGGGTGAACGACGGTGCCGAGCTGGCGGATGATGATGGTGCCGGCGGTGATCGTCTGGCCGCCCGAGACCTTCATGCCGCGGCGCTGTGAGTTCGAATCACGGCCGTTGCGAGAGGAGCCCTGCCCTTTTTTATGTGCCATGGAAGTCGAGTCCTTCTGGGTGAAGAAAGTGGTGAATGCGAATCAGGCCGCGACGCCGGTGATCTTGATCTCGGTGAAGGGCTGCCGGTGACCGCGCATGCGCGTCCAGCCTTCCTTCTCCTTGCGGAAGTGAACGACGCGGCGGGCCTTGGTCTGGCGAACGATCTTGCCGGTGACCTTGGCGCCCGAGACGATGGGCTTGCCGATCTTCGGCGAGTCGCTGCCGCCGACCATCAGAACCTCGTCGAACTTCACGTCCGAGCCCGACTCACCCGCGATCTTCTCGATGCGGATGACGTCTCCCTCGGCCACGCGGTACTGCTTTCCACCAGTGCGGATGACGGCGTACATCGTGATGTCCTCGTTTTCGTTCAGCTCGCTTCGGGTTGCGAAGCGAGTCCCGGTCGGAGCCCAAGGGGCAGAACGCCGGAAAGGCTGCCGCGTGTATGTCACCCCGGTGAGGTGGTCAAGCCCTGCAACTCGGGGAACTTCCTGATCAGGCCTTCACGCCTCCTTCATCCACGCTTTCAGCTCGGGGACGACGGTCTTCTTCCACTTCGCAGAGGTGCGCAATTCCATGAACCGGGCGGTGACGGCGTCGAGCATGCGGCCCAGCACGGCCACGTGATCCAACCGCTCGGTGAGCTTCTCGTCGTCGTCATCCTTCATCAATTCGGGCGTCTTGCCGGCGCGCACGTCGAAGTGCTCGGCATCGAGGGTCACCTCGTAGGAGCGCTCCTGCCAGGTGATGGCCAGCCGCGCGGAGTGCACCAGCAGGCCCCGATCAGCCGCCTGGCGGATCAGCTGGGCGTACGGCGCGTTGACGCCCTTCACGGCCACCTCGGTGATGTCGCCGCTCGCCGCGCGCAGGGTGAGCCGCCCATTGAAGAGCACCGTGATCGGCTCGTCGTCGAGCACGGCGATGGGGTTGGTGTCGTTGCTGCGGAAGAGCACCCAGGTGAGCGCCTCACGCCCGAGCCACGTGCGGCCCCGGTACAGCGCCTCCCGCGCCTTGGCCTGCTCGGTCTCGATCGGGTCGGCCTTCTCGACCGTCGCCTGGCCGTCGACGCCGGCGTCGCCACGCATGAACTTCGCTTCGCTCCCAGCAGCTTTCTTCGAGGCCATCACGCCACCTCTTTCTTCTTGGGCGTCGCGAGCTCGTCACCGAACAGCTCCGTCGTCGGCGCGAGGCGATCGAGCGTGTCGGCGTCGACCAGCGACGCAGGCACCTTGGGAATGAGCTTGAGATCGAGGGTCGAGGCGAGCGCCTCGGTAATCTCCTCGACGATCGAGCGCGTCGTGGCCCACACCGCCAGCTCCTTCGCGGTGAAGTCGAGGCTCACGTCGAAGACCTTCACGCCCGGCTCGGTCTTGCTGCGGAGCGCGCGGCGAATGGTGTCCTTCTGCTCGGTCTTCTCGCGGCGCCCCGGGGCGCGGCCGTTCTTCTGCTCGAAGGCCTGCGACCACTCGGACAGCTGCGTGCGGATCTGCTGGCCCGGAATGCGGAGCTTCTCGACGCGCCACGCGAACAGCGCGTGCATGCCGCGGAACACCTCGCCAGCGGGGAACTCGGCCACCTCGGGGCGCTCGAGCGAGACGAAGCCCGACGCGCGGTCCTCATCACCCTTCGGATCGATGCCTTCGAAGGCGCGCGACTCGAGTGCTTTGACGAGCCACTTGCGGGTGTCTTTGGGAATGCTGCCGTCGAGACGGAAGCGGGCGAACGAGAGGGCACCACGGCGAATCGGCATGAGGCGCGCCGTGTTTCGCGACGGCCAGAACAAAGCAACTGTGAAAGCGCCGTCGTTGGTCGGCCCAGGCGGAACGAATAGGGTTCGCCGTCATGACGACGCCCTGGCAACCCAACTTCGGCTTCTACATGACGACCCTCGACGAGCACCCTGCCTCGTTCGTCGTCGACCTGAACGCCGAGCCGACCGAGTCGCACACGCTGCGTCTGCAGCTGAGGGTGCCCCTGCTCAAGCCGCGGCCCGACGGCCTGCGCGACGCGGCCGAGCTGGAGCCGATGGGCGCGCTGGAGGATCGCCTCGTCGAGGCGCTGACGGCGAAGGTCGACGCGCTCTACGTGGGCCGGCTCGTCACCCGCGGCGCGACGGAGTTCTTCTTCTACGTGCCGGCGGCGAAAGGCCCGCTGCTGGACGAGCTCGAGGAGCTCCTCGGGCCGGTGGCGCCGTACGAGGTCGAGTACCTCGCGGCCGAAGACCCCGACTGGGGCATGTACACCGACTTCCTCTACCCCGACGCGTACTCGCTGCAGTCGATCGCGAACCGCTCGTTGTTGGAGCAGATCGAAGCGACCGGTGACGTGATGAGCGTCGCGCGCACCATCGACCACCTCGCGTACTTCGAGAACACCGGGCCGGCGAAGGAGGCCGCGAGCCGGCTGAAGGCCGCGGGCTTCTCGACCGACGAGCTCGAGACGCGAGAAGACGGGCGCGTGGGGCTCCAGTTCCACCGCGAAGACGCCCTGTCGGACGGCCAGGCCGATGCCTTCGTCGCCGAGGTGCTCGACATCATTCTGCCGCTCGATGGTGACTACGACGGCTGGGGGTGCTCGCTGGTGAAGACGTAGCGCCGCGTTGCGGGCGACGGGAGCCGAAGCGCCGTGGCATATCGGCAGCATGAATCGCACGGTGGGCATGCTGTCGGCGGCGTTCGCGTTCTTCGGCGTCGCGCTCGGAGCGCTGGGCGCGCACGGGCTCAAGAGCCTGGTGAAGGATCTCCCTGACGCAGCCGATCGCCTCGGCTGGTGGGAGACGGCGGCGCGCTATCACCTGGTGCACGCGCTCGCCCTCGGCCTCACGGCGATCGTCGCGCATCACGTCACGACGCGCGGCCCTCGCATCGCCGCGGGCCTGTTCGTCGCGGGCATTCTCATCTTCTCGGGCAGCCTGTACGTGATGGGCCTGACCGGCATCCGTGGGCTCGGCGCGCTGACGCCGTTCGGTGGCTTCGCGCAGCTCGGTGGCTGGCTGACGTTGCTGTGGTCGATGCGCCAGCTGCCACGCTCCGTGTAAGAGAGGCACATGGCTTACGAACAACGTCGAGGTGGGGGCGCACGTCTGCTCATCGGGCTGGTGATCGCCGGCGTCTCGGTCGCGACCTACCTCTCGCGCCGCACGACGAACGAGCTCACCGGCGAGACGCAGTACGTGAAGCTCTCGGAGAAGCAGGAGGTCGCGTTGGGCCTGTCGAGCGCTCCGACGCTGACTCGGCAGTTCGGTGGAGCGACTGCTGACGCGGACCTCGCGCGGTACGTGACGCGCGTCGGAGAGCGTGTCGCGAGCAGGAGCGCAGCGGCGAAGACGAAGTACCCGTTCACGTTCACGGTGCTGGGCGATCGCAAGACGGTGAACGCCTTCGCGTTGCCGGGCGGCCCGATCTTCATCACCGAGGCGCTGCTCTCGCGCATGACGAACGAGGCGCAGCTCGCCGGGGTGCTCGGGCATGAGATCGGCCACGTCGTCGCGCGGCATGGCGCGGAGCACCTGGCGAAGGCCGACCTCACCGCGGGGCTGGTGGGCGCGACGGTGGTGGCGACGTCGGATCCCGATTCTCCCGGCAGCGCGCGGGCGAAGGCGGCGCTCGCGATGGCGACGGCGCAGCTGATCAGCATGAAGTTCGGCCGCGATGACGAGCTCGAGTCCGATCGGCTCGGCGTTCGATTCATGGCCGAGGCTGGCTACGACGCCGCGCAGATGGGCGAGGTGATGAAGGTGCTGAAGGCCGCGGGTGGCGGAAAGACGGCGGAGTTCTTCTCGACGCACCCCGACCCCGACAATCGTCTCGAGCGCATCGCGGCGGCGGTGAAGGACCTCCCGAAAGGTGGAGAGCTTGGAGAGGCCGAGTTCCGGACGAACGTGCTCGACAAGCGGGGCGACGCTCCGAAGGCGATCGACGAGGCGCCGGTGGATGACGCCCCGCTGCCTCGCAGAGAGAAGAGCGCGAAGGAGACGACGACGACGATCTCGCAGCTGCCCGATGAGGCGCGCGAGACGTTGAGGTTGATCGCTACCGGCGGGCCGTTTCCGTACGACCGCGACGGCATCGAGTTCAAGAACCGTGAGGGCCGGCTGCCGTATCGACCCGGTGGCTACTACCGCGAGTACACGGTGCCGACGCCAGGCGAGCGGACTCGTGGTGCACGACGGATCGTCACCGGCGCGAACGGCGAGCGGTACTACTCCGACGATCACTACGAGACGTTCTCCCGCGTCGCGCCGTGAGTGAGCCTTCACCGCTCGAGTTCCGTGAGCAGCACAAGAAGCGGCTGTCGTGGATGCCGTGGCTGTACGCGTCGCTGAAAGACAAGCACCTCGTGTGGGCGAAGCCGTGGCAGGCCGAGGTGCAGGCGAAGCTGATGCGCGAAGAGACGGTGACGATCGCCGAGGACTGCTTCATCGCTCCCGAGGCCGGCATCTTCGCGCAGCTGGGGAGGCCGATCGTGATCGGGGCGCGGTCCACGGTGGCGGCGCATGCGTTTCTCCACGGGCCGGTCATCATCGGCGCTGACGTCAGCATCAACGCGCGCGCCAGTCTGGACGGAGGCGCGGTCGGCATCACCATCGGCGATGGGTGTCGCATCGCGAGCGGCGCGACGCTGTACGCGTTCGATCATCAGCTCGCTCCCGACCGGCCGGTGCGTGAACAGCCGGTGACGTCAAAGGGCATCACGCTGGGGAAAGACGTGTGGGTCGGCGCGAACGCCGGCCTCACCGATGGCGTGACGGTGGGCGATCACGCCGTCATCGGCATGGGCGCGGTGGTGACGAGTGACGTGCCGGAGTGGGCGATCGTGGCGGGCGTACCGGCCCGAGTGATCGGCGATCGACGAACGCGCTGACGGCTCTGTGGCGAGGCAGTCGTGGGAAGTGGCCTCCGAAGCCTCGAGTCACGAGGGGCAGCACGAATTGGCACCGCCCAACTTCGACACGGCCCGAGGGGCGAGGCCGATTCGCAGGCGCTGTAAAGAGGGTGACGCTTTCGCGGAAACAAGTTCACGTCACCTTGTGGTCGCATTTCCGTCACCGCGTTTACAGTGCCCAGAAAAGCGACCCGCTCCCTCGACCCGAACGGCCAAACGACCTCGGAGCGCGCGCCATTCGTTCACGACCATCGGCACTCGAGGCTTCGCGAGCGCCCTCGTTCGCCCCTCGCGCTCTCGAGAGCCATTGTTGCTTCACTTCGCAGGCGCGCTGGGCACGAGGGTCGCCGTCACCGGATAGTGATCGGATCCGCCCGCCCTCACCGTCTTGGCCTCCGTGAACGTCAACCCGCGCGCAAAGACGTGGTCGATGTTGAACACCGCGGGCCACGCGAACACCGGGCCCGGAAACGTCGGCGAACACGACGACTTCCACAACGCGCAGCCCCGCGTGAAGCCCGCCGCTTCGAGGGCGCGGAGGCCCTCACCGTTCGGCTCCTCATTGAAGTCACCGAGCAACACCACGGGCCGCTCCGTCTTCTCGAAGCGCGTGACGAGCGTCTGCGCCTGCTTCATGCGAACGGCCGCGTTCTTCTCGAGCTGCTCGAAGAACGTGTCGCTCTTCTGGTGCTTCCCCACCGGCGGCATCAGGTGCACGCACACCAACTGCACCGAGCCGCCACCGAACTGCACGCGCGCCTCCATCGCGGGGATCTTCGACGGCGCGACCGGGCCGGTCCGCACCTCCGTCAGCGGCCGCTTCGACGCGAACCCCACGCCCCACGTGCCCGCCTGCGGAACGAACGCGCGGTACGGGTACGTCTTCGACAGCGCCCCCTCGAACGCCGTCACGAAGTGCGGCGTGAGCTCGGTGAGACAGACCACGTCGGGAGCTTCGGTCTCGATCGCCTTCACCGACGCTGCGTCATCCGAGCCTCTGAACAACACGTTGAAGGCCATGAGCTTCAGCGGCTCCTCGGCACCTGCACCGTGGCTCGCGAGCGACACCGCGAGGGCCAGCACCCATGTTCGTGTCATGGCCGGCGTCGCAGTGCACCGCGCGTGCCCAGCGCTACTTTCGGCGCAGCACGCGACGCACGACCGCGCCCGCCTGCGGAATTCCCATCAGCGCGGTGATCACGAAGTACCCAGCGCCGTACACGCCGATGAGCCCCGTCGACGTCACCAGCGTCGAGACGTCGAAGCGCCACACCATCAACTCCGGCACCAGCGGGAACGGGAGCACCTGGCCGCCCCACTCCTCCAGCGCCATCGGCCGCGCGCCGAAGTGCAGCGTCAGCGCGACCTTCACGCCGACCGCGACGCCCGCCGCCACGAACGCCGCCACCCATAACCGCACCAGGCGCCCGGCGATCGACGGCACTCCGCCGAGCTGCTTCGCCACCGCGCGCTTGAGCAACGACATCTCGAGCCACGCCGTCACGCTCGTCGTCAGCGTCAGGAACACCGCCGCGAGATCGGTCGGAAGGCCGAACACCTTCGCCCCATACGTCACCGACACGAAGCCGAGCGCGACGCCCAGCGTCACGCGAATCACCGCGAAGCGGAACGGCGTCTTCGTGTCTTTCAGCGCGTACAGCGTCGAGGAGAAGAGCCGTCCACTCGTCTGCGCGAGCAGCGCCACGCCCGAGCCGAGCAACAGGTACCAGCCCAGCCGCGAGTCCTTCGCCGTGAAGCGCCCCGACTCGAGCAACACGCCACACAGCAGATCGCCCAGCAGCAGGAACGCGACCGCCGAAGGCACCACGAAGAACGACATACGCTCCAGGCCCGCCTTCAGCCGCTCCTGCAGCGCCTTCGAGCGCTCCTCGAGCGACTTCACCGCGTCGGCGGACATCTCGGGCAGCTCGGCCGCCGCGATCGACATGCCGAACAGGCTGATGGGCAGCAACGCGATCGTCTGCGCGTACGTCAGCACCGAGACCGCGCGCACCGACACCAGCGTCACCAGCGCGAGATCGACGTACGCGCTCACCTGAACGACGCCGCGCGCCGCCACCGCTGGCCCGAACCCGCGCAACACCTCGACCACCGAGGGCAGCGAGATCGACGGCCGTGGCTCGAAGCGGCCGAGCAGCTTCATCACGTTCGGCAACTGCACGAGAAACTGCAGCACGCTCCCGGCGACCGTCGCCCACGCGACCCAGGTGATCACCTCGGAGCCCGGCGCGCCTCGAGCGCCCAACAGCACCGCGATGATCGCCCCGTTCCACACCACCGGCGCCGCGTACGAGAGGAAGAATTGCTTGTGGCTGTTGAGAATCCCCAGGCACCACGCCGAGAGCACCAGCACGCCCGTGCCCGGGAAGATGATGCGCACCAGCGTCACCGTCAGCTCGTACGCCTCTCCCGAGTAGCCGGGCGCGATGAAGCGCACCAGCCACGGCGCGCCGAGCAACCCGACGGCCACGATGACGCCGACGAGGAGCGCGAGCAGCCCGAACACCGCGCCCGCCATTTTCCGCGCTTCGTCGAGCTGCCCCTTCGCGCGAAGGCTCGCGTACACGGGAATGAACGACGCCGAGAGCACGCCTTCACCGAGCAGGTTCTGCAGCACGTTCGGAATTCGCGTCGCTGCCGAGAACGCCGCGGCCTCGAGCCCGCTGCCCATCAGGTGCGCGAACAACTTCTGCCGCGCGAGGCCCGCCAGCCGCGACAACAGAATGCCGAGCGCGACGAGCGCGGCGGAGCGGCCACTGCGTTGCGGCGTCTCTGGCACTCGGCCCGTTGTACTGCGCACGGCGTGCCGGGGAAGAAACTACCCTTCGACGATGAAGGCGATGATGGCGCCAACGAGCGCCGCCGCTGCCAGCCCGAGCGCGACGTTCGCACCGAGCGCGCTCTTGTTCGCCTCGGCCCCGAAGAGCCGGAAGTAGAAGTCGGAGTTCGACTCGTTCGCCTGCCGCGCCAGATCGCTTGCGTTGCCGCCGAGCCCTGCCGCGACGCCGAGACCGAGAATCGTCAACCCGCTCAAGGTGACAGCGACGGGACGCTTCGAGAGGAACGCACCGGGTCCTTCAGCCGTCGCGCCGGTCTGCTCCTGCGGCGCCACGAGGCGCGCGCTCATCGCGGAAGACGGAACGAGCGTCTGCGCCGTCACCAGTCCAGCCAGCAGCCACGTCATGGCAGATCTCCCAGGGTCGAGTTCTCACGCTCACCGAGCTGCCACGCGCGCACCGACGCGGCTGCGGGGCCACCATCGACGCCGTCGAGCCGCATGATGCCCACGCGGAATCGATCGCCCAGGGTGGGGTTGGCCCCCGTCGCCGGCAACGCGACCGTTCCGAGGAGCCGGGTGTTCATCCACACGCGGCGGTTGCCACCACGAGCCCACCGCACCTCGAACAGGTAGTCGCCAGCGCCGAACCCTCCGTCGACGGCATATGTGTTCGACACGGCCTGGTCCGACACGGTGCCAGCGGTGTTGCTGACCTGGAGCGCCCCAGCCGGGGTGATCGCCAGCTGCAAGTGCACGTTCGTCGACTGCCCGAAGCTGTACTCCATGAACGGCAGGTTCCCGACGAGCTGAGGCCGGGCGGTGAGCCGCAGCTTGCCCTTCACCGCGCCTTCGAACGTCGTCGGCAAGAACCCGGCATCGCGCACGTCTCCGCTGGCCGAGTCTTCACTGTCCACCGTGCTCACCACCGTGCCGTTGAGCTGGTTGCCGTTGGCGGCGTCCACCATCGCCACGCACCCGGTGTCGAGCGTGAAGCTGGAGAAGCCGTGCGCCGGTTGCTGCCATATCGGACCAGGGCCTGCCGCGCCGCCCGCCGCTGCGCCACCCGCCGCGCCGCCTGCCGCTGCGCCTCCTGCTGCCATGCCACCCGCTGCAGACCCGCCAGCTGCAGCGCCTCCTGCTGCGGCGCCTCCTGCTGCGGCGCCGCCCGCTGCAGCGCCTCCCGCTGCAGCGCCTCCCGCGGCCATTCCTCCAGCGTCGCCACCGGCCGCACTCCCACCGGCTGAGCCGCCACCCTCGCCTCCATCGGAGCGTGGGTCGACTTCTCCCGGCCCGTAGCAGCGTCCCGCGATGCACTCGCGCGGAGCGCCGCACGGCTCCTGCTCGTTGCAGGTACGGCCTGGCCGATCGTTCAACTCGACGAAGCACCCGCCGAGGACGAGAGAAACCGCAATCACCAGAAGAGGTCGGAGCACGCTGCGCACTCTATCGCCCCCATCGCATTCCAACCTGCGCAATCAGACAGCCGAGCTTGACCCTCGAGGTCTGCAGGGCCAAACAGGCTCCACCGTGTCACGCGTCCTCGTCGTCGATGATGAAGCCAACCTGCGAAAAGTGCTCGCAGCGATCCTCCGCAAGGAGGGCTACGAGGTCGCCATCGCCGAGAACGGCGAGGTGGCCCAGGCCGAGTTCGAGAAGAACGGCGCCGACGTCGTCATCACCGACATGGTGATGCCGAAGGTGGGTGGGCTCGAGCTGCTCAAGTCCGTGCACGCCATTCGCCCCGACGTGCCCGTCATCATCATCACCGCCCATGGCACGGTCGACTCCGCCGTCGAGGCCATCAAGGCCGGCGCGTTCGACTACATCACCAAGCCCTTCGAGCAGTCCGAGATCCAGTCGGTCGTCGCGAAGGCCGCCCGCACGCAAGAGGCCAACCAGGCCCACGTGCCGCCCGAAGGCCGCCCGCGCACGGCGATCGTCGGTGACTCGCCGCAGGTGCAGGAGGTCTTCAAGATCATCGACAAGGTGGCTGACTCGCCCTCGACGGTGCTCATCACCGGTGAGTCCGGCACGGGCAAGGAGCTGGTCGCCACCGCGCTCCACGACGGCTCGTCACGCAAGGACAAGCCGCTCATCAAGATCAGCTGCGCCGCGATCCCCAAGGATCTGATGGAGTCGGAGCTGTTCGGCTACGAGCGCGGGGCCTTCACCGGCGCCGTCACCTCGAAGCCCGGCCGCTTCGAGCTGGCTGACGGCGGCACCCTCTTCCTCGACGAGATCGGCGAGGTGCCCATCGAGATGCAGGTGAAGCTCCTGCGGGTGCTGCAGGAGAGCGAGTTCGAGCGCGTCGGCGGCATCAAGACGACCCGGGTCGACGTTCGCCTCATCGCCGCCACCAACCGCGACCTCGCCGCCGAGGTCGACGCAGGCCGGTTCCGCAAGGATCTGTTCTACCGCCTCAACGTGGTGCCGCTGCACCTGCCGCCGCTGCGAGAGCGCCGCACCGACGTGCCCTCGCTCGCCCGCCACTTCATCGAGAAGTACAACAAGCGGCTGAACAAGAAGATCGAGGGCATCGCCGACGACGCGCTGGTGATGCTCCAGGCGTACCCGTGGCCCGGCAACATTCGCGAGCTCGAGAACATGATGGAGCGGGTGCTGCTCTTCGCCGACGGGCCGCGCATCGAGGTGAAGGATCTGCCCGGCCCGGTGCGCACCAGCCTGCAGAGCGCGGTCGCGCAGATGACCGACACCGCCACGCCGATGGTGGGCGAGACCCCGCTGAAGGACTTCCTCAAGGCCAAGCAGGCCGAGATCGAGAAGGCCTTCATCGTGCAGGCGCTCGCGAAGACCGAAGGCAACGTCACCCGCGCCGCGAAGCTGCTCGGCATCAGCCGCAAGTCGCTGCAGACCAAGATGAAGGAGTTCGGCCTGCGCGACGAGTCACCCCCCGAGGAATGAGCCGGGTGGCTCGCGCTGTTGCACCCGACACAGCCCTGTGGCGAAAAACTTTCAAACTGCGCCACCGCCGGTACGGTCGCCCTCCAGCAAGGAGCTCCGCATGCCTGACATGCCTGTCCTCGGTGAGTCCGAGAAGAAGTCACCCATCGCGCAGGTCGCCGTCATCGCCGCCATCGTCGGCACCGTCGCCGGTCTCGGCTACTGGGTGACGCACCGCCCGGGTTCCACGCCGCCCGAGCCCGTCGCGGAGGTCGCACCGGCCGCGGCTCCCGTCGACGCCGCACCTGCCGCGAGTGCTCCGAGCGTTGCCATCGATCAACAAGCGCCAATCGCGAACGCGCTGCCGATGCCGAGCGCAGCCCCTGCCATGCCGCTGCCGCCCGCGATGGAAGGCAAGCCGCGCTCCGGCCCCCAGACGCTGAGCGTCAGCATCACCGGCCCCATGGAGACCGCCATCGTCGGTCAGGTCGGCCGCGAGCTCGGCGGCCCGCTCACCCAGGTCATCAACCGCTCCCTCGTCTGGTGGGTGAAGGTGCCAGGCGATCTGCTCAAGGGCGACTCGTTGAGCGCCGTCTACGAAGCGCGCGAGGGCCAGGAGCCGCTGGTGCACGCCGTTCGGTTCACCAGCCGCAAGTTCGGGAAGACGTTCGAGGCGTTCCGCTACCAGGGCAAAGGTGAGGCCCACGCGAAGTTCTTCCAGCTCGATGGCAGCTCCCTCGAGGAGCACCTCACCGACGCGCCCATCAACGACTACGAGCAGATCACCTCGCTGCTCCGCGACGGCCGCAGGCACAAGGGCGTCGACTTCAAGGCGCCGGTCGGGACGCCGGTGCGCGCGACGTTCGACGGCGTCATCGCCCGGAAGAACTGGAACTTCCGCGGCAACGGTAACTCCATCGAGCTGCAGGAGTCGGGTGGCCAGGGCCGTACCGCGCTGTACCTGCACCTCTCCGAGATCCCCAAATCGGTGAAGGTCGGCGACACCGTGAAGCGGGGCCAGCCGTTCGCGAAGTCGGGCAACACCGGCCACTCCTTCGCGCCGCACCTGCACTACCAGCTCATGAAGGGCTCCACCGTCATCGACCCGTTCGAGAGCCACAAGACGGCGCGCGCCTCCCTTGCGTCGGAAGACCGGGCCGGCTTCGACGGCGCCGTCGCCCGCTTCAAGGCGATGATGCCTGCCGAGACCGTCGCCGGAAACTAGAGCGGGCGGGGCCGAGTTTCTTGTCAGGCCGAGGCGTGACGCCTACCCTCGCGCCCGTGATGATGATGCGTCGCTTCGGGGTCGTCGCAGTCGCTGCCGTCATGGTGGCGTCGAGCGCTGGCGCAGCTGAGCTGACTCGGGTCGCCTCGTCCTTCGAGGAGAAGGACCCGTTCGGCATGTTCTTCGACTTCACGTTCGACCGCATCTTCGACCGCGGCAAGGTCGCGCGTGAGTGGTACCAGCAGGGCGCCCTCGAAGACGTCAGCGAGCTCACCTACTTCCGCGACGAGACGCGGCTGGGCATCGACACCCACATCGGCCTCTTCCGCGACGTCGAGCTGCATGTCGGCGTGCCCATCGTCTTCCAGCAGGATCGCAGGTGGACCTTCTCGAAGGACACCACCGACAGCAACACCACCATCTACCGAAACTGCGGTGATGCACGTGGCACGCCCTGCCCCACGCCGGGTGGCGGCGACGGCCGGCTCTTCGAGGTCGGCGCCAACGGAGCGACGTCGTTCCGCGGTGGCCTCGGTGACTTCACGTTCGGCCTCGCCTGGAACGTCTTCAACCAGAAGAAGGACGACACCAAGCCGACGTGGATGCTGCGCTTCGAATACACGGCGCCGACTGCTTCGACGCTGAACCCTTCGACCGCGACCACGGCCGAGATGCGCGGCGCCATCGGCGAGCGCGTTCACCGACTGGCGTTCTCCACCGCCGTCTCGAAGCGGTTGATCGACACCTTCGAGCCCTACGTCGGCGTCAGCTACGTGCTGCCGTTGGTCAGCCAGAGCTTCTACTCGAACTGCGACGACGCCAGAGACAGCCGCATGGCGCGCGCCGAGAACTGCGGTCAGGGGCCGTGGTCGCGCGCCGAGACGGGCATCAGGCCGCAGCACGTCGGCGTCGTCACCTTCGGGAACGAGATCATCGCCTTCGAGCGCGCCGATCGGTTCCAGCGCGTGGTGATCGACCTGCGCGGCTTCTGGCAATACACGTCAGAGGGCCGCGGCTACAACGAGCTGTCCGACCTGATGGGCAAGATGCTCTACAACTCGGACTACGGCACCGTGGGCGCGCAGGTGGGCTTCGTGGGTCAGGCTGCCGAGTTCGTGATGCTCAAGGCGTACGGCTCGGTCGCGTACCAGACGGAGCGCTACCTCACGTCCGAGAACATCGGCAAAGACGTCAACGGCAACGGCACCATCGACATCTCGTCGGCGCCGCTGGAGATCAACCCGAACTACGACTTCCGGGTCGATCGCGTCGGCCGCCGCTTCCGCATGCAGGAGCAGCTGGTGTGGCGGATTCAGGTGACGGCGACCTTGAGCTTCTAGGCTCGGCGCCGATGGAGTCGAAAAGCGCGGCTCAGCACTTCGGCTTCCGCCCCACCACCACGCAGTTCGTCGCCGGCCACGGGATGACGACGCCGGCGGTGTCGGTCACCTTCACCGTGCCCTCGTAGCGGTTCTTCACGATCCACGCGTTGCGGGTCTCTTCCAGGTGCATCGGCTCGAAGCCCGCGGCGATGAGCGCGGTCCTCCACCCTGAGAGCGTGAGCGGGCCGAACTCCTCGTTCACCTCGATGTGCCAGTTCTTGAGGTAGTCCTTCTTGCAAATGAACTCGTTCGCGTCGTGCGACGAGAGCTCGACGACGGCCTCGGAGAGGCGCTTGAACTCGACGCCCTTGCCGTGGCGGAACTCCTTCGCGAAGCGAACGAACGTGTCTTTCGTCGGCTGATCGAGCAGCTCGAGGCGCCAGGTGGCGGGCTCCGGGCTGACGCCATCGCGCACGAGCACGTGGCCTGCGGGTGCGAGCTCGGTGTGGGCGTTGGCGAGCGCGCGGTCGATCTCGGTGACGCGGTACTCGTTGTACGAGTGCACCTCGTGCATCACCGACGAGAAGATGACGGTGCTCGCCGAAGCCGCGGGCACGCAGACGTCGATGACGTTGCCGAACACCAGCGCCACGTCGTCGGTCGCGTAGGTGTTCTCGTCACACAGCCGCAAGAACTCGCGTGAGAGATCGACGCCCACCAGCTTCGACTCGGGGAACAGGCGCGACAGCTCGACCATCAACTTGCCCGTGCCGCAGCCCTTGTCGACGATGTTGCCCGGCTTCACCCAGCGCACGAGCTCGTCGAGCTTCTGACGCAGCGACGCGTCCATCTGGGCGCCGTAGCTGCCGAAGTCGCGCAGGTGGCCGAGCTCGCCGTCGTCGTTGAGCAGCTTCTGGTGAAAGACGGCGCGGAGCCGATCGACGACGCCGGGCCGCTGGTACACCGCTGCCGTCTCAGGCGAGGCGTCGCTCACCCAGTCACGCCCGTCGACGATGCGCTGCACCAGCTCGTGCGGCGTCAGCCCCTCGACGGTCTGCGCCACGACGGTGAAGCCCTGCGCCTGGAACAGCGCGTCGACGTCGCGGTTGGCCGAGTACAGCGCCGTCGTCTGTGGAGAGATCGCGCGGCCGGTCTGTTCCTTCACGCGCCCGAGCACGTAGTGCACCCACGCGCCCGGGTCGGGAATGTCGTCGACGGGCACGAGCTCGAACGGCCGCTTCGTGCGCTCCAGCGCCGGCGTGAGCAGCGCCTTCCGCGCCTCGAGCTCCAGCGGGTTGCGGCGCGTGCCCGCCTGGTTGGCGCTCGTGATGACGCACAGCACGCGATCGATGGGCGCCGTCGAGAGCGACGCGAGCCACTGCGCCTGGGCCGTCGTCACTGCGTGAAACCGTCCCAGCAGGAGCGCGTCCATGGACGGCCAGCGTGGCAAATCAGAGGAAGGACTGGAAACGCGAAGACAGGAGTGACGGAATCCACGGGACGCGACACTCACCGCTTCGTGACCGAGCTCGCCCTGCTGATGCGCACTCAACCTCTCGATCTCACGACCCTCTACGAGGAGCACGCCCGCCAGGTGTGGCGGTGTCTGGCGCGGCTGGGCGTTCCCCCAGCGTCGGTCGAGGACGCGGTGCAAGAGGTGTTTCTCACGGCGCACCAGCGGCTGCGCGACTTCGAGGCGCGCTCGGCACCGTCGACCTGGCTCATCGGCATCGCGGTGAAGGTGGCGGCGAACGCGCGGCGATCGTCCTCGCGACGGGGGCTCTTGCAGCCCGTGCCGGAGTCGATGTCAGCGCGCGGCCCCCGCCCTGATGACGAGCTGGAGCGACGGCGAACACTGTTCGAGCTCGAGCGGGTGTTGTCGCTGCTGCCCGATGAACAACGCGAGGTCGTCGTGCTGTGCGATCTCGAGCAGCTCTCGGCGGTCGAGGTCTCGGAGGCGCTCAAGGTGAAGCTGAACACCGTCTATTCGCGGCTGCGTCTGGGCCGCGCCTCGCTGAAGGTCGTGCTCGGTGGAACCGTGAAGGAGCAGTCATGAGCGACGAGAACGAAGGGCCTCCGCCGCTGTCGCCAGAGCTGCACGAGTTCTTCGAGGCGCACGCGAAGACGGGTGAGCCGACGCAGGCCGAGCTGGGCCGCGCATTGCTGAGGCTCCATGGCGCGACCCGGCCGACGAGGCTCTCGGTGGGTGGGCGGCGATTGCTGCCTCCCGAGATTCTGGCGGTCGCGGCGGTGCTCGTCCTGAGCGTGGGCGGGGCGTTCATCGGCTGGCGGGTGCGGAGCGCGAACGCGCAGACCGAGGCGCTGAGCACGGCGAAGGCTGCGTGGGTGCGCGGCGATCTCGAGGCGGCGAGCGCAGCGTTCGAGGCGTGCTCCACGGCAGAGTGTGCCCGGCTCGCGGCAGCGGTGAAGCGCGCGAAGGTGCAGAGCGAGAACATCGCTGGACTCGACGAGGCAGAGGCTGGCTCGCTGCTCGCGCTCGATCGGGAGCTCTCCGGCGGCGCGCGCTCGGTGATGGGTGACCGGCTCGAGCAAGAGGCCCTGCCGGAGGGGAGCGAGGCGCTGTTCGCCGCGAAACAGGGCAACGTGATGCTGATGGCAGGTCACGACCAAACGAAGGTCATCTCGGCGGTGTCAGCCTTCGTGCACGGGTCTGCGATAGCGTCGAGTTCGCCCGAGCTGGCGAGACCGCTCCTGAAGCAGGTGAGCGAGCTGGTGCCCGACACCGCGCTTGCACGAGCCGCGCAGAAGAAGCTCGAGAGCCTCGACGCCGCGCCACTCGAGCCGAAGCCGGCCAGCCCGGCCCCTGCCTCGCCGACGACCGATCTCGGCACGCTGCTCGAGCGCGCGAAGGAGGCGAAGAAGGAGAAGCGTTACAAGACGGCCGTTTCGCTGCTGCAGCAGTGCTTGCAGGACGAACCCAATCAGCCGGACTGCGTGGTGACCCTGGCCTCGACGTTCGCCACGCGCGGAAGCGAGACGGACAATCTCCAAGACAACACTCGGGCGCTGTCGCTGTACAAGCAGTTCCTCGAGGTGGCGGAGCCGACTGACAAGCGCATCGAACGGGTGCGCGAGATCCTCAAGGGAGCCAGCCTCGAGACTCAGGGCCAGGAAACCCGCAACGTCAAGACGCAGCCGTCCGATTGGGCAACCAAGCGGGCCGCTGAGGCAGAGGACGCATACCAACGAGGCGTCGTGTTGCAGGAGCGCGACCCCGGGGCGGCACGGCTCTTGTTCATCGATGCGCTCGTGTCGAGCGACCCAGCGTCGAGCACCCAACAGAAGGCGAGGGCTCAACTCGAGATGCTCGAAGGCGACGACTCGGTGCTTCCTGCTTCGGTGAAAAGCCAAAGCCGCAGCCTCTACTTGAAGGGCTATCAACTCAGAGACAGCGATCCGGCCGAGGCGCGAAGGCTCTTCCATCAGGTGATCGCGTGGGCTCCCGGCGGCAGCGACGCCCAGAAGGCCCGGAGCCGGCTCGAAGAACTCGACGCCTCACCTGGACTCGAGCCGCCTGGCAAGAGCGTCGCGCGCGTCATCACGCTGGCAATCAACGAGCGCGTGAGCATCTCCGTCAAGGACGTCAGCCGGACCGTGATTCGGAATTCGACGGTCGCCGAGGTTCGCGTGCTCGGTGCCGACAAGCTCGAGGTCAAGGGGCTGAGCCACGGCGAGGCGACAGTCCTGATCTGGACGAACGACAATCGCCGCATGGACCTTCTGCTGCGCGTCTCTGAGCCAGCACGCGGCGCGATGGGCCTGCTGAAGATCGCGAGCAACCCGATTGGGGCTGACGTCATCATCGATGGCAAGGCCACGGGCCGACGAACGCCGGTGCTCCCCTCCGACCCGCTCGAGGTCCCCGTCGGCCGGCACACGATTCAGTTCGAGTGGAACGGGAAGAAGAGCGCCATTCAAACGCTCGACGTCATCGAGGGCGCCAACCCCGCCATCAGGGGCGAAATCCCTCAGTGACTCAGTCGCGAGCGCGCTTGAACCGATAGACCGCGGCCGGCTTCGACGTCGTGATGCGCTTGCCGGGAGCCAGCTCGAGCCGACCCTCTTCCAGCCACCGGTTGAACGAGCGGCGGAAGTTGCCCGGATCCATCGGTTTGCCCAGCACCACGCCATGCACGTGGCGCAGCTCGGGAATCGTGAAGGTCGCCGGCACGAGATCGAACGCGATGTTCGTGTACTCGAGCTTTCCGCGAATGCGCTGCAGCGACATCTCGACGATCTCGTCGTGATCGAAGCCAAGCTTCAGCTTCGGCACTGCGACGACGTCGAACCACTCCACGTCGGATGCGTCACCGCCGGCCTTCACGAAAGGCGCGAGATCGGGGCGCACCAGCGCGTAGTACGCGACGGTGATGACGCGCAGGCGGGGGTCTCGTCCCGCCTTGCCGAACGTGTAGAGCTGCTCGAGGTAGACGCGCTCGGGGTCGAGGCCAGTCTCTTCCTTCAGCTCGCGCTTCGCCGCCTCGTCGAGATCTTCGCCCTGCTCGATGGGCCCTTCGCCGACCCGCACGAAGCCGCCGGGCAACGCCCACTGGCCCATGAACGGGTGCTCCTTGCGTTTGACGAGCAGCACCCGCAGCTGCGCATCGACGATGGTGAGGATCACCAGATCGACGGCGACGGACGGGCGCGGGTAGTCCTTCGCGCGATAGGCCGTGAGGAACGCCTTCTCTTCCGACATGGCGCGCTCCCTCGTCAGATGGACTTGCGAGACGCCTTCTTGGCCTCGGGCTTCTTCTTCTTGGGCGCGGCTTTCTTCACGGGCTTCGCGGCCTTCTCGGCGACGGCCTTCTTCTTCTCGGGCGGCGCCCTAACTGCCTTGGCCGCCTTCGGAGCCTTCGCCTTCACCGGCGCGTCGGTCTTCGCGGCCTTCTCGGCCTTCGCCTTCTGGGCCTTCACCTGCTTCAGCGCCTTCTTGGCCGCCTGCTTCTGGC
The DNA here is from genome assembly GCA_022843845.1 of Archangium sp. Lineage (GTDB taxonomy): Bacteria > Myxococcota > Myxococcia > Myxococcales > Myxococcaceae > Xiheimicrobium. The sequence goes on from JALHMW010000009.1 coordinate 21,662, forward strand.
CTCGCTGCGCGGCGCGCGCCTGGCCCTCGGGCGACGCCATGTACTCGCGGCGGGCGGCGATCAGCTCGACCGCGCGCTCGTTCGACACCTCTTCCGGCGTGTCACCGCGGCGAAGGGTCGCGTTCGTCTCGCCGTCCGTCACGTACCAGCCGAAGCGCCCCTCCTTGAGGAGGATCTCCTTGCCGCTGACGGGATCGGTGCCCTTCGAGATCGACGGCTTGCTCGCCTGCCCTCGGCCACGAAACTGCTTGGGCTGCGCGAAGATCTCGAGCGCCTCGGCCATGGTGATCGTCAGCAGGCGGGGCTCGGCCTCGACGCCCAGGTTGCGGCTGTCTTTGCCCTTGGTGAGGTACGGGCCATAGCGGCCGTTCTGCGCGATGATCTCTTCGCCGTCGTCCGCCGTGCCCAGAATGCGGGGCAGCTGGAGCAGCTCGAGCGCCTGCGCCAGCGTCACCTCTTCGGGCTTCATCGTCTTGAAGAGCGAGGCCGTCTTCGGCTTCGAGTCGTCGCTGACCTCTCCGAGCTGCACGTAGGGGCCGAAGCGGCCCGTCTTCACGTACACGTTGAGGTTCGAGACGGGGTCGACGCCGACCGGCGTGTCGCCCTTGGGCGCCGAGAGCAACGCGAGCGCCTTCTCGACCGTCATCTCGTCGGGCGCGAGCGCGTCGGGCACCGAGACGGTGTCTTCACCGCGCTTCAGGTACGGGCCGTAGCGGCCCGGCTTCACGACGATGGGCACCCCGGCCGGGTCGTCACCGATGGGGATCGAGTTCACCGCGGCGGCGTCGATGTTCTCGATGTTCTGAGACACCTGCTTCTTGAGGCCCTGGTGCTTCTTGTCGCCGTAGTAGAACTCCTTCAGGTAGCTCGCCTTCTCGCGCTCCCCGCCGGCGATCTTGTCGAGCTCCTCTTCCATCTCCTTCGTGAACTCGAGGTCGACGAGGTCGAGGAAGTGCTTCTCCATCAACTGCACGACCGCGAACGCTTCCCAGTTGGGGATGAGCGCCGAGCCCTTCTTCCAGACGTACTTCGCCTGGAGCGTGCCGAGGATGCTCGCGTAGGTGGAAGGGCGGCCGACGCCGATCTCTTCGAGCTTCTTCACCAGCGAGGCTTCTGTGAAGCGCGCTGGCGGCGAGGTGGTGTGGCCGAGCGCCTCGAGCACCGAGACGGGCACCGTGTCGCCCTCTTTCAAGATCGGCAGCGGCGCCTCTTCGTCGTCCCGCTTGTCGTCACGCTCGTCGGTGCTCTCGACGTACGCCTGCATGTAACCGCGGAAGGTAATGGTGCGGCCCGACGCGCTGAACTCGACCTTCTCATTCGAGGTCGAGGTGACTCCGAGCTTCAGCGACACCGTCTCGCCTTCGGCGTCGGCCATCTGGCAGGCGAGCGTGCGCTTCCAGATCAGATCGTAGAGACGCAGCTCCGCAGGCGCGAGCTCGGCCTTCAGCTCATCGGGCGTGCGGAACGCTTCACCTGCCGGGCGGACGGCCTCGTGCGCCTCTTGCGCGTTCTTCGTCTTCTTCGCGTACACGCGCGGCGCGGTGGGAAGGAACTTGTCGCCGAACAGCTCGGTGATCTGCGCGCGCGCGGCCTTGACGGCCGTCTCGGACAGGTTGGTCGAGTCGGTGCGCATGTACGTGATGTAGCCGCGCTCGTAGAGCCCCTGCGCGACGCGCATCACCTGCTGCGCGCTCATGCCCAGCTTGCGCCCGCCCTCCTGCTGGAGCGTCGACGTCATGAACGGCGCCTTGGGCGAGCTGCGGTACGGCCGCTTCTCGGTCGAGCTGACGGTGAACGACTTGCCCTCGATGCGGCTCATCAACCCGCGCGCCTTCGCCTCGTCGAGCCACGCCACCTGCGCCGTCGGCTGACCGACCGAGTCGAAGTCACGGCCCTGCGCCACCCGCTGCCCATCGAGGCTGTACACCTGCGACTCGAAGCTCGGGTCGGTGGGGTGCTTCGCCGCGAGATCCCAGTAGGAGGCCGAGCGGAAGGCCATGCGCTCGCGCTCGCGCTCGACGATCAGCCGAATCGACGGCGACTGCACGCGGCCGGCCGAGAGGCCCGTCTTCACCTTGCGCCAGAGGACGGGAGAGACCTCGTAGCCGTAGAGGCGATCGAGTGTGCGGCGCGCTTCCTGCGCGTCGACCAGCCCCATGTCGATGTCGCGTGGGTTCGCGACGGCCTCGGCGATCGCCTTCTTGGTGATCTCGTGGAACACCATGCGGCGGGTCGGCACCTTCGGCTTCAGCTGCTCCTTGAGGTGCCACGCAATGGCTTCACCTTCGCGGTCTTCGTCCGTCGCCAGGTAGAGCTCCGAGGAGTCTTTCAAGGCGAGCTTGAGCGAGGCGATGACGTCCTTCTTCGTCACCTCGTAGGTGAGCTTGAAGTCGTTCTCGACGTCGACGCAGAGCCCGCTCGACGGCAGGTCCACCACGTGGCCGACGCTGGCCATCACCGTGAAGGCGTCCTCCCCGAGGAACTTGGCGATGGTCTTCGCCTTGGCCGGCGATTCGACGATGACGAGCGGCTTCGACATGTGGCACCGGTAGCGTGCGAAGCAGCAGCGCGTCAAGAAAGGTCTTGATGACCCGTTGCAGACTCGACGTGAAAATCGAGAGGCGCTAGGTCAGTGCGCATGACCATCAAGACCACCAAACGCGTCGACACGTTGCTCTCGAACAAGACGATCAACGACGTGAAGAACGACTACCACGCGTACGGCCGCACCCGCCCCGGCTTCCCCGCCCCGCTGTTCGGCCAGCAGTTCAAGTTCGGCAAGGCCGAGGCGCTGAAGCTGACGAAGTCGATCTCGACGAGCTACACGCCGGCGACGCAGAAGCGGGTGCTGAAGGAGATCCACGCGCGCTCGAGCACGAACCAGATGAGCAAGGGCACCGTGGCGCTGACGCGCGACGCGGCGGCCGAGCTGAACAGGCTCGCGAAGCAGCTCGGCGTCGACCTCAAGTTCACCAGCGGTCAGCCGCGCCCGATTCACCCGGTGGGTTGAGCCCGATGGCCGCGGGCAAAGCGCGAAAGCCGCGCACGCTCGAGACCGACGAAGAGGTGCAGGCCGAGGTCGACGCGCTGCTCGGAGCCTTCGCCGCTCCGGCCGGCGTCGAGCCCGATGACACGGGTTTCAGCGACGAGCGCGGCCAGAAGGTGAAAGACGGAGACGACGCCGCGCACGTGGCGCCCTCTGCCGACGCCGACGCGCTCTGGGGTGCGAAGCCGAAGAAGAAGCCGTGAAGGTCGAGCTGAAGTCCTCAACGGCCGAATGGCGAAAACTGCGGCGCGCACAGACGGCCCGCAGTCGAGACGCGCTGCTTCAGCTCGATGACGGTGCCCTACCCCGCTCCGACGCTGCGCGACGGTTCTGGTCGCGACGCACGTGGAGCGAGCTCGCCGCGGTGCCGGCCGTCTCGCAGGTCGTGCTCGCGCTGGTGCGTGAAGGCGCGGGGCTGACGACGATCGCCGCGTACACCACCATCGCGCAGGACGAGGTGCGCCACGCCGAGCTCTCGCACGCGCTGGCAGAGCGCCTCGGTGGCTACGACGACGACGTTCCGGACGGGCTCGACTACGCGCCGCGCAGTCTCGCGAACCCGTCAGATGTCTCCTTCGTGGTGTGGGCGCTCGCGAACGGGTGCTTCAGCGAGACGGTGTCGCTCGCGTTGATTCGCGCCCGGCATGCCGCGACGACGCAGCCGCTGGTGCGCGCGGTGCTGGCCGAGACGGTGAAGGACGAAGCGCTCCACGTTCGCATCGCGTGGCAGACGGCGGGCGAGGTGCTCCCGAACCTGGCTCGCGCGGAGCGGAAGGAGCTGGCGGGCTACGGCGATGAGCTGGCCGAGATGCTGCGGCGCACGTTCGGCACCGCAGGGCTGCCTCCGAAGCTCCGCCGACGCGAAGTCACGCTGCGAGACGACGCCGCGACGGCAGGCCTGGGCTCGGTGACTGCCGCGCACGAAAACGCGCTCATCGACGAGGCGCTGCACGACATCAAGGGACGACTCGCGGCGCTCGGGGTGAAGTAGATCTCGACGCGTCATGCCTACTTCTTTCAGCGACGCGGTGGCCTTCATCGAGGAGGGGGACGTCGAGTCGCTCGCGCGATGCCTCTCGGAGCACCCCACGCTCGCCAGCGCTGGAGGCGATTCGGGCGACACGCTGCTGCACCACGCCTGTCACCACAAACTCGAGGAGGCCGTGGCGCTGTTGCTCGACTCTGGAGCCTCGCCTCACGCGCGCGGCTTCCACGGGCGAACACCGCTGCACTCGGCCGTGACTGACACCAGCGCCTCGCGCGCCGCGCCGATCGTCCGTCGCCTCCTCGCCGCTGGTGCCGACCCGGGAGCGCGGGACGACGCGGGCGCCGATGTCGTGACGCTCGCCCGACAAGAAGTCTGGGGCCCTCACGACGAGGTGCTCGACCTGTTCGGTGCACGGCCGGCGGCGCTGCCTGACACCAGCTCCTTCGAGGCGACCCGGGCCACCATTCGAAGAATCGAGCGGCGCGCTCACACCGAGCTGGCGGTTTCGCAGCTGCTCGAGGCGTGGGCGTCGGGTGCAGCCGCGCCAACCGATGGGCTGACGCCGCAGGCTGATGAAGAACTGCTCGACGAGCTCACCGAGCTGCTCGAGCATGTCGGTCGAACCCGCTGGCGCGCGCCGGTCGCCGAGTTCATTCGCCGCGCGGCGAAGCCCGCCCAGCTTCGCGAATTCCTCTCAGCGCTCGACGAAGACTGACGGGACTCACTCTCCGGGCCCCGGAATGCGCTCGTCGCTATCGCCGGGGATGAGCGGAAATCGGCCGTGCTTCCAATCGAGCCGGGCCTGTTCGAGCCGCTCCTTCCGGCTCGACACCCAGTTCCACATCATGAAGCGCGGGCCTTCGAGCGGAGCGCCGCCGATGATCGCCAGCCGCGCCGGCGTGAGCGCTGAGATCGTCGCGACCTCGCCCCGCGTGAGCACGGCAAGCTGGTGCATCGCCAGCGCCGTCCCTTCGATGCCGAGGTCACCTGAGACGACGTAGACGGCGCGCTCGGTGGCGGCGGTGGGCACCTCGAGCTGAGCGCCAGCCTCGAGCTCGGCCACCACGAAGAGCGTGGGCGACGACACCTGAATCGGCGACCGCAGCGCATTCCACTCGCCCAGCACCACGCGCACCGCGACACCATCGGCCTCCATCGAGGGCAGCGACTCGCGGCTCGCGTGTTGAAACGACGGCGCTGATTCTTCGAGCTCGGCCGGCAAGGCGACCCAGAGCTGCAGCCCGTGAACGAGAATGGACTGACCGAACCGCTCAGGCGGCGTTCGTTCGGAGTGAACGATGCCGCTGCCTGCGCTCATCCAATTCACGTCGCCGGGTCTGATGCGCTGCACGGTGCCGAGGCTGTCTCGGTGAAGCGTGTCGCCGTCGAAGAGGTACGTCACCGTGGCGAGCCCGATGTGCGGGTGGGGGCCGACACCCGACGTCGCGTGGCCGACCGAGGTGGCCGGGCCCATGTGATCGAGGAAGCAGAACGGGCCGACGAGGCGACGCCCGACCTGCGGCAGCGCGCGCACGACGTGGAAGTCTCCGACCGGCGCCGACTTGCCGGCCAGGACCTGCTCCAGCGCGCTCACTCGCAGCCTTCGGCGATGAAGGTGCACGCCGGGCAGCTCACGAGGGTTCGCGGCACGCCCGTCGCGAGATCGTTGCCGAGGCAGCTCCCGCCCAGCTCGGGAATGTCGAGGAGCGTGCTGCCGGGATCGAACCGGCCCAACCAGAGCCCGGCGAGGCCTCCGTCGAAGAGCAGCCCGCCGCCGCAGCGGCCACTGAAGGGCTGAAGCGTGTGCTGCGAGTCGGCGAGGAACGGCGCCGGGCAGCTGCCTGTGATGACCCGCACCCGAAACGTACAGGCTGGAGCCGCGCAGCTCGCGCACTGCATACCGGCGTCACAGTCGAGGCAGCGATCGGACGTGGAGCGGCAGGTGCGGCTGCCTGAGCCCGCGCACTCGAGCAGGCACCGTGAGTTCACGCAGCTCATCACCGGGCCACCACTGCAGAACGGCAACGTGCGAACGGGTGAGGTGCAATCGCTGGCCGACACGCACTCGACGCCGGCGTCGGGGCGAACTCCCGCGTCAAACAGACCGGCGTCGAGGCCAGCGTCGATCGCGCCTGCGTCAGTGGTGCCCGCGTCCGTGACGCGTCCTGCGTCGCGTGGTCCCGCGTCTGGCCGCTCGTCGACGGGCTGCAGGCACTGACAAGCGAGCGTGGTGCTGCAGAGAATGAAGACGAGCTGGCGCATGGCGTGAGACCTCGAATGATCGCCGGCCGATCGTGAACGCTCGTCTCTTAGCACCCGAGTGAACGTGCGCGCTCGAGACCTCGACGTCAGCTCACGCCCTCGTGCGGAACGCGTCGGTCGCGGTGATGAGCTCGTGCAGAATTCCCGGCTCGTGCGCGGCGTGCCCGGCGTCGGCAACGATCTTCAACGACGCCTCGGGCCACGCGCGGTGGAGCGCCCACGCCGACTCCATCGGGCACACCACGTCGTAGCGCCCCTGGACGATGACGCACGGGATGTCGCGCATGCGATCGAGGTTGGCCTTCGCCAGCAGCGCCTTGTCGCCTTCCACCCAGCCGCCGTTGACGAAGTAGTGACACTCGATGCGGGCGAAGGCAGTGGCGAACTCGTCTTCGCCGGTCCGCGACACGTACGCCTCATTCGGCAGCAGGTAGCTCGTCTTGCCTTCCCACATGCTCCAGGCCTTCGCGGCCTCGGTGCGCACGTGAAGATCGGTCGAGGTGAGCCGCCGGTGGTAGGCGTGGAGCAGATCGCCGCGCTCGGCTTCGGCGATGTGGTGGAGGTACGGCTCCCACGCGTCGGGGAAGAGGTGGCTCGCGCCGTCCTGGTAGAACCAGTCGATCTCCCACTTTCGCAACAGGAAGATGCCGCGCAGCACCAGCTCGGTGACCCGCTCCGGGTGCGTCTGCGCGTAGGCGAGCCCGAGCGTCGACCCCCACGAGCCGCCGAAGACCTGCCACTTCTCGATGCCCAGGTGCGTGCGCAGCTTCTCCATGTCGGCCACCAGATCCCACGTGGTGTTGTGGTCGAGCGACGCGAACGGCGTCGACTTGCCGCAGCCGCGCTGATCGAAGAGCACGATGCGGTAGATGGCAGGATCGAAGAAGCGGCGCTGCTTGGGCTCGGTGCCTGCGCCAGGACCACCGTGGACGAAGACGACCGCCTTTCCTTTCGGGTTGCCCGACTCCTCGAAGTACAGATCGTGCCCGTCACCGACGGCGAGTCGACCGACGCGGAACGGCTCGATGGGCGGGTAGTAGGTGCGGCGAACGGAGGCGTTCATGAGAGGGTCGCCTACCACGAAGCTCGCGGTGCCGGGGTCGTCCACGGCGCGTTGAGCGTCAGCGCGAAGACGACGCACGACTGATGCCGCGTGAATGGCCGTGGGAGCACCGGGCACTGAGGCACACGTGCGAGCCCTCGTCTGCGTGCTGATGCTCTCCTCCTGTGTCCCAGTCATCGAGGCCTCGACGGGCCCGATTGCTGCGCCCTCGAACACGTGGTCGTGGGTCGAGTTCGACGACACGCAGTGCGCGAATGGAACCCCGACCGGCCTCGGCGTGAACCCCGCTGAAGGCTCGTCAGACGTGGTGATCTATCTGATGGGTGGAGGCGCCTGCTGGGACGCGGCGAGCTGCTACCTGATCAAGTCGGCGTGGAACGTCGACCTTGGCTACGGCGCAGCGCAGTTCTCGGGCGAGTCGTTTCGGCACCTGGCCCTCTTCGATCGACGCGCGGCCGCAAACCCGTTCTCGAGCGCCAGCTTCGTGTACGTGCCCTACTGCACCGGCGACCTGCACGTCGGCACCGCTGAGCAACCGCACCTGCAGGGCCAGCTCACCCGTCACGTCGGCGCGAAGAACCTCGACGCTTTCTTGAAGCGCCTGGGCCCGACCTTCTCGAACGCGAAGCGGGTCTTCGTCGTCGGGACCAGCGCAGGCGGCTTTGGGGCGCAGATGAACGCCTGGCGTTTCGCGGCGGCGTTTCCGTCGGCCGAGGTCCATGTCCTGGCTGACTCAGCGGCGCTGCTGACGCCTTCGGGCACCCGGTGGCGCGAGTGGAACGCGGCGTGGAAGCCACAACGTCCTCCCGGGTGTGTCCGATGCGAAGACGAAGCCGAGGCCTGGGCAGCGGCCGCGCGAATCAACCTTCGTGGAGGGCGACTCGGCCTGGTGACCTCGGAAGAAGACGGCCTCCTGAGCGCGTTCTCGGGAAGAACCGGGAGCGAGTTTCGCGACGCCACCCACGCCCTGGTGAGGTCGACGTTCGAGACCGAAACGTCAGCCGCGTTCGTCGTGCCTGGCGCACGCCACGTCTTCCTCGATCAGTGGACGGGTGTTGAGAGGAACGGGGTCGGCCTGCTGCCATGGCTCACCGCGTGGCGAGACGGCGTCGACTTCAGGTCGCCCTGACGACGTCACCAGCACTCGAGGTACAGCCCCGAGTTGCCGCAGCCCGTCACGATGGAACAGCTCGAGTTGCCAATGCACGACCCTGCCCACTGCAGCCCACCGCCGCACAGCCAGGCGCCGCTGGTCCCGTTGACCGACAGGCCATGAAGCCCGAAGGCCATCTTGATGACGGTGCCTGAAGGGCAGGTCGCCGAACAGTTGGCCGTCGCGCAGTTGGTGGAGACGACGGTGCTCGGGGTACGCCGGCCGCCCGCGACGAAGCCACGCGTGTCGATGCGGCCAACCTCGGTCGAGGTGCCCGCTCCGAAGACGGTGCCCTGAGTGCCAGAAAAGTAGTTGAGGTACGTCGCGCCGCCAGGCGTGTTGGTGTCGATGTGAAAGTTGCCAGCTGCGTTGTTGCCCGAGAGGCACTGGTTCGCGCCACACGGCGAAAAGTTGGCGCGCGTTCCACTCAAGGTGCCGGTGGCCGAGACCGAGCTCGTGGTGATGCCGGCCGAGGTGGGCAGGCCGACCTTCGCCACCAGCCACTCGCGCAGCTGCGAGAAGTTGTGGTTCACCTGAGCGGCTTCGGCCGGCGCATCGGGCGCGAAGCAGAACGGGAGCCCGTTGGGGCAGTTCCCGTCGGCCGCCAGCGCCGTGCCGGTCGCGACGACGATCACCGCCGCCACGATCACCGACCGCTTGCTCCTGCGTGCGGTCTTCTCAGCCTCGAGCCGTGCGACGCGCTCACGCAGCGTGTTCAGTTGGGACGCCAGTTCCGCCGGGTCGAAGGATTCCATTGGGGGTGCCCCCTAACCCAATGGGCCCACGGAGCACCAGCGCCCCTCAGAGCGCGGAGCGATCGCCGTCGTGGCCGGCGCTGCCCGTCTGAAGATGGTGGCGGAAGGCGTGAACCGTTGGCCGTCGACGTCACTTCACGTCGCTGCCCGGGGGCACGTCGCCCGGGTTGATCAGCGAGAGCGTCTTGCCGCTCCCCGACGCGAGCACCATGCCTCGCGACTCGATGCCCTTGAGGGCGCGCGGCTTCAGGTTGGTGACGACGACGACGTTGCGGCCGACCAGCGACTCGGGCGCGAAGGCCTCCGCGATGCCAGAGACGATGGTGCGCGGCGCGGCTTCTCCGAGATCGACCGTCAGCTTGAGCAGCTTGTCGGCCTTCTCGACCTTCTCCGCTGCGAGCACCTTGCCGGCCTTCATCGCGACCTTCGTGAAGTCGCCGAACTCGATCTCGGGCGCGGGTCCCGTCGGTGCGGGCGGCTCCTTCTTCTTTTCAGGTGCCTTCGGCGGCGCGACCGGTTTCGGAGCCGCGTCCTCAGCGGCCTGCTCCTTCGCCCACGCGTCCTTCAGCGCCACGGTGCGGTTGAACACCATCGCGCCCGGCTTCGAGTCGGCGTCGACGCAGAAGTAGCCGAGCCGCTCGAACTGGAAGCGTGCGCCGACAGGCTCACTCGCGAGTGACGGCTCGAGCTTCGCCTTCATCACCTCGAGCGACTTCGGGTTGAGGTCCTTCAAGAACGGGAACTCGAGGCCCGGCGTGTCCTTGTGCGCCTCACCGGGCGCCTCGGCCGAGAAGAGGCGATCGAACAAGCGCACCTCGGCGTCGACGGCGTGCGCGGCGCTGACCCAGTGAATCGTGCCCTTGACCTTGCGCCCGTCGGTCGCGTTACCGCCCTTGGTGGTCGGATCGTACGTGCAGCGCAGCTCGGTGATCTCGCCGTCAGGCCCCTTCACCACCGACTCACACTTGATGAAGTACGCACCACGCAGCCGCACTTCCCGGCCCGGCGCGAGGCGGAAGAACTTCTTCGGCGGGTCCTCCATGAAGTCGTCCTGCTCGATGAAGAGCTCGCCCGAGAACGGCACCGTGCGAACGCCGGCCTTCTCGTCTTCCGGGTTGTTCTGCACCTCGACGTGTTCGACCTGTCCAGCGGGCCAGTTCGTCACCACGACCTTCAACGGGCTCACGACGGCCATGCGGCGCGGCGCGGTCGCGTTGAGGTGATCGCGCACCGCGTTCTCGAGCTTCAAGATGTCGATGACGGTGTCGTTCTTGGTGACGCCGATGTCTTCGCAGAACGTCCGCAGCGCCTGGCTGGTGTAGCCGCGGCGACGCATGCCCGAGATCGTCGGCATGCGCGGGTCGTCCCACCCCGACACGTATTTCTCCTTCACGAGGTGGAGCAGGTTGCGCTTGCTCAGCACCGTGTAGGTCAGCCGCAGCTTCGCGAACTCGATCTGCTGCGGGTGGTGAATGCCGAGCTCGTTGAGGAACCAGTCGTACAGCGGCCGGTGGGCCTCGAACTCCAGCGTGCAGATCGAGTGGGTGATGCCTTCGAGCGAGTCCTCGAGGCCATGCGCCCAGTCATAGGAGGGATAGATGCACCACGCGTCACCCTGGCGGTGATGGTGCGCCTTCACGATGCGGTACATCACCGGGTCGCGCAGGTTGATGTTGCCCGACGACATGTCGATCTTCGCGCGCAGCGTGTGGGAGCCGGGCGCGAACTCGCCGCTCTTCATCCGGCGGAACAGGTCGAGGTTCTCGTCGGGGGAGCGCTCACGGAACGGGCTGTTCTTGCCGGGCTCGGTCAACGTGCCGCGGTACTCGCGCATCTGCTCGGCGTTGAGATCGCAGACGTACGCCTTGCCCTTCTTCACCAGGGCCTCGGCCCACTCGTACATCTTCCCGAAGTAGTCCGACGCGTAGAAGAGCCGGTCTTCGAAGTCGCCGCCGAGCCACTTCACGTCGTCGATGATGCTGTCGACGTACTCCTGCTCTTCCTTCGCCGGGTTGGTGTCGTCGAAGCGCAGGTTGAACTTGCCGCCGTACCGCTTCGCGAGGCTCGAGTTCAGCACGATGCTCTTCGCGTGGCCGACGTGCAGGTAGCCGTTGGGCTCCGGAGGGAAGCGCGTCTGCACGCGGCCGCTCCACTTGTTGGAGGCCTGGTCGGCCTCGATGATCTCTTCGATGAAATGGAGCGAACGGGGCTCACTCATGGTGCGGGCACCCTACCCATGGAGCGCACCTGCACGAACGATTTTCCCGTGGCATTCACGAAAGACGCGGCTCGACGCGCGCGGCTGACCGTGGCTGGAGCCGCGATTCCGTGCGAAGCCGCCGATGCATGAAGAATACGATTGCGTCTGATTCGCTGGCTCGATGCGTGGTGCTCCTGGCGCTGGTCTCGCTGCCCGCGACGGCGCAGCCGACCTTCGACGAAGGGACCGCGGCGCGCTTCGCGAAGCTCGCGCTCGACTGCGTTCACAAGGAGTACCCGAACAAGCTCTCGCACGTGCTGAACGGCCCGGCCGACGCGAAGGTGCCCTCGAAGCTCACGCCGGCGTTCTACGGCTGCTTCGACTGGCACTCCTCGGTGCACGGGCACTGGCTGCTCGCGCGGCTGGCGCGCACGTTCCCGAAGGCACCGTTCACGGCCGCGGCGATGAAGGCGCTCGAGCGGAGCCTGTCGACGAAGAACCTCGCGGCCGAGCTGGCGTACTTCGAGACCCCGGGACGGGTGAGCTTCGAGCGGCCGTATGGACTGGCGTGGCTGCTCCAGCTCGCGGCCGAGCTGCGCGAGTGGAAGTCACCGGAGGCGCAGCGCTGGTCGAAGAACCTCGCGCCGCTCGAGACGGCTGCGGCGAGTCGATTGAAGGCGTGGCTCCCGAAGCTGTCGCGGCCGATTCGTGTCGGAGAACATGATCAGACGGCGTTCGCCTTTGGGCTGATGCTCGATTGGGCGCGCGTGGCGAACGACACGGCAATGAGCGAGCTGCTGACCCAGCGCATCGACACGTATTACTCCTCCGACACGGCGTGCCCGCTCTCGTACGAGCCTGGCGGTCAGGACTTTCTGTCGCCGTGTCTCGCCGAGGCCGACCTGATGCGGCGCGTGAAGTCGAAGGACGCGTTCGCGACGTGGCTGCGTGGGTTCCTGCCGACGATTCCTGAGAAGGCCGGGCCGTGGCTCTCACCCGAGGTCGTCACCGATCGATCCGATCCCAAGCTCGCGCACCTCGATGGGTTGAACCTGAGCCGCGCGTGGATGCTCGAGGGCATCGTGAGCGCGCTGCCTGAGAAGGATCTGCGACGTCCGACGCTCGAGGCGACGGCCGCGGCGCATCGAGAGGCCGGCCTCGCGTCGGTCACCGGCGAGCACTACGAGGGCGGCCACTGGCTCGGCAGCTTTGCGACGTACCTGGTGAGCCGGCGTGGCCTTCCTTCAGCGCCCTGAACGAAGAGCAATCGTGGCGGCACCACAGGAGTCCCGGACGTTGAGCGCCGCCATTCACGTCGCGGCTCGCCGAGACGTGTCCGACGCCATCGTGCTGCGCACCTACGTGCCCTGGTCACGGGCTGCGACGAGCTCCTTGAACCGGGCGCCAATCGGGTTGCCGTCGAGCACGAGCCTCGCGCGCTTCAGGGTCTTCGCTGACAGCAACGCCTCGGCGCCGGTCTGGTTGATGCGATTCGACGCCAGCCACAACGACTCGAGCGTCGCGAGGTGCGGGCTCCTGGCGAGAAGAATCGCGCCGTCATTCCCGATGCGATTGGACGACAGCGACAGGCGACTGAGGCGCTTGAACCGAACGCGCGCGAGCACCTCAGCGCCGTCGGGACCCAGCTCGTTGTCCGAGAGTGACAACCTCGAGAGCCCGGCGAACCAGCGCGCCTTCGTGAGGGCCTCGACGCCGGTGGAGCCGAGCGTGTCGGACGTGAGCGAGAACTCCGTCAACGCGGGGAACGCGTCACTGCCGGCCAGCTGTGCCGCGCCGTCGTCTCCCAGCACCTGGCCCGTGAAGCCGAGAGACGTGAGGGCACGGAGCTTCCGCGTGGACGCCAGGGTCGTCAGGCCTTCCCGGCCGAGCGGCACCAGCGCGCCTCTCGTGGAGCGGAAGTCGAGCGACCGAACCGTCGCGAGCCACGGCCACGACAACACGCGCGCCACATCCACTCTCCGCCGACTGGCGAAGACGAGCGAACGCACGGGCTCGTTCACCAGCGTCGCCTGCGCCGCGTCCAATGAGTCGACGTCGAGCACCGTCACCGCGTCGAGGAACCCCCGCGCGAACGAAGCGGTGACGGCGTCAGCGGCGAGCGGGCCCAGCCACGTCGCCCCATGCGATGACAACAGGCTCACCTGCCGGGCTTCGAGCTCGAGCCGACGCGCCTGCTCCAGCTCGGGCCGGGTGAGCTCACACTGCACCGCGATGAACTCTCCGCGCGGGTCGCCCTGCTCCATCAACCAGTCGGCGTAGACCTGTCGCGGCCCGTCATCGTCAGGCGCCTTGCGAATCGCGTCGAGCAACGAGGTGGCGCTCGGTGACTCCTGCGCGAAGGCGATGCGCCGTCGATCGACCGCGCGCCGGTTCGCCCACTGCTCGCACCGCACCGCGTTCGCCACCGGCGTCCACGCATCCCACCCGCGCAGGTCGCCGAAGGCGCGATCAGGAGACACGAGCCCCGTCCTCGCGGTGCCCAGCCCCACGACGACGCCGGTGTCCGTCACGACGCACAGACACAATGAGGTGTGCTGCCGGCCGTCCTCCACGTCACCGCCGTGCACCACGACGAGCGGCAGCCGGTCTGCGCGGAGCGTGTCGACGGCCACCTTCACCTGCGTGGCGCTCAGGGTGCGGGCCGTGCGTCGCCCATTCACCTCACGAAGGCGTGCGTCGAGCCACGCCTCGTCATCCTTCGTCCACACGCACCGTCTGCCGTCGCTCACCGCAGCGGCGACAAGACCACGCACGCGCGGCGATCACGAGCCTGTTTCAGGGGGTGAAGAAGCCAGCGTTCACGCCCGGCGCGACCTTCCCCTGGCTCGCGCGAATGGCCGACTTCGAGACGAGCTGGAACGTCTTGCGCAGGCCCGACGGCGTGGCGTCGCGCTGCACGTGCACGCACCCGGCCGGCACGCCCATCGCCGCGGCGATCAGCTCGAACTGGGTGTCCTTGCCGACGCCAACGAAGGCGAGCGTGAACAGCTCACTGGCCAGCAGATCCTTCGACAGCTTCGCGCAGGTGGGGCTGGTGCGGGTGCTCCCGACGTCTTCACCATCGGTCACCACCACCACGACGCTTCGGGTGGGCGTCCCGCCGTCACGCAGCCGCTGGGCGTAGGCGACGTTGGCCGTCAGCGCGTCGCACCAGGTGTCGTAGAGCCGCGTCGCACCTCCCGCGCGGTAGTTCTTCGCGTCGAGGCGCGTCGAGTCTTCCACCGGCACGTACGAGTGCAGCACCTTCTGATCGCCGTTGAAGGTCCACAGCGCGAGCAGCACCGAGTCCTTCTCCTTCGCCCCGCCGAACGCGTCGAGCAGCGCGTTCTGTCCGTCACGCACGGCCTGCTCGAGGCCACGATCGGCGATCGAGCCGCTCGCGTCGATGAGCAGCGTCACCAGCGTCACGTCACTCGCCGTGATGTCTTCGAGCGCTCTGCCGGCGGCTCCGGCGAGCACGATGCCACCGAGGTTTCCGGTGATGAGGGTCGAGGTCTGCGCGCTCAGGACGCCTTTCGCGACCGCGCTGGTGAGGTTCTTCGTCACGTCATCGTCGTTGTTGGACATGGAGGTCTCCTGCCCGGCGCATTGCCGGTTCATGTGAAGGGTGGGGGTGGGTCAGCTCAGGTCAGATCGTGACGAGGTCGGAGGTCTTCACGACCTTCATGCCGGCCTTCTTCCACTTCTCGAGCGCCTCGGTGGCGATGCGCGGGAAGTCGAGGTGCGACGGGAGCGGCGAGATGGGCGGCGCAGGCACCGGGCTCATCGCGTCTTCGAGGATCCAGATCTTCTCGGCGAGCTTCGGGTCGGACTGCATCACGTGCTCCTGAATGTCGTTGAGCGTCGAGAGCACGCAGTGGCTCTTCGCCTGGCCGAACACGTAGACGCGGTCGTACTCCATCAGCATCTTGAAGAAGGGCGTGTTGAACGAGCCCACCACCTGGCCGCCGAGCTCGGTCACCTCGGGCGACATGACGGAGTAGTTCTCGGTCATCGCGTGCGTGCCCTTGGTCTCGAAGTGGGTCTGGTGTTTCCGCGCGGCGGCGTGGAAGAGCGACGCCTCCATCATCGACGGCACCAGCGCGTGCGACAGCCCGCCGAGCAGCGTGTGGTACGGCCACACCGTCAGCACGTACTTGCCGCTCGCCTCGAGGCGCTTGACGTACTCGAGCGACTCCTTCGGGTGGGCCACGGCGGTCCATTTTCCGGCGCGCACCTCTTCATGGAAGATCGGCGTGAGCGGCGCCGGATGTCGACCTTTCGCGTCGATCCACCACGCGGGGTGGAAGATCTGGAACATGCGGTGCGTGTCCATCGAGAAGAACAGCGACGTCACCTTGTCGAGGTTCCGGTACAGCCACTCGACGGTGCGCTGGGTGTCTTCGACGGCGCCGGGCACGAAGAGCGACGCGCCAGGTGTGCAGAAGCCGACCTGCACGTCGATGCCGAACGCCGCAATGCGGAACTTGTCGGCGCCCGAGGGCTTGATGCCGTGCTTCTGCGCGTACGCCTCTCCGGCGTCGGCGACCAGGCCCGCGCGCTCCATGAACAATTGGGGAACCTGCTTCGACTCGTAGAAATCGGGCAACGGCAACATGGGACCTCCTGTTCGACTGCGTTCACGACAACGACAGTTGCACCAGCTCCTTCGACGTGACGACGACGAGGCTCCCGTCCGACTGCGGGAGGAGCTCGTCTTGAGCGCTCACGAATGGCTGGGTGTCGGCGAAGCACGCGGCCTCGACGAGCACGCCTGAGTCGAGCTTCATCGCGAGCAGCCCGTCATCGGAGCCGATCACCACGCGGCCACCGAGCAACGCCGCGTGACCGCTGCGACCGCCGACGCTCGTACCGACCACCGCGCCGTCTTCCGAGATGAGCCAGCGATGCACGACGTCTTTGCCGTTCACTTCGGCGGTGACGCTCAGCAGCCCGTGCCGCGCGTCGAACACCGCGTCGGCGGAGATCACCCTGCCCGTCCACCGGATGCCCGAAAGCTGCTTCACGCCCGCCCGACCGCTGCGAAGGAGGAACGCCACCGTCACGCCGCCCGCCCGATAGAAGCCCAGGCCGAGGCGCTCGCCGGTCCACAACCAGGTCTGCCCCTCGAGCACCTGCCCGACGCGCGTGCCGGTGCCCTGCTCGATCAACCACTCGTTCTCGGTTCGGTAGGTGACGGCGGTGGCGGTCGCGAAGGTCGGCTCGGAGGCACGGACGCCCGTCTGTGCGCGCTCGACGAGCTTGCCGTGTTCATGACGATCCATCGCGCCGCGTGACGACACGACCCAGGTCGACGCGCCGGCGAGCCCGATGCGCTCCTGCGGGAGCAACGGCCGGTTCAGCACCACCGCGCCGTCTTCACGTCGCACGACGCCCTGCTCTTCGAAGACGTACTTCACGCCGCCCTGCATCGACGCGGCGAGCACCCGTCCACTCGTCTCGAAGAGGATCTTCGCGGTGCAGCGGCCCTTCACCCGAACCGCAGGCTTCGTCGCGAGCGGCCCGAGCGTGTGACAGACGGGACACACCGGCCGCGCATGCGTGACGCCACATGAGCACGTCGACCACGACTGCTGGAGCACGGGCTTCGTCGGCGCCTCGCGCACGTCCTTCTCGAACGTCTGCGAGAACCAGTGGAGCGCGTCGTCGGACAACGTCTTCCACGAGGCCGCCACGCGCGGGAGCACGACGTCGTCTCTCATCACCGGGTGCCGCGCCTCGGCGCGCCGGAGCATCGTGTTCAGCTTCGCGTGCGTGCCTCCGAACGGGTGCACGTAGAGCAGCGACGAGAACAGCATCACCGCGAACGCGTACCAGTCGGTGCCTTCGTCGAAGCACGGGCGGTTCGAGAGGTCGACGCCGTAGAGCCGAGGGTCGAGGAACCGCTCGTGCCCGACGGCGCAGGACATGCCCGAGAACTGCATCGAGTCGGCGTCGATGAGGAACACGCGCTGGGAGCCAGGCTGCACGAGCACGTTGCCGTCGTTCAGATCGCCGACGATGACCTGGCGCGCATGAAGCGAGCGCACCGTCTGCTCCAGCTCGCGGAACATCGTCATCACCACGTCGTTCGAGATCGAATTCTCGCGGAACTTGCGCTGCGCCAGCCGGCCGGCGTCCTCGACGTCGCTGAGCGCCTGCATCACGAAGCCGATCACGTCACCGCGCTGGTCCTTCACGAGCTCGAGTGGGCCGAGCACGTTGGCAGGCAGCCCCGTCGGGAAGAGTGACAGCTTCTCGAGCTTCACGGCCCGCACGCGCGCTTCCGGAGCGTTCGCCGGATCGACGGGATGGAAAATCTTCACCGCGCGATCCTTCCAGTGAAAGACGCGCGCCTCGCCGCCTTCACCGAGCAGGTCGCTGTCCTTCAAGCGCACGCGCGTGTTGGCGACGTAGACGTCCATGGCTACAGCTCCCGCGTATCGAGGACGGCGAGGGTGGTGTCGTCGGTGAAGCGCTCCGTTTCGTTGAGCACGTTGAGGCGCCGCTGCAGGTGCACAGGGTTGGTCCAGACGTGGGGCTCGTCGAGCAACGCGCGCAGTCCATCGGGAGCACGCGAGAGCCAGCCATCGACGCCATCGGTCGCCAGCGCCACCCGCCGCGCCGGTCCCAGGTGATGCACCCTCGCGGGCACGGACTTCCCCGTCAGCCGGTAGCCCACGTACGCCGGTGCGTTGTCGTCACCGGAGTCGAGCCGGGTCAGCTGACCATCGACGAAGACGGCGCCGTCACCCGAGCCGAACACCACGCACTCCGAGCTGCGCTGCACGGCGCACAAGACCGTGAACAGCCCGTACTGCTCGAGCACTACCGTGCCGTCGTCGACCTCGACGGAGCGAACGAGACGGTCCAGCCACGCGGTGAGGTGCTCCATCGAGACCGAGGGAAGGTCAGCCAGCGCGACGTGCTCCAGCGCCAGCGTCATCATCGCCAGGGCACGTGCGCCGAGGCGGGCGCCGACCTCGGAGAAGGGCTGACTCGAGCAGCCGTCCGTCACCACCGCCACGCACGTCTCGCCGCGCGAGCTGACGAAGACGCCGTCCTGGTTGTTGCGGCCCAGTCGCACATGCTCACGCCCGATGAGCGTCGCGGTGCGCGTGGTGGTGTGGTGAGGGGAGCTCATCCAAACGCCTCCTTCTTCAAGCGGGTGACGAGGGCCTCGGTGGCCGGAGAGTGGACGAGGCGCAGGTCCTCCGCGCGAACGGACTTCGCCTCGGCCAGAGCGGGCGACGACAGGGCCGGTGCTCCGGTGAGCAGCTCGTAGCCCTCGGCCACGGCCTCACCTTCTTGCGCGACGACGCCGAATGGGCCGCTGGCCCCCGCGCGACGCCGCCACAGCACCGGCTTTCCGGGAACGCTCTGCTTGCCGCTACCCGCCTCGTTCCCGAACTTCATGCAGGCCCGTTTCCCGGTCTGCGTCAGCTTGTAGACGGCCGACACGCGATCTCTCGTCAGCGGTGAGCCGGCGGTCTGCGCGACGATGAAGCCGCCGTACCCGTAGACCTGCTCCTCGGGCGTCCAGCCGACCTCTTTGCGGAGCTCCTCGAAGCGCTTCGTCAGCGCGGTGTCGAAGCTGTCCTCCAGAATCTGCACGGGGCGAATCCCCATCTCGAGCGCGAGCTTCGCGGCGAAGCGGTACTGCGCTTCTTTGTCACCCGAGTCGTACCGAATGGAGTCGTGCTTCCCGCCGCGCTCCTTGATGATCGCGTACGCCGCGGGGATGCCGCTCTTGATGGTGTCGAAGGTGTCGAGAAGAAAGCTGGAGCGATTCGAGCGCCGCTCCACCATCGCGCGGAACGCCGCGTCATCGGAGCCGAAGCGCTGCACGTGCTCGTGCCCCATCGTGCCGACAGGAGTGAGGCCCTTCACGCGCGCGCCGTACACGTGGCTGGTGCGGGTGAGCCCCGCCGCCTTGCAGCCGTCGAGCGCCAACAGGTGCTGCTCGACGCAAGTCGCCGCACGGAGGCCGACCTCGAAGAGGCGGTCGGGAGTCCCCGTCACCTCGGCCAGCTCTTTCACTCTGGCCGTGACGCGCGCGACGTAGGCCTCGGACGCGACCGTGATCGGCGGCGCCTTCACGCCCACGGCGTCGAGCGTCTCGAGCACGATGCGCTTCTGCTCCTCACACGTCACCGTGCCGACCGACGCCGCCAGCTCGTCGGGCCGCAGCAGCGCCACTGTCGCCACCTGCACGCGGTAGCTCCACATCAACACCAGCGGCTCGAGCCACGAGACGACCGCCGACGGGCCGGTGATGCAGCAGATCGGCTCGCGGTCATTGAAGACAGCGTTCTTCGGCAGCGCGTGAATTCGCACCTGGCTGGCGAGCGCTATCGCCGCATGAAACCCCGCGCCCATCTCGTAGTCGTGCTTCGCCAGGAACTCCCAGTCGCCCGCTTCGGGCACCGGCAACACCTCACGCACCAGCTTCTCGACGTCGAAGGGCAACACCTGCAACCCGCCCTTGCGGTGCGACGCGTAGAACGTCTCTTCCCGCAGCGGCCAACCCGCCTCCGCCATCGAGAACTTGTAGCCGTCCGTCACCAGCAACCCAGCCATGGCTGACCTCACAAGAGAGTTATAGACACCACACAAAGAGTCGTCAAGACACTATCTTCACTTCAATGCCACTCACACAAAAGAACATGCGAAAACATGGACTTAAAATGTCACACGAAGTCCTGCACACTGGCGCGATCTGTCCGACCGCACTGAATTAGAATAGATTTATGACTCATAAGAACTGATTCAGTCTAAACGCTAGCTCAAAAGAGCCTGTTTTTAGAACCTTTTTGACCTTCGACGTAATTCTCCCTGACATGCATGGAGCGCCCAGTCGCAACGGCTCGAACCCCTGGTGCGATGATGTAGGCACACGGCGCCACTGCGGCGCACCAAAGGGGAGAACGACATGAAGCCGGAACTGAAAATCGAGACGCTCTACGCGAAGTACGGACCGACGATCTACGCACGCTGCCGCCGCCTGCTGCGCGACCCGGTCGCCGCCGAAGACGCGACGCAGGACATCTTCGTGAAGCTGATGCGCCACATCGAAGCGGCGCCGACCGAAGACGCGGTGCTCCCGTGGATTCACCGCATCGTGACGAACCACTGCCTCAACGTCATTCGTGACGCCAAGCGCCGCGCCGCCCCGGTGGAAGAGCTGCCGGAGCTGGTCGACGACGACTTCGAAGACAGCGTGGTGTCGAAGAACTTCGCGCAGAAGGTGCTCGAGTCGGCGCCCGAAGCCATCAAGGCCCCCGCCATGCTGTACCACGGCAAGGGCATGGAGCAGTCGAAGGTCGCCGAGACGCTCGGCTGCTCGCGCCGCACCGTGCTGTACCGCCTCTCGGAGTTCACGCGCCGCGCGATGAAGATGCACGCCGCCGCGGAAGCCGGGCAGGCCTGAAGAGAAACGCAGTCCCAGGAACGCCGTGGCGCTCTCCCCCGCCACGGCGTTCTTCTTTTTGGCGATGACGTGTACGACAGTGACGCGCATGAGAAAGCTCCTCGCCCTCCTGTTGCTGACCGCCGCCCCCAGCGCCTTCGCCATCGGGTTCGAGGTCGACGCCGCGGGTGGCTACTGGTTCACCGGCACCCCGCAATTCCAGCTGCGCCTCGGCGTGCATCAACACCTGGCGAAGCTTGGTGAGCGCGCGAGCTTGAAAGGCGCGCTCCGCAGCGGCGTCTTCTTGAACACTGCTGGCTCCCGCATCGGCATTCCCCTCGATCTCGCGCTGGAGCTGCACTTCAACCCCGTCTCGTTCGGCGTCGTCGGCGGCCCCTGGTTTCACTTCAACGACGGCGACGTGGTGCGCGCGCACATCGGCGGCGAGTTCGCCGTGCGCCTGGGCCGGTTCATTCGTTTCTCGGTCGAGGTCGGCTGGCTGCAACCCGCGCCGCTGCTGCTGGGACGCTTTGGAGTGATGTTCTGAGAGTGCTGGCCGCCAGCGCCGTGCTCCTCCTGGGGTGCTCGCAGGCGCCAGCGCCGGTCGCGCCGAAACCGCCCCCCGCGGCCCGCGCCGACGTGACGCTGCGCGACGTCACCGTTCGGCAGTATCGAGGCAGTGAGCTGCGCATGGTGGCGACGTCGCCGAAGCTCGAGCTCGCGCGTGACTCGAACGACTTCATGGCGCTCGACGCGGGCGTGCTGCTCAAGCGCACCGGCGTGACGGTGCTCGCGCCACGGGTGATCGGCAACAGCGCGACGCAAGGCGCGACGGGCTCGGGCGGCGTCGTCTTCCTCGGGAATGACGGCACGGTGGGCCGGACGCCAACCGCGACGTACCAGCGCGACCTCTCGCCTGAAGGTGGGGCGTTCTCGGACGCGGGCGTCACGGTCGAGCACCCCCGCTTCTCGCTCGAGGCGACCGGCTTCTTCGCCGACCTGTCGGAGCAGCGCGTGCTGTTCGATCAGCCCGTCACCCGCACGAAGGAGTGAGCCATGCGTCTGCTCGTGCTCGTCGCCGCCCTCGGGTCGTTCTCGTCGTTCGCCGCCACCGAAGAGGACCTGTGGAAGGAGGCGCGCACGAGCGCTGCCGCGTTCGAGAAGCGCACGGGCGTGCCGATGCAATGGCTCGAAGGCGACCCGGCGAAGGGCCAGAGCGTGGGCGACGAGCTCATCGCGTGGCCTCCAAGCGCGCTCGACGTCACGAGCTCGGCGCCGGCCCTGCTCAACGAGCTGACGATCTATCCCGACGCGTTCCTCAAGAGCTCAGGGCTCAAGCGGGTGGTGATCGCCCGTGGGCTCGAGCGTCGCGGCACGGCGTGGGGCGGGTTCGCGTTCTGGGCCGGGCCGAAGAAGGGCACCCTCTACGTGAGCTTGAGAAACCTCGCGCGGGCGGCGGTGACGATTCACCACGAGGTGTTCCACCTCACGCAGCACATCGGAGCGATCGAGTCCCGTCGCGACAGCTGGAGCGCCTGCAACCCGCCCGGCTTCGTCTACGCCGTCGACGGCGAGATCGATCGAACCCGCCAGCGCGTCGCGACCATCACCGGCTACGCCCGCACCTCGCTCGTGGAGGATCAGGCGGAGATGTTCGCGTGGGCCGTGAGCGACGGCGCGTTCATGGCGCAGCAATCGCAGCAGGACGAAGCGATCGCGTGCAAGGCGAAGCTCATTCGCACGTTCGTGAAGCTGGTCGACTCGGGCTTCGACGACGCGCGGTGGGAGAAGCTGGCCTCGCGAAAGCCGGGTGAGTCACTGCCCTGACAGGCGCTCGGCGAGGGGCTCGAACGACGCCGGGGCGACGACCAGGGAGCGGAGCTCGGGCGCGGTGCGATTCAACAGCCTCACGCCGTCTTTCGGAGTGATCGGGCGATCGACGAGGTCGCAGAAGACGACCCTCCCCTGCCACGTGCACTTCCACTTCCGGGGCGCAGACGTGCGAGGTGCGGCGAGCGCACCGACCGACACGAGCACGAGGAGGACACTGGCGAGCCGCATGAACAGGGAGCGTAGACGAGGTCGACTGGGTGAAGTCAGTGTATGGAGCCCCTCGTGTCGATGCTCCTCGCGCTGATCCTCGCTGCCGCGCCTGACGCTGGCGTCCTGCTCTCCCGGCCGGTCCAGGTGAGCGCCGACAAGCTCGAGCTGCTGAACAAGGAACAGCGCGCCGTCTACTCCGGCCACGCGAAGGCGATTCGCGACACCACCACGCTGACGTGCGATCGCATCACCGTCGAGTATGGCGCCGATCGTGAAGTCACCCGCATTCTCGCGCGCGGCAACGTCGAGGCCGTCGATGGCGAGCGTTGGGCTCGTGGAGACGAGGCCGACTACGACAACCGCACCGGCACGTTGGTGATGCGCGGCAACCCCCAGGCGCGGCAGGGCAAACGTGAGGTGATGGGAGAGCTCGTCACCTTCGTCACCGGCACCGAGCGCACCGTCGTCGAGAAGGCCCGCACCCGCGTCGACGAAGAGAAGGGCTTGTCGCGAGACGGCGGCGTGGTGTCGGGCCCGCAGCGCATCACCATCGACGCCGACCAGCTCATCCTCGACGAGCAGAAGAACCTGGCCGTGTGGAAGGGCCACGTCGTCGCGAAACGAAGCGCCACCACCATCACTTCTCCCCAGCTGACGGCGGTGTACGACGACCAGGGCGAGATCACGAAGGTGCAGGCCCGCGGCGGCGTCGAGGCCACCGAGAAGGACCGCTGGGCCAAGGGACAACGCGGCGACTACGACGTGCAGACGGGCGTCCTCGTCGTCACTGGCCAGCCCCAGGCGAAGCAGGGCAGCAACCGCATGAAGGGCTCGAAGGTGACCTTCTTCACCGGCTCGGACTTCATCGAGGTCGAGAACGCCACCACCGTCATCGAGGTGGAGTCGAAGCGCCCGCCGAAGCGGTAGTTCGAACGACGCGCCGCTCTGCCGTTGGTGGGCCTCGGCGTGTCGTTCAAGTAGCGTTGGGCGCTCATGCGCTCCTTGCCCTGGCTCCTGGTCGTCGCGAGCTGCACGCCGATCACGCCCTTTCAGCCACCGCCGCCGCAGGGGTTGAGGTGCGATCGCATCGTCATTCCACCCGGCGCGCTCGAGGCGTCACTCGCGTCGGCCAGCGCAGGGGACTGCGTCATTCTTCCCAGCGGCACCTACTCGGGGAGCTTCGTGTTGCCCGAGAACGTCACGCTCGCCGCGAGTGATGGCGCGATGGTGACGCTGACCGGTGGCAACCCCGTGCTCACGGTGAAGGGCGGCAGTCGATCGATCGTCCGCGGCCTTCGCATCGTCGGCGGCAGCGGGAGCGGCATCGCCATCGAGCCCGGCCCCGTGCAGTTGATCAGCGTCGCCGTCACCCAGAGTCAGCAGAGCGCCATCACCGCCACCTGCTCGCGCCCCGACTGCGCCGAGCGGGAGATCGCCATGACCGACTGTGAAGTCACGCAGAGCGCGGTCGGCCTGCGCATCGTCGGAGCCAGAGTCAGCGTCGAGGGCGGTCGCATCGCCGAACAGCTCGGCACCTCGCTGTCGTCGGGCTCGGGCGTGGTGGCGAGTGATGGCGCGGCGGTGACGCTCCGGAACGTGACGATCGAGCGCAACCAGAACATCGGCGTGCTCCTCGATGGGGCTGCCACGCGCGCCACGGTCGACGGCTGCACCATTCGGGAGAACACCGGGCGTGGACTCTGGGCGCAGGGGCAGACGGCCGACGCAGGGGTGGAGACGGTGACGGTGACGGGCGGGGAGATCAGCGGCAACTCGCTCATCGGCATCGGCGCGCGCGACACCTCGGGGCTCGTGATTCGTCAGACGCGAATCCTCACGACGAAGGCCATCCGCGTGCCGATCGACATCTCGACCTCGGAGGACATCGGCGACGGCATCGGGCTCTTCACCGGCACGCGCGCCGTGACGATCGAGGGCGTCGTCGCCGAGAACAACGCGCGGGCGCAGGTGCTCGCCGACGGCTCTGGACTGGGCGTGACCGTGTCGGGCACCGTCTCTGGCGGCCGCTTCCGGGTCGTCGTGCAGCGGCCCGTCGCGCCGGTGATGGTCGAGCAGGCGCTCGTCGATGCTCCGGCGACGGAGCTGCTGGTGCGCGCCGCAGCGATCGGGCTGGCGCCGTGAAACAGCTCCTGGTGGGCGCGGTCCTCGCGACCCTGCTCGCGTGCCCGGCGATGCCTCCACCTCCCCCGCCGAGCTGCGATGGCGGGTGTCCAGATACGGACGCGGGAACCGGCGGCTGCGGGCCCGGCACGTTCACCACGTCGACGGGCCAGTGCCAGCGCGTGGGGTGGACGACCTGCGACGCAGGCTTCACGACGGACCCGACGGGCTGGACCTGCCGCGCCGTCGTCGAGCGCTGCGATGCAGGGCAGGCGGCGTTTCCAGGTGAAGGGTGCTCCGCGCTCGGCTGGTCGGTCTGCCCGGCTGGCTTCACGCCAACGGCGACGAGCTGCGAGCCGGTGCTCCCGAGCGCCGCGTGCGCCGGAGCGACGCGCGCCGCACTTGGCCAGACGAATTGCGTGCCCGTCGGAGACTGCAGCGCGCCCTTCCCTCCTCCCGCCGCGACGGTCTTCGTCGATGCAGACGGCGGGGTCGATGCCACGCACTTCCGCACCATCGCCGCGGCGCTGAGCGCTGCTCCCGCCGGCGCCACGATCGCCATCGCCGACGGCCGCTACGCCGAGTCGCTCAAGCCGACCAGGCCCGTGAAGCTCGTCGGCCGCTGTCCATCGCGCGTCTCGCTGGTGGGCAACCCGGGCATCGAGCTGATTCGCACGCGCGACGTCGAGCTCGAGAGCCTCACCGTGCGCGACTCGATCCTCGCGGCGCGCCTCGAGCTGGGCGCGTCACTGCGGCTGCGCCACGTGGTGCTCGAAGACAACCTGCGCTCGGGGATTCAGGCGCTCGATCGCGGAACCCAGGTCGTCCTCGACAACGTCGTCATTCGCGGCACCGCGCCAGACCCGGCGACGGCCACCTTCGGCCAGGGCATCGCGATGGGCTCGGCGGCACAGCTGATGCTCACCGACGTCGAGCTGCGCGGCAACGGGGAGACGGCCCTCTTCCTCAACCAGGCCGGTACCACCGCGACGCTCACCCGCGTCGTGGTGTCCGACACACAGCCGCGCGCCAGCACGGGAAGGCTCGGCTGGGGCATCGCGGTCCAGGCAGGCGCGTCGCTCACCGCCACCCAGCTCGTCGTTCAAGACAATCTCGGCGTCGGCATTCTCATCGCGCAGCGAGGGAGCTCGGCCACGCTCACCGACACCGTCGTCCGTCGCATCACAGAGAGCACCGACGCCACGGGCGCTGCCTTCGGCCTCGGCGTCTCGGCTCAGGCAGGCACGCTGACGTGGACCGGCGGCGCCATCGAAGACGTCACCGGCGGGTTGCTCGACGTGCAGGGCACCGAAGGGGTCGCCACCGTTCGCAACGTCACTGGCCAGCGGACGCTCGCCGGTGGTGCGCCACGCTTCGGCGTCGAGGCTCGCAACGGCGCGAAGGTGACGCTGGAGCGCGTCTGGCTCGCGAACCTCACCTCCTCGGGCGTGCTGGCCCTCGATCGCTCCGAGGTGACGATTGATCACCTGGCCGTCGCGGGAGTCACTGGCATCGGGCTTCGAGCGCAGGGCGGACGCATCACGGGCACTGCCGTCGACGTCCGCAACCACACCGAAGCCGGAGCGCTCGCCTCGCTCACCGGCCAGCTTCAGCTCTCGCGCTCCGTGCTGGCGAACGCCGCCTCGACGACCGCTGACGGGGGCCTGGGCCTCGGCGCGAGCGCCAGTCAGAACAGCTCGCTCACCCTCGACGAGTGCCTGCTCGACAACAACCTCACCGCGGGCGTCTATGTGCGCGACCCCGGCTCGCGAGGCACCGTCACCCGCTCCGAGCTCCGCGGCACCCGGCTCGACGCGAACGGCGAGTTCGGTCAGGGCGTCATCGTCGAGAGCGGCGCGAAGGTGACGATGGACGACGTGGCCGTGTCGCAGAACCACACCTCGGGCGTGCAGGTCGCCGGCGCGGCGAGTGAGCTGACGATGACGCGAGTCACCGTGCTCGGCACCCTCCCCCTCGGCTCCGGCAGCCGCGGGCGTGGTGCCAACGTGGCCTTCGGCGCGGCGATGCGCTCGACCAGCTCGGCCTTCGTCGACAACCAGCAGGTCGGGCTCTTCGCGTTTCAGTCGCGCATCGAAGCCACCGACACACTCGTGCGGGGCACCCGCGCCGATCCCGATGGCCGCTACGGCAACGGCATCGAGGCGCTCACCGACGGCGTCATCTCGTTCGTGAAGGGCGCCATCGATCGAAGCGAGAGCATCGGCGCCGTCTTCGCCGAAGGTGCAGGCCTCATCGACGGCACACGCATGACGAACAACACCATCGCGCTGCACGCCCAGGACGGCACGACGATCGTCGAGCTTCCCGCTCCACCCGTGTCACTCGGCAACCGGCAGGTCGTCGTCACGGGGAGCACGAGCTTCGAAGGCAACCAATCGCGAACGGGCTCCGACGTCGTCACCGTGCCGCCTCCTTGAAGTCGGCCCGATTGGGGCTTCCGGGCGGGCCTGCGCGCAGTAAGAACGGTGGCTCACCCGTTTTGGAGGAAGCCCTTCATGCGCATCTCTGCCGCCGCTCCCGCCCGCGTCACCCAGCCCACGTACGAGAAGCTGAAGGCCCAGCTCGCGACGCTCGACAAGAAGATCGCCACCGCGTCGAAGGCGCTGCAGGACCACAAGGACATCATGATGCGGTCCCGCTACACGCCCGAGGGCCTGAAGCTCGCGACCGCGAAGCTCAAGTCGCTCGAGAAGGACCTCGCGAAGCTCCAGACGCAGCGTAAGCAGCTCGTCGCGCAGATGGCCGTGATTCGCCCGTCGACGAAGCCGCCCACCGCCGCCGCGCTCACCGCCGCCGTGGAGCGCCACCTCAAGGCCGGCGACCTGGAATTCGGCGCGAAGGCTCCGAAGAAGGAAGACATCCTCACGCAGACCTCGGTGCACAAGCACCCGTTCACGTACACGGCGATCGTGCTCAAGAACGACCCGACGCGCATGATCGTCAAGAAGGTGCTCACCGGCGGCTTCGTGCCTGCGAAGCCGGGCGACGGCACGTACTCGAAGCCGGTCTCCATCAAGCCTTGACGAATCGACGCACGGTGGCCCCGGGCTTTGGGGGTCACTGCGGCGTCAGCCACACCCGTAACAGCTTCACCTCGCTCAACGTCTCGGCGCGGGTCGACGCCAGCAGGAACTTCGGGTTCGGCCGGCTCGTGCTGAAGGACGTGAAGGTGCCGAGCACCTCGTAGGAGATGCCCTCCTGCGTCAGCGCCTCGAGCGGCCCGTCCTGGCCGAGCACCGCCACCTTCGACTTGCCGGCTTCGAGCGCGGCCTTCAGCCCGTCAGGCATGAGGTAGGTCGCGTCGCGCCGCGCGTAGAAGGAATACGAGAAGGCCGGCACCGCGAACACCACCGGGAGCATCGTGCTGGAGGGATCTTCCCGCCGAACCAGCGCGCCGAGCTCGCGCGACGGCTGCGACTCCAGAATGGCCGGCTGCACGAAGCCCGCGAGGAAGGCCATCACGCCCGCGAGCGAGAGCGTCATCGAGACGATCAGCCCCTCGTGCACAGGGAGCCGGCGCGCCCACGTCACGAGCACCACGAGGGGCGCGGCCACCACCGCCGCCCACACCGCCACCGTCGGGAGCTCGGCCGGGAAGCCCAGCGCGAAGGTGAGCCCAGCGAAGACGACCGCGACCCCCGAGAAGCCGATGAACAGCCACCGCCAGCGTGACGCCATCACGTCGAGCCGCTCGAGCTCCTCGGCCGCCAGCAGGGCCGCCGCCGGCGTCAGCGGGTAGAGGTACTGCGGCAGCTTGTACGTGGAGATCGAGATCACCACGAAGAGGAGCGAGAACCACCACAGCGGGATTCGGGAGAGCGAGCCCGGCAGCCGCCGCGTCGTCGCGAACAGCGCCACCCGCCGCGCGAGCGCGAACACCAGCAACGGCGCGAACGGCAGGAACGCCCAGAGCGCGGTGTGCGTGAAGAACAGCGGCGTGGTGTCGTCGGCGAACCCGCTCTGCCCCCACAGCCGGCCGAAGCCCTGGTACCAGAGCATGTAGAGCAGCCCGTCATCGCCCGTCGTGGAGCGCGTCGCGGCGTAGAACGGCAACGCGACGAGCGCGGTGAAGACGAGGCCGAACGGCCAGACGCTCCAGAGCCGGCGCAGCAACGTGCTCGGCGCCTCGAGCCACGAGGGGCGAACGACCTCGGGCAACAACGCCAGCACCGGAATGCCCAGCCCGATGGGCCCCTTCGACAACACCGCGAGGCCTGCGACCGCCCACGCCACGAGCCTCAGCCACGGCCGCGTTCGACCCAGCAGCATCAGCGCGATGGCCAGGCTCGTCATGGCCGTGAGCGCAGTGTCCACCTTGGGGTCGAGCACCATCAGGTGCGTGGAGAGCGACGCGCCCACCAGCGCCGCTGCCGTCAGCCCACGCTTCTCGTCCGCGAGCACCCGGCCGATGAGGAAGGTGGACACCATGGTGATGACGACGAAGAGCAGCCCGGGCAACCGCACGGCGAACGCGTCGAGGCCGAACACCGCCATGCCGGCGGCCTGCAGCCACATCGTCAGCGGCGGCTTGTTGAAGAAGGCGCCGTTCTGGTCGTGCAGGTGCAGCCAGTCGCCGCTCACCAGCATTCGGCGCGCGACGTCGGCGTACTGCGCGGGGTCGGTCTCCTGCACCTCGTTGCCGAGCCCGAGCACCGCCGGCCCGATCGACGCCGTCAACAGCAGGGCCCAGGTGGTTCTCGTCACGCCCGGCGTGTGTGCCAGCGCCAGAGCCGAAAGCAAGCCCGAGCGGAGCGCACCACGTCTTCGCGCACCGTCGGAAGCTGGGCTTTAGTCACCGACGACCGTGGCCGACCTGATTCCCATTCCGCTCTACACGCGCGCCGCCGAGCAGACGATCGCGACGCTCAGGCGCACCCCGTGGATCGTCGTGGTGCCGATGGTGGCGCTCGGCCTGGGCACGCTCGCCGACTGGTTGCTCGCGCCGCTGCTCAACCTGGGCCTCATCATCGCGGCCCCCATCAAGGGCCTGCTGTGGGCGATCGCCCTGCACGTGTGGCGGCGAACGCTCGTCGAGGGCGCCGTCGATCGCACCGAGCTCGAGGCCGAGTTGGTCGCCCGCGCGAAGAGCCTGCCCGCGCTCTTCGTGCCGCTGCTCTTCGGCACCCTCGCCTTCCTCACGCTCGCCTGGGGCGGGGCGCTCGCCGGCCTCTTCGTGCTGGTGGTGGTGCTGACGCCGATGCTCGAGGCGGCGCTGCTCGGCTCGCAGTCGGGGCTGGGCACGTTCTTCCGTCGCCATGGGAAAGCCTGGGCCGTGTCTCAGCTCGTCGCCACGTCGCTGCTCGTCGCGGTGTGGCTGGTGGCGGTGATGGTCGCCGCGGTGTTTCACGTGCTGGCAGGAGAGGTCGTCTCGGCCGCGGTCGGCGGTCCGTTGCTCGCCATCGTGTGGCTGGTTCGAGGGCACGCCTGGTTCGCGCTCGATGCGCCGGTGATCGTGGCTCCGCCACCTGCGCCGAGAAAGACAGCGCCGGCCAGGGCGAAGGTCGCGGTGAAGCCCGTCGCGAAGAAGCCGCCACCGAAGGCGCCGTAGGCCTCTTCCCACACCGAGGGCCCGCGGCGGTCTCGAGTTCGCGCCCTGCCCTACGTGGTGCGCGTCGCCAATCAGCCTGGTCGAGTCGAGTTCTCGACCTTCGCGGCCGCGCTGCGCCTCGCAAGAGCGTCGAAGCCGATCTCAACCGCCTCGGCGTCATCGAGCCCCGCGACAACCGATGTCGCTGGAGCCCGACGCCGTACTTTCGAGCCTCGCGCGAACGGAGCAGCGCCTTCTGCGATCGCTCTGAACGAACGGCTTTGCGTCACGGGCCGCCCTCGGGCACCCTGCTCCCGTGTCGTCCGACGCCTCCGACAGCCTCCTCGCGACCGGCTTGATGAAGACCTACGCCAGGCGGCGAGTCGTCAACGGCGTCACGCTCACCGTGAGGCCCGGCGAGGTGGTCGGGCTGCTGGGCCCGAACGGCGCTGGCAAGACGACCTCGTTCAACATGGTGGTGGGGCTCGTGCAGCCAGACGCGGGCGAGGTCAGCCTCGCCGGCAAGCCGCTCGCTGGCCTTCCCATGCATCAGCGCGCCCGCGTTGGCCTCGGCTACCTGCCCCAGGAGGCGTCGATCTTCCGCAAGCTGACGGTGCGCCAGAACATGCTGGCGGTGCTCGAGCTCCAGGGCGGCACGACGAAGGGGGAGCGAGAAGACCGCGCCTCGCAGATCATCCAGGAGTTCGGCCTCACGCACGTGACCGAGAGCCTGGGCGAGACGCTGTCGGGTGGCGAACGTCGCCGCGCCGAGATCGCCCGTAGCCTGCTCCCGAAGCCCCGCTTCATTCTCTTCGACGAGCCCTTCGCCGGCGTCGACCCGATCAACGTCGGAGAGCTCCAGCGCGAGATCGCCCGCCTCAAGACGAAGGGCCTCGGCGTGCTCATCACCGATCACAACGTGCGCGACACGCTCCACATCTGCGATCGCGCCTACATCATCGCCATGGGCCAGATCCTCGAGGAGGGCACGCCCGAGGCCATCGCCCAGTCGCCGCGCGCGCGCTCGGTCTACCTGGGCGACAACTTCACCTTGAGCTGAAGCCGCCATCGCTCTGCAGAGTTCATTCCCTCGTGGTGACATGCACACGAGCACAGGGAATGCCAGCGCCAGAAATGCGCAGAAAACCTGAACAAAAGCGGCCAGCTCGATCGATACCGTTGTTTCTGGCATGCAGGGGCAATACCCTTTGGCACGGGTTTTGACTCGAAGGGGACGGACGACATGGGCATGGAGCTGAAACAGAGCCTCAAGATGTCGCAGTCACTCGTGATGACGCCGCAGCTGCAGCAGGCGATCAAGCTGCTGCAGCTCTCACGCATGGAGCTGATCGAGCAGGTGCGGGAGGAGATGGAGCAGAACCCGCTCCTCGAGACGCCTGACGACACCGTCGAAGGTGACATGGCTGACAAGGCGCCCGGTGAGGCGTCGCTCGAGGCCGACACCAGCGAGCAGCGCGCCGACTACGAGACGCCGATCCCCGAGAAGGCCCAGGAGGTCACTCCCGAGAAGGGCCCCGGCGAAGACATCGACTGGGATCAGTACCTCAACAGCTACCAGTTCAACGAGCCCACGACGCCCTCCAACAAGGGCAACGTCGATCTCGAAGATCTGCCGTCCTTCGAAGCCAACATGGTGAAGAAGGAGGACCTGGTCGATCACCTGCACGAGCAGCTGTCGGGCGTGCGCCTCAACGACGCCGAGCTGCGCGCCGCCGAGCTGATCATCGGCAACCTCGACGACGACGGGTACTTGAAGCTGCCCGACGTCGACGGCGATCCCCTCATCCGCATCGCCAACGAAGCCGACATTCCGATGGCGGTCGCCGAGAAGACGCTCAAGCGCATTCAGCAGCTCGACCCCAAGGGCTGCGCCTGCCGCGACCTGCAGGAGTGTCTGCTGGTGCAGCTCCAGGGCCTGCACGACCCCTGTGCCGCGCTGCTCGGCGCGATCCTCAAGAAGCACATGAAGCTGCTGGAGTCGAAGAACTACCCGGCCATCGCGCGCGATCTGAAGGTCTCGCTCGACGAGGTGGTCGCGGCGGCCAGGCTGTTGCCGCGGCTCGACCCCAAGCCCGGCCGGAACTTCTCGGGCGACGACGCGCAGTACATCACCCCCGACGTCTACGTGTACAAGATGGGCGAAGAGTACACGGTGGTGCTCAACGACGATGGCCTCTCGAAGCTGCGCATCTCGGGCGCGTACGCTCAGGCGCTCCGCGGTGGCCGGCTGCCCTCGGGTCAGACCAAAGAGTTCGTCCAGGAGAAGCTGCGCAGCGCGATGTGGCTCATTCGCTCGATTCACCAGCGCCAGCGCACCATTCACAAGGTGACCGAGAGCATCGTGAAGTTCCAGCGCGACTTCTTCGATCGCGGCATCGCCTTCTTGAAGCCGCTCATCCTTCGCGACGTCGCCGAGGACATCGGCATGCACGAGTCGACCGTCTCGCGCGTCACCACCTCGAAGTACGTGCACACGCCCCAGGGCATCTTCGAGCTGAAGTACTTCTTCAACTCCTCCATCGCGCGCACCGGCGGCGACGACATCGCCAGCGAGGCCGTGAAGAACCACATCAAGCAGATCGTGGGCCAGGAAGACGCGAAGAACCCGTACTCCGACCAGAAGATCGTCGAGCTGCTCAAGGCGCAGGGCATCGAGATCGCACGGCGGACGGTGGCCAAGTACCGCGAGGTGCTCGGCGTGCTTCCCTCGAGCAAGCGCAAGAAGTACTTCTAGTCAGGGCCGTCGCCGATTTGCGGAACGCTTCAGTTCGTGGGGGACTCGAGACATGTCCATGCCTGACGTGCTGATCGTCGATGACGATCGCCTGCTCCGCACCATGTTGAAAGACGCGCTCGCCGACGTGCCGTGCAACGTCCGTGAGGCCGACTCGGGCGACGCCGCCATCATCGCCATCGCCGAGAAGCGGCCGCAGGTGCTGCTGCTCGATCTGATCATGCCGGGCAAGAGCGGGCTCGATCTGCTCAAGACGTTCTCGGAGCACGGGCCCGCGATGCGCATCGTGGTGATCTCGAGCCTCGACGCCGAGTCGCTCGTGCAGCAGGCCCTGAAAGACGGCGCCCACGGCTTCTTGTCCAAGCCGTTCCACCCGCTCGACGTGCAGAACGTGGTGAGGGCCGCGCTGGAGGCTGCCGAGGGCGCGCCATGACGGTCGCTCAGTACTGGCTGGCGGACAGTGAAGCGCGCGTGCTGGGCCCCGTCGCCCTCGACGTGGTGCGCGATCTCGCCATGCGCGGCAAGCTCAACGACGTGCGCGCCGTCTCGCGTGATGGGCGTCAGTTCGTGCCCCTGCGCGAGGTGCCCGAGATTCAAGCCGCGCTCGCGCCGCCGCAGGGCGATGAGGTGGCCCGCGCGCAGTACGACGCGACCCGGCAGATCCGGGAGTGGCTCGAGTCGATCAAGGGCCGCGCCACCCACGAGGTGCTGCGCGTGCCAGCCACCGCGTCGAAAGAGGCCGCCCGCGCCGCCTTCTTCGCCCTCGTGCATCGCTACCTGCCCAGCCGCCTGCCGCCCGAGGCGACCCCCGAGCTGCGGCTGGCCTGTGAAGACGCCTTTCTGGTGCTCGCCGAGCGCATGGTCGACTTCGAGAAGAAGGGCCGCACGAGCCCACCCGCCGTCGCGCCGAAGGCCCAGCCCCTGCCCAACACCACCGCCAGCGTGACGTGGCGTGGCGGCATGATTCACGTGAAGTTGTCGCTCCCGCGCGGTGACGCCCGCCCCTTCACGATGGACACCGAGGCCAGCTGGAAGGCCGACGCCCTCTTCGTCGTCTCGAGCGAGCGGGTGATGGTGGGCACACCCGTCGAGGTCACCCTCACCTTCGAAGGCCACGTCACCCAGATTCACGCCACCGGCCGCGTCATCGGCGTGACGGCGAACGTCGGCTTCAGCCTCAAGATGCTCGACCTCGGGGAGCACCAGCGCAGCATCATTCGGACCTGGGTCGCGCGCGCGCAGGCGTAGGCGCGGGGCGGAAGGTCCCGCAGGCGGCGAACGCTGTGCACTCGAGTCAACTGGCGCGACTCAATCGGCGCCGCCCGGGTTTCCCAACCTGATCTCTCATTGCGTTTGGCGCGCGCGTGACGTGGAATCGGGGACGAGGTCGCGGGTTGCTCAACCCATTTCCCCCGCACCCACCACGGAGGTCAAACCCATGCAGATGAACATCACCTTCCGGCACGTCGACCCGATCGAGTCGCTCAAGACGTACGCCCAGGAGAAGGTGGAGCGGGTGAACAAGTACCTCGACACGGCCAGCGAGGCGCACGTCGTGCTGTCGGTCGAGAAGCATCACCACCAGGCGGACATCACGATCCACTCCGGCCGGTACATGCTGCGCGGCAAGGAGCGCACCCAGGACATGTACGCGTCGATCGATCTGGCGATGGACAAGATCGAGCGCCAGCTCAAGCGCTACAAGGAGCGCCTCAAGGAGAAGCACGGCCGCGATCGCGTGCACCACCGCCTCGACCTCGTCGAGCAGATGAAGTGGCGCCACCAGATCTTCGAGTCCGCCGCTGACGAGGCGAGCGATCAGTCGCCGAAGATCATCAAGAAGAATGAGTTCCTCGCGCACCCGATGTCGGTCGACGAGGCCGTCGTGCAGATGGACCTCATCAACAACGACTTCTACGTCTTCACCAACAGCACCACGATGGAGATGAACGTCGTGTACCGCCGCAAGGACCACACGTTCGGGCTGATCGAGGCCTCGGCCGTCGAGAAGCGCTCGCTGGTCGGCTGAGCCTGCGTTTTTCGGAGCGGCGCCGAGCCTAGGGTTGTCCGGGGCTCGATGCGGGCAGAGACGCACGCTCTGCCTGCACGGCCTCGGGCAGGCGGCGCCCATTGACGTCGAGCCCGAACCCGAACGGCATGCGCGGCATCGCCACCGGCAGCCGCCCCGTCGGCGCCAGCTCCCCCACCAGCGCCCGCACCGCCGCCTCGGCCATCGACTCGCGGTACGAATAGACCGTGAGCACGGCCGCTGCCGAGGGCACCTGAGCCCCGAGGTAGGGCGCGCCCATCACCACCACCACCACCGGTTTCCCCGACAGCTGCGCCACCGTCGCGAGCTCGATCTGGTGTGAGTTGACGACGCCCACCACCACCACGTCGGCCTGCTCGGCCAGGGCCTTCGCCTGTCGCTTGAGGGCGAGCCGCTCCTTCTCCTTCGGCCACGCGGGCACCACCAACGCGACCGTCGACGGCAGCCGCGCCTGCAGCTCGGTCGCGAGCACCGACTCTGCCGTGATGACGAGCGTGCGGCTGTTCTTCGGGAGCGGGAACACCTTCGCGTCGTGGCGCAGCAACGTGACGGCCGCGGTCGCGATGCGTTTGACGACGTCGTGGTCCTTCCCCAGACCCGCCAGCCGTTCGGCCTTCGGCGGCAGTGGCTCGAACACCCCGCGCGCCAGCTTCGCGCGCAACACCCGGCTGACGGCTTGATCGAGGCGTCGCTGCGAGACGACGCCGCTCTCCAGCGCCTGCAGCAGCGCGCTGCGCACCTCGTTCACCTTCTCGAGCCGCCAGGGCACCAACACCATGTCGGCGCCGGCGTTGATCGCCAGCACCGCCGCGTGGCCCACGCCGTACCGGGCGTCGATCGCGTCCATCTCGAGCTCGTCAGTCAACACCAGCCCGTCGAAGCCCAGCTCGTCGCGAAGCACGTCACCCAGGACGTGGGGCGAGAGCGTGGCGGGCGTGGAGTCGCCGTTCGAGAGCGTCGGCGTGGCGATGTGTGCCGTCATCATGCCGTCGAGGCCTGCGTGCATCGCCGCGACGAAGGGCTGCAGCTGACCGCGCAGCACCGCTTCTGGCGCCGTCACCACGGGCAGGCTCTTGTGGGAATCGGCCTCGACCGCGCCGTGGCCGGGGAAGTGTTTGGCCACCGTCACCACGCGCGCCGCCTGCTGCCCTCGAACGAACTGCACGCCGAGCTCGCTCACCAGGCCGATGTCGTCGGAGAACGCGCGGATGCCGATCACCGGGTTGCGCGGGTTCGAGTTCACGTCGAGCACCGGCGCCAGGTTCATGTTGAAGCCGAGCCGGCGCAGATCGTCGCCCTGCGCGCGGCCCGCCTCGTAGGCCAGCTGGGCGTCACGCGTGGCGCCGAGCACCATGTTCCCCGGCAGCACCACGTTCCGGTCCGAGAGGCGCACCACGTTGCCGCCCTCTTGATCGACGGCGATGAAGGGTGGCACCGCCGGAAGGAGCGCGCGCAGATCGTCGTTGAGCTGGGCGACCTGCTCCGCGGTGTCGATGTTGCGCTTGAAGAGACAGACGCCGCCGACCTGACGCCCTTTGACGAGCTCGATCACGGGCTCGTCGACGGTCAGCCCCGGGAAGCCGACCATCATCACCTGGCCGACCTTCTCTTCGAGCGACATGCGGGCGAGGAGCGCGGCCTCTTTGGGCACGGGGCGCTGCGTCGGCGCTGGCGGCACGGGCTCGCGCTTCGGCGGGGCGGCCGGGGCGCGTTTGAGGGCCTTGCGGGAGCTCTCCCAGAAAGGGCGGTCGGCCGCGGGCAGCACCTCACGCTCGTGGGCGCACGCGGCGAGCAACAAGAGCCCCGCCAGCGCTCGATGAGTCAGTTCCTGCTTCGCCACGAGGCCGGCAGGCTACACGCGCCTCAGGGGGGACGCACGAGAATGGCGTCGGCCTGCTCGCGCGTCTTGCAGGTCACCACGAGCCTCAGCTATCAGCCGCGAACGATGCGCATCGCGGAGTTCCTCAAGGTCGAGGCAGTCACCCCAACGCTGACCGCGACGACCAAGAGCGATGTGCTCAAGCAGCTGGCCCAGGCGCTCGCCCGTGCGTTGCCCAGCGTGAGTGAAGAGCGCTTCCTGCAGGTCCTCGAGGAGCGCGAGAAGCTCGGCTCGACCGGCATGGAGAAGGGCGTCGCGATTCCTCACGGGCGCCTCGCCGAGCTGCCGACCCTCATCGCCTGCTTCGGGGTCTCTCGTGAGGGCGTCGACTTCGAGGCGCGCGATGGCCGGCCCTCCCAGTTCTTCTTCGCGCTGGTCGCTCCCGAGAACTCGGCCGGCCTGCACCTCAAGGCGCTGTCCCGGCTGTCGCGCCTGTTCCGCTCCGATGTGCTGAAAGACAACATCTTGTCCGCCACCGACGCCGAGACGGTGCACGCGCTGCTGCTTCAGGAAGACGCAAAAGCGTAGGCGCGGCTACTCGTCGCATGACGGCAGGCATCACCACCTCTAGACTTTCGGAAGTCTCATGGAAGTCGTCCTCCGCCCGATCAACGATCAGTTCCTGCGGCAGGTGGTCTTCCCGGCCTTCGAGCTGGGAGTCGTCGATGCCGTCCCGGCCATCGAGCACCTGCTCCGCCAATTGAATGACGAGGGCACCCGGGTGCTCCTCGAGCTGGTGCTCGAACACTCGGCCGACGGCAGCTTCTTCGGTCTCGCCGACGATCGCTGGAGCGAGGCCGTCTACCGCCTGCTCTTCCACGAGTGGTTCCGAGACAGCGAAGGCTGGAGCATCTCGCACCAGTACACGGGCTACGCCGGCCCCTGGGAAGAGACGTTTCACCTCGCGCTGATGCTCGAAGATCAGGCGTACCCCTACGCCGAAGACGAGAAGGCCGATCAGTTCCGCCGGGCGTTCTGGGCGACGCCTCGAAAGAAGTTCGGGCTCGCGACGCTCCTCACCGGCACGTGGGACCCCCTGCCCTCGTTCCCGCCTGATCAGGTGCTCACCGTCGACGGCAACGGCCTCTACAACCCGAAGGCGGGCGTCGCGCGCGCCGACTGGGCGTGGCGGCCGATGATCACCGTGAGCGAGTGGGCCGCGCGTATGCCGTCGGCCTTGAACAACCTGCTCGATCGCGAGTCACGGCGCCTGCGACCCGTCTCGGTGCCCGAGAAGCACGAGGTGCTCGACTACTGGCTCGGCCGCACCAGAGAGCCGCCGCTGCTCGCGGTGAGCTTCTCGGGCCTCGGCCCCCGCGCCAACGAGTGGATTCGTGAGATCGGCGCGCTCGCGCACGTCGTTCGCGACGCCGCCGACGCGCAGCAGGGCCTGACGGCAGTGATCAGCCGCAAGGGCAAGACGATGGACAACCTCGTCGACGATCGCTGATCCGCGTGACCGGGTTTGAAGGTATACGCGCCCCATCATGAAGCGTGTCTACGACTCCGTCCTCGATGCCATCGGCAACACCCCGATGGTCAAGCTCAACAAGCTCGTCGGCCCGGCCGATGCGACCATCTACGTGAAGCTCGAGTTCATGAACCCGGGCGGCGCCGTGAAGGACCGCATGGCCGTGCACATCGTGAACAAGGCCGAGAAGGACGGGCGCCTCAAGCCGGGCGGCACCATCGTCGAGAACACGTCAGGCAACACCGGCTTCGGCCTCGCGATGGTCGCGGCCGTGCGTGGCTACAAGTCGATCTTCACGATGCCGGACAAGATGTCGTCGGAGAAGATCAACCGCCTCAAGGGCATGGGCGCGCAGGTCGTGGTGACGCCGACCAACGTGCCGGCAGAAGACCCGCGCAGCTACTACGAGACCGCCAAGCGCATCGTGAAGGAGACGCCCAACTCGTTCTACCCGAACCAGTACCACACGCCTGACAACATCGAGGCGCACTACGTCTCGACGGGCCCTGAGATCTGGGACCAGCTCGACGGCCAGATGGACTACTTCATCGCGGGCCTCGGCACGGGCGGCACCATGAGCGGCGCCGGCAAGTACTTCAAAGAGAAGAACCCGAAGGTGCAGAACGTCGGCGTCGACCCGATCGGCAGCATCTACACGGGCTACTTCAAGACCGGCAAAGTCGGCGACTCGCACGTCTACAAGGTCGAGGGCATCGGCGAAGACATGGTGTGCGGCGCCATGGACTTCAAGGTGGTCGACCAGGTGCGGCAGGTCGACGATCGCCAGAGCTTCGTGATGGCGCGACGGCTCGCGCGTGAAGAGGGCATCTTCGCTGGAGGCTCCTCGGGCGCCGCCGTGCACGTCGCGGTCGAGCTCGCCAAGGAGCTCGGCAAGGGCAAGACGATCGTCGTGGTGCTCCCCGACTCGGGCAACTCGTACGTGACGAAGTACTTCTCGGACGAGTGGATGCGCGACATGGGCTTCCTCGAAGAGAAGGGCCCCGGCACCGTCGGCGACATTCTCGGCAAGAAGCCGCAGACGCTGGTGACGGCGAAGAAGGGCGAGCAGATCGGCCAGGTGATCGAGACCATGAAGCGGCACGGCATCTCGCAGATGCCCGTGCTGAAGGACGACGGCTCGGCGCTGGGCATGATCCACGAGTACGATCTGCTCAATGGCCTCGTCAGCGGCGCGGTGAAGAAGGCCGACGCGATTGATGCGCTGGTCGCTCCGCTCGACGGCGTCGTCACGAAGGAGATGACGATTCCCCAGCTTCGCCAGGTGTTCGCGCAAGACAACGTGGCCGTCGTTCGTGATGGCCAGAAGATCGTCGGCGTCGTCACCAAGCTCGATCTGATCGAGTTCCTCGCCGGCTGAGTCGGGCACGCTGTCGAGAGGCCACGCTTGCGATCACCGCTCCGCCCGACGTCGGGCACGACGAGAAGCGCAGCGGAGACGCGAACACCTCGGGCCACGACGAGCCGAGTGACAGCGCTCGCCTCGTCACGAGCTGTCGACGTCTGAGCTGCTGCACCGTCGACCGGGCATCACGCTCGGCCGTTCGCCCGACGGCGATTCGCGCGACGGGAACCTGTGAGCCTCGGAAGCCGCCCCGCGAAGAACACACGTGGTCAACGAAGGCGGCGCACGAGCACGCGCCAATCGACCGAGCCCTCGGGGTTGCCGTCGAATGGCGCCGCGTGCTCGTCGATCACCTCGAGATCGATCGGGAGCGGCACCCTTCCCGCGTCACCCACCAGCACCTCGCGACCGAGCGCTCGATGCGCCCGGAGCCACGGGATCAGTCTGACCGTGAGCGCCTCGTCGAAGGTGAGATCGCCGACCAGCACCACGTCGCAGTCGAAAGACGCCGCCTCACGCGCCAGCACGTCGACCGTCACCGTCTCGAGCCTGACTCCGTTGGCGGTGGCGTTGAGCTGCGCGGCGACCGACGCCACCGGGTCGACGTCGGCGCACACCACCTGCGTGGCTCCCGACGTCATCGCTGCGAGCCCTTCGATCGCGCCGCCGCTCCCGACATCGAGCACGCGCTGGCCGTGCACCGACTCCCGATGATCGAGCACCCACCGCGCGAGCGCTTGCCCACCCGGCCACGCGAACGCCCAATACGGCAGCTCGAGCCCCTGCAGGCGCGCTTCGTCGGGCGTCGCACGCCACAGCGGGCTCGTCGGCATGAGCAGGTGGAGCCGCAGCTCAGGCACGAGGGGCACCGACGACAGCTGCGTCACCGCGCGGACCAGCGCCTCGGCGTCGCCCGTCACGCGATGAAGCCGGCGAGCCGCAGCTGCGCTTCCGTCAGCCCGCCGCGCTGGCCGATCATCTTCGCGACGAACTTGCCCACGATGTCAGCCTCGAGGTTCACCTTCGCGCCCGGCCGCTTCTGCGAGAGCGACGTCTTCGCCCACGTCTCGGGGATCAACATCACGCCGAAGCTGTGCGCGTCGACGTGGGTGATCGTCAACGAGACGCCGTCGATGCAGACCGAGCCCTTCTCGACGAAGAACGGCGCCAGCGCCGACGGCAACGACAGGCGCAGCCGCCACGTCCCTCCGTCTGGGGTCACCTCGAGGAGCTCGCCGACGCCATCGACGTGCCCCTGCACCCAGTGCCCGCCGAGGCGGTCGCCCACGCGCAGGGCCTTCTCGAGGTTCACGCGAGTGCCGGTGCTCCAGGCACCGAGCGTCGAGCGGCTCAACGTCTCAGGCGCCGCCTGCACGCGAAACGACGAGCCCCGCGACTCGACCACCGTCAGGCAGACGCCGTCACAGCTGATCGACTCGCCGTGTTTGAAGTCCGCCGGGTCGAAGTTGGAGTGAAGCCACACGTCCGTCACGCCTCCGGGCACCATGCGCTCGACGGTGCCCAGGTCCTGCACGAGTCCGGTGAACATGAGCGGCCCTTACTTCTTCTTCTTCGCCTTGCTCTTGGCCGTCTTCGGCCGCGAGACGCCGGCTTCCTGGAGCATGTCGAGGAACTCCACGATGCGGCCGTCTGCCTTGCGCAGGCGACGCGACAGCATGCGGCAGATGTTCTGCAGGATGATGATGTAGGCGTAGTTGTCGGCCTTGTAGAGGTTCCACAGGTCGAGGTTGGTGAGCGCGTACGTCGTCGTCTTCTTCTTCACCAGGCACGTCGCGCTGCGCGGCTGCAGCTCGACCAGCGTCATCTCGCCGAACGTCTCGCCGGGCCCGAGCCGCACGATCGGCACCTGGTTGCCTCGCGTCGACTTGCGCGCGACCTCGACCTCGCCGTCGCGAATCACGTACATCGTCCGGCCGAGCTCGCCCTCGTTGAAGATCCGATCGCCAGGCGCCCACGTCTGCTCCTCGAGGAAGTCGAAGAGGATGTCGAGGCTCGCCCCCTTGAGATCGTGGAAGACAGGCACGCTGCGCAGAAAGGTCGCTACCGAGGCGTCGCGTTTGACGTTCATGGGTCGCGAAGCTGCCACATTCTTTGGGCCACAAAGCACTGAAAAGACGTCTGTTTGGATGAGAGGAGCAACCGCGTAGGCCATTGTCTGACAATGTAGGCAGGCTCTTCCAGAATCTCACTTCTGCTCGGAGCTCTGCTTTATTGCCCAATCTTCAAGGGGTCCTCGCCATGCCGATTCGGTTCAACGACGCCAAGCTGGGATCGCTCTACACGAACTTCGAGACGCAGAAGCGCTCCGACCCGAACCTGAAGCTGGGCCAGGACCAGGTGCTCCAGCTCGTCGCGCTGGTGGGCGATGGCCACCGCGGCTGGTCGGGGAACAAGGTCGCCGCCGAGCTCAACAAGCCGGGCATGACGCGCGATCAGCAGGTCGCCCTCGTGAAGGGCGGCATGACGGCGAACGAGAAGAAAGACCTCGCGGCAATTCTCGACCAGGGCACCGTACCGCTCGAGCCGAGCGCGAAGCAGTTTCTCGAGGCCGTGCTCGACCGCGGCGCGCCGCAGCCGCCTCCTCCGCCGCGCACCAACGGCCTCGCCGTCTCGGGTGACCAGAAGAACGGCCTGACAGGCACCGCGAAAGCTGGCGCCACCATCGAGGCGATCAACATCTCGACGGCCCCCGGCGGCCGTCTGCACATGGACGACACCACCGTCATCGGCAAGGCCGACGCCAACGGCGCCTTCACCATGGCCAGGCTGACCGGCGACCAGGCCATGCGCGAAGGCGACCTCATTCGCATGCGCGCCCGCAACGCTGACGGCTCCACGTCGGACTGGGTGACGATCAAGGCGACCGGCATCGCGTCGAAGGACACCAACAACGCCACCGTCGCCCTCTTCCGCATCGGCCTCGCCGACGTCGGCAACGGCAAGGTGTCGGTCAACAACATCAACGAGAGCCGCCAGGTGTCGGAGCCCGGCGCGCAGCTCGAGCTGACCAACAAGCGCACCGGCGAGAAGACGAAGGTCACCGTCACCGAGACCGGCGGCTTCCCGGCTGGCTTCACCGTCAACGGCAAGCCCGGCGACTCGTTCGCGGTCGCGGCGTCCGATGGCGTGAACAACACGAACTTCGCGGGCTCGGTCGGCAACGTCACCGTGCCGGGCGGCGCTCCGTCGAACACCGACCTCATCCCCGACCCGGCCCTTCACCGAGACGAGCTCGACGCGGCCGGCAAGCCCCGCTTCAGCAAGGTCAACTTCACGGGGCCGCTCTTCGTCGACGGCGCGAAGGCCGAAGACGTCAGGCAGGGGCAGATCGGCGACTGCTACTTCCCGGCCGCCATCGCGGCGATCGCCAAGTCCAACCCCGAGGCCATCAACAAGCTCATCAAGGACAACGGCGACGGCACCTACACCGTGACCTTCAAGCAGCGTGACTGGAACACGCAGGGCTTCAAGGACGTCGCGGTGAAGGTCGATGGCGATCTCTGGGCGCGCTCGTACGGCGGCGCCCTCTACGGCCACAGCGCCAACAGCTCCGACCCGAAGAAGATGGAGCTCTGGTTCCCGCTCGTCGAGAAGGCCTACGCGCAGTGGAAGGGCAGCTACAACGAGATCGGCGATGGCGGCCACTCGAGCGACGTGTTCGAGGCGGTGCTCGGTCGCGACGGCAACAGCATGAACATCTACGCCGGCAACCTCGACAGGGTGTTCGACACCATCAAGAAGAACATCGACGCCAGGCAGCCGCTCGCGGCCGGCACCTACCACGACGAAGCGCGCTACACGAACACGGGCGTCTACGGCGACCACGCGTACTCGATCCTCGGCTACGAGCAGCAGGGCACCGAGAGGTTCGTCATCCTGCGCAACCCGTGGGGCGAGTCGGAGCCTGCTGGCAACGGCGCCAATGACGGCGTCTTCAAGCTCAAGCTCGAAGCGTTCGCGAAGCTGTACCAGAACCTGATGTACACGAGCTGAGGGTGAGTCATGGCGAAGCCTCCTGAACCAATCGAAGACGTGATGCCGAACGCGGCCTGGGTCGTCGAGGCCGAGGTGAAAGAAGTGCTCTCCACCGGCCCCACGCCCCCGCAGCCCACCAACGCGCAGCCCGGCGCGACGAGCGTCGGCTACAAGTCTGCGTCGCAGACCGTGAAGCTCTCGATCAGCAAGGTGCTCAAGGGCGAGCAGGCGACCGAGCTCGTCGTCGAGAAGCCGGTGGGCTCGTACTCGCTGCGGCCGGGCAACAAGGGCCCGTTCCTCATCGACAAGAGCAAGACGATCCTCGGGCGCTACGGCCCCGACAGCTGGCACCTCGATCGAATCAAAGCCGCGATGAAGTAGGCGGGCGTCGTCTCGAAGTCAGAGCGTGAACTGCTGAAGGAAGGCGCTGTCTGAGGTGCGCTTCCCGAACGCCTCGAGCACCCTGGCCGAGGGCGACCGGCCCGACTCGAGGACAGCCTCGAGCGGCGCGAGGAGCGGCACGTCGGCAGGGTCGAGCCGTGTGAGGCCCGCTCGGGCGATCGCCACCACGTCACGCGAGAGCCCGAGCAGGCCCTTCGCCTCGAGGCCTTCACGCTGCGCGGCGAGGTGCAGCGCGCGGTGCTCCTCCGCGGTCTTCGGCGTGGCCGCGGCGAGCTCGTCGACGGCCTGTCGATCG
Source organism: Archangium sp. (assembly GCA_022843845.1). Classification (GTDB taxonomy): domain Bacteria; phylum Myxococcota; class Myxococcia; order Myxococcales; family Myxococcaceae; genus Xiheimicrobium. The sequence continues at coordinate 66,461 of JALHMW010000009.1, forward strand.
TAGAGCAGCCCACGCATCAGCGCGGCGAGCGCGCCAGTCATCGGCCCGTCGACCGCGTCGGCGCTTCGCACCTCGAGCACACGCTTGATGCGCACCTCGGGGAAGAGCGTCGACAGGTGATCGACCCAGTCGGTGTCGAGCGCGGGCTGGCCCTCGAAGCCGTCAGCCAGCAACTGCCCGAAGGTGAGCTTCGGCGTGAGGTACTGGCCGTCGCGCCGGAGGAACAACAGCGGTGCTGCGAGGGCCCACTCCACGTACTTCCGGTACGAGAACGAGCCGTCGATCATGAAGGCCGGCGTGCCACACCGCGCAGGGTCGACGTCATTCCACACGCGGCTGCGGAACGAGTGGTAGCCGCTGACCGCGCCCTCGACGATGGGGCTGTTGGCGAACAACGCGACGGTGACGGGCGTCATGCGGGCGGCGGCGGTCACCTTGCGGGCGCAGTCGGCCTCGTCGCGCCAGTCGAGCGACACCTGCGCCGTCGTCGTCATCAACATCATGTTCAGCGCGTGCGAGCCGCGCGTGCCGAGGGTCTGCTGCATCGCCCCGTAGCGGGACTTCGGCATCCACGGCATCTCGGCGAGCCGCAGGAAGGGCCGGTAGCCGAGGCCCACGAGCCGTTGCCCGAGGCCGGTCGTCACCGTCTTCAGGCGCTCGAGGTGGGCCACGTTCTCTGCGTGGGCCTCGCGCGCCGTGGCGTACGGAGCCCCTGACAGCTCGAACTGGCCGCCGGGCTCGAGCGAGATCGTCACCCGCCCCTTCGTCAGCGCGATGACCGGCAGCCCGGGGCCTTCGCGAAACGGCTCCCAACCGTCGGGAACGAACGACTCGAGCAGCGCACCGACACCACCGCGGCCTTCGTACGGCACGGCGCCCGCCCCATCGACGGGGAAGAGCAGCTTCTCGTGCTCCAGACCCACGAGGCCCGCGCCGTCACGCCGCTCGGCCGAGCGAAAGGTCTCTTCGAGCGCCTGCGCCGACGTCAGGGGCTGGACTTCAGTCTGGCGGGCGTCGAGCGACATGCAATGAAGGCGGCTGTATAACGTGCCCTTCACGCGAGCCCACCAATTCCCGAAGAGGCCTCTTGTGACCGCCGCGATCCCTCACTTGCCGGCCGCCGCCCAGTTCGGGGACTTCTTTCGAGGGCTCTCCCTGCCCTTTCGGGCGCTGCGGGTGATGGTGTCGTCGCCGAAGCTCTTCGGGCTCTCACTCGTCTCGGGCCTCGTCACGAGCGGCGTGCTGGCAGGGCTCGCGTGGTTCTGGTGGCCCCGGGCCTTCGGGTGGGCCGAGGCGCTGATCGGCACGGGCACGTGGCGCGACGTGGTCTCGGCCGTCGTCGGCTTTCTCTTCTTCGCGCTCACGTTCTTCGTCAGCGCGCTGACAGTGCCCAACCTCGTGCTCGCGCCGCTGCAGGACCCGCTGTCAGAGGCGACCGAAGAGCGCTGCGGAGATTTCACGGCGCCGGCGTTCTCGTTCCAGGCGACCCTGCGAGGCACGTTGCACTCCATCGGTCACACCCTGCTGCGCCTGGCGACCCAGCTCCTGGGCATGGCGGTGCTGCTCCCGCTCAACCTGATCCCCGGCGCCGGCAGCATCGCGTTCGCGATCGCGGGCTCGCTCTGGAGCATGTTCTGTCTGGCCATCGAGCACCTCTCGAACCCGATGGCGCGACACCTCTACCCCTTCGGCCAGGTGGTGCTCGTGCTGCGGCGGCGGCTCGCGCTGTCGCTCGGCTTCGGCGCGGCCCTCTACGTCATGCTGTGGGTGCCGGTGCTCAACTTCTTCCTCATGCCCGTCGCCGTGGTGGCCGGCACCCTGTTGTTCCGCGCCCTCCGCGAGGCGAAGGCGCTGGGAGCGCCGCCGCCCGCCGGTCGATGACGCGCCGTGCCTGAGTTGGGTCGGCCCGGGAACGTGGCCCTCCAGACGGGTGTTGGGCTTCCTTGAAGGGCCAGACCCCGGTGATTAGGCTCCAGCCGTCGCTACACCGGATTCATCGAGGAAAATCACCACATGCCTATGCTCCGCAGGGTCGTCGTCGTCGCCGCGCTGGTCGTCGCGTGGGCGCTCGCCGGAAACGACCGCGCACCGCTCACCCTCACGATGGTCAAGCAGGTCGAAGCCGCGCCCACGCGCGGCGGTGAGGAAGGCACCAAGGCGCCGCACGAGCTGTCGGCGCTCCGCGTGCTCACCAAGGTGATCCTCTACGTGAAGGACAACTACGTCGACCCCAAGCGGGTTCGGCCCAAAGAGATGATGGTCGCCGCGCTCGAGGCGGTCGAGAAGTCGGTGCCCGAGGTGATGGTCGACGGCTCGGCCGAGTCGGGCAAGGTGCGCCTCAACGTCAACGGCAAGACCAAGGAGTTCGACATCACCCACGTCGACACCCTCTGGCGCATGTCGTTCACCATGAAGGACGTCTTCGACTTCATCGCGAAGAACATGCGGCCCACCGATGACACGCGCGAGATCGAATACGCGGCCGTCAACGGCATGCTCAACACGCTCGACCCGCACTCGATTCTGCTGCGGCCCGAGATGTACCGCGAGATGAAGCTGTCGACGAAGGGCGAGTTCGGCGGCCTGGGCTTCGTCATTCAGATGCGTGAGGGCATCCTCACCGTCGTCAAGGTGCTGCCCAAGACGCCCGCCTTCCGCGCCGGCATCAAGAAGGACGATCAGATCACCCGCATCGGCGAAGAGTCGACGGTCAACATGGACCTCAACGAGGCCGTCGGGAAGCTGCGCGGCCCGGTCGACTCGCGCGTCACCATCACCGTCAACCGCAAGGGCTGGGACAAGGGCCAGGCGATGACGCTGACCCGCGCGCTCATCACCATCGACTCGGTGCAGTCGAAGCTGCTCGCGTCGAACGTCGGCTACGTGCGCGTGAAGAACTTCCAGGGCAACACCACGAAGGACCTGAGCCTGGCGCTGCAGGAGCTCACGAAAGAGGCCAGGGGCAACGGCAGCCCGGTAGGCCTCAAGGGCGTGGTGCTCGACCTGCGCGGCAACCCCGGCGGCCTGCTCGACCAGGCGATTCAGGTGAGCGATCTCTTCGTCAGCAGCGGCACCATCGTCGCGACGGTCGGCCTCTCGGACAAGCTCCGCGAAGAGAAGCGCGCCCATGAAGACGACAGCGACGAGGCGTACCCCGTCGTGGTGCTCGTCAACGCCGGCAGCGCGTCGGCCTCCGAGATCGTCGCCGGAGCGCTCAAGAACCTGAACCGCGCCGTCATCATCGGCCGGCAGACCTTCGGCAAGGGCTCGGTGCAGGTGCTCTACGACTTCCCCGACGAGAGCGCGCTCAAGCTCACCATCGCCAAGTACCTCACGCCCGGTGACATCTCGATTCAGGAGATCGGCATCACCCCCGACATCCAGCTCATCCCCACGCGCGTCTCGAAGGACCGCGTCGACGTGTTCGCGCCCCGCCGCTCGATGGGCGAGGCCGATCTCGATCACCACTTCGGCAACCCGTCGAACGACAAGGCCGCCAAGAAGCGTGAAGAGGTCGTCGTGCGCGAGAAGCCGTCGATGACGCTGAAGTACCTCAAGGAGGAGAAGGAGAAGGTCGCCGTCGCGCCGAAGCCCGACGAGAAGAAGGACCCGAAGGGCGCGCCACCCAAGGGCAAGGCCCCTGCAGCGAAGAACCCGCTGACCGACGCAGAGGCCGCGCCGCCCGAAGAAGACCTCGACGATCAGCTCGACGCCGAGTCGCAAGACGAGGTGCGCGAGGACTTCGAGGTCTCGTTCGCCAGAGACTTCCTGCTGACGGCGCCGCACCTGCGCCGCGACAAGATGCTCGAGGCCGGCGCGAAGTTCGTCGCCCAGAAGACGAAGCAGGAAGAGGAGCGCATCGCCGGCGCCATCACCACCCTCGGCATCGACTGGACCCCCGGCGAGACGCCGAAGAAGGTGTCGATCGACAGCAGCCTCAAGCCCAACGTCGAGCGGAAGATCACCGCCGGCGAGACCGTCGAGCTCGAGCTGACCGCCGAGAACAAGGGCGCCGAGCCCATCAAGCGCCTGCGCGCGTGGATCGAGAGCGAGAACGGCTTCATCGACCGTCGCGAGTTCCTCTTTGGCGCGCTCAAGCCCGGCGAGAAGCGCTCGTGGACCGTCAGCGTGAAGCTCCCGAAGGATCTCATCTCGCGGCGCGACGGCATCACGGTGAAGTTCCAGGACGACTCGACCGAGGTGCTCCAGGAGACCGTCGCCGGAGAGCTGAACTTCGTCGAGCTCCCGCGGCCCCGCTTCGCCTACTCGTACCAGCTCATCGATGACTGCCAGACCTGCAACCAGGACGGCCAGGCCCAGCGCGGCGAGACCCTCTCGTTGCTCCTCGACGTCACCAACGTCGGCACCGGCAAGGCGCTCGACACCTTCACCATCATTCGCAACGCCGGCGACCCGAACATCTTCATCGAGAAGGGCCGCTTCAAGCTCGGCGAGCTCGACGTCGGTGAGACCAAGACGGCGCGCTTCAGCCTCGGCGTGAAGAAGGGCCTCAAGGCCGACGAGTTCGGCCTGCGCGTGAACGTGATCGACGAGCCCCTCGAGGAGTTCCTCGCCGACAAGCTGATGGTGCCGGTGGTGCCCGATGGCGCAGCGCCGCTGGTGCTCGAGCCCCGCAAGGCCGTCTCCCGCATCGCCGACAAGGCCGAGCTCTTCAACAGCGCCGATCCCCGCTCGAACGTCATCGCCCGCCTGCCGAAGGGCGCGGTCATCACCGAGCAGGCCCGAGGCGCCACCATGGCCCGCGTCGAGTGGGGCGAGAACCGCTTCGCCTTCGTCAAGGTGTCCGATCTGCGCGACGCGCGCGGCCAGAAGCCGGCGCTCCCGAAGGGCAAGGAATACGAGTCCGTGCCGTTTCGCGCTCCCGCGCAGATCAGCATGAACGTCGACTCGACCGCTGGAGGCACCGCCGTCGATTCCTCGACTTTCACGCTCTCGAGCGTCATCACCGACCCCGCGCTCCTCGACGTCTACGTGCTGGTGAACGACCAGAAGGTCTTCTTCAAGGGCCGCACGCTCGAGGACGGCGACAAGCTGAAGTTCACCACCGAGTTCCCGCTCAAAGAGGGGAACAACTTCGTCACCGTCGTTGCGCGCGAGACCCAGGACTTCGCCAGCCGGAAGACCGTCGTCATCCGTCGCCGCGCGCCAGCCGTCGCCCAGAAGGTCAGCGACGCCGCGCCGAAGTCGGCAAAGCCCTGATTCGGCAAAGCCCCGAGGCCTGGGGGCCTCGAACGCTTTGTTGCCCCTGCCCGGAGCGGCGGGTAGCGTCGGCTTCATGCTGACGCGCCTCGCGTGCGCTTCCACGCTCACCGCACTGTTGGCTGCCGCCCCTGCTGCTGCACAGGGGTTCTCCAACGATTTTCAGATCTCGAAGCTCGGCAACCCGCAGCCTGATGGCACTGGCTTCGACCCGCGCGCCAACGGGAACTTCCGCGTCTTCGCCCGCCAGCTCGCCGCGGTGATGAGCTCGACCAACGGCATGCCGCCCGAGACGCTGGGCCACTCGGGCTTCGCCTTCAGCGCCGACTTCACCTACTACGCCGTCGATACCAGCTCGCTGCCCACGCTCGGCTCGTTCCGAGGCGCGACGTGGTTCCCCAGCGTTCACCTTCGCAAGGGCCTGCCCTTCTCGTTCGAGGTCGGCGCCCGCGCGTCGTGGTTCCCCGAGAGCCGCATGGGCATGGGTGGCCTCGAGCTGAAGTGGGCACTCAACGAGGGCTTCGCGTACCTGCCCGACATCGCGGTGCGCGGGTTCGTCAACAAGATCATCAACACCCGCGACTTCGATCTCACCTCCGGTGGGCTCGACCTCGGCATCGGCAAGCAGTTCGCGATCGCCGGCATGGTGACGCTGACGCCGTACGCAGGCTGGAGCCTCGTCTTCGTCGGCTCGTCCACCGGCAACATCGACTTCCGACCGAGCCGCTCCGTCGCCGAAGCCGACACCGAGCTCTTCAAGGACTACTACGTCTTCACGTCGCTCCAGGCGATTCAGAACACGCACAACCGCTTCTACGGTGGCCTGCGCTTCATCGGTGGGCACGCCGTCATCAACGCCGAGGTCTCGTACTCGGTCTTCCCGAGCTTCCGCGACAGCGGCGCCAACGAGAACCGCACCATTCCCGGAGTGCTCGCCGTCACCGGTTCGCTCGGCCTGGACTTCTGACGCGACGGGCCTTCAAGCCCCCGACAGCACCTGTCGAAGCGCCGCCGGCTGGTTGGTGATCAGCCACTCCACGCCCATCGCGCGCAGGCTGCGTGCCTCGTCGGGGTCGTCCACCGTCCACGCGGCGACCTGCCACCCCCGCTCGTGCCACGCGTTCACCCGCGCCGGCGTGCAGGCGCTGAAGTGCGGGTGCACCGACGTCTTCGCCACCAGCGGCAACCAGACCGAGGCCTGAGGCCACCATGCCTTGTCGGGATCGAGGAGGAACCCGCGCTTCAGCTCCGGAAAGGCTCGCGCCAACCGAACGAGACAGAGCGGGTTGAAGCTCGAGACGAAGACCCGCTCGAACTCGCCGCGCGCGCGCAAGAAGGCCCCGACCGAGACCGACAGCCCTCGATCGTCGACCGTGTCGCACTTGAGCTCGACGTTGACGACGAAGTCCTTCGGGAGCGCGTCGAACACCTCGGCCAGGAGCGGGATGCGCGCCGGCGGGAACCCCAGGAGGCTCCCGACGTCGGCCTGCTTCAGCTTCCGCCACGGGGTGGTGGCGACCTCCCAGTGCCGGCCGGCGAGGCGATCGAGCCACTCGTCGTGGCAGACCACCAGCTCGCCCGAGCCACACACCATCACGTCCAGCTCGACGCCGTCGGCGCGCTGGGCGACGGCGCCTTCGAACGCCTCGAGGGTGTTCTCGGGAAAGTCCGCGCTGGCGCCGCGGTGCCCCAGAATGCGCATCACCCGATGGTGAATCGTCGGACTCGGGGCGTGCGTCAAGTTGCGCCATCGCCAGTCTTCAGACAGGGTGGTGACCATGGGCCCGTTCGGTGTCGGCGAAATCCTGATGATCGCCGCGATCCTCGTGATCGTGTTCTCGGCCTCGCGCATGGGCCAGCTCGGCAATGCCCTCGGCAAGTTCGTCTACTCGTTCAAGAAGGCGTCGAAGGGTGACGATCTCGTCGACGGCTCGGCGAAGAAGCTCGAGCGCGGAGCGGAAGATGCCCACGTCGTCGATGGCTCGGTGAAGCGAGACTGAGCTTCCGTTTCTTCCGCCACAACCTCACCCACCACCCGGGCTCGTGACTGCGGCCGCGAGCAACACGGCGGCCTGTTCCTTCAAGCTGGGGTGCACGCTCGAGTCCTTCGAGAGCTCGATCAGCTCGGCTCGCGACAGCAGCGGAACGATGCGGGCGCCGACGTCGACCGGCAGGTACGGGTTGAAGGCGAGCGCGCGTCGCACCGCAGGCCTCGTCGTCCACCGATCGGAGCGCCAGATCTCGACCAGCGGCTCCGGGCGGGCTGGCCGTCTCGCCGCGATGCGAACGACGACGTCTTCGGTCAGCCGGGCGTTGCGCAACAGCTCCCGCACCACCGCCGCGTTCGACGCCACCGCGAAGCGCGCCATCTCATCGGGGTTCTGCGTGAGCCGAGCGCGTGACTTCAGCACCCCCAGCGGCTGCGAGAAGAGCTTGGCGTCGGCGCGCGCGGCCGCGCTCGCGTCGTAGGCCATCGCCGCCTCGCCTTCGGAGAAGAGGAGCTCGACCGTCACCGTCCCGCTCAGGTTCGCCGCGCGGCGCAGCAGCTCGACGTGGGGAATGGCGAGCGCCTCGAGCTCGAGCGCCCTCGCGAACGCGTGCAGGGCCTCGGAGGCGTCTTTGCGCCCCTTCCTCGCCAGCACCTGCACCTCGTGGAGCAGCGCCGTCGCGCCCGTCGGGTCGAGCTGCGCGAGGACCCGGGCGGCGGCTTTGCGCCGAACGTCGTCTCCACCTGAGAGCACCACCAGGCGTTGCACCACCTGGAGCGCGTTCTGGCTCACCGACCTCGACTCCTCACGGCGCGACCGCGGCGGCAGGCGTTCCGTCGGGCGTCGCCGTCACCCGCACCCGGAACGCCTTCAGGTCGGGCGGATACTCGGCGAACGTCACCAGGAACGGCACGGCGCCGCCGGCCTCGACTGACGGCGCCCTGGTCGAGGTGCGCTCCATCAAGAGCTTCAGCTGGGCAACCTCGTCGAGGCGGTAGAGCTCCTCTGGGCTCGGGGGCGCGCCTGCCATCACCTCGGCCGCGCGAACCAACGTCGGCCCGTCGAGGATCTCGGCCTTCACCTTCACCCGCGCCGCGCTCGCGGTCCGGTTCGTCACCACCCCGCGCACGAAGAAGACCGGCCGGCCCATCTTCGTCTCGTAGAGCCCGTTCGAGATGTCGTCGGCCGTGAACTGGCTCTCGGGAGCGACGAGGGACTTGAGCGTCGCCGTGACGGAGGGCAGGTCGAGCTTGCCCTCGTTCACGGTGGCGGTGCCGACGACGACGAGGCCGACGACGAGCACCGCGGCGATCACCACGTTCACCACGATGCCGAGCACCCGCCGGCCGCGCTCCGTGGCGGCGTCTGGAGGCTTCGGCACCGGCGCTGCGACGTTCGACGGGCTCGAGGTCGGCACGGCCGCCGGCGCCACCTCGCCTGTCGACGCTGGCGCGACGGGCGCGGGGGCCTCGGGAGGCAGCGCCGCGCTCATGTCGAACAACGCGTTGCGCGCTTCCTCCTTCGAGGCGTCGGCGGCGACCGAGGGGAGCGGGCCGCTGTGGCTCTGCGTCGGCGCCGAGGCGAAGAAGTCGTCACCGAGCGGGGGCGGCGCCTGGGGCGATGACGAGGGAGGAAAGGCGTCTTGCAGATCGGGGAGCATCGCCGACGGAGGGGGCGGCCCTGCCTGGGCCGTCGTGGCGGACGGCGAGCCGAGCGACGAGAAGTCGAACGACATCGCAGGTGCATCGACCGGCCGCGCGGGGGCCGACATGCGCGGCGTGGGCGGGGCGGCGGGAGGAGGCGGAGCTGGCGGCGGCGCGGTCAACGCCGAGAAGTCGAAGGGCGCGGGACCGGCAGGTGGCCGGGCGGCAGGGGCTCCGGCAGGGGGGGCCCCCATCAAGCTCGCGAAGTCGAACGGTGACGTGGGAGCCGCACTCGGCGGCGGGGCGGGCGCGGGCGGCGTGAGGCTCCCGAAGTCGAACGGTGACGCGGCGGCTGGAGGGGCCGCGGTCCGCAGCGGGGGCGGCGCGACGGGCCGACCGAGATCGGGCATGCGCGAAGCCTCGACGCCCAGCGCGAAGACGCCGGGCCGGGTCTGCTCGTCTCTTGGAGCCCCGTTCGTGTCGCCGAACTTGCTGAACGGGTCGGCGCTATCGAGGGTCACCGGCTTGTTCAGCGCCGGCACCCTGGTGGTCGCGGCCTCGGAGGGCGCCGCAGGAGACGGGCCCGACGGCGGCGCGGCCGACGCCTTCGTCACGCGGAACGTGTGGCCGCACTTGGTGCAGCGAACCTTCACGCCCTTGTCGGTGACCTTGTCGTCAGGGATCTTGAACTTGGTCTCGCACTGCTCGCACTTGACGATCATGGGTGCCGACCGGGGACGGCACCGGAACTATACGTCATTCAAGGTGCTTGCCCCCTTCCTTGCTCGGGTGCTAGGCGCGTTTCGCACTGCGTCAGAATTCCCGGGGAAGCCGATGAGCGAAGCCGAGCAGACCGCGCGCGAGCCGAAGGTCATCAAGCGGTACACCAACCGCAAGCTCTACGACACCGTGGAGAGCCGGTACGTCACGCTCGACGAAATCGCTGACATGGTGAAGCAGGGCGTCGAGGTGCAGATCGTCGACAACCGCACCAAGGAAGATCTGACCTCGGTCACGCTGGCGCAGATCGTCTTCGAAGAAGAGAAGAAGAAGAACCAGATGCCCCTCTCGGTGCTGCGCGAGATCATTCGCCGCCCGCAGGACTCGCTCAACGAGATCACCGCCACCGTCACCCAGCGGGTCGCGACCTTCCGCGAAGAGGCCACCAACCGCCTCGACAAGCTGCTGGGCCGTGAAGCCGAGGCCGAGCCGCTCACCCCGGCGGCGCTGCTGACCCAGTCACAGAAGGTCGTCGAGGCGTGGCAGGCGAAGATCGACGAGCGCGTGAAGCACGCCATCGAGAACGTGCTGGGCAACCTGCCGGCGCTCGGTCGAGATCTCAACACGCTGGTGCAGCGCATCGAGCAGATGGAGAAGCGCATCGCTGAGATTGAAGAGGCGCGCCGCTCCGACGAGCCCCGCCGCGACGAGCCCCGCCGGGGCCGCGAGCGCTGACTACTTCGCTGGTGCCGTCTTCCCGGCCCGGTCTACGGCTTCGGCGATCGACTGCAGCATCGTCGCGCCGCGGCTCCAGGGCGCGTACTCCCAGATCGTCTTCCCGTGGCTCTGCGCCTCGTCGATGGTGACGCTCAAGGCGAGCGGCGCGGCGGTGCGCTTCGGGAAGTACTCCTCGAGCTTGGCGAGCACCTCGTCGGCGAGCTGCGTCTTTCGATACAGCGTCGGCACCACCAGAGTGATCCGCAGCGTCTCGTGCTGGAAGTTCGCCTTCACGTCGGCGACCGTGTCCACCATCTCGGAACAGCCATCGAGGGCGAGGTAGGTGGTCGCCACGGGCACCACGACCTCCTCCGCGGCCACCAGGATGTTCGTCGTGGTGAGGCCGAGCGAGGGCGGCGCGTCGAAGAGGATGAAGTCGTAGCGATCGAGCGCGGGCGTGAGCCTCGTGGCCAGTCGGCGGGCTCGTTGGGGATCGGGGCCCGCGACGGTCGGGAACTCGGCCATCTCCTTCCACGAGGGCACGAGCATCAGGTTCGCGGTCGCCGTCGGGAGCGTCACGTCGTCGAGCGAGACGTTCGCGTCGGTCAGCAGGTGGAAGACGTTCTTCGCCAGCCCGCGCGGGTCGAGGCCCAGCGACTTGCCCGCGTGCCCCTGGGTGTCGAGGTCGACCAGCAGCACGCGCTTCTTCTTCTTCTCGGCCAGATACGCCGCGACGTTCACTGCAAGGGTCGTCTTGCAGGTGCCGCCCTTCTCGTTGATGAACGCGACGCGCCGCGCGGGCATCAGGAGCGTCACTTCTTCTTCTGATCGACGAGCACGTCGACCTTCGACTCGAGCTGCGAGAGCAGGCCCTCGAGGTCGTCGATCTTCTCGCGCAGGGTGTCGAGATCGCCCGTCGACGGCAGGTTCATCGCCGAGAGCGCCGTCTTGATCGACTTGTCCATCGTGCCCTTCGCCGAGAGCGCCTTCGAGACGAGCGTCTGCACGCCGGCGACGAACTTCTCGTTCGACATCAGCTGCTGCACGAGCTTGCCGATGCGCTCCTCGCCGGTGGCGACGAGCTTCTTCATCATGGGGTTGTCTTTCAGCATGGCCGTGAGGCTTTTCCGCGCGGCGCGACAAGTCAACGAATGCCTGATGCTCCGCCGCCCGCAGATTGATAGAGCCGTGAGGAAGGAACGACCGTCGTGAACCCCGCTCTCACCGACAAGCGCCTGCTGATCGTCACCGGCAAGGGTGGCGTGGGCAAGACGACGATCGCGGCGGCCCTGGCCCTCGAGAGCGCGCGGTCGGGCAAACGCACCCTGGTGTGCGAGGTGAACACGAAGGAGCGCATCACCCAGCTGCTCGGCAAACCCGAGGTCGGCCCCGAGGTGACGTCGCTGGAAGAGAACCTGTGGGCCGTCAACGTGCGCCCCGAAGAGTCGATGAAGGAGTACGCGCTGATGGTGCTCAAGTTCGAGAGCATCTACAGCGCCGTCTTCGAGAACCGCGTGGTGCGCTATTTTCTGCGCTTCATTCCCTCGCTGCAGGAGCTGGTGCTGCTGGGGAAGATCCTCTTTCACCTGAAAGAGAAGCGGGCTGACGGCTCGTTCCGCTTCGATCGCGTGATCATCGACGCGCCCGCGACCGGCCACGCCATCACCTTCTTGTCGGTGCCGCAGGTGATCGTCGACACGGTGCCGCCGGGCGCGATGTCGACGGACGCCGCGTGGATGCGCGATCTGCTCGTGGACGCGAAGACGACAGCGGTGGTGCTGGTGTCGTTGCCCGAGGAGCTGCCGGTCAACGAGACACTCGAGCTGCACCAGGCCCTGAAAGATCGCGTGAAGCTGACGCCGCGCCTCGTCGTCCTCAACGGGTTCATTCCCGCGCGCTTCACCGAGGCTGAGGTCGAGGCGCCGACGACGACGCTCGTGCATGACACCATGCGCGCCCATCACGCCCGCTCGAAGCTCTCCCTCGCCTCGCAGAAGACGCTCCAGAAGCTCGGCCTTCCGGTGGTGCCCGTACCTCGCATCTTCGGTACCGAGTTCGGGCGCGCGGCGATCGAGCAGGTCGTCGCGCTGCTGTCAGGAGCTGACTCGTGAGCAGCCCCATCCGCGACGCGATGGCGACCTCCGACGTCCTCATCACCGTCGGCTCGGGCGGCGTGGGCAAGACGACGATCGCCGCGACACTGGCGCTGCGCGCGGCCATGGAGGGCACGGGCTCGATGGTCTGCACCATCGACCCTGCGAAGCGCCTGGCGAACGCGCTGGGGCTCGAGGCGCTGGGTAACAAGGAAGCCCGCATTCCCGACGAGACGTTCGGCGCGGCCGGCCTGCTCCCTCGGGCGCCGATGTACGCGATGATGCTCGACATCAAGCGCAGCTGGGACGATCTCGTCGAGCGCCGCGCTCCGCCGGACAAACGGGAGAAGATCCTCAACAACCGCTTCTACCAGGCGCTCTCCACCGCCCTCGCGGGCTCGCAGGAGTACATCGCGATGGAGAAGATGTGGGAGCTGCACGAGCAGGCGAAGTACCCGCTGCTCGTCGTCGATACGCCGCCCACGGCCCACGCGCTCGACTTCCTCGACGCGCCCAACCGCATCCTCGACTTCCTCGACAACGACGCAGCCAAGTGGCTCCTCACGCCTGCGCTGGCGGCGGGCAAGTTCGGGCTCAAGCTCTTCAACCTCGGCGGCAGCTACGTCGCCAAGACGATTTCACGCTTCACCGGCACCGAGACCCTGCAGCAGCTCGCCGACTTCATGCTCAACATCACGAGCCTGACCGACAGCTTCCGCGAGCGCGCGCACCAGACCCGCAGTCTGCTCCAGGCGCCCTCGACCGCCTTCGTGCTCGTCACCGGGCCGATGCCCGAGCGAGTCGATGAGGCCGTCTACTTCCACACCCTCTTGCAGCAGAACAAGATGCGGGTCGCGGCGGTCGTCGTGAATCGAATTCATGCCCCCGTGCCCGACGCGCTCTGGGACGAGGTCGCTCGAATGGGCGGGCCCCTGCAGGCGCGGCTCGAGCAGACCCTCAAAGAGAACGATCTGCTGGCGACCCAGGACGCCAGAGGAATCGAGCGGTTGCGTGAGCTGTGTGCGCCAACGCCGCTGGTGCTGGTGCCGCGCTTCGAGCTCGACGTGCACGACTTGAAGGCCGTGTGGGAGACGAGCCGATACCTGTGGGGCGAAGCGCAGGTCGATGCGGCGAAGGCCACGCGTTAGAGTCGGGAACCCCGCCTTCTTCGCCGCTGTCCTTGAAACCCATGCGACTCTCTTCGCTGTTGGTCCCGACAGCCCTGATGTTGGTGAGCACGGGCTGTGCGCACGTCAAATCGCCTTCGACGATTCAGCAGGTGCGCTTCGACGACGTCGTCATCACCGGCGATCTCGAGCTCGACAAGCTCAACGACGAGGAGCTCTTCGCGGCCGGCACGAGCTTCTACGCCGCGGAGGACTGGGCGCAGGCGGCTCGCTACTTCTCGCGCATCTGTGACTTCCACCCGAACAGCAAGCACCGCCGCATCGCGCTCTACAACGCAGGGCTCTCGTTCGAGAAGCTGAAGGCCTGGGACGAGGCGTACGCGAAGTTCCTCGAGCTCTCTGATCCTGCGAAGGGCACGGGCGATACGCTCGACGCTGCGTTCCGCGTGGCCGAGGTGCTGTACCACATGGAGCGTTTCCCCGACGCGGTGGACGTCCTGCGGGTGCTCGGCGATCGCACCGATCTCTCGGTCGACAAGCGCATCGAGGCACGCACGCAGCAAGGCATCTGCGAGCTCGAGAGCAACGAACTGGACGCGGCCGAGAAGACGCTGCGCTCGGTGCTCACGATGTACATGGAGCACCCGGACAAGGATCTCATCGACGAGTACTTCCCCGGCCAGGCGCAGTTCTTCGTGGGCGAGATCTTCCGCCTTCGCTACGAGTCGATCATCCTCGACGCGAACAAGAGCACCGAGAAGCTCGCTGAAGACCTCGAATACAAGTCGGAGCTGTTGCTGTCGGCACAGGGCCACTACCTGCGCGCGATTCGCCTGGGCAACGGGTACTGGGCGACGGCGGCCGGTCAGCGCATCGGGCAGCTCTACGAGAACCTGTATGAGCACATGACGCACGCTCCGGCGCCGGCAGACCTCGCGGCGGACGAGCAGGACGTGTACCGCAGCGAGCTGCGGAAGAAGATTCGGGTGCTCATCGCGAAGGCGATCACGGTGTACGAGCGCACGCTCGAGGCCGCCGAGCGCATCGGGTCGCAGAGCCCGTTCGTGGAAGAGACGCGCGCCAGCCTGAAGCGAATGAAGGAGCTGCTGCTCGCGGAGGCGAAGGCTGAAGAAGAAGCACCGCCGCCGCCTCCTCCGCCCCCGCCTACCGTCACCAAGGGCAAGACCAAGCCGCACAGCTGAACGTTCGACGCTAAGCTCGCCGCCGCGTGGAGCCCATCTACACGGCCGAGCAGCTCGCCGAGGTGAAGGCGTACCACCAGCCCCGTTACCTGTTCTCGTTCATCGACTTCGCGCTGACGCCGCTGGTGTTGCTGGTGATGGTGCGCTGGGCGACGAGGCCGCTGTGGCGGGTGAGCGAGCGCGCCGGAGCGCGGATCGATGGTCTGGGGCTGAAGCTCCCGACGAAGCTGTGGAACGGGCCCGGGTGGGCCGCAGCCCTGGTCTTCGCGCTGCTCTTCTTCGGCGTGTACAGCCTTCCCGACATCCCCATCGAGATCTGGTTTGGGTACTTCCACGAACACGATCACGGGCTGTCGCGCGCGAGCCCGGCCGTCTTCATCGTCGACTCGCTGAAGGGCAAGTTGTTGTTCGTCGGCGCGGTGGGCTCGCTCGTCTTCGGCCTCTTCGGCCTGGCGCGGCGGACGAAGCACTGGTGGTGGCTGCTCGGCGTCACGGCGTCGCTGTTGATGCTGATCTCGACCGCGCTCGACCCATATCGGGGGCGCATTTACGTCGAGCAGACGCCGCTACCGGCCGGAGCGCTCAGGGACCGCATCACCGCGCTGATGGCGAAGGCGAACATCGACTTCCGCGACGTGCTGGTCGAGCACACCGCGTCACGGACCGTGCGGCTGCAGGCGTACTTCGCGGGCACGGGACCGACGCGGACGATCGTGCTGAACGATTCGTTGATCGCGGCGCTGACCGAAGACGAGGTGCTCGCGGCCGTGGCGCACGAGTCCGGCCACGTGAACGAGCCGCGGTGGCCTGGACGAGCGGCTTCGTCGTTGGTGTTGATCGGGTTTCTGTTCCTCGTGGAGTTGGTGTTCCGTCGTTCAGCGGCGAAGCAGTGGTTCGGAATCGCGGAGCGCGCCGATGTTCGAACGCTCCCGGTCATCGTCCTGGTGTTCACGTTCGGCCTGATGCTGGGGAACCCGATCAGCGGCGCCGTCAGTCGAGAGCGCGAGTACGCGGCCGATCGCTACGGCCTGGCGCTGACGGGAGACGTGCCCGCGTTTCGTTCGATGCTCGTGAAGGCTGCGCGCACGAACAAGATGGATCCTGATCCACCGCGCTGGGCGGTGCTCCGTGGCATGTCTCACCCGCCGATTGGAGAGCGGGTCGACGCCATCGGTCGTTGATGTTGTGAGCCGTGCGCGGCGCCCCCGAACTCCCCGCCGCCCATCACCCGCCGCGCACGGCTCCCCTGCCCCGCCCTCACGCCGCCCGAGAGGTCGCGAGAATCGACTTCGCCCGGGCGACCAGCTCAGCGTTCTCTGCGCGCGTGTCCTTCACGACGGCGCGCAGCGCCTCCAACCCCGCCCCATCGCCCCGCTTCAGCTTGAGCAGCCCCAGCCGCATCCATGCCTCGATGTTGCGGCCGTCACGGCTGGTGGCCTGGGTGTACGCCTGCACCGCGTCGTCGATGAGCTCTTGCTTCTCGTACACGGTGCCGAGCGCGAACCAGTAGCCCGCGCTGCGCGGGTTCAAGGTGACGAGCCCTTCGAGGATGACGCGCGCTTCATCGACTCGTCCGTCGCGCGCCATCTCGAGTCCCTGCTCCGCCCACTCGACGCCTTGATCGAAGGTGATGCCGTACGTCTGCGCGAAGGTGGGGCCGTTGCCGTCGAGACCGATGAGGTTCTTGAGTTCGATTCGCATGGTCGTGGCCTTGGTCAGCGCATGTTGCGGACGGCCGTCATCGCCATCTCGGAGAGCATCTTCGAGAGATTTGATTGCATGGTGAAGATCTGGTTCATCAGCGCGCTCAGCGTCGTCATCTGATTCGAGAGCTGACTGATCTTGGCTTGGTTTGCGTTGGCATTGGCTGGGTTCTTCTTGGTGTCTTCAATCAAGGCACTGATTTCACCATTGATGCCGTCGATCGCTTCGCCGAGCCCGGCAACGCCAGACGAGAAGTTCTTCGGTGTCCCCGTGGCGGCAGTCGAGTCCGTGGCCGGCGTTGGCGTCCCGTTGGTTGTCGCGACAGGAGGAGTGCTACCGGCTCCGGGTGCAGGAACGTTGGGCGCAGGAACGTCGATGAGGGGCTTGAGCATCTTCTTCTGTGATGCAATCTGAGAAGTGAGGTCCGCGACGAAGTTCGATGACGCGTAGACGTCGACGCCCGTGCCGAACATACCGAGAACTGCGCCGTCCCCTCCCATCGTCGTCCCCTTCTTGGGAAGCGACGCATAGATATCCGGCCTGCTCAGAAGCCACAGGGCTGCTTCCTTCTGAGCGGGGTCTGTCGACTCGGTGGCGAGCCGCTGCAGTTCGCCCTTCGTCAAGACGCCGTCGCCCTTCGCCAACTCGTGAGAGAAGAGCTTCTGAAGGTGCTTCTGCTTCGTCTCCAACTCGGCGATGGACGCCTCAATTGGTGCGTTGCCCGCACGGATTGCCGTGTTTTGCTGCTCGACGGTCGGCTTGCCGTGACCTGCTTCCGTGGCCGAATTGAAACTCACCGTTGCTGAGCCTGCGGCACGAGCGCCACCAGGACCTATGAAGGCACCGGATTGATTCCCCTGCAAACCAGGCGGCTTCGGAACCTTGTTAGGGTCGAGATTCGACAGGTCGGCGGTGAAACTGGATAGTGGCGGGTTGATTCCTTTGACGAATGCCATGGATGCCTCAGGGGTAGGCGGCGTGATTGCCGGTGTCGGGCGCTTGTGCAGAGCGCAGGCCAGCAAGACTTCCGAGTCGCTTCAGTCGCTTAGACGGCCCGGTCCGACTCACGAGACGCTCGGCTGAGAAGCCGGTCCTCGCACCGAGACGCCGCCCGAGCTCGAGCTCGCAACCGCCCGTTTCACTTCACCGCTCTACTTGGCACTCGGCTCGCTCTGGCGCCCTCCATCTCATTTTCCCTGGAGGCAGCACCATGACCGTCGGAGCCATTCAGCCCTCATCCCCCGTCGTCCCGCAGCAGGACTCGACCACCACAGTCCCCGGCCGCTCCAACGCGCAGTCGGACGCCGCGATCAACTCAGTCACCTCTCACCTGGGCGCCGCAGCACTCGACGCGATGGCGAAGCCCGACTTCTTCCAGTCGCTCGCTGCTGACGCTCCGAAGCTGCTCCTCGGCCTCATTCCCGTCGTCGGCCCGATCATCAACCTCGTGCAGATCTTCTCCAAGGTCGCCGAGTACTCCGGCACGGCGACTCCGGCGCAGAACGCTCCGGTCATTCCGAACAAGACGGCTGTCCCGCAAAAACCGGCGAAGCGTGAGGATGACGAGGGCGAGCTGCGCGCCTCGGCGAAAGAGATCCTCGAAGTCGAGCACACCGAGCGCGGAAGCTTCGGCGACGCCACGAATGGGGGAAGCGGCAGTCTGACGGCGCGAGCGCGGCTCGGAGCGCGTGCTGACGCAGTCGCGACGACCACAGCGACCGGAGCCCGCGCAGCAGCAGGTGCAGCCGTCGAGGCCGATGCGCGCATCGTGGTCGAAGGCGAGATTCACGGCTCCGCGGGCAAGGCGAAGGGAAAGGCGCAAGCGTACGCGCGCGCCCACGCGGACGTCCGGGGCTCCGCCGAAGTCGATGTCACGAAGGGTGCAACCCTCAAGGCTGGAGCCTCGAGCGGCGCAGAAGCCGGAGCCGACGCCCAGGTCTGCGCCGAGACCGCGCCGATCGTGAAGTTCGGCGGCTACGACTTGAAGGCAGGGGCGAACGCCTCTGGTTACGCGGTCAGCGGCACCGGCGCGAGCTGCAGCGCCGAAGCGACCGCCACCTTCAACCCGCCCGAGATCGTCGGCCAGGTCGGCGCGCGCGCCTTCGCCGGTGCCCGCGCCGGAGCTCAGGCCAGACTCGGAACCGGCCCCTTCAAGCTCGACGTCGGCATCGATGCTCGAGCGGGCGCCGGCGTCGAGTACGGCCTCGACTTCAGCTTCAAGGACGGAAAGCTCAGCATGAAGGGCTTCGCAGGCATCGCAGCAGCAGTCGGCCTCGGCACCAACTTCAACCTCTCCATCGACTTCAACGAGCTCGGCTCGATGGTCGCCGGCATCTTCGGCCAGGTCGCGATGGACGCTCCCAAAGGCAGCCCCGGTCAGGCGGCGGCAGCCGGCATCGCCGACTTCGTGAAGTTCGCGACGCCGTTCGTCGCGAAGGCCGCAGAGAAGTACTCGAGCGTCGACCTCCTCAACGGCGAGGGCACTGACAAGACGGAGCGCAGCGGCACCGTGAAGCGCGACGACCCGGCGCTCAGTGACCTGTCCCAAAAGGAGCGCGACGCCATTCAGGAAGCCGATCTCGCGCGAGGCCAGCAGCGGCTCGACCAGGACCTGAAGAACCTGGGGAACGGCTCCCGCTCCAGCCTCGACAGCCGCCTCGTCTGAACCCACTTTCACAGGAACCACGACCATGAACGCCATGAACGCACTGATGTCCCAGGCAGAGACGTACCTCACACAGCGTGACGTCGACCGCGCCGTCGCGATCGTCACCGAGGCCAAGAAGCTCGAGCCCGCGTCGCTGGAGCCCGACGTGATGATGGCCAGCATCGCGCTGCACATGGGCAAGCTGAACGAGTCGAAGACCATCCTCGACGGAGTGATTCAGCGACTCCCGAAGCACGCTCGGACGCGCATGCTCCGTGGCCTCGTGCACGAAGCGCAGGAGGAGTTCGCCGAAGCGCTGCAGTCGTTCGAGCTCGCGACCCGCTTCGCGCCCGACTCGATGCCGTCGTGGTTCAACCGCGGTCGTCTCATGCTCAAGCGTGACCGCATCGCCGAGGCCGCCATCGCGTTCGAGAAGGCCGCTGGGCTGGCACCGGACAACGTGGCCGTGCTCGCAGCCTGGGCCCAGTCTCTCGCGAAGCTCGGCCATGCCCGGCGCGCTGCGAACGTCTACCTTCGCTGCATCGAACAAAACGTCGCCAACCCGTTTTTCCTCATCGAGCTGGCCGACCTCCTCGTCAACGCTGGTGAACGACCGCTCGCAGAAGAAGTCCTCGCTGCGGGTTCCCGGACCTACGAGAGCCAGGGGCTGTTCGAGTCGAAGCTCGCCGCGCTCGCGCTGCAGCGTTCGGAGCCGGAAGTGGCCGCCCGTCACGCGCGTGAAGCCGTTCGTCGTCAGCCAGACTGCGTCGAGTTCCTCCTCGCGCTCACGAACCTCGAGATCATGCGACTCAAACTCGACAAAGCGCGCGCCGCGGCGGAGCGGGTGCTGAAGCTCGAGCCGACCAACTGGACTGCGCATCACCAGCTCGGGATCATCTTCGAGACCGCAAAGCTGAAAGAGAAGGCGATGTCGTTCTACCGGCGCGCCGCCGAGCTCGCGCCAAACGAGTGGGCGCCGCGGAACAACCTGGCCGTGCTCCTGATGGAGGCCGGGACCATCAGCTCGAAGCAAGAGGCTCTGACGCTCCTCGAAGAAGCCGTGAAGCTGGGCGTGCCCTCCGCGACCGCGCTCTTCAACCTCGCGCTGGCGCAACACGGTGCGGGCCAGAAGCCACAGGCCCGCACGACCGCGAAACGAGCGGCGACGCTCGTCGTGCGAGGGCGAATCACCCTTCCCGCTCACGATCTCGCCGCCGCGCTCGCCTGACGGGATTCGTCGCCAGCCCGGTACCTCAGGCTAAGGTCTCCCTCGCGTGCGTGCGATGGGCCTCGATGTCGGAACGAAGACGGTTGGTGTCGCGGTGGCCGACGAGCTCGGCATCACCGCGCAGCCCATCACCGTCGTTCGTCGCTCGAACCTCAAAGCCGACCTCGCGGAGCTGATTCGCCTGGCGGCGGAGCGCTCCGTCGACCGCTTCGTCGTGGGTCTTCCGCTCAACATGGATGGCTCCGAGGGCCCACGCGCGTTGGCCACGCGCAAGTTCGGCGACGCCCTCGCAAAGGCGTCGAACCTGCTCATCATCTACCAGGACGAACGGCTCACCACGGTTGCCGCCGAGCGCTCACTTCTCGAGGCCGATGTCTCTCGGCAGAAACGCCGCGAGGTGATCGATCAGGTCGCGGCTTCCCTCATCTTGCAGGGCTGGCTCGACGCTCAGCCAAGGAGTCCGTAAGCCGTGAAGAAGGTCCTCATCGCGTTGATGGTCGTGCTGGTGCTCGGAGCGGCCGGTGCAGCAGGCGTCTGGTACTGGCTCGAGACGCGGTTGACCGAGTTCGCGGCGACGCCGTTCGGCGGGAGCGCTCCCGTGACGGTCTCGATTCCGCCGGGCACGAACCCGAAGGGTGTCTCGACCCTGCTCGCGAAGGCCGGCGTCGTGAGCGATGGCGACCTGCTCTACAGCTGGCTGCGACGCGAGAAGCTCGGCCCGAAGCTGAAAGCCGGCGAGTACGAGTTCGTCGGACCGCTCATGCCGCCGCAAGCCATCGAGAAGCTCATCAAGGGCGAGGTGAAGGTCTATCGGTTCACAGTGCCCGAAGGGCTTCGGTGGGACGAGATTCTGCCAATCGTCGCCAACAGCGAGCTCGAGCTCGAGCTCGAGAAGCTCAAAGCCCTCGTCGCCGACAAGGCGTTTCTCAAACGCGCTGGTGTTCCCGCGCAAGCCATCGAGGGCTTTCTCTTCCCTGACACGTACACGTTTCCGAAGGGAGTCTCGGAGGAGCAGGTGCTGCGCAAGATGGTCGAGAGCACGCTCGAGACGGTGAAGAAGGCGACCCGGAAGCCGGGCGTCGCGTTCGATGTGCTCCAGGCCGTCACGCTCGCGTCGATCGTCGAGAAAGAGACGGGCGCCGTCGAAGAACGGCCGCGGATCTCATGCGTGTTTCACAACCGCCTGAACCACCCCGAGGGCGAGACGAAGGGGAAGCTCGAGACCGACCCGACGGTCATCTACGCGAAGATGCTCCGCACCGGCACGTACTCGAAGAACATCACCAAAGAGGACCTGTTCACGCCGCACCCGTACAACACGTACAAGATCAAAGGGCTCCCGCCGGGACCGATCGCGAACCCCGGCGCCGCGGCCATCGCGGCTGCGCTGAACCCGCTCGACTGTCCCGACTACTTCTTCGTGTCGAAGAACGACGGGACGCATGTCTTCTGTCCGACGTGGGAGTGCCACACCGCGCAGGTTCAGAAGTGGCAAGTCGAGTTCCATCGCAAGAAGTGACTACCGCGCGCGTTCGAGCAGCGTGATCGGTCCCGAGCGCACGACCTCACGCCACCCGCCTCCGTCGAAAGCCGTCGTCATCACGCCGCCGTCGAACAGCACGAGCCACCGTGCACCTGGGGCAGCGAACGCCTCGAAGGACGGTGCGCGACGCCGGGCCACCTGTCGAAACGGCAAGCCCGACTCGAACGCGAGCTGAATGTCGTCGAAGCCGCGCGGGTCGACGTCCACCGCGACGATGTCGGCCGCCGCTGCGCGGGTGCGGAGCTCCTTCGCGACGACCCGAAGATCGTCTCCGTTCAACGACAGCGCGCTCACGGCTCTGAAGGAGTTCGCCCAGCGCCACGGCGTGCGCGCAGCCACCTCGACCAGCGGAACCCAGGTCAGCAGCATCGGGACACCCGCCCACGCGGCCCACCTGGACCGCGACTCGAGGCCCGCGAGGCCAGCGCCGATGAACACGACGAACAGCGACAACTCCTTCATCGTGAAGCGCGACAGCGGAACGAAAGACTCGAGCACGGCGCCGCGGAGCGACAACAGCGCCGTGGGCACCAGCACCAGGAGCATCAACCAGCGCGCGGAGCCGCTGCGTGCTCTCACGAGGGCGACGCCACCGATGATCGTGACGATGGGCGTGAACGTCACGGCGGCCGTCAGCGGCCAGAACCCGAGCACGATGAGGCGATACTCACGATCGCCCCAGAGCGCCGCCTCCGAGCGAAACCACTCGCGGTGGTAGTCGTCGATGACGCGAATCGGGAACAACAGATCGCCGGTGTCGACGAGGTGCGCCAGGAGCCACGCGACGGGGAACGACGCCGCGATGGCGCCGAAGACGAACGCTCGCCCGAAGGAGCGCCCTCGCCACCACACGACGAGGGCCAACAGCGGCACCCACAACCAGACGTCGTAACGAACCGCGGCCCCAACCGTCAGCGACAGGGCGCCAGCGAACAGCACCTCGCGTTCACCCGTGTCGAGCGCCCGCGCGACCGCAGCGACAGCCACGAGAACGAACAGCCCGCTCAACGCTTCACTCGCGGCAGTCGTCGAGGCCTGAATGTGGAGTGGCCACAACGAGAAGACGACGACGCTCCACCACGCGGCGCGATCCGAAAAGAGACGCCGGGCCAGGGCGAACAACGGCCAGGCCGAGAGCGTTCCGACGAGAAGGCTGAGGAGCCGCCCGGCGAGGTGCTCGCTGCCCGTCAGCCACTCGACGAGGGCGACCAGCACGAGATGCAGCGGGCCGTACTGCAGGCAGCCTTGAGACGACGCGCCGATGAGGTGTGGCTGCTCGAGCCACGCATGCGCGAGCCAGCTGCGAACGACGGCGTCGCCAGCGACGTTCTCGGCGAACGGAAAGACGATGAGTCGAGGCAATGCGGCGAGCGCGAGGACCAGCAGCGTGGTGCGCCGACTCATCGTTGCCGCATCCATCACGTCGCGGGGAAGCGCGCCATCGTGGCCTTGAGCGTTCGAAGCGCGGCGCGCACGTGTTCGCTTCGATCGGCAGGGCTCGGCGCACCACCGGGGTGGCGATCGTCAGAGGCTCCGGCGCGCTCGGCGTGCTCGATGCGTTTGTTCACCCGGACCTCGAGCGTGCGCGCCTGCGCGGGAGAGCGCGTGTGGACGATGTGCCCCCACTCCACCAGGCCCCGGTACACGTCGACTGCGTCGAGCAGGCCGACGTCGTTCACCTCGGTGAGCCGGTGGGTCGCGTCGGCGATCAACGACTCGGCCTCTCCCAACCGGCCACGGAGCGACTCCACCGCCGCGAGCCCGGCCAACGCGAGCCCCGCGTACCGTGACTCCTGCACCTCTTCGAGCACCTCGAGGGCGTTGGTGTAGTGGGCCGCGGCGAGGGGCAGCTCGATCAACTCCTGGTGCATCGCGCCCAGCGACACGAGCACGATGCCTTCGTGACGACGCGCGCCGACCTCGCGGAGGATCTTCAGCGCCTGCTCGTACTCGGCGAGCGCCGGCCCGGGCTGGCCTTGATCGCGATACAGATCGCCCAGGTTGATGTGCGAGATGCCCTCGGAGCGCCGGTTGCCCAGCTCCCGGTGAATCGCGAGCGCCTGGCTGTAGTTCGCGCGCGCCTGCTTCAGCAGCCCCATCGCCTGCTCCGTGACGCCCATGTTGGCGAGCGAGATGCCCTCGTAGCGGCGGTCACCGACGGCGCGATGAATCTCGATCGCGCGTTCGTACGACTCGAGCGCTTCGTTCTCGAGGCCGAGCTCGTTGAGCAGCGTTCCCTGGGTCGACAGACAGCGCCCCTCCATGCGGCGATCGCCCGACCGCTTGAGGAGCGTGAGGCCTCTGGCGAAGTGACGGCGGCTCTCGGCGCGTTGCCCGAGCAGTCGGTAGATGACGCCCAGGAACGACTCGATGCGGCCTTCCCGTGCGAGATCGCCGAGGTCGCGAGACAGCCGCCACGCCTCGTCGAAGTCGAGCAAGGCCTCGCTGGGCTTCCCCCGCGCGAGGCGGGCCTTCGCGCGGGCCTCGAGACCTTCTGAGCGCCGCTTGGCGTCGTCGCCACATCGTTCGAGGGCCGCGTCGAGCATCGGCAGGTGCGGCTTGAAGGGACCACGCAGCGACAGCAACGGATCGAGCGCGAGCACGGCGTGGAGCGAGGTCGACGACGGCGCCCGCTCTTCGAGCCCGCGCGCATAGACGGCCAGCAGGTTCTCCCGCTCGAGGTCGAGCATCGACAGCTGCGTCGCGCTCGACTCGGCGCCGTTGGCGAGGCCGAGGCCCAGCGCGAGGAAGAACGTCGTGTGCCGTCGCGCGGCCTCACGCTCTGCGCCCTGCATCGAGGCGAGCTTCTCGCGCGCGTACTCCCGAATGCTCTCGTACAGGCCGAACCGCGTCTGGGCCTCGTCGCCGAGCGGAAAGTACGCGCGCACCAGCGACTTCGAGCGGAGGGTCATGAGCACGCTCAACGTCGACGCCGATGAATCGACGTGCGAGAGCGACACCACGGCCTCAGCGGCGTCGGTGGAGAAGCCGCCCGAGAACACCGAGAGCTGCGCCAGCATCGACTGCTCCGATGCGCCGAGCGCGGTCCACGACCAGTCGATGGCACCGCGTAAGGTGGCCTGGCGATCGGTCACGCCCTTCTTCCCGACGAGGAGCTCGAAGCGCCGCGGCAGGCGCTGCACCAGCTGCGACGGGCTCAACAGCGACATGCGCGCGGCGGCCAGCTCGATCGCGAGCGGCATGCCGTCGAGTTGCCTGACGATCTCGGCGATGGCGTCTTCTTCGGCTGGCGTCGGGTCCCACGCTGGGCGAACGGCACGTGAGCGCTCGACGAACAGCTCCACCGCCTCGGCCGAGCGCACCGCTTCCTGCGGCTTCGGCGTACGCAGCGGAGGCACTTCGTAGACCGTCTCGTGAGGCACCCGCAGCAGCTCGCGTGACGAAGCGACGAAGCGCGCGTTCGGCGCAGCGCGCATCCACTTCTCCACGGTCTCTTTCGCGTGCCCGACGACCTGCTCGAAGTTGTCGAGCACCAGCAGCGTCTCACCCTTCGACGCCACGACGTGGCCGAGCTGCGCGACGGCGTCTCCTGGCGCGAGGGGCACATCGAGCCCTCGCGACATCGCAGCGCAGATGCCGTCGACGTCGCGCGCTTCGGTGAGATCGACGAACCACACGCCACCGCGCGCGCGGCCGCGTTCATCCTGACTCTGGAAGTGGTTGACCAGCTGCGTGCCGAACTGGAGCGACAGCCGCGTCTTCCCCGTTCCGCCTGGTCCGAGCAACGTGACGAGCCGGGTGCCCTGTCGGAAGAGCTGGTGCAGGTCTGCCAGCTCGGCGACTCGGCCGACGAAGCTGGTGGCCTGGGGCCCGATGTTGGTGGGCCGCTGCGAGAGCTGGCCCAGCAGCCGCTTCGTCTCTTCGATGTGCTCGCTCGAGACGTTGGCGCGAAGGCGCTCGGCTTTGGTGAGCGGGCTCTGCGAGACGATGGCCTTCTCGACCGACTCGTCGTCTCCGTCGATGACGGTCTGCTCTTCGCTCGGCACCAGGTTCTGCGCGGGCGCCGAGTCGACGTGCAGCTCGAACACACCCGAGTCATCGAGCCCTGGAATGTCGTCGTACTCGCGGAACCAGCGCGGGAAGTCGAAGGGCTCGAAGCCCGCGAGCACGAGCGCGAGCGCGTCGCGGAGCTCTCGGGCCGACTGGTACCGCTCGGCAGGCGTCTTCCGCAGCGCCTTCATCACGATGCGCTCGAGGGCGGGGGGGCAGTCGGGGCGCCGCTCGGTCACCAGCGGCACCTCGCACGCGCGCACGGCCTTGACCGTCATCGCGTCGGTTTTGCCGCGGAAGAGATAGCCGCCCGTCAGCGCTTCCCACATGACGATGCCGAGCGCGAAGACGTCGGTCCGGCCATCGACGTGTTTGGCGCTCGCCTGCTCGGGCGCCATGTACGGGAACTTGCCCTTCAGGATGCCGGTCGCGGTGTGCATCGACTTGTTCGCTGCCTTCGCGACGCCGAAGTCGATCAGCTTCACCGTGCCTTCGGTGGTGACGAGGATGTTGTGGGGCGAGACGTCACGGTGGACGATCTTCAAGCTGCGGCCCTGCGCGTCAGTCGCGGAGTGGGCCGCGTCGAGCGCCGTGGCGATCTGCACCGCGAACTTCGCGACGACCACCGCGGGAATGGGGTGCTCGACGTCACGCGCGCGCCGGAGCAGCTCCCGAAGATCTTTCCCCGGTACGTACTCCATGGCGACGAACCACGTACCGTCGACCTCTCCGAACTCGGTGATGCGCGCGATGTTCGGGTGCACGAGGCGCGAGGCGATGCGCGTCTCGTCGAGGAACAGCCGCAAGAAGCGGGGGTTCTCGGTGAGGTGCGGCAGAATGCGCTTCACCGTCGTGAAGTCCCCGCCATGGAGCTTCGCCAGAAACACCTCGCCCATGCCGCCGGCGCCGAGGCGCTTGAGGAGCGTGAAGTGACCGAAGGTCTCCAATCGATTCGCAGGCTACCGGAAACAGCCGTGATTTCAGACGTTTTCGCGACGCAACAACGACTCTGAAGCGTGCGACAATGTGGGCATGCCCTTCCGTGTTCGTGGTGGTTTCACCCTTCCGCCCGTCGTCACCACGCCTGTCGAGAAGCCTGTCGCGCCTGTCACGACGCCGATCGTCGATCCGCGATTGGCCAGCGTCACGACGATCGACCCGAACACGATGAAGCCGATCGCGGCGCCGAAGCTCGAGAGCACCTTCGACATTCGCAGCACCATCAAGCGCACTGGCACCGACGACGATTCGCTTGGCGGCGGCGCGGTGCTCAAGCAGAAGGGCATCTACGGCTCGGAGAACGAAGGCCTCGTGGGGCCCGACACCGACCCGAACCGCCTGGCGCTGCGTGACGCGATCTGGGATCGGCTCGAGACTCCGTCCTACCTCCGCGAGTCGGCGCCCCCCTCGACGCCGGTCGACGCGAAGAAGCTGGCTGCGTCGCTCGCCACTGGCACCACCAGCCGCCAGGCCGCCTCGCTCGCGAAGCAGGCCCAGGCGAAGCCCGAAGTGGGAGCCCGCCTGCAGAGCCTCTTCGACAACACGCGCACCGTCGCGGCGACGACCCGGTCCTCGCTCCTGCAGACGCTCGCGTCGGATGCTGGTGGAGTCGCTGGAGCGGTCATCGCCGGTATCGCATCGTCCAAGGCGTTCTCGTCACTCGGCGCTGATCAGCAGGCGCAGCTGGCGACCGTCCTCTCCCGCCTCGATGGCAAGGGCCTCAAGGTGATGGGCGCGCTCGTCGAGAACGTGCCCGAGGCGCTCACCGAGAAAGACTCGGCCGGCGGCACGCTGCTGTCGAACCTCGCCACCCTCGCCTCGCAGCCGCTCAACGCCTCGCTCACTGGCCACACCACGACGGAAGCCCTGCTCTCGAGCGTGCTCTCGGACGTGATGAACCCCAACCGCATCGAGCAGGGCACCGCGACGACCTGCACGGTCGCGTCGATGCAGTTCGAGTTGGTCGCCGACGAGCCTGCCGAGTACGCGCGCCTGATGGCCGGTCTCTCGGGCGTGAAGGGTTCCGTCGCGATGCAGGGCGGCGGCGTTCTGCGGACGGGGCCAGGCGACGCAGACGAGACGGCGCTCAATGGCCGGTCGGTCAGCCAGACCCTCTTCCAGTCGGCCGCCATGGAGTATGCGAACGGCCGCTTCGCGAACTACGACCCGGTGCTCGGCGTCTCGGTCAATTCCAGGACTGGCGAAGAGCGCCTGGGGCTCAAGCCCGACAACCAGCAGGCGCTGCTCGAGAAGCTGTTCGGCGTGAACTACTCGATCAACCGGCTCTTCACCGAGAAGGAAGCCGCGGGCGCGCTCGCGAAGCTCGAGGGCTGGGACGCGCGGGGCTACCGGAACCGACCGATCGTCGTCGACATCGACCAGGGCAAGTTCAACCACGCCGTCACGCTCGAGTCGGTCACGAAAGAGAGGGTCGTCTTCCGCGACCCGTACGGCGTGCTGCGCTCGATGCCGGCCAACGCGTTCCCGAAGGTCGCCGTCGCGCTCCACGTGCCGATGGACGTGAAGTTGAACGGCGTCGTCTGACCGTCTCTGGCGCGTGAAGCGCACGCTCGTCCTTCCAATCGCGGTGCTGGTGGCGGTGTCCTGTGGGCGCTGCCGGAGCGTCGCGTCCGCCGATGCTGGCTCGATCTCGCAGACGTGGCTCGACGGCACGCCCGAACCAGAGACGCAGCCCCCCCGACGTGGAGGAACACTCGTCGTGCGCTCCATGGTGGAGCCGATCACCCTCAACGGCCTCGAGGGCGCGACGTCTCGCGACACCTGGACGCTGCGCATCACGCGCAACCTGGTGACCGAGTCGTTGATCGCGATCGATCCCTCGACGCTCGCGCTCGTCCCGCAGCTCGCGGAGCGGTGGGAAGACGCTCCCGATCATCGGACGACGACCTTCTTCTTGCGACGCGACCGTCGGTTTCACGATGGCGCTGAGTTCACCTCGCGCGACGTCATCGCCACGCTCGAGGCCGTCGTCGACGTGAAGCGGCCGACCGGCGCCGTGCGTCAGGACTTCGGAGCGCTCGGGAGCTTCCGGGCGATCGACGCGTTCACCGTCGAGCTGACGTGGCGGGAGCCCTCACCGTTCGCGTTGCGACAGGTGGCGAAGCTGCCGATCCTCTCCGCCGCGCAGCTGGGCGGTGACTGGGCGGCGCTCGCGAAGGCGCCGCTGGGAACCGGGCCGTACCGCGTCGACGCCTGGGACAAGGGCGCGCAGGTCTCACTGGTGCGCGTCGGCGAGGCGTTCCTCGAGCGCATCGTGTTTCGCTTCGTGAAGGACCACACGGTCGCCGCGAGCATGCTGGAGCGTGGCGAGTTCGATCTGATGACGACGGTGCAGCCGACGCTGTGGCGCTCGCTCGAGGCGCCGACACCGAAGAACGCGTGGGCCCAGCAGAACTATCGACGGCTCGTCTCGGTCGACAACAGCTACTCGTACATCGCGTGGAACCAGGCGCGGCCGGTGTTTCAGCAGCTCGAGGTTCGTCAGGCGCTCGCACACCTCTACCCGGCTGAGCTCGTCGAGCGGAGCGTCGACCTCGGCCTCGAGAAGCAGACCACCTGTCCGTTCTGGGCGCTCGGCCCGCAGTGCGACCCCGACGTGCGGCCGTTCTCCTTCTCGGTCGACGCAGCCCAGGCGCTCTTCGCCGACGCCGGCTTCGTCGACGCAGACGGTGATGGCGTTCGAGAACGCGACGGCGTGGCCCTTCGCTTCTCGTTCCTGGTGCCTTCGACCTCGGTGCGGCTCGGCAAGGTCGTGCCCTTGCTCCAGGAGCAGGCACGCGCGGCAGGTGCTGCAATCACCATCGAGCAGGTCGACGTGGCGACCTTGAGCGCGCGCGTCAACGGCCGGGACTTCGACGTGGTGTCGCGCGTGTGGACGGAGTCGGATCTCGAGAGCGATCAGTTCGGCACCTTCCACTCGTCGGCGCGCGACGGCGGCAGCAACTTCGTGGGCTACACGAGTGACGAAGCAGATCGCCTGATGGAGGCGATTCGCCGCGAGTGGGACGAGCCGAAGCGTCGGGAGCTCGAGCGCGCGCTCCATCGCCGGCTCTTCGCCGACCAGCCGTATCTCTTCATGACGTCGCGCCGCTCACTCGATCTCGCCAAACGCCGCGTGCACGGGCTGACCCCGTCGCTGCTCTGGTACGACCTGCGCCGGGTGTGGGTCGACGACTGAGAGCGATGCGTCTGTCAAGTCGCTGCCACTCTGGGCGGGTGTGGGCAGCCGCCGACTGGATGC
The DNA here is from genome assembly GCA_022843845.1 of Archangium sp. Taxonomy (GTDB): domain Bacteria; phylum Myxococcota; class Myxococcia; order Myxococcales; family Myxococcaceae; genus Xiheimicrobium. The sequence goes on from JALHMW010000009.1 coordinate 96,565, forward strand.
GCAGTTGAAGCGCTGTGCCATACTCGCGTCGACGTCGTTGCCCCTGAGCAGGTTCTGAACTCCGCGGTCCAACTCCGCGGCAGGGGAAGACGCCGGTTTCCTGGCCGACATACCTCACCCTTTCGCGAGGACTGAAGGACTCCATGACGACAGCCTGGTCGCAGAAGATCGCGGCGCTGCAGAACAAGAAGGAATACCAAGAGCTCAACTGGGAGGGCAGCTTCGACGAGTACCTCGAACTCGTTCGCGGCAACCCTCGCGTCACGCGCACTGCCTACCAGCGCGTGTACGACATGATCTTGAGCTACGGGAAGACCGAGTACATCGACAACAAGAAGCGGCTGGTTCGCTACCACTTCTTCAGCGACGAGAAGAACGGCGCGCGCGACGCGGTGTTCGGCCTCGACGTTCCGTTGATGAAGCTGGTGAACGTCTTCAAGGCGGCCGCGCATGGCTACGGCGCCGAGAAGCGCGTCATTCTGCTCCACGGCCCCGTCGGTTCGTCGAAGTCGACGATCGCGCGCGTCTTGAAGCGTGGCCTCGAGGACTACTCGCGCACGCCCGAAGGCGCCGTGTACACGTTCTCGTGGCACTTCGAAGAGAAGCTGACGCTCGCCGACGGCTCGGTGCTGCACGGCCGCATCAAGTCGCCGCTGCACGAAGAGCCGCTGAAGCTCATCCCGTCAGATCTGCGGGCGAAGTTCTTCGCCGAGCTCTGTCCTCCCGAGGCGGGCTACACCATCCCCGAGCTGGGCGAGCTCAACCCGCACTGCCGCTTCATCTTCCAGCGGCTGCTCGCGCACTACGGCGGCGACGTCGGCAAGGTGTACCAGCACGTGCGCGCGCACCGCATGGTGTTCTCCGAGAAGGACCGCGTCGGCATCGGCACGTTCCAGCCCAAGGACGAGAAGAACCAGGACTCGACCGAGCTCACGGGCGACATCAACTACCGGAAGATCGCCGAGTTCGGCTCGGACTCGGACCCACGCGCGTTCAACTTCGACGGCGAGTTCTGCGTGGCGAACCGTGGCCTCATCGAGTTCGTCGAGATGCTCAAGCTCGACGTCGCGTTCCTCTACGACTTGCTCGGCGCGACGCAGGAGCACCGCATCAAGCCCAAGAAGTTCCCTCAGACCGACATCGACGAGGTGATCATCGGGCACACCAACGAGCCCGAGTTCAAGAAGCTCGAGTCGAACGAGTTCATGGAGGCGTTGCGCGACCGCACCATCAAGATCGACATCCCGTACATCACGAAGCTGTCCGAGGAGATCAAGATCTACGAGAAGGAGTTCAACCCTCGGCGCATTCGCGGCAAACACATCGCTCCCCACACGCTCGAGATGGCTGCGATGTGGGCGGTGCTGACGCGCCTCGAAGAGCCGAAGAAGCACAACCTCTCGGTGCTGCAGAAGTTGAAGCTCTACAACGGCAAGACGCTGCCCAACTTCACCGAAGACAACATCAAGGAGCTCCGCAAGGAGTCGACGCGCGAAGGCCTCGAGGGCATCAGCCCCCGCTTCGTGCAGGACAAGGTGTCGAACGCCCTGGTGAGCGACAAGTCAGAGCTGTCGATCAACCCGTTCATGGTGCTCAACGAGCTCGAGGCCGGGCTCAAGGCGCACTCGCTGATCTCCAACGAAGAGACGCGCAAGAAGTACCGCGAGCTCTTGAACGTGGTGAAGCAGGAATACGAAGACATCGTGAAGAACGAGGTGCAGCGCGCGATCTCGGCCGACGAAGAGGCCATCGCGAAGCTGTGCTCGAACTACATCGACAACGTGAAGGCCTATACGCAGAAGGAGAAGATCAAGAACAAGTACACGGGCCTCTACGAAGAGCCGGACGAGCGGTTGATGAAGTCGATCGAAGAGAAGATCGACATCCCCGACAGCCGCAAGGACGACTTCCGTCGCGAGATCATGAACTACATCGGCGCGCTCGCCATCGAAGGGAAGACCTTCAACTGGCGCACGAACGAGCGGCTGCAGAAGGCGCTCGAGCTGAAGCTGTTCGAGGATCAGAAGGACTCGATCAAGCTCAAGACGCTGGTGAGTTCGGTGGTCGATCGCGAGACGCAGGAGAAGATCGACATCGTGAAGTCGCGGCTCATCAAGAACTTCGGGTACGACGACGAGAGCGCGACCGACGTGTTGAACTTCGTCGCAAGCATCTTCGCGCGCGGTGACGCCAAGGAGTGACACGTGGGGCTGCGCATCGACCAGGACCACACGCGCTTCAAGGCGATCGTCCGCGGGAAGATCAAACAGAACCTGCGCAAGTACGTGCAGCAGGGCGAGATGCTCGGCAAGAAGGGCAAGGAGTTCATCTCCATTCCCGTGCCGTTCATCGACGTGCCCCGCTTCAAGCACGGCTCGCGGCAGGGCGGCGTGGGTCAAGGCGACGGCGACCCTGGCGATCAGATCGGCCAGGGTCAGCCGCAGCCTGGCGATGGCAGCGGCAAGGCGGGTGAAGGCGAAGGCCAGCACGTGCTCGAGGTCGACATCAGCCTCGACGAGCTGGCGCAGATTCTGAGTGAGGAATTGCAGCTGCCCAACATCGAGAACAAGGGCAACGACAAGATCGTCACCAGCCGCATCAAGTACACCGGCATCAACACCATCGGGCCGCAGTCGCTGCGGCACTTCAAGCGAACGTTCAAAGAGGCGCTGAAGCGGCAGATCGCGACCGGCACGTACGATCCGTCGAACCCGGTGATCATTCCCCGCAAGCAGGACCAGCGGTACCGCACCTACCGCCTGGAGAGCCTGCCGCAGACCAACGCGGTCATCATCTACATGATGGACGTGTCGGGCTCGATGGGTGACGAGCAGAAGGAGATCGTACGCATCGAGTCCTTCTGGCTCGATACGTGGCTGCGCAATCAATACAAAGGCCTCGAGACGCGCTTCATCATTCACGACGCGGTGGCGCGAGAGGTCGATCGCGACACGTTCTTCCACACGCGTGAGTCGGGCGGCACGATGATCTCGAGCGCGTACAAGCTGTGCCGAGACATCATCAAGGCCGAATACCCGGCGGCGAGCTGGAACATCTACCCGTTCCACTTCTCCGACGGCGACAACTGGTCGGCCGACGACACGCGCACCTGCATCGAGCTGCTCAAGACAGACATCCTCACCGACGTGAACCAGTTCGCGTACGGCCAGGTCGAGTCACCGTATGGGTCTGGCCAGTTCATCAAGGATCTGCGCGAGCACCTGGGTGATCACGCGAAGGTCGCGTTGAGCGAAGTGACGGACAAAGACGCCATCTACGGGTCGATCAAGGACTTCCTCGGGAAGGGTCGCTGAGCCAATGCCCAAGTCACTCACGCCACGCCTGATGGATCTCAAGAACGAGATCGAGGGCTACGCGCGCACCTTCGGCCTCGACTTCTTCGAGCAGGTCTTCGAGGTGCTCACCACCGAAGAGCTGAACATGGTCGCGGCCTACGGCGGCTTCCCCACGCGCTACCCGCACTGGCGCTGGGGCATGGAGTACGAGCAGCTGTCGAAGTCGTCGGAGTACGGGCTCTCGAAGATCTACGAGCTCGTCATCAACAACGACCCCTGCTTCGCGTACCTGCTCGAGGCCAACGCCGAGGTCGATCAGAAGCTCGTGATGGCCCACGTCTACGGCCACAACGACTTCTTCAAGAACAACTTCACCTTCAAGTTCACCAACCGGAAGATGGTCGACGAGATGGCGAACCACGCCACTCGCATTCGCCGGTGGATTGACAAGCTCGGCGTCGAGAAGATCGAAGAGTTCATCGACGTCGCGCTCTCACTCGAGAACCTGATCGACCAGCACGCGCCGCACATCAAGCGCAACCCCGACCCGCGCGTCGCCGAGCAGCAGCAGAACGTGCGCGCCGAGGGCTTCAAGGTCGCCAAAGACTACATGCGGCCGTACGTGAACCCGGTCGAGTTCATCGAGAAGGAGCGCAAGAAGCTCGAGGAGGAGAAGAAGCAGTCGAAGAAGTTCCCCGAGCGGCCGCAGCGCGACGTGCTCGCGTTCCTGCTCGACGAGGCGCCCATGGAGGACTGGGAGCGCGAGATCCTCTCCATCGTTCGCGAAGAGGCGTACTACTTCGCGCCGCAGGCCCAGACGAAGATCATGAACGAAGGCTGGGCCAGCTACTGGCACTCCACGATCATGACGACGCGCGCGCTGCGCGATCACGAGATCCTCGACTACGCAGATCACCACGCCGGCACCATGGCGATGCAGCAGGGCAAGCTGAACCCGTACAAGGTGGGCATCGAGCTCTTCCGCGACATCGAAGATCGCTGGAACAAGGGCCGCTTCGGCAAGGACTGGGACGAGTGTGACGATCTGCGCGTGCGGCGCTCGTGGGACAAGAAGCTCGGCGGCGGCCGCGAGAAGATCTTCGAGGTGCGCAAGCACTACAACGACGTCACCTTCATCGACGCGTTCCTCACGCCCGAGTTCGCCATCGAGCAGAAGCTCTTCACCTTCAACTTCAACGACAAGAAGAACACGTGGGAGATCGCCACCCGCGAGTTCAAGAAGGTGAAGAACAAGCTGCTCCAGTCGCTCACCAACTTCGGCCAGCCCGTCATCGACGTCGTCGACGCGAACTTCGAGAACAAGGGCGAGCTCGTGCTCTCGCACAAGCACGACGGGGTCGACCTGGACCCCGGCTACGCGAAAGAGACGCTCAAGAACCTGCAGGCCATCTGGCGCCGCCCCGTCGGCATCATCACCAAGGCCGAGGGCAAGAGCATCATGATGCGCCACGACGGCACCACGTTCACCGAGAAGAAGGTCGAGCTGTAGCGCGCTCGATGCCCCCTCGTTAGGGATTGGTTCGTGGCCACGGTCAAGCTCACGCTCGTCGACCCCTCTGCGCACCTCGAGGTGCCGGCAGATCAGATCGTCACGCTCGCCAGACAGCTCGGGTGCGTTGCGAAGGAGTCCGTCCGCGAGGTCGTGCTCCTCGGCGGCTCGGTGTGTTCGCTGCACTTCGACCGGGTGAACGCGCTCCTGCTGCTCCGGGAGCTGAGGGTCGTCGATGACGAGAACGGGCTGTTCACCGTGCACGTGCTTGGCCGGCTGCTGTCGACCTTCGAGGGCGAGCTGGAGGCGACGATTCTCACCACTCCCGCCGAGCTGTACCCGGCCCACCTGAGCGTTCAGGGCGGCGAGTCGAGCCACCCGCTCTTCGCCACCGTGATGCCCTCGCTCGCCCCGGCCCTCACGCCCGCCGAGCTCGACCGGGTGGAGCGTCTGCTCTCCGAAGCCCGGGAGGCCTGGCAGACGTGGCTGCGCTCGAAGCAACAGAGCTCGAACGATCCACGCTCTTCAGGCTGACGTCGCGGCGTGGCGGGGTAACCTGCCGGGCTCATGGCGACCTACAAGAACCCGACGCCGACCGTCGACTGCATCGTCGAGCTGCCCGGCGAACGCATCGTGCTCATCAAGCGCAGGAACGAGCCCATCGGCTGGGCGCTCCCGGGCGGGTTCGTCGACGAGGGCGAACCCCTCCACGCGGCCTGCGTGCGCGAGGTGCGCGAAGAGACCGGCCTCGAGGTCGACCTCTCGGAGCAGTTCTTCACCTACTCCGACCCGTCACGCGACCCGCGCAAGCACACCATCTCGACCGTCTACATCGGCTGGGCTGAAGGCGACCCCGTCGGCACCGATGACGCCGCCGAGGCGAAGGCCTTCACCCTCGACACCCTGCCGAAGGACCTCGTCTTCGATCACGGCACCATCGTGGCCGACTACCTCGCGTACAAGCGCACCGGAAAACGCAGGAAGATCTGAGTCCCTCCACGGATTTGATGGCGATCGCCGCGATGCGTCGTAAGAACGAAGCGTGACCGCCGTCGTCGATTCTGCCCGCGCTCGCACGCTCAAGACGCTCGCTGACGAGACCTTCGATCTGCTCGTCGTCGGCGGCGGCATCACGGGCACCGGCATCGCGCGTGACGCGGTGCTGCGCGGCCTCAAGGTGGCGCTGGTCGAGAAGCTCGACTTCGCCTCTGGCACCTCGTCGAAGTCGACCAAGCTCATCCACGGCGGGCTTCGCTACCTCGAGCAGGGCGAGCTCAAGCTGGTGTTCGAGTCGGTCAACGAGCGCAACCGGCTCATGCGGCTGGCGCGGCACCTGGTCCGGCCGCTCCCGTTTCTGGTCGCGCGCTTCAAGGGCGACCGCCGCTGGCTGGTGACCCTCGACATCGGCCTGTGGCTCTACGAGGCGCTCTGCTTCTTCGGTGGCTACAAGAACCACCGCACCTACCGCACGGCGAGGACGCTCCAGCTCGAGCCGACCTTGCGACGCGAGGGGCTGTCGGGCGGCATTCTCTATTACGACGCGATGACCGACGACGCGCGCTTGACGCTCGAGAACGCGCTCGACGCGAAGGCCTCGGGCGCAGTGCTGGCCAACCACGTCAGGGCGGGCGCGCTGCTCACCACTGGCGACGCGATCACCGGCGTCACCGTCACCGACACCCTCACCAATACGAGCTTCGACGTTCACGCGAAGGTGGTGGTGAACGCGACGGGCCCGTGGAGCGACGAGGTGCGCGGGCTGGCCGGCGAGCCCTCCCTGCTCAAGCCGACCAAGGGCATTCACCTGGTCGTCGACGCGAAGCGCCTGCCCGTTCGCAACGCGCTGGTGATGACGCACCCGAAGGACAAGCGGGTGATGTTCACGATTCCCTGGGGGCTTGGCCGCACCGCCGTCGGCACCACCGACACCTTCTTCGATGGTCGGCCCGACACCGTCGAGCCCACCGCCGCCGACGTCGACTACCTGCTCGACGCCGCCAATCACTTCTACCCCGCCGCGAAGCTCACGACCGATGACGTGATCAGCACCTGGTCGGGGCTGCGGCCGCTGCTCAAGCCGCCAGACGCGGGCGCCGGGGCCTCGCAGGTCTCCCGCGAGCACGTGATCGTCGAGCGCAACGGCTTCATCACCATCGCCGGCGGCAAGCTCACCACGTACCGCACGATGTCGGCGGAGGTCGTCGATCGGGTCTCGAAGCAGCTGGGCGTGACGCAGCCCTCGACGACCGACGATCGCCCCCTGCCCGGCGCCGCCGGCTTCATGGAGTCGGACGACGCGCTCGACGCCTTCGTGAAGAGCCTGGAGTCACCGCGCCTCGACGCGGACAGCGCCCGGGCCTTCGTCGAGATGTACGGCGGCCGCGCGAAGTCGGTGCTGGAGCGCTGCCACGCCGACGCTGATGCAGGCGCGAAGGTCGACCCGGAGCTCCCGTGGATGATGGGGCAGGTCGACGAGGCGATGGAGCACGAGTTCGCCGAGACGCTCGATGACGTGATGTCGCGGCGGCTCACGCTGGTGCTGCGCGCCAGAGATCAGGGGCTCGGCATCGCGCCAGTCATCGCCGCGCGCATGGCGAGCCGCCGCGGCTGGTCGCCCGAACGAACCGAAGCCGAGCTCGCGGCGTACCGGGCCGTGGTGCAGTCGTCGCGGGCCTGGCGGCGCTGAAGGGCGCTCGACGTGGTCAGAGCTCGAGGGCGTGGCCTGCACGCATCGCGTGAAACGTCGTCGGATAGCCCCGCTGTCGAGAGCCGCGGGTGAAGAGCCAGCAAGTGCGCTCGGGTGCAGGTGATCCGAGAAGTCCCCGCGGCGAGCCCTCGGAGCACTCAGCCTTCGCCCGAACAACCTGCCCGGGCGGCAGCGAGAACTCGTCGGTCAACCAGGGATCGATCGCGATGCGACGGCGCTGCACCTCGACCAACCACGATTGGTCGTCGTCGAGGCGACAGCGCCGAATGAGACCGCTCAGGGAGCCGGCAGGCCGCAGCCGAACCCACCATCGCGCGGCTGGACGTAGCGCGTGCCGGGGAAGACGCAGACGTACGACTCGATGCAGACGCTGGGGCTGCCGGGAACGCCGTCGAGGCACTCCGACTCGATGCCGGCGTCGAAGTCGTTCGGGCACTGGGTCTTGAGCGAGCCTGCCGGGCACAGGCAGGTCCTGATGATGCCGCCGTCGGGCAGGCGCTGCGACGGGTCAGCGCCACAGCGACCCATCGGCGCGCCAACCTGGCAGTCGGTGTCGACGGTGCAGCTGTCGCGACCCATGCCGCCCCGGTTGATGCGAATCGCCGTCTCGTCGTAGTTCACCGGGCAGCCGCGATCGGCCTTGGTGCGCGAGGTGTTCGCCGACACGGCGGAACGATCGTTGACGGTGGCGGGCGCGCAGACCTGCAGCTGACCCGTCATCGTCTGGAGCCCGACGATGCACTTCATGGGCAGCGGGCTGCAGCTCGGCGAGAGGCTACCGTTCGCGCAGGCGTTGGCGCCGGTGAGCCAGGCCGGGAGCGGCAGGTTGTTGCAGTCCTGATCGCTCATGCAGGTCGAGCAGAAGGGCGGCTCGGGCGCGCGGTAACAGCCGACGTCGTTCTGCTCGGCGAGCGGCGGACAGGGATCGGCCCTGCCATCGCCGTTCTTGTCTTCGCCGCAGCAGTACTCGCCGGTGCTGCACGCGTTGCCGGCGCCGCCCTGCTCCACGCAGGTCTGCTTCTTACAGATGCGGGCGTTGTTCTCGAGCGCGCACGCGAAGGGCGAGCGGCAGTCCCGGTACGACTGGCCCGAGACCGGGTCGTCGCCCGTGCGGCAGGTGTTGTCTTCGCAGATGAACGAGCCGCGGTCGCAGTAGCCGAGGTAGGGATCGTCGGGGTTCGCCTTCTCGGGGCACTCCGCGTTGTCCATGCAGGCGCCGTTGGCGCGGCAGCGCTTGGCCGTGTCACCGCCTGAGCGGTCCTTCTCGGCGCGGCAGGTCAGGTTCATGCCACCGAACGGGTTGCTGGCGCCGCGGCAGTCGTTGTCGTCGTTGCACGGCGGCTTGCATCGGCCCGAGCCATAGAAGATGGAGTTCGGGTCGAGGTTCTTCGAGTCGACCCAGCACACCTCACCGGGGCGGCAGCCCGGCGCGACGAGCTCCTTGTTGATGAAGTCCCAGCGGCAGCGGGGCACGCAGATGCCACCGCACGAGCCGGCGCCGGCGTCGGGCTGGTTCACGGTGCAGACCGAGCCCGAGGGGCAGTTCTTGTCTTCGTTGCAGCCGACCTGCGAGCAGCTGTTCGACTGAGGTGAGCAGAAGCCGAAGCCATCGTCGATGGTGCCGCAGGGGCACTGGCCGACCTTCTGGTAGCGGCAGAACTTGTCGCCCGAGACGTCGCCCATGAAGCCGGAGCACTTGCCGACGCCGATGCCGCCCGGCGGCCCGAAGATGATGCCGTCGCTGCCGCACTGATCGTCGGTGCTGCACTTCTCGCACGCCTGCAGCCGGCGGCGGCAGGTGCCCTGGGCGTTGGTCGCCGCGGGCGCGTCACCCTTGTTGCAGATGCAGCCCGGACCGCTGCTGTAGCAGGGGTCGTCGGAGTCGAAGCCCTCCTGGCACTCTGCGTCGTTGTTGCAGCCCTGGCCGAGGCGGGTGCCGATGCGGGCGGGCGCGCACTTGCCGCTCATCAGATCGCAGATGGAGCCGTTCATGTACCGGCTGCACTCGAGATCGTTGACGCACTTGGGAATGCACGCGCCGCCGTCGGTCTCACAGATGGGGCCGCGCAGGTCGCTGACGCAGTCGCGGTCGACCATGCAGGGGGCGGGGCCCGCATCGACGACCATCATCATCGGGGTGACACACGCCTTGTCGGTGCACAGCTGGCCTTCGCCGCACGCGCCGCACTTCGCGCCGCCGGTGCCGCACGAGGCGACCTCGTCGCCGCCCTGGCACTTGCCCATGGTGTCGCAACAGCCGGCCGCACAGGTCTCGGCGTTACAGGGCTTGGTGCAGGCCGGCGTGAGCGCAACCATGAACCCCATCGCGGCGCCAAGCAGCGCCATCCGCATTTCAACTCGCATGAATCGTTTCCTCGTTGGACGACATCGGCCCGAAATGAGGCCCAAGGCCTAGCAGCTTCAGGGCCCGAGGCCTACCCACACCGCGCCATCGGTGGTGGTTTCTTTCTTCCAGATGGGGACGTCTTCCTTGAGGCGATCGATGGCGTGCTCGCAGGCGAGGAAGGCCTCTTTGCGATGGGGCGCCGAGGCGGCGATGACGACGGCCAGCTCTCCGGGCTGCAGCAGGCCGACGCGGTGGACGATGGCGAGCTGAACGCCGGGCCACTGGCGCTGGGCTTCTTCGGCGATGAGGGCCATCTGCTTCTCGGCCATCGGCGGAAAGGCCTCGTACTCGAGGTGGGCGACGTCTTTCCCTTTCGAGACGCGTCGCACTGCGCCGGAGAAGCTGACCAGACCGCCCTGGGTGGGCCCGCTGACGGCGTCGATGACTTCGCTCACCGAGAGCGGGCGATCGACGACCTTGAAGAGGCCCGAGGTGCCGCCAGCGACGGGTGGAATGAGCGCGACCTCGACGCCATCGGTGAGCTTCAGGTCGGGCGGCGCGAACTCCTGGTCGACGGCGACGCGGAGGTGCCGTTCGAGGCTCTTCAAGGCCGGCGTGGCGGCGAGCAGCTGTTCCATCAACGTCGCCACGGTGGCGCCGTCGGGGAGCGTGACGCGCTCCTGGGTCTTCTGGGCCTTCTCGCGGGCCGCGGCGAAGTAGCGGACGGTGACGGTGAGCGACATGGCGTCGTCAGATCTACTCCCGGCGGTCGCGCTTCGACAGCTTGACCTCGAGGAAGACGGTCGCGCCGGTTGGCGTCGGCGCGAGATCGAGGAACACCTGGTCGAGCGCGGTGAGCTGAGTGAGGAAGGTCGAGGTGAGCGCCTGGGTGGTGATCACCTTGCGCGGGTCGACGCCCGGCACCATGCGCGGCTCGAGCAGGTCGCGGCCGAGCTGGCCCACGTCGAGGAACGCCGTGACGTGCCCCGGGCCACAGGCGCCGTCGGCCTTCCGGGTGAGCTGCGCGACGAGATCGACGGGCTCGGTGCCGGCGAGCGGGCGCCCCCACCGCACGTACAGGGTGTCGGGATCGAGCGCGAGCTCCAGCGCCTGCTGCTCGAGGAGGGTGCGCCACACGGTGACGCCCTTCTCGGTGGCCTGATCGTACGGCGCGCGGCGGCGGGCGAGCACCCGATCGAGCACGGCGCGCACGGCGACCCGGTCGGGCACCAGCGTCTCACCGAGCAGCGTGACGCGAGGCGCGGGGCGGCCTCCACCGAGAATCGTCGCCGAGAGGAACGCCTCGACGTCGAAGGAGAGCGTCAGGTCGAGCCGCCGGCTCAGCACCGAGAGGCCGGCGCGCAGCTCGTCATCGTCAGCATCTTGTGCCCGCGACAGCCCGAACGCGTCGAGCACCTCGGCGAGGGGCACGTCCATCGACAGCGCGGCGATGAGCCCATCGGGCGCGTGCGAAAGGAGCCGCGCGGCCCGCGAGGCTGGCGGCGTCTTCCACAACGGGCGATCGGCGATGAGGTGCCCCACGAGGCGGCCCTCGTCACGGCCCAGGCGCAGCGCCCCGAGGGCGACCGACCACGCGCCCCCCTTCACGGCGCCGCTGGTGCGCGCGGTCAGCTCGCGTCGCGCGACGACGGCGACCCCTCCGCTGGCGAGCTGGGCGAGGGCCGAGGCCATCGCCGCTTCCGTCTCGAGCCCCCGGGTCGGCGCGTCCTTCACGGCCTTCACCGCGACGGCGGTGTGCTCCGCGGTCGACGAGGTGACGAAGTACAGCGTGCCGCGATCGACGAGCACCTGCGCGTGCAGCTCTGCGGTGACGAAGCCTGCAGGGCCGTCGGGCCGCCAGCCGTGCTCGACGAGGAACTCGCGGAACGTCCGCAGGGCCGCGTCGTCGTCGCTTACCCCGACGAAGGTGACGAGGGCCGCGGCCCCCGCAGGCAGGTACGCGCCCGCCCCTTCGGCCCGATCGAGCGCCGCCGCGCCAGCCGCGCCCGGCTCGAGGATGAAGTGGAGAACGGGAGAGCGATCGATGAGCTGTTGAGCGAGCGCCGCTGAGCCGAGCCGCTCCACGAAGTCGATGGCAGGCGCGACCTCATCGAGCGTGCGGAACGCGAGCACGGCTTCGGCGCCTGGCGCGACGGCGCGAAAGACGTCTCGAGGCTGCACCAGCACCGAGACGCGATCGGTGACGCGGTCCTTCTCGAACGCGCGCACCACGTAGCGGCCGGCCTTCGCGAAGGCGTGCTCGACGACCTGCCCTTCTCGCGGTGGAGAGCCATCACCGAAGTCCCACCGCCGAGAGGTCTCGGCCGAGAAGGCAACCGTCTGGCCCGTGTCGATGGCCTGCTCGCGACGCTCTTCTCGAACGGCGCGGACGCACGAGAGCGCGCTCAGCAGGACCAGGCCGACACTGAAGGGCACGCGCACGCGAGGCGCAGTCTGTCAGAGATCGAACGCGAGGCCGAACAGCCAGTGCCTGCTCGAGAGGAGCAGCGGCACCGTGCTCGAGCGGAACATCTCCTGGAAGTTGAACTCGCCGAAGATGTACGTGTGGTTCACGCCAACGCTGGAGTCGAAGTCGCGCGCGAGCCGTTCGTCGAGCATGTCGAGCATCACCGAGAGGCCGACCGTACCGGCCATGCCGAACGCCGTGCCCTGCCCCGGGAGCCCGTCGGCGTACTCGAGCTTGCCGCCGTTGACGACCCACCAGGGCATCGTGACGAACTGGCCCTTCACGTACGGCACGAGGGGAATCTTGTACTTCAGCGCCACCAGGTCGAACCGGTACGAGACGCCGGGCCGCACGGTGAGAATGCGCAGGCCCGTCGATTGAGCGGCCTTCTCGCCCGTCTCGGCGTCGACGGCCTGGCCGAACTTCTCGGCGTAGGCCACCGACACGCCAGCCGAGATGGTGCCGAACTTCTTCCAGATCATGTACTCGAGGCCGATCTCACCCATCAGCATCGGCGTGCCACCGAACACCCGCGCGTAGGGGCGCTGATCGTTGGGTCCGAGACCCGGGAAGACGGCGTTGTCGATGAGCGGGGTGTACGGCCCGAGCTTGAGCTCGAGGACGAAGGTACGTGGGCTCTCGCCCGTGTTGCCGGCGGCGTTCACCTGGCCGGGCATCTGCGAGAGCAACGCGAGCGTCAAAGCGGCGACCATCATCGGGAACGTCTCCTGAAGAACCAGCCCAGGGCGAAGAGGGGTGCGAGACCCAGGCCCGTCGAACAACCGCCCGTTTCGGTGCCGCCCGCGTCGCGATACGTGCCCCAGAAGCCGACGGTGCGCCGGGGCGTTCCAGCGCCGGGCTCGCTGTCGGCGCTCTCGTTGTCAGCGCCGTCGATGGCGCGGAGCAGCACGTCGTAGGTCGTGCCATTGAGCAGCCCGTCGATCACGATCTCGCGGCCCGCGCCGAGGCTGATGTTCGGGCGGCGGGTGTAGTCGGTCGAGCTCTGGGGGCGAACGAAGGGGACGATCTGGGTCGTGTCGCTCGACACCGAGAACACGACCTTGAGGGCTTTGTCCTGGGGGAGCACTTCGGTGACGATCGGCGCGTTCGGCGGCTGCGCATCGTAGGTGATGCGAAGCGGGCTCGCGGTGAGGGTCTGGGGAGCCTGAAACCCACCAAAGCACTGGGGCGACGCGGGCACTGCCGCGCAGATTCGGTGCTCCACCGTCAGCGTCGTCGCGCCCCCGCACGGGGTGGTGCTCCCTGCAGCGAAGCCGGGCAGGTCGTCGATGACGACCGTGAGCGTTCCTTGTCGAGTCGTGGTGATGAGCAGCTGGTTGACCGTCGGAAACTCCAGGTCGTTCTCGCCCGGCTTGTCGCCGCACGAGCCCGACGTGGCCCAAAGCCGCATCTCGTTGCAGGGCTGGGACAAGAACTGATTCCAGACCCAGTAGACCACCCGGCTGGTCCCGCACGCCGACGCGCCAATGACGAGCTGGTCGCTGGTCGCGGTGGGCGTCTCGCGGATTCCGAAGCTGACGAGGTTGGCGGTGGGGTTCGTAGGGTTCGCGGGGTTGAATTGGGCGACCGCCGTCGAAGCCACCAGCACGAGCACGAGAGAACGCATGGGCACGCCCAGTCGTAGCAACCCGTCTGCCACCCCGCCAGCATTGACATCCCCCCGGAACGACTTGGAAAGGGGCGGCTGAGGCGACGGGCCGAGTGACAAATTGTCAGTCGCGATCGGCGAGTTCGAAGGCGATGTCGAGGGCCGAGTCAGCGGTTCGGAAGGCGTTGTCGATGCAGGCGACGAGCTGAACCCGCTCTCCCAGCACCCGAATGCGCCCCACGTGCACGGTGGAGTCGTCAGTGGTGAGCATCGGCATCGGGTAGATGTTGTCGGCAGGCTCATCGAGCACCTTGAGGCCCGAGTCGGCCTTGAGCGTGGCGCGCACGCCCTCCGCGTCGACCCGACGCGACAGGTGCGCCGAGAGGATGAGGGTGAGCCCGTGGTAGGTCGGCACCAGCACCGAGGTCGCGGTGACGGCCGGCATCTTCTCCCCGCCCCACACGCGGGCAGTCTCGATGAGCATCGCGCGCTCGAGCTGCGAGAGCCCGTTCTCGAGCGCGCCGACCGCGGGGATGACATTGAACGCGAGGCGGTGCGGGAAGACCTCGATGTCGGGGTCCTTCGCGTTCATCAGCTCGCCGGTCTGCTTCGAGAGTTGGGCGACGCCAGCGCTCCCGTGAATCGCCGCGCCGCAGAGCACGGTCGCGTCGGCGAAGAGCAGGCCAAAAGCGCCGCGCAACGGCTCCAGCGCGCGGGTGAAAGCCTGGGTCGAGGCCTGCGCGAGCGACACGATGCGGCCAGCGAACGGGCGGTCGAGCACCCCATCGTTCACGCCGGGCACCACGAGCGGCACCTTCTCGTCCACGCGCCAGGCGCCCGAGAGATCGATGACCCACACGCCGAGGGCCTGCGCCCGTTCGGCAACAGGCTTCGCGACCTCGGGAGGCACCGCGAGAATGGCCACGGCCGCGCCGCGCAGGGACTCGTCGCTGTATTTGTCGATGACGACGCTGTCGTCGCCGAAGTCGAGCTCCTCCCCTGCCCCGCGCTCACTGGCGAACGCGCGCACGCAGTCGGCCGGGTGATCCTTCAGCAAGAGGCCCTGCACCAGCTGACGGCCAACGACACCTGAGGCTCCGACGACGGCGATGATGGGCTCGGACATGGGTCACGACTCTTTCGGGTTCAGCATTCGGGCCTTCGACTCGACGCCCGGGAGCGGAGGGAACTTCGGGTTCTCTTCGGCGCCGCTGCCACGGAGGTAGTGCGGCTCGAGCGCGAAGGCAGCGTGGGCGTCGTACACGGCGGGCATCGTCGCGAGGCGCGCGAGGCCAACCGCCGAAGGCACGTGCGGCGCGGGCAGGAGCTGTGAGGACGGAACGCCGAGGGACTCCAACGCAGCCCGGTAGTCCGGAACGGCTGGGCCCACCACGCGTGCGTCAGGCGTCGCGAGGAGGAGCTTCGCGAAGGCGTCGATGGGGAGCGACGTCTCCGGCTCCATCGCCGTCACGATGCCCCCGACGTGCCGGTAGCGGCCGACGTACAGCTCGTTCTTCTTCACCACCGAGACGCAGAACAGCTCGGTGTCCTCCGGCCCATCGAGGCAGAGCGCCTTCAGCGACGAGACGCCGACGAGGGGAATCTTCAACGCGTACGACAGCCCTTTCAGACACGAGAGGCCGATGCGCAGACCGGTGAAGGAGCCGGGGCCCAGGCCGCTGACGAGCCCGGTGAGCTGGCCGAGGGTGACGCCGTGCTTCTTCAGGAGCGCCTCGATGCACCCCGGCAGCGCGTCACTCTGCTTCGTGGGCGGCGGCACCAGCACGTGCTCCAGCACCTCACCCGAGGGGCGAACGAGCGCGAGGGAGAGCGTCAGACACGAGGAGTCGAGGGCCAGCCACATCGATTGGCCGCTCTAGCGGAAGAGCTTCGTGATGTCGTTCTTGAACACCAGCACCAGCAGCATGGCGATGACGACGAGCCCGAACATGTTGGCGTACTCGCGCACGCGGAGCGGAATCGGGCGCCGGCGAATGCCCTCCCAGAAGGCCGCCAGCAGCGCGAAGCCGTCGAAGATGGGAATCGGCAGCAGGTTGACGAGGCCGAGGTTCACCGACACCAGCGCCATGTTCATCAGGTACGTGTCGAGGCCGGCTTCGGCGCTCTTGGTGGCGACCTGGAAGACGGCGATGGGGCCACCGACGGCATCGAGCGGCACGCCTCCGGTGAAGAGCTTCACGATGACGAGCGTGATGGTGCGAATCGCCTTCGGCACTTCTTTCACCGCCAGCACGATGGCCTGCTGGGGCCCGACGTAGATGGTCTTCGTCTCGGGCGGCGTCGGGTCGGCGACGAGTGAGAAGAACGGCGAGGTGCCGAACACCAGCGTCTTCCGCTCGTTCTTGAAGTCGTCGTACGAGATCTCCTGCTTGCGCTGCACCTGCGCGGTCTTCAACTCCGGCCCACTCTGCCAGGTGAGCTTGAAGGGCCTGTCCTCCTGGGCCTTCAGCTTGATGTTGTAGAGGAAGTACGACTTCACGACGGCGTCGTTGACCGAGACGAACCGATCGCCACGCTTGAGCCCCGCCGTGTCGGCCGCGCTGCCAGGGAGCACGGAGCCGATGTACAGATCGCTCCCTTCCGCGCCGAGCGCCGCGTAGCCCTCGCCGGGCTGCTTCTCGAGCGTGAAGGTGGAGATCTTCGGCGTGGTGAACGACGCGCCGCCGACGGTGCCGCTCTCGAGGCGAACGATCTGTAGCGTGAGCGCTCCCGACAGCTTCTCGAGCACCTGGTTGAGCTGCACCTCGTCGCCGGTCGGCTGACCGTTGATGCTCATGATGCGATCGAACGTGCGCAGCCCGGCTTGCTCCGCGATCGAACCAGCGGGGACGCCCAGCACCGGAGCCGAGGCCTGCGCGCTGATGCCCAACATGCCACGGCGGGTCTTCTCGATCGGGTTCGACTCGTCGACCGTGACGACGGGGTCGAGCTGGAAGGTCAGCTCCTGCTCGCCGCGCTTCACCGAGATGGGGATGGCGGAGGTCGCGCCGGCGATGGCGTCGGAGATCTCCTCGAAGCGGACGATCTCCACGCCGTTGACGCGGGTGATCAAGTCGCCCGGCTTGATGCCCGCGATGGCCGCCGGCATGTCGGGCGCGACGCCACCGACGCGCGGCGTGAGGTACGTCGTCTCTCCCAGCAGCGCGAAGAAGTACGCGAACACGGGGAAGATGAGGTTGAAGGCCGGGCCCGCCGCCATGATGATCGCCCGCTTCCACCACGGGGCTGCATACAGGCCGCGCGCGCGATCGGGGTCGTCGAGGTCGTGCTCCTCGCCCGGATAGTCGCCGTGCATCTTCACGTAGCCGCCCAGCGGCACCCACGCGACCTGGTACTCGGTCTCCCCGCGCTTGAAGCCGAAGATGCGCGGCCCGAACCCGACGGAGAACTTCACGACCTTCACGCCCGCCCACTTCGCCGCCAGGAAGTGCCCGAGCTCGTGCACCGTCACCAGCACGCCGAGGAAGACGATGAAGACGATGGCTTGTTGGGGGCCGGACATGTGCGGGGGACGTTAACCAACGAAGGCCGTCAGCGCACCCCGCCCGACAGGAGAACAGGCTGTGTTCGGCGCACTGCAGCCGACACGGCGGCTTGTACGGGCTTTCGCGTCGTCCGCGGTCAGGGGCAGCGGACCACGGCTTCGCCCACACGCGCGGGGTTCACGAGTTGCGAGGCACACGCCAGCCCTCGGAGCGCCAGCTCGCCGTTCTCCCGGTCGACCCAGCTCCATCCGTTCACCGCGTCGCGAGAAACGGGTGCGCCGCCGACCAGCACGTCGATGCCGTCGTCGCGTGCTGGCACCGACGGCGTGATGAACGAGCAGCGCAGCATTCGGTCGCGCACCTCAGTCAGGTGCTCGCCAAAGGCCTGACCGGAGCCCGCGCGAAGGTACCGCCGGCCGTCGGCCATGGTGCGCGCGTGGCCGCCCACTTCGGCGAACGCGTTCAGCACCGGGCCGAGCCCCGCGTCGGCGGTGTCGAGCCCGATGACCCACGTGGGAATGCCCTGTGACGCGACGTCGGCGATGCGCGCGCCCGTTCGGACGTGGTCGAGACAGTCTTTTGGCAAGCAGTTCCGCTTTTCGCAGCGACACCTGGTCGGATCGAGCCGGTTGTTGCAGGTGGGAAAGCCGTCGGTGACGAGCACCAGTTGCCGAGCTGTGTTCGATGCCCTGCGGAGCGCGAGTTGTTGGCCAGCGTACGAGAGTGTCTCTGCTGTCGGGCTGTCGCCACTACTCCCGCCGAGATACCTCAGGACCTTCTCGAGTTGACCGCGTGCTGGCGGAACGTAGCCCGCAGTGATGACATCGCATTCGTTCCCTGACGGAAACGCGATGCTGCCGAGCTCCATCCAGGGGTCCCAGCTGGGCAGCACGTTCTGCAGCGCGCCACGCACCGCGTCCGCCTTGGTCGGCGCGTCCGTGAACGGCTCTGCCATCGAGCCAGAGCCGTCGACCACGAGCACCACGACTGGCACGGGCCGAATCAGCGCGGAGCGCCCTGGGATGCACCGCTTGGGAGACCAGGGGCCCGGGTCGACCTGCCCGCCATCGAAGCCGGCGTCGCGCCCCGCATCGATGGGGCTGGTGTCGATGCCCGCGTCGCGGAGCCCGGCATCGTCTCGTCGCCCGGCATCGTCTCGTGGCCCGGCATCGGAAGTGCCTGCATCAAGAACGAACATCGCTGGCGTCGGCACGAGGTCGGTTCGCCCGCATGCCATCAGCAGCGTCAGGCCGAGCACCCTTTGTGTCACGGCGAGCCGAAGTCTTAGCCTCACGGTCCTCGCTACCAGACACTGAGGGCTCGATTCATTCAAGGCCGGCGACTGTGCACCCCTCGGCCTCAGGCTGATGGGCCGGCGTACGTCCGCTTGTGCGCGTCGACCCCGAGGAAGCGGAAGCCGTCACCTGCGACGGTCTCCATGGTCTTCTCGTCGGTCGCCTCCCGCGCCCGCATGATGGCCTCGTAGTCCTCGATCGTCAGCTTGCGGCGGGCGTCGAGCAGGGCCTGCAGCTGCAACGCCTGAACGCGGGCCTGCGCCCCGGCGACGACGTGCCCTTCGAAGAACTCGGCGCACGAGCCGCTGCCGTAGCTGAACAGGCCGATGCGCTGGCCATCGAGGTCGCGCGTGGACGTCGACAGCAGCGACGCGAGGGCGAGGTAGAGCGAGCCGGTGTAGATGTTGCCGACCTGCGCCGGCAAGGCGAGCGAGGCCGACACCTGGGCGTCGAAGCTCGCGTCTGGAGCCGCATCGCCGTCGATGGAGCGCAGCTGCCGGTGCGCCTTGCGCGCCATCTTCCCGTAGGGCACATGGTAGGCGAGCGCCGCGAAGTCGTCCGCCGTCACGCCGGGGGCGAGCTCCCGGAAGTGCTTGTACGCGCCCGAGATCGCGTCGAGGTAGCACTGCACCGAGTAGTGGCCGTCGACGAACGCGTCCTTCGAGTAGAGCGGCCGCCAGAAGTCGTGCACGTCGGCAGCGAACTGGCCGGTGCGTGAGGGGTCGAGCTCGAGCAGTCGGGGGTTCTCCGAGACGAGCAACGCCACCGCGCCGGCGCCCTGGGTCGGCTCGCCCGGGGTCTTCAGCCCGTAGCGCGCGATGTCGCTGCAGACGACGAGGGCCTTGCGGCCGTTGGCGCTCCCCGAGCGGATCCAGTCGAGCGCCATCATCAGCGCCGCGGTGCCGCCGTAACAGGCGTGTTTGGTCTCGAAGACGCGGCAGCGCGAGCCAATGCCCAGCAGCCCCTGCACGAACGACGACACCGGCTTGGAGTGATCGACCCCCGTCTCGGTGCCGACGACCAGCATGCCGATCTCATCGGGCTTCGCTCCGGCTGAGGTCATGGCCATCTGGGCCGCCCGCGCCGCGAGCGTCACCGTGTCTTCGTCGATCGGCGCGACGCCCATACGCCAGGTGCCGATGCCGTCGAGGTACTTCGAAGGGGCGACGCCGCGCGCCTTCGCCAGCACCTCGAGGTCGATGCACAGCGCGGGGACCGAGACGCCGATGGCGTCGATGCCGACCTTCATGAAAGGACTCCTCTCGAGCTGCAGTGGCCAACCGTAGAGCAGGCGCGACGCCTGCTCCCAGACAGGTCAACGGACGAGGGCGGTCCAGTGTTTCACCGGACCACCGGCGCTCACCCCATGTTGGGTCGCATGAACTGGACGTAGAGCAGCACCATCGGGGCGTTGAAGATGAGGGCGTCAATTCGGTCGAGCATGCCGCCGTGGCCGGGAATGATGTTGCCCGAGTCCTTCACGCCATACGCGCGCTTGAGCATCGACTCGCACAGGTCGCCCGCAGGCCCGAGCAGGCTGCCGCAGACGCCGAGGAAGATGCAGTCGGTGATGGTGAGGAACGGCGCGAAGAACTGACGCTGCACGAACATGAAGCCGATGGCGCCGACGAAGCCGCCGAAGAAGCCTTCCCAGCTCTTCGACGGGCTGACCTCGGGGTAGAGCTTGTGTTTGCCGAGGAAGCGCCCGAAGAAATACGCGGCCGTGTCGTTGCCCCACGTGATGACGAGCGCCGCGACGACCCACCAGACCCCCTCGTCGAGGTTGCGAATCGCCATCAAGGCCGTCAACCCACCGTGGCCGTAGATGAACGCAGTGAGGATCTGCGCGGTGCGCTGCGGGCCCTCCTGCAACGGGCCGTTGAGCAGGTGCCAGAGCCAGCCAGCGAAGAGGACGACGCCGGTCGCGCCAGAGATCAACGCCGTGGCCTCGGTGGGCCGCCACGCCACGATCAGCGGCATCGCGCCTGCAGAGAGGACGGTGCCCCACCCGAGCGGGTTGAGCTCCTTCATGGTGATCAGCAGGTACTCGCGAGCACACGCAGCGGCCGCGAAGCCCAACAGCGCTGCGCTGTAGTAGCCACCGCGGTACAGGAGGTAGAGGACGATCGGCAGCAGCACGATGGCGCTGACCACCCTCAGCAGCAGGTTCCTGTTCTTCTCACTCACGCGTTCACGTCCCGGCCCGACGCAGCTGTGCTCCGGTGAGTCCGAAGCGGCGCTCGCGCGTCTGGAAATGCAGCAGCGCCTCGGCGAACTCCCTCGCTCGGAAATCGGGCCAGGCGATGGGGCTGAAGAGGAACTCGCTGTAGGCGGTCTGCCAGAGCAGGAAGTTCGACAGCCGCTGCTCACCGCTGGAGCGGATCACGAGATCGACCGGCGGCAGATCGTGCGTCCACAGCGCTCCGGCGACGGTCTCTTCGGTGATGTCGTCGAGCGAGAGCGCGCCGCTGGCCACCTTCGCCGCGAGCGCGCGGACGCCCGACACGAGCTCTTCCCGGCCGCCGTACGAGAGGGCGAGCGTCAGCACGAGCCCCTGGTTCTTCGCGCTCTCGGTCCGCAGCGCGTCGAGCGGCTCCTTCACGTACTTCGGCAGCTTGTCGAGCTCGCCGATGGCGTTGAGCTTGATGCCGTTGTCCATGATCTCCTCGCGCTCTTTGAGGAGGTACTCGCGCAGCAGCTCCATCAGCCCGGCGACCTCATCGGGCGGCCGCGACCAGTTCTGGGACGAGAAGGCGTAGAGGGTGAGGGCCTTCAAGCCGATGCGCCGCGCCGAGCGGGTCACCTCACGAACGCTGGTGGACCCCTCGCGGTGCCCTTCGAGCCGGGGCAACCCGCGGGACTCGGCCCAGCGGCCGTTACCGTCCATGATGATGCCGACGTGCTTCGGCACCTCGCGCGCTTTGACCTGACTCTCGAGCTCTTCGATCGCGTTCATGTCGTCTCGTGAGGCGCGCACCGTAGTCAGATGTGGCGGTCGCCTCAAAGCCTCCTCTGACACACAAACCACGTGACCTGAGTCAGCAGCCACGGAAGCTGGCTGAACGGTCGCAACCGGCAGTTGGTTAGACGAAGCGCGGGTTCTTCCCTAGGCTCCGCGCCGCGAATGCCCCCCAAGGTGATCGGTCCCTACCGTGTGCTCGAGACGCTGGGGAGCGGTGGTGCTGGCACCGTGTACCGCGCGATCGATCGACGCACCGGTGACGACGCCGCGCTGAAGCTCCTCTCCACGGGGCCCGCCCTCGACCCACGCGCCACGCGCCGCCTCGCGCGTGAGTTCGAGACCCTGCAGAACCTCTCGCACCCGAACGTGGTGCGCGTCTACGACACCGGCGTCTTCCAGGGGTACCCGTACCTGGCGATGGAGCTCGTCGAGGGGCTCACGCTGCGGCACTACCTGTCGCTGTCGGACGAAGATCTGAAGAGCGACCACGGCCTCGTGCGCGCCATCAGCCTGCACCGGCAGGCGATGAACACCGAGCGAGACCCCGACGCGAGCGTCGACGAGGCTGAAGAGAACGACGAAGACCCATCGGGGCTGTTCTCGCTCGCCACCTTCGGTGAAGAGCCGATCAGCGACGAGTTCTCGAGCTCGGCCAGCGACGACGAAGAGGAGTACGAGTCGGGGCCCGATTCGGTGAGGCGCTTCGCCGCGCTGGCCGACGAGCCCGACACCAACAACGCGCTCACGGGCGAGAACGCCCTGCCCTTCGACGTGCCGGGCCCTGGCGAGCACCGGGCGATCGGCCTTCGGCCCAGTGAGGTCGAGCTCGCGGCGTTGAATCGTGGAGAGCGGGTCGGCCGGCTGAAGGACGCGATGCTCCAGCTCACCGAGGCGCTCGCGTACATTCATGGCCACGGGCTCATTCACCGCGATCTGAAGCCGACCAACGTGATGGTCGACGAGGATCGCACCGTGCGCCTGATGGACTTCGGCCTCGCCAAGTTCCTCGCCGACGACAGCGCGGTGACGGCTGACGGCCGGCTCGTCGGCACCTTCCGCTACATGGCGCCGGAGCAGGTGCTCGGAGAGCAGCTCGACGCGCGCACCGATCTCTATGGGCTCGGCGTCATCCTCTACGAGCTGCTCGCGGGTCGGCCTCCGTTCGAGGCGAAGACGCCGTACGAGCTCTGGCAGAAGGTGCTCGAGACCGAGCCGGCATCCCTGGCCAGCATGAACCCGAAGGTCGACCGCACGCTGGCGCGGGTCGCGATGAAGCTGATTCGGAAAGAGCCTGGCGATCGCTTCCAGACGGCAGAAGAAGTCTATGAAGCGTTGTTGCAGGCATGAGCACGACTCGTCACGAGCTGAAGGTTCCTCCCGAAGGCGCAGGCCAGCGCATCGACGTGTTCATCGGTGAGCAGCTGTCGTTGTCACGCAACCGGCTCAAGGCGTTGTTCGAGGCTGACGCGGTGCGGGTCGACGGGCGGCGCGCGAAGAAGGGCGTGAGCCTGGCCGCCGGGCAGACGGTGGTGGTCGAGGTGAACGACGCGCCGATCGGTGCGGTGGCCGACACGACGCAGACGCTCGTCGTGCTGTTCGAAGATGACGCGCTGATCGCGATCGACAAGCCCGCCGGGGTGCCGACGCAGCCCATCGATCCCGGAGAGACGGGCACGGTCGCGAACGCGCTGGTGGCGCGGTGGCCTGCGCTCGCGAGCGTCGGTGCTGATCCACGAGAGGCCGGGCTCTGTCACCGGCTCGACGTCGAAACCTCGGGGACGATGCTCGTCGCGAAGACGCCCGAGGTGTGGACGACGATGCGCGCGGCGTTCAGCGAGTCTGGCGGCGTCGACAAGCGCTACCTCGCGCTGGTGCGTGGGCCGCTCGCCGATGAAGGAGAGATCGAGCTGCCGCTGGTGCACGCAGGCGATCACGTTCGGCCGGCCATCGAAGGTGAAGAGGCCCGGCCCGCGAAGTCGTCGTTCACGGTGCTGAAACGAAAGGGCGTCATCTCGCTGGTCGAGGTGCGGCTCTTCACGGGCGTGCTGCATCAGGTGCGGGCGCATCTGTCGGCCATCGGCGCGCCGATCATCGGAGACACGCGCTACGGCGGCCGCGCGGAGGCCGATCTCTCCCGGTTCTTCCTGCACGCCGCGTCGTTGACCTTCACGCACCCCGTGACGGCGGATGTAACGAAGGTCGAGAGCCCGTTGCCGCCGGAGCTGCAGCGCGTGCTCGAACGCCTGGTGCCTTGAAGCGTCTGGCACCGTGACGGACACTTGCCGCTCACGTGAGCTGGGAACGCGCCATCATTCACCTCGACATGGACGCGTTCTACGCGTCGGTCGAGCAGCGCGACAACCCCGACCTCAAGGGAAAGCCGGTGATCGTCGGCGGGCACCCACAGCGCGGCGTGGTGCTGGCGGCGTCGTACGAAGTGCGCCCGTTCGGGGTGCGCAGCGCGATGCCGATGGGGCGCGCGGTGAAGCTGGCGCCGAAGGCGATCGTGGTGCCTCCGCGGTTCGAGGCCTACGTCGACGCGAGCGAGGCGGTGTTCCGCATCTTCGAGCGATACACGCCGCTCATCGAGCCGCTGTCTCTCGACGAGGCGTTCCTCGACGTGACGGGCTCGCAGGCGTTGTTCGGAGATCCGATTCTGCTCGCGCAGCGCATTCGGGCTGAGATCCGCGACGAGCTGCACCTGCCTGCGTCGGCCGGCATCGCCGAGGTGAAGTTCGTCGCGAAGATCGCTTCCGACTCCGGCAAGCCCGCTGGGCAGAAGGTCGTGCTCCCGGGCACGTCGAAGGAGTTCCTCGCGCCGCTGCCCGTGTCGCGCTTGTGGGGCGTGGGGCCGAAGACCGAGGAGCAGCTGCTCCGCCTGGGCCTCAAGACGATCGGTGACGTCGCCGCGAAGGATCTCGAGTGGCTGACCCGTCACCTCGGCGCGTCGGGCCAGCACTTCTGGGAGCTGTCGAACGCGATCGATCCACGCGCCGTCGTGCCCGATCGCGACGCGAAGAGCATCGGCGCGCAGGACACGTTCGAGGAGGATCTGCGCGGGGAAGAGGCGCTGTCTCCGCATCTGCATGGGCAGGCGCTGCGCGTCGGGCGGCGGTTGAGGAAGTCGGCCTTGAAGTGCCGGTGCGTGCAGCTGACGGTGAAGTACGACGACTTTCAGAGCATCACGCGGCGCAAGACGCTCGAGGTGCCGACCGATGATGGGCAGGTGCTGTACCGCGAGGCGCGTGGGCTGCTGTCGAAGGTGGACCTGAGCCGGAAGATTCGTCTCACTGGCGTGTCGGCGCAGGAGCTGGTCGGAGCGGGTGAGCAGCTGGGGCTCTTCGCGCCCGAGGCGCCGCCGAAGAACGACAAGTTGAACCAGGCGCTCGACAAGATCGCCGCGAAGTTCGGGACGAAGGCCGTGGTGACGGCAGACCTCGCGGATGGCGACGCGTTCAGCCAACGCGACGGGTTCTATTCAGAAGAGAAGCAGGCCCGGGCGAAGGCCGCGCAGGCGTTGCCGAAGGATGCCGTGCGAGTGGTGCGCGACGACGAGTGAGCGCGGCACGTGCGGCGAACAGCTGCTCTTGAGCGAGCGGGCTGGTCGAGGGCGCTCCGAAGCCTCGAGTGCAACAGGTCGCGGGGAATCAGGCCGCCTCGGTGATCGACTCGACCGTTCAGGTCGAGGGAGCGGGTCGCTTTTCTGGGAACTGTAGACAGGGTGACGCTTCCGCGGAAACAAGGTGACGTGGACTTGTTTCCGCAAAACCGTCACCCGGTTTACAGCCCCCAGAAATCGACCCGGCCCCGCTGGCTGTGTCGGCCTGGCGCGCCGCCAATTCGGACTGGCCCTCGCCTCTCGAGGCTTCAAGTCACCTTCACGCCCGCCTCGCTTCGGGCAGCCTTTTCACCCAGCGATCAGCGGGCAGGCGGACTGAGCTGACGGAACAGCTCGACCGCAGTGACCTGGAGTTCAGGCAAGCCCACCGCGTCGAGCCTGGACGCACCTCGGAGTCGGCGCGTGCGACAAGCGCTCACGGTGATCACCTCACGCGGCTCGGGGAACGCGAGCCACACCGTCTTCACGCCATGCTTGAGGTACCACCGCGCCTTGGCGATGAGCGACGTTTCGTCTTCGTCCTCACCCGCGACCTCGACCGCCAGAATCGGAGGCACTCGACGGAACCGCCCTCGATGCGGCCCAACGTCCGCGCGCTTCCACACCGCCGCGTCAGCCCCGCGAGCTTCTCCGTCGAGGAGCATGCCCGCCTCATTGCCTGCGACGATGAACTCCGGATGAAGCACCGACCAGTTGCCAAGCAGACGCACGGCCTCGGCTGAGACGTCCTGCTGAAAGTCGACGCAGGGAGGCCAGAAGAGCAGCGTCCCTTCGACGAACTCGAGGCGTCCATCGATCGTTGGCCAACTCGCGGGAGAACCCACTCTGAACCCACGCGGTGTCCTCAGACGAATCGGGAACCGCACCGAGGCCCTCGGGAGGCGAATCGGCGTCAGCTCCGAATCCACGTGAACCTGCGGCATGCGCGCAGTCTCACGACGCACCGCGCGCAGGTCAATGCGGCGGCGCACGCCGAAACCGCGCCCGCAACGCACCGACCACTTTGCCGTCCGTCTTCACCGAGAACAGCTCGACCGCGGTCCGTCCCAGCGGCAGCGCGCACCACAACACCGCCAGGGTCGCCGCGAGCCCGATCAGCGAGTTCTGCCAGCTCGCCAGGTTCCACTGCCCGCTCCACATCGTCTCG
This sequence comes from Archangium sp., assembly GCA_022843845.1. Classification (GTDB taxonomy): domain Bacteria; phylum Myxococcota; class Myxococcia; order Myxococcales; family Myxococcaceae; genus Xiheimicrobium. The sequence continues at coordinate 123,030 of JALHMW010000009.1, forward strand.
TGCTGACTGAACGGGTACAGGTACCAGATGGGCCAGCCCGGCCCGCTCCCGGCGAGATCGCACAGCAGGTGGAGATGGAACGCCACGAAGCTCAACGTGCCCACGAGCAACCGCTGCTTCGCGAGCGCCCCGAACGCCACCGCGCAGATCGTCGCCGCGACGATCCCGTGCGTCAGCAGGTGATGCCACTTCGAGTACGCCTCTTCGCCCGCCAGGATCGTGAGGCCATCGAGATCGGGCGCGACTCCAGCGAGCGTGATCAACACCCGATCACGCCGCTCGGTCAGCCGCGCTCCAGTCAGCCACGACAGCTCGGCATGGACGATCGGGTTCACGCCTGCGGGCGATCGCCACCGCCGCCACCACGACGACGACGGCGGCGGCGACGACGAGGACCTTCCGCGTCGGTCGACACGCTCGGAGCCGCGCCGACCTTCCACGAATCGAGCGCCGCCTTGTGCTCACCGGTCGCGCGCACCCACACCTCGAACACCGCGAGCGACTCGTTGAAGAGCGGGTGGCTGCGGAAGCCCTGGAGGCCACCGCGACGCCGACGCAGGCCTGCGAGCGTCTTCTGCGAGAGCAGGATCATGCGGCACCGCTCGGCGATGCGGCGCGGCAGACGAGCAGCCCGCACCAGCTCGCTCAGGAGCAGCTCAATCGCCTTCGCCACGGAGGGCGGACGATCAGGCGCCTCCATCGGAGCCGCAGCCACGACCGCCGCCTCGACCGGCGCATCTCCTTCGACCGCAGGCACCTCGACGTCAGGAGCACCGACGACGGCCTCCACCGGCTGCACGGCGCCCTCCACCGTCTCAGGCTCCGGTTCATCGAGCGCGATCGGCAGCAGAATGCACGCCAGCAGCATCGAGTCGTCGAACGACGTGCCCGCGTTCACCAGCGAGTCCATCTCGGCGATCGACTTGAAGTACGCGGCCTGGCCCTCGGCGTCCTGCTCCGCGAGGTAATCGTTCACGGGCGGCAGCAGGTGCTTGAGCCCGTCGAGGGCGAGCAGCAGCTTCAGCGCCGGCGACGCGCCACCACCACGAATCAAGCGGAACGTCTCTTCGAGCAACCGCGGCGCCGAGCAGCGAGGCAGGTCTTCGATCGACCCCTCCATCGCGGCGTAGGTGCGGGACTCGATGTCGAAGCCGAGCTTTCCGGCGAACCGCACGGCCCGCAAGATGCGCACGGGGTCTTCGCGCATGCGCTGCTCCGCGTCGCCGATGGTGCGGATCTGTTCCGCCGCGAGGTCGCGCAGGCCACTGACGTGGTCGATCACCTTCCCGGCGAGCGGATCGTAGAAGAGCCCGTTGATGGTGAAGTCGCGGCGCAAGGCGTCTTCGAGCTCAGTGCCGAAGGTGTTGTCCTCGGTGATGAGCAGATCGCGCTCGGCCCTCGGCGCGTCGGGGTTCGGCGTCAGCGACACCGAGGGGTCGTCGGCGTTGTCTTCGACGACCGCCTCCGGCACGGGCTCTCCGCGCTCGACGGCCTCGATGGCTTCACGATCGGCGACCACGATGTGCTCGGTGCCTTCGGTGCGCACTTCGCCTTCGGCGGCCTCGCTGGGCAGCGGCTCGTCGACGACGGTCGGGTTCGCGCGGAACGTCGACACCTCGAGGATCTTGCCGCCCTTGAAGTACACGTGGGCGAGCCGGAACCGGCGCCCAATCAGCCGGCAGTTCCGGAACAGGCTCTTCACCTGGTTCGGCGTCGCGCTGGTGGCGATGTCGAAGTCCTTCGGGGTGCGCCCAATCAGCGAGTCGCGCACGCAGCCGCCGACCAGGTAGCCCTGGTGGCCGTTCTGCTTGAGCCGCAACAGCACGCGCACGGCGTCGGCGTCGAGAAACGTCGGGTCGATCTCGGGTGAGGTACGGGCATCGGACACTTCGGTCGGAGTCAGGAGAGCGTGGCTGTTCCGCGCGCTGTCGTCGGGCGCGGGAGCCTGCCGCTCAGAAACCTGCTCGGTCGTGGTTTCGGTCGTCATGCGATTGGTGATCCACCGGGAACGGAAAGCCGTCTCGCGTGGTCGCGACCGACGTACCCGAAAGGCCGCGAACGTGGAAGGGCCCGCTTACGGTGGGGTGAGCGCCCAGAGGTGAATGCGCCGATCGGTGCCTGCCGCGAAGATGGAATCGTTCCCGACGAACGAGACGCTCTTGACCTCGCCGGCATCGGCGGGGACGTCGGCGAGCAGCTCGCCGCTCGAGAGCGCCCAGAGATAGACGTGCCCGTCGTCGCTGCCGGCCACCACCTTCGAGCCGTCAGGGCTGACGTCGACCGAGGTAGTGCGATCGCGCGCTTGCGTGAACGTGCGCAGCGCGCGCTTCTCGACGGTGTCCCACAGCTGTACGTGGCCGTTGGCGAGCGCCGTCACCACGCCCTCCCCGGCCCAGCGCAGCGCGAGCACCGGAGCGTCGGTCTCCTCGAGCCGTGTCTGCTCCTTCCCGTCCTGTGCGTCGAGCACCACCACGCGCTTGTCGTCCCGGCCCCACGCGAGCCTCTTCGAGTCAGGCGAGAACCGGATGGAGCGGACGATCGCCTCTCGAACGCGCCGCACCTCTTTCCCGTACTTCAGCGCGGAGAGCACGACGGTGCCGTCATCGAAGGCCCAGCTCGCGTGGGCTCCATCGGCTGACACGTCGAGCGCGGTGACGCGGGCGTTCTTCTGCACATCGAGCGTCTCGACCTCACCGTTCCATCGCTGGGCGAGCACCTGACCGTCATCGCCTCCCGAGAGGTGCCGGAGCGAGTCAGGCCTGCCGTCTCCCGGCACCTCGGCCATCGCGCGAACGGCACCGGCGTGTTTCGACTCGAGGAAGTCGACGCTCGCCGTCGCGGTGTCGATCTTCCGAATGCGCCCATCACGCAGCCCGGTCAACAACCACCCTCTCGACCAGAACGCCTGGAAGGTGGGCACACCTTCGTCTGCGAATTGCTGGAGCGGCTGCGGCACTGCCCAGGCCTCGAGCGCGCGCGCGCGGGGAGCGACGATCAACACGGACTCGTCAGCTGACCAGCTCATCGACTGCACACCCGGCTCGAACGCGCGCCACTCCGTCTGCAAATCGCCATCATCGAACCAGACGCGCACGGTGCCGTCAGCGTCGGCAGAGGCCAGTCGTTTCCCCGCGGCGATCGCGCTCACGGCGTCGCGGTGCCCCGAGAAGACCTGCTTCACGACTCCCCCTTCGAGCTTCAGCACCGAGCGCTCGACGCCGGCATAGAGGGCTCCGGTCGCGCCCTGGTCGAGCGCGAGCGCGGTGCGATCGAGCGTCGTCGCCGTCTTCCCGTCGAGCGAGACGAGCTTCAACACCGCGTCACCACCGACGGCGTAGCGGACTCCATCGGCGATGAGCGCCTTCACGCGGCTGGCCAACCCCGGGAGCGTCTCGCGCTCGCCGGTCCTCGGCTGACGGAACAAGGAGCCATCGCGCAGGCCGACCAACACCCCGCCCGTCGTCGTCGCGAGCGCGGTGATGGAGTCGGGGAAGGTGATCGTCTCGGGCGCGTTCGGCTTCTCGAGCTCCCATCGGTACAGCACGCGATTGTCGGCGCCGGCGACGATGACGTCATCGGACAGCACGGCGAGCGCAGGGAGCCAGCCCGCAGCAGGCCCCGCGGAGAGCCGCCCCTTCGCAGCGCCGGTCTTCACGTCGAACAGCTCGACGCCGTTCAAGGTGGAGCACGCGACGGTCGAGCTGGTGACCGCCACCCGCGCGCAGCCCGCTTCGACCGGCATCTTCCACACCAGGGTTGGAACGCCGCGCTCGTGCGTCAGCATGCGAACGCCTCGAGCCAACGCGTTGGGACCGTCAGCCTCTGCAGCTCGGGCGAGCTGATCGGCCTCGAAGGCGTCGTTCGAACGAAGCGCGCGCGCCGCGGCCTCGGCGAGTTGATGAGCACGGGCCCGCTTCGCGTCATTCGCCGAGAGGCGCTGCGTCTCACGTTCTGATTCGAGGGAGCCGATGGCGTCTCTTGCGCGCATCCACCCGATGGTGAGGGCGATGACGACACAGACGAGCACGATGGGCAGCGTCACGGGCCGGGGCGTGCGTTCTCGAATCGCCTGCTCGAGCGCGGCGGCGAACGCTTCACCGTTCTGGAACCGTGCGGCCGGGTCGCGTTGGAGCGCCTTGCTGACGACGGCGACGAGCGGCCGGGTGAGCTTGGGCTCGCGCTTCGAGAGCGGCGGCACCGCTTCCGTCTTCACCTTGTTGAGCAGCTCGGTCACCGTCGACGCGTCGAACGGGAGCGTTCCCGACAACAGCTCGTACGCCATGACGCCGAGCGACCAGACGTCACTGCGCGCGTCGAGCTTGCCGCTCTGCACCTGCTCAGGGCTCATGTACGCGGGCGTGCCGGCGAGCTGGCCTTCGGCGTCGTCTTCACCCTTCACCAGCGCGAGGCCCCAGTCGACGACGAGCGTCTCGCCGAAGGGGCCGACCATGACGTTGTCTGGTTTGAGATCGCGGTGCACCACGCCGCGGGCGTGCGCGAAGCCGACGGTGTGCGCGACGTCGACGAGGTGCGGGAGCAACGACAGTCGATCCTCCAGCGACGCGCAGGCGGCGATGGCGTGGGAGAACGAGCGGCCCGTCACCTTGCGCATCGCGTAGTACGGCGTGCCGTCGGGGCGGCGGCCGAGCTCGTAGATGGGCACGACGCCGGGGTGCTCCAGCATCGCGAGCACCTGCGCTTCGCGAATGAAGAGGTTGGCCAGCATCGGCCCCTGGCTCATCGCGGGGTGGTGCTCCGAGAGCAGCTCTTTGACGGCGACCTCGCGCCTCAGGTGCACGTCTTCGAGGCGCAGCACCCGCCCCATGCCGCCGCGGCCGAGCTCGACGTCGCCGGCGGTCTTCGGTTGTTCGTATTTCCCCTGCGGCTCGACGGGTAACGACTCGGCCTTCGAGGCGCTGCCGTCGGCTTTGGGTTTCGCCAGGGTGATGTCGATGCCGTCAGAGTCTCGTGCCACGCGGCGGGCATTGTGCACCGGTCATCGACGAGTTGCGCCACTGACGTCGTGCGCGTCGTGAAAGGCAAAGTCCTCGGCGACACGGTGGCCCGGACCACTCGCTGCCGGACGAAGTCGAGAGGTGGTGCTCCCGCGACATATTGAGTAGGCGTCGCCGCTTCGTCATGGGTCCCCACGCTCCAGGTACAGCTGAAGCCAGGTCATCGCCTCTCGCCCTTGCCAGTGCGCCGTATCGCCCACCCGCCCCGATGCCGCGAGGGCCAGTCAGTTCGCTGGTACGCATGCTCGCCAGGCGCGAGAACAACCTGCTGAGCCTGCTGCCAGACGTCGCCTATCGCGAGATGATCACCTCGCTGGGCATGTCGCGCCGGGGCATCGTGCTGGTGAATGATCCCGCGCTCGTCGCCCAGGTGATGGACACCGATGCAGCGCTCTTCCCCAAGAACGATCTGTTCGTGGGCGCGCTCGAGGGGTTGGTGGGCGACGCGATGTTCGTTTCGAGTGGTGAACGTTGGCGTTCGCAGCGACGCACGCTCGAACCAACCTTCGGGCACATGCACCTGGGGCGCGCCTTTGCCGGCATGGCTGCTGCCGTCGCCGACGCGCGACCCCAGCTCGACGCGGCCGCGTCGTCAGGCGCGCGCTTCTCGCTCGACGCCACCATGACGCACCTGACGGCTGACATCATCACGCGGGCGATCTTCTCGACGCCGTTGCAACAGAGCACTGCGCGTCAGGTCTTCGATGCGTTCGACGTGTTCGAGCGCGGCGTCGAGAACGTGAGCGTGCGCCAGCTCTTGCTCGGCGCGCCGTGGGCACCCGTGCCGCAGACCCAGAAGGTCCGCACGGCCTGCCAGACGATTCGGAAGCTCGTGGGTGACCTGCTCGACGCACGCCTCAGTGGTGCCGCGCCACCGCGTGAAGACATCGCTGGGGCAGCGATTGCCGCCCGTGATCCGCAGACAGGCAGAGGGTTCGACAGAGAAGAGCTGATCAATGAGATCGGCGTCTTCTTCCTGGCCGGCCACGAGACGACCGCCAGCGCGCTCACGTGGACGATGTTCATTCTGTCGCAGCAACCGCTCACCACGAAGCGCATTCGCGACGAGGTGTCTGCAATTGCCGGCGACGCGCCTCTGCAGCTCGAGCAGGTGCGCAAACTGCCGTTCGTGCGCAACGTCTTGAAGGAGGCCTTGCGTCTCTACCCGCCGATCACCTTCTTGCCGCGCGTGGCGGCCGAGGCGACCACCCTCGGCGATCGGCGTATCGCGAAAGGCACGATGCTGCTGATCGCGCCCTGGTCGATTCATCGTCATGAACGTCTGTGGCGCAACCCCGACAGGTTCGATCCCGACCGGTTCAACCCCGAGCGCGAGCACGAGATCGTCAAGGGGGCGTACATCCCCTTCGGGACTGGCCCTCGCGTGTGCATCGGTGCCGCGTTTGCCACGCTCGAGGCCACGTTGGTCGTCGCCGAGCTGGTTCGAAGCTACGACTGGCAGGCATGTGCACCAGAGAAGGTGTGGCCGCTCGCGCGCCTGACGACCCGTCCGACGCACGAGATTCAATGCCAGATTCGCGCGGTGGGGCGAACATGAGTGGTCGACTGGCGGTGGTGAAGCGGCCGACGGTGCTGTTGACCCTGGGCCGCTTGCCGAAGTCGTACGAGCTGGTGCGCTGCTTCTCGCAGGCTGGCTACCGGGTGTTGGTCGCAGAGCCGCACCCGTGGCACTTGTGCCGGGTCTCTTCCCGGGTCTCGCGCTCCTACCAGGTCGTCTCACCGGTCGTCGACGCCCCAGCCTATCTGGCCGACATGCTGCGCATCGTTCGAGACGAAGGCGTCGATCTGGTCGTCCCTGTCTCGGAAGAAACGATGCATGCGGCTGCGCTCAAGCCGCTCTTGCCAGCTCACGCACGGCTCTATTGTCCAGATCAGTCGAGGCTGATCGCGCTCCACGACAAACATCGATTCATCACCATGGCCCTCGACGCGGGCCTCGCGGTACCCAGGACCTTCGAGTTCGGGAGCGACGCGGCCCGGGAGCTCGCTGCCCAGCACGCAGTCGTGGTGAAGCCGCGCTTCTCCTGCTCGGGGCGAGGGGTCGAGCTGTTCGAGCGCGGCGCGACGCTGCCGGCGCGCGGCGAGCCGAGCGTCGTCCAGGAGCGTCTCTTCGGTCAGGTCCTGAGCACCTTCTCGGTCGTCAGTGGGGGCACCCCGCTGGTCACCTCGGTGTACTGCGGTCGAGTGATGTCGGGCACGGTATCGGTCTGCTTCGAGCGCATCGAGCACCCGAAGATCGACGCGTGGGTCGCATCGTTCGCGAAGTTCTGGAACTACGACGGGTTTCTTTCCTTCGACTTCGTGGTCGACGCGGCAGGGGTCCCCCAGGCCATCGAGTGCAACCCACGGGTGACCAGCGGCGTGCACTTCATTCGGCCCGAAGCCCTCGGGAAGGCGATTCTCACAGGGGTCGCGAGCCCTGATTCCGAAGAATCGCCATTTCGCGAGAACCGCTGGGCTCAGCAGTTCTACCCGACCCTCACCGAGACCGAGCGCTCCCTGCTGACCGGTGGGCCCTTCGCGAAGAACTTTCGGGCGATGCTGCGCGCGAGAGATGTCGTCTGGGAGCCCCGAGACCCACTCCCGTTCTTGACCATGACCATGACGTCCTGGCGAATCCTCAGTCATGCCATTCGCAAGAAGACGAGCCTCGGTGAGGCCGCGACCTGGGACATCGAATGGTCACCGGAGGCCTCGTGAGCGCACTGGTGGTGGTTGCCTTCAAGACCTTCGTCGCCTTGCACATCGTCGTCGGGTTGGTCGGGCTCGTGTCGTTCTGGGTGCCCATCGTGAGCAAGAAGGGCGGCATCGCCCATCGACGCTGGGGGCGCGTCTTTGCGATCTCGATGCTCGCGGCAGGCTCGTTCGCCATCGGCATCAGTGTCTGCACGCTCATCGCCCCGCTGGAAACGCACTCGACCTTTCCCCCGCCGTTCACCGATGCGACCCTGGTGCGCGCCATCTTCGGGTGGATGATGCTCTACCTCGCCGCGCTGACCATCAACCTCGCCTGGTACGGGTGGCAGTGTGTTCGCAACAGGAAGAACCACACGGGCAATCGCGAGTGGCGCAACCTGGCAATGCAATTGCTCGTATTCCTGGGTGCATGCAATTGCATCTTCCAGGCCTGGCTCCTCGAGCAACCGCTGATGATGGGCGCGTCGATCATCGGCTTCGCGACGGTGGGCACGAACCTCTGGTTTCTGTACCGCACGAAGCCGCGCGCGAACGGTTGGTTGCGAGAACACGTCAAGGCGACCGTCGGGGCGGGCATCTCTGTCTACACGGCCTTCCTCGCGCTCGGCGCGGTGCGGCTCGTGCCTTCTCTTGCCCTGAGCCCGCAGCTCTGGGCGGTGCCGCTCTTCAGTGGCATCGCGCTCATTCTGTACCACTGGCGACAGCTCGAACGTGGCCAGGCCATCGAGGATGTGACGTGAAGAAAGACCGGGTCGTCGTCATAGGTGCAGGCGTCGGGGGGCTGGCTGCTGCAATCGACTTGAGCAGGCGCGGGGTCGAGGTGACGGTCGTCGAGAGGGCCGCGACGCCAGGAGGCAAGCTGCGGCAGGTCGACGGCATCGACGCCGGGCCGACGGTTTTCACGATGCGGTGGGCCTTCGACGGGCTCTTCGCCGACGCAGGCGAGACGTTGGCAGACCACCTCACGCTCGAACCAATCGACGTCCTGGCGCGGCATGCCTGGGCTGGCGGCGCGAGGCTCGACCTCTTCCCAGACATCGAGCAGACTGCTGATGCGATTGGTGCGTTTGCGAGCGCTCGCGATGCACAGGGGTACCGTGACTTCTGTGCGCGTGCCAAAGAAATCTATCAGACGCTCGCCCCTTCCTTCATCGGCGCTGAGCGCCCCTCGCCCCTCGAGCTCGTCACGCGGGTCGGGCTGGGGAAGCTCGATCTGCTCTGGCGCACGATGCCCTTCAGCTCTCTGTGGGATGCGCTCGAGGGCTACTTCGTCGACCCACGGCTGCGCCAGTTGTTCGGGCGGTACGCCACCTACGTGGGTTCTTCACCGCTTCAGATCCCCGCCACCTTGATGCTCGTCGCTCACGTCGAACGTGAAGGCCTGTGGCGCGTGCATGGTGGCATGTACGAGATCGCCAGAGCCCTGCACCGCCTCGCCGAGGCCCGCGGGGCCCGGTTCATGTTCGGGGCTGAGGTCAAAGAGGTGCTCGTGTCGGGCGGCCGGGCCAGTGGCGTACTGCTCGCCGACGGCGAGCAACTCTCTGCAGACGCGGTCGTCTTCAACGGTGATGTGTCGGCCCTGGGGAGTGGCTTGCTCGGCGCACCAGCCATGGCGGCGGCCCCGGCCACACCGGTGAAGGCACGGTCACTCTCCGCGGTCACCTGGTGCATGCACGCCCAGGCGACAGGGTTTCCTCTGCTGCACCACAATGTCTTCTTTGGCCACGACTACGCAGACGAGTTCGACGCAATCTTCCGGCGCAGAGGCATCACGGCGGCACCGACGGTCTACCTCGCCGCTCAAGATCGCGATGGTTCGTCTGCGCCGAAGACGGAAGGCGTCGAGCGCATGCTCGTCTTGATCAACGCTCCGGCTGATGGTGACAGCCACGTCTACGATGCGGAGACGCTGCAAGCGCTGTCGGAGCGCGCCCTCGAGTTGCTGAGTCAGTGCGGCTTGCAATTGTCGCCGGCACGGACGGTGGGGTTCGGCCCGTCGGCGTTCGAGGAGTTGTTTCCTTCGTCGGGCGGGGCGCTGTACGGCCGCGCGAACCATGGTTTTCTCGGCACCTTCGAGCGCCTCGGCGCCGTCACCGGTCTGCCGGGTCTGTATGCCGCCGGTGGCTCGGTTCACCCCGGGCCGGGGGTTCCCATGGCGGTGTTGTCGGCCCGCCTGTGCGCCGCGCGGGTCTGTGAAGATCACTTTGGCCGCGCCCCTTCGACGCGTGGCGGGCTTTCCGTCGCCACGGGGTAGCGGGACCACGACTCGGCGGCAATCACACCTGGAGTTTTCACGGCACCGACGTGCCACCTGACGTTCTGCAATGGCTCAAGCCACTGATTTCGAAGTCGTGGGAATCGCACGACGTGGCCTTCTCACAATCGGTGCGGCGCATCGGAGGAGGGCGGGTATCACTCGATCAAGAGCGAGGATTTTCACGCGGCAGTCATGGGGCAACTCGGGGCGCGGGTCGGCTCGACGACACCGGTCGAGACGATCGCGAGGAACGAGGTGACGCTGAGGAGCGGCGAGGTGCTTCGCGGCGGGTGCGTGATCGATGGCAGGGGGTTCGCAGCAGCGCCCACCTGGCCGTCGGGGCGGCGGCCGAGCTCGTCGATGGGCACGACGCCGGGGTGCTCCAGCATCGCGAGCACCTGCGCTTCGCGAATGAAGAGGTTGGCCAGCATCGGCCCCTGGCTCATCTCATCGCGGGGTGGTGCTCCGAGAGCAGCTCTTTGACGGCGACCTCGCGCTTGAGGTGCACGTCTTCGAGGCGCAGCACCCGCCCCATGCCGCCGCGGCCGAGCTCGACGTCGCCAGCGGTTTTGGGTTGTTCGTATTTCCCCTGCGGCTCGACCGGCAACGACTCGGCCTTCGAGGCGCTGCCGTCGGAGTCTCGTGCCACGCGGCGGGCCTTGTGCACCGGTCGGAGACGAGTTGCGCCACTGACGATGCGGCGCGCACAATGACGTCCATGCGCGTCGTGAAAGGCAGAGTCGTCGGCAACGCGGTAGTGCTCGACGAGCCGCTCCCCGAGGGGACCGAGGTCGGGGTCGTGATCGGCGATGACGCCGAGGCGACGAATTGGAGTCTCTCGGACCGGGAGTGGCTGTTGTTGCGCGACGCCCAGGCGTCACTCCACCGTGGTGAGTCCGTCACCGACGAAGAGCTCACGGAAGTCGCTGGCGAAGCCTCAGCGTCGAAGTTGGATGACGAGACCGTGCAAGAGGTCCTGGCAGCCGTGAAGGAAGCCGACGCAGGTGGTGAGTTCGTCAGCAGCGAAGAGCTGTGGGCCAGCATCAGAGAGCGTCGCGGAGAGTGAAGGTGCGCTTCATGGAGCGCGCTCGGCGCCAGTTGCTGAAGGCTCTGGAGTGGATGGACGAGCACGAGGTCGCCACCGAGGAGCTTGGACGATGAAAAAGGAATCTGCGCAGGTGCTCCTCGCCGTGCTTCGTCGGGCGGGCGACGAGCTGACGGCCGCGTTCGCGCACGTGAAGAAGAACGAAAGCCCGGAAGAGTCGGCGCGTTGGCAGGCTGCAGTGGGTCGTTCGATGGGAGCGATGTACCAACACCTCCTCGAGCCGCTGCTCGCCGAGCGCCCAGACATCACGCCCAAGGCCTTGGGCGGCACCGCACCGGACTGAGGCACGTCACTCTTCCTCGGCGCGCGCCTCTTCGACTGCACGATCGAGCGCAGGAATGAACTGGGCCGCGTGAGCAACCAGGAACGTACGGGCTCGCGCGACGTCCGCTCCCGCTTTGATCAACTCGATCACGTCCGCGCGGTCCTTCGCTCGGGGCGACTTGAGCTTGAGGTACAGCAACACCTCGATCGGGGCGACGGCGAGCTGCACGTCAGCCGCTGGCAGTCCCTCGGACAAGAACGGCTCATCTTGAGCAGACAGATGGTCGACGATGACTCCGTTCGCCTGAATTGGGACTCCGGGCTTCATTGTGACCAGGCCTGAGCCGTGGTGCTCGAAGGCCTCATCACCGACAAAGAAGTCCACGTCCTTCGTTGCGCGCGGATGACCGTGCGCGCCGACGGCCAGCCCGCCAACCACCCAGTGCCGAACGCCGAGCAATGACAACTGCGCCGCCGCAGCGAGCAGGGCGCTGATGACCTTGTCGCTCACGACACCGTTGAGCAGGTTCAAATCGGGGCCGTCGAGCCGAGTCATTCGATTCCCCAGAGCTGAGTAGTGCGTTCGAGCCAGCACAGGCACAGCCTCTCACATCCACAGAGAGCCAGGGCCGTTCTCGAGAAATGTCCCCGTCCACCGGGCCCGAGCGACACACGCCCGCCTTCAACCAAGGACCCTCATGTTCTCCGTTCGTTCTCTCATCCTCTGCCTCGCCTTCCTCTTCACCGGCTGCGTGGCTCAAGTCCGCGGCACCCGGTTGCAAAAGCCCTTCAACGTCGCGCCCGCGGGGACGCAGATCGCGTTTCTCGGCGTCGACGTGCCCGCATGGATGCCCGTCAACGAGAGGCTCGGCGACCCGGGTGGGCTGATGCGTCAGGCCATTCTCGACGCGTTCAAGAAGTCGTCCCTCGAGGTCGTCGACCGCACCGGTACGGCGCGCTTCCAGCTGGGGCCAGACACGGCGCCGCAGATTCTCCAGACCGCTCCCACTGGTGCCGAGGTCGGTCAGGCCTGGCCGATGGTGGCGATGGCCGTCGGGAAACCGCCCATCACGTGGAGGCTCCTCGAAGGCCCGCCGACCCTGACGGTGAATGCAGAGAGCGGACAGATCAATTGGACCCCTGCGGCCACCGGTCTGGAGAAGATCGTCCTCGAGGCGACGAACGCGCGCGGCTCCACCAGGCAGGTGCTGACCGTCGACGTGCAGAAGGCGGGCTGGGGTGGCGTGAAGCCGCGGAGTCCGAGCATGCCCGTCATCGCGCCGGATCAGACCTACGCCGCGCAGCGACCTGCCACCGCGCCCGCCGAGCCGCTCTGGCTCGGAGCCACCGTCGTGGGCTGGAACGTCGGCAGCATCGCCATGCCGGGCGGCTCGGCGCGGCCCACCTTCACCGTCGACGTCGCGTACACCGTGTGGACTCGCAGCGGACGTGAGGTCGAGACGCGTCGGGTTCAAGTCAACGGCGTGCCGGCCGCTCCGTACTCCGAGCGGATCAAGACGTACCCGCCTCGCAGCAGCTGGACGTCACCGAACGAGGATGCCGAGCTGCGCAGCCGCTTCGCGTCACTCAAAGAAGACATGCTGCCGGTCGAGACCGCGCAGATGAACGCCGACGTCTTCGCGTACACGTTTGGCGAACACCAACGGTGGTTCAGCGCCCAGCTCGACGAGTCGAGCCCACTGCTCAAGCCCGGCATCGAGCTGTCCAACAAGGACGACTTCGAAGGCGCGTACAAGACCTTCAGCGAGCTCGCGGCGTCCAACCCTCAGCTCCCTGGAGCCTTCTTCAACATGGGCGTGATGTGCGAAGTCCTCGGCCGCGACGAAGAAGCGTCGGAACTCTACAAGAAGGCGCGTGGCCTCGACGCGAAGGAGGGCATGTACGTGCGGCAGCAGGAAGCGCTCGAGGCCCGGCTGAAGTATCGGAAGACCATCACGTTCGACTAACGGGCGATAAGCCCCCGATTTCAGGTCACTCCGAGAAGTTCAGATCGAACCGGGTCGTCGGTCGTTTCATGCCGACGCCCATGAACCGAACGACCGCCTTCCTCGGAATCGCCGCTGCTCTGCTGCTCACCGCCGTCGTCGTCGGCCTGCCGAAATCGGGCCCGACGCCACGCCCCCCACCGGTGCCCACGCCGGTCCCCACCGTGACGCCGCCTCCGCCTGAGCCGACGCCCATCGCCACGCCCACCACCCACCCGGGCTCGCTGACGATGACCGGCAAGCTCTCGCACCCGTACCTCGTCCCCGGCACCAGCGACGTCTTCGCCACCCTCGAGGTCACCGGCGTCGACGTGCCGAACGCGAAGCGCGCTCCGGTCAACCTGTCGCTCGTCATCGACCGCTCCGGCTCGATGTCTGGAGAGAAGATCGCCCAGGCCCGCCGCGCGGCGCTGCGCCTCGTCGACCTGCTCGAAGAGAGCGACCGCCTGGCCATCATTCATTACGGCTCCGACGTGCGCCTCATGCCCGGAGCCTTCGCCACGCCCGACAACAAAGACCGCATGCGCCGCTACATTCGCAACATCTCGGACGAGGGCGGCACCAACATCGGCGACGGCCTGATGGCTGGCAAAGCGCAGCTCGACGTCGCCCGCAGCGACTTCACCGTCAACCGCCTGCTCCTCCTCTCTGATGGTCAGCCCACCGTCGGCGTCACCTCGCACAACGGCCTCGTCAACATCGCGTCACGGCTGCGCGCAGCTGGCACCACCATCACCTCGCTCGGCGTCGGCTCCGACTTCAACGAAGACCTCATGCAGCGCCTGGCCGACGTCGGCGGAGGCTCCTACGGCTTCATTCGTGACGCCGAGTCGACCGTCGCCCTCTTCGAGAAGGACCTGCAGCAGGCCGGCACCATGGTGGCCCGCGGCGTGACGCTGAAGTTCACCGTGCCCGCCGGCATCGACTTCCGCGAGGTGTTCGGCCGCCCCGTCTTGCGCTCGGGCAACACCGTCACCGTCTCGCTGCCCGACTTCTCGTCACGCCAGAGCGAGAAGCTCGTGGTGCACCTCACCGCCCGCGCCACCGGCGCCGAAGCCGCCGCCCTCGACGTCGCCGACTTCCGCCTCGACTACACCGACCTGCTCACCTCGCAGGCCGCCGACGCCAACGTGAAGCTCGCCGCCATGGTGACGCCGGACCGCGGCCTCGCCGACCAGAAGCGCGACAAGGACGCCTTCGTGCTCGCCACCCGCGCTCGTGCGTCGCAGAACGTCGAGAAGGCCGCTTCGGCCATGCAGCAGGGCCGGTACAAGGAAGCGCAGCAGCTGATTCAGGACAACACGGCGCTCTTCGATGAAGCCGCGCCGGTCGCCGGAACCGCCGCCCTCGAGGGTGACTACCTCGGCAACGCGAAGCAGCTCGACGTCGCTCGCAAGGCGCCCTCTGCTCCCGCGTCCGTGCAGTCCGAGAGCGTGAAGTCGATGAAGGTCGACTCGCTGCGCGGCTATGGCCGTGGCGACTCGGTGTACTGAACAGAACGGCTGCCACGAGGTCTCGCCCGGGTGCCGGAACTGGACCCGGGCGTTTCTGTGTCTACGGCTTGAACCACGGCATCGTGTCGAGCGAGCTCCGATCGGCCTCGGCGCGCGGCTTCGCGAACCGCACCTTCGCCCCACGCGCCACCGACGCGAAGTCCTGGTCGCGGAACGGCGCATCACGCCACGCGTCGGTCACGCTCAACAGGAAGTGGCTCTCGAGCTGCACCCACATCGCCGTCTCTCCGATGAAGCGCGGCTTCTCGTCGTCTTTACCGGCGAGCTCACGCTCCAGCGCATCGGGAGTGATCCCATGCGGCGTCATCGGCGGCGTCAGGCTGCTGCCGCCCCGCGAGTAGACGCGGTTCGACGTCGGGCCGGTGAGAATCGCGGTCCACTCCGAGGCGGCCTGGCGATGGTAGAACGGCCGCCGGAACGTGTGCTTCGCCGCGTCCCACCGCGCGGGGAAGAGTGAAAAGTCGACCGCGTTGCGCCCGGGCAACCCCGTCGGAGCCGTCAGCACCGTGAAGATCGACGGGTCGGGATGATCGAACGACACCGACCCCACCGGACAGAAGCGCGCCAGATCGTACACGAGCGGCACCGCGTTCCCGTGCCAGGCGACGACGTTGAACGGGCTGTGCGTGGCCTCGGCTGCGAACAGACTGCCACCGTACTTGTGCACGATCGTCCACGTCGCCTCTTCGTCTTCGTACTCCGCATTCGGCGCCACGAAGTGCCGGCTCTCCGCCAGACCATTCGCGCCAATGACGCCACGGTTCGGCAGCTCGAAGCCCGCTCCGAACGCCTCCACCCACCAGCCGCGTCGCGCCGTGGTGCCGACCGGGTCGACCGAGAACCGCACTCCGCGCGGCAGCAGCAGCACGTCACCCGGCGCGATGAGAAACCGGCCGAACTCGGTGCGCACCTGCAGCTCGCCTTCATCGGGAATCAGCAGCGACTCGCCATCGGCCGACACCAACGCCTTTCGCGTCATCGGCGCGTTGGTCACGAAGCTGTGAATCGCCATGCCTGATTGATCGGCCGCGCTCCCGCCGAGGGCGACGGTGATCAACCCATCGATGAAGTCGGTCGGCGTCATCGGCAACGGCCGCGGCTTCCACCCCAGCAGGTTCGGCGCGACGTGCGAGCCCCACGCCGACATGCCGGGGTGCGGCACCGGCCAGAAGTCGCCCTGCTCCGTCGACGGCCGCACCCGGTACAGCCAGGAGCGCCGGTTCTGCGCGCGCGGCACCATGAACGGCGTCGCCGAGAGCTGCTCCGCGAAGAGGCCCATCGGCACGTGACGCGGGCTGTTCTGATGTCGCGGCAACGCTCCGGCCTCGGCCTCGCTCGACAGCTCCGCGCCGAAGCCCGCCAGCACGCCCGGCGTCCCTGCTCGTGCGCTCGTTCGCCCGTTCGCGTTCATGGCCGCCGAGGCTCTCACGACCGGCCGGGGTCGGCGTTGTCCGAGGGTGACGCATCGCATCGTGCGGTTCACTCATGGGTCCGATGAGGCCTTCCCGCTTGATGAACCCGAAGCCCCATGCGAGGCACGCAGCACGCTGTCGCATCTTCCACCGCTCACGAGAAGAGAGACCATGTCCAACGTCACGACGCACCTGACGAAGAACCAGCGGCTGATCGACTGGGTGAACGAGATGGCGACGATGACCACGCCTGATCAGGTGGTGTGGTGCGACGGCAGCGAAGAGGAGCGCAAGCGCCTCACCGAGTACGCCGTCTCCAAGGGCATCCTCACGCCGCTCAACCAGCAGAAGCACCCGGGCTGCTACCTGCACCGCTCCAGCTCGAGCGACGTCGCGCGCGTCGAGCACCTCACCTTCATCTGCACGCCGACGAAGGACGAAGCCGGCCCCACCAACAACTGGATGGCGCCCGACGAGGCCTACACGAAGCTGCGCGGCCTCTTCGCCGGCTCGATGAAGGGCCGCACGCTGTACGTGGTGCCGTACGTGATGGGCCCGCTCAACAGCGAGCACTCGAAGATCGGCATCGAGATCACCGACAGCGTCTACGTGGTGCTCAACATGGGCATCATGACGCGCATGGGGAAGCCGGCGCTCGACATGCTGGCCGACTCGGCGAACTTCAACCGCGGCCTGCACTGCACCGGCGACCTCAACCCCGACCGCCGCTACATCTGCCACTTCCCCCAGGACAACGCGATCTGGTCCTTCGGCTCGGGCTACGGCGGCAACGCGCTCCTGGGCAAGAAGTGCCTCGCGCTGCGCATCGGCAGCTACCTGGGCCAGAAGGAAGGCTGGCTCGCCGAGCACATGCTCATCCTCGGCGTCGAGGACCCGTCGGGCCGCACCACCTACGTCGCGGCCGCGTTCCCCTCGGCCTGCGGCAAGACGAACTTCGCGATGATGATTCCGCCCAAGCGCTTCGACGGGTGGAAGGTCTACACGGTCGGTGACGACATCGCGTGGCTGCGCGTCGGCGAAGACGGGCGCCTGTGGGCGGTGAACCCCGAGAACGGCTACTTCGGCGTCGCGCCGGGCACCAACTGGCAGTCGAACCCGAACGCGATGAAGACCCTCACCAAGAACTCCATCTTCACCAACGTCGCGGTGACGAAGGACAACACCGTGTGGTGGGAAGGCCTCGACGGCGAGGTGCCCGAGGAGCTCACCGACTGGAAGGGCAACCCCTGGAAGAAGGGCTCGACCGAGAAGGCCGCGCACCCGAACTCCCGCTTCACTGCGCCCGCTTCGAACAACCCGATGCTGTCGAGCCACGTCAACGACGCGCGCGGCGTGCCCATCAGCGCCATCATCTTTGGCGGCCGCCGCTCCACGACGATTCCCCTCGTGATGCAGTCGTTCAACTGGGCGCACGGCGTGTACCTCGGCGCCACCATGGCGTCTGAGACGACCGCCGCTGCCACCGGAGCCCAGGGCATCGTGCGCCGTGACCCGATGGCGATGCTGCCCTTCGCCGGGTACAACATGGCCGACTACTTCTCGCACTGGCTCGCCATGCAGAAGCGCACGCCCTACCCGCCCAAGATCTTCATGGTGAACTGGTTCCGCAAGGACAAGAACGGCAAGTTCCTGTGGCCGGGCTACGGCGACAACATGCGCGTGCTGAAGTGGATCATCGATCGCGCGCACGGCAGCGTCGGCGCGCAGGAGTCGCTCTTCGGTTGGGTGCCCAAACAGGGCCACATCGATCTCTCGGGCCTCGACATCGACCCCGCGAAGGTGGACGAAGCCACGCACATCAACGAGGCCGAGTGGAAAGCAGAGCTGCTCGACCAGCGTCAGTTCTTCGAGCAGTTCGGCGATCGCATGCCGAAGACGCTCGAGCTCATTCGCCAGCAGCTGCTGTCACGCCTTCCGGACTGACCGGCAGCCACACCTCGAACAGCGCCCCACGGCCCGGCGCGCTCTCGACACGAACTTCTCCGCCGAGCGCGCGCACGATGTTGTGAGCGATCGACAACCCCAGGCCGGTGCCTTGACCGACCGGCTTGGTGGTGAAGAACGGCGTGAAGAGCTTCGAGCGCACCTCCGGCGTGATGCCGTGGCCGAAGTCGCGCACTCCGACGACCACCCGATCGCCCTCGCGGCGCGTCGACACCAGGACCTCGCGGCGGCCACCTTCCGCTGGCAGCGCCTGCAGGGCGTTCATCACCAGCGTCAGGAACACCTGCCCCAGGCGCGGCTCGACGGCCGTCACCGTTCCAACGTTCGAGTACTGCCGAATGATGGTCGCCTGCGCCTTCATGATCGGCACCTGAGCGAGGTTGATCACCGTGTCGAGCGCCTTCTCCACCAGCACCGGAACGACGGCCTCGTGCTCGCCCGTGTGCCGGGAGAACGTGAGCAGATCTTTCACGATGCTCTGAATGCGGTGGGTGCCGTCGAGGGTCTCGGTGATCAGCTCCCGGTGCTCGGCGCTGCCTGCAGCCGGCTGCTCGTGCTCGTCGCTCAACGCCCGCAGGTTGGCCTGCACGTAGGCCAGCGGGTTGTTGATCTCGTGCGCGACCCCCGCCACCATTCGGCCCATCGTCTCGAGGCGGTCGGTCATCATCAGCCGCTCTTCGAGCTGCTTGCGCTCGGTGACGTCGCGCAAGATCACCACCAGCGAGCCGCTCTCGTCTTTCAGCGGCGCGAGCGAGGCCTCGAACGAACGTCCGCTGCTCGAGAACTCGAGCCGGGTCGCCTTCGAGACGAACCCAGCGCTCAAGCGCTCGGCCTCAGCGCCCACGGAGAGCAGCGTCGCCAACGGCTTTCCGACCGCGGCTGGAGCGCTCACTGCGAACAGCGACTCGGCGCGTGGGCTCCAGTCCTTCACCAGCCCTGCCTGGTCGACGACGACGATGGCGTCGGTCGCCGACTCGAAGATCGCCTCGAGGTGCGCCGACTGAGCCTTGATGGTCTCGAGGTGCGATTCCCGAACGGCCGAGGCGATGACCGTCAGCGCCAGGATGAAGCCGAGCAGGAACATCGGCAGCACGTAGTCGGGCGTCGTCAGCGAAGGGTGCAGGCCCCCGAAGGTGATGAAGCACAGCATCGCCGCGATGGCCGCGCTGAGCGTCGCGCGGGTGTTCATGAAGATGGCGGCGTACAGCGCTCCGGCCGAGCCGTAGAGCATGCTCACCACGGCGCGCACGCGCTCTGGCTCGAGGAAGCCCGAGAGGTTTCCGCCGATCACCGACGTGACGATCAAGGTGATGACGGCCACCCGGTAGTGCCTGGTGCGGCTCAGGCCGTAGGCCACGAAGCCCAGGGCCGTCTCACCAAGGCCGACCCCCCACTCCCCCAGCGTCAGCGACTGCGCCCGCGTCGCGATCGCGGTCCCGATGGTGAGGCACCAGACGGGCACCATGAACACGAGCGCCGAGGCGAGCAGCTTCGCCTGTCGTCGCTCGAGATCGTCGACGAGGCCCGGCGACGGCTCGGTCAGTCTTCTCCACGACACCCGCTCACCCTATGCCCATCGGCCGCGCACGCGACTTTTCGCACGGCTCACGCCCGACTGGGTGCCAGGCCTTTCGCGCCGGGCTCCTCTGCCCACAGGCCTCTGAGCCACTCGAAGCAGAAGACCGGCATCAGCGCTCCCGTGAGGTACATGCTGAAGCTCTCGACCGGCAACACCCAGGCGTAGAGTCCGAGCGTCTGCTGGCTGTTCCACACCCACCAGCCACGTCCGCAGGCGAGCAGCTCGACGAAGAGCGCGAACGGAAAGTAGGTCGCCACGACGATCAACACGGTTCGCCAGCGCAGGCGGTGCGCGACGGCCGCTCCAAGCGCGAACGTGCCGCCCCACCCCAACAGCTGCACGATCGTCCACCCGTATTGCTTCGGGCCCGCGCTGTAGCGAACCGCTCCGGCGGCGTCGACGAACGCAGGCGTGGTGACATCGAGCGGAATTGGAGCCGCCAGGAGTGCCAGCGCGATGAAGACGCCTGCGAGCACGAAGGCCACCACCGACGCGCGCTTGAAGAACCTGACCAGGCCCACCGCGCGCGCCTCTCCCAACACCGGCTCGTCGGGCCGGGCCCGCGAGAGCTCGAGGAACCACAAGATGGGAATGTTGAGGAGCAGCGGGTACGAGAGGAACTCCTCGAGCGGAATCGCGCCCAGCGTGAGCCCCGAGAGCGGGTCGAACCCTTCGTAGAAGCACCAGTACCGCGCGGCGATCGCCAACAGCTCGGCGATGGCCGACAACGCGATGAAGCCGCCGCTGGTGACGATGAAGCCCATGCGGTTGGACTCGTCGAGCCGCGGGTAGACCCGCGCCAGCAGCCACACCATCGGCACCAGCATCACCGTCAACTCGTGCAGCAGGTACCAGGGTGCCTTCAGGCCTGCGGCGTCGGCAATCGCCCGCGCGAGCACCATGACCACCACGAGGAGCGACAGGCCGATGAGCGGCTTCAACACGGCGGTCTCGGTGCGGTTCATGTGGAGCTCCGGCGAAGGCGCAAGGCCTCGAAGAGAACGGCGGTGGTGACGGGCGCGAGCACCCAGACGACGACGGCTTCGATGGGGACGCCGAAGAGCGTGCGGCCGAGCGTGGCGTCGGGCTGGTAGCCCCACCACCCACGAGGCACCGCGAGCCCCGCTTCCCAGACGAGCGACGAGACGAAGAGCACCGCCATCGTCACCAGCAGCGCGGGCACGTTCAGTCGCGCGCGCACCACCGGCCACAGCAGCAACGTCACCGGCAACGGCACCAGGCTCAGGTACGTCCAGTACGAGGGCGTCGAGCCGTCGGCGAGCACGACTCCGGCCACGACGAGCGCCAGTGGAGCCATCGCCGCCTCGAGCCAGCCCGGAGCGCCACGCCGGACGCCAACGCGCGCGGCGAGCGGCACCAGCACCTCGTCGGCCCACGCGTAGCCCAGCAGCATGGTGAGGAAGCCCAGCCCGTAGAACGCGAACTCCTCGAGTGGAATCGGGTGCGCCCAGTCGACGCCCGTGAGGTCGAACGCAGGCACCGACAGCCCCGAGACTGCCGCGCCATCGGGGTACGTGAAGAAGTCGTCGGCGAAGAGCAGGTTCAGCACCACGCCCATCGGCACCAGCACGGCCCACGCCCCGAGCAGCGGGCGCTGCAGCCGCTGGAGCACGTGGTGACCCGAGAGGCTGCGGGCGATCGCGAGCGAGGGCACGGCGAAGACGAGCAGGCTCCATGTGTAGCCCGACTCCGACGCCAGCACCGCCGGGAGAAAGGTGGCCGGCACCACCAGCGCGCTGAACAGGGCGAGCGACAGCCAGGCCGGCGTGACGACGGGCCGGCGGAGCGGAATGAGAGCGAGCAACGCGTGCATGGCCAGGGCGCAGAAGCACGCCGCTCGCCATCGACACCCGGTGACTTCTGCCGAGCGAGCCCTGCGCCAGCGGCGAAGTGCGCCGAGGCCGCCCAGCGCGAGCTGCCGGCTCCCGCGTCAGAAGCCCGACGCGTCAACCTTGCGACGCGCTGGATCCACCGTCGCCACCGTGTAGGCTCCGCGCCCATGGCACGACGTCTTGCCTTCCTCGTGGTGGCGCTGGCCGGGCTCACCCACGCCGCGCCCAGCGCACGCGCCACCGCCCTCGCGAAGGACGCCGAGCGTCTCTACAAAGACGGGCAATACAAAGAGGCCGCCAGGCTGCTCGAAGAGGCGCAGGGGCTCGAGGCCAACCCAAAGTTCCTCTACAACATGGCCCGCGCGTACGATCAGGCCGGCGAGCTTCAGCCAGCCCTCGACGCCTACCGGAAATACGTCGGCCTCCCCACCACCGAGTCCGAGCCCGACCTGGTGAAGAAGGCCAACCTCGCGATGGACAGACTGCGCCAACTGCTCGCGCGGCAGGAGGCCGACTCGCGCATTCGCGACGCCGAGAAGGAGCGCCTCGAGAAGGAAGCGAAAGACGCCCGCGAACGAGCCGAGGCCGAGGCTGAAAAGGGACGCCGCCAGAAGGCCCAGTTCGAAGCGAAGGAGAAGGCGCAGACGGAGACCCAGCAGACGAAGGCGAGCGGCCGGAAGACGGCGGCCTTCGTCGTGGGCGGCGTCGGCGTCGGCGCCCTCGTGCTCGGGCTCACCTTCGGGCTGCTGTCCAACGGCTCCAAGCAGGCGTTTCGCGGCGCGACGACCGTCGACGACAAGCGCGCGCAGCAGTCAGCGACCCTCACCCAGTCGGTCGTCGCCGACGTCTCGCTGCTGGTGGGCGTCGCCTGCGCGGTGACGGCCATCATCCTCTTCCCGAAGGGTGAGCCCGACGGGGCGGTCGCCTTCATTCCCCTGCCCGGTGGCGGCGCGCTCGGAGCCCTCACGTGGAATTTCTGATGACCCGAGTCTCTCGACGACTGAGCCTGCTGACGCTCGCGGTGCTGGCGCTCGGCTCGACCTGTACGTTGATCAACGGCAGCGGGTTCGAGGAGTGCACCGTCGACACGGAGTGCACCGGAAGCCAGGTCTGCCTTCAGCGCTACTGCTTGCCGATGCCCGCGCAGTGCCGCCGCGACGTGGGCGCCTTCGACAAGCCGAACTCGATTCGCCTCGCGGCCCTGCTGCCACTCTCAGAGGTGCTCGACGGTGGCGCCGAGGTCATCGACGACAGCGAAGTGGCCGGGCTCAACGCGATGGAGCTCGCGATCGAAGACGTCAACGGGAGCGCCGGCATCAACAACCGGCTCTTCTCGCTCTACGTCTGCAACACCCGACGAAACTCCGAGACGCTGGCTGAGCAGGCGACGTGGGCCGTCACCCAGCTCGGCGTCCCCGCGGTCATCACCTCAGGGAGCGGTCAGACCCTCGCTGCTGCGGGAGCTCCCGCGCTCATCGACGCTGGCACGATGATCATCTCGGCCACCGCGACCAGCCCCGAGCTGACCGGCAGCTTTCAGCGGAGCGGCTCGACGTGGCGGGTGGCGCCTCCCGATACGCTCCAGGTCCTGGTGATGGCCAGAACCCTGCTCGGCGAGCTCGAGTACTCGGGCGCAACCACGATGGCGGTCCTCTACGAAGACAGCTCGTACGGCCGCGGCATCGCGTCGATTCTCCGTGAGCGCCTGGTTGCCCTCGGGAAGACCTCGGAGACCCGCTCGTACACCAAGCCGGTGAATACCAGCATGGCGACGAGCTTCCTCGAGACCTTTCACAACAGCTCGCCGGACGCGGGCGTCGGACCTCGGCCGAAGGCGACGGTCTTCGTCGGGTTCCCCAGCGAGATCGTCCCGGTGATCGCTGCAGCCAGCACGAACCCGACGCTCTCGTTCGCTTCGGGGCATCGCTGGTTCTTCTCCGACTCCGCCAAGGATCCAGCGATCGTCACCGCGCAGACCCTCGGACAGCTCAGAGGCGCGCTCGGCACGACCCCGGCCCAGGGCACGGGGACTGCGTACGCCGATTTCCGGTCGCGGTATCGAGACCGGTTCCGCATCGATGCCAACGACTTCTCATACACCTCGCATAGCTACGACGCCGCGTTTCTGGTGATGCTCGCAGCGGCCTACGCGACCCGCGACAACGGCGCGCTGACCGGCGGCCGCATGAGCGAGGCGTTGACGAAGGTCTCGGTGGGCACGGGCACGAGCTTCAGGCTCAGCCCGATGACGTGGCGTGATGCGTCGGCCGCGCTCGCCTCGGGCCGCTCGGTGAACCTCGACGGAACCAGCGGCCAGCTCGACTTCGATCTCGACGCTGGCGCGCCCGCGTCTCCCTACGAAGTGTGGCAGGTGACTGATGGCGGGTCGTTCACGACCGTGAGGCTGGTGAATCCGTGATGCGCGCTGGGCTGGTGGTGATGGCGATGGTGTTGGTGGCGTGCCCCAAGCGGGCCGCGCCAGCGGTGACGGCCAAGACCATTCGGCTGCTCTCCGAGACGGCCGAACGCGAGACGGCGCAATTGACCGAGCTCCGAAAGGACCTCGAGATCGACACCCGCGACTTCGACCGAACGCCGCACGTGGTGGCGACAGGCGAAACGCCGCTGTTCTCGGCGGAAGGCGCCGACGTGCGGCTCTACGGCGACGAGGCCGCGTCGAAGGGCTTCTCGGTCGACAACATCATCTTGCTCGAGGTGTTGGGCGCCGACGGCAAGGTGCTGCGCAACGCCGTCATCGGCTACTCCGACCCGGTGTCACAGGGCCGCGAGACGATCGACAACCTCGGGCGCCAGGCGTTCTCATTCGAAGCGGGAGAGCTGAACCTCGCGCCCGTGCTGCCCGAACACGGCAGCTTCAGGCTCCGCGCCACGGTGCTCGACTACTTCGGCGTCGGCAAAGTGAGCGACGTCTTCGTGCGCGTCGAGCCCAAGGCGTCGTCGTCGGACGAGCTGCGCGGGCAGTAGCTTCTTCAGTTCGGGTCGCAGGCGCCGTCGCACGTCTGCACGATCTGCCCGTCGTCGAAGAACCCCTTCAACTGGCGCAGCGCTGACGGCTGCCCCCGCACCGCCTCGTGCACGGGCGTGTTCACCAGCGGGAAGTCGGCCTTGCGGTAGTACGCGTCGGCGTCGCCCACC
Organism: Archangium sp.; assembly: GCA_022843845.1. Lineage (GTDB taxonomy): Bacteria > Myxococcota > Myxococcia > Myxococcales > Myxococcaceae > Xiheimicrobium. The sequence goes on from JALHMW010000009.1 coordinate 147,874, forward strand.
TTGAAGTCGAAGATCTGCAGCCCACTCGTGGCCGGGAAGCCCTGCGTCTCGAGGCCGTACGGCACCGCTGGTGACGGCGCGAAGACCTTCAGGCCCAGCAGGCGCGCGTGCAGCCAGCTCCCGAGGTTGGGCACTGACGAGTCCATCAGGCCGATCTGCATCAACAGCTGCTTCGGAGCGTTCCCCGGCAATGGCGCCTGCTGCAGGAACACGGCGAAGCTCGCGGGGTCGATGCGATCGAGCGGCCGCTGAATCAACGCGAGGAACTTCTGCTGCTCGAGCGGCTCGGTCAGGCTCACCTCGAGCAGCTCGAAGAGGCGCCTGAAGGCCTCGGCGCGAATCATCATCGACGTCAGCCCTGCGCCGCCCACGTTGAAGGCGAGCTTCGTGGTGATTGGGTTGAGCGCGTTCATCGTGCCGCCGAGAATGTGGCCCTGGCTGATGCCGAGGTACGCGTCGGCCTTGCCCGTCACGAGCGGAACGCCAGGCGAGCGCTCGAAGGCGGGCAGCGTGCCGAGCCGCTCCGCTGCCTTCGTCAGCACGAGCCAGTTCGCCATGCCCTGGTGCACCCGCTCCGTGAGACGGGTCGACTGCGTCAGCCGCCCCGTCAACGCGTCACCGACGATCGCGATGTCGCTGAGCGCCATGCCCCACCACTCGGTGGCCAGCATCGTGCGCTTCACCTCTGAGGCGATGCGGCGCGCCGCGCCCGAGTCGACCTCCTCGAGGTTTCCGAAGAAGCCATGGCCGTAGAGGAACACCGGCGAAGGCCCCGGGGCCGCCTCGACGGTGCGCGGAATGACGCCGATGAACGGGAAGGCGACGGTGCCTTCCTGCTTCACGCGGCCCTCGTCGTCTCGCAAGAGCACGCACCCCGCCTGCGCGTTGTCGCTGCAGAACCTCGGGCCGGTGATGGTGCCCTTGACGATGCGGAAGGTGTCGGCCGGGCCCTGCTCGTTCACCGACGACACCACGACGTCGGCCACGTTCGTCTCGAGCCACGAGAGCGTCAGCTCCCGCACGCGCAGCATGTCGCGCGTCGCCCACTCACGACTGCCGGTGGTGAACTCCCAGGCCAGCTGCAGCTCGGAGCGCGCCACGCCCGCCGCCTTCGCCGCCGGCACGATTCGATCGTCGAACGCGCGCGAGAGCCCGTCGAAGGCCGGGTCACCGCTCGTCTGCCCATCGCGCAGCCGCCGAAACCCCTCGGGCGCTGGAGCGAGCGCACCCGCTGGCGTCTTCGCGCCCGCGACGAGCACCACGTAGCGCGTCTTCTGCTTCAGGCCGCCGAAGGCGCGCAACACCAGCGCCTGCCGCGTCAGGTCCTTCGCGCGGGGATCGAGATCGACGAAGTGCGCGACCGGCTCGAAGGTGGCGCCGTCGAGGAGCAGCGTGTTCGAGGTGGCCTTCGACAGACTGCGCTCGCCGCCCTGCTCCAGCGTCACGAAGCCTTCGGGTGAGAGCTCGACGCCCAGCGTCGCGACGATCGTCGGCACCGTCGAGAACCCATCGAGCGGCACGTCGACCGTCACGTCGTAGCGTTTGCCGTCCTTCGAGGTCGGCGCCGCCGCCTGCCCGACCGCGATGCGAAAGCCGGTGGGCTGACGGGCATCGACGACCTGGAAGAAGTCAGACGGGTACGGCAACAGACAGTCGGCCCCGGCGAGCAGCGGCTGGCACCCCGCGGGCACCTCGAGCGGCTTCAGCGAGGGCGCGCAGCCCAGGCACAACACGACACCCACCAGGACGGCACGCATGCGGCGACTCCTTGAAGGCCACCCGCATGGCAGACGATGAGGCAGCGCGCACGCTCGAGCCGGTTTCCAGAACCAGCTCGACGTTTCGCTTCAGAAGTTGAGGATGCCAGATGGCAGTCCGCTGCCCGCGCACTGCAGGCCGATGCAGATGTTGCACCGGCCGTTATTGACTCTGCAGACGTCTCCTTCGGTGAGCGGGAGCGGCGGCTGGTTGTTGTTCACCACGACGCCCGTGATGACCACGGCGCCGACCGCGACGGCTGCCACACCTGCCCAGAAGTACCAGCGGCCATAGATGGGCGTCTCTTCGACGGTGGTGGTGACGGCCGGGCCCGTGACGAGCGAGGGATCTTCGTCAGGCGTCAGCTTCGTCTCGGCCGGCCGATCGCTCGTGGCCACCACCGTCGTGGTGGTGCCCGGGTTGAACTTCACGACGACCGGGTAGTCCTTGCCGGCGATCAGGGTGAGCCGCTTGATGTCGTCCTTGAAGCCCGTCTTGCGAACGTTGATCTCCGTCACACCCGCGGGCACCTCGAGCTCACTGATGGGCGCCGTGCCGGCCAGGCGGCCGTTCACGAACACCTGCGCTTCGGGGACGTCGCTGGTGACGGACAGGATGGCGTTGACGGCGGTCAGCTTCGCCTCGACGTCCACCGTCTTGCCGCTGAGGACAGTCACCTTCTTCACGAAGTCGGCGTAGCCGAGCCGGCGAACCTTCACCGAGTGCTCCCCGACGGGAAGGGTCTGCGGGCCGATGGGGAAAGGCCCCACGTCCTTGTTGTCGATGGACACGATGGCGTTCGAGAGGCCCTGGGGCAGCTTGATGTTCAGGTCGCCCTTCGACGACGCCAGCGGCGCGAGATCGTCGTCTTCGACGAGCGCTTTGACGGCCGGCTTGACTGCGGGCTTCGGCTTCGGGGCCGGCTTGGGCTTCGCGGCGGGTTTGGGCTTCTTCGGCGCGAGCGGCGCCAGATCATCGTCGTCCTGGGCGAAGGACGTCTGCGAGAAAGCAAAAACCGCCAGGAGGAGCCAGGGCAGGAGGCGCGTCATCAGCTGCGACTCTATTCCGGCCACGCAGGGCCGTCGACCAGCACGCAGATGGTTCTCTCGAATCTGCAGGAGCGGAAATGACGCTAGGGTGCGCCGGCCTTCGACGCCCGATGCCGACACGACGTTCCTGGTGGCTCCTCGTTCTCTCGTCCTGCGTCCGTGCGCCGCCTGCACCCGTCCCGCTGCCTGTGCCGGCGCCACCACCCCCGGTGGTCATCCCTTTCGGGTGTGTCGAGCTCCAGAGCGGCGCGTGGCACCACGCGACCGATTCACGCTTTCAGTACGAGGCTGTGGACGACGGGGGCTCGCTCGAGCTGTCGGTTTTTTTCACGCCCGCGGTCGACGCCGGGCGCCCGGTGCGGCGCTTCTCTCGTGACGGAGGGCTGGCCTGGCTGGTGCCCGCCCCCGATGCCGCCGTCGATGGCGGCGAGCTCATGAGTGACGCGGGGCCCGCGCCCATCGCCGAACTCGCGCTCCGGCGAACCCCGACCGGCTTTGTCGGCGTCGCCAGAGCTGCCGCCGACGCCGGAGCCTGTCCCTTCCCGGCGCGAATCATCGCGTGCGAGCCGGGAGCCCTGGTGCTCGAGACCATCGCCCGCCAACCTCGCGAGTGTGCCGTCGTCAGTGACGCGGGCTGGCAGCTCCAGCGGCTGCTCAAGACGGGGTTCGACGCAGGCCCGGGGCCCTCCGACACGATGCGGCACGACCTCCCTCAGGACGGTGGGCAGGGCGCGTCGAATGACGGCGGTTCTGCTGCAACGCCTCCTCCCGCTCCCTGAGGGAGTGTGTGTAGGATGCGGCCCATGTTCCAGCGTTGGCTCGTCGTCCTGTGCATGTGCGCAGTCAGTGGTTCCCTGTCGGCCTGCAAGGGATGTGGCGAGCCTCCCGTCAAACCGATCGATCAATGTGTCGGCGTGGAGGGCGCGCGGGCTGACTCGCGCAACGCCTGTGACGAGAGCACCGATTGCGGCGATCACTACGGCTGCAGAGACGTGAAGGACAAGGCTGGCCTCAAGTGCTGCGTCTACGTCGACCGCCTGTGCACCGGCGACGCGGACTGCTGCCCGGGTCAGGGCTGTCAGACGGCCCGCTCGCCCCCGCGCTGTGGCGATCGGTTCAACGAGTGCACCACCGACGTCGACTGCGGTGACGTCGGCGATCGCGTCTGTGAAGACTGGAGCGAGCCCTCCGGCACGGTCACCAAGCGCTGTCGTCACAGGGCGTGCGGCGCGCTCGGTGAGTGCCCGAACGGCCAGTCCTGTTTCCAGGGAGAGTGCGTCGGCGAGCTGCCGTGCGGCGGCAGCTGTCAGGCCGGTGAAGGCTGCGTGCCCTCGGCCGGTCGCTGCCAGAACTACGCGAACCCGACGGGACGCCCCGCTGCGGCCTGTCCGATGACGTGCAACGCCGGCTTCATCGCCACCTTCGACCCCAGGCGCCAGAACGCCGGAGACAAGGCGAACATCTGGGACACCTGCAAGCTGCCCGACATCAAGTGCGTCTGCGCCGAGCTGCCAGGCCTGCAGTCGAACGACCTCGGCCGCTACTCCGCGCTCGCCAGCGGCACGGAGGGGCTGATGGCGTCGACGTATGACGGAAAGTACGGCGACCTCGTCGTCTATCGCTACGACACCGCGGGTACGCGCACGGGCGTCGACTACATCGACGGCGTTCCTTCGGGTCAGGTGCGGTACGGCCCGTCGGGCGCGCGTGGCGGCATCGTCGAGCCCGGCCCCGACGTCGGCCGCTACACCGACATCGCCATCAGCGGAACCCGCGCCTACGTCAGCTACTACGACGTCACCAACGGAGACCTGAAGGTGGCCGTGCGTGAAGGCTCGACCTGGAGCACCCACCGCGTCGACGGCACCACCGGCGACGTCGGGCTCTTCAGCTCCATCGCGGTCGACTCCGATGGCCTGCCTGGCGTCGCCTACTTCATGCGCGCCGCCGAGGCGTCGTTCACCGTCTCAGACTGCCCTGCCCCGGCCCCGACGGGCGCCCTGAAGGATCTCACCGCGCTCAAGTTCGCCCGCGCGCGCGTGCCGAACCCGACCTCTGCCGCCGACTGGACGGTGCGTGTCGTGGCGTGTCTCGCGAAGCCGCCGCCTCCGTGTGAAGGCTGCGCCAACACCTGCGCCGACACCGGCACCGGCCCGACCTGCCTGATGACTGGCATGGGCTGCATGCCTGCGTGCGACATGAACACCGAGGTCTGCGTCACCGTGAACTCGATGCCGCGCTGCGGGAAGAAGTACAACCCCAGCCAGCTCGTCGACATCCCGCTGGGTACTGGCGTCTTCGCGTCGCTCGCCTTCAACGGGAAGAACGCCGTCATCGCGTACATGCAGCGCACGGGGCCGACGGTGAATGGCCGCGTGGTGCCAGACGGAGACCTCTACGCCGTGCAGCTCGACGCCCAGAACGTGCGCAGCACGCCCGTGCTGATCGATGGCGTCGGTGACACCGGCTACTTCCCCGACGTGAAGATCGAGCCGTCGTCGCGGCAGGTCGCCATCGCCTTCCACGACTTCACGTCCAAGAGCCTCAAGTTCTACTTCTCGGCGCAGCTCCAGGCCGGCGTCACGCTCGAGACCATCGACAACGGCGTCGACATGGCGCGGCCCGGCGAGCAGAGCTTCGTCGGTACCGACACGGCGATCGTCTTCGGCACCCAGCCCGGTCAGGTGTGGGCCGTCTACCAGGACGCCACGCGCGGCGATCTCAAGCTGTCGAAGCGCACGACGACGTGGACTGCGCAGCCGCCGCTCGCCACCGAGGGCGCGGTGGGCTTCTTCGCCGACGGCGTGTACGCGAACGGCCGGCTCTGGGCGACGCACGCGCGGCTGAAGTCGAAGCTCGTCAGCGGCCAGCCCGAGCTCGACAACGGGCTTTTGCTCCAGCAAGGGCCCCAGAACTAGCGGAGCGCCGGTGGTTCGCGCTCCGGACGAACCTGCATGGTGACGCCGAGTCAGCACCAGCTGCACCTGATCGTCGCCGCGCCAGGCGATCTGCTGCTGCGTTTCTACCCGAACGGAAAGCTCGGCGGCCTGTCGCTCGACGGCGGCTGGCCCGGCGCGCTCGGAGAGTTCGTCAAGTTGACCGTGCGCGTCCGCAAACCGCCCCGCGAGTTCATCTTCCAGGGGCAGGTCGCGTGGGCCAGGCGCAAGGGCTCGAAGCAGCTGGTCGAGTGCTTCGGCATCGACTTCCAGCCTGACGACGACACCACCCTCAACCGCATGCTCGCCTTCGCGCGCAACGAGGTGTCTGCCGAGACGACCCGCCTCGAGCGGCGCGTCGAGATCGAGCTGCCGATCAAGCTGCTGCACGGGAAGACGTCGCGCCGGGAGCGCCTCGCCGATCTCTCGCACGGCGGCGCCTTCGTGCGCACGTGGGATCCCCTCGACGTCGACGAGGTCGTCGAGCTCGTCGTGCGGCCGCCGTCGTCGCTGTTCTCGCTTCACCTCAAGGGCCGGGTGGCCTGGGTTCGCCGGGTCGGCGATGCGTCAGGCATGGGCATCGAGTTCTTCGATCTCGACGGCTCGCTGCGGCGTGACGTCGACAAGCTGCTCGCCCGGGTGCGCTGAGCTGCAGGTGCGGCCATGTCATCGCTCGTGTTGCATCGGGCCCGTGGGAGTTCAGCGTCGCTGTGAGCCCCGCTCGACTCCGCGTTTCTCCTTGGCCGACAGGCCCATCACCACATCGAGGTTCCGCTCTGAACGATCTCGCGAGAAGAACGACGAGCGCCCGGGCAGGCACGGACTGCTCCGCTGCCCGGGCGCACCGTCACCGGCTCGACCTGGTGAACCGCCGCGTGAAGAGCCGCCACGGCGGTCGCGACACGGGCCGGCGGTGGTGCTCACGCGACGGGCGCTCGACCTTCGCCACGACCGTGACCTGACTCGGCTTCGGCATGCGGCAGACCTGGGCCGCCGGCGCGACGTGAACCAGCAGCCCGAGCACGAGCGCCGTCATCTCAGGCGGCCTCGGCCGCAGGGACTTCACGTCGTGGCGCCGTCAGCAGCTTCTCGGCGAGGGCCTCGAGCTTCTGCGGGTTCGAGACCAGCCACTCGACGCAGCGCTCACGCCCCTGGCCCATGCGCTCGCCGTCGAGCGAGTAGAAGCTGCCCGACTTCTCGACGAGCCCGCACTTCTCTCCGAGATCGAGCACCTCGCCCGCCCGGCTGATGCCCTTGTTGTAGATGATGTCGAACTCGGCCTCCTGAAAGGGCGGCGCGACCTTGTTCTTCACCACCTTCACCTTCGTCCGGGTGCCGATCACCGACTCCCCGTCCTTCAGGTTGCCCGCTTTGCGGATCTCGCAGCGCACCGACGAGTAGAACTTGAGCGCGTTGCCACCCGTCGTCGTCTCGGGGTTGCCAAAGACGACGCCGATCTTCATGCGGATCTGGTTGATGAAGATGATGGTCGTGCCAGAGCGGCTGACCGCGCCCGTCAACTTGCGCAGCGCCTGGCTCATGAGCCTCGCCTGCACGCCCATGTGTGCGTCGCCCATCTCGCCTTCGATCTCGGCCTTCGGCACCAACGCCGCGACCGAGTCGATGACGATCAGATCGACCGCGCCGCTGCGCACGAGGTGCTCGGTGATCTCCAGCGCCTGCTCACCGGTGTCGGGCTGCGAGATGAGCAGCTCCTCGACGCGCACGCCGAGCTTGCGCGCGTAGCTCATGTCGAGCGCGTGCTCCGCGTCGATGAAGGCCGCCACCCCGCCCTGCGCCTGCACCTGCGCGATGGCGTGCAGGGTCAACGTCGTCTTGCCCGATGACTCGTTGCCGAAGATCTCGACGACCCGGCCCCGAGGGTAGCCCCCCACGCCCAGCGCCCGATCGAGGCCCACCGAGCCCGTCGGGATCACCTGCACCGGCGCCAGCTCGCCCGAGTCGTTGCCCATCGTCATCACGCTCCCCCGCCCGAACTGCTTCTCGATGGCCGCCACTGCAGCCGCGACCGCCTTCAACTTCTCCGAAACCTTGCTCATCACGCCACCCATCCCTTTCACCGCCCGTTGCTGCGCGAGACCATTCCCGCCGCAGTGCGGGGCTCGATCGCAAGGCATGTGCCGCAGCCGGCTGAGGGCCAGCCGCGCGAGATGACGAGCTCGAGGGCGTCTCAGGGAGCGGACGTGCCCACGCGCTCCACCAGGCTCTCGAAACGTGAGAGCGAGCCCGCGTCAGCTCGACGACGTCGGGGACTGCGTGACGGCCAACGAGATCTCCTCGACGACGGCTGATGCATCGGCCCGGTACGCCACGAAGCCGATGACGGGCCCGGCCAGCGACACGCCCACCAGCATCAGCGCCATCTCGGCGAGCGCCTGGCTCTGCGCCGCCAGCACGCCGAGGGCGAGCATCGTGAAAAGCCACGTGACCAGCGTGACGGCCGGCACCAGGTGCAGGCCCAGCTGAAGCTGCACCTGGCTGCCCACCTCTCCGGGGACAATCACGCCCTCGACGACGGGCGTGAAGCTGTTGCGGAACTGGGTGCGTCGAACGACCGAGAAGCGCAGCCCGTCGATGGTGCCCCGTAGCGGCGGCGAGCCCGGCTTCGGGCGATCGAGCGCGAACAGCCCACCCGGCAGCGTCACCCGGCGAAGTCCGGCGATCGCCTCTTCGGACGACAACCCCGTCTGGACGACGCGCAGCGCTCCGAGAGCGAACATGGCGGCATCGTGCTTCGTTTCGCCCCGCCAGAGAATCACCTTCGCCCGCGCGCCGTGGTGTTTGCCGCTGCGTGGGCCTCCGCGGTGTGCAAGACAACAGCGCATGGCGCTCGACGGACAGAGCCTGTTCCATCTGGCCATCGTCGTCGCAGGCGCCGTGCTCGTCTGGGCCAACCTCTGGCGCACGCTGATCTTCGTCACGCCCTCGGCCACCACCCTCGAGATCGAAGACGGTAGCCCCGACGCGCCCGTGCCCGGGTGGCTCGAAGAGACGCACACCACGCTGCGGGGCCTCGGCTTCTCGCCGGTGGGCAGCTGGCTCGAGCTGCGGCGCCTGGGCCCTGCACGCACCTCGTGGGGCTACGTGAACGAGACCCAGCGTGTGTTCGCGATCGTCTCGGACTCGCCGCTGGTGCGCGTGAAACGAACGCCGTTGACGCCGCCCGAGCCGCGCCTCGAGCGCGATGGGCCGGCCGCGCGCGTCACCTTCGTCACGGTGTCGGCGGCCTCGGGCTTCCTGCTCTCGTCGAACTTCCGAAGACCGGGCGCGACGCTTCCGCACCGCCACCTCTGCGCGGGCCTGCCGAACGCCTCGGCCGAGCGCCTCTTTCGCGCGCACCTGCGCCGCGTCGAAGAGCTGGGGGTGCCCGCGGGCACCTTCACGCTCGAGGGCCTGCTGGCGCACCTGCGCGACTGGCACGCCTCGGTCGGTCGCGCCGAGCTGCAGCGACAACACGCTGTAGGACTGTTGTGGACGCTCGGCGGCCTTGGCATGGTCGCAGGCCCGTTGGTGGGGCGGTTCTGAGGGACGACATGAAGAGCGCGTGGAAACAAGACGACATCTGGTTCCTGAGTGGCAAACGAACGCCGTTCGGCACCTTCGGCGGCAGCCTGAAAGACTTCTCGGCGACGGACCTCGGCGTCGAGACGGCGAAGGCCGCGCTCACCCAGGCGACGGTCTCGGCTGATCAGGTGCAGCACGTCGTCTACGGCAACGTGATGCAGACCAGCCCTGACGCCATCTACCTGGCGCGCCACATCGGCTTGAAGGCCGGCGTGCCGATTCCCGTGCCGGCGCTGAGCGTCAACCGCCTCTGCGGCTCGGGCTTCGAGGCGTTCACCGTCGGCGCGAGCTTGATGATGACCGACCAGGCGCAGGTCGTGCTCGCGGGCGGCACCGAGTCGATGTCGCAGGCGCCCCACGTCATTCGTGGCGCGCGCTGGGGCCTGCCGCTCGGCAAAGGCGGCCTCGAAGACACCATCACCGTCGGCCTCACCGACAGCTACACCGGCTTCCCGATGGGCATCACCGCCGAGAACCTGGCCGAGCAGTACAAGCTCAGCCAGGCCGAGGTCGACGAGTTCTCGGTGCTCTCCCAGAAGCGCCACGCCGCTGCACAAGAGGGTGGCCGCCTGACGCAGGAGATCATGCCGGTCGAGCTCAAGTCGAAGAAGGGCTCGACCTTCTTCTCGAAGGACGAGCACGGCCGGCCCGACGCGACCGTCGAGGGCTTCGCGCGACTGCCGAAGGTCTTCAAGAAAGATGGCGTGGTGCACCCCGGCGCCGCGTCGGGCATCAACGATGGCGCCGCGAGCGCCGTGATGGCCACCCGCTCGTGGGCCGAGAAGAACGGCAAGCAGCCCATCGGCCGCCTCGTCAACTGGGCCGCGGTCGGCTGCGACCCGAAGGTGATGGGCATCGGCCCCGCCCCCGCGATTCGCGCCCTGATGGACCGCGCCGGCTTCAAGCTCTCGGACATCGATCTCTTCGAAGTCAACGAAGCCTTCGCGCCGCAGTACCTGGCCGTCGAGAAGGAATTGGGCCTGCCACGAGACAGGACGAACGTCGATGGTGGCGCGATCGCCGTGGGACACCCACTCGCTGCTTCTGGCGCGCGCATCACCCTGCACCTGCTGTATGAGTTGAAGCGGCGTGGGGCGCGGTGGGGTGTGGGCAGCGCGTGCATTGGTGGTGGGCAGGGCATCGCGGTACTCGTGGAGGCACTGTGACGAGCAGCAACGTTCCGGACGCGAAGACGCTGCGCGAGCAGGCGAAGAAGATCGCCGAGCAGCGCCGAATCGACGCAAAGACCCGCAAGCGCAAGTGCGCCCTCTGCGGCACTGACGAGACCGAGCGCACGCCGTTCGTCGCGCACCCCGATGGCATCGGGCCCACCTGCAAAGAGCCCGGGCTCTGCGAGCACTACCGGGCCCACACCGCCAAGAGCGGCATTCGCTAAGCACCACGAGGTCAGCCGATGGCGGTCATTCAGTTCACGGGCGTGAAGATCTTCTCGACCACGCTCGCGCGCGATCGCGAGATGATGGGCGAGACCATCACCCGGTGGATCAAGGACAACCCCCAGGCCGACATCGTCGACAAGGTGGTGACACAGAGCTCCGACAAGGAGTTCCACTGCCTCACCGTCACGCTGTTCTACCGGCACAAGAGCTGAGGGGCGGCTGATGCTGCCCAGCCTCGTGCTGTCAGGGTTGTTGGCGATCACCCCCGACGCCCGGCAAGAGCTCTTCTCGCGCCTCAAGCAGTCCGTCGTGGTGCTCGAGGTCTCGACGTCGTCGGGCCAGCGCACCGGCAACGGCACCGGCTTCGTGCTGCGTGAAGACGGCCTGGTCGTCACCAACCATCACGTCGTCGACGGCCACCGGAGCATGCGGGCCGTCTTCTCCGACGGGCGCAAGGCCGAGGTAACGGGCGTGCTGTTGCTCGACAAGGCGCACGATCTCGCCGTCGTTCGTATCGACGCGCGCGGCCTGGTGCCGCTGAAGCTCGGCAGCTCGACGGGCCTCAAAGAGGGCTCCCAGCTGTTCATGGCCGGCAACCCGCTGGGCCTCGACTTCACCTTCAACGAAGGGGTGCTCACCGCGCTACGCCCGAAGGGCCTGCCCGCCGACCTGGGCCTCACGCTCGACGACGCCGACAAACAGGCGCTCCTGCAGCTGTCCATCAACGCCGAGCCGGGCTCGAGCGGCAGCCCCGTCGTCGACGCCGACGGCGCCGTGGTGGCGGTGGTTCGCTCGAAGCTCGCGAGCGCGAACTTCGCGGTGCCCGTCGAGACGCTCGTCGCCCAGCTCACCGACGAGGTGCTCGCCAGCGAGGCCCGGCCGATGCAGCAGGTGCCGTGGTGGAACCTGGCCATCTCGGCGGTGGTCCTCACCGTGCTGGCGCTCTTCCTGATGGGCAGGCTCCGAGGTGGCGGCGGCGGAAGACCTCGGGCACAACGTCGGTTCACGGGGTACGAAGAATGAGTTTCGCCGACGAAGTGAAGAGGTGGGTGTCGCCGAGGAGCGTCGGCGGGCAGATGGCGCTGCTCCTCGTCGCGACGTCGATCATCGCGGCGGCTTCCCGGCCCGTGATGGAGCAGGTGCTCCTCAACCCGTCTGACGTGCTTCAGCAGTTCAAGCTGTGGCAGCTCGTCTCGCCGACGTTCCTGGTCCCGCCCTCTCCGCTCGGCCTCATCTTCGGGCTCATCATCTTGTTGCAGACTGGCGCCTGGCTCGAGACGCAGTGGAGCCGCCCGAAGGTCTGGCTCTTCGTCTTCGGCGTCAACCTGCTCGCGAACGTGGCGACCGTGCTGGTGGGGCTGCTCTCTCCGAGCGTCTTCGCGAGCTCGTTCTTCGGCGGGTACACCACCATCGAGGCCTTGTGGATTGCCCAGGGCCTCATCGTCGGGCCGGGCCGCCTCAACTGGTTCGGGTTCCCCCTCTCTGGCTACGCCTTCGCGGTGATCGGCGCGGCCTTCACGCTCCTCGCGGGCATCACCGGCAGCTGGGTCGCCGTGGTGCCTCAGGTGTTCGGCATCATCATCACCGTCGCGTGGGTGCAGGGCTACACGCCTTCGCAGCTGCTGTTGCGGTTCCGCTCGCGACAGCTCGAGCGCGATCTTCGCAAGCGCTCGTCACATCTCTCGGTGGTGAAGGGGCAGAAGAACGATCGCGACTCGTACTTGAACTGACGATTAGCGCGTGCGGAGGAACCCGCTGAGCGCCTGACGATCGATGGCCGGCAGCTCCGAGGTGAACGAGACGCCGAGCCCGCGCAACACCCCGCGCCCATCTCGCTCGATGCGCGCCACCGAACCGACCAACGTGCAGTACCTGGGGCCGTCTCCGAACGGCAGCGCGAGCGCCACCCGCACTGGAGTACCTTCGCGCGCGGCTTCGCGGGTTTTGAGGAACAGGCCACCCTCCGAGAGGTCGGCCACGGCGTCCTTCACGTAGCGGTTGCCGATGCGGCAGTGGGCCGTCAGCGTCACGGGGATTCGCGGAAACCCTCGTTTTTCCAGACCGCTCTGAAGCATGCGCACCTCCGGCCCTGCAGTGTGGCGATGGGTGACAAAGTGCGCGATGTGCACACGTGCTGTCAACGGGGCGGGGCGCCTGGAACAGAAAATTCTACGACGCGTGGCGCCATCGTCACACTCGCAGCAGGTCCGTCAGCTCTCGATGCTGACGGTCTGAACGCCGTGGCGATAGATGTAGATGCGCTCGGTGTTCGTGCGGTTGTCGGCAGGGACGACGAAGAAGCCCGGCCCGCCCTGCCCGTGATCGCGAGAGAAGCCAGCGACCTGGCGACCATCTTTGAAGGTCACGCGGACCTTCTGACCGGTGCTCGCAGGCGACCGGGCGCCAGGGGCGAGCATGAAGAAGATGGCCTTGACCCTGCCCAGCGCGATGCCCTCGACTCCGGCCGGGCCTTCGAGCGACAACGAATCGGCGCCGAGGTCCGGGTCCTTGAGGGCGCCGCGCTTCACCTGCCCCTCCATCGTGTGGAGGATGACGCGGTGTTCACCGGCGATCTGGACGGGCCCGCTGGCCTTCACGGTTCCAGAGCGATCGAACAGCTCATCGGCCATCACGCGCGGCGGCGGCTGAACCGGAATCACCGTCGGCGGAGGAACGGCAGCGGAGACGACGGGCGCTGGTGTCGACGCGGAGCGAGCGACGACGGCCGGTGCAGCGACGGCGACCCGCGTGTTCAGCGGAGGCGGCGCAGGCGCCACGGGAATCTCGGCGTCCCACGCGGCCGGGTCACCAGGCTGTTCCTCCTCGACGACGATGCCCTGAATGATCTCGCCCTCGGGGTCCTCGGCAACGTCAATCGCCGCCCCGCTGCGCTGCCACGACTCTCCGGTGCTGGTGAGGGCCGTCGCGTCGAGGAAGTCGGCATTGCTCGAGAGCTCGATCTGCCCCTCTTCGATCGACGACTCACTCGACATCGGCATCGCGTTGGCGAGGCTCGCAGCCGGTCCTGACTCGACCTCGAACGGCTCGCTGTCGACCGACACGTCGCCTACGTCCATCGTCGGGAACTCGTTCGCCAGGCCGCCCTGAATGAAGTCGGCGTTCGAGGCGAGCTCGACCTGGTCCTCGGGTTGGCCCGCGAGCTCGGGCGCAGCCGCCGAGACGTCACCGAACACCGAGCGGTCGGCGGCCGGAGTGGGCGATGCGTCGTTCTCCCAGTGGCTCGCGAAGACCTGCGAGGCCGCGGCAGCAGGCCCGGTCTCGAGCGGAAGCGGATCATCCCAATTGCTCGCGAAGACTTCGGTCGCGGCCGGCGGCGCCGTCTCGGGAGCGACGGCCCAGTCGGTGGACACGGCGGCAGGAGCTGGTGGCTGCCAGGGTGCGACGGGCGCCGCTGGGGCGGGCGGGGCCTCCCACCGTGCGGCGGCTGCGTCAGCTCTGATGGCAGCGCCAGGGCTCGAGGCCAACGGCGGTGGAATCGCCAGCGCGTCGAACGCAGACTGAGTGGACGACGGCGTCGTGAGCACCTCACCACCAACGATGGGAAGATCGTCGAGCGACGGCTCGAAGCCGTTGCCCATGGGCTGCGACTCGACGGTCGAGTCGAGAACGGGAAGGTCATCGAGAGAAGGCGCGAACGCCTCCTCGGGAGCGCGTGAGGCCTGGACGACCTCTGCCCAATTCGAGTCGACAGGAACATCGTCGGAGCTCATCGAGACGTCGAACGACTCGTCGGCGACGGGCGCAACGTCGACGAGCGCTGCGACCTCGGTTGCCGGCGGTGCCTCGAAGGACGCGGTCTCGACGATGGGGTCGGCGTCGAATGCGCTGCCTGCCTCGAAGGCGGGCCCGGTCTCGGTGAGGGGCGCACTGTCGAACGAGCCCACGGCTTCGACGATCGGCGCGTCTTCGAAAACCGAGATTCCGACGATGGGTGCAGCCTCGACGACGGGTGCAGCCTCGACGATGGGTGCAGCCTCGACGATGGGTGCGACCTCGACGATCGGGTCGTCCTCGAAAGCCGATGCGGTCTCGACGACGACCGTCGGCTGAGCCGGTGCCGTCTCGACCATCGGCGCCACGTCGACCGGCGACACATCGACCATCGGCGACACATCGACCATCGGCGACACATCGACCATCGGCGACGCATCGACCATCGGCGACACATCGACCGGCGACACATCGACCATCGGCGACGCATCGACCATCGGCGACACATCGACCATCGGCGACACATCGACCATCGGCGACGCATCGACCATCGGCGACACGTCGACCATCGGAGCAACATCGACCATCGGCGCCACGTCGACCATCGGCGACGCATCGACCATCGGCGACACGTCGACCATCGGCGCCACGTCGACCATCGGCGCCTCATCGACCATCGGCGCCACATCGACCATCGGCGCAACATCGACCATCGGCGCAGCGTCAACGACGGGCAGAGCCCGGCCTTCCGTCGGAGCATCGACGTCGGCGACCGGCTCCTCGAGCATCGGCACGTCGAGCAACGACACTGCTGCAGGCACCTCGGCAAGCGGCGGGATCTCGAGCAGGGCCCCTGTCTCAGGAGCCGGCTCGAACATCATGCTCGGCGTCGGGTCGATGACCGGCTCGTCTGACGCCGCCACGTCCACCATCATGCTGGGCGTTGGATCGATGACCGGCTCATCGGAAGACGAGAAATCGAACGCGGGCGCCTTCTTCGACCCCAGCATCGGGAGGTCGGGCAGCACTTCAGTGCTCTCGGGCGTGGCCGACAAGTCCGCGAGCAACGGGCTCGACTGGGCGTCGGCCCCGCCGAGCTCGACGTCGGCGATTTCGGTGATCCCCGAGATGCTCGACTCGGGGACGTCATCGACTGAGGGGAGTTCGCTCAGCGCGTTGACCGCGGCGACCTCGAGCTGCGTCGCAACGCTCCCGGCGGCGTCGTTCAGGCTCACCAGGGGCAGCTCGTCTGGGGGCCCAGGCAGCAGCGACGACACCGCAGTCGCCTCGACCTTCCGCGGCGCCTCCGGAGCTGAGGCCTTGCTGAAGCCCGCGCCTCCGAACAGCGGCATCGCGGGGATCCTGATGGGCGGCGGCTCGTGCGGTGGCGCGACGGGCGGCGCTGCCACCCGCGGAGGCGCCGTTGGCCCACCGTCTTCGTCATCGAGGAGCGCCGAACGGAGATCGGCGACGGGGTCTTCCGGGACGTTGAGGTTGAGCGGAGGAACCGCGCTCGACTGTCGTGCCTGCGCGGGCGGCGCCGTCGGAATCGGAGAGACCTCTTCGTCTGCGACCTCCATCACCTCATCGCCTGCGACCTCGGTCGGCCCTGACGGGCTCGACGACGGAGCCGGCGCAGCGGGGTCAGGTTGCCAGGTCGGCGGCGGGCCCTGAGGGGCCGCGGGTTGCTCCCAGCTCCCCTGCTGCTCCGGAGCACCGTACGCAGGCGGGCTCGACGAACCCTGTTGGTTCGGAGGGTAGTAGCCGGGTTGCTGCTGCTGGCCGTACCAACCCTGCTGCGGCGGGTATTGCGGCTGGGCCTGGTAGGGCTGCTGGTACTGCTGCTGCGCGTAGCCGTAGGCCTGTTGCTGGTTCGGATCGTACGGCTGATTCGGATCGTAGGCAGCCTGGTTCGGGTCGTACGCAGCCTGGTTCGGGTCGTACGCAGCCTGGTTCGGGTCGTACGCAGCCTGGTTCGGGTCGTACGCAGCCTGGTTCGGGTCGTACGCAGCCTGGTTCGGATCGTACGCCGGCTGATTGGCATCGTAGTAGCCGGGCTGCGGTTGCTGCTGCCCGTACCAGTCCTGCTGTGGTGCCTGAGCGTCGTAATACCCGGGCTGTTGCTGCCCCCACTGCTGCTGCTGGTTGGGATCGTAGCCGGGCGGGTACGGGTACCACTGCCCGTCGGCGCCCCACTGACCGTACTGGCTCATGTCGACACCGAGCTGCGCCGCGAGCTCGTACCACCGTTGCTCTTCGTTTGGTGTCAGCCCGTTCGTCTTCCTCTTGTCATCGAGGAAACGGAACTCGCGCATGGCTGCCTGGGTGTCAGACATAAGAACGGCGCGAGATTAGCCCGAAATCTCCAGACCCCAAGGAAGCGTTCAGCTAGTTCGCGAGGATTTCGTCGCGCACACTGTCCTCGAACCGCGCGAGGTCGGAGGCTGTGTGCAAACCGAACGCCTTCTCGAACGGCACACCCTTGCCGACGTCGCGCAGCAGACTGACGAGATCGGCCATGCCGTAGCGCTGCACGTAGGTGCGCATCGCCATCGCAGCGTACGAGTAGAGCATTCCAGGATCTGACGACGCGATGAGCGGGTCGTCACGCATCGAGGAGAGGGACGGCAACTTCTTCTGCGCGGCGAGCTGCTTGAGGTAGGCGTGGTAGCGGCCTTCGGGTCTGCTGCGGCCGACGAACTGCCACTCGACGTACTCGGCCAGCCCCTCGTTGGCCCACTTCGGCAGGCCCCGGGTGTCGAACTGACAGAGCTCATCGACGACGGCGTGAACGTATTCGTGCACGAGCGTCGCCATGTTCTGGTGGTTGATCTCGGCCGAGTCGTTCATGCGAATCGCGCTGCCCGAGTAGAAGCCGGCGATCGCAGCCGCGGCCCACGGGCCGTGGTGCATCGTGAACTCGGCCTTCGAGTACAAGATGACGTCGACGGCGCTCTCGCGGGCGACGCCCATCACGTTGCGGGCGGCGAGGCGCGACTCCTCGAGCGCGGCCTGCACGCGGCCCTCGTATTCAGCGCGCTGCCCGAAGTCGCGTTGGGCGTTGAAGTAGCGGAAGCGGAAGTACGCGTTCTGGCGCGTGCGGCGGCCCTCTTCGTCGACGCTCGACTCGTAGCTGCGTGACTCTCCCAGCTTCGGCGGCGCGGGGCGACGAGGGTTCGACGGGCGCTCGTCGTCGTCGTCGCCTCCCTCTGCGCGCGTGGTCTCGACGACGACCGCACTCGAGCCCGTCTGCGTCGCAAACGCCTTGCGCGTTCGGTCCGAGAGCTGCGCCCGCGCCGACGCGGCCTCTTCGACCATTGCCTGAGCGCTCAGCATCAACGTCTGCGCATCACCGAAGGCCTTCGACGTCTTCGGAACGGTGGAGAGGACCCGCACCGCGCCGGGTCCGTCTTTCTCTTCGATCATCAACCGCGCCAGCTCGACGGCGATGGCGCCGTCCTTCGGGTGGCGCTTGAGGCCGAGCCGCAGCACGTCGTCGGCGGCCGAGCGTTGATCGGTCTTGATGGCCGCTTGTGCCGTGCAGACGACCGCTGGCGCCTGGCTTCCGAAGGCGACGCTCTTCTCTCCGAGCGAGAACGCCATCACCGCGTCGTCCGTGAGCAGCGCCTCACAGCCCTTCAGGAGCGCCGTGGCGATGCGCTTCTGGTCCTTCGCGGCGTAGCCCTTCGGCTGAACGGCGGCGAAGGCGAGATACAGCTCTTCCCATTGCGCGGCCTTCGCGAACGCGTCGGCGCTGGCGGCGGTGGGCGCTCCGGAGAGGACGAGCAGCAGCGAGGCGGTCAACACGCGGGTTGGAGTCTACGCGAGACGGGCCCTCAGAACGACCAGCGGTTCAAGATGCCCGCGAAGTCGGCGAGCTCTTCCTTGCGGCCCTCGGGCTTCTTCTTCGAGTCACCTGCGACGAGGCGATCGTTGATGGCGGCCAGCCGCTGCCCCATCACCTGCGCGAGGTTGGCGACGACCTTCAGCGTGGCGAGGTTGTTGCCCTTGAGGAGCTTCTGCACCCGTTTGCTGGGGATCTTCAGCATCGTCAGATCGGTCTTCGCGACCGCCGTGGCAGACCGCGTGTCTCCGGGGCTGACCAGGCACATCTCTCCCAGCACGGCGTGCGTCGACAGCACCGCGAGCTCGACGCTCTTCTTGGTGACCGCCGCCTCGCCCGAGAGGATGACGTAGAGCGCGTCGCCTTCGTCGCCTTCGCGGAAGACGGTGCGGCCCTTTTCGATCGACTGCTCCAGCGCGACCTCGAAGAACTCGGCCGCCTCGGGAACCGTCAGGCCCTGGAAGATGGGAATCTGAATGAGCTTCTTGAGCAGCGAGGCAGGAATCGACATGGGAGCGTCCTCGGCGGGGCCAACAACGGGTGACGTCAGATGCCGCGCAGCACGGTCGCCTTGCCGACGCGGCCGATGGCGAGCACATACGCGCTGGTGCGAAGCGGGAGCTTCCGGGTCCGCGAGATCTGTCCGACCTTCTCGTAGGCCTCCTTCATCACCCGCTGGAGCTCGCTGGTGACGCGCTCCTCTTCCCAGGTGATGTGCTGCATGTTCTGCACCCACTCGAAGTAGCTGACGGTGACGCCGCCGGCGTTCGCGAGAATGTCGGGCACCACCAGGACGCCGCGCTGCTCGAACACCTCGTCGGCCTCGGGCAGGCAGGGGCCGTTGGCGCCCTCGAGCACGATGCGGGCGCGCACCTCGGCAGCGACGCGCTTGTCGATGACGCCGCCGATCGCCGCGGGCACCAACACGTCACAGTCTGCGACCAGCACGTCTTCGTTGCGGCACGGCGTTCCACCCGAGAAGCCGCGCACCGAGCCCGTCTTCTTCACGTGCTCGAACAGCGCCGGAACGTCGAGGCCGCGCGCGTTCTGCACCCCACCATGCACGTCGCTGACGGCGACGATCTTCGCGCCGTCTTCGTGGAACAGGCGCGCCGCGTGGCTACCGACGTTGCCGAAGCCCTGAATCGCGAAGCGGGTGCCGGTCATCTGCAGGCCGACGTCGCGCAAGATCTCACGCGCGATGAACTGGAGCCCTCGCGCCGTGGCGACCTCGCGCCCGCGGCTGCCGTAGAGATCGATGGGCTTGCCCGTCACCACCGCTGGCGAGTGGCCGTGGTAGCGCGAGTACTGGTCCATGATCCACGCCATGACCTGCGGGTTGGTGTTCATGTCCGGCCCGGGGATGTCGCGGGTCGGCCCGATGACGTCGTGGATCTGATCGACGAACTTGCGGGTCAGGCGCTCGAGCTCTTTCACCGAGAGGTCGGCAGGGTTGCACTGGATGCCGCCCTTGGAGCCGCCGAAGGGCAGGTTCACCACGGCCGTCTTCCACGTCATCAACGACGCGAGGCCGAGCACCTCGTCTTCGTTGACGTCGGGGTGGAAGCGCAGGCCTCCTTTCATCGGGCCGCGCGCGTTGTCGTGCTGCACGCGGTAGCCCTTGAAGGTGCGGATCTCGCCGTTGTCGAGCTCGATGGAGACCTGCACGCTGACGGTGCGCAAGGGCGTGGCGAGCAGCGTTTCAATGCGCTCCCCCACGTCCATGATGCGTGCGGCCTTCTTGAAGTACCAATTGGCGGCTTCTGCCGAAGTCATGGTGCGCGGACCATAGGGCTGCGCGTAGCATGTCGTCCATGATTCGAGTCTCGACCGGCGTTCTGGCCATGACCTTGCTGGTCCTGGGCTGTGGCCCAACCGTGCCCGTGAAGTGCCAACCGTCGAACTGCTCGGGCTGTTGCACGGAGGCCGAGGAGTGCATCGCCGCAGGGAAGCAGTCTCGCAACGGGTGCGGCTCGGGCGGCGCCACCTGCAAGGCGTGTCTGGTCGATCAGACCTGTAGCGCGCAGGGCCGGTGCGTGATCGACCCCGACGGCGGTGTGTCGACGGGTGGCGGGACCGCAGGCGCTGGCGGCGGCACGCCGGGGACCGGTGGCGGCATGGCGCCGTGTGGTGGCGAAGGAGAAGTGTGCTGCGCCAATCAGGCCTGCAACCTGACGCTCTCGTGCAGCCGCGCCCTGTGCATCCGCTGCGGCATGACGAACCAGCCGTGCTGCAACTCGTCGTGCCTCGGCTCGAACATCTGCACCAACGGGACGTGCACCTTCCCCAGTGGCACGGGCGGCGGCATGGCAACAGGCGGCGGCATGGCAACCGGCGGCGGCATGGCAACCGGCGGCGGCATGGCAACCGGCGGCGGCATGGCAACCGGCGGCGGCATGGCAAC
>JALHMW010000010.1 GCA_022843845.1 Archangium sp.
ACTCGCGCGTGGACCGGTTTCCCGGCTTGTCGCCTTGCGGTTCGTGTCGGTCGCTTCGACCTGCTCCCGAGAGGACTTCCACCTCCTATCCACGCCCGTGCTGGGCACACAAACGACGACGCCCGGTCACCTCGTGAGAGGGCCGGGCGTCGACGTTCACCTTCGGGGCTGGGTCAGAGTGCCCGGCCGAAGATGTTGTACAGGCCGCGCATGATCTCCATGGTGCGCACGGTCTCGCGAACCCTCGCCTCCCACTCCGACGCCGTGAGGCCGTCGACGGGCTGGTTCAGGTTCTTCGCCTGAGTCCACTTCGCCTGCTGGGTCTGCGCGCGAAGCACGATGCTCGCGCCAGTCGAAGGCAGCGGGTCGCCGACCTTGCGCAGCGCCGCGTAGACGTAGCCGCCGCCGAACGGATCGTTGAACTCGACCGTCTCGTAGCCGGCTGCCGGCGTGAGGGCCTCGTCGCTGCCCAGCCGGTACACCTTCGAGAACTCGGCGTACTCGAGGTTGTAGTTCTGGGTGAAGAAGGCCATCGACCAGACCTGCGAGTAGAAGCGGGCGCTCCACGTGGAGACCGGCAACACCCTCGACATCGGCATCGGGTTGCCGTTGCCGTCGACCGGGTTGACGGGCGCGAGCGGGTAGTTGAAGCCGAAGATGTAGTCGTTGGCCTTGATGAACGTGGGCAGCTGCACGGTGGCGGTGCCGTCCGAGTTCTGAGCCAGCATCGCGGCGTAGTTCTCGGGCGTCTCGGTGAAGTACGAGCCGAAGAGGGGCGCGAGCTCCTTGTTGAAGGTCGTGTAGTACGGCAGCGAGTAGCGGAGCGCGTCGGAGCCACGGTCGACACCGAGGAAGTTCGTCTCGCTGGTGATGAGCGCGAGCATGGCCGCGTACACGTCCCAGAAGTGACCGGCTTCGTTCACGCGGCTGTAGTTGTCGTACCCGAACGAATCGAACACCGTGTAGATCGAACGGCCCTGGCCACGCGGCAGGTACGTCAGATCGGTGTAGCCGCCGCGATCGGCGCGCGCGATGTCGGCCTTGAGGCTGGCCTCGGCCGTCGCCGAGAGACGACGGTTGAGGTTGTCACCCGAGGGCAGGTACTCCCACGTGCCGTCTGGGCGCTTCCCGTGGTAGCCGGCCGCCGGAATCGCGAGCTGCTGCATCAGCAGGTTCGTCGAGTCGACCACCGCCATCGTCCAGTAGTTCTGCCAGATCGGGTCGCCGAGGCCGTAGAACTCGTCGAGCTCCTCAGGCGAGAGCTGGAGGTACTTGGTGAGGAAGTAGATGTTGAAGAGCCACTGCTGGTACACGTTCGGGACATTTCCGAGGAAGCGGCCGAACTTGCCCGAGGCCACTGCCGACGGGGAGTAGAAGAGGCGGTCGCGGCGGAAGTTCGTGAACACGTACGACTGGTTGAAACGCTCGATCCACTTCGACGTCATCTCGTACACGTCAGCGCCCTGGTCCTGTCGGTTGCAGAGCAGGTTCGCGCCGACCTCGCCGTCAGTGCACATCATGTACGGCACTTCGACGGGCACGAGCTTGCCACCAGCAGCGTTGACGACCGTGCGGCTGCGCTCGATGTCGCGCTGACCGAGACCCGAGGCGTTGAGGCTGTAATTCTTCACCTCTGCCGCGAGGCGATCGTAGACCTTCTGCATCTCGCTCCACTTCCGGTATGATCGCGTCTTCATGCGGTTGATGCCCTGGTTGAGGCGATCTTCGAACGAGCCGTTGGCCTCGGCGAAATGGAAGGGCAGCGTCGTGTAGTGGTACTTGTCGGTGTAGAGGCTCGACACCGGCGTGTAGTGTTCGGCAATCGCCAGCGGCATCTCGACGTGCGCACCGCGGGCCGTGAAGACCTTCGACAGGTTGTCGACCTCGAGCGTGACGGCGGTGTTCTGGTAGTCGTTGCGGGTCTCGGCGAACACCTCGACCCAGCCGGGCTCGAAGCCACCCGCGTAGGCAAAGAGAATCGCGGCGTCATCGTACTTGCCCGTGCCGCGGTTCATCGCGTTCACGCGGGCGCCGTAGTCCATGATGGACGAGTACTCGTACTCGTACATCGACTCGTTCTGCTGGCGCTCGTTCTGCTTGGCTGCGTCGGCCATGTTGGCCGGCGTGATGGGGAGCACCCGACGGCCGCCGGCGATGACGCCGATGGTCTCCTTGCGCAGGTCCCAGTAGCCATCGTGGTAGTTGAGCGGGTCAGCCGAGGCGATGAAGTTGTGGCGCAGGCCGACCGTGTGGCCAATCTCGTGCTCCATGACCGAGCGGTAGGCCTCGCGACGCAGGTCGTTGTACACCTCGTCCTTTGCGAGCTTCTTGGCCTCGGCGTCGGTGCAGGCAGACGCGTTCGTGCAGGCCGAGTTGCCCTGGCCCTTGAACTTGGCGACCAGGTCGTTCTGCAGCTTCAGCTTGCGCTTGGCGACGCCGAAGTAGTCCTCGTCGGCGTAGTTGAACTCGTAGAAGCAGCCGATCGACGGGTCGACCCTCTGCTTCGCCGCCTTGCGGGCGTCTTCGAGCGGGTCGATGCCGAGGAGCACGTTCCGGGCGACCTGACGGTAGAAGGCCGAGTCGCTCTCGAGGCGCTGACCGAAGGCGCGGTTCGGCACATGGCCGAGAACGGCGACGCGAACCTCAGGCAGGTTGATGAGCGAGTCCTCGAGTGACGGGTTGTCCTTGAGGAGCTGCGCGACGGTCTCCTTGCGGTTGCCCTTCATGAGCGGCAGACCCGCCTGCTTCCAGGTGCCGAGCAGGTCGGCCAGGCGGCCGTTGGGCTTGTTGAACGAGCTGGCCGGACGCGACGGGTCCGAGACCAGCGGCTGCTGCGAGGTGAAGGGGCCGGTGCGCGGACGACGCGGGTCGGTGCCGCTCAAGTTGGCGAAGACGAAGTCCTTGATGTCCTTGCCGGCGACGAGCTCGGAGAGGCTGACCTCACCGTTGACGACGTCGATGACCTGGGCCGAGCTGCCGGCCCACGTGTCGATGCCGGGGCCGTAGACGTTGGCGGTCGCGGTGACGACTTCGCCCGTCTCGGGGTCCATCGACGACGGGCCGAGGCCGAGCAGGCCGCCCGAGTTCTGGTCGTTGTACGGCGCCATGTGGAAGCGCAGGTCGCCGAGGCGTGCGTAGGTGCCGGGCTTGCCGCAGGCGGCGGGAGCGCCTTCTTGAACCGGCGACTCACACACATAGAACATCTGCGGCATGTTCGAATCGAACGTCTCGAGGCCACGAGGCACGGCGACGGCCCTGCGGAACGCGCGGTCCCACGAGGCTTCGATGGTGTTGTTCGGGTTGAAGCCGTCTTTTTCGGCGTGGCGACGAACTGCCGCGCCCCAGAGCTCGCGAGGCGTGTTCTCGGACATGTAGTAGACGACGGGCCGCACTCCGCTGCCGTTCTTAGGTGTGCGGTCGACGACGGGGATGGTGGTGTACTTCGTGTGGCCCGTGACAGGGTCGACCTCAGGCTTGCCGTTCACCATCACCGGCTTCTTCGACTTCAGCCAGATGTTGTGGCGCATCGCGAAGAACTGCTGACCCGTGTACGTGAAGTACCGGTCTTTGTTGTAGGTGTACATCTCGTTGCGGAAGAGCCCGAATTTCACCATCAACTTGTCTGAGTAGACGAGGGGCTCGTAATCGTCGACGCGGGCCTCATCGACCTTCATGATCGAGGTGCGGATCATCGCCGACGCGCTCTCGCAGTCGACGGTGGGGTTGAAGAGGCAGAACGGCAGGCGGCCGTAGCCCGGGTAGTTGATGGCGGGCGGGTCGACGATCGCCTGGGTGGTGAAGTCGAGGTAGGTGAGCTTCGCGCCCTCTGCGCACTTGAGCGTCGAGTTCTTGCCCTCGGACCCGTCGGAGCAGGTGTAGACCATCGACTCGTCGCGGGTCGACTGGTCCTGGTCGGTGACGACGCGAACCTTGGCGATGCCGCTCAGGAAGTCGAAGGGGCTGGTCACGTTGCTGAAGTTGAGGATCTGGTTGTTCGTCCAGTCCACGCGCATGTACTCGCGCTGGTACCAGGGACGATCCGACGAGTCCTCGACCAGCACGTTCGTCACTTCACCGGTCGCAGGGTTGTACTGACGCTGGCGGTCGAAGTGGCTGATGATGCGGTAGGCGAAGACCGGGTTGCCCTTGAAGGGCTTGCCATCGCGGAAACGAACGTCGCCGATCTTCGACTTCACCCGGTCGACGCGAGGGTCGGCACCAGGCACCACTTCATAGGTGCGATAGCCGACCACCATGTTCTCCTGAACTTCCCAGCGAATCTTGTCCATTTCGCCACCCGACCCGATGACGCCGGGCGCTCCGGGCGTCTTCGGAAGGTCGACGATGGTCTCCTTGATGTACCACTGGCCGTCGATGAGGTCGGCCTTCCTGACGTAGTTGGGCTGAGTGCGGTCGAGCAGATCAGGCTGGGCGCAGCCGAACGCCGCGAGGGCGCTCAACGCAGCGAGGAGGATGCGGAACGAGGGCTTCATGGTTTCTCCGTACGAGTTCCGTGAGGTCATGGTCAGAACGCCCTTCCATAGGCGCCGTAGAAGGAGCGGGAGAGGTCGAGGTCACGAATCGCATCACGGAAGATCTCCGTCCAGTAGCGACGACGGTCTTCGAGGATGCGGGGGTTGTTGGCCTGCTCGGCCGCGAGACAGCCGAAGCCCTGAATGACCAGGTAATCGGGAATCGGGCAGCGACCCGGGTCCTGAACCATCAGCAGAATGTCCTGTGCGTGGCGAATGAGCGACGTGGCGGCAGTTTCAGGGCAGTTCGTGTTGGGTGCGCACACCGGCCGAAGGGCGACGTAGCGTGAGCCGGTCGTCACGTCGGGCACTTCGACGACCTCGTAGCCAGGGGCGATGGTGAAGTCCTCGCTGCCGCCAAGGCGGAAGACCTGATTCGCCTTGGAATAGTCGAGGTCGTAGTTCACGCGGAACAGCGCCATGCCCAGGAACAGCGAGTAGATGCGGCTCGTGTAGGTGAGCTGAATGTTGGCGGGCGCAGGGTTCTGACCGGCCGTGAAGCAGGTGGGCGGCCTTGCGTTGCCGGTGCAGCGGCCCGGTTGCTGCGGCGGGTAGTTGAAGTTCGCGAAGATGTCCGAGCCGTTGACGTACACGCGCCAGAAGAGGCCGAGGTCGTCGGTGACCTCTCCAAGATCGTTGGTGCGCTTGAACGCAGTGGGCCGAACCTTCAGCTCGTCGTTGCCCCAGAGGGCTCCGAAGGTGTCGGTCATCTCATCCTTGAAGAGCAGGTAGTACGGAATGTTGAACCGGTTCTGGTCGGAGTCGGTGTCGAGCCCCTGCACGTCAATCTGCGGGAGGACTGCCGCGAACATGGCGCCAATCTGGTCGTTGTAGTGGCCAGCCTCGCTCATGCGGCGGAAGAAGTTGTACCCGCTCTTGAAGTCGTACCGGCTGTACATGCGACGGCCGAGGCCGCGCGGCATGGTGGCGAAGTCCTGCGCGCCCAGGCGTGAGGAGTAGAGCTCCTGGTACCTGGCGCGGCCCTCGGCCGACAGGGCGTCGAAGTCATCACCTTCGCTGATCACGTCCCACCGGGGGCCGGTCGTGCGCAGCGTGCGGTACATGAACAGACCGAACGGCGGCACGCTCATGACGTTGAGGTGCTGGTTGATGCCGTCGATGACGCCGACGGTCCACAGGTCCTGGAGCACGGGGTCGATGCGGTAGGTGAGCCGCTGCTCCTGGCTGCTCGTCGGCGAACGGTACAGCTCGAGCATGTAGTGCTTGTACGAGTTGGCCACCGTGTAGAACGTTCCGAAGGCCGAGTTGATCGCGCCGTTGCCGCTGAAGAACACTCGGTCGCGACGGAAGTGCGAGTCGATGTAGTAGTTCCAGTAGTCCTCGAGCTGCGTGCGGGTCTGCTCGTAATAGTCGCCGCCGCGGTCGAAGCGGTAGCACGACTGCACCGGCCCATCGGCCGACTCGTCGGAGCAGAACATGTACGGCACGCGCAGCAGCGAGGTGCCGATGACGCCATTGGCGCGGTCGGGGTCGTTCGCGAGCGACGGGTCTCCATTGAGGATCTCGCGCACGCGGGCCTCGTCACGAGCGACGTCTTCGTACTTCACCAGCCGGCGGGTCTTGATCTTCTCGATGCCGTCGTCGATCACTGCCGAGATGTTGTTCGCCGGGCCCTCGCCGAAGTGCAGCGGCGCGAGGCTGTAGTGGAAGCGCTCGGTGTAGTTGCGAACGTTGGGGTTGGTGTGGGTGACGTTCACCAGTGGCAGGTCGACCTGCGCGCCGCTGATGCTCATCTGCGCACCATCGGAGCCGCGGAACTGCATGGTGTCACGGCGTGCGCCGCGATCGTTCGCGTCCTTGCCGAACACCTCGACGAAGGAGGTGTCGGTGGTCGCAGCACCCGAGCCGCCCGGCTTCGAGACGGCGGAGTACGCGAAGATGATGGCGGCTTCGTCGTACTTCCCGAGGCCGTTCCAGTCGGTGAAGATCTTCCCGGCGTAGTCCATGATCGACGAGTACTCGTAGCTGTGCATGCTCGAGAGGCGCTGGCCCACGGTGCCCTCGGCCGCAGCCTTGAGGTCGTTCGGCGTGCGGGGAATCACGGGCTGGTTGTTCTGCTGCACCGTGATGCTCGCCTTGCGCAGCGGCCAGTAGTTGTCGAAGTAGTTGATGGCGTCGAACGAGCCCTGGAAGTTGTGGCGCAGGTTCAACGTGTGACCCATCTCGTGCAGTGAGGTCGACAGCCAGATCTGCTGCCGGGCGAACTTCGCGATGCCGTCGTTGGCGAGGTCAGTCGCCTCTTTGTCCGTACACGCGGTCGGCGTGGCGCACTTCGGGTCGCCCTTCGCCTTCAAGTCGTCGCGCTGCTGGTCGCGCTTGGCGAGCAACTCGTTGGCGACGCCGACGATGGTGCGGTCGAAGAACTCGGCCATGTAGATGTTGTTCTTCGAGAGGAACTCGAGGCGGCGCGTCTGCCACGCCTGCACCGACTGGT
This sequence comes from Archangium sp., assembly GCA_022843845.1. Classification (GTDB taxonomy): domain Bacteria; phylum Myxococcota; class Myxococcia; order Myxococcales; family Myxococcaceae; genus Xiheimicrobium. The sequence goes on from JALHMW010000010.1 coordinate 6,988, forward strand.
AGTTGGTCAGCGCCAGGCGCGACATCTCGCGGCGGAACTCGGCGTCCGTCTTGGCGCGCTCGCGAGCGAACGGCGGCAGGATGTTGACGATGTCTTCGCCAATCTCGGGGTTGTCGATGACGGCCGACTCGAGCGTCGGGTTCTTCGCCAGGATCTCGGCGGCGACGCGCATCTCGTTGCGGGTGGCCTTGGGCAGGCCGCCAGCGCCCTTGAGGTTGCCGAGCATGCGGCTCAGACGAGCCGTGGGCTTCGCGAACGCGCCCTCGGTCTCGACGTTGCGCTGCGGAATACCCTGCAGCTCGGACTGAATCGTCGCGTTCTGCTTGTTGACGTTCGCGAGATTGTAGACCGGGTTCTGCTTGATGAAGTCCATCACGCTGCGGCCCGAGATGTACTCGGTGAGGTTCGTCTCGCCCGACTGGAGGAGGATCCAATCGGCGACCGAACGACCGTAAAGGTCGACGCCCCAGAGATAGGTGTTCGAGTTGCCCGAGATAAGCTCGCCCGTCTCAGGGTCGGCCGAGCTGGGGCCATAGCCGAGCAGGCCGTTGGCGACAGGCTCTGCGATGGTGTTCATGAAGCTGTAGCGCAGGTCACCGAACTTGGGCGACAGGCCCTCGGCGCCGCACTCCTTGGGGTTACCCCTCTTCACCGGGTTGTCGCAGAGGACGTAGACCTGCTCCGTGACGGCCGCGGGCTCGACGTTGCGAACGGCGGCGACAGTGCGCTTGAACGCACGGTCGAAGTCGCGCGCGATGATCTGGCCAGGCTCGATGAACTCCTGGTACCGCTCCTCGCCGCCCATGCGGTCAGCGCGGCTGAAGTAATAGACGATGGGCTTGACCTTGCGCTGCGAAGGCTCGATCGGACGGGCGACGTCGGGCTGACCGTTCGCGTCCTTCTGGTAGTACTCCTCCCACATGCGGTGACGCTGACCGATGAGAATGCGGGCCGACTCGATGGCGCCGAACTTCCGGTCCCAGTTGAGGCGCTCGGTGCGGAAGACGCCGAACAGCGACATCATGTCGTTCGGGTAGAGGAGCGGCTCGTAGTCACGCACGCGCTTGGTGTCGACCTTCGCCACCGAGACGCGCATCTTGATCTCCGACGAGCTGCAGTCGTAGATGCCCGCGGCGAACCAGCACAGCGGCACCGAGCCCCAGCCTTCGAAGTAGGTGGTGTCAGGCACTGCGAGGTAGCGGCCCGTGACGTCGAAGTACTTCAGCTTGCGGGCCTCGCCTTCACCCTCGTACTCGAAGGTCGGCAGATCGGTCGGGTCGGCGTCCTTCTCGTTCGGCTGCACCCAGTTGCTGCTGGTGGCGCTCAGGCCCGGGTTCTGCACGGTGCCCCAGTTCATGCCCTGCATCATGTTGAGCACGTTGGCGGACCAGTTCACGCGAATGTACTCGCGCTGGTTCCAGAACCGGTCCGTGGTGTTCTCGGAGATGACGTTGGTCTGCTCGCCCGTCGTGGGAATGTAGCCACGCTGAATGTCGAAGTGGCTCAAGATGGGGAACGCGACGACCGGCGCGCCGTAGTACTTCTGGCCGCCTGCGCACTTGCCGTCACGGTCGCAGTACCTTGCGGTCGTGCCCGAGACAATCGACGTCTTGTCGACGTTGGCCTCGGCGCCCAGCATGAAGGGGTACGAACGGTAGCCGACCAGGTTGCCTTCCTGGATCTCCCACACCAGCTTCTCCATGTTGCCGGTCTGGCCGGGGAAGGTGAACTGGGTGTTGTGCGGCGTGTAGGTGACCGAGTTGCGGAAGTACCACTCACCGTCGAGCAGATCGCTCTTGCGCGTGACGTTCGGCTGAACGCGACTCACATCGCCGTTGCTCTGCGCGCAAGCTGCAGCGAACAGCGCGAGCGCTGCTGCGGCGAGCCAACGAGCGTAGGGTGACTGCTGATTCATGGTGCCTCCGTGACGGTTCGACTTCAGGTTCGACAGGGTTGACGAGTGGTTCATGTGGGCTCTCAGTAGGCTGCGCCGAGCGAAACGATGAAGCTGGTGTTGTTCGTAGCGGCGTCGACGAACGAGCCGATGGGGGCGCGGACGACCCATTTGTCGCCTTCGCGACGAAGGGGCGACTGGATCGTGAAGACGTAGAGGTCGAGGTTGTAGTGCTCGTTGAGTTGGTAGGACGCCCCAATAAACGAGCGGGTTACATCACCGCCACCCATTCCAGCGCGCCCGACCTGCATTCCGTTCGAGTCGAGGGCCTGGGGCAGGGTCGGGTCGTTTGGGTCGAGGGTGGCTGCCTGGTTGAACGACCGTGCGTAGGAGTAGCCAGCGAACATGAGGAGGTTGCCTCCCGTGCGCCAGTTGATCGAGCCGCCGAGGGAGCCTGAGAAGGCGGGGTTCATGCCGTTGACGGCCGCGAAGAGCTCGTCAGGACGGCCGATCACGATCTGGTTGCCGATCGCGTCGCGGTTTCCCGGCGCGCTTCCAGGCCGGTTGCGAACGCCGCTCACCGGGTTGGTGAAGAAGCCGTAGCTGCCTGTGACCGTGATGCGGAAGTCGAAGCCGCCGCTCCCAGCCTTCACCGAGCGGGTGATCGCAGCGCCAGCGGCAACGGTCGTGATCAACCCCGCCGTGAGAGACTCTGGAGACGTCGGGAGGACGAAGGTCACCGATGGGGTGACCGCGATGCCGGTCACGGCCTTGTCGCGGAAGACGGCAGGCGCGACGAGGGTCAAACGCGTGTCCTGGGGAAAGAAGCGACGGCCGTTCTGGGCGTCGCTCAGCGTGTACTCGTAGAAAGCAAAGAGGCGAAGGTTCGCCGCGAGCCGGATTCCACCAACGCCGAACAGATACGTCGCCGAGATGCTGGGAGCCGCGATGAGCGACGAGTACAGCTCCGAGTTCACGAAGGTGCCGGTGCCGAGCCAGTGGTCGAGACCGAACGCGAACTGGAAGCCGCCCTGCCTCGCCTGCTCTTCAGGCGTACGGGCCTGAACGGCGTTGGCGAGGGCGTTCTGCTGCTGGGGCTGCGCGGCAGCGGCGGCCTTCGGGTCCTTCTTCGGATCAGCCTTCTCGTCCTTCTTCCCGTCGCTGGTCGTCGTCGTGGCCGGAGCAGTCTGCGCCTGCTCGGAATTCACAGCCGTGGTCGCCGTTGCATCATCGGCGAGCGCCACGCCTGGAATGAGCACGAGAGTGAACAGTGCGGAAAAGAGATGCTTCACGAAGACCTCCGGGTGCAGCGGGCGAGGCGTAAGGGCAAGTCTCGTGCCCTCTGGCCGGTGTCCATTTTTACCAAGAAAAGCAGCGGGTTGATTCCTGTCTGCACCCGAGCCACCTGACCGGGGTCTGGCATTCCGCCCACCAGGCGTTAGCGATCGGGTCAGTTGAAATCGGCGAATCGACAGCAAATCGGCACCTCAAACGTCGCGTAGGCCCACGTAGGGAAAGTCGGGGCGGCCTAGCACACGTGGCAAACGTGGATCAATCCGCGCGGTCGGCTGGGTGTGTCATCGAGTTTTTCGAACGGGTTCGCTGGGTTCGTTCAGTCCAGGGGCGCAAGCGTCTCGGTCTCCAGGAGCCGCTCGAGCCTCTGAGGCTCGACGCGCAACATCAACGTCTTCTCTCCCGTGTAGGTCACTGCGCCAGGCGCCCCACCCTTCGCTTTCCGCACGCGCTTGACCGGCACGTAGCTCACCTCACCGCGAGGCTCCCCTTTGAGGTCGGAGTGGTGGAGCGCCAGGTGCGCGGCGTCGAGGAGCACCTCAGGCAGCAGCGAGCCGTTCTTCGCGACCGGCACCACGACGTGCGCGCCGGGCGAGCCCCGAACGTGGAACCAGACGTGCCACGGCCGCGCGATCTGGAACGTGAGCGCGTCGTTGTGGGCTGGGCCTCGTCCGACCCAGATGAGGTGGTCCTGGTGGCCGCGGTAGGCCTTGAAGGGAGCCATCGCGACGTCTTGCTGACGCGGGCTCTTCTTGGCGGCGGTGGGGGCGTCGATGGGCGTCGCCGCGAGCCGGTCGAGCTCGGCCCGGAGCTTCGCCTCTTCGACGTCGAGCTGCGCGAGGCGCTTCGTCGCAAACTCCACGCCGCGCAAGAGCCGCCGGTATTGGTGAAAGCGCCACTCGACCTCCTGCTTCGGCGTGCGCGCGGGGTCGAGTGGAATGGAGCGCTCCACCACCTCACCGTCGGCGCGGTACTCGGGGAGCACCACCGTGCGTTCGCCGCGAGTGAGCCGATACAGGTTCTGCGCGAGCAGCTCGCCTTCTTGTCTGTACGTCTCGGCCTGCGCGGTGCGGTTGGTCTCGGCGCGCACCTTCTCGCGGGTGCGCTCGAGCTTCTTGAGCTTCGCCTCGAGCGGCGCGAGCCGGGCCTTGAGCCAGCGCTCCTCTTCTTGCGTGCTGAAGAGCGCCTCGGCCCCATGTCCGAGGCGGAGCTGGACGAAGTCACTGGCGAGTCTGCTGGGCGCGTCCCGGACCGGGCTCTCGGCCGGCGGCGTCCATGTGGAGCCGTGGCGAATGCCTTCGCGGAACGGGTGGGAGTGGGCGAGCACCCTGCCCTCCCTGGTGGTCAACGCGATACCCGGGGCGTCGCCGTACTCGAGGACGAGGGTGCGCGCGTGCGGGCTGCCGTCGCGCTCGGCGGTGAAGTGGAGCAACAGCAGCCGTCGCGCTTCGACGCTCTCCACGTCGGCCAGGCGCACGCCGACGAGCTCTCGACGCAACACGCTCTGCCACGCCGGCGGCTCCGCGGGGTTCGCGGGGCGCTTCTCGACCACGGACAACCGGCTGCTCTTCACATCACAACACACCAACACCACGACGCTTCGCCCCGGCACCCGGAGCTCGACGTACACGCGCGTGGCGGTCGGGCTCGAGAGCTGCTGCACGACCGCGCCGGGGAGCTCGCGCTCCAGTTCTTTCGCCAGCAGCGTGGCCTCGACGGGGCGCAGCGACACGGCTCACCCCTGCTTCTTCGGGGCCTGCGCCACGATGACGTCGAGTGAGAACGGGTTCGGCGGCAACAGCTGTGAGTACGTGCACGAGGTGGCGGTGCGGTCGGGGCGCCAGCGCTGAAACGTCGTGGCGTGGCGAAAGCGCCCGCTCTGCACGAAGTCGTAGCGCACCTCACACACCAGCTCGGGCTTCAGCTTGAACCACACCTTGTCATCCTGCGGGCTCCACCGGCTCGCGGCGTCGGGTGTGCGGCCTTCACCGAAGCTCTGCCCATCGAGGTACGGCGCGAGCGTCTGAATCAACGCCTTCTTCTCTTTCGCGGTGAAGCTCGAGGTGTGGCCCACGTGGTGGAGCACGCCCGTCTCGTCGTAGAGCCCGAGCAGCAGCGAGCCCACGGTGCCTGGCGTCTTGCCTTCGCGGTAGCCGCCGACCACGCAGTCGGCCATTCGCCCGTGCTTCACCTTCACCATGACGCGCTCACCTGGCCGATACGGCAGCTCTTCCCGCCGGGCGATGACGCCGTCGCAGCCCGCGCCCTCGAAGTCGACGAACCACTGCTTCGCCTGACGAGGGTCGCTGGTCTGCGGGGTGACGAAGACGCGCGTCGTCGAGGCGAAGAGGCGCTCGAGGCCAGCGCGACGCTCGGTGAACGGCTTCTCCCTCAAGTCGGCGGCGCCGAGGCCGAGCAGATCGAACGCGACGAAGCTGGTGGGAATCTCGAGCGCCAGCTTGTTCACGCGCGACGCCGCCGGGTGCAGCCGCGACTGGAGCGCCTCGAAGTCGAGCCCCTTCGCGCCAGCGAGGATGATCTCTCCATCGAGGATGCACTGGGCGGGCAGGACAGCCTTGAGCGCCTCGAGCAGCTCGGGAAAATACCGGGCGAGCGGCCGGCCACCACGGCTCGAGAGCTCGAGCGAGTCGCCGTCACGAAAGACGATGGCTCGAAAACCGTCCCACTTGGGCTCGTAACGCCAGCCCGGCCCCTCGGGGATCTCGTCGTTCGCTTTCGCGAGCATCGGTTCGAGCGGAGGTGCGAAGGCGAGCGCCATGGCGCGCGACCGTAACCGCGAGCGTTCGCAGAGTCAGCGCGGACGCACGCCAGAACGTTCGGGGAGCACGCGTTCCAGCGGTGTGTCTGGACTCGCCTGAACGTCATCGTCCGCCAGGCAGACGCCGAATCACACCCGGTAGAGGTGACGGACGCCACGACGATCAGCGCGGCGCTCCTGCCGCAGCTGACGCTCTGGAGACAGGCTGACGTGTCTTCTGGGTCCTGCGCAGATAGAAGGGACTCATGTCGTCGCGACCGAGAGCGAGCCGGAGCGTGGGAGCCATCGTGCTCTCGCTCGGCGTGCATGCGCTCGCGGGCCTCGCGATGTACCTGACGCCCTCGCCGCCGCCTCGTGCACCTGCCGCCGCTGCGCTCACCTGGGTCGACGTCGCGCCTGCCGTGGAAGACGTGACGCCGCCCGCGCCAGCGGTGACTCCCGAGCCCGTTCGGCCCGCGACCGAGACCGCCACCAGGAAGAAGAAGAAGACGAGCCCAGCGGTTCAGACGAGCGCAGGGGATCAGCAGCCGACCTCACCGTCCACGCCCTCGACGACGACAGGTGGCACCGACTCCCCGCTGGCCGAACGTGGAAGCGGGCCCGCCGTCGCAGCGCCGGGGAAGCGGCCGTCGCTCACGCCCGGCGCGGGCTTCGTGATGAACATGCCCGAGGCGCGCGACGCCGAAGACACGCGCGGCACCACGCTCCGCAACGAGGTGATGGACCAGCCTGATCAACAGGCCGTCGCCGAGTACGAAGCCGAGCGCGCTGGCCGGAAGTTGTCGCTCGACCTCGCCACCGACGTCGCGCGCGCACAGCAGGGCGCTGGCCGGGTGCCTGGCTTCTTCACCAGCGCCGCGAAGTCGCTGCAGGACGCCGCCGAGAAGGCCGACGTGAAGGTCTCGAAGGACTCGATGCGCCAGCAGTCACTCAACGCGCTGGGGAGCGTGCTCGACCCGACCCGCACCCGGCCCTCCGACGACGCCATTCGCCGCGTCGCCGAGACCGCGTCGGTGCAGAACGCGCGCATCGGCAACCCGGCCCTGCCCGGCGATCAGCAGGCGTTCAATCAGGCCGTCGCGCAGGGCTTCTCGCGCTTCGAGAGCATCAGGGAGAACCTCTCGGCGACGCAGCTGCGCACCGTGGTGTCGCTCACCACCGACGCGCGCGGCGTGCTGGCCGAGGCGTCGATCACCGAGCGCTCGGGCGATCTCACCTTCGACGAGTCTGCGCTCCATCTCTCACGCAAGGTGATGCGCACCCTGCCCGACTCCGATGACAAAGCGCTGGGCACGAGCTGGTGGAGGTCGCGGTGGGTCTTCACCTGGGAGCCGCCACGCATGAAGGTGCGCTTCCTCGACGCGACGCCGATGCCGCCGCCGATGTGACACTGGCCAAACCGAGACGCCGTCGATAGAGCCGGCCGCATCATGTCGACTTCAGAGATCACCCTCGATTTCCAGCGCACCGAGCGCATCGGCTTCGAAGAGGCCATCTTCAGCCAGGGCAAGACGGTCGAGCAGCTGAACGAGATCCTCGATCGCGCGAAAGCGAAGGGCGCGTCGCTGCTGTTGACCCGCCTGTCGCAGCTGCAGCTCGAAGGCCTCACCGCGAGCCACCGCGCAGGAATCGACTACGAGCCTGTCTCTCGTACCGGGTTCTTCGGCACGCTCCGGCCCGCGAAGCCGAGCCGCGTCGCCATCGTCGCTGCAGGCACCAGTGACGTGCACGTGTTCCGCGAGATCGCCCGCACCGCGCGGTACTACGGCCACGAGACCACTGGGTTCTACGACGTCGGCGTCGCGGGCATCTGGCGGCTGATGGAGCGCGTCGAGGCCATCAAGCAGCACGCGGTGGTGATCGTCGTCGCCGGCATGGACGCGGCGCTCCCGACCGTCGTCGGCGGGCTCGTCGGCAGCGTCGTCATCGCGGTGCCCACGTCGAATGGCTACGGCGTCGCCGAGGGTGGCCACAGCGCGCTCAACGCGATGCTGGCGTCGTGTGCACCCGGTGTCCCGGTGATGAACATCGACAATGGGTACGGCGCGGCGTGCGCAGCGCTGCGGGTGCTCAACGCGCTCGATCGGGCGAAGTAACCCCTGGGCCTATCGCGTGACCGTTCGGTCCGGGTAGATGACGGGCATGATCTCGCTCGTCGCGCTGGCGTTGCTCACGCAGATCGATCTCGCGCCGCAGCTCGAGAAGGGGCCGCTGGTGCTGGTCGAAGAGGGCAAGGGCGGCAAGTTCGGCCAGGCGACGGGCTTCGTGTTGATCGACGCTCCGCCCGAGAAGGCGTGGGCGCTCGTGACCAGCTTCGACACGTACAAGACGTTCATGCCGAAGATCCTCGAGAGCGAGGTGAAGCGCCGCACCGAGAAGGACGTCGACATCCACGTCACCATCGACGTGCCCGGCCCCGACACCGATTACGTGGTGCGGTACACGCCAGACGTCGCCGCGAAAGAGGTGACCGGCACGTGGGTGAGCGGCGATCTGAAAGGCAGCCGCTGGTTCTGGAAGGTCGAGGCCGCGCCGGGCGGCAAGTCGCTCGTCACGCACACGCTCGCGGTGAAGAACTTCTCGGGCATCGCGCAGGCCGTGGAAGACGACTCGCAAACCGTGACGGTCGGCGTGAACGTCGGGAGCGTGCTGGCGGCGCTCAAGGCCGTGAAGCGCAAGGTCGAGGCGGACAAGGACGGGGCGCCGGTTCCGGGCTCGAAGGAGTCGCGGAGTCACCACGACAGCGAGTGACGAACCTCGTCGAACGCCTCGGCCAACGCTTCGGCACTCTCCCACCGCTCTTCGGGCTTCTTCGCGAGGCAGCGCATCACCACCGACGCGAGGTCGGGTGGGATCTCGGGGTTCACGACGTCGATGGGCGGCGGTGCGGCTTCGATGTGCTGCATGATCAACGACACGAAGTCGGGGTGAGCGAAGGGCAGCCGCCCCGTCAGCAGCCGGTAGGCGACGACCCCGAGCGAGTACACGTCCGCAGCGGGGGTCAGGGTTCGGGAATCGCGGATCTGCTCGGGCGGCATGTACTGTGCGGTGCCAACGAACACGCCCGAGGCGGTGAGCTCTTCACGAGTGTGCTGGTCTCGCGCGACTCCGAAGTCCATCACCTTGAGGACACCGTCGTTCGTCACCATCAGGTTCGCCGGCTTCACGTCGCGGTGAATCACGCCGTGTTGGTGGGCCGCGTGCAGGCCCCGGCACGCCTGCGACAGGTAGAGCAGGCGCGTCGCGAGCGACATCGGCGTCTGGATCAGCTTGCCCAGATCCTGTCCCTCGATGAGCTCCATCGTCAGGAAGCGCTGGCCGCGAAACACGCCGATGTCGAACACACGCACCACATTGGGGTGAACGATGTTCCTCGTGACACGCAGCTCACGCCTGAAGCGCTCGAGGCCGCCAGCGTCCTCCGAAGGCAGGAAGATCTTCAGGGCGATATCGACCGAGAGCTCCTCGTCGTGTGCCTTGAAGACGGTCGCCATGCCCCCACGACCCAGTAGCGGCCCGAGGCGGTAGCGCTCACCCACGAGGTCACCGGTCGCAAAGACGAGCGGGCTTGCCAGCGCAGGCGCGGGCGCGAGCGGTGCCTCAGGTGCCGGCGTGGCGAGCGAAGGCTGAGGAAAGGTGACGCGGTCAGTCTGGGCGGCCTGCTCGCTCGCCGACACCGGTGGCGGCTCGGGCGGAACGGACGGCGCCTTCGGAAGCACGGGCGGGCCGCGAAGGCGACGCAACGCCGACGCCGCCTGTTGATCGCGGGGGTCGGACATCACCAGGCGACGGAGCAGCTCGACGGCTGACGGCGTTCGACCCGAGGTCTCGTAGACGGTCGCGAGGTCTCTGAGGGCCTGACGCTCTGCCGGCCCCGTCGCCTCGGACTCCATGAAGGACCGGAGGAAGTGCTCCAGTTGATACGGCACCGCACCACCCCGTTTCGCGGTCGCGATCGCTTGCACACACGTCGCTCGATATCGCGGGTCCGTCACCGGAGCGCGGGACCAGGCGTCGAAGGCCTGCTCGAGCGCTCCCGACTGCGCGAAGGCCGCCCCCGCTTCGTATGGAAAGCCGAGGGCGTCGTAGCGCTCCGCGGCCTGCTTCAGCTGCCCCCGGCGCTCGAGCAGCCGCGCTGCCTCGAAGTCACGACGGGCCTGTCCGTTTCGTTCATCACTCATCAGTCGCCGTTCCAACCAACTCGCGGACCCTGTGTGGATTCGACGCGACCTTCAGCCCGTCGTCCAGCGACACATAGCCGTTCCGAACGTGGCTCGCGATGCAGTCGTCGAGGCTCAGTGAGCCGGTCGCCTGATTCGCGGCGAGCTGCAGGTACGAGTCGAGCTGATGCGTCTTGGCTTCGCGAATCATGGTGATGGTCGCCCAGGACTGAATGAGCACCTCCATCACGGCGACCATGCCTTCGCCGCTCGCACGACGGCACAGGTGCTGGGCGACGACACACCGCAGCAGCGACGCAACCACCGAACGGACCTGTTCGCGGCTGTCGACGGGCATGATGTCGATGAGCCGATCGACGGTCTTCGACGCCGAGTTGGTGTGGAGCGTGCCGATGACGAGAATCCCCGTCTCGGCGGCGCTCAAGGCGAGCGACACCGTCTCCTGGTCTCTGAGCTCGCCGACCACCAGCACGTCGGGCGCTTCACGCAGCGCCGAGCGCAGTGCCGACGCGAACGACTCGGTGTGTTTCTCGACCTGACGCTGCGAGATGACCGACGCCAGGGGCTTGTGGATGTACTCGATGGGGTCTTCGACCGTGACGATGTGCCGTCGGGCGTTTCTATTGATCTCGTTCACGAGCGCCGCGACGGTGGTGGTCTTGCCAGCCCCGGTCGGGCCCGTGACCAGGACGAGGCCGTTGTTCAGTTGCGTGACGCGACGAAGCACGGGTGGCAACAACAGCTCGTCGAACGTCGGCGGCTCGGGCCTCACGACCCGGAACACGGCGCCCAGGCCGTTGTTCTGGTGGAACGCGTTGGCCCGGAAGCGCGCGACGCCGTCGAGCAGGTAGAGGAAGTCGAGATCGAGCTGATGCTCGAGACTGGCGAGCTGAACCTCGTCGAGGATCTCGCCCAGGAGCCGTTTCGTCTCAGCCGCCGAGAGCGCGCGGAACGGGAGCGGCAACAACTCGCCGTTGAAGCGAATCGTCGGAGACATGCCCGAGTGCAGGTGCAGGTCGCTCGCGCGCTGTTCGACCACCAACCGCAGGAAGGAATCGATTCGCGCCATGCGTCACCCTTCCAGACTGGACAGCCGCTGCTGCGCGGGCCCGTGCGACGGGTCGATGGCCAGCGTGCGCTCGAACCAGCGACGGGCTTGGAGCGTGTCGCCGCGGAACAGGTGCACCTGGCCACAAAAGTACGCGGCGCTGGCGCAGCCCGGGTCAGCCGCGAGGATGACCTCGAACTCGGCTGCGGCCCTGGGTGCGATGCGCGTTCGATCGTCACTGTTGAGGAACTCGTTCCACACGCGGCGCGCCTCCTCCGCCCCTGAGCCGATGACCGCCGCCTGGGCGATGGGGGAAAGTGCAGGGCGGGCACCGACGGCCGTCGGCTCCTCGTCGAGGGCGGGCGCGGCATCGGCGACGATCATCGGGAGCGCCCCCGACGCGGCTGACGGTGATGAGGTTGCTGGCCGAGCGGCGGGAGCCCCCCCGAGGCCCGGCGGCGGACCAGGTCGAGACGGCGACGAGACCACGACGACGGGCGCAGGTGCTGGTCCAGGGCTCGCTGGCGCGCGGGGTGACGCGGCGACGAGCATCGGTGGCGGGCCCGACGCAGCGGGCGGGCGGGAAGGCGACGAGACCGGAACTCCGGCAACGAGCGGACCACGCGAGGGCGATGGCGCGATGGGGATCAACGACGGTGGGGCCGCTCGCGGGGCCTGGGGCCGCTCACGTTGAACCACCGGCAATGCGGCGACGGGAGCCGGGGTCGCCTCGACGATGGGCTCTGCCTCGAGTTCCGCCTCGACCACTGGAGACGCCTGCGCCTCGGCGGGCCCCGCGCTGATCCGCTCCGGCGTGGAGTTCAGCCCTGCGCGTGCCCCGAGCACCGTGGCCAAAGACGGCAGCGAGACGCCCTTTCCCTGCTGTGCCGAGGCGAGGTGTTCCTCGAACTCGGTCTTCGACCGGGCCTTCAGGTACGCCTCATCGGCTGAGATGCGCCCGGCTTTCAGCAGCCGCATCAAGTCGCTGTCCATCGATCGCATGCCGAGCTCCTGAGACGACGCGATGATCGATGGAAGCTGATGCGTCTTGCCCTTGCGAATGAGGTTCGCGACCGCCTCGTTGTTGAGCATGACCTCGAGCGCGAGCACGCGCCCGGGCGCGTCGGCGCCCTCCAGCAGGTACTGGCAGACGACCGCGCGGAGGCTCTGAGAGAGCATGACGCGAACCTGATCCTGCTGTTCCGCGGGGAAGACGTTGACGAGGCGCTCGACGCTGGCGTCGGCCGACACCGTGTGCAGACTGCCCAGCACGAGATGACCGGTCTCAGCGGCACTCACCGCGGCCGAGATGGTTTCGTGATCACGAAGCTCACCGACGAGCAAGACGTCGGGGTCTTGTCTGAGCGCTGCTCGAATGGCCCTGGCGTACGACGTGGCGTGCGTGCCGATCTCGCGTTGGTTCACGAGACACCGTTCGGGCGTGTGGACGAATTCGACGGGGTCCTCGAGGGTGATGATGTGCTCTCGCCGAGTGCGAACGATGTTGCCGAGGAAGGCTGCGAGGGTCGACGACTTTCCTGAGCCCGTCGGGCCGCCGATGATGACCAGGCCGTTGCGAAGGTCACCCAGGTTGCGCACGACCTCAGGCAGGCCGAGCGCCTCGAAGGTCCGCACCTCTCCACGAATCACACGGAAGACGGCCGCCAGCCCCATCTCGGTCTTGTAGGCGTTGACTCTGAAGCGCTGCCCCTCTGGCGTCGTGTACGAGAGATCGACGTCACCGCGGCGGGCGAGCTCATGCCAGTGCTCCGCGCGAAGGACGGTCTTGAGCAGACGTTCGATCTCGGCAGCCGTCACGGGCGTGTCGCGCACGGACGACGTTCGGCCCATCTTCTTGATCGACGGCGGTTGGCCAGAAACGACGAGCAGGTCGTCGGCTTCGCGCTGGAGGACGGTCTCGAGGAACGCGTCGATCTCAGTGGTCGCGGCCTTCGAGGTGGCACCTGACGTCCACCGCTTGAGGGCATCGCCCGCGACCACGCGAACCCGCGTGTCTTCATCGGCCAGCGAGACGTCGAGGGCCTGAACGAGCTTCGGGTCGTCGAAGCTCGCCAGGCAACGCGCGGCCGCGAGGCGCACCTCGGCATCCTCCGACGACAGGAGCTCGGCGATCTGCGAGGCCGCAGCGCGCGCGCCGAGCTTCTCGAGGGCGGCGAGCGTCACGACCTGCAGGCGATGCTCGGACAGGAGCGGCGTGACGCGCTCCACCACCCCGGGGCCCCCGATCTGGCTCATGGCCTCGACAGCGCGTTCGCTGACCCACCAGTCGCCGTCGTCGGACGCGGCGTGGGCGAGCGCCTCGAGCGACGCAGGGTCCTTCAGCCGCGCCATCAACTCGACGCCGAACCTGCGGACGACGTCGGAGGGGTCTGCGAGCAGCTCGATGACGTGCGGCGTCAGCTGATGGCCTGCCAGCTCGACGAGCGCGTCAGCGACCCGTTCCCGCACCCACCAGTCCGTGTCACGAAGGAGGGAGACGAGGCGTGGCCAGAGGTCTGCGTTGCGGGTGCCGCGGGCGAGCTCACCTGCGAGGCGCCGGGCGTTCACGTCGCCGCTGTGCGCCAGCCAGATGATCGCACTCGCGACGTCGATGGTCCCCTTCTGACTCAGCGTGCGAAGCACCTCACCGGCCTGGGTTCGAATCGCGAGCTGCTGATGGGTCAGGCCGCGAACGAGAACGGGGAGGACTTCGTCAGAGCCAATCTGCTCGAGCGCATGGAGGACCGCGTGCCGGAGCACCGTTGGCCCGGAGCGGAGCTTGCGATCGAGCGCCGCGAGGGCGCGCGGCGAGCGAAAGCGGTTGAGGCCCTCGACGGCAGCCTTCTGTTCGTCGAGGGTCTTCGAATCGAGCAGCGGCGCGATGGCGACGAAGTAGTCATCCTCTGAGCAGATCCGCGCGAAGGCCGCGATCGCGGGCAGTCGCAAGGGACCGTCAGCGTCGAGGAGCTCGGCGATCGCCGCGAGGGCCAGGCCCGGGCTCTTGCCGACACACTGCGGGTCACCGAGGTGCTGCAACGCGAGGGTCTGCTCGGACACGGTGCCGACCCGGAGAATCGTTCGGAGCGGCGCGATGGCGCGGTGCCGGGCGAACTTCACGAGCGCGTCAGCGGCCTCGCGTCGTCCAGGGAACCCGGGCTCCTTTACCCACTCCTGAAGGACCTCGAAGGCGACCTTGCCACCGACCTGGCCGAGGAGACGGGCACCGACCTGACGCAGCTGCGAGTCCTGCGAGCGGAGCAGCTGACAGAGGTGTTTGTGCTCGGCGGGGCTATCGACGAGCGGGAGCACAGCGGTGACGACACCACGAACATGAATCTCGGCGGTCTTCAGCGCGGTGAGAAGAGGAACGAAGAGCGAGGGATCAGGCTTCTTGCGCACCAGCTTCTCGAAGGCGACGCAGCGCAGGCGTTGGCGCGTCGCATCCTTCTCCTGCCGGGTGAAGACCTCGAGAAGCCGTCGGAGGACTCCGGGAGGCTGTGCGCCGGCCCGCTGCACGAAGGCATCGACCTCCTGGCCCGACTGCCACGACGCCTCGGTGAATTGCTCGACGACGTCCTGCATGGCGACCTCGTGAGCAGTGAGGAGTTCGACCCGTCCGGACCTGGGACGATAGCGCGCCGCCTCGAAAGTCGACTCACGAAAGGGCGAGTCGGGGCCTCAGCGCTGTGAACGGCCTGGCCCAAGCTCGACGTGGTGACCGCGGTGCGCGTGGTGCCATGCCAGCGCATCTCTCAGCGACTCGTCGAGACGACGCGGTGCGTAGTCGAGCTCCGCAGCGGCCTTCTGATGGCTCACCGTGAACGGCACCGAGAGCGCGTGCACGGCGTACGGGGTCAAGAGCGCACGACGTCCAGTGAGCCGCTCCCAGAACGGCGCAGGACTGGCGAGGACGTTCATCATCCACGTCGGCAGCACTTTCGGCAGCCGAGCCCCCGTCTGTCGGTGCACCAGACGCGCGATGTGATCGATCGTCAGGCGCTCGCCACCGAGCAGATAGGCCTCGCCTGAACGCCCGCGCTTCGCCGCCGCGAGCGTGCCCAGCGCGACATCTCGAACGTCGACGAAGTCATGCCCACCAGGCGGAAGAAACGGCACCTTCCCTGCTTCGAGATCGAGCAGCAGCTGGCCCATCTCGGAGCGCCGGAAGTCGAACGGCCCGACGACGCCCGTCGGCAACACCAGCACCGCCTCGAGCTCGCCGCGCGCCACCGCCTGCTGCACCTCTCGGCACGCCTTCGCTTTGCTCTTGCCGTAGTCGCCCTCCGCCAGCTCCGGTTCGAAACCAGCCGTCTCGTCGAGCACGCCTGCGTGAGGCTCGGTCAGCGCATGTACGGAGCCCATGTGGATCAGCCGGCCCACATGCGCCGCCTGACACGCCGCCACCACTGCGCGCGTTCCGCCGACGTTCACCGCTTCGAGCCGAACGCGTTGGCCCGCGGTGATGCAGACGATGCCCGCGAGGTGGAAGACGAACTCGGCGCCTGCGAAGGCGCGGGTCAGCCCGACGATCTCGCGCACGTCGCACTCCATCAATTCGACGTCGAGCCCGGCGAGCGGCGCGGTGTCGTCTTTGGGCTGCACGACGGCGCGAACCGTGTGCCCACCGGACAACAGCTCGCGCACCAGCACGTTGCCGAGGTGTCCAGTTGCGCCGGTGACGACGGTGACGCTCACGTGTGCTCCTCCTCCTTTCAATGTCGTCAGGCATGCCGGTCTTCGCCACTCGTGTTGAGGGCGAACGTCAAACGGTGGAAAGCACTGACGCCCGATGGTCGGCGCGAGAAGACAAGCTCGCGTTCGGAACACCGCAGCACGATTGACCACTGTCCCTGGATGTCAGCCCCGGCGTCGAAGCTGCGAGGCATGACGACGCCCCGACTGCCCCACGGACGAACGCTGCTCCACCGCGTGCTCGAGACAGGTCTCCTCGGCCACCTCGAGCAGCTCGGCTTCACCCGGCACACATACGAGTTTCATCGGCCGCGCGGCGTCTTGACCGAGGTCATCACGCTCTCGATCCGCACCGAGCGACGCCCTCCGGGGCAGCGGGTGTTCTGGCTGATCGCCTCACTCGCCGCGACGCCCGTTCGCGCTCGCTTCGACGTCGACTACCGGACCTGGACCCTCGACCCCGGCTTCGACGCGGCGGACTTCGCTGTGGGGTTGACGGAGCACCTCCACCGACGCGTGTTGCCTGCACTCGCGGGGCGTGGGGCTGAAGACGCCGCGCGCTGGTTCGAGCACCACGCGGCCGACGAGGCAGTGCTGCTGTGGAGGGCGCTGGGACGAGAAGACGAGGCTGCGCGCGTCGAGGCCGTGGTGCAGGCCGCTCACGAGGACATTCCCTTCTAGACCGCCCCCCACGCGCCGCCCCCGGCTCAGGGGAAGACGCCGGTGAGGTCGACGATCAGATCAGCCACCTGCGACGACATCACACACACGCCACCGGCCAGCGCGAGCACCGCCTGATTCGCGCGCGCTCCGTCGGCGGTGAAGTTCAGGTTGGAGTGGTTGCCCAGGGTTCCGCACGGGCCTGCCGAGAGAAAGCCCGCGCCTGCCGCGCCTGCGATGGTGAGGGTGAGCGAGACGGCTCCACTCGTCGGTGCACCGGGGAGCGTCTCGAACGGAAGACGATACTCCTTCCCCGCTTCGAGCCGGCCGCTGATGGCGCTGTTCGCGTCACGTGTGTCGAGCACGCGCGAAGGCGAGACGCTGGTGAACGACGAGCCTTGCCCATTCACGTACGCGGCGCCGACGTCGATCACCACATGCGTCGCGATGGACGACCGAACGCAGAACGCGCCGCCGCTCAGCGGAACCGTGGAGTGCGTGGCGACCGTCTGGCCCTCGAGGAAGTTCACCGACGACGTGCCGTTCCAACCACCACACGGCGCTGCTGCCAGCCAGCCGGGGCCGGTGGGCTGCGTGACGGTGAGGTTGACCATCGCGGCGACGGCGCCTGCCGGCACGAGGCCGTTCGCGTCGATGCGGAGCTCCTGGCCTGCCTGCAGCGCGACGCTGGCGCGGGAATCGAACACCCGGCGATACGGCGCTGGAACGAGCCCGGCGCCCGAGGCCGAGAAGTAGCCCGTCACGTCAGCGATGAGGTGCGCGGGCGCCGACGAGACGAAGCCGAGCCGGCCACCGGGAATCGCTGCGTACGTCGCGCCCGACGTCACCTGCCCTGCCGCGAAGTTCACCGACGACACGCCGGCGTTGATGCCGAAGACCCCGAAGCCAGCCGCGCCCGGGTCGACGACCGCGAGGTTGAGCGCGACGGCCGAGGCGCCGGCTGGCACTCCGGCGACCGGCACTGACGAGGCCTGCCCGGCTCCGACGCGGCCTTGCGACGAGCGCGTGTCGAGCGTGCGAACCGGAGCGATGGGCGTGAAGCGCAGGCCACTCGCGAGCGCGTTCACCGAGCCCGAGAGCGGCTTGCCCGTCGGGTGCGCTGGAAGCGGATGACAGGTGATGGAGGCCCCGCTGCCGGCGAGCGGGGGGTTGCCCGTGCCGCGGCCGATGTTGATCGCGTACGCGATGATGGAGCGGGCTCGACCGTCACGCAGCGAGAGCGGCAGCTCGACGCGATAGCCGTGGGCCGCTGAGCCACCACACGCCGCAGCGACGCCGGCCTCACGCGCGAGCGAGGCCGTGCTGGCGCCGACGAAGACGCCGTTTGCATAGACATGCACGTCGATAGGCCGCGAGAAGTCGTCGCGATCGCAGGTCCACCCGACGACAGCGTCGCAGCTCGCGTTGTCCAACCATCCCGTCGGGTTGAACGTGGCCGGGTTGCCCTGGTTCACGAGCGCGAGGTAGCGATTCCAATCCCAATACGGGCCCGGGTCCCAGTGGTCGTTGCAGTTGCTCAGCTCGCCGTCGCCGTGGCCGACGATGTGCGCGCGGTCTTTCGGAATGCCCCACTTGTCCGCGATCCACGACACGAGGCGGGCGCTGCTCGCGTACAGCTCGTCGGTGAAGGGCGTGTACGCGCCGGTGTAGAGGTTGCGATTTCCGGCGAAGCCCTCGTGCTCGATGCCGATGGAGCGGGGATTCCAACACCCGGCATGCCACGCCCTCTTCTCTTCAGCCACAAACTGGTACACCGCGCCGCTGCGCATCACGAGGTAGTGCGCCGAGACCTTGCGGGTGTTCGAGATGAGGTACGAGACGGTTCCCGAGCCGACGCCTTCGGTGGTGTGAATGACGATGCGATCGATGGGCGTGCCGTAGCGCTCCGACCAGTTGCGGCTGCCGGGCATGAACTCGATGTGCAGCGGAGCTCCGGGCACGGCGAGCCCCTGCTTGAGGCTGACGCGCGGCGCGTCGGGGCCGAGGTCGAGAGCGTTGAGGGACAGGCGCTCGGTGCCGAGCGTCACGTCGAGCCCGGTCTCCACGATGCCGAAGACGCCGTGCGCGAACTGGGTCTGAACCTCGTCGTCGGAATCGCTGATCGCGTTTCGGAGCGCGCGAACGTCCTGGAACCAGCTGATGACGACCTCGTCGGAGGCCGAGGTGTTCTGGAGCCGCTCAGTGCGCAACGCACGCAACAGCGCTGCAGTGCCGAGGAGCTGGCCTCGGAGCGTGCCGGTGACGACAACGACATCGAGCTTCGCGAGCCCAGCGGCGCGGGTCGCCACGTCTCCGGTGAGGAGCGGCGTTTCATCACCATCCATCTGGTGTTCGGTCGACCCGGGCATCGTCAGCTGCATGCCGAAGAAGCCGACCGCGGCAAGCACCGAGACCGGCACGCCGTGGGCTTCCGACGCCTCTTCGAGGGCAAACCGCACCGGGGCATCAGCCGCGACCTGGCCGACCTGACCTGAACACCCGACCGTGACGATGACCGCCGCAACGAGGAATCGTGTCCGCATGGTCACGATTTCTGCCAATTCCACGCCACCGCCCAAGCCACTGAAGTCACTGACGGAAAACGTCGAAACCCTGAGCACTTGAGGTGACAGTGGAGCACCAGAACCGTCTTCGCTCGCGACGTCACCCGCGGGTGACGATCCTCCGACTCGAGCCCCGCGCGGTGCTAGAGCGACGCCGGCATGTCGGCTCCGCTCACCTTCCCCGCTGACTTCGTGTTCGGCGTCGCGACCTCGGCGTACCAGACCGAAGGCGGCATCGAGAACGACTGGAGCGACTGGGAGCGGCAGGGAAAGCTGCACGACCCGAACGCGCGGTGTGGCCGGGCGTGCGAACACTGGGAGCGCTTCTTCGACGACGTGTCACTCATTCAACGCCTGAACGCGAAGGCGTACCGCTTCAGCATCGAGTGGGCGCGTGTCGAGCCGAAGCGTGGTGTCTGGAATGACGAGGCGTGGGCCGGGTATCGCGCGCGGGCCGAGGCGCTGGTGAAGGCTGGCATTCGGCCGGTCGTCACGCTGCATCACTTCACGCACCCGTCGTGGTTTCACGCCGAGACGCCGTGGCACGAGCCGTCATCTCTTCCTGCGTGGACGCGCTACGTGGAGCGCTGCGCCGAGGTGTTCGCGGGCCTCGACGTCGCCATCATCACGCTCAACGAGCCGAACGTGTTCCTCATGGGCTCGTACCTGGCTGGCGTGATGCCTCCCGGGCTCAAGGACGGCCGGAAGCTCTACGCGGCGTTCGTGAACATGGTGCGCGCGCACGCCATCGCCCGGGCCGCCTTCGCCTCACGCGCCGGGAGCACGCCGCTCACGATGGGCATCAGCCAGCACCTGCAGGTCTTCGCGCCCGAGCGTCGCTGGCACCCGCTGGACCAGGCGCTCACCCGGCTCGCGGAGCAGAACTTCAACCACGCGTTCCTCGAGGCGCTGACCACCGGCACTGTCGCGGTGCAGATGCCCGGGCTGTCCGCCGGCAAGACGCGCATCGACGGCGCCGCGAAGAGCCAGGACTTCATCGGGCTCAATTATTATACACGCAGCCACCTCAAGTTCCTCGCGGGCCCGCCGTTCATTTCGTTCCAATTCAAAGACATTCACTCGCGTGGGCTGACCGACATCGGCTGGGAGTACTACCCCGAGGGCTTCGGCCAGGTGCTCAAGCAGATGAAGCGCTACCCGGTGCCGGTGTGGGTGACCGAGAACGGGCTCGACGATCGCTCCGGCGCGCGGCGTACGCAGTTCCTATTCGACCACTGGCGCGAGCTGCTGCTGGCGATGCAGCAGGGCGTGAACGTGACGCACTACCTGCACTGGTCGTTGATGGACAACTTCGAGTGGCTCGAGGCGTATGGGCCGCGCTTCGGGCTCTACCGCGTCGACTTCGCGACGATGGAGCGGCACGAGACGCCAGCGTGCGAGTACTTCCGGCAGACGGCGACGTCGCGGGTGCTGACGGCGCCCACAGTGACGCCGTAACCTCTTGCCCGATGCCCCCCGCGAGCTCTGCCGTGCCCGCCAAACCGCTGCTCGAGCGCGTCGCGGTGCAGTACTTCGCTCGGCGCAGTGGGCGTCTGCCGGCGGCTCCCTCGGCAGCGACGAGCGACGCCGTTCACGTGCTCAACCCCGAGGAGCGCAAGGCGATGCGCTCGGTCACACGGGGCGCCATCGTTCGTTCGGCGATCGCTGGAGCCCTCTCGGGTGCCGTCTCGGCCTTCGCTGAAGTGTGGGCCACGCCGTTCGCGCCCGAAGGTACGCCGCTGTGGTCTGCCGGCTCGCTGAAGTTCTGGCTGGTGGTGGGCGTGGCGACCGGCGTCGCCGCGGTGGCCGAGATTCTCTTCCTCTACTGGGACATTCTTCGCTCGACGCACGAGCTCGCGAGAGCGGCGGGGCTCGAGCTGTTCGGCCCGAATCGGAAGACGAGCGACGACGCGCTGGTCGACTCGCTGGCGCGCGCAGCACTGGAATTGCCCAACCCCATTCATGACACTCGCGGCATCAACGCGCGTCGCGAGGCGTCGAAGACCCAGCTGCTCGTCGCGTCGCTCGCGTACAAGGCGAAGGTCGGCGTCACGAGCTTCCTGGTGAAGATGCTGTTGCGCCGCGTGTTGGCGCGGGTGCTGGTGCGAGGCACGCTGCAGACGCTGTTGCCCTTCGTCGGGGTGCCCGTCACGGCGGCGTGGAACGCGCTGGTGACGTGGTGGGTGCTCCGGGAGGCGCGCATTCGCGCGATGGGGCCGAGCGCGTCGCAGGAGCTGGTCGACATCGTCTTCGGTGACGCGCCTGCGCTGAGCGACGCGGGTCGGGTGTCGGCGGCGCGCGCCGTCGCGGCGTCGATCGTTCGCACGCAAGACCTTCACCCGAACCTGTGCGCGCTGCTCGACGAGGTGATGCACAAGGTGAAGGACACGGGGAAGGTCGAGCTCGATGACGTCGGCGAGTTCCTCTCGGGCCTCAAGCAGCTGTCGCCGGGCGAGCTGCGCGTGACGCTCCAGGTGTTGGCCATCGCGTGCATCGTCGACGGGCGCTTCTCGGCGAGAGAACGCAAGCTCTGGAGTGACGCGCTCGCGGCGGCGGGCCGTCCCATCGAATGGAAGTCGATCGAGCGGCTGCGTGCGGCGTTCGTGCGTGGTGACGGCGTCGCCGATGACGTGATTCGTGCGATGTAGGTCAAGCGTGCATCTGACGTGAAGCCAACGAAGGGCCGCGTTAGAAGGCGACCATGCCCTCGAACGCCTCGTCGCCCTCGTTCATCAGCCAGCTGTGCTTCGGCACCATCGAAGAAGACCTCATCCTCCCGTACCCGAAGATGAAGCCGGCCGAGCAAGAGACGTTCAAGGCCATCCGCACCTCCATCGAGCAGCTGCTCAAGCCGCACGACAAGGACTTCCGCTCATGGGACGAGAAGGGCGAGCTGCCGGCTGAGTTCATCGAGGAGCTGCGCCAGTTCGGGCTCTTCTCGCTCGTCATTCCCGAAGCGCACGGCGGCATGGCGTTGTCGGCGACGGCGTACTCGCGCACGTTGCAGGAGATCGCGAAGTACGACGGCAGCGTTGCAGTGACGGTCGGCGCGCACTCGTCGATCGGCATGCGCGGGCTGCTCCTGTTCGGCACCGACGAGCAGAAGGCGAAGTTCATGCCGAAGCTCGCGACGGGCGAGATGATCGCGGCGTTCTGTCTCACCGAGCCCGGCGCCGGCAGCGACGCGGCCAGCATCAAGACGACCGCCGTGAAGGACGGCGACGACTGGGTGCTCAACGGCAACAAGCTGTGGATTACGAATGGCGGCATCGCGCAGTTCTTCACGGTGTTCGCGAAGACGGGCGGCCAGGCCGACCGCGGCAACATGACGGCGTTCATCGTCACCCGCGACATGCCGGGCGTCTCCATCGGACCGCACGAAGACAAGATGGGTATTCGCGCGTCGTCGACGACGACGGTGCACTTCGACAACGTGCGCGTGCCGGCGTCGATGGTGATGGGCGAGGTCGGCAAGGGCTTCAAGGTGGCGATGAAGATCCTCAACTCGGGCCGCACGGGCCTGGGCGGCGGCGTCGTCGGCGGCATGAAGAAGCTGATCGCGCTCTCGACGGTGCAGGCGAAGGAGCGCGTGCAGTTCGGCAAGCCGATCGCCGAGTTCGGCCTCGTGAAGCAGAAGATCGGCCAGATGGTGGTCGACTGCTACGCGACCGAGTCGGCGGTGAATCTGGTGAATGAGCTCATCGACTCCGGCAGCCAGGAGTACGCGGTCGAAGCCGCCATCGCGAAGGTGTTCGGGAGTGAGGCGATGTGGCGCTCGGTCGACGAGGCGCTGCAGATCGCCGGCGGCAACGGGTTCATGCGGGAGTTCCCGTACGAGCGCATGCTCCGCGACTCGCGCATCAACCGCATCTACGAGGGCGCGAACGAGATTCTGCGGTTGTTCATCGCGCTGACGGCGATGAACGAGGTGGGCAGTGAATTGAAGGAGCTCGCCGATTCGCTCAAGGGCATCTTCAACAACCCCATCAAGGGCTTCGGCGTGTTGTCGGAGTACGCACTGCGACGGGCGTCGATGGCGACGACGTCGGTGAAGCGAGAGAAGACGAAGTTCACCAAGCTGCAGCCCGCGCTCGAGAAGAACCAGCTGGTGTTCGAGGAGCTGACGCGCGAGCTCGCTGGAGCCGTGGACAAGGTGCTCCGCAAACACGGGAAGAACATCATCGGGAAGCAGTTCGCCAGTAAGCGATTGGCGGACATCATGATTGATCTGTGGGTGCTCGCGGCGACGATGTCACGCGTGTCGACAGCGCTGCAGGAGAAGGGCGCGACGGCGGTGACGAAGGAGCTCGAGATTCTCGAGGTGCTGACGGGTCAGGTGCGGGACCGCGCGCGGGCGAATCTCGCGAAGTTCGATGACAATGATGACGAGCTCATCAAGTCGCTCGCGGATGATGCGTTGGATCGTGAGAGCTTCCGCTGGGACAACGTCGACTGACTTTCGATTTCCGAACTGAGCGAGTTCAATACTCGGAGAAGAGCCTCAGCATCGAGTGACCACATCGATCTTCTACGGCAAGTCCTCGGACGGACAGGTTAGCCGTACTCCGTTTCAAACGAACGACCTGTACTTCTCCGGCGAATACAAAGCGACGATCAGCCACCATCAGATGAGCCGAACGCAGCTCGCACGGACCTTCGCTTGAAAGTCGGTAGTCGACGAACTCGTCAAGGACTCGGCTTTCGAGCTCAAGGCAAAGTCTCTCCAGCGCCTGGTCAACTCGGTGGCGGCCCGGTCTCACCTGAAGACTGCACTGCTCCCTGCCCGAAAGAGCCCACTGGCCATCTCCTGGCGTCGCGCACGCGTCGAGCCCGAGAGCCAGCGTGAGGTAAGCGACCATTCTCGACCGAAGAGTCATCACGTGCGCCAATTCCGCTTCTTCTCACTGGGAGCCGACCACAGACTCCGCAAACGCTCCATGGCTCGAGTCACTTCTTCAGGGCGTTCTTTCGCCGCTGCTCATCCATTGCGACGAGCCACTCCATCGATCGTTCGGCCTCGTCCGCGACCGAGCCGACCCAGCCCTCGACGGGATCGCGATCACCAAGCAACGCTTCGAGATGGGGACGCAGCGGCAGGTACCCGCTCGAGCCGATCGTGTTCGCGGCGCAGTAGCGAACTTCTGGCGACGGGTCCTTGGTCGCCTCGATCAGCACCTCCACAGCGGCCGTGAACGCCGCAGTACCCGGTTGCTGGTCCAAGAAGGCGTATGCGAGCACCTCTGCTGCCTGACCACGCACTTTCGGGTGCTCGGTGGTGTCGGCGACGATCTCGACCATCCTGTCCCAGAGGCCGGGCACGGCGGAGACGTCGGAATGCCACGCCAGCGCGTACAGAATGGCCTGCCTGTTTTCTGGTCTGCGTTCCGTCCCAAGCAATTCGACCAGGACCGACGTGGAAGCCTTGTCATCGGCGAGGACTTTCGCGGCGGTGACGATGAGCGAGCGTTCATCGGATTGGATGTCCCTGAGCGCAGTCTCACGGAGGGAACTCACCTGCGCACCGACGGCTCGTTGAGCCGCGCCTCTGCGCGCCGGAGTGGATCGGGCATCAGCGCCCGACTCCCAGTCGGCTGCCACCCTGACTTCGTTTCCTGGAGAGGTTGATCGGGCTCAACCAACCGCCCGTATCACTTCGTCTTTTACCTCCCCGCCCGGCGCTTGGGTTCTTCCGCCGCCCTGTGCTAGCCGACACCCCATCATGACGACCGCCACTGCCATGGAGCCCGCTCCCCCTGCCGCTGCCGCCACCGGCCGCCGCACCGAGAAAGAGCTGCTGCTGCACTCGCGCGAGTACACCGCCGAGAGCACCGCCCGCTCCTGGGGCTACACCGTCACCACCTTCCTGATCCTCGGTGGCCTCGTCGCCGCGGCCGCGCTGCTCCCCGAGTGGTGGATGCGCCTGCCCTTCTCCATCCTCGCGGGCCTCACCGCCGTGCGCGCGTTTTGCCTCTTCCACGACTTCCAGCACGGCGCGATCCTTCGCCAGTCGAAGCCGGCCGAGCTGCTCTTCTTCATCTTCGGAGAGTTCATCCTCACGCCGCCGTCCGTCTGGCGCGAGACGCACAACTACCACCACCAGCACACGGCCAAGCTCATCGGCTCGCACATCGGCAGCTACCCGATGCTCACGCCAGCCATGTACGCGGGCCTCACGCCGCTCCAGAAGTTCATGTACCGCCTCGTGCGCCACCCGCTGAACATGGTCTTCGCCATCTTCACCGTCTTCGGCATCGGCATGTGTCTCAAGCCGTTCCTGCGCGCTCCGGCGAAGCACTGGGCGGGCCTGCTCTCACTCGTGCTCGTGACCAGCCTCGGCGTCGTCGCCGGCCTGACGGGCCACCTCGACGCGTACGTCTTCGGCTGGTTCATCCCCATGGCCGTCGCCGCGTCGTCGGGCGCGTACCTCTTCTACGCGCAGCACAACTTCCCCGGCATGCAGGTCGCCGACCGCAGCACGTGGACCTTCTCGGGCGCCGCGCTCGACTCGTCGAGCTACATGAAAATGGGCGCCTTCATGAACTGGATGACCGCGAACATCGGCTTCCACCACGTGCACCACCTCAACGCGACCATCCCCTTCTATCGGCTCCCCGAGGCCATGGCCGGCATCCCCGAGCTGCAGCACCCGGGCGTCACCAGCTGGGGCCCGAGTGACATCGCGAAGGCCCTCGAGCTCAAGCTGTGGGATCCCGAGAAGCACGAGATGGTCGGGTACCCCCGCTGACGTCAGCTCGACAGGTTCGCTCCGTCAGGCCCGCATGACGGACGGCGATTGGAAAACCCGGCTCGGCTGGGGCCCTGACTTCGAGGCCTCGCTCGCGCCACACGCGCTCAAAGGCCTCGAGCCCGCGCGCGTCATTCTCGTCTACCGCAAGCAACTGCGTGTCGTGTCTCGCCGCGGAGAACACTGGGCCCGCACCGGTGGCCGCATTCTGCACAAGGCGCAGAGCCAGGAAGACCACCCCGCCGTCGGAGACTGGGTCGCCGCTCGCATTCCCGATGAAGGTGAAGCGCTGGTGTACGCGCTGCTCCCGCGCCGGAGCGCCATCATTCGCAAGGTCGCTGGCAACCAGAACGCGCCGCAGGTCATCGCCGCCAACATCGACTTCCTCATGTTGGTGATGGGCCTCGACATGGACTTCAGCCCGCGTCGCCTGGAGCGGTACCTGACGCTGAGCTGGGAGAGCAACGCGAAGCCCGTCGTCGTCTTGAACAAGGCCGACCTGTGTGACGACCTGCCGTTCTTCCTCGAAGAGACGAAGGCCGTGGCTCCCGACGCGCCGATTCACGTCATCAGCGCGCTCAACGCCACCGGCCTCGACGACCTCAAACAATACGTCGGCACGGGCAAGACGACGGCGTTCCTCGGCAGCTCCGGTGTCGGCAAGTCGACGCTCATCAACCGCATCATCGGCTCCGATCTGCAGAAGACCGGTGGCTTGAAAGACGACGGCAAAGGCAAACACACGACGACGAGCCGTGAGCTCATCGTGCTCCCCACCGGCGGAGCGCTCATCGACAACCCCGGCCTGCGCGAGATTCAGCTCTGGGACGCCGATGAAGGCCTCATCAAGGCGTTCGACGACATCGCAGCCATCGGCGCCAACTGCCGCTTCTCGGACTGCCGTCACCAGCAGGAACCCGACTGTGCCGTGCAGGCCGCGCTCGCTGATGGAACCCTGGCGGACGATCGCTACGACGCGTGGAAGCAGCTCGAACGGGAGCTCGAGTCGCGACTGCTGGCGAAGCGGGCGATTCCCGAGACGAAACGTCGAGAGCGCGTCGGGCACGGCAAGCGGCGCTCGTAGCAGGGCCGCCGTGGTGCGTCGTCGATGCCTCCCGACCGCCCCTGACTGGCGTTGAATGGCGGCGCGAGCTCCGTCACGCTGAGCGCCATGCGTGCTCTCGCGACCGCCGTCGTCCTCGCTGCCGTCGTCGCCGTCGCTGATTCGCCCCTCACGTCGATCGACTTCGCCACCGCGTACAAAGACGTTCCCGGCGTCCAGAGCGCGAGGGATGGCAACGTCGAAGCGGCGTACGTCTACCTCGCGTCGACGGCCGACAACGGCAGCAAGCTCGCGGTCGCCAACGCGCTCGGGTGGCAAGGCGACTTCGCGACCGGCTTCTTCGAGTTCCTCGCCGCCGAGCGCCACGTTCTGGTGAACCAGCTCGACGCGCGCGACCTCAACGCCTCGCAGCGCTTCATCGCCGGCTTCCTCGTCGCGACTGCTGATTATCTCGAGCTCAAGCCGCTCAAGCCGAAGGGCCAGGGCGTGTGGCGCATGAAGGGCGTGGAGCTGCTGCAGCTCGCGGCGAAGGAGCTGCCGAACGACTTCACCGTTCAGTACGCCCTGTCGCTCGTCCAGGCGCAGGCGCTGCTGCACGCGGGGGACAAG
The DNA here is from genome assembly GCA_022843845.1 of Archangium sp. Lineage (GTDB taxonomy): Bacteria > Myxococcota > Myxococcia > Myxococcales > Myxococcaceae > Xiheimicrobium. Next base: position 34,516 of record JALHMW010000010.1, read on the forward strand.
CGCTGGTGCGAGGTGTTCCGCACGCCCGACACGGTGCTCCGTCGCTTCCCCGTCGCGCAGCGCAACCTTCGGCCCGGCGCGGTCGAGTCGGCACAGGGCTACCTCAACTCCTACGAGGAGTACTGCCCCACCTCGGGCGTCGCGAAGCGCAAGCAGGTCGCCGAGCTCAATCAGATCTACTCGCTCGCGAAGGTCGGCCGGCAGATCGTCGCGGGCACGCAGGGCGGCGTCGTCGTGTGGGACCCGGAGCAGCCGAAGCCGGTGGCGTTTCGCGAAGGGTTCATCTGCCGGGGCGTCGAGTGGAAAGGCGCGGCGTGGCTCGGCTGCGAAGGCGACGTCGTCAGGTGGGACGGTGCGTCGTTCACGTCCTTCCTCGGCACGAAGAAGAAGGGCGCGGGCGTGTACTACGAGCCGATGCACGGCCCCGACGGGAGCCTCTGGGTGCGGCGCGGCAAGCAGACGTGGGCGTGGAACGAAGCGGCCTCGCGCTTCGTGACCGTGACGCCGCCGTGGAAGACGGACGCCTATGACGCGCGCTTCGCGAAGGGCCAGTGGTTCTGGGTCGAGTTCCTGCGCGGCGTGCACGCCTCGACGCGAACCTTCGCGCTCCAGTCGGCCGAGTACCCGGGCAGCGACCCACGCGCGTTCACCGAAGACGAGACCGGCGCCCTCTGGGTGCAGGACTTCGAGTCAGGGCTGTTTCGCTTCGATGGCGACCGCTTCGTGAAGGTGCCCGGGCTCGACGCGAAGGCGAGCGGCGTCGCGGTGGACGTCGAGCGCAAGCGCACGTGGATGCTCCACTACACCGACGGCCTCACGCTGGTCCGTGAAGGAGGGAAGACCGAGCGCATCGCGCTGAAGGAGCTCGAGAACATGCGCGACCTGCTGCTCGACACGAACGGCGACGTCTGGGTCGGCGGGTGGACGCAGCTGGTGCGCCTCAGGCCCGACGGACCGACGTGGGCGAAGCAGCGCTTCTTCGTGAAGTGAGCGTCTTCAGCTGCGCCCCGTCAGCGCGGCGATTGCTTCACGGAGCGCGGCCCCTTCACCCGACAGAAACACGACATCTCCGACTTCGAACGGCGTCGACGGCGACGCAGACATCAGGGCACCCGAACGCGACACCGCGACCACGAGCGCGCCCGTCGCCTTGCGCAGGTCGAGCTCCACTGGAGACTTCCCGACGGCAGGGCTCGACGGCTCGATGAGCACCGACTCGACCTTCAGTCCCGCCAGCACGCTCAGCTCTCCAAACGTCGGCCGCGGGAAGGTGAGCTTGCGCTCCGAGGTGTGCGTCGCCTCACGCGCCTCTTTCACGCGCGCCTCGATGACGTTTCGCGGCTTCTGGAGCAGCCGAAGCACACGCGCCAGCAGCTCGATGCCGCCTTCGACCTCTTCGGCCACCACGTCTTGCGCGCCGAGCGCCTTCAGCACGTCGGCCTCTTTCAGGTAACGCGCCCGCATCAACACCGGCACTTTTGGAGCGACGCGCTTCACCACGTCGACGATGCGCAGCGCCGCCGGCGGATCGTTCAGCACCAGCAGCAGCGCCTTCGCGTCGACGAGGTGCGCGTGGCCCAGCGCCTCGGGTGACGTCGCGTCGCCGTAGAACACCGGCTCGCCCCTCGCTCGCGCGGCGCGCACCGTCTCGGCGTTGAGCTCGAGCACGACGAACTTCTCGCCGCACGCCTTGAGCGCCTTCGTGATGGTCCGACCCGCCAGCCCGTACCCGACGACCACCACGTGCTCCTTGAGCGCGTCGGGGTGCTCCGCGTCTTCTTGATCGATGGAGCGCACGCCCAGCAGCTTCTCGAGCGGCAGCAGCAGGCGTTCACCCGCGCGCACGCTCGGCGCCACGCGCACCAGCAGCGGCGTGAGGAACATCGAGAGAATGCCCGCCGAGAGAATGGGCGCGATGCCCTCTGCGTCGATGACGCCGCTGGCCTAGGCGAGCCTCGAGAGCACGAAGCCGAACTCGCCGAACTGCGCCAGGCCCACGCCCGCCAGCCACGCCACCCTCGCCGGAAACCGCATCGCCATCGCTGCGGCCGTCGCCAGGAAGCCCTTGCCGAAGATGAAGCCCACCGTGAGGACGAACACCTCGAGCGGCTGCGAGAGCACCACCCCGACGTCGAAGAACATGCCGAGCGAGACGAAGAACACCGACACGAACGCGTCGCGCAGCGGCATCACCTCGCTCATCGCGCGGTGGCCGTACTCCGTGTCTGCCACGGCCATGCCGCCGAGGAACGCGCCGAGGGCCAACGAGAGCCCCGCCTGGCCGGTCGCCCACGCCGTGCCCATGCACAACGCCAACACCGCCAGCAGGAAGACCTCACGGCTTCGGCTCGCGTCGACCCACGACAACAGCCGAGGCACCAGCACCCGGGCCAGCGCGATGGTGACGACGACGACGGCTGCTGCCTTGCCCAGGGCCACGGCCACCGCCGCGAACACGCCGCCCTCGATGGCCGTCGGCCCCAACAGCGGCACGATGAGCACCATCGGCACCACGCAGAGGTCCTGGAAGATGAGCGTGCCGACGATGAAACGGCCGTGCGGAGCGTCGAGCTCGCGGCGTTCGGTCAGCGCGCGCAGCACGATGGCGGTCGACGACAACGCGAAGACGAAGCCCAGGAAGACAGACCGGCCGACCGGCCAGCCCCACGCCACCGCGATCCCCGTCACCACGCCGAGGGTGAGGCCCACCTGCAGCAGCCCGCCGAGCGCCACCTGCTTGAAGATGGCGGCGAGCCGGGAGATCGAGAACTCGAGCCCGATGGTGAACAACAGCAACACGACGCCGACCTCGGCCAGCACCTCGATGGCCTCGAGCGACTTCACCAGCCCGAGCCCCGCCGGGCCGAGCAGCGCGCCAGTCAACAAGAGGCCGGCGACGGCCGGGAGCCGCAGCCGAGACAACACCAGCGTGACCGCCACACCCAGCGCGGCAATCAGCGCGACCTCGTCGAGCAGGGGAATGTGAGGCATCGGCGCCTCATCTACGCACTTCGGCGTCGAGACGCATCTGTCGATGCAGCGCGGCCATCGGCGTGGTGAGGTGGACCCCTCGTGGAGGGGATCATGCGCGTTGGCTTGATGCTGATCGTGGTGTCGCTCGGTGCGTGCAGTGAGCCCCCTCCGCCGCCGCCGACCCCGGTCGCCGTGGCGAAGCCCCCTCCAACAGCTGTCGACCCCGTGCCCGTCGTCGATGCGGGCGCTCCCGCGGTGCTGCCGCCCGATACGCTCGACGGCGTCACCACCGAAGGCGTGCCTGACGACCCGCAGCTCAGCGCCGACGATCTGCGCGACGCGGCGCTCCAGAAGATGCTCCTGCGCGACCCCGATCGCGTCATTCGAGTCCTCGAGCAGGCGCCGGCGCCGAGCTCGTTTCAGGTCGCCGTGCTGGCCGCGCTCGCGATTCGTCGCCGCGTCGAGGGGCCGCCGCTCCAGGTGAAAGAGTCGCCGCTCCCCGCGCTGCCGGCCTCGGGAAAACCCATCGCCGGCCCCGGGCCAGCCTTCGTCGGCGTGCAGGAGCTCGAGCTCCGCGCGGCGCCAGGCAAGGGCAAGGTGCTCGTGTCGATCCCCACCGGCACCCAGCTCGTCGTCGACAAGGTGACGGGCGCCAACGCCGCCGTCTCGGTCGAGCTCGCCACGCGCGTCGTCTTCGGCACCGAGGGTGGCGCTCCGAAGCAGGTCGTCACGAAGACGGTCAAAGGCTTCGCCCCGCTCGACGCCCTGGTGGACGCGCGCCCCGACACCTCGACCCTGGCCGCTGAAGCGACGACGCAGCCCGACACCGACGTGGGCCACGACGTGTCGGTGGTGCTCTGGCATCGCGCGTTTCTGCTCAGCCCCACCGAAACCGTGCGCGCGCAGCTGCTCACCGCAGCGTGGAAAGCGCGCCGCCCCTCGTGGGTCGCAGCCGCGGCGCTCGAGCCGGTCTGGGTGGCGCCGCGTTCGCTGCGGGTCGCGTGGGCCTGCAAAGGAGACCTCCTCAAGGCGAAGTGGGCGCCGCTCTCGCCGAAGCCACCCGCCGACGTGTGCTTCTCGGGCGTCGACGTGCGCCAGCCCTGCACCGGCGACGTTCCAGCGAGCCTCACGAAACGCAGAGAGCTGCTGAGCACGCTGGGCCTGACGACGCCGGCACCCGTGATGGAGACGGTCGTCGACGCCTCACGCGCCCGCCGCTTGTGGCTGGTGTCGTTGCCCGTCCGCTCCACCAGCGAGTGCGAGGAGGTCGAGGAGCACAAGATCGACGTCTTCGGCGCCGTCATCCGCCGGCTCCAGCTGCCGCTCGGCACCGCGTCGATGGTGGTGAGCGTGCCGGTGTCGGGGTGGCATGGCGTCGAGCACTCGGTCATCGGGGCCCAGAGCGAAGCCAAGGCGCGCGACTGGCTGCGGTCCCGCGTCACGAGCAAGTGGACGTATGACGCGCGTGGCGAGCCTGCGCCGTCGCTCGGCGTCGGCGACACCAGCTTCCGGCTCGAGCGCGATGTCGCCACGGCCTCGGTCGGCAGAATTCCCGAGATGAACTGCGAGCTCTGTGGCGGCTCGAGCTTCAGGTAACCCGTTTCCCAGGAGGACTCCCCATGGCCCAGTGGCACGTGACGTACGACGGAGACGTCGCCCTCGTGGCGCTCGACGACGGCAAGGCCAACGCGGTGCTGACGCCCGAGTTCGAGGGCCTGGTCGCCGCGCTCGACGAGGTGGTCGCCTCGCGGGCGCTCTCGGTGGTGCTCACCGGGCGCCCCGGGTACTTGAGCGCCGGTCTCAACCTGAAGCAGCTGCCGTCGCTGTCGATGGAGGAGAAGAAAGACGTCGTGCGCGCGATGGGCACCGCGGTGCTCAAGCTGTTCCTGCTGCCCAAGCCCGTCGTCGCGGCGGTGTCGGGGCACGCGCTGGGCGCTGGCGCCATGTTCGCGCTGGCGGCTGATCTTCGCGTCTTCGCCGAAGGGCCCTTCAAGTTCGGCCTCAACGAAGTGCCTGCAGGCCTCTTCGTGCCCTCGTTCGGTGTCGAGCTCGCGCGCGCGGCCATCTCGACCTCACGCCTCACCGAGCTCGTCGTGCATGGCCGGGTGCTGACGCCGCAAGAAGCGCTCAGCATGCACGTCGCCGAGAACGTGCACGCGCCCGAGTCATTGCTGGCGGCGGCGATGATGCACGCCCGTCACCTCGCCGGCTTCTCGGGCGCTGGCTACGCGCTCACCAAGCGCCTGGTGCGTGGCGCCGCGGCCGAGAAGGCCCTGGCGTCACTGCCGGGAGAGCTCGACGAGCTGGCCCGCATGATGGACGGCCGGCGGCCCTGACCAGGCCCGGCTCCGTCTGAGCCGGGTTGATCCTGCGTCACGAGTGCGTCACGGAACTGTCACTTCGAGCCGCCAGGAGCCGTGCTGAACAGCCCGCATGGCGCTTCAAGCGATGATCCGGTGGCTGCTCCCGAGGGAAGACCACTACTACGACATGATCGAGGAGCTCGGCCGGCTGGGCTACGAAGCCGCCATGGCGCTCGCGGCGTTCGAGACGACGCCAGCTGCCCAGGTGCAGGCCACCGTGCAGATCATCGAGCACAAGGCCGACGACGTGGTGCGCCGCATGGAAGACGCGCTCGCCCGCACCTTCGTCACCCCGCTCGACCGTGAAGACCTGCACCGCCTCACCAGCGAGCTCGACGACATCATCGACCTCGCGAACCTCACGGCCCGCAGCTACGGCCTGTACAGCATCGAGAAGCCGACGCCGGCGATGGTCGAGCTCTCGAAGAAGCTGATCACCTGCACCGCGATGATTCGCGACACCGTGCCGCACCTGCGCTCGCACAAGTTCGCCGAGCTCATCGACGGGGGCCGCAAGGTGCGCGAGCTCGAGAAGGAAGGCGACACCATCTACCGCTCGGCGATCAGCGAGCTGTTCAAGGCCCCGTCGATCGACTTCCGTGAGCTGCTCAAGCAGAAGGAGGCGCTCGACCACCTGGAGAACGCAGTCGACCACTGCGACAACGTGGCCGACCTGCTCTCCAACATGGCCGTGAAACATGGTTAGCCTGCTGATCGCGGTGGTCGTGATGGCCATCGTGTTCGACTACATCAACGGCTTCCACGACGCGGCGAACGCGATCGCGACCGTGGTGTCGACGGGCGTGCTGCCGATTCGAACCGCGGTGCTGCTCGCGGCGGTGCTCAACTTCGGCGGCGCGATGGCAGGCACCGCGGTCGCCAAGACGATCGCCTCGGGCTTCGCAGACCCGGCGCAGGTGACGCAGGGCGTGGTGCTCGCGGCGCTCATCGGCGCGTCGATCTGGAACCTGATCACCTGGTGGTTCGGTATTCCTTCCTCGTCGTCCCACGCGCTCGTCGGTGGCCTGGCCGGGGCCGTCGTCGCGCACGCGGGGCTCGACGCGTTCAAGTGGACCGCGCTGGGGCAGAAGGTGCTGCTCCCGCTCGTCGCGTCTCCGACCATCGGCTTCGTCACCGCCTTCTTCGTGATGATCGGGCTGGTGTGGCTCGCGCGCGGCAAGCTCCCCTGGCTGGGCAAGGTGTTCGCGCTGGTGGTGTGGGCGGGCCTCGTCGCGCTGGGCGGCGCTCAATGGTGGAGCGGCCGGGAGCATGCGCTCGCCGAGGCCGCGAAGACGGGCGCCGACACGGTGGCCCTCGAGGTGGAATACGGCGTGTTGGTGGGCCTGCTGGTGCTCGCCGCCGTCGGAGCGCTCATCGTCGGGCGACGGCTCTACGGCGCCGCGCCGCAGCTCGTCGCGACGCTCGCCAGGCGCCTGCAGCTCGTCTCGGCGGGGTTGATGGCCTTCTCGCACGGCTCCAACGACGCGCAGAAGTCGATGGGCATCATCACGCTCGCGCTGCTGTCGTTCGTCTCGTCGCAGCAGGGCGCCCGCCCCGAGTGGATGCCAGCGTGGGCGCTCCCGCAGGGTGACGCCGTGCCGACGTGGGTCATCGTGGCCTGCGCTGGCGCCATCGCGGCAGGCACGGCGGCCGGTGGCACGCGCATCATCAAGACGATGGGCACGAAGATCATTCGCATCACGCCGCTGCAGGGCTTCGCCGCCGAGACCGCCGGAGCGCTCACCATTCTCGGCGCCTCACGGCTCGGCATTCCTGTCTCCACTACGCACGTCATCAACGCCTGCATCATGGGCGTCGGCGCCTCGAAGCGGCTGTCGGCGGTGCGCTGGGGCGTCGCGACCAACATCCTCGTGGCGTGGGTGGTGACGCTGCCGTTCAGCGGAGGGCTCGCGTGGCTGTCGATGAAGGCCATCGGCCTGCTGGGCGGCTGACGAACGTTCAGACGACTCTGGCCCGGTCTTGCTGCTTGCGCCCCACCGAGGGGAGTGGTCATTCTCGCGTCTCACGGGATCGGCCGACCCCGCTTGCGAGAGGTTGCTCCATGAAGTCCGCTCTCCGCGCCGCTGCGTTCGCGCTCGTCGCTTCTTCCTGCTTCACGCCCGTCCCCGAGGCGCAGTGCTCGACCGACGCTGACTGTACGGGCGGCACCACGTGCATCGACTTCCGCTGTCGGGCTCCAGACGGAGGCTCGTCGACGGGTGGCGGCACGGCCTCGACGGGCGGTGGCGCCGCAGGAGGTGACGCGGGCGGGAGCGCGACCGGCGGTGGAACGGCTGGCGGAGAGGCTGGCGGCGCAGGTGGCGGCATGAGCACGGCCGGCGGCGCGGCTGGTGGCGGCACGGCGTGCGGCTGTCGCAACGGCGCGGGCCAGTGTCAGGTCGGCGACTCTCCCCTCGCCTGTGGCGCGACGGGTGGCATGTGCACGCGCTGCGGCAGTGGCGAGCAGTGCGTGAACGGCAGCTGCATCGTCGCTGCGTGCGGCCCCGGCACCTGCACGGGGTGCTGTGGTCAGGGCCGGTGCGTGACACCCTCGATGGGCACCAGCTTCGCCTGCGGCCTCGGGGGCTCGATGTGCACCAGCTGCCCGCGCGGGCAGGACTGCATCAACGGCTCCTGCCAGCAGGCGATGGCCTGTGGGCCGATGACGTGCGCCACGGGCTGCTGCGCCTTCGGCCGATGCCTGCCTCCCGGTCAGCAGTCGCGCTTCTCGTGCGGCACCGGTGGCGGCCAGTGCGCGATGTGTCCCGGCGGCGGGCAGTGCAACAACGGTACGTGCACGGGCGGCACCGTCGATGCTGGCACCACCACCTGTGACGCCGTCTCGTGCGCCTCGGGGTGCTGCACCTTCGGCCGCTGCGTCTCGGGCAACCAGCTGAACAACTTCGCCTGCGGCACGGCCGGCCAGATGTGCATGCAGTGCCAGGGCGGCACCACCTGCCGCGGCGGCGCGTGTGTGCCCAACACCACCTCGGACGGAGGCATCGCCCCAGTGCTCCCCACCGGCAGCGCGTGCACGGCCGCCAGCACCTGCGAAGGCAACTGCATCGAAGAAGCGCCGTTCGGTCAGCCCTCGGGTTTCCCCGGCGGCTACTGCACCGGCATGTGCAGCGGAGCCGGGCCCTGCGGAAACGGCACCGGCGTCTGCATCACGGAACCCGTGTTCGGTCAGCCGGTCAGCTCGTGCCGCTCGACGTGCACCGGCGCGGGCATGGGCCAGGGCAGCTGCCGCACGGGGTACGTCTGCACGCTGTCGCCCAACCCGGCAGCGCTCGTCGGCTTCTGCCGCCCCAGCTGCCAGAACATGGGCTTCGCGGCGCAGTGCCCGCAGGGCAGCCAGTGCCAGGCGACGGGCTACTGCCAGTAGGTTCTCAAGGTGCGGTCGCACGACCCACGCGCAGCGGCACCTGCACCTCGGTCTCGCCGTCAGACGCCGGGAAGACGACACGTTCGCCGGCCTTCACGAGGCACTCAGCCCACGCCTCGCCCGCGTGTGTCGGGGCGAGCGAGCTTCGCGTCACGGCGCCTGAAGCGCTGATGACCAGCGTGAGCGTGACGGCGCGCTCCTTCGCCGTCGCCGGCGCGGCGGCCGTGCAGGCGGTGAACGACGGCACGAACCTCTGCACGAGCTGGGCTGCGACGACGTCGGGGAGCCCTGGGAGGCGTGGGGCACGCCGCGGGTCGTTCGCCCTGAGGTCCGCCTGCCACCGCGCTGATCGCTGAGCCCGCGCATCGGCGAGGCGCACGAGCAGCGCCGTCGCAGTGAGGTTCGAGGGCGCTTCGCTCCTGAGCTTCACGAGCTCGGGGTCGCTCGCGGTCTTCAACGCGGCGAGGGCAAGCGGCACGTCGGAGTCGTCTCCTCTGGCGAGGAGGGCCATCGAAAGCTCGACTGGATCGGTTCGAACGAGTTCGGGCCCCACGATCACCTTCCGCCACGTCTCGGCCAGCGACGGATCCCTCTGGGACAGGAGCGCGTTGATGGCGATGTGGCGATCGGGCGCCTCACCGTCGAGCGCCCAGGTCCGCAGCATGGCGACCTCGTCAGGAGTGCGGGGCTCGTCGACCCACCCCATCCACTCGTCTCCCGTGGCGCACGGACCGCTGGTCCGGGTCCCATGGCGTTGACGAACGTCCTCGCGCGTGAGGCCTGCAGGTTTCACCACCGGAGCAGGCGCCCCCACCGCAGCGACCGGCGGCGCCTTCTGAGGCGCCGTCTTCAGCTGAACCGGCGTCGGCGGCTGGGGTGGCCCGAAGGTGCCCTTCAGCTCGTCATCACAGCCCGCGACCCCGACGACGACCGCGACGAGCAGCACCGCCCAGGCGATTCGCATGCGCCGAGGCTAGCTCAGAGCGCCTTCGCGGCCTCAATGGCGAAGAGCACCGTCTCGGGCGTACAGGGCATGGGCAGCACGACTTCCCTGCCCTTCTTCCCGAACGCCGACACCGCATGGCGCAGCGCGGCCACGGTCGACAACGCCAACATCAGCGGAGGCTCGCCGACGGCCTTCGAGCCGTGAATCGTGCCGTCCTGCGGTGCGTGCTCGAGGAGCGCGACGCGGAAGTCGACCGGCGCGTCACCGAACGCGGGGATCTTGTAGGTGTCGGGCGAGTGCGTGCGGAGGAAGCCCTTCTCGTCGAAGCGCACCTCTTCACAGGTGAGCCAGCCCCAACCCTGAATGAACGCGCCCTCGACCTGGCCCTTGTCGATGCTGGGCACGAGTGACGCGCCGACGTCGCTGAGCAGGTCGACGCGTCGCAGCCGGTGTTCGCCGGTCAGCCCGCTCACCTCGACCTCCGACACCGCAGCGCCGTACGCGAAGTAGTGAAACGGCTTGCCGCGCCCGGTGGCCTTGTCGAAGTGGATGTCGGGCGTGCGGTAGTAGCCAGTCGCCGAGAGGGAGATCTGCGAGAGGTACGCGTCCTGCGTCACCTTCTCGAACGCGACGGTCTTCGTGGGCTGCGACGGAAGGAAGACCCGCCCGTTCTCGAAGACGACGTCCTTCGCCGAGTCTGCGGGAGCGCCGAGCAGCTTCGCCGCGATGGGCCGCAGCCGCTCACGAAGCGTCACCGCCGCGTGCTGCACCGCCATGCCGTTCAAGTCAGACCCGCTCGACGCGGCCGTCGCCGAGGTGTTGGGCACCTTGTCGGTCGCCGTCGTCATCACGCGAATACGGTCGGCCGGCACGCCAAGCTCGTGAGCGCACACCGCCAGCATCTTGGTGTGCAGCCCCTGCCCCATCTCGGTGCCACCGTGGTTCAGCTGCACCGAGCCATCGGCATAGACGACGACGAACGCGCCAGCCTGGTTCAGGAACGACGTGGTGAAGCTGATGCCGAACTTCACCGGCGTGATGGCGATGCCCCGCTTCGCGTGACGATGGCTCGCGTTGAACGACTCCACCTCGGCCTTGCGGCGCGTGTACTCGCTCGAGGCCAGCAGCTCGGAGAACAGGCGCTCGAGCCGGCAGTCCTTCACCTCTTGCCAGAACGGCGTCACGTTGCGCGGCGCTGCGCCGTAGAAGTTCTTGCGACGAAGCTCCGAGGGCTCGAGACCCAGGCGTTCGGCCGCACGCGACATGATGTCTTCGATGACGGCCATGCCCTGCGGCCCGCCGAAGCCACGGAACGCGGTGTTCGACGGCAGGTTCGTCTTCGCGAGGTGGCCCGTCACCGTGACGTCGGGAATGAAGTACCCGTTGTCCATGTGGAAGAGCGCGCGGTCGAGGATGGCGCGGGAGAGGTCGGTGCTGAAGCCGGCGTCGGCGAAGAGCTCAGCCTCGAGCGCGAGCAGCTGGCCGTCCGTCGAGAAGCCGACGTCGAAGCGCGTCTTGAACGGGTGACGTTTCCCCGTCCACATCATGTCCTGGTCGCGGTTGAGCCACACCTTCACGGGCCGGCCGGTCTTCACCGCAGCGAGCGCAGCCATCGCAGCGTACGGCGCGGCCTGCGTCTCTTTGCCGCCGAAGCCACCGCCCATGCGAGGGACCTCGACGACGAGCTGATGCCGGCCCCAGCCGAGCACGTGCGCGACGATGGTCTGCACCTCGCTCGGGTGCTGCGTCGACGAGAGCAACCGGAGCGCGGGGCCTTCTTCGGGGATCGCCAGCGTGCACTGCGTCTCGAGATAGAAGTGGTCTTGCCCGCCGGTGATGACCTCGCCCTGGAAGCGCACGGGCGCCTTCGCCAGCGCCGCCTTCGAGTCACCTCGCGTGAGCCGATGGTTCGTCGACAGGAAGCTCTTCTGCTCGATGGCCTGATCGATGGTCAGCACCGTCGGCAGCGGCTCGAGGTCGATCTTCACTGCGGCCACGCCGGCGCGGCACGCCTCGTACGACTCACCGACGACGACCGCGATGGACTGGCCGAGGAAGCGGACGGTGTCGTGGGCGAAGAGCTCTTCGTCGTGAATGACGGGCCCGACGTCGTTGGTGCCGGGCACGTCCTTCGCGGTCAGCACGGCGACGACGCCCTTCACCTGCAGCGCGGCGCGGGTGTCAACGCCCTTGAGCTTCGCGTGGGCGAGCGGCGAGACGACGACCTGCGCCACCAACAGGCCAGGCGGCGTGGGCCAGTCATCGACGTACCGCGCTTCTCCGGTCGTGTGCTTGAGGCCCGACTCGTGAAGGAGCGGCTGCCGCAGCGGCGAGGTGGGCTCAGCCACGGCGCACCTCCTCGGCCGTCAACACCGTCGCAGCATGACCTGGCGCGAGCCGTGGCTGCGGCGTGACGGACGTCTCGTCGAAGAAGCCGCGCAACAGGTTGGCCGCGACCAGTGCACGGTACGGCGCGCTGCCGCGGTGATCCGACATGGGCGTGAAGTCCTTGGTGATGGCTTTCGCCGCAGCGTCGACGGTGGCCTCGCTCCACGGGTGTCCGACCAACGCCTGCTCTGCGTTCGTCGCGCGCTTCGTCGTGGCGGCCATGCCTCCGAAGGCGAGCCGGGCGAGCGTCACCACGTTCTGCGAGTTCACCTCGACGAGCAGCCCCGCCGAGACGGCGCTGATGTCGAGCTCACGCCGCTTGCTCACCTTGTACGCCGAGGCCCGGGTGGCCGGCGCGAGCGCAGGCACCTCGACGCCGACGAGAAGCTCTCGCAGCTGCAGCGCCGTCTTCCGGTAGCCCGTGAAGAAGTCCTCGAGGAGAACGCGACGCTCGCCCTGGCGTGAGCGGAGGACGGCGGTGGCGCCGAGGCTCACCAGCACCGGCGCGAGATCGCCGATGGGCGAGGCGGTGCACAGGTTTCCACCGATGGTGCCGCGGTGCTTGATCTGCCGAGACGCGAAGTAGCGAACCATGCGGTGCACCGGCGGGAGCCGTGTCGCGGTGAAGTCCTCGAGCTCCGAGATGGTGACGGCGCTGCCGAGCAGGTGCGTCGGGCCTTCCTTCAGCGTGTGCAGCTCGTGCAGCCCTTCGAGCGAGACGAGCTTCGGCGGCACCTGAAACCGCTTGGTGATCTCGAGCGAGAGATCCGTTCCGCCGACGACGAAGCGCGCGTCGGGGTGTTCGTCGAGCACGCTCCAGAGTTCGTCGAAGCTCGTCGGCGTGGCGAAGAGCTGGCCGTTCTCTTCGTGATGAAACGCCATCGACCCGGGCTTCGACTCGGGGAGCGCGGCACTGAACGAGTCCTTCGGGCACGAGCCGGCGACGGCGGTGGCGGCGTCACGAATCGGCCGGTAGCCGGTGCACCGGCAGAGGTTGCCGCAGAGCTGATCGTCGAGCTGCCATGGCGCCTTCAGGTCCTCGCGGTACGTCGCCTCGAACAACGACATCACGATGCCCGGCGTGCAGTAGCCGCACTGGCTGCCGAGCGCCGCCGCCATCGCCTGCTGCGCGGGGTGGTACTCGCCCGACTTGAGCGCCTCGACGGTGACGACGTGTTTGCCCTGCACCATCGGCAGCAACACCAGACAGGCGTTGATGGCGCGGTAGTGCGGTCGGCCATCAGGGCCGTTCTCGACCACCGCGACGGAGCACGCGCCACAGTCGCCTTCTGCGCAGCCCTCCTTCGTTCCAGTCAGGCCGCGCACGTCGCGCAGGTATCGAAGCAGCGTGGTGGTGGGAGCGACGTTGGGCTCTTCGACCCACCGGCCATTCAAGTTGAAGCGCAGGGTGTTCATCGAGGCCGCGAGATTGGCTCAGGACGCCCCGTGGAGCCATCGCCCTGTCGGGGGATGACGCAGCGCCTCGCGAATCTGCCACTCCCAGACGTCGAGGCCCTCGCGCGTGAGGTTCGGGAGCAGATCGCCGAACGCGTTCGCCTCGAGCACGCGGTGCGCCTGGAGGTCGGGCTCGAACATCAGATCGATGCCGACGTGAAGCGACCGGTACAGCCGCGCGACCTTTCGGCACGTCTCCATCGCGGCCTCCCACGCATCAGCGCTGACCTTCTCCTTCAATACCGAGAGGTCGCCACGGAACCCACCGAGGTGCAGGTTGGTGATGGGCAAGACGTTCTGCCGCACGACGATGAAGCGGGGTTCGTGCGCGATGCAGAGCACGCGGAGATCGAAGAACGCGTCACCCAGCCGCGCCTTGGGAACCCCCCGCTCGACGTGCGCGCCCTGCGAGAGAATGAAGCCGAGCGCGCGATCGATCTCGGTGGCGCGGCGCAGGTGACGCACTTTCAGGTTGTTGAACCAGCGAGGCGCGTCCCACTCGAGCGACGTGCGCACCAGCACGCCGGTCTTCCCGAGCTCGACGTGCGCGAGGCAGCTCGCCGACGAGCCACACGAGAGCTTCACGAACGCCTCGTCCCACCCGTGGCGACGACAGGCGTCGAGCAGCGCGGAGGGATCGACGGGCGCGTCCTCCATCACCTCGGGAACGGGGATGCCTGCGTCGCGGTAGCGGCGTGACGTGCGGCGCTTGTCGAAGAGCTCGTCGATCTCCGACGGCACGTTGAGCACGTCCCACTCCGGTTCCTTCGCGAAGAGCACCTCGAGCTGACGGAGCGCGGCGCGAAACCCCTCGTGCGCCTTCGCAGGCTCCACGAGCTCGCCGTGACGCTCCTCGAGGGACCGTGCCTCTGGCACGCCACCACGCTCCAACAAGAGCCGTTGCACCGCGAAGTTCTCTCCGAACGAATCGACTCGAACGAAGGCCGGCTCGGAGCCGAACGGGAGTGTCCCCTCCGTGAGGAACTGCAGCCATGAGACGACCTGCGCCGCCGGCAGCTGCTGCCGCGCCAACGCCTCTTGAAAGAGCGTGACGCGGCGGTTCTCGGGGTTCCCGAGGATGACGAAGCGACGGCTCATTCCGCGATGCTGGTGTAGCGGTACGGCTCTTCAGCGTCGGGCTCGTCGAGCTCCTTCTGTTCACCGACCTGCGCGTTCTTCAGCGCCTTCTGGATGGCGGCGAGCTGCTCGTCGTCGAAGTAGTTGTCGTCGAGGATGAGCTGCTTGAGGTGCTCGAACTTCTCGGCGTGTTCGATGATGGCCGCCGAGCCCTCTCTCCAGAGCACGCCCATCGAGAGATCGAGCACCTCGAGCTTCGGGAGGATCGCCGACTTCGCGATCGCCTCGATGAGCTCGCCTTCCCACTCGCTGTTCTTGAGGCCGAGCGTCTTGAGCTTCGGCAGACCCTTGCCCGAGAGGATTCCCTTGAGCGAGTCCATCGTGCAGTTGCAGCCGTAGTTGTCGCTGCCGAACATCAGCTCGAGGTGGGTGAGCTCGGGCAACTTCGCGGCGCCGATCTCCTTCGGCGCGGCCTCGTCGAGACCACCCGAGAAGATGACGAGCGTCTCGAGGTGCGGCGCGTCGATGGGCGCGAGCTTGATGGGTGTGCCGTCGTCGCTCCCGTTCGAGCCGCGGAGCTTGAGGACCTTCAGGTTCGGGGCGGCGGCCCAGATGCCGCGCAGATCGCCGACGCGACGCCACGACTCCTGGTCCATGTGCTCCGACGGCTCGCTCAGGTCGAGCACCTCGAGCCGCGGGAGCGGGCCAGCCGCAGCGATCGCCTTGCCGAGCCCCTCCATGTGCCACTCGGTGTCTTCGTGAGGCGGCAGGCCAAGCGAGAGACTGCGCACGAAGTGGCCAGCCGGGTGCTTGAGCACGCGCTCGACGACTACCTCCATCGGGCTCTCGTCGTCGGGCTCGTCGGGCGCGAACGAGAACTCGTCGATGACGCCATGCTTCCACGTGACGTCGGCCTCGGCGTCACCGAGGAGCGCGGCCTGAACGGCTTGCTGCTGTTTCGTGTCGGGCTTGCCTCGCGCCGCGGCACCGATCACCTCACCCCACTTCTCTCCCTGCTCCAGCAGCCAGTCCGCGAACACCTGCCAGCCTGCAGCGTCGTCTGGCTTCGCGCGCACGGAGTCGAGCAGCGTCGGGTTCGTCGGCACCTTCGCCGTGAGCGGCCGCGCGTTCGGGTCGTCTCCACCGACGAGGCGGTAGCCCTTCTTCTCCTTCTCGGCGATCAGCTTGTCGTGCGCCTTGCGCGCCTCGGCCGCCGACTCGAAGTCCTGCGTCTTCTCCTGCCCGTCGGTGCCGATGCGCCCCCACCGCGCGGTGAACGACTCGCCCTCGAGCTCGATCTCCCAGAACTTCTTCGACGAACCCTCGACGAACTCGTAGCGGCGCATGCACGAACCCCGATGGACTGCGAGAGGGCCGCACTCTGGATCAAGGCTCCGACGAGGTCACGGCAACACGACGGCTGGCGTCAGCACCGGGCCCTCGAACGTCTGCACGAGCGCGCGCACCCGGTTGCCCGAGAAGCCTCCGGCCTCGAGCGGGCCCTTGCGGGTGACGAAGCACTGCATGCTGACCTCGCGCAGCCCCTCGAGGTCCGGCCGCGAACAGGTGAACGAGCCGATGGGGAGCGGGCTCCCGTCGACGTCGACCAGTCGTCCACTCCCGAAGTCGCGCGCGACGATCAGCACGCTCGACATGGGTGTCGATGACCAGGGCACCAGCTGAGGCAGGTCGGGAGCCTCGGCGAAGGCGCTCGTCTGCGAATCGAGCCGCACCCGGTTGGACTCGACGGAGCCGCCGCTCATCGGCACCTGCAGGAACAGCTTCCCGCGGGCCATGGTCGTCTCGACGCCGAGCTGACGCGCGCCAGGCGGGAGGCCCAACGACGTGCCGCTCCACTCGAAGGAGGCGACCAGGCCATTCGTGCCAAGAACTGGTGGCTCCGCAGGCGCCGCGACGCCGAAGACCCAGAGGGTCAACGAGCTGCCAGCGATCGACGGTGACACCGAGCTCGGCAACACGAGCGGACTCGACGCGCCATCCGCTGGCGCCACGACACACCCGACCGTCAGCATCACGAGCAAGAGCCAGGCGCGCACCCGGAGGAGCCTACGCTGCTCTCGAACGAGCATGGATTGGCAAGACTGGTTAACTCACCGCCCATGACCTTCCTCGCCCTGACCCTCCTCCTCACCGCCCGCCCTGCCCTCGGCGCTGCGGCTCCCGACTTCACGCTCAAGAACCTCGAGGGCAAAGAGGTGAAGCTCTCGTCGTTCAAAGGCAAGACGGTGGTGCTCGAGTGGTTCAACCCCGAGTGCCCCTACGTGAAGGCCGCGCACACGAAGGGCTCGCTGGTCGACACCGCGAAGCGCGCGCAGGCGAAGGGCGTCGTGTGGCTGGCCATCAACTCGGGCGCGGCCGGGAAGCAGGGCGCAGGGCTCGAGACCAACAAGAAGGGCGTGGCCACGTTCAAGCTGGAGCACCCCGTGCTGCTCGACGAGACCGGCGTGGTGGGCAAGTCGTACGGCGCCACCAACACACCCAACCTGTTCGTCATCGACGGCAAGGGCACGCTCGTCTACCGCGGCGCCATCGACAACTCGCCAGATGGCGAAGGCAAGTCGCCCGAGGGCGGCGCGCTCATCAACTACGTCGACCAGGCGCTCGAAGACCTCTCGGGGGGCAAAGCGGCGCGAGTGCCAGAGACGAAGCCCTACGGCTGCTCGGTGAAGTACGGCGCATGAAGGCCGCGCTCGTCCTCACCCTCGTGGTGGTCAGCGCCTGCAAGCAGGAGCAGGCCGCGTCTCCAACGCCCGCGACGTCTCCAACGCCAGCGAAAGACAAACACTTCACCGTCTCGTTCAGCGGCCAGCCTGCGACGGTTGGTGACGCGGCACGGCTCTCGCTCCGCCTCGTCGCGACCGACGGCTTTCACGTCAACGCCGACTACCCGGTGAGCTTCGTGCCTGACGAGAGCCCGGCCGTCGCGTTCGCCGCGCCGCGCGTCCCGCTGAAGGACACGGCCGCGAAGACGCTGTGTGCTGGCTCCGCTGAAGACACCTGCGCCCTCGACGCGACGCTCTCGCCGAAGGCCGTCGCTGCCGGCACCCACCGCGTCTCGGGCGTGTTCGCCTTCAGCGTCTGCAGCGCCGACCAGTGCCTCATCGAGAAGGAGCCCGTCTCGCTCCAGCTGGTGGTCTCGGCCCCGCAGTGACGTCGGAGGAACGGACGAGTCCATGCGGCGCCTCGCGGCCACCCTCGACGCAGTGAAGGCGACCCGCTCGCGCACCGAGAAGGTCGCGCTGCTCGCCGAGCTGCTCGCGACGTTGACCGACGGCGAACTGATGGGCGCCGCGCGTGTCATCGTCGCCCAGCCCCTCGCCGTCGGAGACGAACGTTCCCTGGGCGTCGGCTGGGCGTTGCTCCTCGAGGCGACGGCGGCCGCGGCGGGCCGCACCGAGCGGGAATTGATGATCGGGACTCGCACTGCCGGCGACTTCGGTGAAGCGCTCGAGCCGTTGTGGCCGCCCGACCGCAAAGGCCTGCCGCTGGACCGCGTCGTCCCCTTCTTCGAGGCGATCGCCAGCACCACCGACCGCGTCGAAAAGGTGAAGCTCGTCACCCAGACGCTCCACGACGCAACCGGCGCCGAGGCGAAGTACCTCGTGAAGGCGCTCCTGGGTGAGCTGCGCATCGGCGTGCAGCGCAGCACCTTCGACGACGCGCTCGCGGCGAGCTTTGCGCTCGAGCCGAAGGCCGTCCGCGCCGCCTCCGCCCTCACGCCCGACGCCGGAGCGCTGACGCTGATGGCAAAGCGGGGAACGCTGGGAGCGGCGGCCCTCAGCGTCGGCAAGGTCATCGCCTTCATGCTCGCGACGCCGACCGAGACGGTGAAGGAGCCCATCGACCCTGCCCTCACCATCGTCGAGGACAAGCTCGATGGCGTCCGGGTGCAGGCCCACGTCGCGCCCACTGGCGTCACGCTCTTCGCGCGCGGCACCGGCGACGTCACCGCCTCGTTCCCCGAGGTGGTGCAGGCGCTGCGAGCGGCGCCGCGCGCCGTGGTGATGGACGGCGAGGTGATCGCCGTGACGGGCGAGGGTAGGCCCAGGCCCTTTCAGGCGCTGCAGGCTCGGCTGGGGCGCGTCGCTCCCGATGCGTCGTCGAGACGGGAGACGCCGGTCGAGTTCATCGCGTTCGACCTCCTGTTCGACGGCGAGCCCCTGCTGGAGCGGCCCTGGACCGAGCGCCGTTCACGACTCGAGGCCCTCGGCGTCAGGGTGAACGACTACGCACCGCTCGACCCGGCGAGGCCCGTCGAGGCGCAGCTCGAAGCCCGCTTCACCGCCGCCCGCTCGCGTGGCCACGAAGGGCTGATGCTCAAACGCACCGACGCGCCATACGAGGCGGGGCGCAGGGGCAGCGCCTGGCGCAAGGTGAAGCGCGCGCTCGGCACGCTCGACGTCGTCATCACGAAGGCCGAGCGCGGCCACGGCAAACGCGCCGGCGTGTTGAGCGACTACACGTTCGCGGTCTGGAGAGGCTCGACCCTCGTCGACATCGGCAAGGCCTACAGCGGGCTGACCGACGTCGAGATCGCCGCGCTCACCAAGCGCCTCGAAGCCCTCGGCGTCGGCCACGCTGGCCGGCAGTTGCTGGTCAAGCCCGAGATCGTCCTCGAGGTGGCCTTCGACGGGCTGCAACCCTCATCGCGCCACGAGAGCGGCTTTGCCCTGCGTTTCCCTCGCATCGCGCGCCTTCGTGACGACAAGACGCCTGCCGAGGCCGACCGCCTCGAGACCGTGCGCGCCCTCTTCGACGCCCAGGTGAAGTCGGGGCATCGCGAACGAGCGCCTCAGCTGGGCCTCTTCGACGAGTGACAGGACGCTCGGGGACCCCTACGGTCGTGCCTCCGTGGAGAACCTCGGCTCACCCGTGTGGATCGGTCAGTACCGGCTCACCTCGCGCATCGCGACGGGCGGCATGGCCGAGGTGTACGTCGGCCGACACATCGACGAGCAGGGCACCTTCGGGCCGATGGTGGCGGTGAAGAAGCTGCTGCCGCACCTCGTGAAGGACAGCTCCATCGTCCGTATGTTCCTCAACGAGGCGCGCATCACCGCGCAGATCAACCACCCCAACGTGGTGCGCATCTTCGAGCTCGGGCAGGTCACCGGTGAGCCGTTCATCGCCATGGAGCTGCTGGAGGGCCGCACCTTCGCCGACCTGCGCGCACGCGCCGCTGAAGACGGCAAACGCATGCCGCTGCCGGTCGCGCTGCGCATTCTGTGCGAGGGCTGCCGCGGGCTGGGCGCCGCCCACGAGGCGAAGGACGACGAGGGCAATTCGCTCGCGCTCGTGCACCGCGACTTCACGCCCGACAACGTGCACGTGGGCGTGAACGGCGAGGTGAAGGTCATCGACTTCGGCATCGCGAAGACGGCGAACTGGGGCTCTGGCACCGAGCCGGGAACGCTCAAGGGCAAGTTCTTCTACATGTCGCCCGAGATGATCCTCGCGAAGCCGGTCGACCACCGCGCCGACATCTTCGCAGCGGGCGTGATGCTCTACGAGCAGATGTGCGGCCGGCGTCCCTTCACCGGCAACAGCGTCGACGAGGTGGTGATGAAGATCGCCGAGGGCAAGCTCCAGCCGCCCTCGACGTTCGATCCGTCACTGCCCCGTGCGCTCGAGGCGGTCTGCCTCACCGCGCTCAACCGCAACCCCGACTCCCGCTTCCAGACGATGGGCGTCTTCATCGACGCGATGGAGCTGGTGGGCGGCGAGGCCCAGCTGGCGACCAACCAGGAGGTCGCCGCCTACGTCTCGCACCTGTTCCCGCAGACGGACAAGCAGCGCGAGACGCTCCGCAAGGCGCGCGCGGCCGACCCCTCGGTGCCGGGCCTGAAGCCCGAAGACTTCGGCGCCTCACCACCGCGTGGCCTGACGGCCGCGCCCGCGCTCGCAGACTCGCCGCAGCCTGCGACGTCGCAGAGCCCCATTCGCGCCGCCCAGCAACTCGCGACGGGGCAGGCTCCCGTCTTCGACCCACCCCACCCTGGCGCCGCGATTCACATCACCGCGCCGCTCGAGCCCGAGCCGCTGACGGGGAAGCTGCCCGTTCCGGGCCACCTGGCGAAGCGCTCGAACACCCCCATCATCGCCGCCGTCATCGGGCTCGTCGTCGTAGGCGCCGCGGCCGTCTTCATCCTCGGCGGCGGCTCGTCGTCTGCCGAGGTGTTGTTGGCGCGCGCCGAGCAGGCCTCGACCCCGGAGGAGAAGGGCAAGGCGTTGCTCGACGTGAGCCAGGCGCCCGACGTCTCGGACGCACAGCTCCAGCTGGTGGCAGAGCAGCTCATCGCCGCGAAGCAGTGGGCGGTCGCCGACGAAGTCTCCGAGGCCTGGCTCAAGCGCAGCCCGAAGAACGTCGAGCCACACCTGCTCAAGGCCCGCGCCGCGATCAACCTGCGCAAGGGCAAGCGCGCCGAGACGGAAGCGGCTGAAGCCATCGCGC
Organism: Archangium sp.; assembly: GCA_022843845.1. GTDB lineage: Bacteria > Myxococcota > Myxococcia > Myxococcales > Myxococcaceae > Xiheimicrobium. The sequence continues at coordinate 55,575 of JALHMW010000010.1, forward strand.
TCGCCCCCGACGACGTTCGCCCCGACGTGCTCCTCGCCGAGCTTCGGGAGCTGCAGGGCGACTCGACCGGCGCGCTCGAGGCGTGGACGAAGGCCTCGCGAAAGAAGCCGGCCGACCTCACGATCCTCTGGCGGAAGGGGTACTGGCTCTCCCAGTCGGGCCGCCTCGAAGAGGCTGGAGAGGTGCTCTCCAACCTGCTCGGCAAGAAGTTCTCGGCAGAGGCGGCGGCTGAGCTGGGCTTCGTGAAGCTGCGCAAGAGCCAGCATGACGAGGCGCTCAAGCTGCTCACCCGCGCGGTGAAGGAGCAGCCAGACCTGATGGTCGCGCACTACTACCGGGCCTCGGCGCTGTACCAGAAGGGCGACGCGAAGAGCGCCAGGGTCGAATACCTCGAGGCCGACAAACGCGCGGGGCCTGACTCACGCCCCCTGGTGGCCTTGTGCGAGCTCGAGGCCCAGCAGCACACGACGACCGAGCTCGATGACGTGAAGAGACGCCTCAAGGAGCGCTTCCCCGCAGAGGCCGACAAGCTGATCGCCTCGTGCGCGCCATGAGTGGCCGCCGCGTCATCCTGAACGCTGACGACTTCGGGTACGACCCGGCGGTCTCTCGCGGCATCGTGCGCGCGATGAAGCTCGGCGTGGTGTCGAGCACCACGATGATGGTGAATACCCCGCACAGTGAAGACGCCGCGACGCTCTCCGACGGCCTCGCCCTCGGGCTTCACCTGAACCTCGCGCGCTGGGCAGCGGTGAGTCGTCCGGGTCATCAGCTCGACGAGCGTGACGCCGCGACCCTCGAGCGAGCGTTCGTTCACGACGAGACCCTCGCGCAGCTCGATCGGTTGAAGGCGCTGGTCGGCCGTGAGGCCACGCATGTCGACGTGCACAAACACCTGCACCGGCACGCAGCGGTGCTCGACGGGGTGTGCGACGCGGCGGCGTCACGAGGGCTCGCCGTGCGGAGCATCGACGCGCCGATGCGAGCGACGCTGCGGGCGCGTGGCGTGCGCACCAATGACGTCTTCCTCGGCGACGCGGGCGCCACGGCGTGGTGGACGCCTTCGCAGTTCGCCCAGACGATCAACGCGCTCCCGCCCGAAGGCCTCATCGAGCTGATGTGTCACCCGGGCTTCGCGCCGAGCGTCGTCACCAGCGGCTATTCGGCGCAGCGTGAGGTCGAGCTCGAGACCTTCTGCGCGCCCGAGGCCCGCGCGGTGCTCGCGGCGCGGGCCGTCACCTTCGAGGCGTGGCGCTGAGCGTGGACTTCATCGACGTCGACTGCGGCGGAGCGGTGATTCGGGTCGAGTCGACCCTCGCGGCGATGTCTCGCCCCCGCGTGCACCTGGGCGCGTTCGAGGTGGCCACGGGCCCGGCGCCCGAGCTCGTCATCGCGCGACACCAGACGCTCCCAGACTCGGCCCTGGTGGCTGAAGGACCGCTCGGCCGGTGCCGCTACCTGCTCGACGGCACGCGCTTCGACGTCGAGGTGCCCGACGGCATGTTCCAGGGAGAGCTCGTGCTCCGGCTGGCCTGGTACGTCGTCGCGACCCGGCGCGGTGGCATTCTCATTCACGCAGCCGGCGTGACGAACGGCACGTCGGTGCTGGTGGCCTCGGGCAAGAGCGGTGACGGCAAGTCGACGTTGTCGAGGCTGTGCCGCTCGACGGGGCTCTCGCTGCTCACCGATGAGATCGTCCAGCTGTTCCCCGATGGAACTGCGGCGGGCACCCCGTTCCGCTCCGACGAAGACAACGTGGGGCAGCCAGGCCGGCTGCCCGTGAAGGCCTTCGTCGCGCTCGAGAAGGCGTCACAGGAAGCGCTCGGTCCGCTCGCCCCGCTCGCCGCGGCCCAGCTCGCGTCGTCGCAGTGCTTCGATGGTGCGGTGTTCGCGCTGCCACGGGCCGAGGTGAACCGCCGGGTGCTGGCGTTTCTGTCGAACGTTCAGCTCGGCACGCTCGCCTTCAGAAAGGACCCAGCGGTCGGCGACTTCGTGATGACGCTCCTCCGCGGGTGACGGCCGGTGGGTTCGTCACTTGAAGACGTCGCCAGCCTTCTTCGCGGTGACGAGCCGATGCGCGATGCGCTTGAGCGTTGAAGCGTCTGCCTTCTCGATGCGCGCACTCGCCGTCTTCGGCACCTTCCCGAAGCGCGCCGCCCACTGGTCCTTCAGGGCACTGCGCAAGACGGCGAGGCCGGCCTCCTGACCTTGTTTGAGACCCTTCTCGAGCCCTTCTTCGCGGCCTTCCTCCAGGCCCTCTTCACGCCCCTTCGCCCGGGCCTCCGCGCGCTCTTCCTTCAACCCGGCGTACGCGATGTCCTCGACGGTCACGACGCGCTTGTCTGGGTCCATCCAGAAGTACTTCCGCATCTTCTTCGCCTGCGCCTCGGTCATGTACACGGTCTTCCGAAGATACATGAGCGCCCGATGGTGGTCATCGGGGGCCTCCTGCCGGACCTGGTGGACGACGTCGGCCCACTGCGGCACCTCATCGAGGACCCGCTCCGCGGTCGACGACGACGCCAGCAGCCACAACGCGAGCCTGGTGAACGCGGGGCCCGGGCTGTGGCGCAGTTCATCGGAGGTCGCCTTGGCGAGGTCATCGAGCACGAACTTGAAGTTCGGGATCATCCTGGCAAAGAGTTCGCGCTGCCCGTCGTCGAGTTCGAGCACGTCAGTGAAAGACGTCGGAGCCCGCCACCCTCAGGCACGTTCGACAACACCATCGGCACCAGCATCGGCAAGATCGTGCGTCCGGGCTCCTGCGTCAGCACGCTCAGCCACACGTTCGTCATGTACCGAAGCAGTCGCCACGGCATCAGCGCGTCGCTCTTTCGCTGGTGCTCGAGCAGCACGTAGATGAAGGCGGGGCGCCCATGCTGCGCGATGCGGAAGGTGGCGTCGCTCTCACTCGCCCGCAGCGACTCGTCGATGAAGCGCGCCGCGAGCATGTCCACCCGACTGAAGTCGAGCGTGCGCACCACCGACCTCGGCAACACCACCTCGGCCTCGCACCTGAGCGCGTCGGGCCGGTTGAAGGCCGCGCGAAACAGGCCATCGTGGGGCGACTGGTACTTCGAGCTGCGCTCCGGCTTCTTCGCCACGGCTTCCCCCTCGAGAAATCGGGAGGCGCGAAGGAGCCGCTTCCCCCAAAGACAGCTCCTCCGCGCCATCACCTCGTCGAGCCCGCCCATCCCCTTGAACCGCTCCCGCCCGACGGGAACGAGACAGAGCAGGAACGATGCCGTGCCCGCCGCGACGTGCTTCTCGGGTGTTGTCGCCTCGAACGCAGAGACTGGAGCGTCCACGCCGTCCCGCTCTCACCGCGTGAGAGGCGTCACGCTTCTCGGGCCGACGACGAGCGCTCGTGGCGAGCCCAGAAGCCGGGCGGGCAGCCGGATCGACAAAGGGACGGTCTCGATGCGAAGACACGCCGATGCCGGTCGAGTGGCTCAAGGGAGGCCTCAAGCTGTCGGGCTCGCCGCTCTGGTTCGACGCGCGCCGGAAGGCCGAGGTCAGCTTCGTCTCGCACGCCCACACCGATCACATCGCCCGCCACGCGCGCGCCATCGGCACGCTCGAGACCCTCACGCTGATGCAACATCGGGTCGGCACCATCGAAGACGCCGTTCCGCTGAAGTACGGCGAGCCCTTCTCGCTCGGAGCGCTCACCCTCGAGCTGTTCCCGGCGGGGCACGTGCTGGGCGCGGCGCAGGTGCGCGTCACCAGGCCCGATGGCCACCGCATCGTCTATACCGGCGACTTCAGCTCCGACGTCTTCCTCACGGCGAAGCGCGCCGAGGTCCCCGCCTGCGACACGCTCATCATGGAGTCGACGTTCGGCCACCCGAAGTACCGCTTTCCTCCCCGCGCGCAGGTCTACGACGAGGTCGCCGAGTGGTGCCGTCGTCACTTGAGGCAAGGCACGCGGCCGCTGTTGCTGGCGTACTCGCTTGGCAAGAGCCAGGAGTCGATTCAACAGCTCGCCGCGCGCGGCCTGCGCGTCGCGGCCCACGAGTCCATTCACGCCATCTCGGCGCTCTACTCGTCGCTCGGCGTGCCGATTCAGGCGCGCAAGTTCGAAGGCGCCTTCGAGGAGGGCGAGGTCGGGCTGTTTCCGCCCTTCAAGAAGCACCGGCCCACCGGCATGGGCCCGACCGCGACTGCGGTGCTCACGGGCTGGGCGCTGGAGCCGTGGGGCGCGCGCCGCTCAGGCGCCGACGTCGCTTTTCCCGTCTCGGACCACGCCGACTCCCCGTCGCTCGTGGAGTTCGCGAAGGGCACCGGCGCACGCGAGGTCATCACGCTGTTCGGGTTTGCCGAGGAGCTCGCGGCCGGGCTGCGCAAAGAGGGACTGTTCGCGCGCGCAGTGACCGAGACGATGCAGCTCGACTTCTTCGGAGCGGCGTCACGCGCGCAGCCCCGGCGTCCGGCCCGGAGAACCTAGGTTCACAGGGCGGCGGCGTTCACCAGCGACACGAGCTCTCGGGTGGTGTGCGGCCGCCGCAAGACCTCCTGCGCGCCAGCCGACAACAGCGCGATGGCCTGGCCCAGGGTCGCGCACGAGGCCACCACGGGAACGCCCTGCCTTCGCAGCCGAGAGACCAACGAGAGCGAGTCGTCTTTCGAGACCTCGTCAGCCGCCATCACCACGCAGTGCACCTCGAGGCCGAGGCGCCCGACGTGAGAGAGCGTGTTCTCCGCGGTGTCGGACCAGATGACCCGGTAGTGCTCGGACAGCGCCGTGTAGCTCGTTCGAAACATGAGCCCGCCCGTTCGATCGACGAAGACGATGTTGCTGGCGGACATGTCGTTGGCCTGTGCAAGCCCGACGCCACCTGTGGCCGCCCAGACGTTCGAGCCGCCGGCCTCACCGATGTGGTGTTTTGCGACAGCTGTCGGATTCTGGAACGTCGTCACTTCGGGGCTGGCGGCGCTCCACGCTCGGCGCGCACCAGCGGTTGCCCATGCCACGCAATCTCGAGCAACCCGGGGGTCGGGAGCGGGGCAACCCACGTACGGCCGTCTCGACGCACGAAGGCCACGCCGTTCACCCTCGGCGGATCATCGGTCGGGAGCTCATCGTCGAAGGTGGCGACGAGCCTGGTCGGCTCGAGCTTGAGCACCGGCGGCCGCGGCCGAACGAGCACTGGCAGGGCACCGACCACGGTCTTCCCCTCGTCGACGACCTGGAGCTCGTGCAGCCCGACCGGCAGCACCAGCGGCAGCGTCAGCGGCTCGCCGCGCAGCTGCAGCGACCACGTCTCGGGCAGCGCCACGGGCAGCGGGCCAGGCGCGAGATGGCGCACCAGCCCTGCGTCGTCGGGGCCTGCGCCCACCACCACGAAGTCGACGGTCGCCGTCATCGATGGCCGGCTCTGCAACCCGCGCTCGTCGTACGCGATGACCCGCACCTTGAGTCGCTCGCGCTCGAGGATGGCGACGAGCGCTTCGGTCGCCTCGATGGACTGATCGTCGAGGCGGTCGAGGAACTGGTCGTCGCGGGCGACCTGCACCCGGTACTTCACCGCGCGCGCCGAGGGTGCCCATTGCAGCAGCAGCGACGTGCCGACGCCACGCCAGATCACCACCCGGGGCATCGACGCGCCGAGCACGGGCTGCTCAGGCAACGGAAGCACGGCCTCGGGCGGCAAGCCGAAGCGTACCCGGGTTCCCGAGTTCTGAGCGACCGCCACGCGCGCGCCGCTCGCCTCGACGACGGCCGCGCCATCGAACAGCGACACCCTGCTGGTCTGCGCGCCATCGACGGCCACGACGCCGGCAGAGCCTCCCTCCGCAGCGACCGACGCAGCGGGGGTCTTCACCGCGAGGGCCTTCTTTCGAATCGCTGCGAGCGAGAGCCGCAGCTCGCCATCGACGAGCGACAACCCCGACGGCGCCTTGCCCACGGGCGCCTCACCGAGGATGACGAGCAGCGCGTTCTCGTCCATCACCAGGGTGCTCTCGTCACGAAACCGCAGCGCGGCCCCTGCCTTACGCAGGGTGTTCACCTCATCGAGCCGGAACAGGCCCTGGCCCACCGTGGCGGGCGCCCATTCCACCTGTCGTCGAGTTCGCACCGCGGGCTTGAGAAAGGTGAGCGTCGCGTCAGGCGACGGGGGAACCGGCGGCGGCGCCGTGAGGCGGAGCACCTGCCCTGGCACGAGGTGGTGGGGCAGCGGGCCCAGCTCGTTCCACTGGTGGAGCTCCGAGATGCGCTTCGGGTCGCCCCACACCTTGCGCGCGATGCCGTCGCAGGTGTCGTTGGGCTGCACCACCCAGGTCTCGGGAATGGCGGCGACCAGCACCGACGTGACGACCGTGAGCGCGTTCATCAGGAGCGGACCTCGAAGACGGTGGTGGGCTTGGTTCGGCCACGAAGGTGCCGCTCCCCAAGCTCGATGAGCGACGCTCGCTCTCCTATCGCCTGCCGCGTCGTCTGGCTCACGAGAATCTGCCCCGGGGCCGCGCTCGCCTCGAGCCTCGCCGCGACGTTCACCGCGTCTCCGATCACCGTGTACTCGAGGCGCCGCTCGCTGCCGACGTTGCCGGCCACCACCAGCCCGGTGTTGACGCCCATCGCCAGCTGCACCTCGACGCCGTACTTCGCGCGCCACCGCCGGTTCGCCACCTCGACCCACCGCCGCAGCGCCTCGGCTGCCGCCAGCGCCTGCTGCGCGTCGTCATCGTGCTGGGTCGGCACGCCCCAGACGGCCATCACACAGTCTCCGAGGAACTTGTCGACCATGCCGTGGTGCCGATGGACGATCTCGGTCGCGAGCGTGAAGTACTCGTTGAGCACCGTGACGATGGTCTCGGGTGGCAACGCCTCGGCCAGCCGGGTGAAGCCGACGACATCGGCGAAGAGCACCGTCACCAGCCGTCGTTCGCCACCGAGGCCGAAGCGCGAAGGGTCTTTCACCACCAGGTCGACGACGTCAGCCGGAAGGTAGCGTGACAGCGCCGTGCGCACGCGCGTCTGCGTCACCAGCTCACGCTCGCTGCGCTCGAGCTCGGTCGACATGGTGTCGATGGCGCGCGCCAGCCCGCCAACCTCGTCGGCGCGCCGAACGATCTCGGGCCCCACCCGTGTCCACTCCCGACGCGCCAGCCTGCCCGTGGCCTCGACGAGCGCGGTGAGCGGCCGCACCAGCCGGCGCGCGCCCCAGACGCCGGCCAGCAGAGAGATGAGCACCGCGACCCCGACCGCCAGACCGACGGCGAGCTCGAGCGCACGCAGCGTCGCGTAGGCGTGGGCGGCGGGCTCCTCGACGACGACGGCCCACCCGAACGCAGGGAGCGTCGAGAGCGCCGCCAGCATGCGCTCGGGCCCTCTGTCGAACTCGGTCGACACCGCGAGCGCCTGACGAAATGAGGGGGCACCGCCCAGCGCGACCGTCAGGCCGTCGTGCTCGAGCGAGGTGCCGATGCGCGGCGCGTCGGCGTGCAGCACCACCCGGCGCTCGGCGTCGATGACGAACACGGCGTCGCGACTTCTCAGGGGCGGCGCCTCTCCCAGGGCCTCGAGCAGCTCATGCACGCGCGCGAGCTCGAGCTCGGCGTACACGAAGAAGCTCGGGGTGCGTTCCGCATCGACGCGAGCAGGCACGACGAGCGGCAACACCACGGCGCGGCCACGAACGATGGGCGCGCCGACCTCGAGCACCCGGCCCGAGCGCAGGGTCGGCGGCAGTCGTTCGGGGCCCGGCGCCGCCTCGGCCGAGAGCCGAATCGAGCCCTGCCGTCGTCCTTCGAGATCGTAGACGGTGGCGAGCTGACTGCCGCCCCAGCTGCGCAGGTGCGCCGTGGCGATGGCGAAGCGCACGTCGTCGTCGTCGAGCCGGTCGGTCGCGAGCACCTCGGCCACGGTGGCGAGTGACGCGCGCGCCCGCTCCAGCTCCTGCTCGAGCGCCTCACGCACCCGGCCAGCGAGGGCAGCGTGCAGGTGCTGCGCGTCGATGGTAAGCGCCGAGCGGTTGCGGGCGACGGCGACGTACCCGAGGAGGAGCAGCAGTGGAATCGTCACGCCCGCCACCAGACCGGCCACCTGCCACGACAGTGAAAGACGTCGCTGCTGGCTCACAGTCGTCATCGAACGGGCTTCCTCCACCAGACCTCGACGCCATCGCGACGTCGCACGGCACCTACCAGCTTCTGAAGCGCCTGGCCGCTGGAGCGATGGGCACCGTGTACGAGGCGGAGCAGCCCGGGCTCGGCCGCCGGGTCGCGCTCAAGGTGCTCTTCCCGCACGTCGCGACCCAGCCCGACGCGCTCGAGCGCCTGAGGCGTGAGGCCCAGGCGCTCGCACTGCTGCAGCACCCGCACTCGGTGACCGTCTACGAGCTCATCTCCGACGGCCCCGTGAAGGCCATCGCGATGGAGCTGGTCGACGGCGAAGGCGCCGACCACCGGCTCCAGCGTGCTGGCAAGCGCCCCATCAGCGAGGTCGCCCTCGTCGCGACCCAGGTGCTGTCGGTGCTCGAGGCCGCGCACGCGCTCGGCATCATTCATCGCGACCTCAAGCCGGCCAACCTGATGTTCGACCGCACGAAGAGCGACCCGTTCATTCGGGTCGTCGACTTCGGGCTCGCGCACCTGCAGTCGCCCTCGGTGCCCGCGCCGAGGCTGACGGCAGAGGGACAAGCGCCAGGCACCGCCGAGTACATGGCGCCCGAGCAGGTGCGCGGAGAAGTTGCAGACGCGCGCAGCGATCTCTACTCGCTGGCCTGCGTGCTCTTCGAGCTGCTCACCGGCTCGGCGCCGTTCGAGTCGTTCAGCACCGTCAACGTGCTCACCGCCCACCTCTTCCGCGACCCGCCTTCGCTCGAGGAGCGCGGTGTGCTGGACGTGCCCCGTGCATGGCAGGCCGTGCTGCGTCGCGCCCTCTCGAAGCCTCCCGACGCGCGCTTCACGTCGGCGCTCGAGATGCGGCGCGCCTTCGAGGCGGCGATGACGAGCGACGGGCGCGAGCGGGCCGACCGCGCGGTGCCCGAGTTCAGTCCTCCACCGTTCGTCATCGCCGACGTTGGCGCCCCTCCCGTCGCCCTGTCGTGTGAGGGCGGCCCGGCGGAGCTGATCGATCAGCTCAAGACGGCACTCGCCGGGGTCGGGGCCACCGAGACGCGAGACGTGAGCCGCGCTGGAGCCGTGGTGGTCGCCGGGCCGGGGAGCCTCGAGCGAACCCGTGCGCTCGTGCTGCAGGCGCCAGGGCGGCCGGTATTGCTGTGCGGGCCTGCCGACGATCTCTCGCTGATGACCCAGGCCATCGACGCGGGCGCCTTCGACTATCTCTCGGAGCCGCTGGAGTTCTCGGAGCTCGGCCGTCGCGTGGTGCGGGCCCTCGCCGTTGGCTGGAGGCCAGACGATGTCGCCCCACGATGAACTGCTCGCGAGCGCGCTGGCCGTCGTCGGCGGAGCCCGCGCCGCGCTTTTGCTGACGGACGAACGAGGGGCGCAGCTGGTCGCGACGGTCGGCTTCACCACGCCTCCAGCGCTCGACACCATGCCCGAGCTGTTCAGCGCGCAGGCCGGCCTCGTCTCGACACCTGGCTTCATCGGCGCGCCGCTCCTCTTTACCGACGGCAGGCCGCTCGGCGCGCTGGGCGTCTGGCACGCGGTGACGACGCCGTCGTCCGAGCCGTTCGCGGCGGTCGCCCGGCTCGGCGCGGCGCTCCTGACGACACAGCGAGAGACGGCCGCGCTCCGGCTCAAGCTCGAGCGCGCCGACCGACTCGCCATGGTGGGCCAGCTCGCGGCAGGCCTGGCGCATGAGCTGGGAACGCCGCTGACGGTGGTGGCGGGCCGCGCGCGACAACTGCTGGCCGGCTCCATTCCACCCGAGCAGGCCGCCGACGCCGCGCGCACCATCGTCGAGCAGTCGGAGCGCATGACCGGCATCATCCGGCAGGTGCTCGACTACGCGCGACGTCGCGGGCCCCGACCCGGCCGCTACGACGTGCGAACGCTGATGCGGCAGTGCGTCGGGTTGCTGGAGCCGGTCGCGGCGAAGAAGGCCATCACCCTCTCGTTCGTCGACCCGGGCGAGCCGCGACTGCTCGACTTCGACGGCAGCCAGCTGATGCAGGTGATGATGAACCTGGTCGCGAACGCCATCGCCGCGACGCCACCCTCGGGCCGGGTCGAGCTCTCGACGCGCCTCGAGCGAGACGTGACGCCACCGCCGAACACTGGCCTCTCACGACGAGACTTCACCGCGCTCGAGGTGCGCGACACCGGCGCAGGCGTCAGCGCCGAACACCTCGACCGGCTCTTCGAGCCCTTCTTCACGACGAAGGAGACGGGCGAAGGCACCGGCCTGGGCCTGTCGGTCGCGCAGAGCATCGTCCGCGACCACGAGGGGTGGATTGGCGTAGACAGCACCCGTGGCGCCGGAACCGTCTTCATCGTCTACCTCCCCTCGTGACGGCGCGGCGCGACTGCTCCTCGTCGATGACGACGCGGCCTTGTGCGAGATGGTGGCCCACGACCTGCGGCGACGAGGCCACGACGTCGTGTGGTGTACGACGGCCGAGCAGGCCCTCGCGCTCAGCGTCGGTGAGCCCTTCGACACCGTCATCAGCGACCTGAACCTGCGCTCGAGCAGCGGGCTCGACCTCTGCCGCGAGCTCGTCACCCGCCACCCCGGGCTGCCCGTCATCATCATCACCGGGTTCGGCAGCATCGAGTCGGCGGTGCAGGCCATTCGTCTCGGCGCCTACGACTTCATCACCAAGCCCTTCGACTTCGAGGCGCTCGCGCTCACCGTGGAGCGGGCGGTGAAGCACTTCGCGCTCCAGCGAGAGGTCAACCGGCTGCGCACCGAGGTGACGCAGAACCAACCGCGCTTCCCCGACCTGCTCGGCCAGAGCCCGCCGATGCTCGAGCTCTTCCGGATGCTGGGTCGCGCGGCCGACTCGTCGACGACGGTCCTGGTGACGGGAGAGAGCGGGGTCGGCAAGGAGCTGGTCGCCCGCGCAGTGCACCAGGCCAGTCGACGACGCACGGGGCCGTTCGTCGCGCTCAACTGCGGCGCGTTGCCCGAGACGCTGCTCGAGAGCGAGCTGTTCGGCCACGTGCGTGGGGCGTTCACCGACGCCCGCGCCGATCGGTCCGGCGTCTTCCGTGAGGCGAACGGCGGCACGCTGTTCCTCGACGAGGTGGGCGAGCTGCCCATGCCGCTGCAGCCCAAGCTGCTGCGCGTGCTCCAGGAGCGCACCGTGAGGCCCGTCGGCGCCGACCGCGAGCTGCCCATCGACGTTCGTATCGTCTGCGCGACCAACGCCGATCTGCAGGCCGCCGTCGAAGCCGGGCGCTTTCGTGAAGACCTGTACTACCGCCTCGACGTGGTGCACCTCGAGGTGCCGCCGCTGCGCAGCCGTGGCACCGACGTGGTGCTGCTGGCCGAGGCGTTCCTCGAGCGGCTGGCCAGGCGCGAAGGGCAGGCCGTGCGCCCCCTGAGCCCCGAGGCCGCCCAGTGTCTGCTCACGTACGACTGGCCAGGCAACGTTCGCGAGCTGCTCAACGCGCTCGAGCGAGCGCTGGTGCTGTCCGACGGAAAGAGCGTGCGGGTCGACGATCTGCCCGAGCGCATCAGGAGCCCTCGCGCGGTCGCGCTGCCAGACGACCGCGAGCCGACCACCCTGCTCCCCCTGGCCGAGATGGAGAAGCGGTACATCCTCAAGGTGTTGGCCCTCAAGCAGGGCAACAAGCGCCAGACGGCCGAGGCCCTCGCCGTCGACCGCAGCACGCTGTACCGCAAGCTCGCGCAGTACGGCGAGCCGGGCGCCGACGAGTAGCCGTTCCAGGTGTTGCAGAACACCGCACTGCCGCAGAACGCGACGGTCGACCGGTTGCAGGCCCCTGAAAGCCGAGGGCGAGGGACGGCCCCGCGTGTGCACAGCGCAGGGGCATGCGTGAGACGACCCGAGACCGACAACGCGAGATGACCCGGCGGCGACTGTACGAGGCCTCGCTGACGGAGATCAGCCGGGCGGGCCTCGCGGCGGCGTCGGTCGATGAGATCACCCAGGCCGCCGGCACCAGTCGCACGGCCTACTACTTCCACTTTCCACGCAAGGAAGCGGTGCTCGAGCTGCTCGAGCAGCGGCTCAGCGTCGAGCTCTGGAGCGCCCTGCGCCGGCTTCCGGCCGACGCGTCGCTGGAGCGCGTCTTCGCGGCGATGCACGAGCAGCTGCTCTCCTTCTGGTCCGAGAGGCCCACGCTTGCTGCCGACACCGCGTCGATCTGGCTCAGCCACCGCCGGCCCGATGAGCTCCGCACCACGTTGATCGAGCGCGTCAGCGCCCTTGTTGTGCTCCCGGCCATCGAGGTGGCGCTCTTCGTCGACCGGGCGCTGATCACCCAGTGGATGCTGGTGCTGAAGTGGGGCCTGGGACTGCTCCCGTCGCTGGCCGAAGGGCTCGAGGCGCTCCGCCACGTCAGCTGTCACGGCGCGGGGGCGCCAGCGCCGCGGCCGAACCTCTCCTCGAGGGCGCTCGTCCTGGTGAGAACACCTACCCCCGCGCTTCCATCTGACCTAAGGCCCCGCGCATTCGTGAGGGAGCCTGTCCATGGCCGAAACCGGAAAGTCGCTGCGGCACGTGCTGTTGGGCTCGCTGCAGTCGCTCACCATGACGCGCGCTGAGCTCGACGGGCCTGACGGCATCTGGCTCGATGCCGAGCTCCTCGAGGCGGCAGGGTTTCTCGAGCACGAGAAGATCGAGCTGCTCGACGTCACCAACGGCTCGCGGCTCGCGGCGCCGGTGCGTGGAGCTGCGCGCGGCTCGGGAGAAGTGGCCGCCAGCGGCGCCGTCGCCCAGCTCGTCAGGCCCGGCGACGTGGTGACGCTGTCGGCCTTCGGATGGATGAAGGAGAAGCAGGCGAAGAAGCACGCGCCGCTCGTCGTTCGGGTCGACGCACAGAATCGCGCGCCGAGGCCTGCCGTACCGGCTCCAGTTCCCGAGAAGCCGGGGAAGAAGAAGAAGACCCGCGCGGCTGACTAAATCCGGAAGCCCAGGAAGAGCCGAAGGCTGACGCCCGAGAGGCTCCAGCCCGAGTACTCTTCGCGCCACCGGAAATCGACGTTCGAGTTTGGCGGCGTCACCGTCACCACGTCTCGGTACGTCCCAGACGCATACTTGGCGGTGGCTTCAGCCCCGACGAAGACGCGCTCCGTGAAGAAGTACGAGCCGCCTGCGCCCAGGCCGATGCCAGGGCCCACGCCAGTGCTTGACGCGCTCACCGCCACCCCCTGGAACTGGCCCGAGAAGCCCATCGACGAGACGACGAGCCCCGCGAAGACGACGCCGTAGACGTCGATCTTCTGCAGCGCGTTGCCCGACTTCGCAGGCAGCTCCAGGTGGTAGCTCACCCGCGCTTGCGGAAAGAAGTTTCGAATGCCGTACGAGCCGTTGAGGAGGCCGCCGATGACCAGACACACCGTGCCGCAGAAGCCGAAGTCGAGCCCTGCGCCGACGGCCAGCACGCCGGGGCCCAGCTTGATGATGCCGAGGTCTGCGTTGACGCCGAGGTTCACGTAGGCCAGCAGAATGTCGGTATCGACCGTGAAGCGCGCATCGGCACGGAGCGGCCCGAGCACCTTGGTGGTCTCGGCCGGTGCCTCGACGACGCCATCAGCCATCTCAGCCGACGCCTTCTGCGCAAAGGCCATGGACCCTGCGAGCATGAGTGCGAACGCGATCGTTCTCATTGGAAGACTCCTGTGGGGAGGACGGGACCTGCTCAGGCCGGCGCGGGCTCGCCAACAGCCGCCATCGCCTCGATGTGCGCGGTGGCTTCGGCGAGGTAGGCCAGGCGGCGCATGCGCACTTCGTCGGGCAGCGCCGCGAAGCCTTCGAAGGCCTCCTTCAGCATGGGGCGGTTTCCGTTCGAGGCGATGTGCGCGAGGTCCTGGGAGGGCTCCTGCGAGTCGACGGCCTCTTCCCAGTTGTTGTCGGGAGCGAAGCCAGCCTCGAGCAGCGAGGTGAAGAGCTGCACCGCCGCGAGCCGCACGCGGAGCTCGCCCAGGTGCTCCAGGCCCTCGGCCGTGCCGCGCAGCTCGAGCATGGCGCCAGTGATGCGGGGGTCGACGTCGCCCGTCGCGTCTTCGACCTCCATCGCCCGGCTCAAGTCGTTGGCGAGGGTCGCGAGCGCGGCATCAGACGGCGTGGGCTCGACGCCGACCTCGCGCATGTACATGACGGCGATCGCGCTGTCGTGCGCACCCGTGGCGATGACCTCCTTCGCCTTCTCGATGGCCTGCATGTCGGGCACGGGGCGGCGGCCCTCGAGGCGCGTCTTCACGGCCTCGCGGTAGAGGTGCTCCAGGCTGATGCCGGGCGCCATGCGCACGGGCAGGGGCGGACGAAGGCCGGGAACGTCGAGCACCCAGGGCGGCGGGTTGGCGACGTGCTTGAGGCCGCGGAACAGCAGCGTGCCGGGCGGGTCGGTCGGCCGGAACGGCGGCAGGTCGCTGTCTTCGGGCAGCTGCGACTGGGCGGCCATCGCGGCGGCGCGCTGCTCTCGCGTGAAGCTGGTGATGCCGACGGCAGGAGGCGGAGGAGGCGGCGGCGCCATCTCACCATTGAGGCCGACGACGCGGTCCATGTCGCAGTCGTCGAACTCGAGCTCCTCGAGGCCCCTGGCGCCCGTGAAGTCGCAGCGCAGCAGCTTGAGCTTCTCGAAGGTCGCGCCCTCGAGGTTGGCGCCGCGGAAGTCGCAGTCCTGCAGGCGGCCGCCGTGGAAGTAGCTGTTCGTCAGATCAGCTTCCTTGAAGGTGACCTTCGACAGGTCGCACTTCTCCCACTCGGAGCCGATGAGCGTCAGGCCAGAGAGGTCGGCGTTGGCCGAGAAGAGCTGTGGAAACGTGGCCCCGGTGTGGTCGAGCGCGACCTTCCCGTCCTTGCGGAGCTGGTTCCACTGCTTGCTGCCATTCTTCAGGAGGTCTTCGATGGTCGGCTGCTTGGGCATGACGGGCTCGCTTCTACATGGTCGCGCCCAACCGACGAATGGTTTTTCAACGGCAGATTGGGCGTCGACTCGGGCGCGCAGGGGCAATAGGACGCGACGTTCACGATGCTCGAGTTCCGCATCAGCGAGGACGACAACGGCCTGAGGCTGGACAAGTTCCTGCGGCGCACGCTGCCGAACATGCCGACCTCGCACGTCTTCAAGATGATTCGGGTGAAGAAGGTGCGCGTCAACGGCAAGCGCGCCAAGCCCGAGCAGCACCTCGCGAAAGACGACGTCATCACCATCCGGGGTGACGAGGCGGCGCTGCGGCAGGAGCGGGAGCACACCAGACCGCCTCCGCCGCCGGTCGACCTGAACGACCTCGTCGTGCTCCACGAAGACGACTGGCTGCTCATCATCGACAAGCCCTCGGGCATGGCGGTGCACACGGGCAGCGGCATCACCGGCGGCACGGTGGTCGATCTCGTGCGCGCCTACCTGGGCCCGAAGGCGACCCGCAACGGCTTCACCGCGAGCCCCGCGCACCGCCTCGACCGCGACACCAGCGGCGTGCTGGTGGTGGCCAAGCGCCGGCCCGCGATGGTGCACTTCACCGAGGTCTTCACCAAGCACCTCGCGAAGAAGCAGTACCTGGTGCTGGTGAAGGGGAAGCTGCAGCAGACCTCGGGCCTCATCGACCTGCCGCTCTCGGAGCACCAACAGACCGCCGAGTCGCGCTCCCGCCGCGGCGTCAACATGCAGGAGGCCCGCACCCGGTACACCGTGCTGGCACAGAACAGTCAGGTCGCCTTCGTCAGCTGCACGATTGAGACTGGCCGCACGCACCAGATTCGGCGACATTTCGCAGCCATCGGACACCCGGTGGCGGGCGACCCGAAGCACGGCGATTTTCCGTTCAACCGCGACCTGAAGGCGAAGCTTGGGCTCACCCGGTTGTTCCTGCACTCGACCCGCCTCGAGTTCCCTCACCCCGAGGGGAAGCAGCGCATGGTGATTGCAGCACCGCTCCCTGGTGAGCTCGCCGAGGTGCTGAAGCGGGCCGCTGTGGTGATTCCTGCCTCGGTCCAGGTGGCCGAAGCGCGGGCCGGAGCACACGCGGCGAAAGCCCCACGTGGCCCCGCGAACAAAACGACGGAGCCGGAAGACGACGAAGACGACGCTGACGAGTCGGAGGCCTGATGGGGAAGACGACGAACACGAAGGCGCCTCCGGAGCCGAGCGCGAAAGGAAAGCTGGTGCTGGTCGACGTCCCGAAGGCGCGGTGGTGGAAGATGCCGTTCAAGTTCCTCGGCTGGGTGGCGCTCACGGGCGCGACCGCAGCGGTGATGGGCTACGGCTTCGTGGTGTGGAAGTACTCCGACGGGCTGCCAAGCTTCCCGAAGCCCGAAGAGTACCGGCCGCCGATCCTGTCCGAGGTCTACACGCAGGACGCGGTGCTCGCGGGCGAGTTCTACAACGAGCGCCGCAAGGTGGTGCCGTACGAGCGCATTCCCAAGCGCCTCGTGCAGGCCTTCATCGCCGCCGAAGACGCCGACTTCTTCGATCACTTCGGCATCGACGTGTTCGGCACCAGCCGCGCGGTGTTCAAGACGGTGATGAAGAAGGTGACCGGCGCCGGCAAGGTGCAGGGCGGCTCGACGCTGACGCAGCAGACCGCGAAGGCCGTGCTGATCTCCACCGAGGGCTACAAAGAGTCGACCGCCAAGACCATCAAGCGGAAGATCCGCGAGGCGCTGCTCGCCCGCCGGCTCGAGAGCGAGCTCACCAAGGAGCAGATCCTCTACCTGTACCTGAACAACGTGTACCTCGGTCACCACAGCTACGGCGTGCAGTCGGCGGCCGAGAACTACTACCGCAAGGACGTGAAGGATCTGACGCTCGCCGAGATGGCGCTGCTCGCAGGCCTGCCGCAGGCGCCCTCGGCGTTCTCGCCCTTCACGCAGCCCGAGAAGGCCCGCAAGCGCCGCCAGTACGTGCTCGGGCAGATGCTCGAGAAGGGCATGATCACCAAGGTCGAGTACGACGAAGCCTCGAAGGCCGAGGTCAGCGTGTTCGACGTCGAAGACGTCTTCCACGAGTTCGCGCCCTACTTCACCGAAGAGGTCCGCCGCGACGTCGTCACCCGCTACGGCAACCCGGTGCTGCTCAACGACGGCCTGAAGATCTTCACCACGATGGACTCGGAGAAGCAGCGCGCCGCCCAGGACTCGGTGCTGTGGGGCCTCCTCGCCGTCGACAAGCGCCAGGGCTTCCGCGGCACGCTCGGCAACCTCGCCACCGAGAAGGAGCGCGCCGCGTTCCTCGCCAAAGCCGACAAGGCCATGGGCGCCGAGGTCATCACGCCAGGCCGCTCGTACGTCGCCCTCGTCTCGAGCATCGAGAGCAACGGCTCGTCGGCCGAGGTGCTCATCGGGAAGCAGAAGGCCCGGCTGCCAGCGCTCGGCCTGCGGTGGGCGCGCACGCTCAACGCCGAGCAGTACTACCCCAACGTGTTGATCAACTCGGTGAAGGCCGCGCTCAAGGAGAACGACCTGATCATCGTGCGCGCGGTCGCCGACGTGAAGGGCCTCACCGACGACGGCGAGACGCGCAACGACGCGATGGCGAAAGACGTCGCGACCGATCTGCCGTTGGTGCGCCTCGAGCAGGAGCCCGAGCTCCAGTCTGCGCTCGCCAGCATCGACCCGCAGCGCCAGTACCTGGTGGCGATGGTCGGCGGGTACGACTTCGACGCCAACGAGTTCAACCGCGCCTTCCAGGCGTGTCGGCAGCCCGGCTCGTCGTTCAAGCCCATCGTCTACGCGACGGCCTTCGAGAAGCTTCAGTGGACCCAGGGCACGGTGCTCGTCGACAGCCCCATCGTCTACGACGACCCCGAGAACCAGAACCGCTGGAAGCCCGCCAACTACGACGAGGACTTCAAGGGCGAAGTGCTGATTCGCACGGCGCTGGTGAACTCGATGAACCTGCCGGCCATCAAGACCTTCATCGAAATAGCCCGAAAGCTGGGCGCGAAGAACGAGAAGGTCGGCATCGAGGCGTTCGCCGACTTCATTCGCACGCTGGGCATCTCGAACCACGCCGACACCAACGAAGACGGCATCGTCGACTCTCCCGTGAACCACAACTACTCGACCGCGCTCGGCTCGACCTGCATGTTCCCGCTCGAGCTGGTCAACGTGTACGCGACCATCAATCGGCTCGGCGCGAAGAAGCCGACGTACTTCGTGCGGAAGATCGAAGACCGCTTCGGCCGCACCGTGGAAGACCACACCGCGTGGGACGACCCCTGGGCCTCGCTGCAAGACCGCGTCGCGGCCGGCTATGCGCGCCTCGACGAGCCGGGCGAGCAGGTCTTCTCGCGTGAGACCGCCTTCCTCGTGACGGATCTCATGCGCGGCGTCGTCCGCGAAGGCACTGGCGCCGCAGCCTCGCGCCTCGGCAAGCCTGCGGCCGGCAAGACGGGCACCACCAACGACTCCTTCGACGCGTGGTTCACCGCCTTCACCCGAGACCTCGTGACGACGGCGTGGGTCGGGTACGACCTGAACAAACACCCGCTGGGCCGCTACGAGACGGGTGGCCGCGCCGC
Organism: Archangium sp.; assembly: GCA_022843845.1. GTDB lineage: Bacteria > Myxococcota > Myxococcia > Myxococcales > Myxococcaceae > Xiheimicrobium. Next base: position 74,137 of record JALHMW010000010.1, read on the forward strand.
GTTGCCCATCTGGTTGGCCTACATGACGCGCGCGCTCCAGGGCCGGAACCAGCCCGAGTTCGATCCAGCCGCGGGCCTCGACATCGTGCGCCGCCGCGTCGACAAAAAGACCGGCAAGCTCGCGAACGGCAAGGGCACGGTCGACCTCTGGTTCAAACGCGGCACCGAGCCAGAAGACTCCGAGCCCGAGGCGGGCGCCGTCGGCACCGAGCAGTTCATGATGACGCCGTAGCCCTGAGTCGGCAGCGCCTCAGCGGGTGTCGGTGACCCGGGAGCAGCAGCGCGCTCTCCTCTGGAGTGAGCCTGCACGTCACTTGCACAGGCCAGCGCCATGCTATCTGACCGCTTCACCAACCCGAACTATGGGAAGGGCACCCACACCATCGAAGACGATGGGCTCTCGGTCGAGGACGAAGAGACACACGTGAAGGAGTGGCTCGAGGGCTTCCTCGCGAGGCCGACGGTCGAGCTGCCCCGCCTGCCGACGGTGGCCACCGAGATTCTCGACCTCTCCCGAAGGCCGAACGCGCGCATCGACGAGATCGCCTCGCTGCTGGAGCGGGAGCCGCTGCTCGCCGCGAAGGTGCTCAAGCTGGCGAACTCGTCGCTGTACGGCGCCCCGGTCGCCGTCGCCACGCTCAAGCAGGCGCTCGTGCGGGTGGGGCTGACCGTCGTGCGCGACGTGGTGATGGAAGCGGCGATGCAGATGACGGTGATTCGAGCCGAGGGCTTCAACGACACGCTCGAGGCGATTCGCCGGCACTCCACAGCGGTCGCCTGGGTGAGCCGCTTCATCGCGCGCAACACCCCCATCGACGCCGAGAACTCGTTCCTGGTGGGGCTGCTGCACGACCTGGGCTTGTCCGTCGGGCTCATCGCGCTCGCCGAGTGGCTCAAGAAGAACAAGCAACCCGTGCGGCTGCGGCCCGAGCACTGGCTCGCCGTGGAGCGATTGCACGCGCAGGTCGGCGCGCAGCTGCTCGAGTCGTGGAAGCTGCCACCCGGGTTGGTGCTCGTCGTGCGCAACCACCACCAGCTGTTCGTCGGCGGCCACCCGCACCCGTCGGTCGCCATCCACCTCATCGCCGAGCACATCGCGGCGAACGCGGGCTGGGGCATCGAGCCCACCGTCTTCCGCACCGCCGATGACCTTCCCGTGGTGTCGGGCCTCACGCTGGTGAGCGACCACGAGCGCGACCGCGCGCTGGATGCCGCCAACCTGACGATGCGCCACTACGAGCAGTTCGTCAGAGACACGCAGCCGCTCCTCGACACGCTCTCGGGGCAGTTCAAGAAGAAGGCGGCGTAGCCGGAAACTCGTCGAAGCCCTTCGCAGGTGGTCCACTGCCCTCGCGCTGCGCTGCTGCGGCCGTGAAGGAGCCGACCCTCGTGTTGACGCTCGTGCTGGCCTTGTCACTCACCGTCGAGCCCGCCGCACCACCCGCCGATGGCGGCGTCCCCGCGCTCGGTGAGGAAGCCGCTTCGGCTGATGCGGCGCCACGGCTCACCGAGCTGCCGAAGGACTCGAAGGCCGAGGCGATGGCCCGTCGCCGGGTGAACTCGCTGCTGTTCGGCGCGAGCACCATCGTCCTCGGCGCTGGCGCCGCGCTGGGCTCGTGGTTCGACCGCGAAGGGACCTTTGGGCGAATCACCGCCGTCTCGGCTGGAGTCATCGGGCTCGGCCTGCTCGCAGCCGGCGTCGGTGGGCTCATCACGCGGCTCATCAACGACGCGAGGCCGACGCCGGGGGACCCGGTCGAAGCGGGCCTTCAGGCAGTGAGCTCGGCGATCGCGCAGGGCATGGTCGCGCTCGTCTCTGGCGTCGTGGGCATGGTGGCGGGCGGGCTCATCGCGGGCTTCACCACCACGCCGCCCGGAACCCAGCGTGGCGTGGTGGGAATCATCGGCGGCTCCCTCATGGCGGTGACGGGAACGACCGTGATGATCGCCACGTGGTAGCGCGCGAGGCTCGAGCACCATGAACCTTCCCGGCAGCGTCGTCGTCATCACGGGCATCGGCGGTTTCATCGGCCTGCGGCTCGCCGAGGTGTTCCGCGACGCTGGCGCGACGGTGCGAGGGCTCGAGCTCCCGGGCGCTGCCAGCTCGCGAGCCAGGGCCGCCGGCTTCGAGGTGCTCGACGGCGACGTGACGAACGCTCCGAGCGCGAAAGCCGCGGTGCGCGGCGCCGACGTCGTGCTCCACACTGCGGCCATCGTCGGAGAAGGCGGCGACCTCGAGGTCTACCGGCGCGTGAACGTCGGTGGCGTGGTGACGATGGGCGAGGCTGCGCGCGCGGCAGGCGTTCGCCGCTTCGTGCACCTGTCGTCGGTGATGGTGCACGGCTTCACGTTTCCAGACGGCGTCACCGAAGACGGGCCGCTGCGGGGCGAAGGCAACGCGTACTGCCAGACGAAGATCGAGAGCGAAGCAGCGCTGCGCCCGCTCGAGGTGCCCGGCACGTTCGACGTCACCATCATCAGGCCCGGCGACGTGTACGGGCCAGGCTCGGTGCCGTGGGTGGTGCGGCCCCTGGAGCTGATGAAGCGAGGGCTCTTCGCGCTCCCTGACGGAGGTCGCGGCGTCATCAACCACGTGCACGTCGACAGCCTCGTGCATGGCGTTCGCCTCGCGGTGGAGCAGGACGCCTCGGGCGTCTTCACCCTCTCCGACGGCGTGGCGACGAGCTGCCGCGAGTACTTCGGGTTCCTCGCGCGCATGGCAGGCGTGTCGATGCGCTCGTTCCCGTCGTGGGCGTTGCTCGGTGCGTTCTCGGTCATCGCGCCGGCGTTCGAGGCGTTCGGCAGGGAGCCTCCCGCGCGGGCCGATGCGGTGCGGTACCTGCTGCGGCCACACGCGTATTCCATCGAGAAGGCCCGGCGAGTGCTCGGGTACGCGCCTCAGGTGACGCTCGTCGACGGCATGGCGCAGGTCGAGGCGTGGGCGAAAGAACGCTCGCTTGTCTGAGGCTCATCGCGCGAACGCGCGCTGGGTGAAAAACCGGACGCGCGAGGTGATGCCGACCTGCTCTGCCGCGTAGCCCTCTCCGGCAGCGCTCTGGTCTTCACGCATCGCGAAGACCGCCGAGTACCCGAGTGGCACCGACACGAACGGCGAGAAGCCGCCCTTTCCGCCATGGCCAGACAGGAACACCTCGGAGCAGCTCGAGTCGACCTCGGCCTGCATCGGGTCGGGCGAGGTGAAGGCGCGGTAGCACCAGCGCCACGTGTTGAGGCCGTACGCGCCGCCTTCTTGAGGCGTGGAGCGCAGCACGACCGAGGGCGCGACCTGCAGCGCGCGTTGCTCGTCGACGGCCGCCTTCGACACCAGCCTCGGCGCCTCGAGCCCTCGACCGTCGTGCGCGATGGCCCTGACGAACACGGCGAAGTCGGCGACCGACGTGTCGATGCTGCCCGCGAGGTTGACGCGCGACTTGTAGTTCATCGTCACGTTCAGCGGCGCTCGCACCAGGCGCTCGAACAGCGACTCGAACGACGCACCCGTCCACTTCTCGAGCACCGCGCCAACGACCGCGTGGTGGGCGTCGCCGTACTTGAAGGTGCTCCCTGGCGGGTGGCCGTTTCGACTCGGGTGGCCGGCCGCAGGGTCGGCGAGGAACGAGGCCGCGGAGTCCGCGAGAACCCGGCACGCACAGGCCTGCAGGGTCTGCGATCGGTCGGTGCTGCACACGTGCGACGCCACCAGGCCATCGGTGAAGCTCAAGAGCTGTCGCAGCGTGAGGTCGCGGTACGGCCCGGTCGTGGCCCCGGCACAGGCCAGCGACGGCACGACGCGCTCATCGAGCCCCGCGGCGACGGAGGACACCCTGCCCTGACGGACGCGCTCGTCGATGACGGCGAGCGCCACTGTCGACGTCACCCACTTGGTCGAAGACGCGATGCCGGTGATGAGCGTCGGGGTGTACGCCGGGCTCCCCGCGGGACAGGGGCCGGGCGTCACACAGCGCCCGAAGGAGCGCTCGAAGACGAGCCGGTCGTCGCGGTCGAAGACCTGCATCGCGTAGCCGTTGATGAGGCGCTGCGACTCGACCTGGGTGAGGTAGGCAGACAGCTCCGAGAAGTCGGGCCCTGCCCCGCCGTCGGGAGCGCCGGCGTCGACGATGACGGGGCCCGCGTCGGTGGTGGACTCGAGCGGCTCGTCCCGGTCGGAGCCGCCACAACCCAGCAGAACGACGAGAACGAGGGCACCAGCGGAGCGCATGCAGTGGGAACCCGGCCCGACGCGAAGAGTTGCGAACGAGGCGCATCGCTCGCTACCAGAAGACCGACTCACCAACCGGCGAGGGCGCGTCCCTCTGCCACTGACGATGAATCGGTTCCTTGCGATGTTCACCCCGCTCGGCGCCCCTCGAGCCCCGCAATCAGGAGCACCCGAAGTGATTTCCTTCACGCTCAACGGCAAGAAGACCGAGCTCGACGTGCCGCCCCAGATGCCGTTGTTGTGGGTGATCCGCGACGTCGTGAAGCTCACCGGCACGAAGTTCGGCTGCGGCATGGCGCTGTGCGGTGCCTGCACCGTGCACCTCGACGGCGTCGCGATGCGCTCGTGCATCACGCCCATCTCCGCGGTCGAAGGAAAGACCGTCACCACCATCGAGGGCCTCGCGCCCAAAGAAGCGCCTCACCCCTGCCAGCGCGCCTGGAGCGAGCTGTCAGTGCCGCAGTGCGGGTACTGCCAGTCGGGGCAGATCATGAGCGCCGCGGCGCTGCTGGCGACGAAGCCCGAGCCGACCGACGAAGACATCGACAGCGCCATGAGCGGCAACCTCTGCCGCTGCGGTACCTACCCCCGCATTCGTGCGGCCATTCACCAGGCGGCGGCGCTGTCGAAGAAGGGCGGCACGCCGTGAATCGACGCACGCTGCTCAAGGCTGGCGCGGCGGTGGGCGGAGGGTTGATGGTCGGCGTCTGGGTGCTCGGACGTGAGAGCGGCGCCGGCAACGCCGAGCTGTTCGCCCCCAACGCCTTCATTCGTATTCCGAAGACCGGCCCCATTCGGGTCGTCGTGGGGCGCGTCGAGATGGGCCAGGGCACCGCCACGTCGACCGCGATGCTCATCGCCGAAGAGCTCGAGGTCGACCCCTCGACGCTCGAGGTCGAGCTCGCCGGCGCCGACCGCGCGTACTCGAACTCGAAGCTGAACTTTCAGCTCACTGGCGGCAGCACGAGCGTGGCCTCGGACTGGGAGCCGCTCCGTCATGCAGGCGCCTCGGCGCGCGAGATGTTGAAGGAGGCGGCGGCGCTCCGGTGGAACGTGCCGAGGGGCGAACTGACGGCGAAGCACGGCGTCATCACCCACGCCTCGGGCAAGTCGGCGACGTACGGCGAGCTCGCCAGCGACGCGGCGAAGGTCACCATTCGTTCGCCGGACCTGAAGACGAAAGACTTCACCGTCATCGGCAAGCCGATGCAGCGGCTCGACGCGGTCTCGAAGACGAACGGCTCCGCGAACTTCGGCATCGACGTGCAGGTGCCGGGCGCGTTGGTGGCCGTCATCGTGCGGTGCCCCGTGCACACCGGAACCGTGAAGTCCTTCGATGGGAGCGCTGCCCTCGCGCTGCCGGGCGTCAAGCACGTCGTCTCGGTGCCCCAGGGCGTCGCCGTCGTCGCCGAGACGTACTGGCACGCGCGGCAAGGCGCCAACGTCGTCACCGTCGAGTGGGACGAGGGCTCGGCGGCGAGCGTCGACTCGGTCGAGCTGCGCACGGCGCACCGGGCGCTCCTGACGAAGGCGAACGGAAAGCGCAGGCGCGACGACGGGAAGGCCGACGACACGCTGAAGGCCGCGACGAAGAAGCTCGAGGCGGAGTACTTCGCGCCGTTCCTCGCGCACGCGACGTTGGAGCCCCAGAACGCGACCGCGCACGTCACGGCTGACCGGTGCGAGATCTGGGCGCCGACGCAGAGCCCCGCGATGGCCCTCGCGCTCGCGGCTCGCATCACCCACCTGCCACCCGAGAAGATCGTCGTTCATCAGACCCTGCTGGGCGGGGGCTTTGGCCGCCGCCTCGGCCAGGATTACGTCGGTGAAGCCGTCGAGGTGTCGCGCGCCATCGGAGGGCCCGTGAAGGTCGTCTGGAGCCGCGAGGACGACATGCGGCGCTCGTTCTACCGGCCTGCGGCCACCCACGCGCTGAGCGCGGCGCTCGACGAGACACGTGGCGTGGTGACGGCGTGGAAGCACCACGTGGTGTCTCAGTCCATCTTCGCGCAGGTGCTCGACAGCTTCGTCGGCGGCGTCTCGCCGGGGGGCCCCGAGAAGCTGAAGCAGAAGACGGTCTCGCTCGGGCAGAAGTACCTGCCTGCGGTCGACCCGACCTCGTACGAAGGCGCCGACTCGATGGCGTACGGCATCGAGCACGTCGCGGTCGACTTCACGTTTCATGACTCGAACGTGCCGACGGGGTTCTGGCGCTCGGTCGGCCACTCGCACACCGCGTTCGCCACCGAGAGTTTCATCGACGAGTGCGCGTGGGGGCTGGGGAAGGACCCTGCCGAGTTCCGCCGAACGCTGCTCGCAGGCAAGTCGCGTCACCTCGCGTGCCTCGAGCTGGCGACGAAACAGGCGGGCTGGGCCAGCCCACTCGATGCCGGCCGCGCGCGTGGCGTCGCCGTGCACGAGTCGTTCGGCTCGGTCGTCGCGTGCGTGGTGGAGGCGAGCGTCGAGGCCGACGCGATTCGGGTGCATCGGGTCGTGATGGCGTCGGACTGTGGGCGGGTCATCAACCCCGACGGCGTTCGTGCGCAGCTCGAGTCAGCGGCGATCTTCGGGCTCTCGGCTGCGCTGAAGCAGCGCATCACCTTCGAGAAGGGCCGCGTGCAGCAGTCGAACTTCCACGACTTCGCGCCCCTGCGAATGAGCGAGTCGCCGCGCATCGAGACGCACCTGGTGCCGAGTGAGGCCGAGCCGACCGGCATCGGAGAGCCGGGCGTGCCGGTGATGGCTCCGGCGCTCGCGAACGCCGTGTACGCGCTGACGAAGAAGCGGCTGCGCACCCTGCCGTTGTCGCTCGACGAGGCGACGTGACGGAGCGGCGCTGCACATCATGACTGAGACGATTCTCGTGCTCGCGGCCGGTGCGTCGACACGGTTCGGCTCGATGAAACAGCTCGCGCTCTGGCAGGGCCGTCCACTCATCCGCTTCGTCGTCGAAGAGGCGCTCGCGGTGCGCGGTGACGTCGTGGTCGTCGTCGGTGCGAAAACGGAGGACGTGAAACAGGCGCTCGATGGGCTCACGTGTCGCATCGTGGAGGCGGCGAACTGGACCGCCGGGCCGGGCGCCTCACTGAAGGCCGGGCTCGAGGCGATCGCGCAGGAGACTTCGGGAGTACTCGTCACCCTCGTCGACCTTCCACGCGTGACGCGCGCGACGTTCACGCGGCTGCTCGACGCTCCAGGCGCACTCGTCGCCGCCTCGTTCAGCGACACCGTCGGAGCGCCTGCCGTCTTCCGGCCGCCGTTCCTTGCTCAACTCCGCGAGCTCGATGACGCCACGGGCGCGAAGGCACTCCTGCAGCGGCACCTCACGTCGGTCACCCGAGTGCCCTGCCCTGAGGCCGCGCTCGATGTCGACACCCGAGAAGCGCTCGCAGCGCTCGACGACTGAGCGCCGCCGGACTCATCGTTTGAGCTGGCCTCTCGCCGCGATGCCCGCGCCCAGCGACGACGCCAACAACGGCGCGCTCGCGATCGACGCCACCACGCCCGCCTCGGTCGACAGCAGACCCAGGACGACGACGATGAACAGTGCGACCCACCCCGCGTACGACAACGTCTTGAGCCGCGCTCCAGCCGACGCCCTCCCTGCCTGGGCAGCGCTGGTCGCCACGAGCGTCGCGATGGCATGAGCCAGCATGGCGCCGAACGGCAGCGGCAGGAGCACGAAGAGCAACTTCATCGAGCTCGCCAGGAGCGCCGCGAGCAGCAAGAAAAACAACGCGCCGTTGAGCACCCCGGAGATCGCCGCGAGCACGAAGCTGAGCGTCAACCAGCCGCTCGACGTGCCGGGCGCGTTCTCACGGACGTACGCGAGGTCTTCCGCAGACAGCTCGAGCGCCCAGGGGTAGCCGAGCTCTGCCCAGGACCAGAGCACCGCTGCCCGACACGGCCAGCCGTTGGCGTCGCGAGCGCGGGTGAGCCAGGGCCGGTCCGCGAGCTCGCTCAGGAGCTCGAACACCTCGGCAGACGGTTGCTTCGCGAGCTCCACCACCGCTTGATTGAACGAGGTACAGAGGGCTTCGTCGTGAGGTGCCACTTCGAGACGCGAGAGCAGGGTCAAGACGTGTTCGCGGCCCGTGGCGACTGGTGACTCGACTGCTTCGACGGGTGAGCCTGCGACGTCGACGCGCTCCTGCTGCACACCGCGACGCTGCCACGCTCCTTTGCAGCCGTCGAGGCGACCTCAGGCGACCCGGTACTTGCCGGCCTCGACCATCACGCGCTCTTCCGCCACCAGCTTCTGCAGAATCGCCACCGTGTTCCGCTCGGCGATCGGCCAGATGAAGGCGCTGACGTCGTCGTACGCGCGCGGCACCACCTCTTCGAGGCCCACCGGCATCGAGAACGAGCCCACCGCCTCGAGCACCTTCGCCTCACGCCACGCGCGATGCGTCAGGTACTCCTCGAGCTTCGCGACGCCGTGGGCGACGATCGGCCCATGCGCGGGGAAAAGCGCCCCCAGCGGCAGCTCCCGAAGCCGCTCGAGCTGCTTCAGGTACACGGCCATGTCGCCTTCAGGTGGGTCGATGATGATGGTGCTGACGCTCGAGACCATGTCGCCGACGATGCCGGCCTTCGAGCGCTCATCGATGAGACAGACGTGGCCCGTCGCGTGGCCGGGCGTGTGCAGCACGCGCCAGCGCATCGGGAAGGGGCCGTCGAGCTCGAGCACCTCGCCATCGGAGAGCAGGCGCGACACCTTCACCGGCACCCGCTCGGCTGACAGCGCGTGCGCCCAGACGGGGAGCGAGAGCTGCTCCGAGACGTACTTCACGCCGCCGGTGTGGTCGCCGTGGTGATGCGTGAGCACGACCGCTCGCGGCACGGCGCCGTCGGCCATCAACTCGCGCACCACGGTGACGAGCTTCTCGCACTCGGCGTCGTCAGGAGCGCCGGGGTCGACGATGAGCAGGTCCTTCGTGCCCAGCACGTACGCGTTGGTGTGGGTCGCCGGCGGCAGCGTGGGCGTCAGCAGCGGCACGACGTGAACGCCTCGCTGGAACTCGAGGTGCCTCGCGGTGAAGTCGTCACACCACGGCGGTGCGGCGAGCTCGGCCGCGGCCTGCGCCACGGTCGTGAAGCGCGACATCACCCGAAGCGCGTTCAGGTTGGGAGGATGGAGCAACGCGCTGCCTTCCTCCCATCGCCCGAGCGCGTCCTCCGGCCGAATCCACTCGCCCGCCGCCAGCTCGCCGGGCCACACGGTCGCCTGCTGGTTCGCCGGCGCCTCGACGAGGAAGAAGCGCGCGTCGAAGCGCACCTGCAGATACGGCGGCGTCAGCCATCGGCCAGCGGGAACGAAGTCATTGGCCTGCAGCGTGAGTCCGCGCGCCTTCAACACCTCGCCGAACGAGCCACCCTCGAGCACCTTCGTGCGGAGCGCGTCGAGCGACGTCTGGTCGACCTGGGCACCTCGCGCGATGAGCAGCCCGGTCTCTTCGAAGAGCTCCCGCGCCGCGGTGACGAGCACCTGCGCCGCCTGACCCGACGCACCCTCGACTGGCACCTGCGCATCGGCCGGGTCGACCTTGCCGCCTGGGAACGCGAAGAACCCTCCAGCGAACGAGAGGCGCTGCTCACGCTCGAGCCAGAACACCTCGAGGCCGCTGGCCGCACGTCGGAACACGATGACCGCCGACGCGTCTCGTGGCGGCTTCGGAGGCGGAGCCGGCGGCAGGCCCTCGATCGCCTCACTCATCGCTCAACCTCGCGGCGCCGGTGAGCTTCGCGACGATGGGCTTGCCGACGTCGAGCTGCTCCGGGCGAACGAAGATGCGCGAGAGCCGCACGGCGCCGGCGAAGCGTTGGTAGAGCGGCGTGTACGCAGACACCTCGGTGAGCCGCCCCGAGGCCGAGTCCGAGACGAACAACGACGGCGTCTCACCTTCATCGGTGTACCTCGACAAGACGCCCCGCGACTCGAGCGTGAAGTGCTCGACGCCTGCCTCGGTGAGCGCCTTCGAGATGTCGGCCACGTCGTAGTCGGTGTCGCGTTCGGTGAACTGCGCGACGCGGCGGTAGCCGTTGCGGGTGACGATGCGCTGCGCCCACTCGTTCTTCGAGCGCCTCAGCGTCGTCCACAGCGCGATGTCGTCACAGAAGAGGAACGCCTCGGGGTCTGCGGGCACCTCGAACTCGCCAGGCGCCTGCTCGTAGTAGCGCTTGAGCATCCAATCGAAGCTCACCGAGGTGTGGTGGTAGTAGACCGAGAGGAACATGTGGTACCGGCTCAGCAGGAAGTCTTCGAACGCGAAGACCGCTGCCTTCGAGAGCGCGAGCACCGCCCGGCCGTCACGCTCCGCCGCGATGAGGTTCTGCAGAATCCACTCGATGTCGTACCGGCCGTAGTTGACGCCCGTGTAGAACGAGTCGCGCTGCAGGTAGTCCATGCGGTCGGCGTCGAGCTCACCCGACACCAGCGCGCGCAGCAGTGGCGTCCAGTCGAGGCCACCGTCGCGAAAGCCGTCGGCGCCTGGAGGCAAACGCCCGATGACGAGGCCGGCGATGAGCTCGGGGGTGATGCCGTAGCGGGCGTAGGTCTTCGCGATGATGGGCGTGAGCGAGCTGTCGAGCAGCAGCTTCGCGGTGAAGTCTTCGTGCGAGGCCTGACCGGCGTCGTCTCCCGTCCACGCTGGCAGCTTCAGCGACGGCCGCTTCGGCGCGATGGCCTCGGAGGCGTGCGACAACGGCATGTGGCCGAGGTCGTGGCACAGCACCGCGAGGCGAACGGCGGCGCGGAAGCGCTCCTTCGCCCCATCGGTCAACGTGGAGCGGCTGGCGACCGCGTCGAAGAGGCGAGAGGCGACGTGCATCGCGCCGAGCGAGTGCGCGTGCCGGGTGTGCGTGGCCCCGGGGAACGCGAGGTCTCCGAAGCCGAGCTGCCGGACGTGACGGAGCCGTTGATAGAACCGGCTGTCGACGACCGGCTTCTCGTCGTCAGAGACCGTGATGGAGCCGTGGATCGGATCTCGGATTCGCACGGAGCGACGCGATAGCAGCAACGCTCCGTCGGGTCGCGGTCACTTCGCCCTGGCGAGCTTCGGCCGACACAACTTCGACGAGCGGTGGCTCGCGCGGTGCCGTCCGCTGGTCTACGGCGCTGTGACAGTGCCGAGCTCGGCCCATGGTTGCTGCGGGTCCACCGCACCCGTGACGATGACCTGCAGCCGGCCGGGCGTGAACGCTCTGACGAAGAGCTGGGCCACCTGCGTCGCGCTGACCTCGTCGAACTGTTCGACGACGGGGCGAGGGTCGAAAGTGCTCCCGTGGAGCAGCCGACCGCGCGCGGCCGCTGCGACGACGGCGTGACGCGACTCGTGGAAGGCGTTGGTCTTGAGCTCCTGGCGAAGGGCGTCGACGACGGCCGTGCTCAGCGGCCACCGGCTCCACAGCGCCTGCAGCACGGTCGTCACCTCGTTCACCGCGAGCCAGGCGACCTCGCGACGGGTCGAGAATCGCAGCGTGACGACGCCGAAGCCCGGGCCCGACTCGACGTCACCATCGACCGAGTACACGTGGCCCTGCGTGTTGCGCAGGTCGTCCCAGACGAGGCCGGCGAGCGCACCGATGAGGACCCTCCCGACGACGCGGTCATGCGCGCTCAGGGGGCCGGTCCGCGCGACGACCGCCACGTCCACCCGTGAGCCTCGAGGGCTGGGGCTCAACCAGACGCGCTGCGTCCCTGGCGGTGGCGGCGGTGGTGGGTGAACGACCTGCGCGCCACGAACGCGACCTGCGAGTGGCTGGAGCGCTGCTCTGACGTCGCGCTCCGTCAAATCTCCCGACAGCGCAATGACCAGATTGGCGGGCTGCAGACACTTTCGCGCGTGGGCACGAACCGCGTCGAGCTCGAGGCCCCGCAACGCCGCTGCCGAGGACGGTTGACCGAGCCCCGACTGGCTCGAGGACATCGCGCGGCGAACGAGCTCGCGCATCGACACCTCAGCCCTGGTCGCGTTGGCGTCAATCAGACTCGCCAGGTCTGTCTTCAGCGTCGTCATCGCCGACGCCTCGAAGCTCGGCTTCTCGAGCGCATCGCTCACCTGACGCATGGCCGGCTCGAAGAGCGGCCGCAGCATGCTGAGGCGAACCATCGAGAAGCCATCGTCGACGGACACGCGAGGTGTCACGCCCAGACGCTCGAGGCCCTCTCCCTGCGCCAGCGGCGAGAGGTCTCCAACGCCGGCGAAGAACCCACCCCTCAGGGTCAGCGTCGTGAGCCCAGGCTGACCAACAGGCTCATCCGTTCGCCCGCAATTCACCATCACCGAGACGTCGACGAGCGGTGCCTCGGGCATTGCGACCCAGAACACCTCGACGCCATTGCCGAGCTGGAGTCTCGACGGGACGATGGGCAGCCGCGGGACAGGCTGCACGGCGAACGACGCAGGGTCGTACTGAAGCGACGGCGGCAGCTCGCGCGAGGTGCCGGCGATGAGCTTCGTGCAGCCGCCAAACAGGAGGAGAAGCAGCGCGGCTCGCATCACGGCGTCTCTTGAGCGACGACCCACGAGCGCTCGAGCGTGAAGTCCTCGAACACTTTCATCACCGCCTCGAGGCTCACCTCCTGGTACCGCGTCGTGAGCGCTGACTTCCAGTCGTTGGTGAACATGAGGTCGACGGCGAGCGCCCGGGCCACGCCAGCGCTGGTCTGGAGTTCGGTCGCCCGACGCCGTTCGGCGAGCGCGCGTGCACGTTCGAGCATGGCGTCGTCGGGCTTGAAGCGCTGAAGCGAGGCGAAGAAGCGCTCGAGCGTCTCGGCGGCCCGCCCGTTCCCTCGCTGGTCGAACGCAACACCGAGCAGGTGCGTTCGCGCGAGCCCCGGGCCTTCGAAGAGCTCGAGGTCGGAGCACGACGACGCGAGGTCGACACAGAGCCCCGAGACGGGTCCGCCCTGGAGCTCGAACATCAGCGCTGCCAGCTCGTGCGCTGGCGCTCTTGCCTCCGTCGAGGCCGGCGCCTGGAAGCCCACCAGGACCCAGGGCTCGGTCCCCGTCACGCCACGAAAGCCGGGCGGCGCGGGAGTGAGGTCGACCTCGGCGGCCGTTGGGCGCGCGGGAATCAGCTCGAAGGTCTCGTGGAGCCACTTCACCGCCTGGCCCACCTCGAAGTCTCCGACGAGCGCCCCCACCGCATTCGATGGCGAGGAGAGCCGCGAGTAGAACGCATCGACCGTCGAGGGCCGGATCGAGCGAACATCGGCCGGCGAGCCGGTCAGGTTCCACGGACGATTTCCACCGAAGGCCAATTGCCAGAGCGCGTTGGAGGCGCCGGTGGTGGCCGTCTCGCGGTCGATGCTCTCCTGCAACACGACGTCGCGCTCAGTGCGAAAGTTGCGGAACACCGGCGCCGCGAAACGTTGAGCTTCTGCGGCGAGCCAGAGGTGCAGTTGTTCCGCCGGCACGTCACCAAAGTACGTCGTGACGTCGTACGACGTCGTCGCGTTGTGCTGGATGCCCGAGCGCGCGTAGAGACGAAGGAAGGCCCTGAAGTCGCCTTGCTCCTCCCACGCCTGCTCCGCGCTGATGAGCCTGGTCTCGAGCGCCATCGCCTCGCCGCTGCGAGCGCCCTTTTCGGCCACGGCGGCTGCGTGCCGCTCGGTGAGCTGCAACACCTCGTCGAGCAGCGGAGCCTCGAGTCGCCACTCCCGTCGTGTTCCGACGATGGGCGTCCCTCCGAACGCGAGGTGCTCGAGAAAATGTGCGACGCCTGCTTCTCCCGGCCGCTCGTGAACGGCGCCGGAGTCGACCATCACGACGCCAGAGACTCGCAGCCCATTCGGGCGAGGCAGCAGAACCCACCGCATCCCGTTCGACAGCGTGACGACCGTCACCTTCGGCAGCGCCGGCATCTGAGAGAGCGCGCACGCGAGCACGAGGGAAAGCACCATGCCCGGCTCTTAGCCGCGCGCTCGCGGACACGCCACGGACACGCCACGCCAGCCGCAACGATGGCGTGCTCGGCCCCGGGAACACGAGGTCTGCGAAGCCGAGCTGCCGGACGTGACGGGGTCGTTGAGACAACGGGCTGTCGACGGCGGGCTTCTCGTCACCGTGATGGAGCCGTGGATCGGACTCGCACGAAGCAACGCTCCATCAGGTCGCGGTCACTTCGCCTTGACGAGCTTCGCGCCCAGCGCCGTGGGCCGCTTGTCTTCGCTGCCCATGTTGCCGTCAGCCGGGCGCGCGCCGAGCCACATCGAGGCGCCGTCGACCTTCAGCAGGTCGAACTCCTTGCCGTACGCCGCGACCGACCCGACGAAGGAGCAGCCCGTCTTGGTGACGTCCTTCGCCTTGTTCGGCACCAGCCCGCAGCCGTCCATGCCGAAGTTCTTCGCGACCGCGACGTCGGCCGCCTTGAGCGTCACCTTCTTCGACGAGAACTCGAACGAGGCCTCGCTCGCGCCAGGCACCTTCTCGCTGGGCTTCGTCGGCTGCCAGGGCCCCTCGAAGTCCATCGCGACCAGCGGCGTCTTGAGCTCCTTGTCGGCGAAGATGGTGAACGTCAGCTGCCACTTCTTGCCGGTGAAGGTGAAGTCACGGGTCGCGAAGGAGCCGTTGCCGAGATCCTCCGCGCCTTCGGACTTCCACCGGCCTGCGGCGGTCTTGTGCAGGTCGGCGTCGGCGAAGGCGGCGGTGTTGAAGGCGAGACAGGCGAGGACGATGAGGCGGGACATGGGAACTCCGGGAAGGGGTGAACGACGCCCCGACCCTGCAGCCGAGAGCCTCATGAAGCCACCGCATGCTATCGATACACACCATGAACAGCCTTCATCATGTCGACCTGAACCTCTGGGTGGTGCTCGGCGCCCTGCTCGAGACCAAGAGCGTGTCGGAGAGCGCGCGGCGGCTCGGCCGAACGCAGTCGGCGGTGAGCCACTCCCTCGCGGCGCTGCGCGGTGTGTTCAGCGATCCGCTCTTCGTCCGGGTCGGGGCAGGCCTCGAGCCGACGAGCCGGGCGCGCGAGCTGGAGCCGCTGGTGACGGCGGCGCTCGCGAAGCTCCAGGCGTCGCTCGCGCCCGCGGCGGCGTTCGACCCGAAGCAGCTGCGCCGAACGTTCCGGCTCTTCCTGTCTGACTACGCGCAGGTGGTGTTGCTGGCGCCGCTCCTCGAGCGCCTCGACGCGGTGGCTCCCCACGTGGTGGTGGACGTCACGTTCCGCGCGGACGCGATGGACGAGGTGCTGCGAGAGGTCCGCGACGGCCGTTGCGATCTCTCCGTTGGGCCTCCCGTCGACACCTCGGGCGTCGTCACGCAGACCCTGTTCACGGACGACAACGTGTGTGTGGTGCGCCGCGGCCACCCGTTCGCGCGGCGGCCGACGTTGAAGGCATGGGTGGCGCTGCGGCACGTCGTCGCGTCACCGAGGGGCGGGTTGAGGGACTTCGTCGACGACGCGCTCGCGAAGCACGGGCTCGAGCGGAAGGTCGTCGCGAGAGTTCCCCACTTCACGGCGGCGCTGGCCCTCGCAGCGCAGACCGACGCGGTGACCCTGGTACCTGGCAAGCTGGCGCACGTGTGGGCGAAGAGCGCCGACGTCACCGTCGTGAAACCTCCGCTGCCGTTGCCGACGTTCACGATGGCGTGGTTCGTCTCAGAGGTCGCGCGCACCGACCCGGCCAGCATGTGGCTGCGCTCCGAGCTCAAGCGCGTGTCGAAGTGAAGCCCGGCGGAGCGCTTGCTTTGACCTTCGCGGTCCCCGAGTGTCGTCCGGTCATGCGCGCCCTCGTCATGGTCTCGTTGGTCGGGGTGGGCTGCCTCGCCCCGGGACTCGAGCTCACCGGCACCTCGCCCGTCGCCCCGCTCCCCGATGCCGGCGTGGCCGACGCGGGCCCGACGATTCGTGAGGCGCTGACGAGCCGCGCGCAGGCGTTCGTTGGTTCGGGCACGGTGCAGATCGAGCCACTCAGCGGTCCCGAGACGGCGTCCCAGGTGCCCACGCTCGTCGTCGGCATCATCAGCCCGGGCTTCACCGGAGTGATCACCCTCGCCAGGGACGGTGAACCACGAGCGCCGACGTCATCGACGCTCTACCCGCTGAGCTCCATCACCAAGCTCGTCACCGGCCTCCTCGCCGCGCGGGACGTCGTCGAGGGCGAGTACGCGGCGGACGCTGGTCTGGCCAGCCTGCTGAGCGCGGATCTCGCGCCGCTCGTCGGCGATCGCAGCGTGCTCGAGGCGGTGACTCACACCGCTGGCTTCCAGGCCAACCCGATGAACCTCGCGTTCACGACGATGCCGCTGAGCCCGGCTGCGGGGTACTCCCGCGCGCAGCTCGCGACGTGCCTCGCGGCTGCCGGCTGCTCGATGGCCCGCATTCCGCGCGGTGAGTACCTCTACTCGAACCTCGGCGTCGGGCTGCTGGGCCTCGCGCTCCAGGATCGGCGCGGCGTCGACTTCGAGACGCTCGTGTCGACCCGCCTCACCTCCGTGCTCCAGATGACCGACACGCACACCCGAGCCGCGAGCGACGAGTCCCGCCTGCTGATGGGCGTGACCCCGACCGGCCTGGCGGCCCCGGCTGCGACGATGGGGGTGCTGGGCCCGGCGGGAGACCTCTGCTCCACCGGTGACGACCTGATGAAGCTGCTCGACGTGCTCGTGCACCCTCGTGGACCGCTGGCACCGGCCATCGCGCTCGCGACGACGCCCGCGGCGAACTCGGGCCGCGTGGCCTGGGCCATCGACGTGGTGAACGCGCGCTCGATGCGCCTGCTCGCCAGGAGCGGTGAACAAGCCGGCTTCTCGTCTCAGCTGATGTGGAGCCCGGCCCTCGGCGTCGGCGTCTTCGCCCTCACCAACCGTGGCGCTTCGTCGAAGACCCTCGCGTCGCTGTCGCTCGATCTGCTCGGCCTCGTGCTCGTCGAATGACGGAGCGGGTCGAACGCCGCCCACGCGAGCACCGCCTTTCGCTTCCGACGCGTCGTGCGCGTGTGCTACTGACGTTGGCACTCGATGTTCGTCACGATTCTCCACAACCACGATCACGCGCTCCTCGAAGACGACCCCGGGCGTGAGGCCCGAGCCGACGTGGTGAACGTCGCCGCGGCGATGGCTGACGCGCTCCGGGGTGGTCGAAGGCGCATCGAGGTGAAGCCGGTCGACGACGTCACCTCGCTCGCCGACGTGCTCACCGGCCAGCCCGACGTCATCGTCAACCTCTGCGAGTCGCTCGGCGCCGACAGCCGCGGCGAGTCGCTGGTGCCCGCGATGCTCGAGCTCGCGAACGTCTGCTTCACCGGCAGCTCGTCGCTCTCGCTCGCCCTCTCGCTGCACAAGAACAAGGCGAAAGAGATCCTCCGCGCCCGCGGCGTGCCGACGCCGGCGTCGATCGTCGTTCGCCGCGTCGAAGAGCTGGTGACGGTCGACCTCCCCTTCCCGCTCATCGTGAAGCCCTCACGCGAAGACGCCTCGGTCGGCATCGACTTCGACTCGGTCGTTCACGATCGCGCGAGCCTGGGGAAGATCGTCAGCCGCGTGCTGCGCACCTTCCAGCAGCCGGCGCTCGTCGAGCAGTACATCGATGGCCGTGAGATCTACGTCCCGCTGCTCGGCAACGAAGGCCGCCGCCCGCTGCCGCTCACCGAGATTCAGTTCGGCGCCGCGTTCGCCAACAAGCCGCGCATCGTCTCGTACGGCGCGAAGTGGGACACCGAGTCGGCGGAGTGCATCGACAGCCCGGCCCGCATCGTCGAGCTCTCACCTGCCGTCACGCGCCGCTGTGTCGAGGTCGCGATGGCCGCGTTCGAGGCGCTGGAGTGCCGCGACTACGGCCGCATCGACCTGAGGCTCGACTCGAAGCACGAGCCGTGGGTCATCGACATCAACCCCAACTGCGATCTGCACCCGCAGGCGGGCTTCTCCCGCGCGGCGTCTGCAGCAGGTCTGTCGTACAGCGACCTCGCGCTTCATCTCGTCGAGCTTGCCCAGGAACGCCATCATGGAAATCAGACCCGTCGTCTCACAGGACCGGACGCAGCTCGAAGGGCTGCTGCGCCGCATCGAGACGTTCACGGCCGACGAGGTGGACTGCGCGCTCGAGCTGATCGACGGCGCGAGCCAACCCGGTAACAAGGACTATCAGGTGATGGTCGCCGCCCGCGACGGCAAGATCGTCGGGTACGTCTGCTACGGCCCCACGCCGATGACCGACGGCACGTTCGACCTCTACTGGATCGCGTCGGACCCGCTCGTTCGCGGCCAGGGCGTCGGCGCAGCGCTGGTGAGCGCGATGGAGGGCGACATTCGCCGTCGCAAGGGCCGGTTGATTCGCGTCGAGACGAGCGCGATGGAGGCGTACGGCCCGACGCGCGGCTTCTACGCGGCCATGCAGTACAAAGAAGAGTCTCGCTTCCGCGACTTCTACAAGCCGGGCGAAGACCTCGTGGTGCTCGCCAAGCGGCTGTGAATTCGCCTGAGGGCTCGCCGTCTGGCCAGCATGCCCGTCGTCGACCGGGGACTCCCGCCACCTCGTGATAGCGTGCGCGCCCTCATGCGCCGCGCTCTCGTCTTCGTCCTCGTCTGTCTCAGCACCGTCGCCTTTGCGCAGAAGAGCGCCCCGCTCTCCGATGCGCTCACCGTGCAGCGCCCGAAGGCCGGCGAGTTCTTTGGCGTGTACCTGCAGAACCAGAAGGTCGGCTGGATGTTCACGTCGATCACGACCAACGCCGCGGGCACTCAGGCGATCAGCCTCAACGAGCTCCACTTCAAGGCGAAGGTCGGCACGCGCGTCAGCGAGCGCATCATGAAGGAGACGAAGGTCTTCGAGGTGAAGCCGGGCGGAAAGCTCCTCTCGCTGCGCCTCGAGCAGCTCGGCGACGGCGGCGACCAGGTGCTCGACGGGCTCGTCACCAAAGAGGGCCTGAAGGTCACCCGCACCCGGCCGGGCATGAAGGACGAGACGCTGATGCTGCCGATGCCCAAAGAGGTCATCGAAGACGCCGACCAGGCGCGGGTGGCGCTCAAGCGCAACGCTCCGTACGCGGGCACCATCACCGACACGACCGACCTCAAGCAGTACGACGTGCGCACCACCGTCGGCGAGACCGAGTCACGCACCATTCGCGGCGTGAAGGTGAAGCTCCAGAAGGCCATCACCATCTCGGAAAAAGAGAAGGTGCCGACCGACGCCTTCATCGACGAGCAGGGCCGCATGGTCGAGGTGCACTTCGGGCCCACGATGATGGCGATGATGGAGCCAGAAGAGCAGGCCAAGCGCGTCGACCTCGTCGAGGTGTTCGCGCTGACGCGGGTGAAGCTGCCGAAGCCGCCGCCGCCCGAGGTCCGCCAGATTCCCGGCTCGATGACGATGGTGATGAGCGGCCTGCCGGAGCGCTTCCAGGTGCAGACCTACCGGCAGAGCTACGAGAAGCTCGACGACAAGCGCGTGGTGGTGAAGCTGACTGCCGCGCTGCCGAAGACGCGGCTGGTGCGCCCGCTGGCCGACCCGAACGGCGGGAAGAACCTCGAGAGCGACATCATCGTCGAGGCGAAGGCGCCAGAGATCGTCAAGCAGGCGAAGGCCATCGTCGGCACCGAGAAGGACGCGTACACAGCCGCGAAGAAGATCGGCAGGTGGGTGAACGAGAAGCTCGTGAAGGACTACGGAGCCTCGTCGGACCGCGCGACCGACGTGCTCAAGACGATGAAAGGCGACTGCACGGAGCACTCGCTGCTGACCGTCGCCCTGCTACGCGCCGCAGGCATTCCGGCCCGGCGCGTGGACGGCGTGGTGTACCTGATGAATGAAGACCAGGTGCCGGCGCTGTACTGGCACGAGTGGGTCGAAGCCTTCGTCGGTGAGTGGACGCAGCTGGACCCGACCTTCGGCCAGGACGTCGCCGACGCGACGCACTTCAAGGTGGGCGAAGAGGGCGGCGCTGAGATCACCCCGCTCATCGGCAGCCTCGTCGTGCACGAAGTGCGGTGATGCACCCATGGCCGAGCGCCTGGGCCGCTATGAGCTGGTGAAGCGTCTCGGCCGGGGCGGCATGGGCGAAGTGTTCCTCGCGCGCGTGCCGGGAGATCCGTCCGCGCCCGTCGTGCTCAAGCGTCTGCTGCCGCACCTGGCGAGCGATCGGGAGCTCGGCCGCATGTTCCTCAACGAAGCCGGCGTCGCCGCGCGGCTGGTGCACCCGAACGTCTCGCGCGTGCTTGAGCTGGGTGAAGCAGGCGGCGTCTTCTTCTTCACCATGGAGTTCGTCGACGGCAGCGATCTGCGCGCGCTGGGCCTGGTGCCGCTCGAGCTCGCCGTGAGAATCGCCGCGGACGCGGGGCGAGCGCTGCACGCCGGCCACACCGCAAAGGACGGCTCGGGTCGACCGTTGGGAATCGTTCATGCAGACGTCTCTCCGAAGAACCTGCTCGTTGGGCTCGACGGCGTGACGAGGCTCATCGACTTCGGCATGTCGCGGCTCGCGCGTGACGAGGGCTCGATGGGCGGCACGTACGAGTACATGGCGCCTGAGCAGGCGGTCGAAGGCATCACCGACGCGAAGACCGATCAGTTTTCACTGGGCATCGTGTTGTGGGAGTTGCTGACCGGCGGGCGCTTGTTCGGTGGCGACAGCGACGTGCTGACGCTCGATCAGGTCGTCGAGTGTCGCGTGACGCGGGCGAGGCTGGTGAATCCACGGGTGCCCGAGGCGCTCGACGCCGTCGTGATGCGCATGCTGGAGAAGGAGCCGTCGCGCCGGTTCGGCGACTGCGGTGAAGTGGTGACGGTGCTCGAGCGGTGGCTGACCGATGCTCGCGCCGGAGACGTCACGCAGGCGTTGTCAGGGTGGATGACGCAACGGGCGGCGCCGAAGCAGCGGGCGGTGGCAGAGCCGGTGACGGATCCAGGAATAGCAGTCGTCGCGCCGCCCGCTCCGCTGTCGGTTCATGAAGAAGAAGCGCTGCGCCAACTCTCGACGATGGCCCAGCCGTTCACGCTCGAGGCGATCGAGGCGGGTGTGACGCTCGGGCCTGGCGCTCCTCCGGTGCTCGATGTCGCGCAGGCGCTGGTGGAGCGCGGGGTGCTCGTGCGGGATGGGGACGACGGGTTCCGGGTGTCGTGAGTTCGTCCGGTTCGACTCGGTGTCACCGTTGACGCGCTGTTGTCGCCGTCCGCCCCGCCGCAGCGCCGCGACGGCCCGAAGGGCAACGTCCTCCGCGCGTTTGAGGCGGTCTCCGCCCTCGCAGCCACCAGGCCAAAGTCCTCGAGCTGGTCGACGCTCTCGTTCAGCAGTACCGCCGCAGGACGGGGTAGCGCACGCTACACAGGTTCTTTCGTGAGATTTGCAAACTGACTGAGGACGTCGCGCAGGGCGATGATGAGCCGCGCGCGCGGGCAGGTCCAGTGTGCCGTTGACTCGGTTCTGATCCCCTCATCCACGGACACAACCCGCTCGGTCACAGACAATCCGTTTGTCTCGTCCCTCACCCGCACATCGAGAGCACCTTGTCCGAGGTGAATCGTGCCAAACGGCAGGCGCTGGTGCTCGACGTTCAACAGCACCTCCGTCAAGCCAGTGACGGCCTCGTGGGAATCGACGAGGACGGGCGGATGAGATCGTTCGGTCATGGCACGTGAGAATCATCTACCGGGTAGGTGTGAAGGCCAACGGCGTCGGGTGGGCATGCGTCTTCACTCCGTCGACTGACCCTTCTTCCGGCTGCGGTACCAGAACGCAGCTCGCGGTGGCGGCACCGAGGTGCGTCAGCTGTGCTTTGAGACCGCCTCGAGCGACGATCGCCTCTTCGATGGTGCGAGTGTGGACGGGCTGGGTTGCGGCTGCGGGATCATCTCAACCAGTTGACGACTTCGAGCCCGGGCACCCGGTCGAACTCGCGAAGGTTGTCAGTCACTACGGTCATTCCCAGCACCTTCGCCTGAGCTGCGATGAGGAGATCATTCGGACCAATGGGAGTTCCAGCCGTCTCCAGTGCACGGCGCGCGAGGGCATAGGTCTTATCGACCGGCGTGGTCAGCGGGAGCACCTCGAACGACCCAAGCAGTTCCTCCACTCGCCTGCCGAGTCGGGCAGAGCCGCTCTTCGCAGCACCAAACCTGAGTTCGCCAGCCACGACGATGCTCAACGCGACGCATTCTTCTCCCACTTCACGAAGGCGTCGCGCGACGAGACCCGCCGGGTTGCGAATGAGATCTGCGACGATGTTCGTATCGAGAGAAAACCGCTTCACAACTCGACCTCGTCGTCCGTTCCACTGCCAGCGTCGACGTCGGGAAACTCGTCGTCGATGGGCTTCCACCGGGCAAGCAGTTGCAGCAGCCCCCGACCCCTGGGGACTTCTTCAAGCACCAGCCTGCCGTCTTCGACGTGAATGAGAACCTCGTCGCCAGCGAGCTCGAACTCCTTGGGAATCCGCACCGCTTGGTTGGCCCCATTCCGAAAGAGACGGGCACGCCGAGGCGCAGGAGGGGTTGGTGATTGGGTTCGCATAGGCCTAGCATAGGCCAGACGCAATCAGCCGACAACCCGACCCAGCGGAGCGAGCAGCGCGACGAATTCGTTCAACGTCGCGACCGGCGCCTGACAGGTGAACGAGCGGCACAAGTACGCGGCGACGTCACTACGGACCGGACGACCCTCGAGCACCTCGCGCGCGACAGGAGCGACTGCCGCTCCGTTTTCGTGACGATGGACGGCGAGCGTCGGCAGGTACGTCGCGTTCAGCATCTTCATGAACGGCGTCATCGCCTCTCGAGTGCCCACGACGCTGACCTCGGCCGCGCCATCGAGGAGCGAATCTGCCGCCAGCCACAGATGCCCCAGCGCCATCGGCTGCGTCGTCAGCTCGTGGTGCACCTGCTCGATGTACGCGCGCGCCTGCTCGAGGTGACGCGCCCGGCCGGTCAGCGCACCCAGGGTCACCAGCGCTTCGGTCAACGTCGACGCTCCCGCTGGCGTGGCGTTGTCGTGCAGGGTGTACGTCGGCACGAACAGGTCGGTGTTCCCCTTCGGCGCGGCCAGGTACGCGCGCTTCTCCGAGTCCCAGAAGGTCTTCACGGCAAAGTCGACCAGCTGCTCCGCGGCCTCGAGGTACTTCGCGTCGAAGGTCGCCTGGTACAGCGCCACCAGGCCCGCCGCGATGTCGCCGTAGTCCTCGAGCATGCCGTCGATGCGCGCTGCTCCCGAATGGAACGTGCGCCACAGCCCACCGTCGGGCCGACGCATTCGCGAGAGCACGAAGTCTGCCGCACGCACCGCCATGGCGCTCCAGTCGGCGCGGTCGAACACGCGTGACGCGAACGCGAGCCCACGAATGGTGAGCCCGTTCCAAGCGGCCAGCACCTTGTCGTCCGTCCCTGGCGCGATGCGCTTCGAACGCGCGGTGAACAGCTTCGCCTTCGCACGCGAGAGAACCTCGTTGACGTCATCGACCCCGACGACCTCGAGCACCGAGGCGCCGTGCTCGAAGTTCCCTCCGGGCGTCACGCCGAAGTGCGCCTTCACGGCTGCCGCTTCGTCGGCCGTCAGCAGCGCGTCGAGCTCGTCGGCCCGCCAGACGAAGAACTTCCCCTCCTCGCCTTCGCTGTCGGCGTCTTGCGCCGCGAAGAAGCCGCCATCGGGCGCCGTCATCTCGCGACCGAGCCACGCGACCGTCTCTTCCACCGTCTTCTTCCACAGCGGCCGCGGCGCCACCTGCATCGCCTCGGCGTAGAGGTGAAGCAGCTGCGCGTTGTCGTAGAGCATCTTCTCGAAGTGCGGCACCAACCAGCGCTCGTCGACGCTGTAGCGATGAAAACCTCCGCCGAGCTGATCGAACACGCCGCCGCGCGCCATTCGCTCGAGCGTCAGCAGCGCAGGCTTCAGCAGGTTCTCGTCGCTTGACCGACGCACGCCACGGAACATCAGCGACAGGCTCATCGGGTTGGGGAACTTCGGGCCGCTGGAGCCGAAGCCACCGAAGTGCGGGTCGACCCGCTTCGACAACGCCCGCGCGGCCGTCACGACATCGTCTGACTTCAACGCTGCGGCGACCGCTCCATCCAGCCCCCACGCGGCGTACTCGGTCAGCCCTTTCTCGAACTGCTCCCCTTGTTTCAGGAGCTCGTCGCGCTCCTTCTCCCAGGCCTCAGCGATGCCCGACACCAGCGACGAGAAGGCCGGCAACCCATGCCGCGGCGCGGGAGGAAAGTACGTGCCTCCGTAGAACGGCTTCCGGTCTGGCGTCAGGAAGACCGTCAGCGGCCAGCCACCGCCACGGCCCATCAACTGCACGACGCCCTGGTACAGGTGGTCGACGTCGGGGCGCTCCTCGCGGTCGACCTTGATGTTGATGAAGTGCGCGTTCATCGCCGCGGCGGTCTGCGCGTTCTCGAACGACTCGTGCGCCATCACGTGACACCAGTGACAGGCCGAGTACCCGACCGAGAGGAGAATCGGCTTCCCCTCACGCTTCGCGAGCGCCAGCGCTTCGTCGCCCCACGGGTACCAGTCGACCGGGTTGTCCGCGTGCTGGCGCAGGTAAGGAGAGGTCTCGGCAGCGAGGCGGTTGGCCATGCGCACCAATAGCCCGCGCTCCCTTTCCGTGCATGATGCGCCGCCCATGGCGCGTGACGTCACCCACTTCGAAGCGCTCGGTCGACTGCTCGAGCTCGAACGCCGTGCAGAGCGAGAGCGCCTCGCCACCGAGAAGGCCGCCCTGCCGCTCGCCGAGCTCGAGTCTCGCGGGCTCGTGGTGCTCGACGTCGAGTCCATCGAAGAGTCCATCGGCCTCGGCGGTCGCGCGCTCGTCACCTTCGCCCGGGACGACAAGCGGGCGCTGCGCTCGAAGCTGCACTCGGGCGACGTCGTCTCGGTGAGCCCGCGCAAGGCGCCCGTCGAGAACCCGCCGCAGGGCATCGTCACCCGCGCCACGCGCCAGGAGCTCGAGATCGCCTTCGATCGCCACCCGCCACCGTTCATCGGCGAAGGCCGGCTGCGCATCGATCTCGTCGCCAACGACGTCACCTTCGATCGCGCGCGCAGCGTGCTCAAGCGCCTGTCTGAGATGACGCACGGGCTCGCGAGAGACCGCCAGCAACTCGTCCTCGGAGCGCTCACGCCGCGCTTCGAGAAGCGCCCCACCTTCACGCCATCACGCGCGTTGAATCCGGAGCAGCTCGACGCGGTGTCGCTCGCGCTCTCGGCTCGGGACGTCGCCCTGGTGCACGGGCCTCCCGGCACGGGCAAATCGACGGTGCTCTCGGAGATCGCCGTGCAGTGCGTGAAGCGTGGCCAACGCCTGCTCTGCACCGCCGCCAGCAACGCCGCCGTCGACCACCTGCTCGAGCTCTGTCTCGACGCGGGCCTCAACGCGATTCGTGTCGGTCACCCGGCGCGCGTGCTCCCCCACCTGCAGCAGCACACGCTCGATCTGCTCGTCGAAGACCATGACGATCGCATCACCGCGCGCGAGATGTTCGACGAGGCCTTCGAGCTGCTCGGCTACGCCCGCAAGCAACGCAACCAGGGCCGCACCCGAGCGCGCTTCGCCAACGCCCGCGCCGCGAAGAGCGACGCCTACGCCTTGATGGATGACGCGCGCGTGCTGGAGCGAAAGGCCGTCGAGTCGGTGCTGGGCCGGGCCGACGTCATCTGCGCGACGCTCTCGATGCTCGACGGGCATGTGCTGGCGCAGCGCTCGTTCGACGTCGCATTGCTCGACGAGGCGACCCAGGCGCTCGAGCCGCTCGCGCTCGGCGCGTTCCTGAAGGCGCCCACCGTCATCCTCGCCGGCGACCCGAAGCAGCTCGCCGCGACCGTCATCTCGATGGAGGCGAAGGCGCAGGGCCTGGGCACCTCGCTGTTCGAGCGCGTGCTGGCCGACTTCGGCGACGAGGTGAAGCGCATGCTCAAGGAGCAGCACCGCATGCACGAGGCGCTCATGCGCTTCCCGTCACGCGAGATGTACGGAGGCGAGCTGCGCGCGCACCCGAGCGTCGCGGGCCGCGTGCTGACCGAGGTGCTCACGCCTGGCACGGTCCTCGACGCACCGCCGCTCCTCTTCCTCGACACCGCGGGCAAGGGCTTCGACGAGTCCCGCGAACCCGGCACGCAGTCGCTTCGCAACGAGGGAGAGACGGAGCTCATCGTCGCGCGAGCACGGGAGCTCCTCGCCGCTGGCCTCGCGCCCGAGCAACTCGCCGTCATCACGCCGTACAGTGCGCAGGCGTCGTTCATTCGTGAACGCCTGCAAGACGTGCCCACCCTCGAGGTCGACACCATCGACGCGTTCCAGGGGCGGGAGAAGGAAGCGGTGCTCCTCTCGCTCGTGCGCAGCAACGGCGACCAGCAGGTCGGCTTCCTCGAAGACCTGCGCCGCATGAACGTCGCCATCACCCGCGCGAAGCGTCACCTCTTCGTCGTCGGAGACTCGGCCACGCTCACCGGCCACCCGTTCTACGCGCGCTTCATCGACGAGGCGCAGCAGCAAGAAGGCTATCGCTCGGCGTGGGAGTGGAACTCAGAGACTTCGCCATGACGTTCTGACGCACGGCGACTGGCCAGGGATTCCCCACGGCGCCTGATGCTGTAGGGTCCGCGCCCGCATGCGCCAGCTTCTCTCGTTCGTCTTCGCGTTCGTGCTCTCGGCTTCGGCCGGCTGCATGTGTGGTCCCACGTCACGCCCCTGTACGGCGACCTCTGAGTGTGGTCCTGGCCAGGTCTGCATCGGTGGCCAGTGCCGCGCAGGGTCGGCCGCGGGCGGCGGCTCCGGAGGCTCGCTCGGCACGGGCGGCGGCAGCACCGGGACCGGCGGCGGGACGACTGGCACGGGTGGTGGTCTCGCGACCGGCGGCGGCTTCGCCACGGGCGGCGGCGACCCGTTCGAAGAAGACGCGGGCATGTTCGACGCCGGCATTCCCGTCGACGACGGCGGCTGCGGCCCCATCATGGCCGGCAACCCGCCCTTCCCTCGCGAGTGCGCGCCGGGCACCACCAACGAGTGCGGCGGCGCGGCCGACATCTTCCTCACCTCACGCGGCGTCGCAGCGGCGCGCCTCAACGGCAACTCGGGCAACGGCTACGACGACGACTGCGACGGCCTCGTCGACGAAGGCTGTCTGTGTCTGCAGGGCGGCACCACCAAGGACTGCTGGCTGGTGCCGGGAACGCAGATCGACCCGAACACCTCCCAGCCCGTCGGCTGGTGCACCGCCAACGCCAAGGGCTCGGTCGACTGCGCCGGCACCGAGATCACCACGTGGTCGGGCGTCTGCCGTGGCGCGCAGCGGCCGCAGGTCTAC
Source organism: Archangium sp. (assembly GCA_022843845.1). Taxonomy (GTDB): domain Bacteria; phylum Myxococcota; class Myxococcia; order Myxococcales; family Myxococcaceae; genus Xiheimicrobium. Next base: position 101,606 of record JALHMW010000010.1, read on the forward strand.
GACTCGTGCTCGCCCGGTGACTTCGACTGCGACGGCCTGTCGGGCAACAACCAGATCGCCGGCTGCAACTGCCCCACCTCGGTCGACTGCCCGACGACGCCGCTGGTGCTCGCGCCGTACCCGAACCCGGGCGCGATTCCGCGCATCGACGGCACCGCTTGGATTCGGGACGTCGCGATGCGTGGCATGGCCACCGACTGGACGTGGACCGTACTCGGCGGCGACTGCGACAACGTGCTGCCGTGGCCGACCTTCGCGCTCTACACCCAAGCTAACTCTGCCGCCGCCGGAGCCCGCGTCGGTTCACGCGCTCCGGTGCGCTTCGACATGGCCGCGGCCCCGGCCCGCTACGTCGCGGCAGCAGGTCAGCCGCTCATCGCCATTCAGGCCACGCGTGGGAACGCGCCGGGCGCTGGCGTGGTGCACCCTGCGTTCGGGCTCTCGGGCGACTACCTCGTGCAGGGTGAGTTCACCCTCAACGGCACGAAGTACGTCTGCACCCAGCGCGTCGAGGTTCGGGCCCCCGGCATTCGTGCCGAGCTGTGCTGGGACACGGTGGGCGGCAACGACATCGACCTGCACGTCGCGAGGCTCCAGGGCACGTGCACGACACCCCAGGGCTGGAACACCCTCTGCCAGACGGGCGGGAGCACGGGGCCGGTGCAAGACTGCTACTACCTCGGCGAGAGTGGTTGCCGCGACAGCAGCACCAACCCACCGCGGTGGGGCTACCCCGACTCGGCGACGAGCGCCTGCCTGGGCTGGGGAAGCCGGCGTCGTGCCGTGTCGCTGCTCGGAGCGACGCAGGGGTGCACCAACCCACGGCTCGACATCGACAACGTCGGCTGCGACCGCAACCAGCAGGACCCGACGTTTCGTGGGTCGGGTGGCCTCTCCACGAATGGGTTCTGTGGCCCCGAGAACATCAACCTCGACAACCCGAACAACGGAGACACGTTCGTCATCGGCGTCAACCACTACTCGGGCGGCCAGGCGAGACCGCACGTGAACGTGTACTGCAACGGCCGGCGGGTGCTGTCGGTCGGGTACAACCCCGCGACGAATCAGCAGTGGCCCCTGCTGCGAAACGCCGGGCAAGACGACAACGGCGACCTGTGGACGGCTGCCACGGTGAAGGCGAACGTCACCAACGGCCAGCTCACCTCGTGCGACGTCGCGCCGATTCCGTCGCGTCACGCCGACCCGACCCGCGATGGACCTGCGGCGATGCCCGGCGCTGGCAATGGCTCCTGCGTCGACTCGCGCATGAACCAGACGCCGGCCCCCAACCAGTTCAGCTTCACCACGCGGCGCTTCATCGACAACGCCACCACCCAGGGTGGCGCACAAGGCACGCAGCCCACGACGCCGGAGAACTGGTGCAAACACTGAGCGTCACCTCGCAGAAAAGTGACAGCGGCCTCGCACGAACGTGTGGGCCGCCCCTGGCCAGCACGCAAACCCACTGAAACCCCTCGGGACCGCCTGCGGCACGCCTCCTGCTCAGGAAGAGCGCGTCATGGAGCCAGCGATGCCCACCCTCGAACAGAACAACGGCCTCTGGGTCGTCCGCGTCGAACGCGACAACGGCAAGGTGCAGGAATACCGCTGCGCCACCGAACAACAGGCGCGCGCGCTCGCGCTGGTGCTGGCGCCGAGGCCTCAGCCGCTCAACTAAATTAGAAGTGCTGGTACCCGCCACGCCCGCTCCGCTCCCGTCCATCGACGGTGAGCCGCCGGGTCCGCGTCACGACGCCAATCGGAAATGCGCCCTGCCCCACCGCTGACAGGCGCTGCTCGAACTCGCGGGCCCTCGACGGTGGAACGGTGACGGCGAGCACGTAGTCTTCTCCGCCCGTCAGCGCGTGACGATGCACGTGCTTCTCGGACGCGCACCACAGCAGCAGCGCCTCCAACACCGGGAGCGCGCCCGTCTCGAGCGACATGCCGACCTCCGAGGCTTCGCAGACGTGGCCGAGGTCCTGCACGAGGCCATCGCTCACGTCGACGCCGGCTGAGGCGAAGCGCGCGGCCTCGAGGCCCCAGCGCACGTGCGGAGACGGCGAGCGCTGCGCGAGCACCAGCGCCTCCCACGATGGGTCGACCTTCACGGGCCCTCGCGACGACGGCTGGCGCTTCGCGTTCGAGAGCACCTCGAGGCCGGCTGACGCGCTCCCGAGCGGACCTGAGACGTAGACGCGGTGACCGGGCCGCGCGCCCGAACGCGTCATCGCGCGACGGCCGAGCGGCACCTCTCCAGCGAGCGTCACGGTGACCGACAACTGCGACGCCTTCGTCACGTTGCCGCCGATGAGCGACACGCCGTGCGCCGCCGCGAGCGCCGCCATGCCCGACGAGAGGGCGCGAAGGTCTTTGTCCGAGAAGCCAACGGGCAACTGGAGCGCGCACACCGCCCACGTGGGCTTCGCGCCCATGGCCGCCACGTCAGACAGGTTCACCGCGAGCGCCTTGTGCCCGATGTCGGCGAGGCGAAAGGTCTGCCGCGAGAAGTGAACGCCCTCGACCACCGCGTCGGTGGTGACGACCTGCTGGTGCTTCGTCGGCGGGAGGAGCGCGGCGTCGTCTCCCGGCCCACCCGGTGAGGGTCGCAACGAGAAGGCCTCCAGAAAGGCGGCGATGCGCTGGAACTCGTTCATTGGGCGCCACGCTACCCCGGGAGCGCTCGAACACGTTTGTTGTGTGGGCTCGCCCGTCCGAAACGAGGCATGCTGGCCCGGTCGCCGTGACGCCCCTTCGCTTTGGCCGGTACTTTCTGCTCAAGAAGCTCGCCGTCGGTGGCATGGGCGAAGTGTGGCTCGCGCGCGTGGCGGGTGACTCCGACGAGCAGCCGCCCATCGTCGTGAAGCGCCTGCTCGCGCACCTCAAGGAAGACCAGGAGTTCGTGAACATGTTCTTCGACGAGGCGCGCATCGCGGCGGCCCTCGATCACCAGAACATCGCGCGCATCGAAGACCTCGGCGAAGTCGGCGGCGACTACTACATCGCGATGGAGTTCGTGCACGGCATGAGCTTCGGCGACGTGGTGAACGCCGCGCTCGAAGCCGGCACCGACATGCCGGTCGCGCTCAAGTGCCGTGTCGTCGCCGAGGCCGCTGCGGCGCTCGACTTCGCCCACCACGCGAAGACCGAAGCCGGCGCGCCGCTCGAGCTCATTCACCGCGACGTCTCGCCGCAGAACATCATGGTGGGCTTCGACGGCTCGGTGAAGCTCATCGACTTCGGCGTCGCGCGGGCGGCCAACAAGCTGACCCGCACCGCGACCGGCATCATCAAGGGCAAGTACGCGTACATGTCGCCCGAGCAGGCCTGGGGCAAAGACCTCGACGGGCGCAGCGACCTCTTCGGCCTCGGCATCGTGTTGTGGGAGGTGCTGGCGCTCGAGCGATTGTTCAAGCGCGAGAACGACACGGCGACGCTGCGCGCAGTGGTGGGCGCCGAGATCGAGCCGCCGTCGAAGAAAGAGCTCACCGTTCCCAAAGCGCTCGACGCCATCGTGCTCAAGTCGCTCGCCAGAGACCTGGGCGCCCGCTTCCAGACTGGCACGGAGTTCAAGAAGGCGCTCGAGGCGTTCCTCACGAAGCAGCGGCTGCCGGCGACGAAGGCGCACCTCGCGGGGTGGATGCAGAAGCTCTTTCCCGAAGAGGCGCGCGCGCAGCTCCCGGCACACCCCGAGCCGTCGAGCCCCGGAGAGCGATCGTCGCCCGTGCTCAAGCCTGCCATCGAGAACCCGAAGCTGCCCCGCTCGCGCGTGCTCGACACCTCGGAGCTGGAGCAGCGCATCGCCTCGGCCGGCAGCGGCGCGATTCGTGGGCTGTTCTGCAACGCGCTGCTCGCGGCGGTGATGAAGCTCGCGGGGCCGGTCGCCGACCAGAAGGTACGCAAGGCCGCGGCCGAGCCGAAGCCGTACGTCGATCAGCTCTCGTACCCGACGACCGAGTTCCTGCGCATGTTGTGGAAGGCCGTGGAGCAGGTGCTCCCGAAGGCGCGCAACGTCGACGAGGCGTTCGAGCTGCTCGGCGCCGCGATGATGGATGGGCTGGTGCGCTCTCCGTTCGGCAAGGCGCTCGAGGGCCAGAAGGAGCGCTTCCCCGACGCCATCTTGAAGCCGCTGCTCGCGACGCTGAACCCGATGATCGCGCCCGGCCAGCGCCTGGTGTCGAGCGTCGCGCCCGGCCGCGCGGTGCTGGTGTTCAAGGACGAGGTGCTGCCGATTCAGCTCTACATCGGCCTGCTCCGCTCGCTCGTGCAGGCGTTCTATCGACTGCCCATCGAGGCCCGCTGGGAGAAGCCGAGCGCCCAGCGCATCGAGCTGTCCATCGCGTGGTGAGTGACGGCTACATCCACGGCGGCACCGACGCGCGCGAGGTGGCCCGGCTCGAGAAGCAGGCCGACTTCGTCTCGGGTTTCACGTTCCCGCTGTTCGACGCGGCGACGGGACAGCGGGTGCTCGATCTCGCGTGTGGTGTCGGTGCGATGGCAGTGCGGCTCGAGCGCGCGTTTCCCGGCATCGAGCTCGTCGGCGTCGACCTCTCGAGGCAGCAGCTCGCCGCGTGCCGCGCCAACCACGCGGAGCTCGCCGTCGCCCGCGCCAACGGCGAGTCGCTCCCTTTTGCTGATGCGACCTTCGACCGCGTGCACTGCTCGTGGATGCTGGAGCACGTGCCCCGGCCGCAAGCCATCGTCACCGAGGTCTGTCGCGTCTTGAAGCCAGGCGGGAGCTGTCAGTTCGTCGAGGTCGACAACTGGTCGCTCTCGACGCGGCCCCACCTGCCCAAGGTGCACGAGCTGCTCGCGTTGCTGAACGCGGCGCAGGTTCGGGCCGGTGGCGACCCGGCGATTGGGCCGAAGCTGGCGCCGCTCTTCACGGCCGCAGGGTTCTCGCGCTTCACGCTCCAGCCCGTGCAGCTCGTCGCGACGCCGGCCGACCCGCGGTTTCTGACGGCGTTCATCGAGGAGTGGGTGGAGATCTTCGAGAGCCTCGACGAGTCACTCGGCGCGCAGACGGCCAGCCTCATCGTGACCGCGACGTCGCAGCTTCGGGCGCTCCTGCAGGCCTCTGACGTCGAGCTTCGCTACACGCCGTGGGTCGCCCGCGGCATTCGGTGAGCGGGCGACTACGCGGTCTCGCGCGCCTGAGGCCCCGTGGGCTCGAGCGACTGCACGTCTTGACGGCTCAGCCACTGAAACCGCAGGAACACCGCGACGGCGACGACCGACAAGCCAACTGACAGGCCCCACCACAAGCCAACGACGCCGTGGCTGCCTCGCACGCCGAGCCACCACGAGAGCGGCAGGCCGATCGCCCAGTGACCGATGAGATTGGCGATGAAGGTGAAGCGCGTGTCCGCGTACCCGCGCAAGACACCAGCGCCGACGCCCTGCACACCGTCGGAGATCTGAAACACCGCCGTCACCGCGAACAGTGACGCCGCGACGCCGACGACACCTTCGTTCGGTGACAACAGGCGCGCGAGCGGCTCGGGAACGAGGACGAACATGAGCGCCGTCGCCGACATGAACGCAGCGCCGCTCGCGAAGGCGACCAGCCCCGAGCGCCGCGCCGCCGGGAGATTCCTCGCGCCGACGCCCCAACCGACCCGCACACTCCCGGCGCTGCCGATGCCGACGGCGACACAGAACGTGAGGCTGGCCCAGGTGAGCGCGACCTGATGCGCGGCGCTGCTCGAGGCGCCAAGCCGCGCGGCCAACAACCCGGCGAGCCCGAAGACGCCGCCCTCCGCGAGCAGGTGCAGGCCGACCGGGAGCCCGAGCCGCGCAGCCCTCCACACCGCCCCGACGTCCAGCGAACGCCGCACGCCCTCGAGGCGTGGACCCAGCGCCGGCACCAGCACGAGGAACTGAAGCCACGTGCACACCGTCGTCGCGATGGCGGCGCCCGCGATGCCCATCGCTGGAATCGGCCCGGCGCCAAAGACGAGCACCACGTCGAGCCCAAAGTTGACGACGTTCGCGAAGACCATCGCTCCGACGATGGCCCGCGTTCGACCGAGGCCCTGCAGGTACGAGCGCGCGCCGACGAAGAGCAACTGCCCCGCGACACCGGGGAGTCGAACGTCGATGTAGGTCAGCGCGCCGTCGGCGACGTCAGGCGCGACGCCGACCACCCGGAGCAACGGCCCCATCGACACGAGCGGCACCAGCAACACCAACGACGTCGTCAGCGCGAGCCACACGCCCGTCCAGTAGTGTGAGCGCGCATCAGCGGGCCGCTTCGCGCCGATGGCCTGCGAGACGAGCGGGTCGAGCGCCATCATCACGCCCATGCCGAAGAACATCACCGTGAAGGTGAGTGAGTTCCCGAGGCCCGCAGCAGCCTGCGCCGTCTCGGACAAGCGGCCCACCACCGCGGTGTCCACCAGGCCCATCAGCGCCTGGCCGGCCTGCGCGAGGGCGAGCGGGAGCGCCAGCGTCCACAGCGCCTTGAGCTCGTCGGTGATGGGTCGGGGCGACGGAGACATGGCGGCGGAGAGCGACGAACAGCGGCGCGGCGCCTGACGTCAGGGCCGCGAGAGGAACGCGTCGAGCACGGCTCGCTCCTGCGCCTGCACGAGCACCGGCCGGCTGAACGACAGCAGCGCCTCTTTGAGGGACAACGTGCCGAAGCCCGACTTGTCCGCCGCGCTGAAGCCGAAGGAGTCGGGGCCGCGCTGGCAGACGTCGTTCACGTTCACGCGCGCGACGAAGCGGGTGAACTTTCGAACCAGCGCCCGTGCGCTCGCCGCCTGGCCCCACACCGAGGCCTGCTGACCGAACGGAGAATGACGTTGCCACTCGAGCACCTGCTCGACGTCGTCGAACGCCGCGACGGGGACGATGGGGCCGAACTGCTCCTCGTGGAACAGCCGCATGCCCTGCTTCACCTCGGCGACGACCGCCGGGCGCATGATGGAGAACGCGCCGCGACCACCATTCGTGTTGCGCACGCTGGCGCCCTTCGAGACGGCGTCATCGATGAGCGCGCGCATCGCGTCCAGCTTGGTCTCCTCAGGCAATGGCGTGATGCCGACCCCGGGCTGCCAGGGCATGCCGGCCTCGAGCGCGTCGACCCGCGTGGAGATCTTCGTGACGAGCGCGTCGAACACCGTGCGGTGCGCGTAGACGAGCTTCTCGGCGGTGCAGCGCTGGCCGTTGAAGCCGAGCCCACCCTTCACGATGGCGGTCGCGGCGGCGTCGAGGTCGGCGTCGGGCAGCACCACGCACGGGTTCTTCGCGCCCAGCCCCAGGATCTTGTGGAGCGTGATGGGCGTCGGGTGCGCGCGCATGATGGCGTTGGCGGCGCCTTCGCTCCCGATGAACGCGAGCACGTCGACGACGCCGCTCGGGTTGCCGGCCACGTCGAGCTCGGTCGACGACATCACCGCGGGGATCACCACGCGGCCGTCACCGGGCATCAGGCTGACGACGCCCTTCGGGAAGCAGTCGCGGAACGCCTCGAGGAGCACCAGGTTCGCGAGCACTCCGAATCGCGGCGTCTTGGCGATGACGACGTTGCCCATCAAGAGCGCGGGGATGACGGTCGTGAGGAACTCGTTCACCGGGTAGTTGAAGGGCGCGACGCAGAGCACGAGGCCAAGCGGGCGGCGATGGGTGCGCGCGTAGTGCTGTTTGGAACCCGCCGAGCCGTGCTGCACCGAGAGGTCGGCCGCGCGCAGGTGCTGGAGCTCTTTGACGGTGTTGCGGATGTACTCGACGCTGCGGGTGACCTCGTCACGTGACGAGCTCCACGCCTTGCCGATCTCCCACATGAGCAGCGTGGCGATCTCGTCGGTCTTTGCTTCCACCGCTGCGGCGAAGCGCTCGACGGCGGCGATGCGACTCTCGACGTGCAGCGACGGCCACTCCCCTTCGCCATGTTTCCAGGCGCGCTCGGCAGCGGCGACGGCGAGCTTCGCGTCGTCGGCGGTCAGCTGGGCCTCGTGGCCGAGCAGCATCGTCGTCACTGCAGGCCCGAGCCGAACGGCGACGCGCGAACGCACCTCGCGGGCCTGACCGGTCCACGGAAGCACCTCGCCGTCGACCAACCAGCGCGGCCCGTGCTTCGACACGTCGACGCGAACCTTCGCGGGCACGTCGGCCGCGACGGGGAACAGCATCGCGAGGGCGTCGTCGTTCCAATCGCTCATGGGGCGCACCTTGCCACGGTGACGCAAAGCTGGTCGTCACGATTGAGTCGACGCCATCGCTCCCTGGACGTACCGTCGATTCATGCGACCACGCGTCTCGGTGTACCTGGGCGTCAGCCTCGACCTTCGCATCGCGCGAGACGACGGAAGGCTCGACTGGCTGGAGCGCTACAGCGACCCATCTGTCGGCGACTACGGCTACGCGGCGTTCATGGCGACGGTGGACACGCTCGTCATGGGCCGCTCCACGTTCGACACGGTGCTTGGGTTCGGCGCGTGGCCGTTCGCCGCGAAGCGGGTGGTGGTGTTCACCAACCGCCCACTCGACACCAACCCCGGCGTCGAGACCGTCTCGGGGTCGCTCGTCAGCGCGCTCGAGTCGCTCCATTCTCGCGGCGCCCGTCACGTCTATCTCGACGGTGGAAGGCTCGTGCAGCAGGGACTCACCGAAGGCGTCGTCGACGCGCTGACGTTGTCCATCGTTCCCCACCTGTTGGGCAGCGGTCGACCGCTCTTCACCAACGGGTTGCCGGAGCTCGCGCTGCAGCTCGTCGGCAGTCAGGCGTTCCCGACGGGCCTGGTGCAGCTGCGCTATCAGCGCGCCGAGGCCGCGCCCGGCACCACCGGCGTCGAGCGCTGACGGCGGCTCCACAGCCACCAACTCAGCGGCAGCGCAGCGAGCGCCACCTGCGGCAGCACCGTGAGCCAGTCGGGAAAGAGGCCCAGCGGCGCGAAGGTGACGAACGGCATCGGCGCGAGCGGCAACACGCCAAGCTCTTGCAGCCCGTGGAGGCCCTTGCCCAGCAGCATCACGGCCGTCGCGATGAGGAGCACCGTCGACACGTTGAAGAGCGTCTTCATCGGCAGCTTGAACCCGACGGTGCGCACGAAGAGGACGAAGCCCAGCAACGCGACGAGACCGGCGAGTGAGCCCCACACCACGCCATCGCGGGAGTCGGCGGCGAGGCCCTGGAGGAACAGCGCGGTCTCGACCGTCTCACGGCCGACCGAGGTGAACGAGATGGTGAAGAGCCCGAGCGCGCTCCCGCTGCCAAGTGCGTCTTTCATCTTCGCGCGCAGGTCACCCATCATCGCGCTGACGTTCGCGCGCGCGTTGAGCCAGAGCGCCGCGTAGAGGAGCAGGCCGACGGCGAAGAGCGCGACCACTGTCTCGAGCCATTCCCGGTTGGCGCCTGCGAGCAGTGACTGGCCGAAGACGAAGGCGACGACGCCGAAGACGAGCGCAGAGATCCACCCTGCGTGAACGATCCTCACCTGTGCGTCAGCGCCCATCTTCTTCATCACCGCGAGCAACGCGCCGACGACGATGGTGGCCTCGAAGCCTTCGCGCAGCAGAATGAAGAGGGCCGCAAAGAAGACGGACCAGAAGTCTCCACGGGTCGACGCGCTCGTGTCGGCCAGCAGCGCGAGGAGCTTCGACACTTCTGGCTCGAAGCCTTCACGGTTCTGCGCGGCGAGGCGGGTCTGGGTGAAGGCCTTCTCGAGCCGGTCGACGAGCTGCGGGTCTCGCGCGCGGAGCATCGGCTCGATGGGCTCGAGGCCCAGCAGATAGGCGTCGACGACGGCTTTGCGCGCGGCGTCCCACTCGCCGTTCTTCGCCAGGCTGCGCGCAGTCTCGAGGCCCGCGCGCGCGACCGACATCGACGACGACGCATCGACGACCGGGAGCTCGCGCCGAGCACACGAAACACCATCGGCGCCCAGCTGCGCAGTGAGCTCCGCGTCGGTGGAGGTCGCGAGTGCCTCGAGCCACAGGGGCGCCCCCTTCGTCACGCAAGCGGGCTGCCTCAGGGAGAAAACGAAGAACGCCACGCTCCACCGCTCGGCATCGGAGAGGGCTGCGAACGCTGGCATCGCCGTGCCCGTGATGCCGAACGTGGTGGTGTTGAAGACCTTGTACGGCGTGAGGGTCTCCATGCGCGCGGCGTCGTGAAAGTTGGCCGGCGCAGGCGTCATGCCGGTCGCGGCTGGTCCATCAGCACGGCCGTCGTTGCCGTGACAGCTCGCGCAATGAGTCGTGAAGAGCGTCTTGCCGGCAACGAGGTCGGGCGTCACGCGAGGTGAGCGTGAGAGGTTCTTCGCGGCGATGATCTCCCGCGCGAGCTCACGGCATTGCACGACGACACCTTCCGCGGGAGCCACGGCGTCGATGTCGGCTTTCAATTGCCGCGCGCGAACGAGGTACGGCGCGCCCTCGGGCCCAAGGTCGGTCAACGTCGCGATCGCCTCGTCAGCCAGACCTCGTTGTTCAGCGAGCTCGTCGGCGTTCTGCTCGGCGACCGCCGCGGCGTAGTCACCCTCGAGGTACTGCAGGAGCCCGACGACGCGGTGCCAGCCTGAGGCCGAGTCGTCTCCCAATGCGGCTGTGCTCAACACCAGCACGAACGTCAGGGTCCACGTGCGCATGAGGTCGCTCCTTGAAGAGCAGAGGAGCTTCGTCATTTTGCGAGTGCATGTCAAAATCAACAACAAGCATCTTGCTCCGAGAGGAACGCGTGCGGTTCCACTATGAGCCACCGAATGAGCAAACAGCTGCTCGCGGCCCTGTCCGCTGGACCGAATGAGAAGGCCCTCGCTCTCGCCCTCACTGAGTGGAGGAAGGCGCCTGCGCCCGGGCTCGGCGAGCTCGTGGAGGTTTTGTCGGAGAAGCTCCCCTCGCCCGGCATCCAGTGGCCGAAGAAGACCTCGGCGCTCCAGCGGGCGTGGCTCGACAAGGGGCTTCGACCGGAGCCGAGCGCGCGACGCGCGTTGCTCGACGCCCTCACGAGAGACGCGTTCGATGGTGGAGACTCGACCCGTTTCCGAGCTCGCCTTGCCCTTGTCGCTCGCTGGCCACCAGACCCACGCACCGCGAGCGCCTTGCGAGACCTGCTCGAGAAGGAGGCTCGCCGGGCTCGAGACGGCATGTTCAGCGCTCGGTACCTGCGGCCCCTCATCGCGACGCTCGTCAGGCAACGAGACTCACGAACCAGGCCGTGGCTCGAGCGGTTCATCTCTCACAACCCGTGCCGCGCCTCGATTCTCCGACAGGAGCTCGTCGCTCTCGCCGAGCGCGCCCTCGAGAAGTGCGCAGTCGTGGCCGACCCTCCGTGGCTTTCGCAGGCGCTCCCGACCTCGTCGGCGCCGAAGCGCCTGAGCGTCGAGCAGATGATGGGCGCGGTCTTCGCGGCGCCTGACGATCGCGCCCGCCGCCTCGTCCTCGCAGACGTGTTCATGGAGCAAGACGACCCTCGGGGTCCCTTCTTCGCCCTCAACCTCGCGGCGAGCGACCGGCGGCTCACGAGCGACGAGTCGAGGACCTGCGAGAAGCTCCAGAAGCGGCTCAAGGAGCAGCTGCTCGGCGACCTCGCGCCCATCACGAAGTCGGCGGTGTTCTGTGATGGCTTCGCGCAGGAGCTCGTCCTCGCTGCGACGTGGAAGAGCCCGGCAACCGTCTGGCGAGACGCCTTCTCGTCGAAGTGGATGAACACCGTTCGACACGTCGATGGAGGAGACGCCTACGAAGCGACGATGCGAGAGCTGCTCGAGGTGGCGCCACCCTCGCTCAGGAGCCTGACCACGGACTCTCGCCAGCTCCAGCGGGTCGGCACCACGAAGATCGCTCCGCGTCTCGAGGGTCTTCGAGTCACGGGCCCTGCGTCGAAGGAGGCGCGGCGCCACCTCGAGCGGTTCGAGAACCTCCGATGGATCGAGAGCTTCGGTGATCTCCGCGAAGTCACGTCGTGGATGGACGCCGCCGGTGCGCTCGAGCTCGTCAGGGTTCGGCTCGAAGGCTCGGCACACCGCCAGGTCAGAGAGGGCATCCGCGCGACGCTCGTCGCTGCCGCCGAGCACTGGTGCACACGCACTTCGATTCCGGCGCTGGAGCTCAACGATTGGAAGTTCGAGCGGGTTGGTCGCTCTCTCGCGTTGTCGTGGGTGGGAGCGCCCATCTGGGGAGACTTCGAGTCGTGGGCGCTCGTGGAATTGACATCAGCGAAGCGCCTGCCGGTCAAACAGGTGACGGCCGAGTTTGCTCCGGCAGTCATCAACCTCACCCCTTCGCTGAAGGCAGCACTGGGAAAACACCTGCCACCCGGAACTCGACGCGCCTGACGACTGGCATCGCGATGACGGGTCGCTGCTCGGAGACGCGGTGACTCTGGGCGCGCGGCGCTCGACTAGTCTCCGAAAGCCCTCATGACAGCCTCTCTCTCTGAAGCCTCGCTGGCCGTTCGAGACGCCCTCACTGCCGCCGGCCAGGGGCTGGTCGAGCGGGAACAGCTCGTCGACCTCATCGCGCTCACCGCCATCGCGGGAGAACACCTGCTCGTCATCGGGCCTCCCGGAACGGCCAAGAGTGAGGCCGTGCGACGCGTCGCGAAGACGCTGGGCGGCCGCTACTTCGAGTACCTGCTCGGGCGCTTCACCGAGCCGTCGGAGGTGTTCGGGCCCATCGATCTGCGCAAGCTCAAGGAGGGCATCGTCGAGACGCAGACGGCGGGCATGCTCCCCGAGGCCGACATCGCGTTCCTCGACGAGGTGTTCCTCGGCTCGACGGCGATCCTCAACACGCTGCTCGGCCTGCTCAACGAGCGCGTCTTCCGGCGCGGCCACACCACGATGAAGAGCCCGCTTCGTGTGTGCATCGGCGCGTCGAACGCGATTCCTGAAGAGCCGTCGCTCGCCGCGTTCGCCGACCGCTTTCTGGTGCGGGTGTTCGTCGAGCCAATCGCCGACGCGAAGCTCGAGGCGCTGCTCGATGGTGGCGCTGCGCTGGCCCGCTCGTCGCTCGAGCAACGCGCCTCGCTCGAGCTCGTCGACGCGCTGTCGACCGCGGCGCGGCTCGCGAACACCTCACGGCTGAGAGATCCACTCGCGCACGCGGTGCGGCTCCTTCGCAAGGCCGGCGTGGAGCTGTCGGACCGGCGCGTCGTCAAGGTGCAACGCCTGGCCTGCGCCGCCGCCGTGCTGGGAGGGCGCACCGAGCCCACCGACGCTGACCTCTGGCCGATTCTCTACGCGGTGCCGACGCTCGATGGGCAGCGGCTCGCGCAAGACGTGCTGAAGGACGTGCTCAAGCACTCGCAGAGCTCCACGCTCATCGCGGCGGCCGAGGCTGCGTCGAACGCGCCGGGCGCCCGCGCGGCCCGCATCGTCGAGACCGCGACCGGGCTCTTCGCGCAGTCACCTGCCTCTGAGGACGTCAGCGGACGCGAGCGCTGGAAGCTCAAGCTCGAGGGCGTCGTGAGAGAGATCGACGCTTCGTTCGACACCAACGCGCTGCCACCGACGCTCGCGCCAGTCCGAGCGCGCCTCGCGGAGCTCCTGGCCACGCCGTGACTCCGACGCTGCGACCACGAGCAGAGGCGCTGGCTCCACGCGCCGTGGTGGGCGAAGGCCTCGTCGCGCGCGCCCTCGCGAACCGGCTCCTCGGATGCACCGCAGAGCAGCTCCGCCAGCTTCGGGTGGTCGTGACGCCGGAGCTGCTCGTCGCGCTCGGGCCCGAAGACGTGTTGCCGTGGGTCGATGGCGTCCGCTACCTCGGCTGCGAAGCGGGGACGCCGGGACTGCTGCTGCCGACGACACGGGAGGCGACGGTCGCGGCGATGCTGCTCGAGCGGGCGCTGCGTCGCGCGCATCACCTCCCCGACGGACCGTTCGTGCTGCTCTCGATGGAGCTGCTGGTGCCACTCGGCCGCGCCGTCATTCCGGGCCGCAGCGTCCTCGCGCCGTTGCTGGAGGCCGCCTCGTGAGCGCGCTCCCTGCTCCGCTCAAGCCGTGGGCCGCGCAGCTCTCCTTGCTGCAGCGAGACCTCGCGCTGGCGCTCGCCCCGTCGATTCAGCGGCTCTCGATGAGCATCGGGCCGCTCGCCGACGCGCAGTTGAAGCCCACCGGTGCGCCTGATGGCTACGACGGCGTCGCGCGAAAGGGCTCCTACGAGCGGCTGCTCATCACCGAGTGGCTGTACGCCGACGAAGCGCCCGAAGAGTTCCTGCGCCGCGCGGCCGAAGGCGAACACCTGTTCTCGCGCCTCGCCGTCAGAGAGCCTCACCAGGCGCGACGGTGCCTCGTGCTCTTCGACGCAGGACCCTCTCAACTGGGCGCACCACGCATCGCCCACCTCGCCGCCTTCATCGCCTTCGCGTCTCGCTGTGAGGCCGCGCACGCGACGCTGTCATGGGGCGTGCTGCAGTCACCGCCAGCTGCAACGGACGCAGGCTCACGACTCCACTCGGGGTTCGGCAAGACCGAAGCCGAGGCGCTGCTCAAGGCCCGCACCTCGAGAGAGGCGACTCCGGCTGACTTGAAACAGTGGCTCGAGGTGATGGGCCCGCGCGCCGATGACGTGTGGGTCGTCGGAGGCCACGCGCTGCTCGCCTCCAGTGCCGCGGCGAAGGTGCAGCAGGTCGAAGTGAACGAGCTGGTGGAGCCGGGTGTGCGTCGGCTCGAGGTGACGGTGCGTCGTGGCGGCCGGGCTCGACAAACGGTTCAGCTCGAGCTGCCTCCGCCAGCGACCTGCGCTTCACTGTTGCGGGCTCCGTTCATCGTCGAGAAGCCGAAACCACCGACGGCAGGCACCGCGCGCCCGTCGCACGGCCTCGTCTTCAGCGCGAGCGGCAACCGGCTCTTCACGCGTGGGCCGAATGGAGAGTTCATCGCCATCGCTCTGCCGAACGGCGTCGGCGCGAGCGTGAAGCAGGCGTTGTTCCAACCACCCGCGCTCGAGCGCGTCATCGCGGCCGGCTGGCATCGCGGGCTGGTCTGCGTCACCGCGCGATACGACGCCACGGGCCGCGTGGTTCGGCTCGTCGTCTATTCACTCACCAAGCGCGGCGAGCGGAAAGGAGACCCGGCGCTCTACGAGGTGCCCTCGATCGGCCCCTTCCCCGTTCCAGAAGGCACCTTCGGCGACCTCGCGGTGCTCTCGTTCGCAGGCAAGCGGAAGCTGATGATCGTCCTCGCTGGCCGCGCCTTCACGCTCGACGACGGCCGCATCATCGAGTCGCGAGACCGCGTGCTCGCGCACACGCAGCGCAGCGAACGGGTCATGCTCTTCACCGTCGATGAAGAGGGCCGCCGGCAGGTGCGCTCCGTCTTCTCGAACGGCACCGAGGTCGCCACGCTCGTGGAAGGCCTGGGCGCGACGCGCGCGTACTTCGCAGGCGGCATGCGCTACCCGCTGCCGATGCTGGGCCTGGGTGAGATGGCGACCAGCCCGCGGTGGACGCTGGTCGATCACTCCCGCGTCTCGTTCGGCATCGACGTGCCCGAGGGCGGCACGGTGATGGGCGTCACGATGCCGTCGACCTGGGTGGCCGGGCTGCTGGTGCGCACGGCCGACAAGAAGCGGCTGCTCCACGTGAGCGCGCAGGGAACGCAGGTCATCATCGAGACCGAGAGCGACATCGTCGAACTGGCGACCGACTACGAGTTCCCGCGCGCGGCGTGGCTCGACGCGGCCGGCGGCGTGGGCCTCTTCGATGCGTCGAAGCCGACGTCGCTGCTCATCGGGTTGCCCGACGGCCAGGGCCGGCGGCTGATGCACTTCACGGAGTACCGCCGATGAGCGTGTTTCGACGCCGGCTGGTCTTCGAGGGCCGGCACCCGTTCATCGGCGTGCTGCTGCCAGACGACGGCGCCTCGCGAGCGCTCATCCTCTCGTGGTGGCAGCCGGGCACCGTGGTGCAGTCGTGTGTCGCTGGGCTCGTGGTGCGCTTCGCGGCGCCGCGCACCTTCGATGCCGACGAGATGCGAGGTGTGGGGCTCGTCGAGGCGAAGGGCGTGTTGGTGGGCGCTCCGCTTGCAAAGGCACAGCTCGATGCTCTCGCGCCGCCACAGGGGAACCTCGTCATCGCCTCGGCGGGCCGGCTCGAGTGCCTGCCGCTCGCCGTCACAGCGCTCGACCCTTCCGAGTGGCTTGAGGTTCCTCCCGCGACCGTCATCACTGTGACGCGGCCGACGCTGCCCGTCGCGCCGATGGCCGTCGCGCTGGCGCCGAGGCCCGTCCAGCTCCGCCCGGACCCGAAGGCGCTCGCGCCCGAGGCCTCGCGTGCGCTCACCGAAGCGCTGCAACCGGCGACGGGTGTGCCTCGGCAGTCCTTCTTTCGGCGCACGGCGACGAGCGTGCTGCGGTGGTGGCGTGACCGACGTGGAGGCAATCGTGCGCTCCCTCCATCAACGACACAGCGCGGCCCCGGTCCCATGGAGCGGCTCGAGCGTTGGGCGAATCGGCAGCTCGACGACACGCGCCTCGGCCGGTGGATGGATGACGTCAACCGCACCTATGTCGATCGGTTGCTCCGCATGTTCGAGCAAGAGGCCCTCGATGACGCGCTGAAGCACGCAGTGCCGCTGAGCCGGAAGACGGCCGAGCCCGGCGCGTTGCCGTCACACACACCGTACGGCGCTCGACAGACCGTCACGCTCAACCTCGGGCCTCGCACCGCAGCGACCGGTCCCGCCCCCGTGATGCAGGCCACCGTCTACGAGGCGCTCAAGAAGAGATACCGCGCGGCCGCCGAGAAGCTCGAGAAGGCCGGGCGCATCGACGAGGCCGCCTTCGTACTGGCCGATCTCCTCGACGCTCCGCAAGAAGCCGTCGACCTGCTGGAGCGGCACGACCAGTACGAGAAGGCGGCGCGGCTCGCCGAGTCACGCAGCCTCGCGCCCGAGCTCACGGTTCGACTCTGGCTGCTCGCGCGCGACGTCGATCGCGCCATCGCCGTCGCGCGCCGCTACCGGGCGTTCGCGTCAGCCCTTGCCCGACTCGAGAGGCTCGCTCCCCGTCCGGACCCGCGCGACCAGATGCACGCCGAGGTGCTGAGGTTGCACTGGGCTCAGTCGCTCGCGGCGTCGGGCGACTTCGGTGGCGCAGCCGCGGCTGTTCGAGACGTCGAGAGGGGGCGCGCGCTGATGCTGACGTGGGTCGACCTCGGCATCGAGGCGGGTGGACCTCAACGTGGTCCGCTCCTGGTGCGACGGCTCGAGCTCGAACCCTCGACGTCGCAGGCGCAGGTCGAGCTCGCCCATCAGCTGTTGAACGACACCGCTGAGGCGACGGCCCCGGAGCGCGCGGCGCTCGCAGAGGCCGTGGTGAGCTCGACCGACTCCGCCAGCCTCGAGCAGCGCCGGCCGCTTGCGCGCGCGGCGATTCGGGCGCTGGTGCGTGACGAGTCGACGTGGGGTGTCCTGAAGCCGGGCCTCATCGGCAAGCTCATCGCGTTCGACGATGGTCCACTCCGTGCGGACCTACCGTCGTACGCACCCGGCGTGCGCAGCGGCGAGGCGGTGCCTCCACGGTTCGAGCGAGACCCGACCGCGTTGACGCCGCACGACGCGGTGCTGCTCCCCAACGGAGCGTTGCTCGTCGCGTTGGGAGAGAGCGGCGTCGCGCTGGTGGCTCACGACGGGCGGGTGACCTGGCGCGCCGACGTGCCGGCCTTCTCGTTGGTGATGAGCGACGAAGGTACGAACGTGCTGGCGCTGGCGCCGCGCGAAGACGTCACGTCTGTCTCCCGCATCTCGATGGCGCCCAGGCGCGCGACGCGGTGGGCCGACGTGCAGCTGACGTGCTGGAGCGACACCTTCCGCGACGGCATCTGGTTCATCGCTGCTGGCCCGCGTGTGCTCGGCCTCGACGTGCTGGGCGAACGCCCCGTGCCGCTGTGGGAGCTGCCGGCGCTCCCCGTCGGCGCAGTCAGCGCGTTGGCGACGAGCTCGTCGAGCGTGGCGGTGCTGATGACCATCGGCGCAGACGTCGTTCGGCGTGCGTGGCGCTTCCCGAGGTTCGACCTCATCGAGAACGCCGGCGTCTTCCAGGCGGGTGACGTCGAGCGCTCGGCCACCACGTCAGAGCGAGAGTTCGTGCTCCTCGGTCGCGCGGCTACCGGCAGCCTCACGGCGTGGACTCCGGCTGCGGCAGCCAACCAGCCCCCAACGGCGCAGAGTCTGCCGGGCGTGCTCGCCGGAACCCCGTCGATGCACGGCACCACGTTCGCCGTGCCGACGCAGTGGCGACAGGAGCGCCCAGACCAGCTCGACGTGCTGCTCCGCCCCGGTCAGCGGAGCTTCGGCTTCGGCCACGCCACGCGCGCGCACACCCGCTTTCAACGCAACGTGCTCGTCATCTGCTGCGACAACGGGCACGTCGTCTGCTTCGACACCAACACCCAACGGCTGCTGCGCGACGTGACGGTGAAGCCATGATGGTGCTCGACCTCCTCGACGTGCCTGCTGGACTGCGGCTGGCGAGCGGCCGACCGGCGCGCTTCCAACGGTTTCCGCTCGACGAGCCCTTCAGCGTGGGGCCTGCGGGGCTTTTGCGAATGGCCTCGTTGGAGCCGGCGCAAGCGTGGCAAGTGGTGCTCGAGCGCGAGACGCCGCGCTTCATCGGAGGTGCGGGCGCCCGGCTCCGCTCGGTGGAAGGCAGCATCTTCAGGGTCGAGACCGGCCCCGACGTGACGAGCTTCCGTGTCGTGTCGGACGACACGCCGCGGCTCGATTGGCCGAAGCCGCTCGACGGGGCCATCTCGGTAGTCGCTCCCGGTGTCGCGGGGCTCGACGTGCTGGCGGACCTGCTGATGGAGCGCGCGCACCCGCTGGGTGAACGGATGCGCGATCTGCCCGAGCCGCAGTGGAGCGACGAGGCGTGGATGGGCGACCTGCGTCACCTCGAGTGGGAAGGCAGCTACGACCTCTCGTGGGCCCGCGGCGTCGTGACGAGCGCGGTGGTGCGAACGCTGCAGGGGCTCGACCGGCTGAGCGCGCACGTGCTGTCGCATCTGGTGCAGCGCGTGGAGGTCATCGACTGGACGTCGAAGCCGAGCCTCGCGACGGCCTCGGCCATCCTCGACGGGCTGCTCGAGCATCGCCTGCCATGGCTCGGAACGCTGACCGTGCATGGGCTGAAGCACACGGTCGGCGACGAGCTCCACCGGCTCTGGCGGAAGGGACGGTGGGCGTCGCAGGTGACGAAGGGGTGTGTGCTCGAGACCCCGCGCCCGGTGCCGCTGTTTCTGCGAACGGCGACGCGCACCGACGTGGTGCCCGAGCGCGGCTACATGCAGGTCGGTGACGGTTCGCCGCTGTGCTTCGTGCGCTACAACGACTCCACGGTTCAGCTCACTGTGCCTCGCCTGAATTTCACGTTGAATGGCGTGAAGCGCACCCCGCGCGTCGCGGCGCCCGGCCCGTGGGTGGTGGTCCTGAAGCCGAAAGACACCTTCACGATCGACGAGCGCACGTACACGCTCGACGTGGCGTGATGACTGTGGCTCCATGCGCCTCTCTGGAGGCTCCCGATGTCTGAACGCGCATACCTCGACTTGCTGAAGACGGTGTTGGAGCAGGGCAAGCCGCGCGCCGACCGCACGGGCACCGGCACCCGCGCCCTGTTCGGCGGCCAGCTGCGCTTCGACCTGCGCACGAGCTTCCCGCTGCTCACGACGAAGAAGGTGCACCTGAAGTCCATCGTCCACGAGCTGCTGTGGTTCGTGCGCGGCGAGACGACGGTGCAGTCGCTCAAAGACGTCGGCGTCTCCATCTGGGACGAGTGGGCGACGGCAGAAAAGACGGCGCGCTTCGGACGCAGCGCTGGCGATCTCGGCCCCGTCTATGGGCACCAGTGGCGCAACTTCGGAGCGACGAAGAAGGCCGACGGCAGCTACGAGAAAGACGGCGTCGATCAGCTCGCGCGGCTGGTGCGTGACATCCGGGAGAGCCCGATGAGCCGCCGGTTGCTGGTGACGGGCTGGAACCCGGAAGAAGCAGACCAGGTCGCGCTGCCGCCGTGCCACACGCTGTTTCAGTTCCACGTGCAGGACGGCGAGCTGTCCTGCCACCTGTACCAACGGTCTGGCGACGTCTTCCTCGGCGTGCCGTTCAACATCGCCAGCTACGCGTTGCTGACGTTGATGGTGGCGCAGGCGACGGGGCTTTCCCCGGGAGACTTCGTGCACAGCTTCGGAGACGTGCACCTGTACAACAACCACGTGGACCAGGCGCGGGAGCAGCTCGGTCGTGAGCCACGCGCCTTTCCACGCATGCGCCTGAACCCCGAGCGCACGAGCCTCTTCGACTTCCGCTTCGAGGACTTCACGCTCGAAGGGTACGACCCGCACCCGGCCATCAAGGCTCCCGTGGCGGTGTGACGATGACGACGCGCGCCCCCATCGGCCTGGTCGTCGCGGTCGCGCGCAACGGCGGCATCGGCAAGAACAACGCCCTGCCCTGGCGAATCCCCGAAGACTTGAAGCGCTTCAAGGCGCTGACGCTCGGGCACCCGGTCATCATGGGGCGCGCGACGCACGAGTCGATCGGCAAGCCGCTGGTCGAGCGGAGGAACATCGTGGTGAGCACCACGCGCGACGCGTTCCCGGGCTGTGAGGTCGTTCGTTCGCTCGACGAAGCGCTGACGCTGGCGCAGTCGAGCGACACGATGCCGATGATCATCGGCGGCGCGCGGCTCTACGCCGAGGCGCTCCCGGTGGCGACGCACCTGTTCCTCACCGAGGTCGACCGTGACGTCGAGGCCGACACGTTCTTCCCGACGTGGGACCGCGCGCAGTGGCGTGAGGTGAAGCGGGAACAGGCGCAGACGCCCGACGTGTCGTTCGTCGACCTGGTGCGCGAGTGAAGGGCCCGTCGAACGCATACATGGGCTGCGCCCTCGTGGTGCTGATGTTGATGACGACGTGCGGCGTGTGCGGTTGGTCGATGTCTCGCGGGCTGGTGCAGCTCAAGCGCTTCGAAGAGACCAGGCCGGGGACGTCGGTCGAGACGGTCGTGCACGAGGCGACGGTGCTCGGCTTCGAGCGTCGACCGGCAGACGATCTCGGGCCCGATGACGCGGGCGTGTCGAGGCTCGAGCTGGTGAAGCGAAATTACCCGCCCGTGGGGCCGTGGCACGTTCGCGTGTTTCACGTCGATGGTGGGGTGACGTCGGTCACGACGTGGATTCCGGACTGACGTCAGAGCTTCGGGGCCCTCCGTGCGTCCATCAGGGCGCGGAGCTCCGCAGCGACTTCGAGGTCTTTCGGGCGCCTAACCGATTCCTTCACCGTCAGGAGGTCCTCGAGCGAGATGACTCGAATTGCGCGCCCATCGAACTGCATGGCGACTGCGTTCACTGCGACCCGGTCGATCACGGAACTGGACCATGATCGACTGGCTTCACGGCTGCGAGGAGCGCATCGGTCTCATTGATGAGGTCCTCGAGCTGCGCGAGCCGTTGCTCTGGGGTGAGCTTCAGGTTCTCGAGCAGGAGAGAGACGTCGATGCCCAGGTCGACCGCCCGGTCCCAGTCTGGCCCGTAGCTGGGAAATGCAGCACGGAGTTCGTCAGGGAAGGCCATCGTGACGATGGTGTACAACTCCGCAAGGGTGGGATGAACGGCGTGTCGGAATGGACGCGCGCGAGGCTGGGCGTTACGACCGCGGCCATGAAGATCTACACGAAGACCGGCGATGGCGGAGACACCTCACTCTTCGGCGGCGGCCGCGTCGGCAAAGAGAGCGATCGCGTCGAGTCGTACGGCCAGCTCGACGAGCTCAACGCGGTGCTCGGCATGGCGCGCGCCGAGGGGCTCGGAAAGCTCGACGGCCTGATGCAGACGCTGCAGGACCAGCTCTTCACCATCGGCTCCATTCTCGCGACGCCCGCGGGGAGCAAAGCCGCGTCACACATTCCGCAGATGAAGGCCGAGTGGGTGACGTCGATGGAGGAGGCAATCGACGAGTTCGACAAGGAACTGCCCGCGCTGACGACGTTCATCCTGCCCGGTGGAACGAAGGCCGCTGCAGCCCTGCACCTCGCGCGGTGTATCTGTCGTCGGGCCGAGCGCCGCATCGTGCCGCTGATGCGCGCAGGCGACGTGGAGCAGGACGTGATCGTGTATCTGAACCGGTTGTCCGATCTGCTCTTCACGATGGCGCGGGCTGCGAACGCGAACGCCGGTGTGAAGGACGTGCCGTGGGTGGCGCCGAAGAGCTGACGGCTGAGCTCACTGACAGAGGAACGTGCCGGGCACGGGGAAGGCGCTGCAGCTGCCGAACGAGCAGGCCGGCACGCACTGGCTCGTCGAGTAGTTGTAGTCGAGACAGGTGTCGCAATAGCAGCCGCTCTGGGTCCCGAATGAGGTGACGTACGTCCAGCAGCGACCGGTCGGCAGTCCGGTGACCGCACGGCAGTTGTCGACGTAGGTGCGGTTGCCCGGGGTGCACGAGAACCAGTACTCGCGGTTGATGCTGCTGAAGCTCGGCTGGAGGCACACTCCTGCGCTGTTGAGCGATGGGTAGGTCGAGTTCGTGAGGCCGCAGGTGCAGCTCCCGCGTCCCGGCCCGCGGCCGTTGAGCTGGCACTGGTTGTCGCCGCAGTCGATGAACTGTCGACCCCACTGTGGATCGCAGAGCACCCAGTAGCGGTTGTTGAGGCAGTACTCAGCGGGCTCGGTCGCGGGGCAGGCGACGTTGAGCGGCTGACAGGTGCTGCGGGTGGAGTCAGAGAAGAAGCCCGCATTGCAGCTGCAGCCCGATTGATCGGAATCGCAGGTGCTGTTCGCCGGGCAGGCGCCGCACGTGCCACCGCAGCCGTCGGCGCCGCAGCGCTTCCCCGCGCAGGCAGGCGTGCAGCCGCAGACGTTGGTGACGCCACTCCCACCACAGCTCTGCGGCGCGGTGCAGGTGCCGCAGGTCGCCGTTCGAGGAAGGCCGCACGAGTCCGTGGCCGCGAGGAGGCCGCAGTTCTTGCCGAGCCGGACGCAGAACTGCGCGTCAGTTTCGGGCACGCATCGACACACGCTGTCGGCCTGGCAGGTCTGAGGTGTCGTGCACTGGCCACACATCGCTGTGCGCTGGATTCCGCAGTTGTCGTTTCCCGTGACTGGTCCGCAGTTCTTCCCGAGGCGCTGACAGAAGCCCACGTCGGTCTCTGGGGAGCACGTGGTGACGCAGCGACCGTTCATGCATGCCTCGTTCGCGCCACACGCTCCGCAGGTTCCACCGCATCCGTCGGGGCCGCAGATCTTCATCTGACACGAGGGGGCACAACTGCTCCCGCCGCCAGTCGCGGAGCCACCAGCCATCGCGGAGCCACCAGCCATCGCGGAGCCACCAGCCATCGCGGAGCCACCAGCCATCGCGGAGCCGCCAGCCATCGCGGAGCCACCAGCCATCGCGGAGCCACCAGCCATCGCGGAGCCGCCAGCTGTCGCGGAGCCACCAGCCGTCGCGGAGCCGCCAGCGGTTGGAGTGCCGCCGTCTGGCTGCTGTTGAGCTCCGCAGGCGACGATGAGGAGCGCGACCCACGGCCACTTCGAGCTGAACTTCATCGAGCCCCCATTTCGGAACGAGAATGAAACAGAGCCGGACGCTACCGCAGAGGCCCCTGTCGACTCGTGGAACCTGACGCTGCAGAACGTCAGGGCCGGTACTTCGCGAGGAGCGCGTCGAGGGCGGCGTCGACGGCCTGACACTCCTCGCCGGCAGGCAACGTCTGCATGCGGACCACCACGCGATCCTCGTCGTCTTCGTAGCGACGGAAGAGGGCGTCGTCGTCGCGACCGGCGACCTCGATGCGCAGCGCAGAGAGCTCGGTGTTCGCGGCGCGCTGCCAGCGCAGGTCGCAGATGGCGGTCGTCTTCGGCGCTGGCACCGGCGCGGGACGGGCGACGACGGGCCGACTCGGAGCGCGTGCTGGAGGAGCGCTTGGCGGGTCGACCACTGGCGCCAGGTCGACGAGCGGCGGCGGCGCAATGACGACCGGCTCGCGAGGTGGAGCCGGTGGGGGTGGAATGACCATCACCGGAGCAGGTGACGGCGCGGCGCCGCGAGTGACGAGGATCAACACCGTGACGGCAGCGGCGAGCGCTGCGAGCCCGATGAAGACGAGGAGCAGCGGCGCGCTCCGCGTGAGCGACGAGTCACTGAGGCGCTGCGTGTGAGCGTGCTGCGTGGCGCCATGCCCGGGCAGACGGTCGGTCGCGGGCTGCGGGAGCGGCAGCGTCGGAGCGATCGAGGAGGCTCCGAGTGCCATCAACACACGGCTGCCGTCAGAGGCGACCTGCGGCTCGACGTCGCGGGCCGTGGGGAGCAGCGACGCGGCTTCTTCCAGAAACACCTTCGCCGTCATGCCGTCTTCGGCGTTGCCCGCGAGGCGAATGATGGCTTCCTGGCCGGTCGAGGGGTGCCGCGCGAGGTACAGCAGCCCGGAGCGTCCAGAGCCGAGCGTCTCGACGATGACGAAGCCGTTGACGTTCAGGCCTCGCATGGTGTGGCCGAGCGGCATTCAGCCAACACCGATGTCACGGGCACACCCAGGCGCTCAGAGGGAGGCTTACGTTGCCGGTGTTCGAGTTGTCCCGTTGGTACTTTGGCCACGGCGCTGTTCCGTCGAGGCCTTTCGAGTCCACAAGCACAGCCCGCAACGTCGCTATCGAGCCGGTCTTTGTGAGCACATACAGCACCCCCAGCCGCGGGCTGCACTGCTTCGCCCCCGTCGTCCCCCGATACACATCGAGCGCCGGCTGCGAAATCGCATCAACTGATGTCGCGAGACTCCCAGACCATTGCTCCGCAAGAGTGGACTGGAGTCGAACCGAAAGCGAACCGTTATCGCCAACAAGGTACACGAGGCCACCCTCGCCCAGCAGCGGCGTTCTATCTTGCAAAGAAATCGACCCTGGTACCGGCACTGTCGTCACCGCCCCCAGCGGGACGCCCGCATCTGCAGACACGCGCGCAACTTCCGCAGAGGACGTACCCCACACAAAGAAGCCGTCGCCAGCGGCAGGGGCCCCAGAGTTCGCCGCGGGGACAGAGTCAAACTGCGTCGATGGACTCAGAGGCACGCCAGCCGCCGTCGAGAAGAGTACCCCGTTTCCAGACACTCCTCCTCCTCCTACACGCCCCGTGCCAACAAAGAAGAGACCCCGCGCTTGCGTACCAGACGGCAGTCCCGCGTCCCCTTGAAGACTCCACACCGTTCCTGCCAACTGTTGTTTCCAAAGCTGCGGCCGGTTGGTCGATGCGATGTACACATCAGTGAGAGATGAAGTCGGGTTCTGGACGACGAGGGACGACCGTGCAGAAGCGGCTACTGGCAAGTCTGGCACCGGATTCGAACGACAACCATTCATGGCCGGTCCCAGTACCTCGCCGTTCCGAATTCCCAACGGAATCTCAGTCACACCTGCGTTGAGTGATGACAGAGCCAGATCCCCACTGAAGGCCAAGCCTCCAGAGATGCACTCGGCCGGTACTGCTGCCATGCCGTTCGCCAGTGCTATTTTCTGCAGCTGTGACGTTGGCCCGACGACCTGCGTCGCGACCCACACATCCCCTCCCGGGCTGGCCGCGCCGACCATCGGACCTGCCGTCACCGTTCCACTGGTCAGCGCGCCCCAAAGCGTGCCGCCGTCTTGCGCGACTGCCAACACGCGAGGATTGCTCCCTGCGGCATTGCCAACCGCTACAACCACGGTGCCACTGCGTGAAATGGCCACTGGAAAAATCGGATTGGACGCGTCGTTGAGCGTGATGTCCCGTGTCCACTTCATTCTCGTCACCTGCAAATCAACCGTGTGCGCCACCGACTGGTTCCCAACCAGGTCGACGAAGGCCCCTGGCGGCACCGTCACTCTCACCGTCCCCCTCAGGCCCGCCAACGGCGCGTCCTTCAAGTCCAGCCCCAGGCACACGCACGGAGCCACGCAGGTCGCTGCGCAGTTCGCCGCAGGCACCACCGACGTCATCGGGTTGAAGCCCATCACCGTTACACTCGAAGTCGTCGGCGTGGCCACCGCGCCCGCTACCGTCAGCGTCACGTTCGCGACCTCGTCCTTCACCCACGACGTCGACGCAACGGGGTCCGCGACCGGCAAACTCGCCGGCCTCTGCGTCGGAGCCAACGTCACCTGCGGCGGCGTCGTGTCCCACGTCACTGACTTCGCTGCGCTGTAGGCGGCTACTCCCGATCCCTGCCACCCAGCGACGAACGTCTTCGGCCCATCCATCGTCCCCACCAACGCAGCGTTCAGCATGATGTCCGGCGCGCCATACGTCGCCGTCGTCGCCGTCGTCGCGCTCTGCATCAGCACCCACGTCCCTCCGTCGAACGTGACCGGCACCGCCAGTGGCAACGTCGCCACGCCTGCGTCGGTGTCCAACACCACCTCGACCGGCATGTTGGCCATCAGCGGCCCTCTCGTGAAGCCATCGGACGGCACCGTCCACCGCAGCGACATCTGCAGATTCACGCAGCTGCCGCCCGTCACCGTTGGCACGCACCGCTGCCACGGCTGGCATCGCGCTGACTCGCACGAGGTGAAGCTCACCGACCGCTCGATGATGCCAGGCCCCGCGTCCCACCCGAAGGTGACTCGATACGAACCGGCATCGGGAGCGCCGGAGAGCGTACCTGCCACTCCACTGACGATGGTCGAGTCAGCGCCCCACGTCCGCGCGACGGGAATACTGACCGCCACCGGCCACGCTCCGCCGCTCGCGAGCGTCAGAGTCGCCGACGCTGGAACCATCGCTCCGGCCCTGTAGGACGAGCCCTCCGTCGGCGCCGTCACCGAGAGCACTCCGGGCTCGCACACCCCGGCGTCACCATCATCGATACAGGCGGCCCAGACGTCGGTGCAGCCGCCATTGCAGAGCAGGCGGCCGCCGTCCGTGCCGCCATCTGTCATTCCACCATCTGTCATTCCACCATCAGTCGTGCCGGCGTCGCCGCCATCGGTCGCGCCGCCGTCTGCCGTTGCACCGCCGCCAGTTCCACCAGCTGTGCCCCCTGCGCTCCCGCCAGCCGCGCCGCCGCCGCCAGCCCCGCTGTCAGGCTCGAAGGTACACACGCCCTCCGCCATCGCACAGCGACCGCTCTTGCAGTCGCTGTCCTGCGTGCACGTGTCGACACAGGTACACCCCGCGAACGCGCCAACCACCATCACCACCAGGAGCCGATTCACCACTCACCCCCAACGAGAACCATCGAGCCACCTGGCACCGGCGCGACCGACGCCGTCACCTTCTTCGGCTCATCGGGAGCGATGAGCATCATCACCAACCCGGCCGCCGCCGCCGTTCCGCCGACCGCGAGCGCCGACATCCCCACGCCCTGGAGCGTGTTGGCGACGGCCGCGCTGCTGGCCTGGTCGCTCCGCACGGCGCCGTCTCGGATTTCGAGCCCCGACGCCTGCGCCTTCCCGATACCGAACAGCACACCACCGAGGAGCCCCACGCTCCCGCCGGCGATGAGCGTCACGGTGCCGACCGACTTGAGCGGGCTCGCCTCGAGCGGTGGTGGTGGCGGCGGGGTGAACACCACCCCGGCGTCGACGGGCTCGCTCGGTTTCACCACGACGCCCGCGTCCACGACGGCCACCGGCGGCGTGTCGATGGGCGGCTTCCCGTCGCGGCTCATCGGCAGCTCCGAGAACTTCATGCCCGTCAGCAGCTTCGACAACCCGCGCATCATCGTCGCGTCGATGGTCTCGGAGCCCTTCTTCAGCTCCTTCTGCGTCACCGGCCCGATCATCGGCTTCCCGTCGTCACGCACCACGCGCGCCACCATCACCGCGTTGCCACCGGGGTCCTGCGTTCCCGAGACGTGCATCGCGTAGAGGCTGCCGCCGAGCACCGCGAGCTTCTTCAGGCAGTCATCCGACGCGGCGCAGTCCTGCCGTTTGAGGTCGACGACCGCCTGGAGGATGGCGCGATTGGTCGGCATCGTGACCTGGCCGATGAGCACGCGCCGGTACTCGTTCTGCAAGGCCTCGAGCTGCGCCTTCGACACGCCTCGCGTGAGCACTTCGATGGGGTGTGGCGTCAGCGTGGGCTGCGCCTGCGCGAGCGACGAGAGTGCCACCGCGATGACCACGAGCAGACGATTCACGTTCTCCCCAATCACTGGTTGCCGTACTTCTTCATCAGCGCGTTGACGCGACCTTCGACGGCCATGCAGTCGGCGTTGGTGCGGGCGAGCTCGGCCTTCTCGACCACCGCGTCTTCGTCCTTCGTGTAGGTCCCGAAGAGCGCGGTGTCATCTTTTGCTGCGACGACCTTCGAGAGCCCCTCCAGATCCTTCTCGATGCTCTTCTTCCACCGCGCATCGACGACACACTCGGCTGCTCGTGGGTTCGGCTTCACGACGGGCGGCTTCACCGGGTTCTTCGAGAGCGGTGCGAGCTCGTCAGGGCCCGCGTCGTCGAGCTCAACAGCGACGAGCGGTGGCGTGACGATGACGGGCGGCGGCGTGACGATCGGCGCGGTCACCACGGGGTCGACAGGCTGGGGCGGCGGCTTGCCAGAGAGGATGACGCCGGCACCACCCATGATGGCGAGCAGCGCCACGCCGGCGGCGATCATCATGCGACGCTGTGACTGCGCCTTCACGCCAGCGGCGAGCTGGGCGGTCGTGACGGTGGCGTTCGGCGTGAAGCCGGTCGCCTTCGGTGCGCGCGCAGGGAGCACGAGCGTCGTGGTCGGCTTCGACGCTGAAGCCATCAAATCTTGAATACGAATACCGGCGTTGGTCGCCGCCTCGGAGAACGTGCTCGCCAGCGAGTCGAGTTCGGCTTCGACCTCTCGGGCGCGCGGCCGCTCGGCCCGCGTCTTCGCCAGCATTCGCGCCAGGAGCTCATCGAGCCGCTCGAGCAGGTGCTTCTCGCGCTCACCACGACCGTTGACGGGCAGGAACGCGAACAGGCTGGGAACGCCCGAGGCCGTGTGCATGCTGCGCAGCTGGAGCGCCTCGACGATGGCGAGGCTCGAGTTCGACGGCAGCCCGACCGACTCGAGGAGCGTGAGCCGCTCGGTGTCACCGAGGACGGGCGGCTCGTACGGCGGCCGATGCGCGAGCATGTGAAAGAGCACACCGCCGAGCGCATAGACGTCGTCGGTCGGGTGCGGGGGCATGTGGCGATCGTGCTGCTCGGCAGGGCAATAGAGCGGGCTGCCCACCGGGTCCGTCGTCAGCGGCTTGCCGACCTTCAGCGCGATGCCGAAGTCGATGAGCTTCACGATGAGCCGGCCGCCCACGCCGCGCAGCTCCACCATGATGTTCTCTGGCTTCACGTCACGGTGCACGAGCTGGCTGGCTTCGAGATCGGACAACGCCATCGCCACTTCGCGCGCGATGCGAATCGCGGTGAGCATGTCGATGCGGCCGATGCGGTTGGCGAGCGGCTCTCCAGCGGCGCGCTCCATGACGATCGCGCGGTGGGTCTGATCGAACGCGAGCACGCGCACGACGTTCGCGCTCTGCAACGACACCAGCGTCTGCGCTTCTTCGAGGCCCTGGTCCGGGCTGGCGACCGTCTTCACCACCACCTGATTGCCGGGCAGCGTGGTGTTCTCGGCGAGGTACGTCTCGCCGAAACCTCCGCCGCCGAGGTGCTCCTGCACGCGGTAGATCTGAGCGACGACGGTGCCGTCGACCAGGTCAGCCATGGGCCACCTGCCCGTGGTACGAGCGACCCATGTGGCGTCGGCTGTTCCGAATTCCCCCCCCCTTTCGAGGGGTTAGCGGAGAAATCATAGCGACGTCATACCAGTCGCCGTCCAGTGGCGCCAAAACCAATTCCCCGCCGCGGTTCGTCGTGCCGCCGTGGGCGGAAGATTCTCCGGAGGTCGCTGTCATCGACGGGCTGCTCCGCGTCGAGGTGCTGGCGTTCAAGAAGAACCCGACGATGGACCTCGGTGCTTCTCCCCGTCGTGCGGCGACGCAGCCGACGAGGGGTGAGCGCTTCATCGCGCGAGTCACGCTCGACGAGGGCCGTTGGTTCCTCAAGCCGATGGATGCGGAGCTCGCGGTCGATGGCCAGCCCGTCACGACGCCCGTTCCGTTGAGCGCGGGTGACGTCGTCGAGCTCAAGCGGCTCGGAGAACCGCCAGCCGCGTGGGTCGTCGATGGCGCCGACGTCGCGCTGAGCTCACCGCTGTGGCAACCGGCGCGCTGTGGCGCATTGACGGTGACTCGAGACGAGCGCGGTTCGTTTCATGCGGTGCTGCGAGGTGGTGGGCACTCGTTCGGCGTCGACTCGGTCGAGTGGTTGCGTCGTTTGGGCGCGAGCGCGTTTCCGACGGCGCTGGTGTCGCTCGAGGTCCACCTGGCGCCGACGAGCTCGCAGACTGATTGGGCCCCGTTCATCGCTGCAGCACGTCGGGAAGCGGAGCGTCTTCCACTGAAGGTGACGCTGCGCGCGCCGATGGCGTTCGAGGGCGTGAGCGTGCTGGAGCCCGCTGCCGTCGAGCTGTCGATCGTGAAGTCGTACGGCGCAGGGCTGGCGGTGCACCCGGGCCCGGAGCCGGTGCTGCTCAACGGTGCGTCGGTTCCACTGTCAGGCTGGTGCACGATTTCTCCCGGCGATGTCATCGATCGCGTCACCAGCCAGGCCGTGACCGTCGAAGGTTCCAGCCCGAAGCCCGCGCCCGTCACCCGCGGTCCCGAAGTGCAGCCGTGGGCCCTCTTCCCGGCCGGAGCGTTGCCTGACGTCGCGCTCACCGAAGAACACGGCGTCTTCGTGCTCCGCCACGGCGAGGAAGTGCGTCGATGGGTGGCGCTCCACGATGGGCTGCATGAGCTTCGCGCGGGAGAGGTGCCGTCGCCGCACGTGACGCCGTATTTCTCGCTCGTGCCGACGGCGCGTGAAGAGTGGAGACGATCGCTCACCCGCTTCGTGTTGGTACCAGGGCCATCGCTCTTTCTGCGCGGCCTCACTCGTTTGCCGAACGGCCCGCTCACCGAAGACCTCGTCGCGGTCTTCGCCGACGAGCTCGCAGCGCAGGGCGACTGTGCGGCGCCTGGATTGAACGCGCTCGCTTCGGGACATGCTGACTCGCAGCTCTGGCACGAACGCCTGCTCGTTCCGTACGCACGAAGGCCTGACCCGCTCATCGCGAAGCGCACGCTGCTGTTGTCGGGAGAACACTGCGCAGGGTTCTTCACGAGCGCGGCCGTCTCGACGTGGAAGGACTTCGCGCCTGAGCTCCCGTTGCTCTTGAAGCAGCCGATGCTTCAACGCCTCGAGCGGCTCGACCTGATCGCTGAACGCGCGGAAGACGACGACGCCATCGTCGCCGCGTGCCAGCCGTTCCTGGGCCGAATCGAGCTCTGCCTGCGCGGCGTTCCCGTCAGGGGCACGTGAACGGCGCGAGCGGCGTCGTCTGGTTCCACGTCGTGCCCGGGTCGTGTCCCAGCATCGGCCACTCGGCGGCAGAGTCGATGCCTCGGCCATCGGTCGCGAGGAAGATGATGCGGCCCTGAAGATCGACACACCCGACCATGGGCGTTCCATTGATGCACGTCGGCGTCAGGCTGAGGCATTGAGTGGCTGTCCCGGGAAGCGGGCTCTCCCACCGCAGCGCCAGCGTCGTCGCAGAACGAACCTGCAACAGAACCTGCGCTGAGGGCGGCCGGACCGCGAGGTTGTACAGCGTGTCGCCTTCCCCGAGCGCGAGGCCGCCCCGGATCGATTCGGTCGAATCGAACGTGCAGGTGTTGATGGCGATCGTGTTGAGCGGTGTTCGGCAGATCCGCCCAATGCCCGACGGGGGAATGCCAATGAAGAAGAGCGTCGGACCTTTCACGAGAGGCAAGACGATCTGATCGAAAGTCGAATCGAAAGCAGGCGAGAACGTCGACGGAAAGGTCGCGCGGAAGAACGACGACTGCGTGCTGCTCATCAACGGCCCGACACCGACGACCTCGTTCGACGGCATTCCAACGAGGGACGACACAGACGCGAACGACCCGGGGGTCTGGAGGAAGGGCACGCCCCGTTCCTCCATGAACAGAAGCGAGCCTGCCCCGCCACCAGAGCCCCCGAAACTGAAGAGCGAGGTGCCATCAGAGGCAATGATGACCCCACCCGTCGCCACTGCGCTCTGAATGTTGGGCCCGATGACGAGCGGGGTCGGCGTTGCGAACCGGGTGCCGAACTGAGGCGAACCCGAAGAACGCACCAGGCCCGCCCAGACGGCCGCCGGTCTCGCGTTCGTCTGACGGAACAACACGGCGACCTCCTCGTTTCCGTTCGGAGGGTCGACCCGAAGGATCGGCCCGAGCGCCGAGGCCGAGGTCCGCGTGGTGTCGGCTGCCCACGACGTGGGTGCGACGGTCGACGCGCGATCGAGTGGGAAGGCCTCGCCGAACGTGGCATCGCCTGCGCCCCGCTCGAACACGTAGATGAATCGGCCAGCGATGAGCTCAGGGACCTGACCAACCGCTGCGTAGATCAGTGAAGGGTAGCGAGTCGGCCAGGACACCAGCAGTTGGCCGTTCGTCTGGAGCACCGTGAGTGCGCTCCGGCCTGAGTGAGGCACCACCAGCTCGCCCGTCGTCGCGACCGAGAACCCGTTGGTCGCGGACCCACCATCAAACGAGAAGGCCCACCGGCTCACGGTGACGGCGCCAGCATCGAGCGCTGACGTATTGCCGAGCGTATCGGCGCCGAACGCTTCGACGGCGAACGTGCCCCGCAGCCCATTCAACGCAGGCGCGCTCAACGGCATCGGTACCACGCGACAGAAGCCACCATCGCTCGAACAGTTGACTCCAGTGCTCGCCAGCACCCGCGCACCCGCGAGGGCGACCTCAACGCCCGCAGCGTTCACGTCACTGCTGGGAGACTGGACCGTCACCGACACCGTGTCGTGACGTCGCCACAACGCCGGCCCGCCAGTGACCTCGGTCGGGTCGCGGAAGTCGGCGCCTCCCGCGGTCACCGTTCTCACAGACGGCGGCGGCCACGAGGCGATGAGCGTGGGCCCCTGGGTATCGACGAGCACCTGAAGGGTGGTCTGCGTCACGTTGCCGAGCGGATCTTCCCCGCGCAGCACGATGGGGCGCTGCACCCGGTTCAAGTTGGCCGCGAACGTCGCCATCCGACTCCAGGTGCCCGACGAGACCGTGACGGCGGCCGGCCCGGAGCCGAAATCGACGGTGAAGTTCGAGACCACACCGCTCGGATCGCTGGCCGCGCCTGCGAGCGTCGTCGGCGAAGTCACCGCGACGCCGGACGCAGGAGTGGCGATCGTCAACGTCGGTCCCTGGGTATCGACCAGCACCTGCACCGTCGTGGTGCCGACGTTCCCGAGCGCGTCGGTCGCCGAGAGCGTCACCGTTCGCATCACGCGATCGAGGTTCGCGGGGAACGAGACCATCCGCTGCCAGGCGCTGGCGGCTCCGAGCGTGGCTTGCTGCGGCCCTGTTCCGACATCGACGGTGACGGCCATCAGCGGCATCGCCGGATCGGTAGCCGTCCCCTGGAGGTTCGCCATCACGCCGACCGCTGTCGTGCCCGAGGGCACGGTGAGCTGAAGCCGGGGACCGAGGGTGTCGATGCTGATGGTCACCATCGTGGTCGTGGTGGCTCCCGAGTCGTCGAGCGCTGAGATCGTGAACGGTCGCTCGCTCTCGATGCCGACGGGCAGCGGAATGGTGACTCGCCAGGTGTTGCCAGTGATGGTGAGCGGCAGCGTCGAACCTGCGCCGAGATCGATGGTCGCCGAGGTGACCTCGCGGCCGGCGCTGAACGTGAGCGAGCCCACGAGCTCGGTGCTGGCTCCACCCACGGCAACGCCAGAGGCAGGGGTCGTGAGCATGAAGTTCGGCGGAGGAATCACCGCGCCGCCGCCCTGATTCCCACCCGCGCTCCCGCCAGCGGCACTTCCACCCGCGGCACTTCCACCCGCGGCACTTCCACCCGCGGCGCTTCCACCCGCGGCACTTCCACCCGCGGCACTTCCACCCGCGGCGCTTCCACCCGCGGCGCTTCCACCCGCGGCGCTTCCGCCCGCGGCGCCACCATCAACGACGTCGTCCCGCACGCACAACATGGTCATCGGCTCACACCGCGAGCCCTCGGGACACGAACCACACCTCGCCGGGCCCTCGGAGCACCCGAGCGCCGACACCAGCGAGACGACACCAACGAATCGTTTGAACATCACTCCCCCACACGGTGACGCTGACCGAATCCCAGATATCCCAGTCTCGTGTGAAGTGTCTCGCTTCGGAGGAGCCGTTCCCGCGACTCGCCGGTATGACGCGCCCACTCGAAGCTGCTAGCGACGACGCCCCGTGCTCCCCTCTGCTCGCGTGCGAGAACTCGCCATCAGCGCCGGCTTCGACCTCGTCGGCTTCGCGCGCGCCGAGCCCATCGACCCGCGCGTGCTCGGTGACTGGCTCGAGCAGGGCTTTCACGCCGACCTCGACTGGATGGCGGAGCACGTCGCCCAGCGGCTCGACGTCGCGACGCTGTTTCCCGGAGCGCGCACCGTCATCGCGCTCGCGTGCAACTACTGGCACACCGACGACCCCGGCCCCATCGCCCGCTACGCCCGCGGCCGCGACTACCACGCGACCCTGCGCGACAGGCTGCGCGCGCTGCGACGCGGGCTGCGTGAGGCGTTCCCCGGCGTGACCGACTACGGCTCGGTCGACGCGAACCCGGTGATGGAGAAGGTCTGGGCCGCGCGCGCGGGCCTCGGCTACGTCGGCAAACACGCCTGCTTCATCACGCCGGAGTTCGGCTCGTGGGTGGTGCTCGCGGTGATGATTCTCGACGCCGACGTCGACGAGCTCGCCAGCGGACCGACCGAGGAGCGCTGCGGCCGCTGCGACCTCTGCGTCACCTCGTGCCCCACCGGCGCCATCGTCGCCGACCGCGTCGTCGATGCCCGCGCGTGTCTCTCGTACCAGACCATCGAGAACGAAGCCGTGGTGCCCGAGCCGCTGCGGGCCGCGATGCCCAACCTCATCTTCGGCTGCGACATCTGCCAGGACGTCTGCCCGCTCAACGCCACGCCGGTGCGCGCGCAGGTCCGGTTCCTGCCGCGAGAGGTCGCGAAGGCCACCGTGCTCGAGCTCGCCGCGATGACCAAGGCGCAATACGACGCCTGGGCTCCGGGTACGCCGCTGGTGCGCGCGGGCTACGACGGCTTGCGACGAAACGCGGCGTACGCATTGGGCGCCATGAAGTCGGTGGCCGCTCGAGAAGTCCTCGAGCGATTGACGGCCGACCCTGATGTTCGCGTGCGTGACGCGGCGACGTGGGCGCTGGCCCAGCTCACTGCGAAAACGGAGTGAGCCGGCGGGTCGGACAGACGCCTGCAGAACATCGCAACGGCGTTCAGGAGTAGGGTTGCCGCATGCACAATGGCGAGGCCAGCGTGAAGCAGACCGACAGCTCCGCGAAGGCGCGAGCGCGGCAGCTCCAGCTGTTCCGCGAGATGAGCCCGCAGGAGCGCCTCGAGCTCGCCCTGTCCATGTCCGAGTCGACACGCGAGCTCTCGCTGACCGGGTTGCAGAAGCTCCACCCCGATGAGAGCGACCTGCAGCTGCGCATTCGGCTGGCCGCGTTGCTGTACGGCGCCACTGCGCAAGCCCGCATCACCGCGGCCCTCGCGAGGAGATGCCCCTGAGCCCCGAGCTCCGCGCGACGTTCGATGTGGCGCGCGCGTTCGAGAAGGCCAGGGTGGCCTACTACCTGTGCGGCTCGATGGCGTCTTCGGCGCAGGGGGTTCCCCGAGCCTCGGCCGATGTGGACTTCGTCGCAGACCTGATGCCGCACCACGTCCGCGCGTGGGTCGCGGCGCTCGGGCCCGACTTCGAGGTCGACGAGGAGATGCTCCGTGAAGCGATCGAGCATCGTCGCTCGCTCAACATCTTCGACCTCAGATCCGCGCTGAAGGTCGACGTCTTCATCGCAGGCTTCGACTCGTGGGACCGCGAGCAGCTCAAGCGCGCGCGCACCGGTCTCATCACGCGTCAGGACCACGCCGAGGTCGCGCTCCCCAGCCCCGAGGACACGGTGCTCGCCAAGCTGAGGTGGTACCGCCAGGGCGGCGAGGTCTCCGACCGGCAGTGGGCCGACATTCTCGGGGTGCTTCAAGTCCAGGTCGGGCGGCTCGACCTCACGTACATGCGGAGGTGGGCGACCACCATCGGCGTGGCGGACCTCCTGGAGCGTGCGCTGATCGCTTCGTGACTCGAGCAGGTCGGCGCGCACTGACAGCACCGTGAAGCCGCGCTTCTCACCCGACTATTTCGGTGTCGCGCGCCCGCCCGGTGGGGCACCGTGCCCTTCATGGCTACTTCCTTCACGCCGATGTCGAAGAAGCTCCGCAAGGAAGACGCGCTCGAGTACCACTCGCAGGGCCGCCCCGGAAAGATCGAGGTCGTCCCCACCAAGCCCACCGCGACCGCGCGCGACCTCTCACTCGCCTACACACCCGGCGTCGCCGAGCCCTGCCTCGAGATCGCGAAGAACCCCGACCTCTCGTACGAGTACACCGCGCGCGGCAACCTCGTCGCCGTCATCTCGAACGGCACCGCGGTGCTCGGCCTCGGCGACATCGGCCCCTGGGCTGGCAAGCCGGTGATGGAGGGCAAGGGCGTGCTGTTCAAGAAGTTCGCCGACATCGACGTGTTCGACCTGAACGTCGACGCGAAAGAGGTCGACCTCTTCTGCTCCATCGTGAAGTCGCTCGAGCCGACATTCGGCGGCATCAACCTCGAAGACATCAAGGCCCCCGAGTGTTTCGTCATCGAGGAGCGCCTCAAGCGCGAGATGAACATTCCCGTCTTCCACGACGATCAACACGGCACGGCCATCATCTCGGGCGCCGCGCTGCTCAACGCCGCCGAGCTCGCCGGCAAGCCGCTCGACACCCTGCGCGTCGTCGTCTCGGGGGCGGGCGCTGCAGCCATCGCCTGCATCACCTTCTGGGTCAGCCTCGGCGTGAAGCGGGAGAACGTGTTGATGTGCGACACCAGGGGCGTGCTCCACGCAGGCCGCACCGACGCCATCAACCAGTGGAAGCAGCCGTACGTGCAGCAGACGAACGCGCGCACGCTGGCCGAGGCGCTCGAGGGCGCCGACGTCTTCCTGGGCGCGTCGGTGAAGGGCGTTGTCGACGGCGAGATGCTCCAGCGCATGGCGAAGCGGCCGATCATCTTCGCGCTCGCGAACCCCGACCCTGAGATCGGTTACTCCGAGGCGCGCGAGGCGAGACCCGACGCCATCGTCGCCACCGGCCGCTCCGACTACCCGAACCAGGTCAACAACGTGCTCGGGTTCCCCTTCATCTTCCGCGGGGCGCTCGACGTTCGCGCCCGGCAGATCAACGAAGCGATGAAGCTGGCCGCGTCGAAGGCGCTGGCCGCGCTCGCTCGCGAAGACGTGCCCGACGCCGTCAGCCGCGCCTACGGCGGAGAGCGCTTCAAGTTCGGGCCCGACTACATCATCCCCAAGCCGTTCGACCCGCGCGTGCTGCTGTGGGTGGCGCCGGCCGTCGCGAAGGCCGCGATGGACACCGGCGTCGCGCGGCGCCCGGTCGACCTGCCGGCGTACAAGGACCAGCTCAAGAAGCTGCAGTCGCGCTCCAACCAGGTGATGTCGTCGGTCATCACGCGGGCGCGCACCAGCTCCAAGCGCATCGCGCTCGACGACGGCGATCATCCCCGCGTGCTGCAGGCCGCGCGCATCTTGAGAGAAGACGGCATCTGCGAGCCGATGCTGCTCGGTGACACGAAGACGATTCAACGCGCCATCGTCGAGCACCACCTCGAAGACGAGCTCGAGGGCATCAGCATCGTCGACCCGCTCGCGAGCCCCGAGCTCGAGCGCTACGCCGAGGTCTACTGGACGCTGAGGCAGCGCCGCGGCGTGACGAAGGAGCTCGCGAGGGCCCGCATCTCACGCCGCACGTCCTGGGGCGCGATGATGGTGCGCGAAGGCGCGGCTGACGGCTTCGTCACCGGCCTCACCCTCGCCTACCCCGAGGCGGTTCGGCCTCAGCTCGAGATCATCGGCACGCGGGAAGGCCAGCGCGCGGGCGGCGTGTACCTCGTGGTGCAGCGCCACGACTTCAAGTTCTTCGCCGACTGCACGATGAACCCCGACCCGACGCCCGAGGTCCTCTCGAACATCGCCATCGCGACGGCCGACCTGGCGCGCTCCTTCGACGTCACGCCGCGGCTGGCGTTCCTCTCGTACTCGACCTTCGGCAGCGCCAACGGCGGGCCCTCACCGGAGCGCATGCGTCGAGCGATGGCGTTGACCCGCGCCGCGCGGCCCGACCTCGAGATGGACGGCGAGATGCAGGTCGACCCGGCGCTGGTGCAGGAAGAGCGCGAGAGCCGCTACCCGTTCTCGACGCTGAAGGACGACGCCAACGTGCTCATCTTCCCGAGCCTCGACGCCGCGAACATCGCGTACAAGCTCCTGTGGCGCTTCGGTGGCGCCGAGGTCATCGGGCCGCTGCTGCTGGGCATGAACCAGCCCGTCAACGTGCTGCAGCTCAACGCCAGCGTGCAGGACATCGTGAACCTCGCGGCCGTCACGGCAGTGCGCGCGCAGGGCGAGCTGGTGTTCTGACGTTGCTGGCCTCGGTGATGACGAAGCGGGGGCTGCCGCTCCCGGTGCTGCTGGCGCTGCTCGGGCAGACGGCCATCTCGGCGGGCACGCACCTGGCCGCACGTCGGGCGACGCAAGACGTCGACGCCGTGTCGCTGGTGACGATGCGCATTCTGCTCTCGGCCGCGGGCTACGTCGGCGTGCTGCTCGCGCTGCGTGGCCCGTTCCTGCCGCCTCGCAAGACGTGGGGCTGGTGGTTGCTGTTCGGCCTGCTCGCTGGCCCGGTGAACCAGGGCTTCTTCATCTACGGCCTCTCGCAGTCGAAGGCCTCGCACGCGGGCCTGCTCTACGGCCTGACGCCGGTCGGCGTGTACCTGCTGAGCGTCGCGCGAGGAAAGGAGCGACCCACCGCTTCGCGAATCGCCGGCATCGGGCTCGCGTTCACCGGCGTGCTGGTGTTGCTCCTGGGTCGAGGCCTGGCCGACGCGCTGGGCCCATTGGTGGGCGACCTCTTCATCCTCGGCGCGGTGGTGGCCTGGGTCTTCTGGACGGCGGAGTCTCGCGACAAGGCGCAGGAGTTCGGTGGCCTTCGCACGGCAGGCTGGAGCCTCATCGCCGGCGCGCTCTGGTGTCTGCCCGCGGCGCCCTTCGTGGTGAAGCTCGACGCGTTCCTCGCGGCGCCAGCCATCGCGTGGTGGTGCCTCGCGTACCTCGTGGTGCTCACCAGCATGGGCTCGTACGCGTTGTGGAACTACGCGCTCTCGCGCACCGAGGCCTCGCGCGTGGCGGTGTTCGCGAACCTGCAGCCCATCGCGACGGCGCTCGCGGCCTGGGCGCTGCTCGACGAGAAGCTGGGGTGGGAGCTGCTGGCGAGCGCGGTGCTGGTGCTGATCGGCGTGCGGCTGGCACAGCGTCAGTAGTTGCGCAGGTCGTCGTGGTCTTCTTCTTTGGGCTTCGGCGGCGGCGCGGGCAGATCGTCCTTCTTCGGCTTCTCGCCCTTCTTCACCGGAGCCGGCTCGACCTTCGGGCGGTCGTCGCGCAGGTCTTCTTCTTTGCGCGGCTCGGCTTTGGGCTTCGTCGCGACGGGCTCGGGCTCGCTGGGCTTCGCGGCGGCAGGCGGCTCCTTCTTCGCCTCCTTCTCGTCGACTTTGAGCGCCGTGCGCGACGACTTCGGAAGCTCTGACTCGCGCACCTCTTCGCGCGGCGCGGCCTCTTCTGCTTTCGGCTTCTTCGCGGTCTTCGCAGGCTCAGGCGCCGGAGCTGGCGCAGGTCGATCGTCGCGCAGGTCCTCCGACAAGGGCGCGCGCTTCTCTTCGTCATCGGTCGTCTTCGCCGTCTTCACCGCGGTGCGCGTCGGCATGTTGTTCTCGTCGACGTCGCCGCTGACGGGAGACTTGTCGAGCGAGCCAGCCTCGAGGCTGTTGTTCTTCGTCTCGAGCTCGCGCTCCTCACAGGTGATGAACTTCTTCTGGCACTTCTTGAGGCATTTATTGAGCTTCTTGGGCGCGTCGGGGCGCAGCGACGAGTGCTCGATGGAGCAGTCCTCTTTGCACTCCGCGGCCACCTCGAGGCACTCGTTCACCTGCGCCAGCGCAGTGACGGGCATCAGGACGGCAAGGAGAAGGACGAGGAAGCGGCTCACGGGAGGAACTCTACAAGGAGTTGGAACGGACGTTGCTCTCGACGCAGGGCATGGGCGTTTTGTTCCGATTGGCGTGTCTGACGGTCCTCATGGTCGTGTCCGGCAAACCGCAGGCAGCCTCGAAGCTGCCGGAAGTGCCCGTGAAGACGGGAGATGTCGTGCTCCAGACGTCGCGCTCGAGCCGCTCGGCGCTCATTCGCAAAGCCAGCGACAGCCCGTATTCCCACGTCGGGCTCGTCGAGGTCGCGAAGGATGGAGTGTTCGTGCTCGAGGCGGTGCAGCCGGTGTCGCGTACGCCGTGGAAGACGTGGAGAGCCCGCGGCGTCGGAGGCAAGGTGACGGTGCTCCGCGCGACCGAGCTGGATTCGGCCGCCCTCGGAAGAGTCGTCGCTGAAGCCCGGGCCGAGCTCGGGAAGCCGTACGACGCGCGGTACCGGTGGGACGACGAGGCGATGTACTGCAGCGAGCTGGTCGCCAAGGCCTTCGAGCGCGGCGCGAAGCTGAACGTCGGGAAGCAGCAGCAGGTGAAGTCGCTCCAGCTCTCGGCGGCCGATCTCGCCCTCGGCCCGCAGCTCGGCATCGACCCGGAGCAGACGTTGCTCACGCCGGCGAGCCTCGCGGTCGACGCTCACTTCGAGCTCGTTCACTCCGACTTTCCCATCGCGCGACGCTGACCGTGCCTGCGGTCGAAACTGTGTTTGTGCAGTGGAGTCAGCGCTCTCCCGCAGAGGATGCAGCTCTGCCAGGAGGGCCGGTGAGGAGCTGAGCCGAGCGATGCGTGGAGTTCCTGCCCACGCGCACGTGCTGCACACCGACGAACTCGAAGCAGCTGAGGGCCTCACTGGAGCTCGCGCACCGTGCGCGCGACCGCCTCTTTGAGCAGCGGCGCGATGGCCTTGAGCGCCTTGTGGGCTGGCGCGCCCTTCCGCCACACCAACGCGAGCGTGCGGCCCGGCGCCTTCGCGACGAACGGCCGCAGGTGCAGCGAGCCCCGACGGTTCTCCACGGCGACCGACAGCGCGGGCAGCAGCGTCACGCCTGCGCCGCCCACCACCATCTGAGACAACGTCGCGAGGCTGGTGCCCCGAACGTCGACCGCAGCGCCGCGCGCCCGACTGCACACCTCAGCGACCTGGTCTCCGAGGCAGTGCCCCTCTTCGAGGACCAGCACGTTCTGATCGGCCAGCACCTGGGGCGTGACGGGTGACGCGCTCTTCGCCAGCAGGTGGTCGTGGGTCGTCGCGAGGAAGAAGGCGTCACGCCCCAACACGAGCGATTGCACCTCGCCCAGCCCTTCGGTCTCGAGCGCGACGATGGCGCCGTCGAGCCCGCCGTCATGCACCAGCTTCATCACCTGACCCGTCCGCTCCTCGACCCAGGTGAAGCGCAGCTTCGGGAACGCGGCGCGGAGCGGCTCAGCCACCTCAGGCAACAGGTACGGCCCCACGGTGGGAATGACGCCGAGCCGCAGCGGGCCCGCGAGCGGGTCGGCCGAACGTTGCGCTTCGTCGACGAGCTGATCGGCGGCGATGAGCAGCGCCCGGGCCCGCACGACGAACTCTTCACCAGCCGACGTGACGAGCACGCGCGTGGTGTCACGATCGAAGAGCTGAACTCCGAGCGCGCCCTCGAGCTGGGCGACTTGCGACGACAGCGCCGGTTGACTCACCGCGCAGGCCTGCGCCGCCTTCCGGAAGCTCTTGTGGTCGGCGACGGCCACCACGTACTGCAGCTGGCGGAGCGTCACCGGATGAGGAGCGAGTCGCATGAGAGGTGACCTACCGCGCTCCCGTCGTGGCCTCACTCGAAGAACGCGACGCAGAACGCACTGAAGGCCCCCTGCGACGACCTCGCCACAGGGAGCCTTCGTTCGCGTCAGACGGCTTCAGCGCTTCGCGACGACGTCGAACCGATCGAGGTTCGACACCTTCGTCCACGCCTTCACGAAGTCGCGCACCAGCCTCTCACGGCCGTCAGACGCGCCGTAGACCTCGCTGATGGCGCGCAGCTCGGAGTTCGAACCGAACACGAGGTCGACAGGTGTCGCCGTCCACTTCACCTTGTCGGTCTTGCGGTCCTTGCCCTCGTAGAGCATCTCGTTCTTCGGCGACTTCGACCACTTCGTCGACATGTCGAGCAGGTTGACGAAGAAGTCGTTGGTGAGCGTGCCGGGCTTGTCGGTGAAGACGCCGTGCGCCGCTCCGCCGGTGTTGGCGTTGAGCACGCGCAGGCCGCCGACGAGCGCCGTCATCTCGGGCACGGTGAGCGTCAGCAGGTTCGCCTTCTCGATGAGCAGCTCGGCCGGAGAGCGCTTCTGGCCCGCCGCGTAGAAGTTGCGGAAGCCGTCGGCGCCGGTCTCGAGCGACGCGAACGAGCTCACGTCGGTCTGCGCCTGGGTCGCGTCAGTGCGGCCAGGCGTGAAGGGAACGGTCACCTCGGTGCCTGCAGCCTTGGCCGCCTGCTCGATGGCCGCGTTGCCAGCGAGCACGATGACGTCAGCGAGCGAGACCTTCTTGCTCTTGCTGAAGTCCTTCTGGATCGCCTCGAGCTTCTGCACGACGGTGGCGAGCTCCTTCGGGGTGTTCGCCGCCCAGTCCTTCTGGGGCGCGAGCCGAACGCGAGCACCGTTGGCGCCGCCGCGCAGGTCGGTGCCGCGGAACGAAGACGACGCCGACCAGGC
The DNA here is from genome assembly GCA_022843845.1 of Archangium sp. Classification (GTDB taxonomy): domain Bacteria; phylum Myxococcota; class Myxococcia; order Myxococcales; family Myxococcaceae; genus Xiheimicrobium. The sequence goes on from JALHMW010000010.1 coordinate 144,454, forward strand.
CGTGCGCACCAACTGCGGCACCGTCAGGCCCGACGCGAGGATCTTCGCCTTCAGCGCCGCCGCGTCCTTCTCGTCGATGAGCGGGTGGTCGACGGCCGGCACCGGGTCCTGCCAGAGGAGCGCTTCCTTCGGCACGTCGGGGCCGAGGTAGCGGACGCGCGGACCCATGTCGCGGTGCGTGAGCTTGAACCACGCCTTGGCGAACGCGAGCCGGTACTCCTCGGGCTTGTCGAGGAAGCGGGTGACGATCTTCTTGTACGCAGGGTCGACCTTCAGCGCGAGGTCGGTGGTGAACATGATGGGCGCGTGACGCCTGGCCGGGTCATGCGCATCGGGAACGAGGTTCGCCGCCTGGCCCTTCACGGGGATCCACTGCGTCGCGCCGCCGGGGCTCCTGGTCTGCTCCCACTCGAACGTCATCAGGTTCTGCAGGTAGCTCGACGACCAGGCGACCGGAGTGGCCGACCACGCGCCTTCGAGACCGCTGGTGACGGTGTCGGCGCCCTTGCCGGTGCCGCACGTGTTCTTCCAGCCGAAGCCCTGCTGATCGATGCCGGCTGCGGCAGGCTCTGCTTCGACGCACTTCGCGGGCGAGTGAGCGCCGTGGGCCTTGCCGAACGCGTGACCGCCCGCGATGAGCGCGACCGTCTCTTCGTCGTTCATCGCCATGCGGCCGAACGTCTCGCGAATGTCCTTCGCGGCGGCCATCGGGTCGGGCTTCCCGTTCGGGCCCTCGGGGTTGACGTAGATGAGGCCCATCTGCACGGCGCCGAGGGGCCGCTCGAGCTTGCGGTCACCCGTGTAGCGCTCGTCGGCGAGGAACTTCTGCTCGGGGCCCCAGTAGACGAAGTCGGGCTCCCAGTCGTCCTTGCGGCCGCCACCGAAGCCGAACGTCTTGAAGCCCATCGACTCGAGCGAGACGTTGCCGGTCAGCACCATCAAGTCGCCCCACGAGAGCTTCTGGCCGTACTTCGCCTTGACGGGCCACAGCAGGCGCCGCGCCTTGTCGAGGTTGGCGTTGTCGGGCCAGCTGTTGAGCGGCTCGAAGCGCTGCTGCGCGCCGCCGGCGCCACCACGACCATCGGTCACGCGGTAGGTGCCCGCGCCGTGCCACGCCATGCGAATGAAGAAGGGGCCGTAGTTGCCGTAGTCGGGCGGCCACCAGTCCTGCGGGGTCGTGAGGACCTGCTTGATGTCCTTCTTCACGGCCTCGAGGTCGAGCGTGCTGAACGCCTTCGCGTAGTCGAAGTCTTCGCCGAGCGGGTTGGACTCGGCGGCGTGCTGGCGCAGCGGTGAGAAGTCGAGCTGGTCAGGCCAGAAGAATGTGTTCGGCTTCGGCGCGCCCTGAGCGTGCGCCGCGCCAGCCACCAGCAACGACGTGATGACGAAGACAGCGGTGCTGAGACGATGTGTGACGTTGTGCATGAATACCTCGCGGAGGGTGTGGCTCCTGTGTAGCGACGCCGAAGAGCCGCGGTGACAGTACCTCGTGATGAGCCGATAACGTCTGTCTGTTGCCAGTTCGTTCAGGTCACCGGCCGAGCGCGAGCGCTTCGAGTGCGTCGACGCCAACCGGCGACTTCGGCAGCCATGGAATCACGAAGAGCCGCTTCGCGAGCCCCTGGGCGATGCGCGCGAGCTGGCGTCGTTCTCCTTCGAGGCGAGCCGTGAGGAGCGGGTCCTTCGTTCCTGACACAGCGAGGCTCCTATTGACGACCCACGCGAAGGGCTCGATGCGCGCGCGGCGCAGGTCCTCCTGGAGCGCCGCCGCCTGTGAGACTGGCGTCGTCTCGGGCAACGTCACCACCACCACGCGGGTGAGCGTCGGGTCCTGCAGGCGCATGAGGGGCGTGGTGATGCGCGCGGGGTCGATGGCCGGCCCGAGGCTGCGCATCGTCTGACGGTGGTAGGCGCCGGTCGCGTCCATCAACAACAGCGCGTGGCCGGTCGGAGCGGTGTCGAGCACCACGAAGGTGTTCCGAGCCTCGCTGATGACGCGAGAGAAGGCGTGAAAGACCGCGACCTCTTCGGTGCACGGCGAGCGCAGGTCTTCGAGCAACAACGCGCGGCCCTGCTCGTCGAGATCCTTGCCTCGGGTCGCCAGCATCTTGTCGACGTAGCGTTGCGTCTCGACGACAGGGTCGATGCGGCTGACCTCGAGGCCCGGCACCGCGCCTGCGACGGTCGCGGCGAGGTGAGCCGCAGGGTCGGTCGTCGTCAGGTGCACCCGATGCCCGCGCCGCGCGAGCCCGACCGCGAGCGCCGCGGCGATGGTCGTCTTCCCGACGCCACCCTTCCCCATCACCATCACCAGCCCGTGGCCGGCCTGCTCCAGCGCGTCGGTCAGCGCAGGGAGCGCTTCGGCTGGGAGGCTCACCTGCGGCGCGGGCGTGGCGGAGAGGCTCAGCGGCGCGTCGCTCCACAGCGAGCGCAAGGCGGGCAGCCCCACCATGTCGATGGACCGAAGCGCTACCTCGTCACGCGGCATGGCGTCGAGCGGCGCGGGCAACGCCGCGATGGCGCGCTGACCCTGGGCCTCGAGCGCGAGCGCGACCTCGTCGTCACGCAGCGTCGCGTGAAAGACCCCGTTGATGATGAGGCGTTGATTCGTGAGCCCGAGCGTCGCGAGCTCGGCAGCGGCGCGCGCGGCCTCTTCGAGTGGCCTGACGTCGGCGAGCGACACCAGCACCACCGTCGTGCGTGCGGAGTCGACGAGCGCGTCCATCGCCTCGCGAAAGCGTTGCTCCTGCATCTTGAGGCCCGAGTGTGGACCCAGACACGACGCACCACGGTCGTTCCCCTCGAGAAAGCCGGTCCACGCCTTCGGCAGGCTGAGCAGGCGCAGCGTGTGGCCCGTCGGCGCCGTGTCGAACACCACGTGGTCCCACTGCGTCGACTCGGCCGCGAGGATGGCGGCGAACTCGTCGAACGCGGCGATCTCGGTGGTGCACGCGCCTGAGAGCTGCTCCCGCACCGTCTCGCGCTCCGACGCGGGCGCAGCGGCGTCGAGCTGGGCGAGCACCCTCACGCGATAGGCCTCGGCGGCCGTCTCAGGGTCGATGTTGAGGAGCTGGAGTCCCGGCGCTCCCGGAACGTCGACCGGCTGGTTGCGCAGCGGCACGCCCAGCATCTCGTCGAGGTTCGAGGCGGCGTCGGTGCTGACGAGGAGGACACGTTTGCCGTCGTCGGCCAGTGCGAGCGCGGTCGCCGTCGAGAGCGACGTCTTGCCGACGCCTCCCTTCCCCGTGAAGAAGAGGAACCGTGTCGGGTGCGACAGGAGGCCTGGGCGCGTCATGAAGGCACCCTACGCCTGCGAGAGAATTCGAGGGGTGCAGACGACCGAACCGAACGCTACACGTCGCGCATGCCTGAACTTCCCGAAGTCGAGTTCGCGCGCCGCTCACTCACCCGGTGGACGCAAGGACGCTCCATCGTCCGCACCGAGGCCGACCCGAAGGCGCGCACCTTTCGCAACTCGAAGGTGAGCGACGTCGAGGCCCTCGAAGGAGCGCTCGTCTCCATCGAGCGCAAGGGCAAGTACCTGATGCTCGCCTTCGACAACGGCAAAGGCGCCGTCGCGCACCTCGGCATGACGGGCAAGTTCATCAAGCGCCCTGCCGACGCGACCGAGAAGTGGAGCCGCGCCCGCTTCGTCCTCGACTCCGGCGACGTCATTCACTTCCAGGATCCGCGCCTCTTCGGCCTCATCGAGCCGGTGCCCGCGAGCGCGCTGAAAATGAACCCGGCCGTCGCCAGGCTCGGCGTCGACCCGCTCGTCGATGGGCTCTCCGTCGGGCAGCTCCGCGACGCGATCGGCGACTCGAAGCAGGAGCTGAAAGTCGCGCTGATGGACCAGGAGCGCATCGCGGGCCTTGGCAACATCCACGCAGCCGAGGCGCTGTTCCGCGCGAAGCTCCACCCGTCACGAAAGCCCGCCTCGCTCGCCGACGACGAGTGGAAGCGCCTCGCCAAAGCCATCATCGACGGCATCACCTTCGCGCTCGACGTCGAAGACGGTGAGGAGATCGAATACGTCGAAGAGCCCGGCGCCGAGAACCCGTTCCTCGTCTATGGCCACGAAGGCGAGCCGTGCCCGAAGTGCACGACGGCCATCGAGGCGTACACGCAAGGCGGCCGCACCACCTTCGTGTGCCCGAGCTGCCAGCCGAAGTCCGCGCCCTCGAAATCGTCGAAGCCCCGTGGCAGGAAGCGCGCATGAGCACCAAAGGCCTCGACCACGTCGCCATCGCCGTCAAAGACCTCGACGTCGCCGTGAAGTACTACGTCGAGGTCCTGGGCTTCCCTCCGCCCGAGTTGGAGGAGGTCGCCGACCAGAAGGTGAAGACGGCCATCTTCGGCCACGGCATGGGCCGCATCGAGCTCATCTGCCCGACCGACCCGACCAGCAGCGTCGCGAAGTTCCTCGACAAGCGCGGAGAGGGGCTGCACCACGTCTGCGTCGAGGTCAGCGATCTCGAGGGCACGCTCGAGTCGCTCAAGGCGCAGGGCGCGCAGCTCATCGACGAGACGCCGAAGATCGGCGCTGGCGGCGCGAAGATCGCGTTCGTGCATCCCAAAGGCGCTCACGGCGTGTTGACCGAGCTGCGCCAGGGCCGGCCGTCGCGCGTGTAGCCGCAGTCGGGAACCCGGCAATCGAACCGAACTTCCCTCGTGAACACCGGGGTTTTCCTTTGACCACCCCATGAGGGGCGGCTTATCTGCCGCGGCCTTGTCGTCCCCCAATTCATCGAGAGTGAGCGTGATGGTACGCGCGACTGTTTCGACGCTGTTCCTGGTGTTCACCTCGACCGCTGTTGCCCAGACCGATGGCGGTGTTGCGGCTGTCTCCACGACGGCTGGAGACGCCGACACGCTCCGCCGGGACTTCGACCAGAAGCTCGAGGCCGCCCGCCGTGAAGTCGACGACCTGCGCAAAGAGATGCGGGCCCAGCTGGCGACGCAGTCGGTCGCGCAGGGCTGGCAGGAGGACTGGGTCGACGAGAAGCGCAAGCTCGAGCTCGTCACCTTCGACGGGTACCTGCGCATGCGCCCCGACCTCTTCTGGCGCTTCGACCTCGGCTCGGGCAACGATGCCGCCGGCTACAGCCTCTGGCCGCGCAACCCGAACTCGGCCGACGACCGCACCAACGTCGGCGTGAACATGCGCTTCCGCTTCGAGCCCACCATCAACGTCTCGGAAGAGGTGCGCATTCGCACGCAGATCGACGCGCTCGACAACGTCGTGTGGGGCTCCACGCCCGACTACTCGTTCTCGCGCAACGGCGGCGCCAACTACTGGCACGACCGCAACGACTTCTCCATCTTCAGCCAGTCGCAGACGGCGCCACGCTCGGGCGTCAACTCGCTCAACGACTCGATCATGATGAAGCGCGTGTGGGGCGAGGTCTCGACGCCTGTCGGCATCTTGCGCTTCGGCCGCATGGGCAGCCACTGGGGCCTCGGCATGCTGCACAACGACGGCAACGGCATCGACAACGACTGGGGCGACACCGTCGACCGCATCAGCTTCACCGCCGAGCCGTTCGCTGGCTTCTACGTGACGCCGATGATCGACGTGAACATCGTCGGCACCACGTCGCTGCGCCTGCCCGAGGGTGGCCAGCCGTTCAACCTGAGCAACTACGACGACGGCATCAACTACATCCTCGCGGTCGCGCGGCGTGACACCGACACCGAGGCGCGCGCGAAGCTCGACTCGGGCCAGACGGTCTTCAACTATGGCGTGCACTTCAGCTACCGCAACCAGCGCACCGACTCGGTCGACACGCTCTCGCAGCCGTTCTCGACCGACGGCCGCAACGTGTCGTCGCCCGACGTGCCGGCCCAGTTCGTTCGCCGCGAAGCGAACCTCTTCATGCCCGACGTGTGGGCGAAGCTGGAGCGGAAGAACTTTCGCATCGAGGGTGAGTTCGCCGCGATCCTCGGCTCCATCGGCAACCGCGCCCTCTCGGGAGCGAACGGGAACCAGCCCGGCGCCAACCAGCGCCTCGACGTGTGGCAGTTCGCCGCCGTGCTGCAGGGTGAGTACAAGCTGCTCAACGGAGACCTGGAGATCGGCGGCGAGGTCGGCTTCGCCTCGGGAGATCAGGCGCCCGGCTTCGGCAACGCGCCACGTCGGCAGAGCTCCGGCCTCAAGGGCGACATCGACGGGCCGCAGTACCGCTGCTCGGGCCTGGGTGGTTGCTCGGACAACACCATTCGGAACTTCCGCTTCAACCGCGACTACCGCGTCGACATGATCCTCTACCGCGAGATTCTCGGCGGGGTGACGGACAGCCTCTACGTGAAGCCCAAGGTGCAGTACCGCATCACGCAGGGCCTCAACGTCTTCGTCGCAGGCATCTACTCGCGCGCCATCTTCGCCGAGTCGACGCCGTCGGCAGGCAACGTGAGCCAGGCCGTCGACCCGAATCTTGGCCTCGAGTTCAACGCGGGCGCCCGGTACGAGACCGAAGACGGGTTCTACGCGCAGGCGCAGTACGGCATCTTGTTCCCGCTCGGTGGCTTCAACCGCGAGTCGGGCACGTCGCCGGCGAACCTGGTGAACGCGCAAGCCGCGCGCGGCGTGTTCGGCATCAAGTTCTGACGAAGGCCTCGGGGGCCTCGAGGAGCTGCGCCAGCGACACCTCTGCCTCGAGCGCCTGACTCAATTCCGCAGTCGCGGCAGCCACCTCGGCTCGTGAGAGCTTCTTCTGGCCACGCGCCAGTGCGTCGAGCGTTCGCGTCGCGAGGACGAGCGACAGCCCCGTGAACGCGAGCGCTCCCGGTGGTGCGTGGTGCACCTCGAGTGCCAGGACATAGCGGGCGGCCTGTCGCAGATCGGCCCGGGCGAGCTCAATGGCGTGTGCGCGAGACATCGTGGGGGGAAGAAAGACCCGGCCCTCGTTCGCGTCGTCGTCTGCATCTTTCACGATGTTCACGAGCTGCAGTCCTTCACCGAACGAGATCATCGTCGCCTGCAGCGTGGGTGCCGCAGGCCCAAGCGACGGGACGTCGTGCAGGAACAGCTCGGTGAGCAGCTCACCGACGAGACCCGCGGCGACATAGCAGTACTCGTGCAGCTCGGCGCGGCTTCGCAGCTGCAGTCGGCCCTGCGCATCGCTGCGCTCGATGAAGCGGCCCATGCCTTCGGCCATCGTGATGGCCGCGCGCGCGACGGCCGCGCGAGGTCTGTCCGGCAGCTGCGCGCACCTCTCGAAGAGCTCGCGGGCGGTGGCGAGCAACTCGAGGTACCCGGCATGGGTCGACGGCGGTGACCTGTCGGCGAGTCGGGCCACCTGCGAACCACCTCTGGCCCACTGCCGCGCCGGCCGACGCAACACCTCGCCGATGGTCGCGAGCGCGGCCACCTTGCGGGCCTTCGGCCAGGTCGCCGCGTCTTCGAAGGTGTCGACGACACGCATCAGCAGGTAGGCGAGCGTCACGCTGTGGCGGGTCGGCTCCGGGAGCATCGGAATCGCGACCGCGAAGGTTCGGCTGGTCTTCTGAAGCAGATCGAGCGCGTCCATCAGCGCAGCGTAGTGGCGAGGCGCGCCCGGGTTCTCGTGGGTCGGCGTCGCGTCGGCAGATTCTGCCGAGCGCCCAGATCAGAACGAGACGAGCAGGCCCGCCGACGCCGCCGCGAACGCGTACGGACGCAGGAACACCGTGCGCCCACCATCGGTCGAGTACGGCGCGCCGATGATGGGAAAGTCGGCTTCCACCAACAGCCACACGGGCCCGGCGATGCGTGCCCGCAGCGTGACGCGCGGAGCAGCCACCACCACGCCCGTCGCCTGCAAGCCCGTCTCGATGGGAGCGAACAGGCTTCCACCGCCGCCCTCGACGCCGACGCCCAGGTGCAGGCGCCACCACTCGAACGCGACCCGGTAGCCGACGCGAACCTGGAAGCCGTACTCGTTGCGCTTGAACGCCTCACCCGTCGCTTCGCCGAGCAGGTGGAAGGTCAGCTCTCCGAGCACACGCACGCGACCCAGCCGCGGACGGCCGAACAAGTTGAACGAGCCGAACGTGGAGCTGAGCGGATCGAGCCCGACGCGCAGCTGGTACTTCATGCCGCTCGAGTCGTTCGGCGCCCACTCCGTCACGCGGCCCGTCAGGCCCATCGCGACCGACACCGCGATCGGCGCCGAGTCTTCCTTCGCGTCCATCTGCTGCGAGACCTCGATGCCGCCGCCCTTCGCCGCCACCACCACCGACGACGTCACCGGCGTCAGCTCGCCCCACGCGATGGTGCGCTTCTGACCTTCCGACAGCTTCACGCGACCCGCATAGCCCTGGCCGTTCTTGAACAGCCGCAGGGCGTACTCACCCGGCGCGATGGCGAACTCCTGAGCCGCGCTCCCCGGCGCCTCGACGACGACCTGATCGCGCAACACGTCGGTCACCAGCGAGCGATCGGCGCCCTCTGGCAACACGAGCACCGACGACGGCTTGAGCAACGACGCCAACACGAGCTCGCCCTGGCCCGACAGCTTGAAGTCGTAGGACGGGTGCTGGGCTCCAGCGGTGAGCGAAGCGGTCGCGCTAACGGTGCGGTCGTACGCGTACTTGTATGCCTCGGCGAGCGTCACCAGCTTGTCGCCTGACGAGTCCGCCGCGCCGCGCAGACCCGAGATGAGGTTGTGCGTGAAGTAGCTGCCCATCACCTCGTTCGACTCCAGCGCTGCTTCGTCGGCCGCGCTCGACGTGATGAACGCCTCGCCCGTCTGCTGCAACGTGTCGGCGAGCTTGATGACGAACGCCTCGGCGGGCTTGCCGCCCTTCTCTCGCAGCCCTCCACCCGACTTGCAGGCATCGACGATCGACACCCGAACATCGGCCCCCGAGCCGGCCAGCAGCGCCTTGAGCCGCGGGTACGGCAACTTCTCCGGGCCCAGCTCCATCGCCTCGCCATCGGAGTGACCCGAGAAGAAGAAGATGAGCACGGTGCGCACGTCGGGCGAGCGCTTGAACATCGCGATGCGATCGCGCGCGTCGGTGATGGCGCGCTCGACATCAGAAGCCCGGCGGCCCTGCAGCAGCAGAATGTCGTCGGCGTTCACGTCACCGAGCTCGACGAGCACGCGCGCCATCTTCCCGGCGTCGGACTCGGCGAACCGCAGCGGCGGCATCGACGGCCCGCCCGCGTTGTTGCCGACGACGATGGCCACACGCTTCGTCTCGGCTGAGGCGACGGTGGCCGCGAGCAGCGCGACCACCCCCACCGTCATGAAGCGCGACGTCACGGCGCGACCTTCACGAACTCCTGGGTCAGCACCTTCGCGCCATCGAGCTTCGGAGCCGTCGGGCTCTCGCTCAGCGCGGCCTTCAGCGCCTCGGCCTTCACCGGGTTCTCGGAGAGCACCACCACCAGCTTCTCGGTGCCCATCGTCTCGTCGAGCTCGACCGTGCTGCCCAGCTCGAGGCGGCGCGGCACCTTGCCGACGAGCTTCTCGGACTCGGTGGAACCGAACGGGTGGTACACGCTGAAGGTGCCCTTCCCGTCGACCGAGGCCACCAGCACGTACTTCGCCTGGCCCGGGCTGACGATGAAGCGGATGCGATCCTTCGGCTTGAGCGGCGTGCCGGCCTTCACGGCGAACGACGCGCCCTGCTGACGCTGCGCGAACACCTCGAACGTGGGCTCGAGGCCCTTCACGCCGATGTAGATGTCGTCTTCGGTCTGCGTGCCGGGGCCTGCAGCGAAGGTGAGCGCGAGCGCGGCGGCCGTGGCCACCCCCAGCGCAGGGAGGACGAACCGCAGCTTGAAGCGCTCGAAGAAGCCCTGCTTCGACGCGTTCAGCCGCGCCTCGACCGCAGGCAGCGTGCGCGCGAAGACGTACTGCTTGAACTTCTGGCTGTCCTCGTTGAGCTCCATCCACCGCTGCTTGCACAGGCTGCAGTCGTCGATGTGGGCCTTGGCCTCGTTCGCCTCGTTCGACGCGAGCGCCGAGAGGAGCAACAGGTCGATCGTCTCACTCGAGAGGTGCCCGCGGGCGTTCGTGGCAGTCATGCGACACCTCCATCACGGGCGAGGAACTTACGGCTTCGCTCCTGGAACTCCTGGAGCCGGTTGATGACGGTGCGGCGCGAGATGCCGAGCGTCCTGGCGACCTGCTCCTGCTCGAGCCCGTCGACGTAATAGAGGATGACGGTCTCACGCAGCTTCTCGGGCGTGCGCTCGACGAGCTTCATGGCGACGTCGCGGTCGAGCATCTGCGGCTCGAGCGTCTCGCCATCGCCTTCCGGCATCTCGTCCGGAGCGGTGGGCTCGGCCTGACGGCTCCGGTCGCGGATCTGGTTGAGGCAGTAGTTGGTCGAGATCCGGTAGATCCACGCCAGCGCCGCGCTGTCGTCCGGAGCTGCCTCGATGTGTTTCATGACGCGCACGAAGACCTCCTGCGTGGCGTCTTCCGCGAGGGCGTCGTCCTTCAAGAGACGACGACACCGCGAGTAGATCGCCGGCCCAAATTTCCGGTACAGGTCAGTGACCCGTCCTGTTGAGGGGACCCCGCTCGCCGGCACCGTGTGCAACCTTTCTCAGGCGAAATTTCCACCCGCTGAGAAAGCGGGGAGGCGACCTCCCCTTACACCGATTGAGCCCACCCGCGAAGTCTGGTGAAAGGCCGCATATGTGCGGAGTTTTCGGGATTTACGGCCACGACGAAGCAGCGAACCTGGCGTACCTGGGGCTGCATGCCCAGCAGCACCGTGGGCAGGAATCGGCGGGCATCGTCACCAGTGATGGCCAGACGCTCCGGAGCTTCCGGGGCATGGGCCTGGTCGCCGACACCTTCACCGAGCCCGTGCTCGAGCAGCTGCCGGGCGCGATGGCGATCGGCCACGTGCGGTATTCGACGGCCGGCAGCAGCCACCTGAAGAACGCGCAGCCGCTCCAGGTGTCGTTCGGGGGCGGCCAGCTGGCGGTCGCGCACAACGGCAACTTCGTCGATGCGTTCTCGACCCGCCGCGCGCTCGAGGCCGACGGCGCCATCTTCCAGTCCGACTCGGACACCGAGAACATCATCCACCACATCGCGCGCTCGAAGGCCCCGAACCTCGAGGCCCGCATCGTCGAGGCGCTGCGCCGCACCACCGGCGCGTTCTCGTTGCTGTTCTTGTCCGACCGGCAGCTCATCGGCGTGCGCGACGCCATCGGGTTCCGCCCGCTCGTGCTCGGCCGCCTCAAAGAGGCCTACGTGCTCGCGAGCGAGACGACGGCGCTCGACCTCATCGAGGCGGAGTTCATTCGGGAGATCGAGCCAGGCGAGATGGTCGTCATCGACGCCAACGGCCTGCGCTCGTCGTTCCCCTTCGAGAAGGCGCACCCGGGCCGCTGCGTCTTCGAGCTCGTCTACTTCGCGCGCCCCGACTCGAAGGTGTTCGGCGAGTCGGTGTTCCAGGTGCGCAAGAAGCTGGGCGTGCAGCTGGCGAAGGAGCAGCCCGTCGACGCCGACGTCGTCATCGCGGTGCCCGACAGCGGCGTCGCGGCGGCCATCGGGTACGCGGATCAGGCGAAGATTCCCTACGACGTCGGCCTCATCCGCAGCCACTACGTCGGCCGCACCTTCATCGAGCCGCAGCAGTCGATTCGGCACTTCGGCGTGAAGCTCAAGCTCGCGCCGGTGCGCTCCACGCTCGAGGGCAAGCGCGTCATCGCGGTCGACGACTCGATCATTCGCGGCACCACCTCGCGCAAGATCGTCAAGATGCTCAAGGACGCGGGCGCGAAGGAGGTGCACCTGCGCATCTCGAGCCCGCCGACCTCGTGGCCTTGCTACTACGGCATCGACACCCCGAGCCGGCAGGAGCTGATCGCGGCGTCGCACTCGGTCGAGGAGATCGCCCGCTACGTGACGGCCGACTCGCTCGCGTACCTCTCGGAGAAGGGCCTCGTCACCGCAGCAGGCGACCCGGCCGGCGGCACGTTCTGTACGGCCTGCTTCAGCGGGAAGTACCAGACGCCGCTCACCGAGCAGCTCCGGTAGGCGCAGTCACCCCACTGCGAGCGGAGGCGAGACCAGCGGCCGACCAGCGGCTTCGGCTGGCACGCGCACCGTGAACGTCGTGCCCTGGCCCACCTGACTCTCGACCGAGATGCTACCGCCGAGGCGCTCCACCACCATCGCGCAGACCGACAACCCGAGCCCGGTGCCGACGCCCACGGGCTTGGTGGTGAAGAACGGCTCGAAGATGCGCGCGCGCACCGCCTCCGAGATGCCGCAGCCGGTGTCCTTCACCTCGAGCACCGCCTGCGCGCCCTCCATGCGCGTCGAGACCTTGATGAGGTTGCGCGTGCCCGGGCCCGGGTGCCGCGCCTCGACGGCGTGGAGCGCGTTGACGAGGAGGTTGAGCATCACCTGATGCAGCCGTTGCCGCGGCGCCAGCGCGATGCGGGCCGGCTTGAGGTCCTTCTCCAGCGCGGCCTTCGACGAGAGCTCCCGCTCGGTGAGGACGAGGGTCGTGCGTGCGATGTCGGCGAGATCGACAGGCTCGAGGGTGTCGCCGTCCTGCCGGCTGAAGGTCTTGAGCTCCTGCACGATGGCGCGCACCCGGGTACCGCCGTGAACCGTCTCGTCGATGAGCGGCTGCAGGTCTTCCATCATCGCGTCGACGTCGAGGGTACGATCGAGCGCGCCGCCTTCCTCCGCGCTCAACCGGTACGCCTTCACCACCCGCATCAGGTCGCCCACGTAGCCGCGCAGGCTCTCGAGGTTCGACAGCACGAATGACAGCGGGTTGTTCACCTCGTGCGCGACGCCGGCGGCGATCTGCCCGACCGCTGCGAGCTTCTCGGACTGGGCGATCTGCATCAGCAGCTGACGCTCCCGGTCGGCGCTCGCCAGCCGCAGCAGGTTGCGCACGCGCGCCGACAACATGCGCCGGGAGATCGGCTTGTGCAGGTACTCGTCTCCGCCCGCGTCGAGCCCCGTCATCATGTGCTCGGCGTCGGCGTGGTCGGCGGTGAGGAAGATGATGGGCATTCGCGCGAAGCGGGGCTGCTCCCGAACGAGCCGGCACACCTCGATGCCGTCGAGCCCGGGCATGCGCACGTCGAGCAGGAGCAGGTCGACCTGCCGCGCCGCGAGCACCTCGAGCCCCTCTTCGCCCGACGACGCGCAGACCACCTCGTAGCCCTCGAGCGTGAGCGAGGCCGAGACGAGCTTGAGGTTGTTGTGATCGTCGTCGACCGCGAGCACCACGGCCGCGCTCCCTTCGGGCGCCCGGAGCGGCGCGCTGTCGTAGCGGCCTTTCATGCGGCGCTCCGCGTGGCGTCGGCGACGGTGCGGACCCGCTGCACGAGCTCGACGGGCGACAAGGCGCCTTTGAGCAAGACCTCGGCGCCGAGGCGCGTCAGCGACTCCCGCAGCTCGGGAGCAGGGCTGCTGGCCGAGAAGACGAGCACCTTCACGCGATCGCCCGTCGGCAGGCTGCGCAGCTTCTTGAGCAGATCGTACCCGTCGAGCTCGGGCATCATCAGGTCGAGCACCAGCACCGACGGCAGCGACGCCATGATGGCCTCGAGCGCGCGCTGGCCATTGGGCGCCTGCCGCACCTCGCAGCCGTGCGACTCGAGCACTCGCGACAACATCACGCGCGTGGCGTCGTCGTCTTCGGCCACCAGCACGTCGATGCGCGGGCTCACCTCTGCGCGCTTGAGCGCCGCAGCCTTCACCTGCAGCGGCAGCGAGACGGTGAACGACGCGCCCGCGCCCGGCTGGCTGTCGAGGTCGACACACCCGCCCATCGCCTCGGCCCACCGCTTCACGAGGGCGAGCCCGAGCCCGGTGCCGGAGTGACGGCGGGCCTTCGACGAGTCGGCCTGATGGAACGGCTCGAAGACGCGGGCTTGATCTTCCACCGCGATGCCCGGCCCGCTGTCACGCACCGTCAGCTCACACACGCTGCCTGCGGCGCGTGCGACGAGCTCGACGGTGCCTCGCCTGGGCGTGAACTTCACGGCGTTGGCGACGAGGTTGAGCAGCACCTGCTTCACCCGGAGCGCGTCGCCCACCAGCGTCAGCCCGTCGTCGCACGAGTGCGTGAGCTTCAGCTCCTTCTTCGCCGCCAGCCCTTCGACGAGGGCCGAGACCTCTTCCATCACCGGCCCCACGTGGACCTGATCGGCCGCGAAGGTCAGCCGGCCCGCGTCGGACTTGGCGTAGTCGAGCACGTCGGTGATCAACGTCATCAGGTGCTGCGCCGCCGCGCGCGCGTCGCCCAGGTACTCCTGCTGGGTCGCGTTCACCGGGCCTGCCGAGCCATCACTCACCAGCTCGTTGAAGCCGATGATGGCGTGCAGCGGCGTGCGGAGCTCGTGGGAGACCGTCGCGAGGAACGACGCGCGGCTCGAGCGGGCCTCCTCCAGCGAAGCCCGGAGGCTGTCGGCGCGCTGCTTCCACGCCTCGACCCGCTGCCGCTCGTCCAGAAGCTCGCGCTGCAGCGGCTCCATCGTCGCGGCGGCCTCCAGCCTCACGCTCGTCGTGGTGGCCTCGGCGTCGGCGCGCGCGTGCTCCAGCGCGTGCCTTCGGCGCTCTTCGCGAGCGACGACGATCGCGCCCATCACGGTCACCACGATCGCGCTGACGAGGCCCGGCGTCGAGCCGAGGTGCGAGCACGCCCACACCAGGGGCGCTCCCACCACCACGCTCACCCAGACCCCTCGCATACCAATCCCGTGAGCACGCGAGGTGCCAACGCTGCCCCATTGGATCGATTCGACCCACCATGGGTCAACCGCGACGGGAGAGGTCCATCATGACTGCATGAAGGTGATCAGGTCGGCGGCGAGCGGCGCGTCGAACGAGACGTTCTCCCGCGTGCCTGGGTGCTTGAAGCTGATGCGCGCGGCGTGGAGCGCGTGACGTGGCAGGCGCAGCTTGTCCCAGGCCTCGGGCTCGAGGGCGCCCTTCGAGAAACGATCGAAGAAGTTCGGATCAGGCCCGTACATCTTGTCGCCGACCAACGGGAAGCCGGCGACGCTCGCGTGAATTCGAATCTGGTGTTGGCGGCCGGTGCGGGGGAACGCGCGCAGCAACGAGAACGGCTCACCGTTTCGCTCGAAGCGGGCGACGACCCGGAAGTGCGTCTGCGCAGGCCGCCCTTCGTCGCGATCGATGCGCACGGCGATGCGAATGAGCTCGGTGCCCTCGGCGATCGCCGCGTCGACGTCGAACGCGTCGTCCTTCGGGTGCCCTTCGACGAGCGCGAGGTACTCCTTGTCGACCAGGCCGTCGTGAAAGAGCCGGCCCAGTCGCTGCGTGGCCTCGAGCGTGCGCCCGCACACCACCAGCCCCGAGGTCTCGCGATCGAGCCGATGCGCCGGCGACGCGCCGTCTGTGCCGTACCGCTGCTCGAGCTGCGTCACGAGCGTGCCGAGGTGGTAACGCGCGGTCGGGTGCATCGGCAGGCCCGCGGGCTTGTCGACCACCACCAGCCAGTCGTCGACGTGCACTTCCCGAAGGTGCTCGATGCCGGGCACCGTCGGCTCGGCCCGCACGCGACGCCTCAGCTGGAACGACAGGCCCGGCCACACCGGGCTCGAGGCCTTGAGCTTCTTCTCGCAGACGAGATCGTTCTCGATGATCTCCTTCACGCGCTCGCGCGAGGCCCGCCGGAGCTTCTCGCAGAGATACCGATCGAGCCTCCAGCCCGCGTAGTTCGCCTCGACCGTGTACGGGATGAGGACGATCTCATCCTGAATCGGGGGCGGTTCCACGTCCTCGTGCTCGACTGACGCCATCAGGACGCTATGTTCCACGGATGATCTCCGCCGTGCCAGCGCTGCTGTCGATGTTGGCGATCTCGGCGGCCGAGAACTTCGCGGTCGTCGACGTCGACGCGGCCGACGCCATGATGGGCCTGGGCGCGCAGGTCACCCGGCAACTGGTCGAAGGCGCTGAAGCCCAGAAGCTCGACGCCCTCACGCCCGACCAGCTCCGCGCGAAGCTCACGCCCGAGAAATACACGGCGCTCAAGAAGTGTCGCGACAACCCCGCGTGCGTGGCCCAGGCGCTCACTGGCACGGCCATCACCCGCGTCATCACCGGCTCCCTGTCGCGCGACGAGAAGCACTACCTGCTCAAGCTGTGGCACCACGACGTGAAGAGCTCGACCATCGTGTGCGACGTCGACCGCTCGGTGCTCATCGCGGCGCGCCGCTTCCAGAAAGACGTCGAGCAGGCCGTGCCACCCCTGCTCCGCGGAGAGCGTGAGGCCCGCGGGACCCTCATCATCGACGCCAACGTCCCCACCGCGCAGATCTCGGTCAACGGCGAGTTCATCGGAACGCCGCCCGTCACCATGACGGTCAAGCCGGGCAAGTACGAGGTGAAGATCGAGAAGAACAAGTACCTGCCAGTCTCTCGCCTGTTCACCGTCGAGGCGAACCAGACGACCACCGAGAAGATCAAGCTGCTGCTCATTCCCGGGCAGACGGCCGACGAGGAGCTCGCGCCGAAGCTGGTCGCGAAGAAGGCCGACGAGGCCGCCGGCGTCTCCCTCTCGATTCCGACGTGGGTCCTCGGAGGCGTCACCATCGCCGCCGGCCTCAGCGCTTCGATCTTCGGCATCCTCGCGGGCCGGGCCGAGGCCTCGCTCCGGGGCGGGCTCGACGAGATGACTGGCGTCTACCAGGGCACGCGCGCGCAGGCCCTCGAGCAGAACCGCAACGCGCTCATCGCCAACGTGTCCTTCATCGCGCTCGGCGTCGCTGCCGTGGCGACCGCGGTCTTCTTGATCCTCGATCTCGTCTCACACGCCGAGCCGGCGCCCGCGACCGGGACCACGCCATGAGCCGCCTCACCATCGCCGCGCTGGTCGCAGGGTTCGTCATCGGCCTGGGGTGTCGCACCGTCGACCCGGACAAGGGCACGTTCTCGTGCGCGACCACCGACGACTGCGGCGCGGGTTACGAGTGCCGGCTCCAGTTCGCGGGCGGAGGCCGCTGCTTCGTCGTCGGATTCTGCAAGGACGAAGAGGTCTGCAACGGCATCGACGACACCTGCGACGGCCGGGTCGACGAGACGTTCCCCTCGAGGGACGCAGCGTGCACCTCGGGCCAGCTCGGCGTCTGCGCTCCCGGCAAGACGATCTGCCTGCTGGGAACCGAGGTCTGTGAGGCGCAGGCGAGGCCCACCGTCGAACAGTGCAACCAGCTCGACGACGACTGCGACGGCCAGCGCGACGAGGACTTCGACCTGATGACCGACGTCGCGAACTGCGGCGCCTGCGGCGTGACCTGCACGAGCGGCACGCTCTGCCGCTCAGGCGCCTGCGTCGAGTCGCGCTGCGATGACGCCGCCGACAACGACTCGAACGGCAAGACCGACTGTGATGACGAGGCGTGCTTCGGCTTCGACTGCAACACCATGCGCGCGCCGTCGAGCCGCTGCGGCTTCGCGCCAGTCATCCCCGACGCGGGCGTTCGTGACGGGGGCGCGGCTGACGCAGGCGGAGTCGACGCAGGCGCAATCGACGCGGGGAACTCCGACGCGGGGAGCTCCGACGCGGGCGCGGTAGATGGTGGCAACGCAGACGCGGGGCCCATCGACGGAGGTTTCGTGCGCGGCTGCTTCCGCCCGGAAGGTGAATGCGCTGACGGCTTCGACAACGACGGCGACGGGCTGGCTGACTGCGCAGACCCGGACTGCAACAACCAGCGCTGCTTCACGGGCCAGGTCTGCACGATGGGCACCTGCCCGGGGCCAGGGTGAGGCGCTCCCGTTTCATCCATTGCACCGCCCGTTCGACTCAAGCGAGGCTCGCCCTATGATGCGTCTTGCGCTCCTCCTCATCGTCTGTTCGACGGCCGCCGCCGCTCAGAGTCAAGCGGCGTTCACGGTGGAGACCCTTCCGATACCGGGGAACCAGGCAGGCGACACGGCGCTGCTGCGCGACCGGTTCGGGACGAACCGCGACCTGGTGTTCGGCTCCAACATGTTCAACTCGCCTGGGCTGTACCGATTCCTGGTCGACGGGGGTTTCGCTGACGAGTTTCCTCTGGTGGTCGCCCCCGTCATGGGCGTCGACACCCTGTCTTCCGCCGTGACGCTCCCGAGCGTTCTCGGAGGCCTCGTCGCGGTCGGCACCGCCTCCAACATCTTCGTGTACGCGCCACAGCGAGACGGGGGCATGGGCAACGCGCTGCGCCCCGACGGGGGGATCAGCACGAACTCGTTGGCGCTCGCCCTCGCCGAGTTTGGAGCTGAGGGGGCACACCTGTACGTCAACACTGGCGCGTCCTCATTGCAGCGCTGGGAGTTCATCGAAGGCCCTCGCGGGCTCGAGCCTATTCCCAACGCGCCCATTCCACTCCGGTTTCCGCCACAGGTCATCGCGGTCTCGACGGGTCTGCGCCGCGTCTACGCGTCGATCGGCATCGGGGGCGTCGTCGAGATCAACCCGCTCGCGCCTGTCCCAACCGTGGTGCACGTCATCGACGCCGGCACCGCAGCCGACATCGCCACGGGCCTCGCGGTGTACCCCCAGAGCGACGGCGGCGCGCTGCTCATCACCTCGGTCGGAGCCAGAGATCTGTTCCGCATCTACCGGGCGCGCCCGGGCATCCCCGCCCTCCACCTCGCAGACTTCAGGTTCACCGCACCCGACGGCGGCAGGCTGGTCCGGGGGGCCGAGTTCATCGACGTGTCAGCCGCCCCGTTCGGTGGCACCGCCGCGAACCCGCTCTTCGACGGGGGCGTGCTCGTGGTCTGCGATCGCCTGAACCTCAACGGCCCCAACTACAAGCTGATCCCGTGGACGGCCATCGCGAGGGCCGCCGTGCCGCCGTTGCCGATCGACGTGCCAGGCGCCCTCCCGGTGGTCCCGCCGCCCCCGCCCCCCCGCGTCCCGTTCGTCATCGCCAGCGAGCCCGACCCCAGCCAGAGGTCGGCGGTCGCCTTCTGGCCCGGCCGCGATTCGCTCTTCGCCACGTTCCAGGGCCTGTCGGTGCTCTCGGTGTCGGACCTGAGCCGGCAGTTCAGCGTGTCTCCCGATCGCAACGATGGCGGAGTCGACGGCGGAGTCGATGGCGGCGTCGATGGCGGCGAACCGGTGCGCGGCGTGGTCAATGGAGTCGACGCGGTGCCTGGGCTGTTGGGGTTGGTGGCGATGACGAGCGTGTCGGATGACGCCGGTGCGCTGACGTTCTTCAGGGCGGACCCAGACGGCGGGCTGCTCTCCATCGGGTCGAACCCGCTCCCCGTGGACCAGGCAGGCGCGGTGGCCATCCTCGACCTCCAGGACGCTGGCGCCTTCGCCGTCGTCGCGGGCGAACAGCCCGCGCTGCACCGCTTCGAGCTGAGCCTTACTGGCACCTCGTTCGGATCCCTGCCGCTCAGTGACCTCCCGCTCCCCGCCCCTGCGAGCTCGGTCATCGCGTGGGCCTCGGGCCGCGTCTTCTACGTCGCGGCCGGAAGCGCAGGCGTGCTCGAGGTCGACCCGTTCTTCGGCGCCGCCCGCCAGCTCGTCGACGCTGGGGCCGCAGACCTCGTCACGGGCCTCGCGCTGTACCCCCAGCTCGACGGTGGAGCGCTGCTCCTGACGACCGTGCCAGCCAGAGACCTCGTGCGCGTGTACCAGGTGAAGCCCGACCCCGTGAACCTGGTCGCCGAGTTCCACGTTTCGACGCCAGATGGCGGCGAGCTCGTACCGGGCCTCGAGTGGATGGATGTGTCGGTTGGGCCCCTGGGCCGCCCTGACAGTGGCGCCTGGTGGCCGACCGGGGCGGTGGCGATCGGAACGGCGCGAGACGGCGGAGTCGTTCATCTCCTCAGCTGGGAGACGGTCGCCCTGTCGGCCGACCCACGCCTCCCCATCGACTTCCGCGCTCCTGGAGGAGTTTCCGGGGGTGGCGCTGCGGCTGGTGGCGGTGCGGCTGGTGGCGGCGCGGCTGGTGGTGGCGCTGCCGGCGGTATGGCCGCGGGTGGTGGCGCCGCGCTGGCTGGTGGACGCGCTGGTGGACGCGCTGGCGGCAGAGGCGGCGGCGGCGTCATCGAAGAACCTCCTCCTCCCGGCTGCTGCAACGGAGCACCGTCTGCTTCCGTGCTTCCGGCGCTGGGTTTCCTGTACTGGCTGCGGCGCTTCGGGCGTCGTCGAGCCGACGACTGACGTGACCACGACCATGACTCCGTTCTTCCGCACCCTCTTCGTCTCCATCGCCTTCGCGGTCCTGTCCTGCCGGACGCCGCAAGATGGGCTGCGCCCAGACTCCGACGGCGCCGTGCGCATCACCCTCGTCGGCACCAACGACGTGCACGGCTGGGTGATGACGCAGGTCGAGCAGTTCCCTCAGGGCGCGATTCGTTTCGGAGGCGCCGCCACCTTCGCGGGCTACCTCAAGCTCCTGCGTGACGAGAACCCCGGCGGCGTGTTGCTCGTCGACGGCGGCGACCTCTTCCAGGGCACGCTGATGTCGAACGTGACCGAGGGCTCGGTCGTCATCGATGCCTTCAATGCGCTCGGCTACGACGCGGCGGCGATCGGCAACCACGAGTTCGACTACGGCCCCGTCGGCCCGCAGACGCACGCGAGCGACCCGTCGATGGACTCGTTCGGAGCGCTCAAGGCGCGCATGGCGCAGGCGAAGTTCCCGCTGCTCTCCACCAACATCTACGAGTCGAACTCGCGGCTGCGCCCGTCGTGGCTGCCTGGCGATGGCACCGTGATGATCGAGCGCAAGGGCATCAAGATCGGCATCCTCGGGCTCACCACGCCGCAGACGCCGACCACCACCCTGCCCATCAACGTCGCGACCCTGCGCTTCGCCTCGCTCGGCCCCGAAGCGCTCGGCAGCGCGAAGCGCCTTCGTGAACGCGGCGCCGACCTCGTCATCGCGGTGGTGCACGCCGGCGGCCGCTGCTCCGAGTCGAAGGACCCCTCCGACCTCCACAGCTGCGACACCGACACCGGCGAGGTGTTCGAGATGATGAAGGGCTTCCCCTACGGCACGCTCGACGCCGTCGTCGCAGGCCACACCCACGCGCAGATCGGCCACTTCGTGAACGGCACGCCGATCATCGAGAGCATGGCGCTCGGCCGGTTCTTCGGCGTCATCGATCTCTACGTCGACCCCGGCAGCCGCAAGCTGGTGCGTGAGCGCACGCGCATTCGCAGCAGCATCGAGATCTGCGAGACCGTCGATGAGGCCTCGGGCTCGTGCGACCCCCGGCAGCTGCGCGCCCGCGCGAGCGAGGTGAAGCCGGTCGCGGCCAGGTGGCTCGGCAAGACGATCGTCGCCGATGAGGCGCTCGCGTCGCTCCTCAAGCCCGGTGAAGCGCGGGTCAGCGAGCTGCAGAACAAGCCGCTGGGGCTGACGGTCCCCAGGGCGCTCGGCCGCAACTACGAGCAGGAGAGCGTGCTCGGCAGCTTCCTGGCCGACTCGCTGCGAACGATGACCCGCGCCGACGTGGCCATGCTCAACCCCGGCGGCCTGCGCGCAGATCTCGCCCAGGGCGCGGTCAAGTACGGCGCCATCTACGAGGTGCTCCCGTTCGACAACGCCGTCGCCACGCTCGACGTCACCGGCGACCAGCTCGTGACGCTCGTGCGCGCGGCATACTCGGCGAAGAAGGGCGTCTTCCAGATCTCGGGCCTCGAGCTCGTGCTCGATCGCTGCCCCGGCCCGAACCGGCTCAAGTCGGTGCACCTGCCCGGCGGTCACGGCGTCGACCCGAACGTGCGCTACCGCGTCGTCATGCCCGACTTCCTCGCGCGCGGCGGCGATGGGCTGGGCCCCATTCTCTCGACCATCGACCCCAGGCAGGTCGACCTCGGTGAGACGCGCGGCTCGAACCTGCGCGACGAGCTCGTCGACTTCTGGGTGAAGCACCAGGAGCCCTTCGTGGCGCCCGAGCCCGGCCGCATCTCGATGATCGGTGACGCGAAGGGCTGCGCGACGGCCGACAGCCATCGCAACCCCTGACCGGCAACTGGCCATTGTTGCTCGCAAATCGCCGCTGGAGCCGGTATTCAGCCTCGGGCGGCGCTCCGGTGTCGGTGATTCGGCCTCGGGGAATGTCAGCTCAGCGCGCTAGGATCTGAAGCTTCACGTGTCTGCCGGGTCGGTTCACTGGAAGACGATGCAGTGCTGCAGTCTCGAGGAGGGCGTGGTGCTCTACAAAGTCACTCCGATGCTGACGCCGGCCGAGCCCGGTGATGCGAAGAAGGCGAAAGACCCGAACGCCCCGAAGGAGCCGCGCAAGCGCCGCAAGTCGGCCGTGTTCGACGCCGACGGCAACGAGGTGTTGATCACGATGATGTGCCTGAAGTGCCGGCAGATGAAGCCGCTCGGCATGTTCGGCCTTCGCAAGATGGCCGACGGCGCGATTCGCAATCAGCCCTGGTGCCGCGGGTGCCGCTCAGGCGCAGGCACGAAGAAGCCGAAGACCGATGAGGCGCAGCCGACCGAGACGGTCGAGACGCCGGCCGTCCAGGCGGCGCCCACCACCGAGGCCCCGGCGCTGATCGTCGAAGGCCCGGTCGAGCCTGCGACGCCAGGCTGAGCTGGCCAGCTCCAGGCTGAACTGGTCAGCGCATCGTGAGGCAATCGGCATAGGGGCTGAAAGGAATTCCCTTTCAGTCCCCTGCCACACCACCGGACATGCGGGTCCGCATCCGGCGGTTCGAAGAGTTGAGGTCAGTTCGCAAGCCGAGGGACCCCTTC
>JALHMW010000011.1 GCA_022843845.1 Archangium sp.
GGCATCTCCTCGCCACCCTCGATGATGGCCACCAGTGTGGTGGCGCGCACCGCACCACCCAGAACGAGGGCCATCAATCAGACGGATCAGGCGGCCATCAACCAGCGAGCCTCGCAACAGCTCGAAGCGCGTCTCAGGCCGCGGCGGCTTCTCGACTTCCGGCGGCCGCGATTCGAGCAGGCCCTCCTCGTGCAGAATCCGCCGCACCGTCGTCTCTGACACGCCCAGCCCCTCGAAGCGGCGCAGCACGTCGGCGATGCGACGCGTGCCCAGTGCTGGACTGTCCTGTTTCGCTCGCACCACAAGGGCGCGCCTCGCGTCCTCGACGCTCGGCGCGGCTCTTCGCGGCCCCGTCTGTCGCGGCGTCAGCGCAGGCTCACCGCCGTGTCGGAACGCTCGCAGCCACTTCGCGATCGCCGACTCGCTCACCCCGAAGATACGTGCGACCTCCGCCGCGGGCGTCTTCTCTTCCAGCACCTCACGCAGCACCCGCAGCCGGAACTCTGGCGGGTAGCTCGACATGCGCTTCGTCCCTCGTCGTCTCTTGCTCACCTGTCGCTTCCTTTCTCGCCACGTGTCGGGCTGAGAAGGGAGGCAGGCGCTAAGCCATTGGGGCCGTCGTCAGACGCTCATCAACTGGCGCGCATCGCAACCTCCGCCATCCCTTCGGCTTCGACGCGTGGTGGTTGGAGCGCATCGAGAATCACCAGGGAGGCGCGGCGGACGTTCTCGCCTGCGGCGGCCAGTTCCTCCACGTCACCGTTCGCCCACGTCGCGACGTAGGGCAGGGCGAACGAGGCCGTGTCCAGTCCGAGTGCATGGCAGACGACGAACGCGGTCGACTCGGCTTCGACTTCCTTGCGGGGAGCGGAATCCTGAACTGGTAGTCGACAAGACGAGCGTTCGCGAGGCGAAGTGTCTCCGCCCGAATGTACTTCTGGCTGGCGTCCACGCGTGAGGGCAGGGGTGTCCTGGCGGACGACGGGCTCGAGGCCGATGTTGCAGGCCTCGGCAAGAAGGGCGGCGCACAGAGACGTCGACAGGTCCTCCACGCGCGCGCCGCTCCGCTCACGTGCGAGAACTCCTGCGTGAAGCCCGTCATGGCGTCCACCTCCATGAGCAAGTCGGGGAGGTCAACGAGCGGGAGAAGGGCGGCTAGCCGAGCCGATCTCGAATCTCGACCGCGTGGTCCCACCGGACCTCATCTCCGTAGCGCGAGAGACCGGAGGCGCCCACGACGCCAGCGGGCACTGCGTCAGCCCGGCTGAGGAAGGTCCCGAGGAAGCGCACGGTCGCGAGTTGCACAGCGAACCCGAGCTTGTTGTGGTCGCCGTGCCGGCGGTTGATGAGCCGGCGGTCGGCTGAGAGGCGGAGCACTGAGCGGAAGCGGACGGGGAGGGGGAAGCGTACGGTCACCGCCGGACCGAAACACCGGTCTTCCGTTCCATTGCTACTCGAGGGCCAAGTCGACAACACGAGCGCGGCGAGCGCGAGTTATCGACAGCCCTCGGAAACGACCACGCAACCAGCATCGAGGAAGACGCCCAAGCTCGACGACGCGAATCGTTTGCAGCCCGCCCGACACCCGCTGCAGTTGGGCACCACGAAGCACTCGCCCGCTGGCGACTGCTCAAGGCACCACGAACCGCAGTCCTCTGATCCATTGCAGCCAACCAGAAGACCGCAGAAGAGGAGAGCGAGAAGGCGCAAAGTGTTGCCCTTAGTCAAACGCAAACGGGGTTGGCGACGATCTGCCCCGAGTCAGGGTCGACATCAGAGAGTTACCAATCGCGTACACTCGAAGAAGCATGGTGAGGAGATATCACTCCGTGAGCGCGGTGGCTTCGAGTTCAGCCCTCGTCGTCACGGAGCGCGTCCGTCCACCCGGTGCTGAGCTGACTGCGCTGTTCTTCCTCTCCGTAGACGAAGTAGAGCGACGAGGGCGCTCGACCTTTCTCTGGTGGGACTGAACGGCTCGTGAACGGACCGCCTTTCGGCGAGGGTCCTGAAATGTGGCTCGAGCTGATGCAGGGGCCCCGGGGCCGTGCGCCACGGCACTTCACCAGGGCGACGCGCTTCCCGACGAAGCTCGACGGGGCACGCTGGTCGTGCGCGGTCGCGAATTGGGAGTTCGGTGGAGCCCGCGTCGACGGGCAGTGGACGCTCGACATGCCCGCCCGAACGTTCTTGCGCAACGGCAAGCGCGTGCAACCCGGAAGCGCCCTCGAGCCGCTCGACGTGCTGTTGTTCGACGACGGTCTGGCGATTCGAGCGTACGCGTACCCCGTCAGGAGCGAGTTCGTCTTGCCCGACCGCTGGTGGGCGCTCGACACGGCCGCACTCTCCGTCCTCGGCGATCAGCTTCTCGAGGCAGGTGATCCACTCGGCGAGCTGCTGGTTGGAGCTCCAGTGTTGCGCTCGAAGTGGCTTGCGGCGCTGCTGTTGCCGTCGTCGACGGGCGACCTCGAGGCGACCTGGGCCGGGCCGGCGCTCGAGACGCTCGAAGTGCGCTTCACGAGCGGTGTTCGACTCGACCAGGTCGAGCACTGGCTCGAGCGTCTCCCAAGGCGACTTCACAGCGTGCGCCTTGGCGAGCCGTTGAGCGAGCTCCGCCTGGTCGCCTCGCACTTCGCGACGTCGACGTGGCGGGACGCTCTCGAGACACTGTCGAGGTCTGTCGCCGAACACCCGCTTCCATCACTGCTGGTGTTGGACGTCGTGGGAGCTGGGCACGAAGCGCCGGCCCACCGGGTGACCCGCCATGCGACGTGGGAACGATTGGTTGCGGCGTGCCCACTGCTCGAGCGGCCTCCGACGCCGTGACACGGTGCCATCGCCTCTCGCGCGCACTCTCGCTTCGACTATGCTCGCACTCTTCCGCGCTTGAGGAGGTCGTATGGAGTTGGGGAGCCTGGGTCCGTTCGGTGTCGTTGCGTTGCCCGTGCTCCTGGTGCTGGCGGCGTTCATCGCGCTCGGGCGAATCGCGCTCGCGGTCGAAGGCCTGCGCTGTCTGTGGGCGAAGCCGCGCCTCACTGCACAGCTCTGGCTGGGAGCGAGTCAGGTCGCGGTCGCCGGGCTTTCGATCGCGGCTGGAGCCGACGGTTGGCTCGACGTCGCTGGAATGCGAGCGATCAATCTGCTCCAGCTCGCCCTGGGGCTCGCGCTCATCGCGAGGTTCGTCCTCAGTCCCGCGCGCTGATCGCCGCGCAAGGCCGTTTGGGTTCGATGCGCATCACCGATGCCGACAGGATCGAGTTCGCCAGCCAGATGGCCGCGGTCGGCGCATCGTTCGAGGACACCTTCCTCGCATTCCGTCGCACGGGGACCGGCTCCATCCACGCCATCCTCGCAGTACGGACCGCGTTCCCAGAGTCCCTCTCTGACAACGTGAGTGAGACAGCGACCCCGGAGGAATTTACTGTGCAGGGCGATGGAGTTGTCTCTCATGTGTCGGTCTATCAGTCGTAGTCGTCAAGTTGTGGTCGGTCGTCCCGCCGGAGCGAAGCGGAGGCGGCCCTGTGGGCCGGAGTTCCGATGATCGCGCCCGTCCAGGAGGTCGAGGTGATCGGGAAGGCGAAGCGGAGGCGATTCACCGCGAAGGAGAAGCTGCGCGTCCTGAAGGCCGCGGACGCCGCGACCGAGGTGGGTGGGGTTGGTGCGGTGCTTCGCCGAGAGGGGCTGTACTCGTCGCACCTCACAGAGTGGCGTCGGGCTCGGGCGGCCGGCGAGTTGGACGCGCTCACGCCCAAGAAGCGAGGTCGGAAGGCGCTCGACCCCAATCCGCTGGAGAAGGAGAACACCGAGCTGAAGCGCGCGCTGGCGAAGGCGGAGCTGCGCGCGAAGCGGGCCGAGGCCCTCGTGGAACTCCAAAAAAAAGTATCGGAGCTGTTGGGCATCCAGCTGCCGAAGGAGGACGAGACGCCATGATGGACACCATCAAGACGATCGGTCCCGAGCTAAGCGTCGTGGCCGCCTGCGCTGCGCTGGGACTCGCGCGAGCGACCTACTACCGGGAGCTCAACCCCATGCATGGACCCGCCGAGAAGAAGGCGTCGCCCAGGGCGCTTCCCGCGGACGAACGTCGCGCGGTGCTCGACGTGTTGCACGAGCCGCGCTTCGAGGACCTCGCGCCGGCCGAGGTGTACGCGACACTGCTCGACGAGGGGCGCTACCTCTGCAGCGAGCGGACGATGTACCGCGTGCTCGAGGAGAACCAGGAGGTGCGCGAGCGCCGCGCGCAGTTGCGGCACCCGAAGTACGCCGCGCCCGAGCTGCTCGCCACGAAGCCCAATCAGCTCTGGAGCTGGGACATCACGAAGCTGCTGGGCCCAACGAAGTGGACGTACTTCTATCTGTACGTCGTCCTCGACGTATTCAGCCGCTACGTCGTGGGCTGGTTGGTGGCCGACGCCGAGTCGTCGGCACTCGCCGAGAAGCTGATCAGCGAGGCGTGCGAGCGCCAGGGCATTGCCCCTGGTCAGCTCACCATCCACGCTGACCGGGGCTCGTCGATGAAGTCAAAGCCGGTCGCGATGCTGCTCGCTGATCTCGGCATCACCAAGACGCGTACACCACTCGTCTACCCTGCCTCCCAGTGCGAAACGCACGCTTCTTCAACCTAGTACACATCCGCTGGTCGTGCGTTCTTGCTCGCTCCTGGCGCGTCGAGTACTCCGCGCAGGTGCACAAGTTCATCGGAGTGGGCCTGCTGGTCTCGAGTTGCGTGACGTTGGTCCCGAGGGATGGCTTCGAGCTCCAGGAGAAATGGTGGCTGCGCGATCAACAGACCCTTCGTTCACAGGCGTCGTTCGATCTCGAGTGCCCGCCGGAGTCGCTCACGCTGCAGGTCGTGACGACCTTGGATACGGTGTTCGCCGAGGTGGTGGTTGTCTCGGGGTGCGGGAAACGTGCGGCGTACAGCCGCGAGCCCCGGGTCGGTACTCTCCCGGACGACGACTCGAAGTGGAGACTGAGACCGGAGCCCTGACGCCTCTCCAGTTCTGTTTCAAGCTTCCCGCGGGCGCGTGCGGCCCTTTTCGTATTCGTCTTCGGGCCACGCGGCGTCGAGCTCGGCGAAGTCCTACCTGGGTGCGCGTTGCGTTGCCGGGTGCGTCGGCGGGGCTTCACGCCAGCTCCGGAGCTTCAACTGGCAGTGCCGCAGCGCCATCGCCACGTCGTCGTCTCTGCAGGTGACAGGCCCGAAGCGCTGTTGATGGAGAGGAATCGATTGATATCGCTCACGTTTTTGACTGACACCTGAAAAGCGCGGGGCCATTCAACGCGGTCTGACGGTGAGGTGTTTCTCCGAAAACCGCAGTTCAGGAGAAACCGCCATGACTCGCCTTGCCCTCACCCTTGCTTCGCGAGCATCCAGGCCGCGGTGCTGACGGCGTCGGACCCATAGGCCTCCGCCGTCCACACGCTGTCGTAGCCGAGGCGCTCGGCCTCGAGCACCTGGTCCATCTGCTGGTCGGTGAAGCGCTCGGTGAGTTCGTGCTGCAAATCGTCCGGGGTGAAGTCCTTCAGCGTCTTCTTGCGTGTCATGCGCGCGCAGAGATCACACCTGACCGTCGGGTGTCGATCCGCCGAAGAAAGTTCGGGCTGGCCCGCGGAGTTCACCGATCAGCCCGTATGCGCCAGCCGCGGAAGATCGGCTTCGCGCGCAGGCCGACTGATCAGCCGACGTAAAATCCCCTCACACTCGTCGTGCGCCCCGCGGGGAGCGATGTCAGCCCCCCCTGCTACACCCTGTTCTCATGAAACAGGCGTACTCACTCCGAGAGGTCGCAGGGCTGTTGGGCACCACGCCGGAGTCGGCGCGCAGCCTCGTCGAGCTCGTCTGGGGCCTGCAGCGCGACCTCTTCACGTTTCAGGATCTCGTGTTGCTCCGCACCGCCCGCGGCCTGATGGAGCGACGCGTCTCGCGCTCCCGCATCGCTCGCGCCCTCGAGAAGCTGCGCGCGCAGCTGACGTCGGAGCGGCCGCTCTCCTCCGTCGCGCTCCAGCAGGAAGGTGACGAGATCGTCGTCGGCGTCGGCGCCGCGCGGTGGAACGCCGAGACCGGCCAGTCGCTCCTCGACTTCAAACACACGCCCCGCGCCGCCACCTGGCTCAAGGCGCCTGCGCAGCGCGATGCCGACACGTTGTTCGCCCGCGGCGTCGCGCAGGAAGGCGACAACTCCCCCGACGCGCTCAGCAGCTACACCGAGGCGCTCGCCGTCAACCCGCTCCACGCCGACGCGCACGTCAACCTCGGGCGGCTGCTCCACCAGCGCGGTCAGCACCAGGAGGCCGAGGCGCACTACGTCGCGGCCCTCGTCGCCCGCCCCAGCGACGTCACCGCCACCTTCAACCTCGCCGTCGTGCTCGAAGATCAAGGCCGCATCGACGACGCCATGGCGCGATACCGGGAGGCGATCGAGCTCGACCCCTCCTGCGTCGACGCGTACTTCAACCTCTCGCGGCTGTACGAAAAGAAGGGCGAGAAGATCGCCGCGATTCGCCACCTGAAGGACTACCGAAGGCTGTCGCAGACTCCCGCGTAGCGCGGGCGAGCAGGTCGAAGCGCTGCAGGTTTCGCCTTCCATGCCTGCCCGAGCGCTGCTGCCACGGCGCAGACCACAGCTTCATCGGGTTCCCGGGACCTGCAGCGTGACTGAGGGCCCGGAAGGTCGGCTCGGTTTCATCTGCAGCGCCCGAGCGACTGCACGTCGACACAGCCAGAGTTCTGCGCGGGCCTACTGCCGGCCGGGCGTCGGGCGCAGGCAGACCGAGACCGCGCCACCGTCGGACGCAGGCACCGTGCTGTCGCACCGCATCGCGCCAACCGACGACATCGGGCACGAGTTCATCGCGCCGCACGGCGTCGAGCAGTAGCCCTGTGGCGGGCCGCCATCGACCAGCTCGAGTTCAGTCACACAGAGCTGCTGATCGCACTCCGGCGAGTTGAACTGAATCACCCGACGGTTGCTGGCTCCGACCGGCGCCGGCTGGAGCACCGCGCACCTGCCGTCGATGCCGCGCGGGCAGCACGGGCTGTCGATGACGTCGGTACAGGCGAGCCCGAAGCACGCGAAGAGCACTGCTGTGATGGCCGGCCTCATCAGACGCTCACCCGAACACGAGCGGGTCACCATCTCAAGTCCGCCCGCACCCCGGCGCCTCCACCAGGCATCACGTCGACCCCCAGGAGCAGCTCATCGGTCAGCCGGCCGGACAGCACCGCGAGCGTGATGTCGAAGCCCAACAGGAACGCGCCCTGAATCAACAGCGCCTGTCCCAGCCCGACCAGCCGCGCATCTGACGTCGCGTCACCCCGCTGCCAGAGGAACGCCGCCGTCGCCAGGTACGCCACGTCGAGGCCCGCGTTCACCAACAGCACCTTCGTCTGTTTTTCGCTCTCCACCAGGCTCTGCTTCGCGTCGAACGACTTTGGATCGCGCCCCCAGTCGGAGATGAGCCCCACCACCGCGAGCCCCAGGTTCACCACGTTCCACGCCGCGTTCCCGAGGTGCAACCACCGCAGCCGCTCGTCACGCTCCAACGCGTAGCCGATGCTTCCGACCGCGATGTTCCCGACGGCCCAACTTCCCAGCACGAACATCGCCGTGCGGTTCGTCGAGAGCCGCTTCGTGTTCCACGACTCGAGATCGATCGGCGCCGCCGTCATCACCAGACACATCGCCACGGAGAGCATGAGCGCACGGAGTAACGAGCCTGCTTGTCGCCGGCCGCTGGTTCTGCTGTGTGGGCGCCGCCGATGCCCGCCACCCCGCTCGAGATCGTCGAGGCCGCGAAGGCCAACCGACGCACGCTCCGCCCTGCCCTGCTCGCCTGGTTCGATCACAACAAGCGCGAGCTGCCCTGGCGTGACACCCGCGATCCGTACGCGATCTGGGTCAGCGAGGTGATGCTCCAGCAGACGCAGGTCGATCGCGTCATCGCCTACTACCAGCGCTTCCTGGAGCGCTTCCCCACCGTGAAGTCGCTCGCCTCGGCCGAGGTCTCCGACGTGCTCAGCCTCTGGAGCGGCCTCGGCTACTACTCGCGCGCGCGCAACCTTCACAAAGCCGCGGTGGAGCTCGACGCGAAGCACCAGGGCACGCTCCCGAGCACCGTCGAGGCGCTGCGCACGCTCCCCGGCTTCGGGCGGTACACGGCCGGCGCCGTCGCCTCCATCGCCTTCGACCAGGAGGCCCCGCTCGTCGATGGCAACGTGGCCCGCGTGTTGTCGCGGCTGTTCGAGATCGACGGCGCGCCCCAGGACAAGACCCGCGAAGCGACGCTCTGGGAGCTCGCGACCCTGCTCGTGAAGGGTGAGCGGCCCGGCGACTTCAACCAGTCCCTCATGGAGCTCGGCGCGACCGTCTGCACGCCGGCGTCTCCCACCTGCCTGCTGTGCCCGGTGCAGACGCACTGCCGCGCCCTGGCCGCTGGCCGGGTCGACGAGCTGCCGCCACCTCGAAAGCTCCCGCCGCGCAAACGCCTCGAGCTCGCCGTCGCCTTGAGTCACCGCGATGGCAACGTGCTGCTCGCCCGCCGGCCGGAGTCGGGGCTCTTCGGTGGCCTGTGGGAGATGCCCGGCCTCGTGCTCGAGAAGGGCACCAACCCCTACGCCTCGCTCAAGGCCCTCTTCGGAAAACGCGCCGTCATCGGCCCCGAGATGCTGGTGCTCGAACGAACGCTCACCCATCGGGATCTCGTCTTGCGTCTCTTCCCGGTCGACCTGCCGCCCCGGCTCAAGGCCCCGCCCGATCAGTACCTCGAGTGGCGTTGGATTCCGCGCGACCAGACGCACGCGCTCGGTATGAGCTCCGCGATGGAGTCGGCCCTCGACGAGGTGTTCCCGCTCGAGGTGAAGAAGGCCCGCAAGCGCAGGTGAGCATCAGAAGAAACGCTTTGACCCGCGCAGGGCCTCGTCTTTAAGGTGATTTTCAATGGAACACCCGCTCACGCAGTACCTCCCGATCGCCGTCGTGTTCGGGCTCGCCGGAGTGATGGCCGTCGCGATTCCCTTCCTCGCCGGAATCCTGGGCCCGAAGTCGCAGAGCACCATGAAGGGCGAGGCGTTCGAAGGCGGCAACGCGCCGATGGGCTCGGCCCGGCAGCGCTTCGCGGTGAAGTTCTACGTGGTCGCCCTGCTCTTCATCGTGTTCGACATCGAAGCGGTGTTCCTCTACCCGTGGGCGGTCAACTTCCAGGCGCTCGGCTGGTTCGGCTACGTCACCATGCTGGTCTTCGCGGCGACGCTGATCGTCGGGCTGGTATACATCTGGAAAAAGGGCGCGCTGGACTGGGAGAGCTGAGGGCTCCCGCCCCTGGGAAAAGAACCATGGCTTCCGATACCGACATCGCTCCGATTCTCACCACCCGCCGCGACGAGGCGACGGGCTTCTTTCAGAAGGTCGTCTCGAAGGGCCTGGGCTGGGCGCGCAAGTACTCGCTCTTCACCTACCCGTTCGCCACCGCGTGCTGCGGCATGGAGTACATGTCGGTCGCGGCCAGCCGCTACGACATCTCGCGCTTCGGCGCCGAGTTCCCCCGCTTCTCGCCGCGCCAGGCTGACCTGCTGATGGTGGTGGGCACGATCAACCTGAAGCAGGCTCCGATTCTCAAGCGCGTCTACGAGCAGATGACCGAGCCCAAGTGGGTCGTCAGCTTCGGCGTGTGCGCGTCTTCGGGCGGCTTCTACGACAACTACGCGGTGCTCCAGGGCATCGACCGCATCATCCCCGTCGACGTCTACATCCCCGGCTGCCCGCCACGCCCTGAGCAGGTGCTCGACGGCTTGATGCTTTTGCAGGACAAGATCCAGAACGAGAAGCACAGCCTGGGCAACAAGCAGAAGATCCCCGAGCGCCCGGGCTATCGCGACATCGTCTTGTCGAAGTGACGAGCTTGGGCCTCCGGTTCCCCCGGCCGGCCCACGTCGTCATCGCGGCGCTGCTGGTGATCTGTGGCCCCTGCTCGTCCGTCGCGGGGCGCTTCACCCGAAGTTCAACTCGGGCTCATCGAACCGGCTCATCCGCAGCGGCGTTGGCGTGAAAGACCCCCAGACCGTCCTTGCTGGCGATCTCGAGAGACGAGGTCAGCTTCTTCGACTTCGCGTCCTTCTTCGGTGACGAGCTCGGCTGCGCCGACGCCTTGTACCTCGACGGGATCATCTCGGGCCTGGCCGTCAGCCCCGGAGCCCTGGACGATGACACCGGACCGTTTGCCGCCGCCGTCGTCGCAGACCCACGGAACCCGATGCCCTGAGTGACCGCAAGCGCCCGGAACACCTCGCGGAGGCAGTCCGCCTTGCTTCTCCAACGCGCCGCGTTATATGCAGTGCGTCAAGGAGGAGTACCGCAATGAAGACTGCCACCAAGAAGCCCGTGACCGCTGTTGCCGCCCAACGCCTCAACGAGGGACTCGAGGCTGCCAAGAAGCAGCTCGCCGACGTGGAGAAGGACATCGTGACCGAAGCAAAGAAGCAGCGGAAGTCGATCGAGAAGGTGCTGACCCGCGTTCGCAGCGGCAACGATCTGAAGCAGCTCGAGAAGCGCATCGCCTCGACCGCGACCGACCTCCGCAAGCGCGTGCTGCTGATGCCGCGTGAGGTGCTCAGCGCGCTCGGCGTCGCGACCTCTGACGACATGACGAAGCTCACGAAGAACCTCACGAAGCTGTCCAAGCGCGTCGACGAACTCGCCAAGTCGCGCCAGACCTTCAGCTAACCTCCTGTTCTTCCGGTCGGTTTGGCAGCTTCGGTGGCCCTTCCGCTCGGGTCGGTTAATGTGGTTAGAGGCCCTACTTCATGGACACCCGACCACCACAACCGCCTCATGACCGGCGCTCCATCGCTGAATTCTTCCAGCAGGTGTGGAGCCAGGCGCTGGTCACCGTGTCAGGCGCCGAGGACGAAGCGGCCAAGCTGTTGGCGCGCGTTCAGGGCATGGCCGGCTGGAGCCAGGACGAGGTCAAGAAGCAGGTTCGGGAGTACTCCGACCGCCTCACCTCCCAGCGCCGCGACATGGAGAAGAAGGTCGAAGAGGCCGTGCGCGTCTCGCTCCAGCGCATGCGCGTGCCCCGCAAGGAAGAGATCGCACAGCTCAACTCGCGCCTCGACACCCTCAACAAGCGCATCGAGCACCTCGCCAAGTGACCGCAACTCTTGCCACCGACGTGCAGACGAGCCGGGCCTCCAGGCCTGTGGTTCGTCGCGCCCAGCGGTGGCTGGTGCGGCTCGGCCCCGGCGCGTCGACCGCCAGCGCGATGGCTGTGCTGTCTGCGATGGCGCTGGCCTGGTCCGTCGCGCCCCTCGTCCAGCCGGTGACGCCCGTCGTCCGGTTC
The DNA here is from genome assembly GCA_022843845.1 of Archangium sp. Classification (GTDB taxonomy): domain Bacteria; phylum Myxococcota; class Myxococcia; order Myxococcales; family Myxococcaceae; genus Xiheimicrobium. Next base: position 11,335 of record JALHMW010000011.1, read on the forward strand.
GAGCCGATGGGCGTTCAGGTCGTCAGCCACCCCGACTCGGAGCGCATCGACGCCGTGCTCGCCCGCCGCGGGCCCGGCCTTGGCCTTCGCCTTCGCCAGCAGCTCGCCGTCGCCATCTCGGAAGAAGCCCGCGCCGCCAACTTCGATCCGCTCCTCATCCTCGCCATCATCGACGTCGAGTCCGAGTTCCGCGAGACCGCGGTGTCGAACATGAACGCCCGTGGCCTGATGCAGATTCAGCCGGTGACGCTGCAGTACGTCGCCGAGCGCGAAGGCATCAAGCTGACCGCCAGGGAGATCGAAGCAGACCCCGCCCTGCGCGTTCGCCTCGGCATCCGGTACCTCAAGTACCTCGCGTCACGGTTCGGCAACGATCTCGATGTCGCCCTGATGGCCTACAACGCCGGCCCCACCCGGGTGCAGCTGGCGGCCCGACAGCGTGGGGAGCTCGAGCAGTTCCGCAACTACGTGCGCGCCGTTCGCCGGGAGTACGCGGTGCTCAAGCGCGAACACGGCGAGGCCGGTGACTGGGCCTTCGCGGCCCGCGAGTCGGCGAGCAGGCCCCAGCAATGACCGAGAAGTGCCTGCAGGAGACGTACGCCCCACACAACGCGTGCTTCGGCTGTGGCCCGTCGAACGAGAAGGGGCTGCGCATCCGCTCCTTCGCGAAGGGTGAGCAGGTCGTCGCCGAGTGGAAACCCGAGCCGCACCACGAGGCGTTTCCGGGCGTGCTCAACGGCGGCATCATCGGCTCGCTCCTCGACTGTCACTGCAACTGGACCGCAGCGTGGCACCTGATGAACGAGCGCAAGGCTGGTAGCCCGCCGTGCACCGTGACGGCTGACTACGCGATCGTGCTCAAGCGCCCCTGCCCGACCGATGTCCCGCTCTCGATCTCGGCGAAGGTCGTCGAGTCCGACGGCACCAGGGTGGTCGTCGAAGGGGTGCTCGAGGCCGGTGGCAAGGTGCGCGCGACGTGCAAGGGCACCTTCGTAGCGGTCGAACCAGGGCATCCCGCGTACCATCGCTGGTAGGTGACGACCGCCACGCTCCTCGCGCTCGTGTTGACGGCGGCTCCTCCCGAGCCCGGGCGCTGGTTTCCCGTCTCGGCGCGCGGCGGCTTCACGGCGTTCCTCTCGACCGCGACCGGCAGCCCGACCATCGGCGCCGATCTCGAGGTGCTGGCGAACGTTGGGACGCCGGGGACCGGTCCACTCCCCTTCGCGCACCAGGGCTTCGTCTTCTCCGCAGGCCTGCGCGGCTTCTTCGGCGGCTCCCCGTGGACAGCGTGTGACTGGTGCCTCTCCCGGCTGACGGTGGGCCCGGTGGCGCGGCTGAGCTACGTGGTGAGCGATCGCCTCGAAGGCGCGACCGTGCCCGACGCCGCCCTCTGGCTGCAGGTCAGCCCCCAGCTCGTGCGCGAGAGCCTGCCTGACGCGCCCCTGATGCCTGGAGGCAGCCGCCTCGCCTTCGCCGTGCGCGTCGATCTCGGCGTCACCCTCGTCGCGTGGACGCTCTCGCTCTTCAAGCTGGTCGGCCTCATTCACGACGAAGGCTCGGTCGAGGTGGGCGCGGCGACGTTGCCGCTGTTCGCCCTGGCCTTCATCAACCACCTGGCGCTCTCGTGGGAGTGGTCCGGCGCGGCCGTTTCCATGAGCAGTCACCGGTTCGGGGCTACCATCGGCTCCAGCTTCTAAAAACCGGAGAGCCCATGGCCAACCCCCGCGCCGACGTCACCAGCCGCAGCCGCGCTGAAGACACCTTCGAGGCCGGCGTGCACGCTGACGCCGAGATCGGCTCCATCGACGTCGGCCTCGCGGTGCAGCCCGACGCGATCGGCATCGTCATCGACGCGCCGGTGGTCGGTCAGCTCAAGGTGGCCCTCGAGATTCAGCCCGACGGCACCACCCGGCTGGCCTCGATGCAGCGCCGGCTCGCCGACGGGAGCCAGGCCAACGTCCCGCCCGTCGTCGTCGTCGACGAGACCCGGGTGCTCCAGCTCGAGGGTCAGCTCGACCAGCAGCGGCAGGAGCTGGTGACGGCGCTGGAGCGCTTCGAGAAGGTGCAGGCGCAGACGCTCACCGAGCGCGATGACGCCCGCGAGCGCGCGGAGGTGCACCACGAGAACGAGACCGAGCTGCAGACCACCATCGACGAGCACCTGCGCACCATCGCGCGCCTCGAGGGTGAGCTGACGTTGGCCCGGAACCAGGTGGCGGAGGAGAAGGAGACCCGCCTGCAGGTGCTCGGTGAGCGCGAGAAGGCGCGGGCCGAGCTCGATCGGATGCGGCAGGAGCAGGACGCGGGCTCCGCCGTGCTGATGCGCGAGGTGTCGGAGGCGCGGGCCGCTCGCGACGCGGCAGAGGGCGAACGGGGCCTGATCTCGAAGGAGCTCACCGAGCTCTCGGCGGCCCTCACCGTGCGCAGCGACGAGCTCAAGACGCTGACGACCGAGCGAGACGAGCTGGTGCTCCAGCTCTCGACCGCGACTGGCGCCCTCGAGCGACTGCGCGCCACCCAGGATGCCGGTGAGCGTCAGAAGTCAGAGCTGCAGGCCCAGCTCGACGCGCTCACCAGCAGCCTGACGCAGGCCGAGGGGGCGAGAGATCTCGCAGGTGAACGCCTCGCGGCGCTGGAGCAGCAAGCCGAGTCGACGATCGCCGAGCTCACCACCGCGCGCGCCGAGCTGCGGGCCGCGAACGAGCGCATCACCACGTTGGAGACCGATCTCCAGCAGACCCGCGCGACGCTGGAAGAGAAGTCGTCGTCGCTGGAGCAGGCCTTCGCGCAGGCGGCGGAGCTCGAGCAGGTGCGCACGCAGGTCGAGGAGCTGACCGCGGAGCTCGCGCAGAAGAATGAGCAGCTCACCGCCACCGAGTCTGGCGTCACCGCGACGTCGGAGCAGGTCACCGCGCTGACGGCCCAGGTGACGCAGCTCGAAGCCGACCTGGCGGAACGAGCGCAGGCACTGGCCGAGGCCGTCGCCCAGCTGGAGGCGACCCGCGCCGAGCTCGACCAGGGACGGCAGGCGGTCGCCGACGTCACCGAGCAGCGCGACACCGCCCTCGCCGAGCGGGAGGCCGTTCGCGCGGAGCTGGCCGACGCGGTGGCCCAACGAGACACCGCCCTCGCAGAACGCGACGCAGTCCGGTCCGAGCTCGATCTGGGCGCCACCGACGCCACCGCGCAACGAGACGCCGCGATCGCCGAACGTGACGCCCTCCGCGCCGAGCAGGAGCTGGGAGCGCAGGCCCTCGCCGACGCCATCGCGCACCGTGACGCCGCGCTCGCCGAGCTCGAAGGGAGCAAGGCCGAAGCGGCGACCGCCATCGCCGAGTGGCAGGCCGCGCTCGAGAAAGAGAAGGCCGACCTCGAAGAGGCCCGCGGCGTCGCCAAGACGTTGAAGGACCGCGCCGAGAAGGCCGTCACCGAGCGCGACGAAGCCCGCACCGTCGCCAAGACGCTGCACCAGCGCATGGGCACGGGGGGCGCTCCGGCCGACGCGTTCAAGAAAGAGATCAAGGAGCTCCGCGACACGCTCGATCACGAACGCGCGCTCGCCGCGAAGCTCGTCACGGAGCGGGATCGCGCCACCCAGCAGGTCGAGGCGCTCCAGCGCATGATCGAGCAGGAGCGCAGCAACCGCGTGAAGGCCGTCGCCGAGCGTGACGAGTACAAGAGCCGCTTCCGCGCGCTCACCTCGGAGGCCCCGCCGCGCACGCCCGCCGACAGCGGAGAGACGACGCAGAGCTACGTCCTCTCGGCCACCGATCCCAACGTGCCCATTCAGAGCGTCGAGCACCCCGAGACGCCCACCTCACCGATGCCCGCGACGCCGCGGAAGAAGTAAAGACGTCGCCCGTGCGCCTGCCCCTCGCCTTCGCTCTCGTCGCTCCGCTGTGTGCCTTCGCCGACGCGCCCACCACCCAGGACGAATGGGAGGAAGCGGCGCAGTTCGACTGCATCGGGCCCGTCACCCACTTCGCGACGCCTGACGTGAAGGAGAAGGACGGCTTCCGCTACGAGTACACGGGCGCGACGGTGAAGCTGCGCCGCACCACACCGAAGGCTGGCAAGCAGGTGCGCCTCGGGCTGCTCGCCGGCATCAAGGATCTCGACCCAGAGACCGTCGCCAGCGTCGCCCGCTTCCTCGCCGACTTCGAGAAGGCCGACGTCGACGCCGTGGTGATCGGCGGAGACACCTCGAGCGAACCGCAGATGCTGGAGACCATCTACGCCCACCTCGCGAAAGCCACGAAGCGGCCGCTCCTGGTGATCGCCGGCAACATGGAGCGTGGTGCCTCGCTCAACTACGCGCTGACCAAGGTGCGCAAAGACACCGCCGCGACGAACCTGGTGAACATGGATCTCGTGCGCCGCGCCGACTTCGACGGCGCCGACGTCGTCAGCCTCGGCGGGTACCACGACAAGGCGTTCCTCCACCTCGCGGGTGGCTGCATCTACGCCGACAAACACATCGATCAGCTCGAGACCCTCGCGAAGGCTGCCGATGACGCGGTGGTGCTGCTGACCCATGGGCCGATGCGCCAGAAGGGCCAGCAGGCGCTCGACTACGTGCCTGGCGCCGAGAACGTCGGCGACCCCCGCCTCACCGCGATCGTCCAGAGCGCGAAGATCGCCTTCGGCATCACCGGCCACATCCTCGAGGCCGCCGCGAAGGGCACCGACGTCGCCGGGAAAGTGCTGCCGCCGAAGAAGCCGCACCCTGCGCTCTTCGTGAACCAGGGCTCGGCCAACCCGCTCCCGTGGAAGATGAACGACGGCTCCACGGCGTACGGCCTCGCGGCGATCCTGACCATCGAGGGGAAGAAGGGCTCCTACGAGGTGCTGCGTGGGCCGAAACCGGCGAAGTGAGGTATGTGGTGACGGCGAGGTCCGAGCCGGTCGGAACAGACGCATGATGATTCGAGCAGGGCTGACCTCACTCCTCCTGGGCCTGGCCGCGTGTACGCCTGCACCGATCGGCGACTGCAGCCCACGCAACTGTCTGGGCTGCTGCGACGCTCTTGGCCAATGCAAAGGCGGCACGGCGAACGACGCGTGTGGCTCCGGCGGGTTCAACTGTCTGGCCTGTGGTGCTGGCCAGCGCTGCGGCGCCATGACGTCGTGCGAGTTCGATCCCAACGCGCCCCGAGCGGGAGGGAGCGCAGGCTCCGGCGGTGGAGCCGGTGGTGGCGGCGTCGCGACCTTCGAGCAGGAGTTCGTCAACGCGCACAACGCAGCTCGGCGAATCGCCACGCCGGTGCCCAACCCTGCCCTGCCCGACGTCTCGTGGGACACGGCGACCGCCGCGTTCGCCAGAGAAGGCGCCGACCGCTGCATCTTCAGTCATCGGCAACAGAGCCAGTACGGCGAGAACCTGTACGCCGGCACCGCTGAGCCAACCCCCACCGAGGTCGTCGAGGCGTGGGACAGCGAGAAGAAGGACTACACCTACGCGACGAATGTCTGCCGCGCCGGCGCCGTCTGCGGGCACTACACACAGGTGGTGTGGCGAACGAGCGTGAAGGTCGGCTGCGCCACCGCGCGCTGCACTGCCAACTCGCCCTTCGGGAATGGGCCCTGGTACCTCTCGGCCTGCAACTACTCCCCGCCTGGCAACTACGTGGGCCGGAAGCCGTACTGAGATGAGCGAGCTCTTCAGCAGCAAGTACGGGCCGTGGGCCCTCGTGTGTGGCGCGTCGGAAGGGCTCGGCGCAGAGTTCGGAAAGCAGCTCGCGCGACGCGGGTTGAACGTCGTCCTCGTTGCCCGCCGCGCCGACGTGCTGGAGCAGGTGAAGGCGTCGATTTTGAGCGAGACGAAGCAGGAGGTCCGCTGCGTGACGGCTGACCTCTCCAGCGCTGACGCGGTGAAGCTCGTCGCCGAGGCCACCGCGTCGCTCGACATCGGCGTGGTCGTCTACAACGCGGCCCTCTCTCCACTGGGCCCGTTCCTCGAGCAGTCGGTCGACGAGAGTCTGCGCGCCATCGACGTCAACGTGCGTGGGCCGATCGCGTTCTCGCATCACTTCGGCACGCGTATGGCCGCGCAGGGCCGTGGAGGCCTGGTGCTGCTCTCGTCGCTCACCGCGTTCCAGGGCTCACCGTTCGTCACGACCTACGGCGCGACCAAGGCGTTCAACCTGACGTTCGCCGAGGGGCTCTGGTTCGAGCTGAAGCAACGCGGCGTCGACGTGCTCTCGGTGTGCGCCGGCGCGACGCGCACGCCCAACCTGATGAAGGCCGCCCCCGACGGAGCACCCGGCATGCTGGAGCCTGCGCAGGTCGTCACCGAGGCGCTCGATCGGCTCGGTGGTGGGCCCACGATGATCCCCGGCGTGTTCAACCGGTTCGCCTCGTTCATGATGCGTCGCGTGCTGTCGCGCCGGATGACCATCTCGATCATGGGCGAACAGACTCGCAAGCTGCAGAAGCCGAAGGAGCTCCCCCGATGATCGCGACGTTGATCACTGCCCTGCTCGCCGCCGAGCCAGCCTACGAGAAGGTCTCCGAGACCGATGGCATCACCATCGAGCAGCGCGCCGTCGCGGGCTCGAAGTTCGTCGAGCTGAAGTTCACGAAGGCGTCCGACAAGAGCCCACGCTCGCTCTGTGACGCGGCGTTCGGTGACGGCACGTTCGACGCGGCGGAGCCGGACCTGAAGTCACGCGCCATCGTCCAGGAGTCGGCCGACGAGCGCGTGACGTACGAGCAGATCACGCCGCCCATCGTCAGCAACCGCGACTACGTGGTGCGCGCGCGGCGGATCATGGAGGGATCGAGCTGCCGCATGACGTTCGAGGCGGCGAACGATCTCGGCCCCAGGCCGCCCGAGGGCTGGGTTCGCGTCAGCAAGCTCAAAGGCCACTGGCTCTTCGAGCCGATGGAGGGCGGCAAGACGAAGCTCACCTACGTCGTCTTCACCGATCCAGGCGGCTCGATTCCACCGTTCCTCGTCGAGGGCAACCGCCGGAAGCTGGGCGTCAACTGGGTGAAGATGATCGAATCGCGGGGGAAGACGGCGCCGTAGGCGTTCTCCCGACGACGACCATCGCGGTCGCGCCGACGATCAGCAGCACCGCGACGATCACCTCGGGGCCGATCGACTCGCCGCCGAACAGCGTGCCGATGAGCACCGCGATGGCAGGGTTCACGTACGAATAGCTCGTCGCCACCGCCGGCCGCGTCGCCCGCAGCAGGTACGTGTACGCGGAGTACGCCACCAGCGAGCCGAAGATGCAGAGGTAGACCCACGCGAGCGCGACCTTGAGCGGAATCTCGGTCGGGGCCCGTTCGCCGATCGCCAGGCTCACCAGCCCCGTCGCGACGCCGCCGGTGATCATCTGCGTCGCCGCCGAGGTCAGCCCTCTGGGGAGCGGGAGCTTCCTCGCCAGCATCGAGCCCGCGGCCCATGCGATGGGCGCCACCAGGAGGATCGCCGCCGCAAACGGCTCGGCGCGAAGCTCCTGCCCGAAGCCGAGCACTGCCACGCCCGCGAAGCCGAGGGTCAGGCCGATCCACTCCCGCGGCGTCGTCTTCTCACCGAAGAGCGGCCCCATCGCCGCAGCGCACAGCGGCATCGTGCCGCAGACCACCGCCGCGATGCCCGACGAGATGTGCTTCTCGGCGTACGCGACCGTGCCGTTGCCCAGCACGAACATGAGGATGCCGACCGGTGCCGAGAGCAGCCACTCCTTGCGAGTCGGCCACGCGGCGCCGCGGCTCTTCATGAAGACCAGCAACACCACGCCGACGAGCACGAAGCGCGCGCACGCCATCATGAACGGCGGGAGCACCTCGACGGCGATACGCATCGCCAGGTAGGTCGACCCCCAGACCAGGTACACCGCGCCGAGGGCGGGGATCACGAAGCGGGTGTCAGGTGCTGAAGGCGCCAACGACATGGGCGCCTCACCTAACGGCTGAGGCGAGCAGAGTCTCCTCTAGAAGCGCCCGACGAGCGCGGGCCCGACCGCGACGGCCTCGTTGCGCCAGCCCGACGGCATCATCGTGATCGTCGGCTGCACGGCCACTGCCGGCGGCACTGGAGCGTCGGGATCGTCGGCCGTGAGGAAGTACGTGATGCCGAAGGTGCCGATGGTGGTGATGAGCGTCGCCGCCGAGACGATCTGCAGGTTGCCACCGCCCAGCAAGAGCCCCAACATCAGCGTGAGCGCCCCGACGCCGAGGGGGAGCGCCGTGAGCTTCAAGATGCGACCGGCCACGAGATCCGGTCCGAGCGCCCAGAGCGCGCCGAGCGCCATGCCGAAGGCCGGCGCGAAGAGGATCGCCGAGACCCGTGCGTTCGGGTCGATTCCAGCGAAGAGCAACGACGCGAGCGCCGTGATGACGAAGGCGTACGTCGACGTCATGCCCATCAGCGCCAGATCTTCGCCCGAGATGTCCTCGGTGCTCCAGAGCGCGATCAACGGCACCAACATGCCGATCTGCGAGCCAGCCAGCGCGATCAGGCTCGCGATGGAGAACTGGCTGACGACCAGGGCCGTCGAGAGCCCGAACCCGGCCAACGCGCCGACGCCAAGGCCGAGCGCGATGGTGCCGGCGGTGGCGACCCCGATCGGGTGCGCGTACTGGAGCGCCGTCGCCGCTCCACCCAGCACCACCCCACCCAGCAGCGCCCCGATGAACGCGCCGCCACTGCCGCCACCACCGATGCCCGTGCCGGCCAGCGCGCCCAGGATGAGACCATCAACCGCCTCCGAGAACGCGAACAACGCGCCGCCCGGGCCGGCCGAGAACCGGCTGAACCGGCCGCCCTTCGTGACCCGATCCGACGCCTTCGGCCCCGGGGGCGTTGGCGTGGTGGCTTCAGGCTCGGCGGGCGGCGGTGGTGGCGCGGTGACGGCGTCGGGAGGCGCGCTCGGGGGGCTCTCTGCCGTCTGCGCGACTGCCAGCTGGGCGAGCAAGACGACCGGAAGCATCCATCGGAGGAGTTGGATCATCAGGGGTGCGAAGAAAGCACACCCCGTGCCCGATGGAGAGAATGTCGAATCAGTGACTTCGCGACGGGGCGCCTCGAAAAACCGTCACTCGACCGTGCTTCGGCCCCAGTAGACGAACGCGTTGGCGTGCGGAGCGACCGGCTCGAGCCCCAACGCCGGGAAGAGCGCTGGGTCGGAGCTCTTCATCAGCACCATTCGTCGGGCGACCCGGCGGGCCTCGTCGACGGCAGCGCGAGTAAGCGGACGGGAGTTGGCAAAACGCCGCAGCTCGTCGAACGCTGGTGACGCCTTCTTCGTGCGCTCGAACATCGGGTCGAAGAAGACGACGTCGACGCTCCGGGACGGCTGCGCACGGAGCCACGTCTCGGCGTCGGCGTGGTGCACCTCGATGGGCCCGCTCGAAGGCCACGGCGTCTCGAGCGGCAGGCCCTCGGCGAGCAGCACCGCGAGCGGCTTCGACGCTTCGAGGCCGATCACGCGCCCGCCAGGGCCCGCCGCGCTCGCCAACACCCGCGCATCAGCACCAAGCCCGCAGGTCGCGTCGACGACCACCTCTCCGGGACGGATGCCGGCCTCGAGCAGCAGGCGATCGGGCATCTGCGTGCCTCGACCGAGCCGCTTCAGCCGCAGCATCGCGAGCCCGGGAGAGACGCCGAGCGCGCCCGTGGCATCGACGAGCGACCAGCCCTGCCCGCCTCTCACCAGGAACGCGTTCGCGACGACGCCAAGCTGCGGCCCGAGCCCTCGTTTGTGGGGCCGCTCGAACAGCGGCAGCGCCCACGTCGCAGAGACCCGTCTGGCGTCGGCGATGAACTGGGGTGACGGCTCATTGCTCCACGTCACCGCGAGCGGCTCAGGGCTTCGCATCCCACGCCCCGACCTCGGCCGCGACCTTCCGCACGCCGTCGTACGCCGCGTCATCAGGAGGCTGGAAGCCGTTGACGCTCATCGGCGACAGGAGCTCCCGGCCGACGCGATCACGCACGGTCAGCACCATCAACAGCCGCTGGATCTCGGTGCGCACCACCTCGGGCAGCTCGGGGCGCGCGCAGAGGATGTCGCGCGGCGTGCGCTCCGTCTTCGCGATGATGCGAAACGAGAGCGGGTCGATGTCCTTCGAGCGTTTGAGCGACACGAGAGAGCCCTGGTAGGTCGCCCCGGCGTCGATGCGGCCTTCGAGCACCGCGAGCAGCACCGCCTCGTGATTACCGAGGAACTCGATCGGCCCGAGGTGCTTCTTCGGGTCGATGCCCTGATCGAGCATCGCCTTGACGGCGTAGATGTAGCCCGACGTCGACGCGCGATCGACGAAGCCGAACCGCGCTCCCGGCAGATCCGCCACGCTGCGAATCGGGCTGTCCTCGCGAACGACGATGTAGCCGGCAGACGTCGCCGAGCCGTCACCGATCATCTGCACGAGGCATGGCAGAGGGCGCTGCTCGTGCGCGAGCGCGTAGGTGTACGGGCTCAGCATCACCACGTCGAAGTCGCCGGCGGCCGTCTTCGCGACGACGTCTTCATAGCTCTCGCCGATCACCAGCTCGACCGGCACGCCCAGCTGCCGGGAGAGGTAGTCGACGAGCTTCGCGTAGCTCTTCTCGAGCGACTCTCTCTCGAGGACTGGCGGCACCAGCATGCGCAGCCTGGTGAAGCCTGCGGGCGCAGCGAAGATCGACTGTCGAACCGGCGCCTGGCGAGGCCTGACGGGGGCTGGCGCGATGGGCTGCGCGCACGAGGCCAGAACCAAAAGCCCCAGCGCCAGGCCCCTCATGCGGCCTTTGCTCCGACGACCTTGTTTCGGCCCTGACGCTTGGCGACGTAGAGCGCCTGATCGGCGGCCTCGAGCACCGTCTCGGCCGTCGCGCCGTCTTCAGGGAAGGTCGCGACGCCGACGCTGACGGTGATGCGCTGGGTCCACCTCGTGCCCTCGTTGATCTTCAGCTCGACCGACTCCCGCATGCGCTCGGCGACCTGTATCGCCTCGGCCTTGGTTGTCTCGGGCAGCAACACGGCGAACTCTTCTCCACCGTAGCGGGAGATCAGATCGGTCTGGCGAAGGTCGGCGCTGAGCACCTCGGCGAGCCTGCGCAGCAGCTCGTCACCGGCCGGGTGCCCCATCGAGTCATTCACCTTCTTGAAGAAGTCGACGTCGAGCATCAGCACGGCGAGCGGCCGCTTGTGGCGCTCACAGCGCAGCAGCTCCGAGTGGAGCGTCTCCTGGAACCGGCGGTGGTTGAAGAGCCCGGTCAGCCCATCGGTCACCGCGAGGCGCTCGAGCCGCGCGTTGGCCTCGGAGAGCTCGCGCGTGCGATCGGCGACGGTGTGCTCGAGGTTCTCACGCTCGCTCTGCAGCGCCGTGGCCATGCGGTTCACGATGTCGGAGAGCTCGGCCATCTCACGTCCGGGGAGCGAGGGCACGCGGGTCGACAGGTGCCCTTCTCCCATGCGGCGCACCGAGTGCTCGAGCACGCGCACTGGCCGAATCACCACGCGGTTGAGGCCGAGGAACAACGCGCCGGCGATGAAGAAGAACAGGCCCGCCGTGCCCATCGCCCACCGGCGACGCACCACCGCGAACGCCTCTTCCATCTGCGCGAGCGAGAACCGGGCCGTCACCGTCGCCCAGCGAATGCCCGAGGTCGCCGGCGTGGCGATGCGCAGCACGTTGCCCTCGCGCACCCACGTCGGTCCCTCGGAGCCGAGCGCCTGCTGGGTGAAGGGATCGGTCAGCACCCGGTTGAACTTCTCAGGGCTCGAGTGCGCCATCACGCGGGCGTCGTCGTCGATCACCGCGAGCTCGAGCAGGCCATGAGGCGAGAGCCGCTCGGCGGTGTGCGCGACCACGGTGTCGAGGCCCGCCATGTCGTTCTGCGCGACCGAGGTCGCCACGGTGACGCTCAGCGCTTCGAGCGCGGTGAGGTTGAGCTCCTTGAATTGCTCGAGCTCGTCGCGATTCGAGGCACGCACGGCGATGAAGGCGACCGCAGTCAGCGCGATGGCGACGACGCCGGGTACCAGCAGCGTCAGCTGTCCGCGGATGCCGATCACGCTGTGTGTTCCTCCAGACCCGCGCGTTTCAGCTGGCCTTCTGCGCCTGCAGCTGAGCCACCGTCACCGACTGGTTTCGCCCGTGGCGCTTCGCAAAGTACAGGCACTGGTCCGCGAGGTCGATGAGCGTCTGCTTGGCCTCGCCATGATCCGGGAACGTCGCGACGCCGAGCGACATGGTGATCTTCAGCGGACCCTGCTCTGTCTGGAAGACCTCTTTGAGCACCCGCTCACGAATGCGCTCGGCGATCGCGTGCGCGCCCTTCATGTCGGTCTCGGGCATGACGATGCAGAACTCCTCGCCGCCGTAGCGGGCCACCACGTCGGTGTCCCGCGCAGTCTCACGCAAGATGCGCGCGACGCCCTTGAGCACCTGATCGCCCGTGGGGTGGCCGTAGGTGTCGTTGACGCTCTTGAAGTGATCGACGTCGGTGAGCACGACCGAGACCTTCCGCCCGTACCGCTTGGCGGTGGCCATCGCGTCGTCGAAGCGGCTCTGGAAGGTGCGGTGGTTGAGCAGGCCGGTGAGCCCGTCGGTCGTCGCCATGCGCTCCATCTGCTCGTACAGCTGCGCGCGGAGCACCGCCTGGGCGGCCTGAATGGCGATCACCTCGAGCATGCGCAGCTCGTCGTCGTCGAAGGCGGCCTTGCGGCGTGAGCCCGAGACGAGCGTCCCGAGAATGCGGTTGCCGGCGACGAGCGGGAAGATCTTGAGGCTCTGGAGCCCACGGATCTGCGTGTCGTCGTCGAAGATGATCTGCCGATCCATCGCGCCGACGTCTCGCCCGGGGAGCGGCGCCCCGTAGCGCACGACGTTCGCCACCAGCCCGTTGTTGTCGGGGAAGGTCTGGCCCTCGAGCGCGCGGCCCGCAGAGGTGACGCCGCTCATGCGCACGATGCGGTGCTGTCGCGCGCCGTTCTGCTCGGCGACGAGGGTGACGGCGCAGAAGTCGAGCTGGGCCACCTGACGCGCGCTCTCGAGCACCGCGAGGAAGACCTGCTCCGGAGAGCTGGCGCGATTGAGCTCTTCGATGGCGCGGAAGAACCGGTCCTTCTCGTCGCGCGAGCGGCGAATGTAGCCCATCACCCGCTCCACCTCGATCGCCCGCAAGACCTCACCGGCGATCGTCGAGAGCAGCTTCTCGTCTTCTTCCGTGAAGGGGTGGTTCTCGATGCGATCGGCCACCAGCACGCCGCGCACCAGGCCCGTGCCCTCGAGAATGGGCACCGCCACCACCGCGCGCACCGTCGGCCCGCCGGACTCGTAGTGGGTGACGCCCTTGAGGCCCGCCTGGCCGTTCATGCGCACCGGCACGCTGCGCTTGAGGAGCGCGCCGAAGATGCCCTCGCCTGCCGCGAAGCGCTCGCGCTGCACGTGCTCACTCGCCGAGCGGCAGTCATGGAGCTTGAGCGAGCGATCGTCCGACGTGAGCAGGAACGCGCCGACGCTGTGGGCCTTCAGCGCGACCTCGGCGACCTCGAGCGCGCTGCCCGTGGCGCCTTCGATCTCCTTCACGGCGGCGAGCAGCCACTTCTCGTGATCCTTCACGCCGGGCATCGAGTCGTGCGTGCCGCTCGAGACGAGGCGGAAGGTGCGCGCGCGCTCCTCGACCTCTTTGAGGCGCAGCTTCACGGCCTCGTCTTCGGCGGTGCGCGACACCGCGAGCCGGGCCGAGAGCACCACGTGGTAGAGCACGGCGAACAACCCGATGAAGGTGACGCGCGCGAGGAACGTGCCCCAGCGATCGGGCAACGTCAGCACCGCGTCGAACAACACCGCCGTGCCCAGCAACGTGACGCCGGCGGTGCGCGAGAGGAACGACACCAGGAACGCCATCAACAGGTAGACGACTGGGAAGAGCAGCTCGCTGCTCAAGGCGACGGCGACGAAGGCCACCGCGAGGCCCGTCGCGCCGAGCTCCAGTTCGTCGCGCAGGCTGACCGCCACGTGCAGCATCGAGCGCCGCACCCGGCGAATCGTCGACAGCGTCGTGGCGAGCAGCAACAACCCGAACACTGCCGCGTCGGCCCACTCGAGCCCCTCGAACGAGCGGAACCGGCCTCGCGCGAGGAACGCGAACGTCATCAACACCGAGACCGCTGGCACCAGCCGCACCAGGCTCTGGGCCCACTTCGCGGGCGTGAAGCTCATCGAGCGCGGCGCTTTGAAGCGTGGCAGTGAAGACACCGGCGTCATGAACCCTCCAGGCTGAAGACGATCTCACCGGGCTTCACGAGCCCAAGCTCTTCACGTGCGGCGCGCTCGAGGGCGCGGGGATCATCACGCAGCGCTTCCACTTCACGGCGCAGCCGCACGTTGTCGTCGCCGAGCCGCTTGTTGCGCTCCTTGAGCGACTTGACGTCTTGCGACAGCCGCAGATAGCGCCGGAAGCCACCCTCAGCGGCCGCCGACGCCGCAGCCAGGGTCAGGGCGACGAACACGCAGGCCCAGAGGAGCTGTTGACGGCGCATCATCACGAGCGACGGTACCAGTGAGCGACTCACCAGCAAGAAAACCGCTACAGGGTGCAACGCGCCTGAAGGCCCTGAAAAGACGACGGGCGCGCCAGGCGTTTTGCCCGACACGCCCGCCTTCGACCCCACCTCGGGGACGACTCAGCCGCCGTCGCGCGTGCCCGCGTCTCGAACGCCGGCATCGACGACCCCCGCATCGGCCGGCGCATCGGGCCACACCGCGCGAAACTTCAGCTCGCCCACCCTGAAGCACGCTGAGCCGTTGGGCCGATCGGTCACGAGGTTCCACTTGCGGAACACGAGGTTGGTGCCGCCACCGACGAAGACGCCTGCGGTCTCGTTCCGGGTGCTGCTGCTGAACGAGTAGCTCCCAGAGGTCGCCAGGTACTCGCCTTCGCAGTTCTCGCCGTTGTCGTCGCAGCCGAGGTACGCCACGAAGCACTCGAGGCACCGCGCGACGTTGGTGTTGGCGGGGAGGTTGCCAGCGTGCGGGAAGGTCGGCGGCCCGTCGGCGGTCTCGAAGAAGAGCTCGGTGTCGAAGAAGTCGACGCGGTTCATCGGCGCCTCGAGGCCGACACTCGAGTACCACCACTCGAAGCCTTCGTACCCTCCGTCGGGCTCGCCGATGTTGAAGCTGCCAGCGACGTCCTCCATCACGTCGATGTCGCCGAAGTCCATGCAGCCGGCGTCGACGACAGCAGCGCCTCCTGCTGCGCCACCGGCCGCCGCGAACCCGCCGCCCGTGCCAGCAGAGCCCCCGCCGGTGCCCATCGGCCCGCCGCAGATCTGCAGCGTGCAGGCCTGACCGGGAGCGCAGGAGCCACACGCCTCGCCGGCCTTCCCGCAGACCGTCGTCGTGGTGCCGGGCTGGCAGCGATTCATCGAGTCACAGCAGCCCGTGGAGCAGTTGGTCGCGTTGCAGGTGCCTCCGCCACACGAAGGCGCGAAGGCGACCAGCAGCCCAGCCACACCGCCAAAGGCCCAGGCCTGAAACGCACTCTTCACATGCCACCGTCGCCGGTACCGCCGTCGAGCACGAATGGCCAGACCGCGGTGAAGCTGACGGTTGGAACGGTGAAGCACGCGCCTGATGCTGCGGGAACGTCGGTGCCGAAGTTCCACTCGCGGTACGTCACGTTGGTGATGCTGCCGACGAAGCGACCCGCGTCAGGGCTCTGCGTGCCTTCCGTAAAGCTGAACGTTCCGCTCGTGGCGAGGAACTGGCTCTGGCAGCCGTTGCCCATCTGATCGCAGCCCAGCGCCGCCTGCAGGCACACCTGGCAGTTCATGAAATTCGTGTTGGCCGGCATCACTCCGGCAAACGGGAAGGTCACGCGGTTGGGAGGCTGCTGGTACAGCTCCGAAACGAAGATGTTGAGCCGATTGTTGGTGGTCAAGAGGGGGACGTTGGCCGTCCAGAACTCCAACCCAGCCGTATTGCCACTGCCGATCGTGAACAGACCTGGGACCGTGAAGTTTGGTGAGATCGCCGCGACCGGCATGCAGGTCACTCCCGCATCGGCCGAGCCACCGCCCGTCGCTGAACCGCCACCCGTCACGGAACCGCCACCAGTGCCAGAGGTGCCGCCGCCCGTGCCAGCGAGGCCACCACCCGTCACCCGGCCTGCATCAGGAACTGGAACCGTGGGACCGCACGACGAGCCAAAGAGAACGACGAGACACGACGCTGCGACGACGAACCGGGCCATGCGTGATTCCTCTCAGGAGGAGACGAGTTCCCCTCGTTGGGCGGCCGCCGATATCACGATCACGTCACGAGAGAAACCCGGGGGCCATGAGCGCGTGGCGCAGCAGCTTGCCCGACGCGTTGCGGGGCAGCTCGGCCGAGGCCACCAGCCGACGAGGCACCTTGAAGCCGGCGAGCCGGGCGCGCGCGAACGCAAACAGAGCGGCCTCGTCTGGCGGCCCCTTCCACACCACGATCGCGACGGGCACCTGGCCCCAGGTGTCGTCCGCGACGGGCACGACCGCGACGTCGTCGACGAGGCCGCTCTCCCGGAGCACGGCCTCGATCTCGGCCGGGTAGACGTTCTCGCCGCCCGACACGATGAGATCGACCCGCCGCGCGTGAACCGTCAGGCGCCCACGCTCGTCGAGGCTGCCGAGATCCTTCGTCGCGAGCCACGAGCCCGCCGCCGGAGTGACAGTCTGCCCCTTCACGCGGATCTCTCCGACGACGCCTGGCATGACGACGCGGCCCTCTGCGTCGACGATCTGCACCTCGAGCCCCGCCAGCGCGCGACCAGCGGTCGTGCCATCGGCCTCGCCGCGCCGCTCGGTCGTCACCTGCGAGCACGCCTCGGTCAGGCCGTACGTCTGGAGCACCGGCAACGAGAGGCTCCGCGCGCTCGCGAGGAGCGCAGCGCCCATCGGCCCGCCGCCGATCAAGATCGCCTCGAGACGCTCGCCAAACGGCTCCCCGCTCACGTCGAGCACGCGCAGCAACGCCGTCGGCACCAGGCTGCCGTGCGTGACATCGCTCCGGCGAAGCAGGCGCGCGACTCGGAGCGCCTCGAACTGACGCTCCAGCACCAGCCCGGCCCCCATCACGGCACAGCGAAACGCCATCGCCAGGCCACCAACGTGAAACAGCGGCAGCGTTCCGAGCCAGCACTGCGTCTCGCTCGCGCCCAGGTTCCCTGCGTTCGCCTCGTGTGAGGCCAGGAAGTTCTGCACCGTGAGCGGGATCAGCGACGGCGTGCCCGTCGTGCCCGACGTGAAGAGGCCTGCGAGCTCGGCTTCGCTGTCGAGGCCTCCTTCTTTCTCACTCGGCACCGTCGGCGACGGAAACGCTCTCGCGCCCGCGACCCGCTCCTGAAGCGACGCGTCGGCGACGACGAACCGGGCCTTCGATCGATCGACCAGCGGGAGCAACTCCGCCGGCGTCAGGCGTGCGTTCAACGGAATCATCGAGGCGCCACGCCGCCCGAGCGCGAACCAGAGCCAGAGCAGCTCGGGCCGATTCCACGAGAGCGTCGCGACCCGATCGCCGGGGCCGATCTCCTCGTCGTGGAGCCACCGCTCCCACCGCGACACGGCCACGGCGGCCTCGCGCCACGAGCTGCGCTGACCGTCGAACTCCACGGCGAGGCGCTCGGGGAATCTCGCCGCAGCCGACGCGACGGGGCACGGCAGCTTCACACGCCCCACCCTGCACGCTCCGGCAGCGTGATCACACCGTCCTTCGGCGTGAACGCGTCGGCGCCTGCGTTCTCGAACAGCTCGACGGTCGACAAGCCGTGCGCGTGCGGCTGCGCCGGAAGCACGGCCGCCAGGTGCGTCGCGGCCGCGCGGGCGATGGAGCCGTCCAACATGGTGGTGACGTACGAGCCGACACCAACGGCGTGCGCAGCCTTCGCGAGCGCCAACGCCGGCACCAGGCCGCCGAGCACCGCGGGCTTGAGCACCAGCACCTTCGCGGCCGGGTGTGGATCAGCCTCGAGCAGGCGTGCACGAACCGCGCGATCGGCGAGCGCCTCGTCCGCAGCGATCGGCATCGGCGCGAGGTACGACACCCTCCGCAAGGACTCGATGTCGTGCGCCGCGACGGGCTGCTCACAGAGTTCGAGCGCGAGCGACTCCAGCCCACGCAGCGTCGAGCGCGCAGTGCCCTCGGTCCACCCACCGTTTGCGTCGATGCGAAGCGCGACGGCCGGGCCCACGGCCAGGCGAACCCCATGCAACCGCTGCGCGTCGACCGACACGCTCTTCGAGCCGACCTTGATCTTGAGCGTACGGAACCCCGCGTCGACCGCGCGCTTCGCCTCGTCAGCGAGCGACGACGCATCGGGCCCTTCGATGAGCGCGTTCACCGCGACGTCGGCCCGGCCTTCACCGAGCAGCAGCGCGACCGGAATGCCCCGCTTCTTCGCCAGCCACTCCAGCAACGCACACTCGATCGCGAACCGCGCTGCAGGCGTCGCCTCGAGGCTCGACAGCGCCCGGGTGAGTTCGTCGATCTGCTCGAACGGCTTCGGTTCGAACGAGCGCACCGCGGCCTCTGCCTGAGCGAGCGACTCGGTGCCGAACGCCGGAAGGGGGAAGGCCTCGCCTCGACCGACGATCCCCTCGTGAGAGAGCTGCACCTGAATGCCGGCGCGTTCCTGCAGCACGGCCCGCGAGGTCGTCACCTTCCGCGCCAGACGAAGACTGGCGAGCGTCACGTCGAGCTTCATTGGGCGAGCCCCACCGAGAAGAGAACGCCGTAGATCAACTGGAGCCGCGCGGTGCCCGCGAGCGCCTGATTCAGCACGGGCCCCGACTGCGTCATCACGAGGCGAAGCGGAGGGACGGCGAGCACCAACGCAGCGATCGACGTCATCACCCAGGGCGACGCGAGGCCGAGGGCCCAGATGATGATCGGCATGGCCGCAGCGAGCACCAGCATGGCGACGTACTCCGCGCGCCCGAAGCCGACGCCGAGCCGCACCACCAGCGTGCGCTTGTTCGCCGCCGTGTCGGTCTGCACGTCACGCACGTTGTTCACCGCGAGCAATGCGACACCCAGCGCTCCAACGGGGACGCCGGCCAGGAGCGCGAGCGGCGTCACCGTCTGCGTCAAGACGAACGACGTACCGCCCACCGCGACGAGACCGAAGAAGACCAGCACGAAGAGGTCGCCGAGCCCGTGGTACGCGAGCGGAAACGGTCCTCCCGTGTACGCGTAGCCGGCGAGCAGCGAGACCAGCCCCACCACCAGCAACGGCCAGCCCGCGACGCTGACGAGGTAGAGGCCGACCACGAACGCGAGCACGAAGCAGATCACCGCACCGCGCATCACCGCTTCGGGCGTCAGCCAGCCCCGCTGTGTCGCTCGAGGAGGGCCGAGTCGGTCGCCCGTGTCAGCCCCGCGCTTGAAGTCGTACGCGTCGTTGAAGAGGTTGGTGCCGATCTGAATGAGCAGCGCGCCGATGAGGGCACCCAGCGCAGGCAACAGTGAAAATTTTCCGTCTCGCCAGGCGACGGCGCTGCCGACCGCGACGGGAACGAAGCCGGCGACGAGCGTCCGGGGACGCGTCGCGAGCGCCCACGCGGCGAACGGTGACGGAGGTGCAGACGTCATGGCAGCGGTCATCGGCTCACCTCGGAAGCAGGCTCGTGCGTCCACGGCGAACCAAGGAAGGAGCGCACCTCGGCAGCCCACGCCTCTGGCGCCTCGAGGTTGGGGGCATGACCGACCCCTCGAAACGCGACTCGCCACGCGAGCGGGAGCTCCGTCGCCATTCGACGCGCGAGCCGCGTGTACTTCGCGTCGAGCGAGCCGGTCAGCAGCAGCGTCGGCACCCGGAGCGTCGGCAGCGTGGGCCAGAAGTCTGGCTGCGCGCCCTGCCCCATCACCCGCAACGCCGCGGCCAGGCCGGCCGGCGAATGCGAGACCCGGCGCTGACGCAGCTGCGCCTGCACCTGCCCCGGCAGAGAACGAATCCCGGAGAAGAGCGGGAGCTGCTCCCAGAAGGCGATGAACGAATCGACGCCGTCGGCCTCGATGAGCGAGGCGAGCGCTTCGTCCGCGCGACGACGCAGCACGCGATCGTGACGGCGGTGCAGGCCAGGGGAGCCGCTCTCGAGCACCAGGCGGTCGACGAGGTGGGGATGACGAACGGCCAGCCCAAGCGCCAGCCTCGCGCCTTGCGAGTAGCCGATGATCGTCGTGGGCCGGGTCAAGCGTGCGGCGAGGCGCTCGATGACGTCGGAGAAGTCAGCGACGTCGACCCTCCCCTCCCCATGGCCCGGGAGCTCGACGCAGTCTGCAGTCAAGACGTCACCGACGAGCGGCTCGAGGTGATCGAACGAGAACCGGCTTCCCGTGAAGCCGTGCAGCAGCAGCGCGTGCATTGGGCCGTTGCCCCAGCGACGTGAGGGGAGCGAGGTCATGACGACGCCTCCACGGCGGCGACGAGCGCGGCGTTCAAGGCGCGGTGCGCTTCGACGTTGGCCTTTCGCTCGGTGCGCACTTCGACGAGGTGAAGCCCGCCGCTCTCGACCGCCGCCCGAAGCGTGCGCGAGAGCTCGGCCAGGTGCTGCGGCCGGTGGAGCGACGCCTTCGCCAGCGCGGCCACATGCGAGAAGTCGACGCCGGTCGGCGTCCCGAAGAAGCGCTCGAAGTGCGGGGTGCGTGCAGCCACGGGCAGGAAACTGAAGATGCCGCCACCGTCGTTGTTCACCACCACCACCACCAGCGACGCGCGCGAGGACTGCGCGATCAACCAGCCCGAGAGATCGTGCAGCGCCGCGACGTCTCCGATGAGGAGCACGGTGGGCCGCTTCGTCGAGGCAGACACGCCTGCCGCAGTCGAGACGACCCCGTCGATGCCGTTGATGCCACGGTTCGAGAACACCCGAAGGCGAGTCGGGCCGGGCACCGCAAAGGCGTCGACATCACGAATCGGCATCGAGCTGGAGAGCACGAGGTTCGATTCCGGAGGAAGGGCCTGGCAGACGGCTCCCGCGACGAGCGGCTCATTGATGTCGGCCGGCGTGCGCTCGAGCGCGGCTCGAACTCGACCCTGTGCGGACTGTATGAGCTCCACCAGCTCGCCTGGCCGCCGGGGCTCCGCGAGCGTCAGCGCCTTCACCATGCCGGCGACGTCACCCGAGAAATACGCCTCGACCCGATGGTGGGGATCGAACTGCTGACCGTCGTCGGAGAACGCGAAGATGCGGGCGCGAGAGGCGTCGAGCCACGCCTGCGGTTGTTTGAGCGTGAGGCCACCACCAAACCGCAAGACGACCTCGGGGCGCAGCTGCTCCGAGAACCTGGAACTCCGCACCTGCGCGTCGAACGACCAGATCGCGTCGTCGAAGCCGAACCGGGCGTTCGAGGCGGCCTCTGCGATCACCGGGAAGCCGAGCGATCGACCGAGCGCGTGAACTGCTGAGGCGAAGTCGTCGTCTCGTTCGCGCGGGCCGACGAGGATCAGCCCACGGCTCGTCTGGGCGAGCACCTGGCGGAGGTCCGACAGCTCAGGCACGCCGTGCGCCGCGACGAAGCGTGGAACGGTCGGCGTGATGACGGGCCCGGGGAGACCCTCGGGGTGCGCGAGCGGCTCGCGGAACGGCACGTTGAGGTGCACGCCTCCACGCGACGGAGCGCACGAACGGTGCACCAGCCTCGCGACGATCGCCACCACGTGATCGAGCCCGCCTTCGAAGGGCTCCGACAGTGAAGCAGCGTCACGCACATACCCACCGAAGAGCCCGCGTTGCTCGATCGTCTGCGGCGCACCGAAGCCGTGCAGCTCGTCGGGACGGTCGGCGGTGATCGCGATCAGCGGCGTCGCGCCCTCGCGTGCCTCCATGAGCGCCGGCAAAAAGTGAGCGCCCGCCGTCCCCGAGGTGCAGACGACCGCCGCAGGCGTCTGGGTGCCCTTGGCGAGGCCAAGCGCGAAGAACGCCGCGCTCCGCTCGTCGAGGCACGACCAGCACTCGAGCTCGCTGCGATCCGCGAAGGCCAGCGCCAGCGGCGTCGATCGTGAGCCCGGCGCGATCACCACGTGCTTGACACCACACGCGACGAGCGTGCCCGCGATGGTGGCTGCCCACCGCTGGTTGAGCGTCTCAGCCACGATCGACTCCCAGCGCCGCGAGCATCGTCTCGGCCTTTCGTTCGGTCTCGAGCCACTCGGACTCGGGGGTCGAGCCACGCACCACGCCCGCCCCGACGAAGACGGTCGCCCTGTTCCCTCGAAGGAGGGCGGAACGAAGCCCCACCGCCAACGTCACCGACTCCGCGCCGACCGCGCCCACGGCGCCGCAATACCACCCACGCGAGAAGCCCTCGTTCGCGCGCAGCCACTCGAGAGACGTCGTGCGCGGAGCGCCCGCCACCGCCGCCGTCGGGTGCAGCGCGCGGGCGACTTCGAGGGCCGACTGCCCGTCACGGAGCGTCGCGGTGATCGGCGTGTGCAGGTGAACGATCGACGCGAGGCGTTTGAGCTGCGGCGTCGCAGGAACGTCGAGCTTCGTCACGAAGCCGTCGAGGCGCGCGCGCAGATCGTCGACGACCGCCTGGTGTTCGCGACGATCCTTCTCCGAAGCGAGGAGCTGCTCCGACCGATCGGCTGGCGCCGTTCCTGCGACCGCGTCCGTCGAGAACGCGCGCCCGCTCGCTTCGCACAGCAACTCCGGAGACGAGCCGACGAACGCCGAGCCATCACGGCCGCGAATCAAGAACGTCCAGCACTGCGGGTTGCGCGCCTCGAGCGCCTTGAGCACCACGCGCTCCGGGATCGCGACGTCACTCTCGACCTCGATGGTCCGGGCCACCACGAGCTTCGAGAGCTCCGGGCCCAGCGCGCCGACGGCCTTCGAGACGAGCGCCTCGTAGTCCGCGCGGCCGTTCCCGAGCCGGCGAACCGGAGCGCGAGAGGTGATCGGCTCCTGCTCCTGCACGGCGTCGAGCTTCCGCTCCAGCTCGTCGAGCGGCGTGCCTTCGGGTCCGAACGCGAGCCACGACGTCTGACGCCCGTTCCACCAGGCCAGCACCTCGGGCAACACCCAGCGCTCCTGATCGAAGCCCGGCCACCCGCGCTGCGCATCGAAGGCCCAGCCGCCGAACCAGGGGCCAGCCGGCGGTGCCACCGGGAGTCGCACGTCGCCCCCGCCTTCCGCACACACCCCAAGGCCCACCATCCACACCGAACGGGATGGATTGACCCAGACCACGGAGAGCTCGGCGCCGAAGCGGAGCAGGGCCCCCTCGTCGGAAACCCGCGAGACTGCGACAAACCGCTGGGTGTTGCGGGTCTGGAGCACGGTCGTGTTGTCTTCTAAGGCATTCTCGCTATAGATGCACCACAGAGTTCAAAACAGCTTGAACTCAATGAACTGTGAGGGACGGATGGGTGCGACGGGGCCGAAACAGGTGCTGCGAGAGCCGGGTGAGGCCACGCGCCGCGTGCGGTTTGGCAACGTCGAGGTGGGTGGTGACTTCGTCGTCATCGCCGGCCCCTGCGCGCTCGAGAACCAGGAGCAGGTCGACCAGGCCGCCAACGCAGTGAAGGCGGGCGGTGGCCACGCGCTGCGCGGCGGCGCCTTCAAGCCCCGCACGAGCCCGTACACGTTTCAGGGCATGGGCGAGCCTGGCCTCAAGCTGCTCACCGAAGCCGGCCGGCGCCTGCGCATGCCAGTCGTCTCGGAGATCATGGACGCGGCGCAGCTGCCCACCATCGTCGAGTACGTCGACGTGCTGCAGGTCGGCGCGCGCAACATGCAGAACTTCTCGCTCCTGCGTGCGCTCTCGAAGATCGATCGGCCCGTGCTCCTCAAGCGTGGCTTCGGCGCGACCATCGACGAGTGGATTCTCGCGGCCGAGTACCTGCTCGACGGCGGCAACGATCAGGTCGTGCTGTGCGAGCGCGGCATTCGCAGCTTCGACAACACCCTGCGCAACACGCTCGATCTCGCAGGCATGGCGTACGTGAAGCAGAAGGTGAAGCTACCGATCCTGGTCGATCCGTCCCACTCCACCGGCATGTCGTGGCTGGTGACGCCGATGGCGCTCGCGGCTGCGGCTGCCGGTGCAGACGGCCTGCTCGTCGAGGTGCACCCGACGCCCGAGACGGCGCTGTGTGATGGGCCCCAGGCGCTCACGCCGCAGGCCTTCGACGCGATGATGAAGGGTGTCGGCGCCGTGCTGGCCGCGACCGGTCGACGCTTCGCCGACGTCAAGCCGCTCGCCGCGGTGGGAGGCGTGCGATGAGCGAGCAGGTCCACCAGATGTTCACGCAGATCGCGCCGCGGTACGACGTCGCCAACGACATCCTCTCGATGGGCACGCACCGCTTGTGGCGGAAGACGGCGGTGAAGCTCTCACGCGCGAAGGCCGGCGACGCGGTGCTCGACTGTGCGACGGGCACGGGCGATCTCGCAATCGACTTCAAGCGGGTGGTCGGCGCGACGGGCTCGGTGCTCGGCACCGACTTCAACGCGGCGATGCTCTCGACGGCACCAGCGAAAGCGAAGGCGAACGGCTTCGAGATCGCCTTCGAGGTGGCTGACGCGACGAAGCTCCCCTACTCCGCTGCCCGCTTCGACGTCGCGTCGATCGCCTTCGGCATTCGCAACGTCGACGATCCAAAGCAGTGCCTGATGGAGCTCTCTCGCGTCGTGAAGCCCGGGGGCCGCGTGGTGGTGCTCGAGTTCGGCCAGCCCACCGGCGTCTTCGGTGCCTTCTTCTCGCTCTACTCCCGCTTCGTGATGCCGCTCATCGGCCAGGCCCTGACGGGAAACCGCGCCGCGTACGAGTACCTGCCGCGCACCGCCGCCGCCTTCCCAGCCGGAGCGCGGTTCGTGAGCCTGATGCGCGAGACCGGCCGCTTCGCCGAGGCCACCTCGCACCCGCTCATGGCCGGCCTCGCGTACGTCTACGTCGGCGTCGTCGGCTGAACCGCGCGTCGCTTCCGAAGGAGGCCCAGCACCAGACGGGTGCCGACGGCGACCAGCACGAGCGAGCCTCCCGCCATCGCGGCTCGCACGAAGGCCGCTTCCTTCGCGCCTTCGACACCCTCCGCCACCGCCGCCGAGAACCACGTCGACACCACCACGCCCGGCAGCAGGCCGATGAAGTGGCCGATGAGGAACTGTCTCCAGGTGATCGGCGAGGCCCCGCAGACGAGGTTGGTCGCCATGAAGGGTATCGGCGTCTGACGCAGCACCAGCACCGTCACCACGCCAGAGTGTTCGAGCTCTGCAATCGCAGCCGTCCACTTGCGGCGGATCAAGAGCTGACGCATTCGCTCCCGGCCCAACCACCGCCCGAGCCCGAAGTGCAGATGCCCGACGACATTCGAGAGAATCAGGTTCGGCCACAGCCCGCCCCAGAACCCCCACATGGCGCCTGACACGACGTTGAGCACAGCGGACGGAAGAAACGCTGACGTCGAGAGCACATACAGGGCCGCGAACGCCGGAAGCGCGCCGCCCTGGCCCCCCAGACGCTTCAAGGTCTCGATGAGGACCTTCGGTTCGAACGATGCGCCCAGGAACGCGCGGCCCGCGAGGGCGAGCCCGAGCAGCGCGAGCAGAACAACCACGGGGACGAAACGTCGGTTCACCGCTCGGGCTTGTACTCTTTTTCGTTGAAATAGCTGGGGGCTGGTGCGACTCAAAGGCATGGAAAACGACACGCTCTCAGTGACCGATAACCGGACCGGCAAGAAGTTCGAGCTGAAGATCGAGAACGGCTGCATTCGCGCGATGGACCTTCGCCAAATGAAGGTCGACGCCGAAGACTTCGGCCTGATGGCGTACGACCCCGCCTTTCTGAACACGGCGAACTGCAAGAGCGCGATCACCTTCATCGATGGCGACAAGGGCATTCTCGAATACCGCGGGTACCCGATCGATCAGCTGGCCGCGAAGTCGACGCACCTCGAGACGGCATACCTGCTGATGAACGGTGAGCTGCCGAGCAAGTCCCAGCTCGACGAGTTCGTCAGCCGCATCACGATTCACACCTACGTCCACGAGAACATCAAGGCGTTCATGGACGGGTTCCGGTACGACGCACACCCCATGTCGATGCTCGCGTCGACGGTCGCGGGGCTCTCGAGCTTCTACCCAGAGGCCAAGCAGGTGAAGAGCAAAGAGGTGCGCCGAAACCAGATGATTCGGCTCATCGCGAAGATGCCCACGCTCGCGGCCTTCTCGTATCGCCACAGCCAGGGCCTGCCGTACATCTACCCAAACAACGATCTCTCCTACACCGAGAACTTCCTCACGATGGTGAAGAGCATCGGCAAGCCGAACTGGCGGCCGCACCCGGCGCTGGTTCGCGCGCTCGACGTGCTCTTCATTCTGCACGCCGATCACGAGCAGAACTGTTCGACGACGGCCGTGCGCGTCGTCGGCTCGTCCGAGGTCGACCCCTACTCCGCCTGCGCCGCGGGCATCACCGCGCTCTACGGCCCGCTGCACGGTGGCGCCAACGAAGCGGTGCTCCGCATGCTGCGCGAGATCGGCGACAAGAAGAACGTCCCCGCCTTCATCAGCAAGGTGAAGGAGAAGGACGGCGACAAGAAGCTGATGGGCTTCGGCCACCGCGTCTACAAGAACTACGATCCGCGCGCGAAGGTCATCAAGAAGGCGTGCGACGAGGTGTTCGAAGTGACGGGCAAGAACCCGCTGCTCGACATCGCCGTCGAGCTCGAGCGCATCGCCCTGCAGGACGAGTACTTCGTCTCGCGCAAGCTCTACCCGAACGTCGATTTCTACTCGGGCCTCATCTACGAAGCGATGGGCTTCCCGATGGAGTTCTTCACCTGCTTGTTCGCGATTCCGCGCGCGGTGGGTTGGGTCACCCAGTTCGAAGAGATGATCACCGACAACGAGCAGAAGATCGCTCGCCCCCGGCAGATCTTCACCGGCCCGAAGAAGCGCGACTACGTGGCCGTCGAGAATCGGTAATCGACACGGACGTCAGGCGGCGTGGCTCCCAGCTGCGGGGCCCGCCACCGAGTACATCGCCTCGATCTGCGCGGCGTACTTCTGCTCGCACACCTTCCGGCGCACCTTCAGCGTCGGCGTCAGCTCGCCAGTCTCGATCGAGAAGTCCTTCTCCAGCACGGTGAAGCGCTTGATCGTCTCGAAGCGGGCGACCTTCGAGTTCACTTCGGTCTCGATGCGGCCCTCGAGCCACTCATGGAAGCGCGGGTCGGCGGCGAGGAGTGCTGCGTCGGCAGAGAAGCCGTGCGCGCTCGAGAACCCCGCGAGCTTCTCGGCGTCGAGCGTCACCAGGGCCACCAGGTACGCGCGGTTGTCGCCGATGACGACGGCCTGACCCAGCGGCGCGATGCCCTTGAGCAGGCCCTCTAGCGTCGCTGGCGGCGTCTTCTTGCCGCCCGAGGTGACGATGATCTCCTTCTTGCGCCCGGTGATGCGCAGGTAGCCCTCGGCGTCGAGCTCGCCCACGTCGCCCGAGTGCAGCCACCCGTCGGCGATCAGCTCGGACGTCGCCGCCGGCTCCTTGAAGTACCCGGCGCAGACGTTCTCGCCCTTCACCAGAATCTCGCCGTCGGCTGCGATGCGCACCGCCACGCCCTGCAGCGGCCGCCCGAGCGAGCCCAGGCGCGTGTGCTCGGCGGTGTTCGTCGACGTCGGCCCGGTCACCTCTGACTGCCCGTAGAGCTCGCGCAAGACGACGTCGATCGACGCGAAGAAGTCGAGCACGTCTCGGGCGATGGGCGCGGCGCTGGTGACGTGCACGTGGCAGCGATCGAGCCCGATGCGGCGCTTGAGTGGCTCGAAGACGAGCCGCTGCGCGAGGGCGTACTGGGCGGCGAGCCGAAGCGTCGGCTGGCGGTGCTCCATGGTGGTGGTGTGAAAGCGCAACGCGACACCCCGCGCCCATCGCAGCACGCGCTGGCGGGCCTGTGGCAGCTGCGCCATCGACGCCTCGGCCTTCGCCTTGAACTTCTCCCACACCCGCGGCACGCCGAAGAAGACCGTCGGGCGCACGTCGCGCAGATCGTCCCCGAGCTTCTCGAACGACTCGGCGAACGACACCTGCATCCCGCAGAGCAGCGGGCCTGAGATCGACGCCGTCTGCTCCGCGATGTGCGAGAGCGGCAGGTACGAGAGGAGCCGTTCGTCGTCGCCGACCTCGAGCGCATCGGCGAGCCGCGCCGCCGTCCAGGTGACGTTGCGGTGCGTCAGCATCACGCCCTTGGGCTGACCGGTGGTGCCCGAGGTGTAGATGAGCGTCGCGAGATCGTCGGGCCGGGCTGTGTCGAGCCGTTGGTAGTACGGCGCGTCGGGCAGCCTGGCGCCGCCGGCCAGCAGGTCTTCGTAGCGCAGCGCGCCAACCGGGAGCGCAGGCACGGGGTCCATCACCACGACGTGCTTCAGCGCCGGCAGCCTCGGGCGAATCGCCTCGATGGTGGCCAGGAACCCGGCGTTCTCGACCACCACGATCGACGCCGCGCAGTGCCCGAGCACGTACGCCACCTGATCGGGCGAGGACGTCGTGTACACTCCGACGGGCACGCCTCCTGCTGCCGTCGCCGCGAGCGCGCTGACCACCCACTCCTCGCGGTTGAAGCCGATGATGCCGACCGCCTGGGTGCGCTCGAGGCCGAGCTCGATGAACGAGAGCGCCAGGTGCCGCACCCTGCTGGCGTAGTCGCGCCACGAGGTCGGCACCCACGTTCCTGCCCGCCGTGTCCACAGGGCCGGCCTGTCTTTCAGCCGTTCTGCCTGGGTCTGAAGCTGGTGAACCATCGTCCTGGGCACGGAACGCATATGTCGACCTTCGTGGATGGTCGTTGACACGTCAACGCTCCCGAAATTACTTCCGGTCCCGTCATGACCATCGAGTTCACGTGTCAGAAGTGCGAGGGGACGTTCGAGATCGACATGCAGGCGTTGATCGACGGCAGCGAACCGCTGGAATGCCCCCACTGCAGCAACAAGGCGACGAAGGCGATGGGAGAAGACCTCATCGCGGCCCTCGTCGAGCTGCAGGCGCAGATCACCGCGCTCGCGAAGAAGTTCACCCTCACCGTGGAGCTCGATACCGAGGAGCTCGCGTCGGCCAACCTCGAAGAGGAGGAAGAGGACGACGATGAAGATGATGACGACGATGATGACGATGACGACGATGATGATGACGACGACGATGATGATGACGACGACGATGACGAGGAAGATGTCGAAGAAGACGCCTGAGTCGTCGCGCTGCTGAGGCGTCGAGAGTCTTCAAACGCACGAAAGCCCGGCCCCCCTCCGAGGGACGCCGGGCTTTCTTGTCTCAGCAAAGACGCTGCGACTTCAGAACTTGTCGGCGAGGTCGGCGATCACCGGCACGCGCCAACGCTCGCCGTTGAGGCTCTTCACGAGCCCCATGATGCTGGCGACGAGCCCGCCGATGCCGACGATCGGCATCAGGCAGAAGCCGATGACGACGAACGAGAGTACGAACGAGATCATGAACAGCACGAGCGTCGCGCCGAAGATCACCAGCGCCTGCTTGGCGTGCCACTTGATGAAGTCGTCATCCTTCACCGTGAGGAGCGGGATGAGCGCGAGGGGGATGCCGAAGACGTTGCCGAGGTAGGCAAGGAAAAGATGAATCTTGTTCTCTTCCTTCACCGTCTCGCGCGTCGGCACGGATTGAATCGGAGCCTGCTGTTGCTGCTGGTCCTGCGGCGTCATTCACACTCCAACGTAGGGGGAATTCAGCTCGACGGCGGTCAGTCGTAGGGCGCGCTCGATCGCTCGTCAAGGCACCAACGCCTCTCCTCCCATCGTGACGGTCGCGCCACGCAGGCGACGCGCGGCTGACTTGATCGCGTAGCGGTGCGCACGGGTGGGCGTCAGGTGCTTCGGGATCTCGATCGTCACCGTCTCGAGCTCGGCAGGGCCCAGCAGCACCAGCACCGAGGCCAGGCGGGAGACATAGTCGTCGACGTCGCGCATGCCTTCGCCGCCCACCGTCACGTCGAGTTCGGGCCAGCCGCCGTCTCGCCCTCGCTTCAACGTGAGCCGCAGCCCGGGAGCGTCGATGCTGAAACGCACGCCGCCCGGCCAGCGACGCTTGAAGAGATCATGGTGCTCGGCAGGCAGGGTCAACCACGTGCCGACGCCCTCGAAGACGCCGTACGGCGCGACGAGCCGCAGCTCGGGCACGGCCTGGCAGATGGTGAGCTGATCGCGCAGCGACAGGAAGGTCGCCTGGGCGTGAACCGACGCGAAGAGCAGCTGCGACATGAGCTCCCAGCGTGGCGTCGCCGTGGCCAACGGCAGTGCGTCGAACGCCTCGAAGGCCCCTTCGAGCGTGCCGGTGTCACAGACGCCCAGCGCCTCGAGCACGAAGGGAACGCTCGCGCCGCGCAACGCCTCTGCCGCCTTCGGGTGAATCACGAGCCGCGTGAGCGACAGGAACGCCGGCTGCCTGATGAACTGCCCCAGCGGCTGTGGCGAGCGCAGCGCCGAGGCGTCGAGCGAGCGAACGGTCGCCAGCCGTGGCTCGTCGCACATCGACAGCAGATCGGCCGAGCGCGCATTGAACGCCAGCTTGAGCGAATCGAGAAAGCCCCACGCGAACGTCGAATCCCTCGGGTCCGCGATCGACTCCAGTGGCCCCAGCCAGCGCCGGCCGTGATCCTTGATGACGCCCTTCACGCGGCGGCGCTCTGCCAGCGTCAGGTCGCCACGGGCGCCGAGCGAGATCACCTCGGCGCGGGGGTCACCCTGCTCCGCCAGGAAGTCGGCGTAGACGAGGCGAGGCTCGAGCTCGAACGGCCTGACCGCAATCTGTCGGAGGAGCTCCTCTTCCGTCACCGCGAAGAGGTTACCGCAGTCAGCTCACGTCAAGGCGCTGGTGCAGCGGCCGGTGCCGGCGCCGCGACTTCAGGGGCCGGAGCGGGAGCCGGAGTAGGAGCCGCCTCCGGTGGCGCAGCAGCGGCGGCCTCAGCGGCCTTCTTGAGCGCGGCCTCGGCCTCGTCGGCGAGGGGGCACGGGCTGATGCCCTCGGCCGCGGCCTCTTTCCGCAGCAGCTCGAGCTTCTCTGCGTTTCGCATCGAGCCGAGTGACAGGAAGACCTTCTTGCCCTTCGGTGAGTGAATGTTCACGAAGAGGTGCGCCTTGATCAGCTCGGCCTCGTCGTCGACCTTCGTCCCCGGCGGGATCTGCGCGCGCGTGCGAGCGTTGCAGACCAGCTCGACGTCGTTCTTGTAACCGCTGCATCCCACCACGAGGAGCATCGTCACCAGCGTCAGGAGAGGTCTCATGAGCGCCCCTTATCAGCGCGCCCCGGCGACGTACGTTCCTGTCCTGGGCGATCGCGCTCGAATGACGCGAGCGCCCTCGACTCTGCGTCGATTCAGGAAGTTCGTTTCACGGGCACCTGTCACCAGCCGAGCGTCTGAAACGACTCCGACGCACGTTTCGCCTCGGCGACGGCGCGGCCCGCGAGGGCTCCGTCATCGGTCAACTCGAAGCGAGTCTCTCCATGCGCCATCGGCCCGGTGATGCGAGCGCCCGTGGGCCCATGGCACGCCAGGCACGTGGAGGCTGACGGCAGCCTGCTGGTGAAGTCCGGCATGCAGGTCGCTCCGACTGGAAGGAGGGCGGCACGGTCGAGGCGCTCCAGGCCACCCGAGTCCGAACTCATCCGCGTCAACGCGGCACGCGAGCCCTCGAGCACGTCGTGCTCCAGCGTGCCGAGCTGCGAGGGCATGAAGCCCTCGGCGCGGGCCTGGCGCGTCTCGAGGAGCGTGATGAAGGGCGCAGGCTCGATCGAGCCATCGGTGAGCAGCGCCATCGGGGCGCCGGTGATCACGAACCGGGTGCCTACAGGCAGCGGCTCGGGCCAGCGGGTCAGCGCCTGCGAGAGCGCCGCCCTGCCCTGCGCGTGGTGAATGAAGACGCGGAAGACCATTCGGTGGCCATGGCGCTCGGCGTGCCTCGTGGTGCGTTGCC
Organism: Archangium sp.; assembly: GCA_022843845.1. GTDB lineage: Bacteria > Myxococcota > Myxococcia > Myxococcales > Myxococcaceae > Xiheimicrobium. The sequence goes on from JALHMW010000011.1 coordinate 43,260, forward strand.
AGACGGTGGACCCGCGGTGCTCGGTCGACTGAGACACCAGCTCGGCCCAGCCGTCGCGTTCGCCAAAGCCCGCGAGCAGCTCAGGGTATCGACGCGTGACGGCGCCCTCGTTCGAGGCGATCGTCGCCAGCTGCGCCCTGGTGAGCGCGACCCGCCGCATCAGCGCGACGAGCTTCTTCTTGAGGCCTTCGAGCACCGCCCAGTCGGCCCCGGGCTCGTTGCGAATGGCGGCGGTGATCGCGTCGACGCGCTCCCAGAGATCGTTCTGAAAGAGCACCGCCGCGAGCGGCGCAGTCGCCGGATCGATCGTCATCGCGTCCGTGATGGCCTGCTCCAGCCGGGCGCGGCGGTCGGGCGCCTCGAGGAAACTCACCTGCTCTCCGATGAAGGCGAGGGGCTCGTCTCGCCCGAGGATCATCTCCTGCGACACCATCGGCGCTCCGCGCAGCTGCAGCGGGTCGATGCCGAGACAGCCCCCTTCGACGTGACACGACGGCACGCCGATCGAGATCTTCCGCTCGAACGCCAGCGCGAACACCTTCGACCACGCTGGCACGCCGTAGACGTCGTCGGGAACGGCCGCGACCTCGTGCGGCGCCCACGTCGTCGTCACGCGAGGCACCTTCGGCGCGGCGGGCACGTCGAGCGCCTTCTCCTTGCAGCGACAGCCGCACAGCGTCAGCAGGACGACGAGCACGAAGCGCATGAGCGGCCCCCGAAAATGACGAAGCGGAGCGACCCGGACTCTGGAGCGCTCCGCCTCGCACATGTGTTCAACCGGGTTTCAGTTTCAGCCGAGGAAGCCGCGGGCGATCGTCATCAGCTCGACGTTCGCAGCGACCGACTTGCCGAACGCTTCCTTCTCGCTCGCCGACAGCTCGAACTCGAACACCTTCTCGGCGCCCTTCGCCGACAGCACCACGGGCACGCCGACGAACGCGTCCTTCACGCCGAACTCACCCTGGAGCTCGACCGAGCACGGCAGCACGCGCTTCTGGTTGCGCACGATCGCCTCGACCATCAGGCACGTGCCAGCGCCAGGCGCCAGCCAGGCCGACGTCCCCATGAGCGCGGTCAGCGTGGCGCCGCCCTTCTTGGTGTCGTCGACGACCTTCGTGAGCTGCTCCGGCGTGAGGAACTTCGAGACCGGCACGTTGCCGATGGTGGCCGTCGACAGCACCGGCACCATGTCCTTGTCGGTGTGCGCGCCGAGGACGATCGCGTGCACGTCTTCCACGCTGACGCCGGCAGCCATCGCCAGGTACGTGCGGAAACGGGCCGAGTCGAGCACGCCGGCCGAGCCGATCACGCGCTCGCGGGGGAAGCCCGTCATCTGCTTCGCCACGAAGACCATCGCGTCGAGCGGGTTCGAGACGACGATCAGCACCGAGTCAGGCGCGTGCGTCTTCACGTTCTTGCAGATGTCGCGAACGATGCCGGCGTTGATGTTGATGAGCTCTTCACGCGACTGGCCCGGCTTGCGGGGCACGCCGGCCGTCATCACGACGACGTCGGCGCCAGCCATCGCCTCGACCTTGTCGGTCGCGACGAAGTTGGTGTTGTTGAAGCCTTCCCATGCGCCGCACTGGGTGAGGTCGAGCGCACGGCCTTCGGCGGCCGGCGCCTTCAGATCGATGAGGACGAGATCGCCCAGCTCCTTCAGCACTGCCCACTGCGCGACCGCCGCGCCGACGTTTCCACCTGCTCCGACAATCGCAATCTTGGGACGCTTGATCATGGTGTTGTCTCCTTTGGGTTTTCGATGAGCGAAGAGCCGCTCACATGTTGGCGATGATCGCCTTGCCGAACTCGCTGCACTTCACCTCGGTCGGGCTCTGGCCTTCCTGCTTCATCAGACGCGCGAAGTCGTAGGTCACCGTGCGCTTGCTGATCGCGCCGTCCATGCCCTTGATGATCAGGTCGGCCGCCTCGTTCCACGTCATGTGACGAAGCATCATCTCGGCCGAGAGGATCACGGAGCCCGGGTTCACCTTGTCCTGGTTGGCGTACTTGGGCGCGGTGCCGTGGGTCGCCTCGAAGACGGCGTGGCCGGTCACGTAGTTGATGTTGCCGCCGGGCGCGATGCCGATGCCGCCGACCTGAGCCGCCAGGGCGTCAGAGAGGTAGTCGCCGTTGAGGTTGAGGGTGGCGATCACGTCGAACTCGTCGGGGCGCGTCAGCACCTGCTGCAGCGTGATGTCGGCGATCGAGTCCTTGATGACGAGGCCGGCGCCCGGCTTGCCCTCGGGGATCTTGCACCACGGGCCGCCGTCGAGCAGCTCGGCGCCGAACATCTCGCGCGCGACCTTGTAGCTCCAGTCGCAGAACGCGCCTTCGGTGTACTTCATGATGTTGCCCTTGTGGACGATGGTGACGCTCTTGCGCTTGTTGGCGATCGCGTAGCTCATCGCGCTGTGCATCAGGCGCTCGGTGCCGAGCTGGCTGACGGCCTTGAGGCCGACGCCGACGTTGATGCCGACCTCGCGCTTGCCCATGCCGATGCCCTCGAGCGCGCCCTGCCACTCGGTCGACGCCTTCTGGGTGCCGAAGCGGATCTTCGCGAAGTCCTTCGGGAACTCCTTCGCCCAGAACTCGAGCACTTTCTGCGCCTCGGGCGAGCCGGCCGGGTAGTCGATGCCTGCGTAGATGTCCTCGGTGTTCTCGCGGAAGATCACCATGTCGACCTTCTCGGGGGCCTTCACCGGCGACGGCACGCCCTTGAAGTAGCGAACCGGGCGCAGGCAGACGTACAGGTCGAGCATCTGGCGCAGCGCGACGTTCAGCGAACGAATGCCGCCTCCGACGGGCGTGGTGAGCGGGCCCTTGATGCCGATGAGGTACTCGCGGAACGCGGTGATCGTCTCGTCAGGCAGCCAGTTGTTCGTCTGCTTGAACGCCTTCTCGCCGGCGAGCACTTCTTTCCACTCGATCTTGCGCTCGCCCTTGTAGGCCTTCTCGACCGCGGCATCGACGACCATCTGCGAGGCGCGCCAGATGTCGGGGCCCGTGCCGTCGCCTTCGATGAACGGGAGGATCGGGTTCCTGGGGACGTTGAGCTTGCCGTTCGAGATCGTGATTTTTTCGCCGGTGGCCATGCGTGTGTTCCTTGGGGAAAAAGGTTGGCGCACCATGTCAGCGGCGCAGGAGTTTTCAACGAGAACCGGCGCGCCGGCGGGCAGGCCGCTGCGAAGGAACCGTCGCTCCGGTCACCTGCGCTGATGGGCAGCGCTCCGACGCGGCGGGACCACCCCCCAACGTCGCGTTGTACCGGTGGCGTGATGCGTTGTAGGCACTCGGTCGATGCCCCAGGCCACCGAACGTCTGCAGACCCCCGGCGCGCTGCTGCGCCTGGATCGATCGTCGAACACCCTCAAAGAGCGCAAGTACCAGGTCACGGTCACCGCGGGGCCCGACGCGGGCAAGACGCGCGCCATCGATGGCCGCGTGGTGGTCGGCTCGCACGAAGACTCCGGGCTGCCGCTCACCGACACGACGGTCTCGCGCTACCACGTCGAGCTCGACGCGCGGCCTGACGGCGTGCTCGTGCGCGACCTGGAATCGACGAACGGCACGTACCTGTCTGGCAACCGCATCACCGAGATGATCGTCGAGGACCAGGCGACGGTGACGATCGGCAAGACGACCTTGCGCATCGGCATGGTCGAGGCTGATCTCGGGCTCCCGCTCGCGCAAGCGTCGTTCGGCCCGGCCATCGGCGCGGCGCAGTCGATGAAGCAGCTGTTCGGCATTCTCGAGAAGGTGTCTCCGACCGAGTCGACGGTGCTGCTGCTGGGCGAGACGGGCACCGGCAAAGAGGTGCTGGCCCGCGCGATCCACACCAAGTCGAAGCGCGGCACGCGGCCCTTCGTGGTGGTCGACTGCGGAGCGGTGGCGCCGACGCTCATCGAGAGCGAGCTGTTCGGTCACGTGCGCGGCTCATTCACGGGCGCGATCGGCGACCGCAACGGGGCGTTCATCGAGGCTGACGGCGGCACGATCTTCCTCGACGAGATCGGAGAGCTCCCGCTCGAGCTCCAGCCCAAGCTCCTTCGCGTGCTCGAGGCCGGCACCGTTCGGCGCGTGGGCGAAGACAAGTACCGCCGGGTCGACGTTCGCGTCGTCGGCGCTACGCACCGCGATCTCGAGAAGGAGGTCGAAGCCGGCCGTTTCCGCCGCGACCTCTACTACCGCCTGGCCGTCGTCCTCGTGACCGTGCCGCCGCTGCGCGATCGCCTCGACGACATTCCGATGCTCACGCACCACTTCGTGCAGGGCATGGGGCGCGGCGACTTCGAGCTGCCCCGCGGCCTGCTGGCGCGCTTCTCGGCCTACCACTGGCCGGGCAACGTTCGTGAGCTGCGCAACCTGGTGGAGCGCTCGCTCGCAGGCGCCGATCTCGAGACGATGCCGCAGGAGACGAACGTCGCGGCCCGCACGCTGAGCTCGACCGAGAACATCACCGACCTGCCCTTCAAGGAGGCCAAGGAGCGCCTCGTCGAGTCGTTCACGAAGGAGTACCTCGTGGCGCTGCTCGAGAAGTGCGAGGGCAACATCAGCCAGGCGGCGCGTGAGGCAGGCATCGCGCGCAACTACGTGCATCGGTTGGTGGCGAAGTACGGGCTGAAGGGCCACGACTGACGTTGGGGCTTCCGCGCACGCTGGTGGTGTTCACCGCGTTGGCCCTGGTGCTGTCGACCGTCCTCGGCTCGGCGGTCGGCGATCTCGGCGCCTTCCGCTACCCCCACTTCATCATCACCGGCTTCGCGCTCTGGGCCGGGCTCACGTGCCAGGAGCGGCACCCGCTGGGCCCGGCGCACCTCGTCACCGCGGCGAGCCTGCTCTGGTGCGTGTGGACGTCGTTCTCGCGCCACCTCGGCTTCGGCATCAACGGCGTCGACTTCTCGATCTTCGATTGGCAGGTCGCCAGCACCGCGACCGGCAACTTCGGGTATTCGCCGATCTACGAGGTCAACCACTTCGCCGTTCACCCGACCTTCCTGTTGCTGGCGCTCGTCCCCTTCCACGCCCTCGCGCCGTCGCCGTACTGGCTGCTGCTGCTCGGAGCGTTGTCAGTCTGGGCCGGCATCTTCCCGCTCCGTCGCATCCTCCGGGTCCTGATGGGCCCTGACACCGACGGCCTGTTCGAGCTGCTGATCATCCTCGCGTGGCTCGACAACGCGTGGACCGGCCGATTGCTCAACGCGGGCTTCCGCATCGAGTCGCTGACCCCGTTCCTGCTGCTGTGGTTCGTGGCGGGGTGGCTCGAGAAGAAGCGCTGGCTCGTCGTGGGCGCGACCGTCGCGTTGCTGCTGGTGAAGGAAGACCTCGCGTTGATCCTGCCGGCGTTCGCCATCGCGGCGTCGCTTCGTGATCGGCCGATGCGCGCGCTCGCGGCCACCGTGACGGCCTGCTCGGTGGTCTGGCTGTGGCTGTACGTCGCGAAGCTTCAGCCGGCGCTCGCCAGCGCAGGGCCGACGTACCTGTCGTTCTGGGCCGACTTCGGGAGCACGCCGAAGACCATCGTGCTCGGCGTGGTGATGCACCCGCTCCGCTTCGCCCAGCTCATGATCACGTCGGGCTGGTGGACGATCGCGCTGCCCTCGCTCTTCCTGCCCTTCCTCTCGTTCCGCGCGCTCGCCGGGATGCTGCCGACGATCGTCATGCTCGGCGCGTCGTCGAACCCGTCGATGCACGAGTACTGGACGTACTACCCCGTCGCGATGGTGCCCTTCGTCCTCCTCGGCATCATCGAGGCGCGCGCGAAGGGCGGCCGGTGGGCGAACGCGGCCCTCGTCGCCGCCGGCATCATGCCGCTGTTCTGGTACGGGTATGCGCGATCGATCGCGCCGAAGCTCGACCTCGAGCGCGCGGTGCAGTCGCAGCTCGAGCAGTCGAACGCCGCCCCGCGCATCGTCGTGCAGACGATTCTCTTCCCCCACGTCGGCTACGGAAAGAACCTGCGCCCGTTCCTGAAACACGACGATCTGCGTGCCTCGGAAGGCGACGTCTTTTTCCTCGCGCCGGCGCTCGACAGCTGGCCGTTCGAGTTCGACGCGCCTGCGACGTTCGTCACCCGCCTCGCCGAATGTGGTGAACGCACGAGCGACCCGTCAGGCCTCGAGACCATCAGGATCACGAAGCCCTGCGACGCGCGTTGAACGACTACCGGAAGAGCTTCTTCACCTGCGCCGGCGTGATCGCTTCCCACTCGAACTCCGCCGCCGTCTCGAGGGCGTTCGAGAAGCGCACCTTCGCGGCTTCATCCGACGCCAGCGTCACCACGTTCACCAGCTCGCCGAACGAGGTGCCAGCGGTGCCCATCGCGGACCAGACGGTGTCTCCGCGCAGCGCAAAGCCGCGCACGATCTTCAGCTTGCCGCGCTTCTCGACGAAGTACTTCGCGTCGGCAGGCAGCGGGCCGACGAAGTCTCCCGAGTAGCTCGCCAGCGCTTTGGCCTCGTCGCTCGAGATCGGCTTGAAGCCCTCGGCGAGCCAGCCCGCGACGAGCGCCTTCGCGAAGGCCGCCGTGCGCGCCGCGTCGGGGAACGCGTGCAGGGTGAACTCCTTCACCGTCTTCGACTCGCGATCGATGCTCAGGCCCGTCTCGGCCACCTTGATGGCGCGCGCCTCGCCATTGCGTCCGAAGACCTCCCACTCGTGTTCAGGCGGAGGCGGAGGGGTCGGCCGGGCCGCGTCGCGCTCCTTGCGCTGCGCCGTCGCCGCCTTCAGCCTCGAGCCGTCGAAGAGCTCGAGCTGTTGGCCAGCCGCCTTCACCAGCTTCTTCACCTGGGCGAGCTTCTTCCGGCCGAACAGCACGAGGTTGTATTCGTCAGACGCGGTGTCGAGCGACGCCAGCTGTTTGCCGCTGGCCTTGAGCTCCTTCCCCGCCAGCTCGAGGAGCTCTGCCGTCGAGCGATCCTCGAGCGCGCCATCCTTCAGCCACTTCGGCTTCTTCGGGCCGCCAAGCTTGTGCACCGCGTAGACGACGTCTTCTGCAGGCGATTTCCAGTCGATGCCGGCGCAGCACTTCGCACCCGCGAGGGCGTCGATCAGCGCGAGCCAGGGCAACAACGGGATTGGGCCCGTGACGTTCCGTACCTTCAACGCCGCCGCGTGCTGCTTCAGGTACTGGGCGGGCTTCTCGAAGGCCTGCGTCAGCTCGGGCGCGAGCTTCTTGCCTTTGGCTCCAGCGAAGATGGTCGCGAGCTCGAGTGTCGCTGCGAGCTGCTTCGTCACGGCAGAAGACATAGGGCGCTGATGTAGCACCCGCCTCGGATGGATCACGCGGTCTTCGTCAGCCGCCCGATCTCGTCATTCGTGAAGCCCGCCTCGCGGAGCACGTCGGCGGAGTCAGCGCCGAGCGCTGGTGGAGGCCTCGTCGGAATCGCGCCGAAGTGTAGCGGCGTCTTCACGTGCATCACGTCGCCGGCCTTCACGAACATGCCGCGCGCGACCAGCTGGGGATCGCTCAGCACGTCATCGCCTTCGTTGACCGGCTCGACGCACAGATCGTGTTGGCGCAGCAGCGCGACCCAGTGGGCCTGCGGCTTCGACGCGAAGATCGCCTCGAGCTCGCGCCGGGTCTTCGCGCCCTCCTCCGCCGTGTCGTACCCGCCGGCCATGAGGTCGGGCCGCTCCAGCACCGCGCAGAGGCCCGAGAAGAACTTGGGCTCCAGCGAGCCGACGGCCATCCACCGATCGTCCTGCGTTCGGTAGAGCCCGTAACAGGCGTAGCCACCGTTGAGCGCCTCGGCTCCACGCAGGAGCGGGCCACTCTCGGCGCCCATCATCAGCCGTGACGCGAGGTGCATGTGGAGGAACGCCAGCGAGCCTTCGGTCATCGAGATGTCGACGTACCGGCCGACCCCGGTGCGCTGTCGTTCATGGAGCGCGGCGAGGACACCGACGAGCGCGAACAGGCTGCCACCGCCGATGTCGGCGATCTGCACGCCAGGCATCGCAGGTGCGCCATCTCGTCGGCCGCCGTACGCCAGCACCCCTGAGCGCGCGATGTAGTTGAGATCGTGCCCGGCCTTGAGCCTGTCAGGGCCCGTCGCACCGAAGCCCGAGATCGAGCACATGATGAGCCCCGGGTGCTCCTTCGAGAGCACGTCCCAACCGACGCCGAGCTTGTCCATCACGCCTGGGCGAAAGCTCTCGATCAGCACGTCGTAGTGCTTCACCAGCCGCTTCAGCGCCGCCACGCCCTCGACTGACTTCAGATCGAGGGTGAACGAGCGCTTGTTGCGGTTGAGGCCCAGGAAGAGCGCCGAGGTCTCGCCCTTCAGCGGCGGCATGTGGCGCGTGTAGTCGCCGCCTTGCGGCTCCTCGAGCTTGTCGACGGTCGCGCCGAGATCGGCCAGCACCAGCGTCGCGTACGGCCCCGGCAACAGCCGCGACAGATCGAGCACCTTCAGGCCTTCGAGCGGCAACGCCATGACGAGCCTCCAGACACGACTCGGGGCCCGCGCGCTCCAGTCATGGAGACACCGGACCCCGAAGAAGAAAGAGAGACGGTGAGACTCAGCCCATCAGCTTGGCGAGCTTCATCGCCAGCGCCATGTCCATCGGCTTGAACTTCAGCTTGCCCTGCATGGCCGCCATCTGCGCGTTCATCTGCTTGTTGATGATCTTCTCGAAGTCGGCCGAGGCCGCCATGATCGTCATCTTCGACTCCCCGACCTTGCCAGCCGTGACCCAACCCTCGGTCTTGGTGCAGTCGAGCGTCCAGTCGCCGCCGCCGTCGCCGCTGATGCTGAAGTGCACGACCGCGTTGATGTCCTTCGCGAGCTCGGGCTTGTCGGTCAGACGCTTGGGGATCTCAGTCTCGAGGATGTCCTTGACGGCCATGGCGGTGTTTCCTTGGTGCGGGTGAGAGTTGACTGCTGAATCAACGAATCGGGGCGGACCGTAACGATCCGCCCCGAGCCGGTCAAACCGAATCACGCAGGCTTCGGAGCGGCGCCCGTGGGCCAGTTCGCCTCTTTGCGGAAGAGCGCAGCGAACTCGTCGAAGGGCATCGCCTTGAGATCGGCTCCGCCATAGCGGCGCGGCGCCACGGCGTTCGTCTCGACCTCGCGATCGCCGATCACCAGCGTGAAGGGGATCTTCTGCACCTGGGCCTCGGCGATCTTCTTCTGCATCGACAGGCCACGATCATCGACCTCGACGCGGAAGCCCTCGGCCCCGAGCTTCGCCTTGAGCGAGTTCGCGTACTCGAGCTGGCGATCGGCCACCGTGACGATGATCGCCTGCACCGGCGCGAGCCACGTGGGGAACGCGCCCGCGAAGTGCTCGATCAAGATCGCGATGAAGCGCTCGAACGAGCCGTAGATGGCGCGGTGGAGCACGACGGGCCGGTGCTCCTTGTTGTCTTCGCCGATGTACGAGAGCTCGAACCGCTGCGCCGCGTTGTAGTCGAGCTGCACCGTGCCCAGCTGCCACTTGCGACCGATGGAGTCGGAGACGTCGAAGTCGATCTTCGGGCCGTAGAAGGCGCCGTCGCCCGGCTTGAGCTCGTACTCGACCTTCATCGACTCGAGCGCGACCTTCAGGCCGTTCTCGGCCTTGTCCCAGAACTCGTCGGAGCCGATCCGCTTCTCGGGCCGCGTCGACAGCTTGGCCTGGTACGTCAGCCCGAACGCGCCGTAGACCTGATCGAGGAGCTTCACGAAGCGTGAGACCTCCGAGCCGATCTGATCCTCCGTGCAGAAGATGTGCGCGTCGTCCTGCGCGAACTGACGCACCCGCGTGAGGCCCGAGAGCGCGCCCTGCGCCTCGTTGCGGTGGAGCACGTCTTGCGTGTGCAGCCGCATCGGCAGATCGCGGTACGAGTGCTTCTTCATCGCGAAGTAGAGGTAGTGCGACGGGCAGTTCATCGGCTTGAGGCCGTAGGTGAGCTCACCCGACTCCGAGTCCTTCACCAGGAACATGTTGTCCTGGTACTTGTCCCAGTGGCCGCTGATCTCCCAGAGGCCCTTGTTGAACAAGAGCGGCGTCTTGATCTCGACGTAGCCCGAGTCGAGCGCGAGCTTGCGCATGAAGCCCTGCAGCGTCGTGTAGAGCGCCGTGCCCTTGGGCGACCAGAACGCCGAGCCGGGCGCGAACGGGTGGAAGTGGAAGAGATCGAGATCCTTGCCCAGTCGGCGGTGGTCGCGTTTGGCGGCCTCTTCCTTCTGCTTCGACCACGCATCGAGGGCCTTCTGATCGAAGAACGCGATGCCGTAGATGCGCTGCAACATCGGGTTCTTCGCGTCGCCACGCCAGTACGCGCCCGAGCTCGAGAGGATCTTGATGACGCCGATCTTCCCCGTCGAGGGGCCGTGGGGCCCGAGGCAGAAGTCGACCCAGTCGCCGTGTTTGTAGAGCGTCAGCGTCTTCGCGCCCTTGTTCACGATGTCGTGGATGATCTCGATCTTGAACTTCTCGCCCTTGCCCTCGAAGAGCTTCACCGCGGCTTCCGGAGAGACCTCCTCACGCACGAAGGCGACGTCCTTCTGGACGATCTCGTTGGCGCGCTTCTCGATCTGCTCGAGCTCTTCGGGCGTGAACGGCTTCTCGCGGAAGAAGTCGTAGTAAAAACCCTCTTCGATCGTCGGGCCGATCGTCACCTGCGTGCCCGGGAAGAGCTGCTGCACGGCATCGGCGACGACGTGGGCCGCGTCATGACGAGCGACCTCGAGCGCCTCGGGGTTCTTCGACGTGAAGATCTGCAGCGACGCGTCGGCGTCGATGGCGCGCGACAGATCGACCTCGGCACCGTTCAGCTTCGCGAAGACGGCAGCCTTGGCCAGGCCTGCGCCGATGCTGTTCTTCACGAAGTCGGCGATGCGCGTGCCCTGCGGCGTCTCTTTTTTGTCTCCGTTGGGGAGCGTGACGATGACGTTCGACATGATGGTGTTCTCCGGTTCGCTCACGCACACGAGGCGTGCAGCGCGAGCGGTGTGTAGTGGGGAAATGAGAAGTCAGGAGCCAAAAAGCGAAGGCCGCCGCGCGCCCGGTGCTGCTGGGACATTCGCGACGGCCATCAAGTCTTCGTGCTGCCTGTGGGTCCTAGTGGTTTCGAACCACTGACCCCTACCGTGTCAAGGTAGTGCTCTACCGCTGAGCTAAGGACCCGTTGTGCAACGGCGGGCGCTTGTATCGGCCGCTGTTCATGACTGTCAAGGACACAGTACACGCCCGGCTCGACGGCCCATGAGTCTCCTCCCTGACGACGCCACGTTTCACGAACGGGTTCAGGATCTGTTCACTGCCTACCGCGGGCGTGGCGTCTCGCTGAGCAGCGACGACGTCGACCTCGTCCAGCAATGGGCCGACGCCGAGGTGCCGTTCGAGGTGGTGGCGAGGGGTATTCGCACGGCCGCTGAGCGGGCCTTGTTCGACGCTCCAGAGGGTCAGGGAAACCTGCGGTTCCTTCGTGCCTGCCGAAAGACGGTCGACGCCGAGCTCGCGAAGTACCTGAAGCGGGCGGCCGGAAAGACCGAGCCGGCGAGCGCCGAAGAGGCCCTCCACGTCGCGCGGCACAGAAAATTGTCGAAGGTAGCGAAGAAGCTGGGGCTCGAGCGCCTCACCCTGCCCGTTCCGCGAGACTTCGCCGAAGCCGACCGGCAGGAGCACCTGGTGCTGGCCGTGCTGGTCCGCACGCTCCCGTTTCCCGAGCGGTTGGGCCTGTTGAAAGAGGCGCGGCGCCTGCGTGGTGGAATGCACGTGAGCGCCAAGGCCCGCCGGGAAGCGCTGCGCTTTCATCGGGGCGCGTTGCTCCGGCACCGGCTCGACGTGCCTTCGTTCTGGTAGCCCTTGCGCGAAATGCCCACCTCGGAAATGAACGGTTCATGACTTCGCCACGCGCCTGCGAGACGTCTGGGTATTCCGTGGAGCGGCGTGGGGACTTCGCCGTCGCGACCGTCACCCAGAAGGTCCAGGACTGCCCTGACTGCGCGGGCACGGGCCTCATCCGTGATCGGGTGACCGAGAACGGGCGCAGCTACGACGTCGTGCAGCCCTGCCCTCGCTCGCGAATGATCACCCGCGCGAGCGCGTTCTCGGCGGCCCACCTGCCGGCGGTGCACGCCCAGGCCAGCTTCGACACGTTCCGGCCGTCGAACGTCGAGCAGGCGCGAGCGGTACAGCTGGCTCGGGAGTTCGCCGGCAAGTACCCCCAGACGCGCGGCTTCGTGTTGAGCGGGCCCGTCGGCACCGGCAAGACGCACCTGCTGTGCGCGACGCTCAAGCACCTGGCGCTCGAGCTGGGCGCCCGCGTGGCGTACGTCGAGATCAGCCTGCTCTACGCCCAGATTCGCCGCGGCTTTCAGGACGGCAAGTCGGGCGGAGAGATCATTCAGCCGCTCTCGCAGGTCGACGTGCTGGCCATCGACGAGCTGGGCAAAGGCCGCGGGAGCGCCTTCGAGCTCGACACCCTCGATGAGCTGATCGCCCGTCGCTACAACTCGGGTCGCGTCACGCTGTTCGCGACGAACTATTCGCTCAAGTCACCTGAAGATCGTGCGCAGCGTGGCTACCTCGGCACCGACGCGCTGGTCGACGCGGCGAAGGAGTCGAAGATCCTCGCCGACCGCGTGGGCGATCGCATCTACAGCCGGCTGTGCGAGATGTGCGAGTTCGTCGAGTTCCCCGGGAACACGGCCGATCAGCGGCGCACGAAGTCGATCACCGACCGAGTGCCGAACGGGCCACCGCGCCGCTGACGTTCAGCGCAGCCAGCGATGAAACGACTCAGGCACGAGCGCATTCGCGGGCTTTCCCGCGGCGATGAACTCGAACTGGCGAAACGTCGACGGCACGTTCACCCGAACGGTGTCGAGCGCCCGATCGCTCAACGAGACGGCGAGTTCCTGCGAGAGGAACGAGACCTTCAGCACGCGCTCGCGGCCGAACTCAAACGTGACGCCAAGGTACGTCTCGATGCTCACCAGCGGCTGCGTGGCGGGCGCGAGGGCGTGCGCAAGCGCGGAGAGGTCGAGTGCTTCTCCGAGGACCGCACGGAGCCGGAGCTGCTGCACGGTCGACAGGAGGTCGGAACGGAATATCGCTGCGGTGGTGAACGGGGCCGTCGCCCTGCACGAGACCTCGGTCACGCTCGGAATCGTCGCGAGGTGCTCGAGCGTTTCGACGTCGAGATCGTGTGAGAGGTGGACCGCGCGCAACGAAGGCAGGTTCGCGCTGCTGCAGCGCAACAGCGTCTGGGTATCGACGTTCATCAGCCGCTCGAGCGAGGTGAGCCATCGGCTCGAGCCGAGAAACGGCGCGAGCGTGTGTCCCGTCGGCAGAATCAGGACGGCCACCGTCGCCCACTCTGGCTGATCGTTGGCGGTCGGCGCCTCGACGAGCCACGGGAAGCCACGCCCGAAGCGCACGCGCGAGATGGGAGAGATGCCTGCCCAGTCGCGCCCGAACCGACGCTCCAGCGCGGAGGCGCGATCCATGTGCTTGAACGTGCCTCGAGCGACAGCCAACTGGAGCGAGATGAACTCTCCTCGCGGGTCGCCCTGCTCCATCAACGCATCGGCGACGACCTCTCTCAGGTGATCGTCTTTGGGGTTGTCGAAGACGGCCTGCAGGAGTGGGTCAATCGCGCGCGGCACCTTCCGATGATAGCGCCACCGACGTCCCCACACGCCGAGGGTCCGATGCGGCCGGCGCGAACGGACGTTGGCTGGAGGGTCGGTAGTGGGTAGCGCAGCAACCGGGCGTTCAGGGCTCGCGGTAGATCGTCACGCCGCCACGGACGAGATCGGTGGCGCGACGATCGTAGAAGAACGCCAGCGTCACCTTGTTCGGCGCGTGGCTCCACATCGACAGCCAGTCACCGGCGAAGTTGAGCGGCGTGTTCATCGGAGAGCAGGTCATGAAGCTCATGCCGTTGTCCGACTTCGCGAGCTTCGGCCCGCCGGCGCAGAGCGTGTTCACCGTTCCGCGGGACAGGAAGGCGCCGCCGATCGTCATGCTGCCGTTCGGGTGCACGACGAGCCCCTGGTACCACTGGGTCGTGTTGAAGCGCATGGCCACGAAGTCACCGTTGCGAGGCACGCCCACCGGCATGCTCCACGTCGAGCCCGAGGCGTCGGTCGCGACCGAGGTCCACAGCTCGGCGTTCTGGTCGGTCATCATGCCCATCAGGACGGGGTCGGCGCGGAGCAGATGTGCCGCAACGCGCGGCGTGGTGCCAACGAAGACCAGCGAGACCGAGGGCCGGCGCTCCACGGGCATCAAGACGTCGGTCATGTCGGAGTTCGCGATCTCAATCGCCGTCGAACCCGACGGCCGCCAGAACGCGAGCGTCGCGCGCAGGGAAGCGCCCTTGGTGAAGTACGCGAGGCCAGGGTTCCCTTCGCCGTCGAGCGCGAGGGAGATCGGGCCCAGCGCAGACGCCTGTCCTGCGGTGATCGGCGCGGCCGTCTCGGTGAAGGCGCCGGTCGTCCCGGCGCGCGTGCGGTACAGCACCTGCTCGGTCGAGGTGACGTACGCCACGTGGGCGGTGCCGTTGCGAAGCGCGACCTGCGGGAACGTCGAGTCACCAGCGCCGGGATCCATGCCGACCGTCGCGAGCGAGAAGTTCGCGCCTTCGTCGTCGCTGTACGCGTACCGAATGCCCGCGCCCGCCTTCACGTACGCGATGCCGATACGCCCCGTGACCGAGTCGCGAGCGATCGACACCTGCCGGAGCGGCGGCGTCAGATCGATCTCTCCGACGACCTCGATCGTCTTGATCGGCTCGTACTCCTTCTTCTCGCCGTTCCACCGGGTGAAGAACACGCGCGTGTCAGCGCGGCTCCCGTCACCGTTCGGGTCGTCCCACACGGCGGCGATCAACGGCTGGTTGAACTGATCGCCGACCGCCGAGACCGACACGCCAAACCGGGTGCCGCCATCAGGGGGAATCTCTGCCGCGGTCGAGAAGCCAGACGGGGGATCCATGCCGCGCTGCCGGCCCGCGTCGGGGATCTCCATCACGATGCCGGCGTCCTCCTCGAGGACCATCGGCCGGGGACGAGGGCCGCAGGCCGTGCCCACGACGAGGAAGGAGACGACGACGAGGGCGCGTTGCATCACAAGGAGGCTCCCAGACTGACGGCTCGCCCGGCGCGAGTCCGGTGGGCGTCATACAGAATCCCGGTGCAAGTGGCACACCGCTCGCACTGGCCCTTCACATGAAGAAGCTGCTGATGGGCCTTGGCGTGGCGTCGTCAATCGCAGCATGCGGTCCGTTTCCCTTCTGCGTCGCGCGCGGGTCGAGGGTGCGGACCCCGACCGGCCCCAGACTCATCGAAGAGCTCGAGGTGGGTGACGAGATCGTCGTGGCTGATCCAGCGACAGGCCTGACAGCGGTGTCGCGACTCGAGGCCGTCCTCAAGAGCACCCGGGAGTGCGGCACGCTCCGGTTCTCAGGCCGAGCCCTCTCGGTGACGTCTGACCACCCGCTCTACGATCCGCAGGCGCACGGCTTCTTCCCGGCCGGCGACTGGCTGCTCGGCCTCCGGACTCACCTGTTCGAGATCACCGACTCCGGAGCGACCGTGGTGCGGGTCGAGAACTTCGAGGCCTTCACGCGCATCGACGACGTGTTCGATCTCACCGTCGCGCACGAGTGGCACACGTTCGTCGCCGAAGGCGTGCTGGTGCACAACAAGCAGCCCGCCAACTGTTCGATTCCCGATGGGGGCTTCACCACGCTGGGCACACCGGACGAACTCCGCCCGGGCTGCACGTGCATGGACGGGGGCGTGGGCCGATGGACGTGTGGTGGCTCAGGCGGCCTGGCCCTCTGCCAGTTCTGCGCGGCGCAAGACGGCGGGCCGTGAAGCCCCTGACCAGCCCATGCGCGACGTCGAGCGTTTGAGCGGTCGGCGGCTTGAAGACGCGGCGCCGTCTCTGCAAAGTGGTTCTCTTCGGCGCGGTGCTGGCCGTGGCGGGTGCCGGCTGCGTCGTCGCGGCACCGTGGTTCAGGCGAGCTGCTTCAAGACTTCACGCGCGATCACGATGCGCTGAATCTCACTGGTGCCCTCGTAGATCGTCTGCACCCGCGCATCGCGCAGGTACCGCTCGACGGGGAACTCGTCGATGTAGCCGTAGCCGCCGTGAATCTGCACGGCCCTGTCCGCGGCACGGTTCGAGAGCTCCGACGCGAACAGCTTGGCCATCGACGCCTCGCGAGTGAACGGCACCTTCGATTCCTTGAGGAACGCCGCGCGCAACGCCAGCAACTCTGCAGCGCTCGTCTGCGTCTGCAGGTCGGCCAGCATCCACCGAATCGCCTGGAAGTCGCCGATGGGGCTGCCGAACGCCTTGCGGTCCTTCGCGTACTTCACCGACGCCTCGATGGCGGCGCGCGCGGTGCCGACGGCCTGCGCCGCGATGCCGATGCGGCCTCCGTCGAGCGCGATCATCGCGAGCTTGAAGCCCTCACCGAGCTTGCCGAGCAGGTTCTCCTCGGGGACTTCGCAGTTCTCGAAGGTGAGCGGCACGGTGTTGGAGCCGCGCAGGCCCATCTTCTCTTCGTGTTTGCCCGCGGTGAGCCCTGGCGTGCCCTTCTCGACGATGAAACACGACAGGCCCTTGTTGCCGTCGTTCGACGTGCGCGCCCAGACGACGATCACGCCTGCATGCGCGCCCGAGGTGATCCACTGCTTGGTGCCGTTGAGCACCCAGCGATCGCCCTTCTTCACTGCGGTCGTGTAGCCCGCGCCCGGATCGGAGCCTGCGTGCGGCTCTGAGAGCGCGAACGCTCCGGCGATGGCTTCACCGCTGACCAGCCTGGTCACGTGCTTCGTCTTCTGGGCCTCGGTGCCGAATTGGGTGATCAGCTCGGCGCACATGTTGGTGACGCACATGCCGACCGACGTGGAGCAGCACGCCTGCGAGATCTCCATCACCGCCAGCGCGTAGCTGATGACGCCTGCGCCAGCCCCGCCGTACTCCGCGGGCACGTTCACGCCGAGCAGGCCGAGCTCGCCCATCTGCCGGTACGTCTCGGCGGGGAAGATCTCGTTCCGATCGGTGTCGCGCGCCTTCGGAGCCACCACGTTCTTCGCGAACGTGCGGGCGGTGTCACGAATCAGCTTCTGGTCATCCGAGAGTTCGAAGTCCACGACGGCCTCAGTGCACGGCCTTGAGGTTGAACGGGAACTCGATCGGGTGCGCCTTGCCGTCGGGCGGCGCCGGGAACTGCATCGTCGAGAGCACCGCGATGACGCAGTCGTGCAGACGGGGGTCCTTCAGGCTGCTCGCCTTCTTGTCGACCTTCGAGAACGCCGTCATGCCGTCGCCGGTGATCGAGAACGAGGTCTTGAGCGAGCCCTCGACCGCCTTGTCTTTGCCCGCGAGCGTCTCTTCGTAGCAGGCCTGGATCTGCGGCTGGTACGACAGCACCACCTGCTTGATCGAGTCGGGCGTGAACGGGAGCTTCGAGAGATCGATGCCGTTGACGACCGAGGCGCTGGTGCCCCCGTCAGCCGAGGCGGAGCTGCTGGCGCCAAGGCCCTTCACGAGGCCCTTCATCGTCGAATTGCCACCCTTGGGGTCGGCGTGCAGCGTCAGCGCGATCAACGTCGAGAGGAGGATCATTGGGTCAGTCCTTGAGCATGTTGGCGGAAATGACGATGCGCTGAATCTCGCTCGTCCCCTCGTAGATCTCGGTGATGCGGGCGTCGCGCACGTGGCGCTCGGCGTCCATCTCCTTCGAGTAGCCCATGCCACCGAAGATCTGCAGGGCCTTGTTGGCGACCCGGCTGGCCATCTCGGAGGCGTAGAGCTTCGCCATGGCGGACTCCTGCGAGTTGCGCTGGCCCTTGTCCTTCATGACGGCGGCGCGGTGCACAAGCATGCGGGCTGCGTCGAGCTCGGTGCCCATGTCAGCGATCATGAACTGAATCGCTTGGTGCTCGCGAATGAGCTTCCCGAACGACTTGCGCTCACCCGAGTACCGCACGGCCTCCTCGAACGCCGCGCGCGCGATGCCGAGTGCCTGCGCGGCGATGCCGATGCGGCCACCATCGAGCGTCGACATGGCCACCTTGAAGCCTTCGCCCTCTTTGCCAAGCATGTTCTCGGCGGGCACTTCCATCTCTTCGAAGTACATCGTGCAGCTCCACGCCGCGCTGATGCCCATCTTCTTGTCGGGCGGCATGCGCCTGAAGCCCTTGGTGTCGGTGGGCACGATGAACGCGGTGATGCCCTTGTTGGCGGCGGCCTTGTTGGTCATCGTGAAGAGCACCATCGCGTCGGCCTTGGGGCCAACCGTGATCCAGTTCTTCGAGCCGTTGATGATGTACCGATCGCCCTTCTTGACGGCGATCGTCTCTTGCGCGGCGGCGTCGCTGCCGGCCTGCGGTTCGGTGAGGCCGAAGCAGCCGAGCTTCTCGCCACGAGCGAACGGCGCGAGGTACTTCTCCTTCTGCGCGTCGGTGCCGAACTTCAGGACCGGGTCGCAGTAGAGCGAGTTGTTCACCGACATGATGACGCCGGTGGAGGCACAGCCTCGGCTGATCTCCTCCATCGCGAGGGCGTAGCAGACGGTGTCGAGGCCAGCGCCGCCCCACTGCTCGGGCACCGCGACCCCCAGGAGCGACAGCTCGGCGAGCTGCTTCACCGCATCGGTCGGCCACTCGTGGTGCTCGTCCCACTTCCGCGCGTTGGGGATGAGCTCTCGCGCGGCGAACTCCCGCGTCATCTTCTGAATCTCTTTCTGGATGTCAGACGGCTCGAAGTTCATGCGCAGGCAGATACCAGCCCAACCCCGCCCGGTACAGGCACGGCAGCAGGCGCAATAGCCCGACTTTCCAGAGGTATGAGTGGGCGCGGAACCGGCCCTGGGTCCGAGGTGTCAGGCCGGCATGCCTGACGTCAGCGAGCTGTGGTTCGACAGCCCACCCGGGGCGACCTGCGTGTCTCACGGCCGAGGAGCCGACAGCGTCTGCAGCCGATGTGGCGCGTTTCAGTGCGAGCTCTGCATCACGCCGACCGCGAAGTCGTTCTGCCAGCCGTGCGCGGTGGTGCTGACGAACCAGTCGCTCCCTGCGCTCTCGACCCGCGCCGCGTGGAAGCTCATCTTCCTGCCGCTGGTCGGCATCGCCTGTCTGCTGACGCTGGCTGCGAAGGGCGCCCCGCTGCGCTCACTCAATCAGGAGCAGATCGGCTTCCTCCTCGCGTGGTTGATTCCGTTCGCGTGCGGGCTGGGCCTGGTGCTCCGGCCGTTCGCGCCGCTCGCCTTCCTTGGGAGCCTCGTCGCGATCGCTCTCGTCAGCGCCGCGTTGGTGCCGCCGCTCGTCGCCGACTTCTCAGGTCAGCGGGTGCTCGATCTCGTGCTGCTGGGCGCTGCGCCGCTGGTTGCGCTGCGTGACGCATTCGCGATCGATCGGGCGCATCGCCACCGGGTGCTGCTGGCGTCGATGGCGACGGCTTAGGCGTTCTTGAACGCGGCTTTTCGCTTCTCGAGGAAGGCGCGCATGCCTTCCTTCTGATCGTCGGTGCCAAAGAGCAGCGCGAAGGCCTGGCGCTCGAGTTCGTTGGCGTCCTTGAGCGGAAGATCGGCGCCGGCCTCGATGGCCCGCTTGGCCTGCGCGACCGCGACGGGACCACGTGAGGCGATCTTCAGCGCGATCTCCTTGCAGCGGGGCAGCAGCGCCTCGGGCGCGAGCACCTCGAGCGCGAGCCCGATCTCCTTCGCCTTCGCCGCGTCGATGGGATCGCCGGTGAAGATGAGCTCCTTGGCGCGGGACCGGCCCAGGAGGCGCGTCAGTCGCTGCGTTCCACCGAAGCCGGGGATCACCGCGAGGCTCACCTCGGGCAACCCGAGCTTCGCCTTCTCGCTCACGTAGAGCAGGTCGCACGCCAGGGCGAGCTCGAGGCCACCACCGAGCGCGAAGCCGTTCACCGCCGCGATGGTGGGAATCGGGAGCGCCTCGAGGCGGGCGAGCACTGCATGGCCCCGGGTCGCGAACGCGAGCGCCTGGGTCGTCGAGTAGCCGCTCATCTCGGCGATGTCGGCGCCAGCCACGAAGGCCTTCTCGCCACCGCCCGTGATGATCAACGCACGCGCGTCGGGGTGCGCGACGATCTGCGAGATGGCCGCGTCGAGCTCGGTCAACACCTGCTGGTTGAGCGCGTTCAACGCCTTCGGCCGATCGATGGTGATCAGCGCGATGGGGCCTTCGATGTCCAGCTTCACGAACTCGTTGGTCATGGGTGCCCTCAGTAGGTGAAGAAGCCGCGGCCCGACTTCTTCCCGAGCCAGCCGGCGTCGACATACTGCTTCAGCAGCGGGCTCGGGCGGTACTTGTCGTCACCCAGGCCCTTGTGGAGCACCTCGGCGATGGCCAGCACGGTGTCGAGACCGATGAAGTCGGCGAGCGTGAGCGGGCCCATGGGCTGGTTGGTGCCGAGCTTCATGGCGGTGTCGATGTCGGCCGGGCTCGCGAGCCCTTCGTGCAGCGCGAAGCACGCCTCGTTCAACATGGGGATGAGGATGCGGTTGACGATGAAGCCCGGGAAGTCCTTCGAGACGACCGTCGTCTTGCCCATCTTCTCGGCGAGCGCCTTCGTGGTGGCGTAGGTCGCGTCGCTCGTCGCCGCGCCACGGATGAGCTCGACCAGCGCCATCAGCGGCACCGGATTCATGAAGTGCATCCCGATGACGGCGTCGGGGCGCTTGGTGACGGCGGCGATGCGGGTGATGGGGATCGACGAGGTGTTGGTGGCGAGCACGCCGCCGGGGCGAACCACGGCGTCGAGGTCACGGAAGATCTTCTTCTTCAGTTCCTCGTTCTCAGACACGGCTTCGATGCCGACGTCGACATTCTTCACGTCGAGCACCGAGGCAGCGGTCGCGAGGCGGCCGAGCGCAGCCGTCCGGTCGGCGTCGGTCAGCTTGCCCTTCTCGACCATCTTCGCGAGGCCCTTCTCGATGCCGGCCTTCGCCTTCGCGATGACATCGGCAGAGAGGTCGCACAGCGTGACCTGGTGACCCGAGGTGAGGCCGACCTGCGCGATGCCGGCACCCATCTGCCCGGCTCCGATGACGACGATGTGGTTGGTGGACATGCGCGGGCTGATAGCAACGCGCGCCCGGGGAGTCGACCGCCTCAGTTCACTGGAGGTCCTTCATCAGGCGCCGGCACTCGGGCTCGCTCGGGTCCTCATCGAGGCAGCGGCCGAGCGCGTGCTTCGCCTCGTCATGGCGAGCCAGCTCGAGCTTCGCCGCTCCGAGGAGCAACCACGCCTCCGCCCTGCCCGGCTCCAGCAGCACCGCGTGTTCGAGCGAGGGCAGCGCCTCCTCGATCTTCTTCTGCAGCATCAACGCGCGCGCCAGGCCGAGGTGTCCGTCCGTCGCGTTCGGCGCCGAGATCACCAGCTGCCGGTACGCCTTCTCGGCTTCGGGGTACTTGCTGCGCCTCAGCTTCACGCTCGCGAGATTCCACCGCGCCTCGGAGTAGTCGGGGTTCGTCTTGAGTGCTTGCAGCAACACCGCCTCCGCCTCGGCCAGCCGATTCTCTTCGAGGTAGATGACCCCGAGGTTGTTCGCGGCCTGCGCCTGATCCTGGAAGTTGCGCAGCGCCCTGATGAACCAGCCCTTCGCGCCTTCTCGATCGTTCCTCAGCTTGCGAATCAGCCCTTTGTTCGTCTGGGCGTCCCAGTAGTAGTCGCAGAACTCGAGCGAGTGATCGCAGAGCGCTTCAGCCTCATCGAGCTGCCCAGCTGTCAGCGCCGCAGCACACCGTTGGTTGTATTCGATAGCCGTGTCACTCGGCGGAGCGCGCGGTGGACAGGCGGTCAGCGACAACGCAGCGGTCAGCGCCAGGTTTCGGAACATGGTCGTCTCCTGTGTCCCCGAGATGGGGTGGACACAGGAACGACCAACAGCGACGGCGTGGACGGCAGCGTGAAGAGCTCGGTGACGACCTGCTCGATGACGGCTCGAACCGTATGAATCGTGGTCTTCAGCCGAACGAACAACCGCATACGAGGTTATCGAGTGTGGGGAGGCCGGGGTTGCGTCTCAGGGCGTCGGCTCGAGCACCAGCGACTCGTTGGTGTCGGGATCGAAGCTGCGGCTGAAGACCCGCGGCTCGGCGGCATCACGCAACCACACCTGGGCGAGCGCCCGGTGCGGGCCTTTGCGCAAGACGACCTCCTGGCGCAGCTCTTCGGACACGCCATTGGGAAACCTGCGCTCTTCGCGCCGGAGCAGCTGCTCCTCACGCCAGATCTGTAGCTCGACGCGCCGAACGTCTGCGTACGGAACGTTCAGCCGCCACGTCACCTCGCGGGTCGTCGCGAAGACACCGAAGCCGCCCTTCCACACGAGGGTTCCGACGATGACCGCGATCACCAGCGGGAGCCGGCGCTGCCAGCCCGGGAAGCGGCCTTCACTCCGACTCATCGTCCTCGTCGCGCTTCTTCTTCTTCTTCGGGGGCTGCTCGTACTTCGTCTTCAGATCGCTGACTGTCACCTTGGGGAGCAGTGACGCCGCTTCACCCTTCACGCGATCGGGCACCAGCTTCACCTCGGCGCGGACCTCGATCGTCATGCCGGCGATCACCTTGAGGAACTCGTCGCGCATGCGATCGCTCTGCAGGAACTTTCGCACCTCTTCGACGACGACCCGCCCGATGTCCTCCTTCGTCTTCTCGGCCTGCGTCAACACGAGCCCCAGGACTTCTTTGGGGAGCTTGAGCTGGCTGGCGACCTTGCGAATGCCCTCTTCGCTCATCACGACCGCCCCGAGACTGGCGGCGGCCATGCGACGAACGAAGTCGGTCACGAAGCCACGGCCGTGCTCGTCGGTCGCGGCTTCCTCGTCCAACGGGTCGAAGTCGGGCTGCTGGTTCTCAGAGGCCATGGCAACGAGGAGCATAGACCCGTCAGGGTCGGGCCGCCCTGCCCGTTTCACGTCTCAGGGCGTCGCGCGGATCTCGACGATCTTGTCACCCTCGAGAAGGGCATCGACGACCTCCTGGCCCTTCACCACCTCACCGAAGGCCGTGTACTTGCCGTCGAGGTGCGGCTGCGGCGCGGCGGTCACGAAGAACTGCGAGCCACCCGTGTCTTTCCCCGACAGCGCCATGCCGACGACGCCGCGTGCGTAGACGCGGTGGTTCACTTCGCACCGCACCGTGTAGCCCGGGCCACCTTCACCATCGCCACGCGGATCTCCGCCCTGCGCGACGAAGTCGGGGACGACGCGGTGGAAGGTCAGGCCCTTGAAGAAGTTCTTCCGGGCCAGCGTGTACATGTTCAGCGCGGTGAGCGGCGCGTCCTGCGTGAAGAGCTTCACGTCGAACTCGCCCTTCTCGGTCTTCACGATCAGGTGCGCCTCTTTCGGCAGGTTCGGCGGCCGCGACTTGTCGTCGGCGCGCTCCACGCGGGCTGCGACGACCGGCGTGCCCTTGAGGCGGCTGAGCGCAGAAGCGGCCGAGGTGCGGATCGTCGAGTTCGTCGAAGTGAGCCACTGCTCGAGGTCGGGAATGGCCTCTTTGGCGTCGAGCATCGCCAGCGCCTCGGCCACGGTCGGCGCGATGTCGACCTGGGTCATCGCCTTCATCGCGAGCCCGCGAATCGTCGCGATCGACTGCTTGTCGCCGAGCTTGGCTGCCGCAGACGCCGCGTAGGCAGCGACGACGGGGTCGGCGTTCAACAGCTGCGTGCGGACCTTCTCGATCGAGATCGAAGACTTCGTCTCACCCAACACCTCGAGGGCCGCGACCTTCACGCGCGGATCGTTGTGGAACACGTACGAGCCGACCTCGGTCGCGCGCTTGTTCGGGTCAGCGGCCTGCACGGTCGCCAGCTCCTTGAGCACCATCGAGAGCCGCTGCGCCTCGGGGATCAGGTTGCCACCGCAGTTCAGCACCTCTTGCGGAGAGCCGGTCTGCTTGTCGAGTGCAGCGGCAATTCGGCACTCGATGTTGGCGATGTCCTGACGAATCTTCGCGTCCTGCACCTGGCGCACGCCGTTGATCAGCTGCTGGCGGAGCGACTGGAGCAGCGGCCGGCCCGACATCGGCACGCCCGTCTGCGCGAGCATCAGCAACGGCTGGCCACCACCGGCCGAGTCACCACGGAGCAGCCGCTCGACCCGCAACGAGAGATCCGCGAGGGCGCCGAGCGCTGCGCACGCCGAGCCCTTGCAACGCCCGCTCAGCTTCGCGAGCGCCTTGGTGGCTTCGACCGCCACGCGGTAATCGGGATCGTCGAGGAGCTTCTTGAGCGTGACGGAGTCGATGTCGGTGCCCACGTCGCCGAGGCCCTTGGCGCACACGGCGCGGATCTCGGAGGCGTCATCACCGGCGCACATCAGCAGCCACGTGCGAGCGGCCGGGTTCTTCGACTGCGCAAGGGCATACGCGGCGCCGTAGCGCGCGACGGGAGCCATCTCTTTCTTGATGAGCGGCGCGAGCGCGTTGAACGTGCGCGGAGGCAGCACCACACCGGGTGTGCGAGCCGCGATGCCGATCGACAAGGCGGCGCGCGCCTGCACGTCGCCGGTCACCAGCAAGCGCTCGATGAGCCGATCGACCGCGGGCGGCGTCGCGATACGGCCGAGCGCCTCGAGGATGACGAGCTTGATGTTCGGATCCTGCTCCTCGGCCTCGATCGTCTTGAGGGCGTCGGTGAGCTTCGCCTTCACGTCGTCCGGCACCGGCGTCCACGACTGGCCGAGCAGGCCGATGGCGAAGACGGCTTCGGAGCGCGCGCCAGGGTCGGGATCGGTCAACCCCTTCATCAGGGTGTCGGCGGCCGCCACGTCCTGAATGCGGCCCAGGGCCACCATCGCGCGGCCGCGGAGCGCGGGATCGTTGGCGGTGAGCGCCCAGGTCAGCAGCTTGCTGCCCTCTCCGAACGAGCGGCGGTCCTCGAGCGAGGCGACCTCGACGAACTCCGGCGGCAGCTTCGGCCCCGTGTCGGCGGGCGCGGCCTGCTTCGACTGGTTCGCGGGCTTCTTCGCGGACTTCTGGGTCTGGCAAGCGAGGGTCAGGACGACGAGGCTGCACAGGAGGAGAGAGCGCTGCATGGCGGGCGTACCTAGAAACACCGGTCAGTGAAGTCGAGTGCGGAATTTCTTCACCACAGAAGAACCCTCGGGCCGGTATGTTGCCGCGCATGCAGTGCCCTTCCTGCAACGAGGAGATCGACGACGGGGCCGCCATCTGCCCCCAGTGCGACGCCGTCGTTGATCCGTCTGCGTTCGATGACTCGCCCCGGCCCTCGAAGCCGGCCGCACCAAAGCGCCCCGCGACGAAGAGCGGCGTGAAGCCCGTCGCGAAGCGGCCGGTCAGCGGCGCGAAGAAGTCGGTCGCGAAGGCCAAACGCCCTGCCCCGAAGGAAGAGCCCCTCGCCAAAGCCGGCAACGCCGCCGGAGACTGGCGCAGCAAGGTCGACCCTGAAGACTGGAATCAGATGCCTGCGTCTCAGCGCGAGCCGGCGCAGTTCCAGGCCGACAAGGGCGTCGACCCCGACGACTTCATCACCGGCATCCGGCTGTTCGTCGATTCGCTCTCCGCTGGCGACAAGCTCGCGTTCTTCGGCTGCGTCGCCACGCTGCTGTCGTGTTTCTTCCCGTGGAAAGAGACGGTCGTCGATGGCGACGTGCTGGGCCTCGCCGGCCCCGGCCTCGTCACGTTCCTGATGGGCTGTCTGACGCTCGTCGTTTTGACGCTGCGGGTGAACAAGAGCTTGAAGGTGAATGAGCTGCTCCTGTGGGCCGCGCAGCTGGGCACCTTGTCGATGGGTGTCTTGTGGGCGCTGGTGTCGATCACCCAGTCGTGGAACCCGACGCTCGCCCGCTCGATGGAAGGCAACCAGGAGGTGTGGGTCTCGAAGCCCAGCTTCGGAGTGATCCTCGCGGTGCTCGCGGGCGGCTTGACCGGCTTCGGCACGGTGCTCGGCCTCAAAGGAAAAAACTGACATGGCAGACGCGCTGACGCGGCTCGAGGCGGCGCTGTCGCAGGTGGTGGTCGGGCAGCCGAAGGTGCTCGCCGATCTGATGACGACGTACCTCGCGCGAGGGCACGCGCTCCTCGAAGGGGTGCCGGGCGTCGCCAAGACGCTCACCGCGCGAACGATGGCGCAGGCGCTGGGGCTCTCGTTCACGCGCATTCAGTTCACGCCTGACTTGATGCCGACCGACGTGCTCGGGACGAGCGTGTTCCGGCCGCAAGACGGCTCGTTTCAGCTCGTGAAGGGGCCGATCTTCACCGAGGTGCTGGTCGCCGACGAGATCAACCGCACGCCTCCGAAGACGCAGGCAGCGCTGCTCGAGGCGATGGAGGAGCGGCAGGTCACCATCGACGGCACCACACACGTGCTCGCGCCGTCGTTCTTCGTGGTCGCGACGCAGAACCCGCTCGAGCTCGAAGGCACCTACCCGCTGCCCGAGGCCCAGCTCGATCGCTTCATGATGCGCGTGAAGGTCGGCTACCCGGATCAGAAGGCCGAGCAGGACATGCTGCTGCGCTTCCACGAGCGCAAGGGCGCCGCGCCGAAGGTCTCGCAGGTGTTGTCGGCCGAGGAGCTCGCCGAGCTCCAGAGGCGCGCCTTCAACATCACCTGCGACGCCAGCATCCTCGAGTACATCGTGCGGCTGGTGCGCGCGACGCGTGACGATCGGCGACTGCGATTGGGTGCGTCGCCCCGCTCTGCGCAGAGCCTGCTGGCGGCTGCACGGGCCCGCGCCGCGCTGGAGCGCCGTGAGTTCGTCACCCCCGACGAGGTGAAGGCCGTCGCGCCGTCGGTGCTGAACCACCGGTTGATCGTGCGCGCCGAAGCCGAGGTCGAAGGCATCTCGAGCGAAGACGTCGTTCGGCAACTCCTCGAGCGCGTGGAAGTCCCCCGGTGATCGGCCGGCCCGTTCCCACGCACCGGGCCTTCATCGTCGCGACGCTGGGCCTCTTGCCTGCGGTCCTGGCCGTGCTGGCGCCCTCGGTCGGCCTCGCCTGCGTGGTGCTCGACGGCGTGCTGCTCGGCGCCGTGGTGCTCGACTTCTTCAGGGCCAGGCGCGCCGAGGACTTCGTGATCGCCCGGGAGGTCGACCCGGTGCTCTCGTCGCATCGGCCGACCCGCGTCAAGGTGAGGCTCGAGCTCAAGCCCGGCCACAGCGGCCTCGTGCGTGGGCTGCTGCGCGACGAGGTGCCTGCGGCCGCGAACGTCGTGGGCCACGTCGTCCCCCTCGACTTCGAGACCGCCACGACGATCGAGTACCGCCTCGAGCCCACCACCCGCGGCGATCTCTCGTTCGGCGATCTCTGGCTGCGGCTGGAAGGACCGTGGGGGCTGTGCGCCCGTCAGGTGCGGATGCCGTGCGCGCAGTCGGTGAAGGTGTTCCCCGATCTCACCGCGCTCACGAAAGACGCGCTGGCCCTGGCCCGCGCCAACGAAGACGACGCCCGCCGCCGCGTTCCCCTGCGCAGTGAAGGCCGCGAGTTCGAGTCCCTGCGCGAGTACCGCTCGGGAGACGATCGGCGCTCGATCGACTGGAAGGCCAGCGCCCGACGCAGCCGCACGATGGTGCGCGTCCACCAGCCCGAGCGGAACCAGGTCGTGCTGTTGATGATCGACTGCGGCCGGCACATGGCGGGTGAGGTGAACGGGCGGCGGAAGATCGATCACGCGGTCGATGCGGCGCTCCGGGTCGCGAAGGTGTCGCTCGATCAGGGCGACCTCGTCGGCGTGATGGCGTTCGCCACCGAGGTGAAGACGTGGCTGCCGCCGCGCAAAGGCGCCGACCAGCTCCGTGCGATCGCCCAGACGCTCTATCGCGTCGACGCGGGCCTGGAAGAGAGCAACTACGGGGCCGCGATCGATCTCGCGTTCTCGCGAGGTGCGAAACGTTCACTGGTGCTCGTACTCACCGATCTGATCGACCCCGACGCGACGCAGGCGCTGCTCAAGCGTATGCGCAGGCTCGTGCCCCGGCACCTGCCGCTGGTCGCGTCGATGCTCGACGAGGGTGTGCACGCCGCCGCTCAGGCGATGCCGGTCACTGATCTCGACGCGCATCGGCGACGGGTCGCGGCCCAGCTCGAGTCGGACGCGAAGACCACGGTGGCCCGCCTTCGTGACGCCGGCGCCCGCGTGGTGCGGACCAACGCCCGGGAGTTCGGGCCCGCTGCCGTCAACGCCTACCTCGACATCAAGGCGCGGGGCCTGCTGTAGCGAGCTTTCGGCAGTCGAGCGGCAGCCCCAGCTCGTCGCGCAGCCGCTCGTGCAGATCGTTCGCGTTCACGCGGTGATCGCCGGCCCGGTAGAAGAGCTTCTTCCCGCGGTAGCCGACCGCGCCGTGGCTGTTCCAGCCGTAGTGGGCGACAGCCGCCTGCGCCTCGGGCTCGAGGTGCTCGACGGTGCGAAACCGCACGGTGCCTTGAAATTCCCTGTCGAGCACGCGCACGGCGGCCCGCGTCGCGTCGCAGACGCGTCAGAAGTTCAGGTAGTAGTACGTGACGACGACCGCTTCCGACTCCGGCTCTCCAGGCGCTGAGGGACGCACCGAGGTCTTCGCGCAACCAGCAACGGCCAGGGCCACCATGAGGAACAGCGTCTTCATGCGTTCAGTGTGACGACCACGGCCCATCGCCGCAAGCGCAGTGCCATCACATGCTGCTGGCGTCACCGCCTGCGACGGGGCATCTGTTCGTCACATGATCGTGACCATCACGCTCCTGACGCTTTGGGCTCAAACCGGAGACGGCGGCCTCGAGACGCCCCTACCGGCCACCGTTGACCCTCCGAAAGCGCCTCACGCCTCGGTCGACGCACACTGGGGCGAAGGGGTGAGCTTCAAGTCCGGCGACTTCTCGCTGTCGATTCGAGGCCGGGTGCAGGCCCGCGCCGAGGCCATCGTGCCCACGCCCGAGTCGACCGTCGCCCGCGTGAACCAGCTCCTGATTCGCCGCGCCCGCCTCAGCCTCAACGCCCGCTACACCGAGGTGTGGACGATGGTGGTGCAGCTCGCGTTCTCCATTCTCGACATGGAGCCCGACGCGCCCAACGTGCTCCGCGACGCGCACCTCACCTGGTCGGGTTTGCGCGATCTCAACATCCGGGTCGGACAGACGAAGGTGCCGTTCGGGCGCCAGCGCGTGATGTCCTCCGGCAACCAGCAGATGGTCGACCGTTCCATCGTGGTGGGAGAGCTCAACCTCGATCGTGACGTCGGGGTGCTCCTGCGGAGCGACGATCTGTTCGGGCTCGGAGGAGTGCTCTCGTACGCGCTCGGCGTGATGGGTGGCGATGGCCGCAACCGGCTCGGCACGAACGTGGGCCTGCTCTACGTCGCGCGCGCGCAGGTCAACCCGTTCGGCAAGTTCGACGATCTCGTCGGATCAGACCTCGATCGCCTCGAGAAGCCCCGGCTGTCGATTGGCGTCGCGGCCGCGCGAAACGTCGCCACCGTGCGACAGCGCAGCACCATCAGCACCACCTTCAGGAACGGCAGCCTCACCTACGATCACCTCGCGGCCGACGTGCTGTTCAAGTGGCGTGGCTTCTCACTCGAGGCCGAGGCGCTGCTCCGATACGCCGAACAGCCGTCGCTCATGGGCGCCACCACGACGGAGTGGGCACGCGCGGCCTGGGGCTACTACGTGCAAGCCGGGTATGTGCCGATCGAGGCGTTCGAGGTCAGCGCGCGGTGGGGCCAGCTCCGCCCCTTCACGGGCACCGACCCGTCGTTCAAACACCAGCGCGAGCTGGGCGTGGGCGTCGGCTGGTACCCGAAGCAGCACAACCTGAAGCTCCAGAGCGACGTCTTCTGGCTCCCCGTCGGAGAGCGCTTCGACATCGGCTCGTGGCAGGTGCGCGCCCAGCTGCAGCTCGCGTTCTGAGCATCAGCGTTCAGCCGCGACTGGCTGCGAGCCTCCGCAAGACTCGACACGGCAGTGAGGAGCGTGCCCGAGCCAGCGGCGTCGAGCACTCACCGAGCGCGACCGAAACGAGCAGCGGCCCGATCAGCGGCAGATGCCAGGGAGCGCGACGAGGAACCGGGCGCCTGGGTTGCCCTGCAGCACGACGAGATCTCTTTGCGCGTCGGCGTTGAGCTGCGTCAGCGCGACATCAGCGATCGGTGCGCCTGCGCTGAAGTTCAAGCTCGTGGACGTGAACGAGGTCGTCGCCAGGACGTCACCGCGCAGCACCGCGAGCACCGAGCTCCCGCCTCCGCCGGTCGCGAGATCGGGCGACGAGTCGTTGTCGAGATCAGCCAGCACCATGCGCACCAGGAGCGCCGGCAACGCCGCCTGGTACACGAAGCCGCCGATGCCATCGCCGCGGTAGTGCCGGCCGCCGACGACGAAGTCGGTCTTGCTGTCGTTGTTGAGATCAGCCGCCACGACGTTGGTGCCCGTCGAGCCCGAGAGGCTGACCACCGGGCCGGCCACGAAGCCGCCGCTCACGTTGATCCACGGCGTCAGCGTCGTGAACGAGCTCGCCATGGCCAGCACGTCACGCCGCCCGTCATTGTTGATGTCGGCCACCACGACCGAGCTGGCGCCCGATGCGCCGATGGTCTGCGCCGCTGAGAAGGTGCCGCTGCCGAGGTTGCGGAACCACACGAGCGTCGAGGTCGTCGACGCAATGACACCACCGTTGCCGTCGGAGTCGAGATCGCCGGTGGCGACGAGCGTGGCGGGCGTCGGCGCGGTCAGCTGCAGCGAAGGACCGAAGGCGACGGTGTGGTCGAGCTGAAGCGCATCACAACTGCGGCCACCACGAAGATGTGGTGGTGACGTGCTCGAAGGTTGGCTCGGTGGGGGTGCTCCCGACGGCTCAAAGGCGACCGTCACGAACGGCCGGCGAGCCCCGGCAGTGCCACCAAAGCGAGGGCAGGAGCAAGGGGAGCGGCTGTTTCGTGACGAGCGCCGTCTTCAGCGGCGCGTCAGCTCAGCGGCAGACGCCAGGCGCGGCGACGACCGACCGTGCCCCCGACGTGCCCTGGAGCACCAGGAGATCGCGCGTGCTGTCGGCGTTGGTACGGGCGAGCGCCACGTCTTCGACGAACGTGCCCGGGGAGTAGCCCACGGGAATGGTGCCGAAGCCCTGGAACGACGTCGCCAGGCCCGGCAGCACCGAGACGATGGAGCTGGCGGCGCCTGCAGCAGCGATATCGAGGGCTCCGTCGTTGTCGAGATCGGCCAGCACCTGGCGCGGAGGCAACGTCGGGAAGGACGACGTCTGCAGCGTGAAGCCCCCTGCCCCGTTCCCCGAGTACATGTTCCGGCCGAAGACGAGGTCGGGCTTGCCGTCGTAGGTGACGTCGCCGGCGAGCACGCTGAAGTTGGTGTTGGTGCTCGGGAAGATCGACGTCCCTGAGAGGAACCCGACGGTGCCCGGCAGCGCCACGTTGAGCCACGGCTGCAGGGTGTTGAACGCGTTGTTGGCGGTCACGAGATCGCGCCGGCCGTCGAGGTTGAAGTCGGCAACCGCGATGCTCGAGACTGCCGTCGTCGTCACCGTCACCGGCGCCGCGAAGGTGCCGAAGCCGAGGTTCCGGTACACGTCGACGCCCAGCGCCGAGCCGACGATCAGATCCTGCGCCGTGTCGTTCGAGACCTCGGCGATCAACAGGACCGTCGGCTGCGCGCGCACGGGCAACGAGGTCGGCGGGCTGAGCGTGTTGTTGGTCGCGCCAAAGCGCACCTCGAGCACCGTGCCCATGCCGCCGTCGACCGCGCCGAGCGACGAGACCACCAGATCCTGTGCGGTGTCGCCGTTGAGGTTGCCGATGACGGTGCGATCGCCTCGGGTCGTCAGCAGCAGGCCCGCGGTGAACGTGCCCGTCGACGAGCCGTAGATGACCTGAGACGTGGTGTCCTGAGGGATCACGGTCGACGTCTGGCACTCGATGCCGAGCTGGTTGGCCGTGGTGCAGGTGACGTCGGGCGTGAAGGTGGTGCACGAGGCGAGGCTCATCAACAGCGAGCTCGAGCACGAGGGGCTTCGAATGATCGGCGCCAGCGCCGACGGCGGCGCGTAGAAGTAGTCCCACCACGAGCCCAGCCCCACCGAGCGGCAGGCGACCGTCATCGTCGTCGACGAAGGGAACGAGGGCGAGCACACTGGGCCCCAGACGCCGCCCACCAGCACCTCGAGGCGCCCGCGAACGGTGCCGTTGATGGTGCTCATCGCGTCGACCAGTCGGGCGTCGGGGCCCGAGAAGACGTTGGGCAGCGGGCCGGTCGCCACGGCGTCGGAGAAGCCGTCGCCGTTGAGATCACCCGCCGCGATGCGCGTGGCGTTGGGCACACTGAAGCCCTGCAGCGCCGCGAAGCCGCCGGTGCCGTTGTTGACTGCGGTGACGATGCTGAGGCCCGACGGCGCGAGGATCTCTGGCCGCGAGTCACCCGTGACGTCGACCACCGAGAGCGAGTTGAAGAACGTGACGCCGAACCCGATGCCGAGCACCTGCGCAGCCGAGAAGGTGCCGCCGACCTGGCTCAAGAAGACGCGAACGTCGGTCGAGGCGACCACGAGGTCGCGGCGGCTGTCGCCGTTGACGTCGGCGATGGCGATCATGCGCGCGGCCGACGGCGTCGCCAGGAAGGTCGACGTGCCGAACGCCGGCGCGGCGGTGAGCGGGAAGACACGCACGCCCGTCGTCGTGCCCGACACCACCGGCACCACCACGTCTGGAATCCCGTCGGCCGTGACGTCGCCGACATCCATCATGAAGGCCGAACCAGCGGCGCCCGTGGTGAAGGTCTCGCCCGAAGGCAACTGGGCCAACACCGCCAGGCTCGACGAGAACGGCGCCGTGCCGTTGCCCGTGCCCGGGTAGACGTAGATCGCGTTGCTGGCCGCCGTCGCGACGATGTCGGCGTTCGAGTCAGCGGTGATCGACGCCACGCGAACGTTCGAGACGGTCCCGATGCCGAGGCCTGCGCTGACGCCCGTGCTGACTGGGTTCCCGGTCAACCCGGTCCCGGCGAAGAGGCCCGCCGACTGAGTGCCCGAGGTGGTGTTGAAGCTGAACAAGAGATCGGCGGGTCCTGCTCCGGTGAACTCACCGATGGTCGCCGAGGTGGGCACCAGCGAGAGCCCCACCGAGCTGAGGCCTGCGCTCACCGAGGAGCGGGTGAAGCCGCCAGCGCCGTCATTCCGGAGCACGTCGACCGAGGTGCTCGAGCCGAGGGTCACGATCTCGGGCCGCCCATCGCCAGTGAGGTCTCCAGCGATGATCTGCAGGGGCGCGAAGCCGAGGAAATAGGAGAGCGGCGAAGTCGAGAAGGTGCCCGACGGGCCCGTCATCGTCGCGTTCGCCAGCCCCAGGCGCACGAAGAGGGTCGAGGACTGCGCCGTGACCATGTCAGCCCGCCCGTCGCCATTGACGTCGACGATCACGAACGGGAACGTCGAGGTCGTCATCGCGACCGACGGCAGCATCGACGCCAGCCCGACGCCCGAGGCGCAGAACGCGCGACACTCACCCTGGGAGCAGCGATCGTTACCGCTGCACGCCGTGTTGCAGGCGCCGCAGTGCGCCGCGTTCGTCTGGGCGTTGACGCACGTCCCGTTGCACGAGGTGATGCAACCGGTGGAGCAGATGCCGTTGGTGCCGCACACGCCGCGCTCCAGCGCCACCGACGACGAGCACACCGCGCAGGTCGGGCCACAGGCGAGCGTGTAGTCGGTCGGCACGCACTGGTTGCCGTTGGCCGGGCAGCGGTTGGTGCCGGCGCCACATTCCCACCCGCAGGCGAACTGGCTGGTCGGGCCGGGTCGCGCACAGGTGGTGATGGTGTTGGGCGGGCCTGCCGGGCACGCCGCGCAGCTGGTGCCACACGAGTCGACGCTGCTGTCCGCAACGCACTGCATGCCGCAGCGGTGGAAGCCCGACTGGCAGGTGAAGTCACAGACGCCAACGCTGCACACCGCGGTGCCATTCGCTGGAGGTGTGCACGTCCGACAGCTCGGCCCGCAGCTGGTGAGCGAGTCGGCGACGCAGACGTTGTTGCAGAAGTTCGGTGTGGCGACCGACGCGCAGCGCAGGCCACAGTTGGTGCCGTCGCAGGTGACCGTCGTGCCGCTCCCCATCGGGCCGTCAGGGCACGGCGTGCAGCGGTTGCCGCAGGTGTTGACGTTGAAGTTGGTGACGCACTGGCCGTTGCACTCGTGGAACCCGACGTTGCATTGAATGCCGCAGCTGGTGCCGTTGCACGTCGCCGTGCCGTTGAGTGGCGCAGGGCACGGCGTGCACATCGCGCCGCAGGTCTGCACGGCGGAGTTCGAGACGCACGTCGAGCCACACTGATGGAAGCCGGTGGCGCAGGTGTACTGGCACTGGCCCGCGACGCACTGCGGGTTGGTGGCGCCGACCGGAGGCGTACACGTCTGGCACGACGCTCCGCACGAGGTGATCGACTCGGCGACACACTGGTTGCCGCAGCGCGCGAAGCCAGGGTTGCACTGGAAGGTGCACGCCGGCTGGCCACCACCGACGGACATGCACTGGGCGATCGCGTTCGCGGGGACGGGGCACGGGTTACAGCTGTTGCCGCACGTCGCCACGTCGAAGTTCGAGACACAGTCGGTGCCGCACTGGTGGAAGCCCGCGGCGCAGACGAAGCCGCAGTCATTGCCGTCGCAGGTCGGCGTGGAGTTGGGAACCGACGTGCAGGCCGTGCAGCGGGTGCCACACGTGAGGGCGTCGAAGTTCGAGACACACGCGTTGCCGCAGCGGTGGTAGCCGGCGGCGCAGGTGAAGTCGCAGACGCCTCCGGTGCACGACGGAATCGAGTTCGGGCCGCCGCTGCAGCTCAGGCACGACGGGCCACACGCCGTGACGGTGTCGACGGGCACGCAGCTGCCACCACACGAGAGCGAGCCGGCCGGGCAGACGCAGAGGTTCCGCATCGGGTCGCAGACCTGCCCGTTGCCGCAGTTGGTGTTCGTCTGACAGCCGAACTCGCAGCGGCTGTTCGCCGGGTTGCAGAAGTGGCTCGCGGGGCACGACGTCGCCGTGCACGTCGTCGGCAGGTTCTGGCACGCGTTGTTGTCGCAGTACTGGCCCGCCGAGCACGCCCGCCCGCACATGCCGCAGTTGCTGAAGTCGGTGCGCGTGTTGCTGCACGACGTGCCGCAGAGCGTGAGCCCCGAGGCGCACTGCAACGTCATGCCACCTGCGGCGCCGCCACCCACGCTGCCGCCACCACTCCCGCCGCCGACGACGCTCCCGCCGCCCACGCCGCCGCCGGTCGCCGAGCCGCCACCCATCGCGTTCGGCGTCGTGCACAGGCCGCTGGTGCAGGTCTGGTTCGTCGAGCAGGTGCGGCACTCTTCGCCACGCGCGCCGCAGCCCGTGACCGATCCGCCGCTCTGACACAGCCCGTTCGCGTCACAACAGCCGGTGGCACAGGTGGCCGGGCCACACGGCCTGACGGTTGGAGGACAGCCGAACAGTGACAGCGCGCCCGCGCAGAGGACCAGCAGCTTGAGTTGGTTCACGAACGACGCTCCCGAAAAAGTGAGGCTCGAGGCCCCAAACACCTGAAATGTCCCCGAACCGCAAGAGGGGCCACCTTTGACGACATGTGAGGCCGTTGATTCAAGGGGTTGTGTAAGAACCTGCGACGCAACCGCCGAGCCTACTCCGCGCGCATGGCGTCGACCGGGTCGAGCTTCGCTGCGCGGGCCGCAGGGTAGATGCCGAAGACGAGCCCGACGCCGCTGCTCATCACCAGTGACAAGACGGCGGCCCAGATCGGCACCGCAGTCGACAGGCCCAGGGCCCATCGCCCGAGTCCGGCCAGGCCCAGCCCGAGGACGAGCCCGACGATGCCGCCGACGAGCGCAAGCACGAAGGCCTCGGTCGCGAACTGGGCGAGGATTCGCGAGCGTCGCGCGCCGAGCGCCTTGCGAACGCCGATCTCCCGCGTCCGCTCCGAGACCGACACCAGCATGATGTTGAGAATGCCGATGCCACCGACGAGCAACGACAGCAGACAGACGCCGAACGTCGCCGCGGTGATCACCTTCGAGAGATCGTTCAGGGTCTTCGCCATCGACTCGTTGGTCGACACCTCGAAGTTGTTCTCTTCGTCGGGCGCCAGGCGGCGGCGCTGACGCATCAGCCGGGTCACCTCTTCCATCGCCGGCTCGAAGCGATCTTGATCGGTGGCCTCGACGCTGATCGAGACGGTGCGGCGCTTGCCGTACAGGCTCAAGAAGGCCGTCATCGGCGCGAGCACCATGTTGTCGAGGTTGAAGAGGCCCAGCACCTTGCCGCGACGCTCGAGCACCCCGACGACGGTGAAGGGACGTCCTTTGAGGCGCACCTCCTGCCCGATGGGATCGAGGCTGGGGAAGAGCTTGTCGGCGACGTCGGGACCGAGCACCGCGACCTGGCGGCCGTCGAGATCCTCCTGGTCGTTGAAGTAGCGGCCGTTCGCCAGGACGATGCCCGCGGTGTCGGGGTACTCGACGGTCGTGCCGAGAATGAACACGCTCGGCTGCGTCTCGGTCATCGCCGTGCGCACGCGTTGGCCTGGCTGCCACGAGGAGGCGCTGGTGCGCTTCACCGAGGGGCAGTGCTCGAGAATGGCGCGCTTGTCGTCGAGCGACAGCACCGGCCTCGCCGCGATCTTGTTCCAGTTCGTGCGATCGCCGCCGCCGAACCGGAACCCCTGCGGCCACTTGTCGACCCGAAAGACGTTGGCCCCGAGCTGCGAGAGATCCTTGTTCACCTTGAGGCGCAGGCCTTCGAGCAACGCCATCATCGTCATCACGGTCGCGACGCCGATCACGATACCCAGCAGCGTCAACGCCGTGCGCAGCGGGTGCGCGATGAAGGTGCCCGCCGCCAGCCGCATGTTGTCGATGAAGGCGCGGAGCATCGTCACTCCTGCCTGAGCGCTTCGACGGGGTCGAGGTTCGCCGCGCGCGCCGCGGGCCAGATGCCGAAGATGAGACCGACCAGCGCCGCGAACGAGATGCCGAAGACGATGGTGAGCGGCTTCACCGTCGCCGCCAGTGGCGTCACCAGGCTCAGGAGCTTCGCGCCGCCGAGCCCCACCACGGTGCCGAGTGCGCCGCCCACGGCAGAAACGACGATCGCCTCGAGCATGAACTGGATGATGATGGTGCGCTTGCGCGCGCCGAGCGCCCGGCGGACGCCGATCTCCCGCGTCCGTTCGCGCACCGACACCAGCATGATGTTCATGATGCCGATGCCGCCGACCAGCAGCGTGATGAACCCGATGCCGAGCGCCACCCCGTAGAGTGCGCCGGTGAGCTGTTGGTACGTGCTGGCGAGCTGCTCGGGCCGGTTGATCGCGAAGTCGTCGGGCCGCTCGGGCGGCGTCTGGCGAATTCGCCGCAGAATGCCGACGAGCTGATCCTCCACCGCGTCGAGCTGATCGGGGTTCTTCACCGAGATGCCGATCGTGTAGCTGCGCCGGCCGGCGAAGAAGCTCGTGAAGGTGCGGAACGGAATGACGACCCGCAGATCCTGCGAGCTGTCGAGGAGCTTGCCCTTGCGCGCGAGCGTGCCAACCACCGTGAAGGGCTTCTTCCCGATCCGAATCGTCTGACCGATGGGGTTGAGATCTTGAAAGAGCGTGTCGGTGACGTCGGCGCCCAGCACCGCGACGAGCCCCCGGTTGTCGTCATCGGTCTGTGTGAAGAAGCGGCCCTTGCTGACCTCGAAGCCGGTGACGCGCGGCCACTCCTCCGATGCGCCCGAGATGACGACGGTGGACAGCTCGTTGCCCAGGAAGGCCACGTCGGCGTTGTCGTCGACCATCGGCGTGACCGTCTCGCAGAGGCCGCACTGCGCGCGCACCGCGTCGACGTGCGCCAGGGTGAGGTTCTTGCGGTTGCGGAACTCCCACCAGTTGCCCAGCTGCACCCACGGCTGCTTCGAGACGTAGACCGAGGTCGAGCCCAGCGTCGCGAGCTGCTTCTCGAACGAGGCGTCGAGGCCCTGGGTGATGCCGATGATCGCCAGCAGCGTCGCCACGCCGATGCCCACGCCCACGGTGGTGAGGACGGTGCGGAGCCGATGCGCGGACAACGAACGCACGGCGATCGACGCGCCCTCGACGAGATCGATGCGCCAGCTCATGGGCGGGCATCTCCATACGCGACCTGCGCGCCCGGGCCGTCCCCGACGACGAGGCCGTCGGACAACCGGACGGCGCGGGGACAGCGCGCGGCCAGCTTCGGCTCGTGCGTGACGAGGACGATGGTGTGCCCGAGCTGATGGAGCTCTTCGAACAACCTGACGATCTCTTCGCCGGTCGCGCTGTCGAGGTTGCCGGTGGGCTCGTCGGCGAGGAGCAACGAAGGCTCTGCCGCCAATGCCCGGGCGATCGCCACACGTTGTCGCTGCCCGCCGGACAGCTCCGTCGGTTTGTGCGTCATGCGGTTCTCGAGCCGTACCTTCTTGAGCGCCTCGATGGCCCGCTCTCGCCGCTCCTTCGACTTCACGCCGCGGTACACCAGCGGGAGCTCGACGTTGGCCAGCGCCGTCTCGCGAGGCAGCAGCTGAAAGTTCTGAAAGATGAAGCCGATCTCGCGATTGCGGATGTCGGCGAGCGCGTCGTCCGAGAGGCGCGAGACGTCCTTCCCGTTGAGCCGATAGGTGCCGCGCGTCGGCGTGTCGAGGCAGCCGATCACGTTCATCAGGGTCGACTTGCCAGAGCCCGACTGGCCGATGATCGCGATCCACTCACCCTTCTCGATGTGCACCGAGACGCCGGCCAGCGCGCGCACCGTCTCGCCGCCGACGACGTACTCCCGCGCGATGTCGTCGAGTTCGATCAGCATGGAGATCAACCGCGCTTGCCGCCCTTACGTCCGCCCTGCCCCGGCTTCACGGCCTCGACCACGTCGCCCTCTTTCAGCTCCTTCGCGAGCGTGCGGTACGGGCCTTCGACGATGCGCTCCCCTTCGGCCAGGCCCTCGATGATCTCGATGTCGGTGTCCGAGGCGATGCCGGTGCGAACCCGGCGCAGCGTCACCTTCTGATCGGGCCCCACGACGAAGACGACCTTCGCGAACCGATCGCCCGTCTTTCCTTTGGGCTGCATCGGCTTGCCCTCGACGGGCACGGTCGCGTCGGAGAGCGAGGCCTCGGGGCGAACCGTGACGGCCTGCACCGGAACGACGATCGCCGACTCGCGCTGCTCTGCGGTGATGCGCACCTCGGCGCTCATGCCCGGCATCACGCCCGGCGGCCGCGAGGTGAGCGCGACGGTGACGGGGAAGCTGGTCGTCTCCTGCTCCGAGCCCTGGTTTCGAATGAGCGCCTTCTGCGCGATCTCGACGACGGTGCCGTCGAACGTCTGCCCTTCGAGCGCGTCGATCTTCACGTCGGAGCGCTGCTCCATGGCGAGGTGAACGACCTCGTGTTCACCCACCTCGATCTTGACCTCCATCGAGGCCAGCGCGGCGAGGGTCAGCACCACGTCTTCGTTGAAGTCGCTGCCTCGCACGCGCTCACCGATCTCACGGGTGCGCTCGATCACGGTGCCGTCGATGGGCGAGATCAACGTCGTCTTCGAGAGGTTGTTCTGCGCCTCGTCGAGCACGGCCTGCTGTTGGCCGACCCGATCGGTCAACGCCGCCACGCGCGACTTCGCAGCCGAGAGCGACGACTGCGCGGCTTCGACCTCGGCCTGTGAGGAGAGCCCCTTCGCCGCCAGGCCCTGAACGCGCTCGAACTCCCGCTGGGTGCGCTCGACCTCGACCATGCCAGTGGCCACGTCTGACTTCGCGGCGTTCTGCGCCGACTGGGCCTGACGCACGTTGGCCTCGAAGCGGCGTCGATCGATGCGCCCGAGCACCTGGCCCTTCGTCACCTGATCGCCCTCCTTCACCGTCAGCTCGATCAGATCGCCCGACAAGCTCGAGCTGATCTTCACGGTGGTGGCCGGCTGCACCTTGCCGGCGCCAGTGACGGTGCGGGTGATCGGCGCCCGCTTCGCGGCCCCAAGCTGCACCTCGATGGGCGGCGGTGGGCGTTCCTTGAGGCCCGCCACGGTGATGGCAGCGAGGCCGGCGACGATCGCCAGCGCGATGAGGGCTTTCCACCACGTCATGGTGCCTCCGGAGCAGCGACAGGGCCGCCGGTGAGTCGTTCGAGAGCGGCGGAGGCGAGCTCCACATCCACCCTGGTCTGGAGCTGGGTGAGCTGCGCCTGCAGCGCCCGGCTCTGGGCATCACGGACCGACAGGCTGGTGCTGGCTCCGGCTGCGTAGCGCTGGGACTCGGCGTCGAAGCTCTCGTCAGCGAGCGCGCGGTTCTTCGCGGCGAGCTTCGCGATCTCGAGCTGCGCCGTCATCGCGCCGGCAGCCCGCACGATCTCGGTCTCGAGCTCGATGGTGGCCTGGGTCTGCTGCCGCTCGAGCTCGGTGAGCTGGGTCTGCACGCGCGCGACCTGCGTGTCGGTCGCGAAGCCGCTGAAGAGATCCCACGAGAGGTTGGCGCCGAGGGTCAGCGCGTGCTGCTTGGTCGGGTCGACGAAGAGCTCGGCCGACGGCGCGCTGCGGTTGTAGCTGGCGTTCGCGGTCAGCCGCGGCAGGTAATCGGCGCGGGCGATCTCCACGGCGAGCCTCGCGCCCTTGCCCTGGGCGTCCAGCACGCCGAACAGGGGCCTGCGCTGTCGCGCGAGCGAGAGCAGCGCCTCGGCGTCGGCCTGGGTCCCGGGTGGCGGCGCTTCGAACCCCTTCGGCGCCTGCGCCTCGATGTCACGAGGGCGTTGACCGAGCCACTGGAGCAGAGACGCCTGCGCCGCGACGATCGCCTGGCGTTGGCGGATGACGGCGATGCGATCGTTGCCAAGGTTCACCTCGGCGTCGAGCAGATCGCGCTTCTGCGCCCTGCCCGCTTCGAACAGGCTGCGCGAGCGTTCGAGCAGGTCGGCGCTTCGGGCCACCGCGTTCTCGAGCACGGTCAACGTCAGCTGCGCGCGGAGGAGCTCATAGAACCGCCGAACTGCCTCGAGCTCGCTCGCGGCCTGCTGCTCCGTCAGCTGGCCCTTCGCGGCCTCTTCCAGC
Source organism: Archangium sp. (assembly GCA_022843845.1). Taxonomy (GTDB): domain Bacteria; phylum Myxococcota; class Myxococcia; order Myxococcales; family Myxococcaceae; genus Xiheimicrobium. Next base: position 84,261 of record JALHMW010000011.1, read on the forward strand.
GCTCCCGTGCGGGCCAGTTGATTCCACCAACGCCCACCGTCGTAGAGCAACTGCGCGACGCTCAAGCCGAGCTGGAAGTTGCCCTGCGCGAACGACGGAATGTCGACGGGCCGCTGCACGAAGGTGATCGTGCCGTCGGGCCCGAGCTGTGGCGCCGTAGTGAAGCGACGCTGTGCGCCCGCGAGCGTCTCGGTCACCCCGAGCGAGAGATCGACCTGCGGAAACAACACCGAGCGGGCGTCGGCGCGATCGAGCCCGGCCCGGGTGACCGACAGCTCCGCGCGGATCGAGTCGAGGTTCTGCCGCGAGGCCTGGCGCACGTCGGCCAGCGTCATCGGCGTCGCCGCCAGCAGGAGCGCGATCATCATCGGGGTGGTCCTCCCGCGCCGTCGGCCAGCCCCGGGAGCCCGATGGTGAACGCCGCGACGACGAGGAAATAGAGCACCACGCCCATCGGCACCGCGCGCAGCCTCGACAGCTTCGTGGCCGCCGCGAACCCGAGGCCCAGCAGCAGCGCAGCCCACAAGTGGAAGAAGTCGGCCAGCTCGAGGAGCGCGGTTCCTGCGGTGCGCTTCCAGCCTCCTCGCGCCTCGCCACCTGATGCCGCGCCTGGGTCGTCGGCCGAGGCGAGCTGCGCGAGCGACGAGGGCACCAGCTGCTTCACCATCGAGGGAGACAAGGACGACTGCCGCAGCGCCGAGGCGAGCGTGATGCCCTGCCCCACGGCCATCGGGAGCAACGTGAGGCTGGCGACGGTGAAGAGCTCGGCGAACGTCGCTTTGCCTCCAAGCAGCCAGCTCATGAGCCACAGACCGGCCGCCGACAGGAGCGCGATCAGCGGCACCAGGAAGAGGCCCTTCGCGACGCCAGCGACGATCGCGATCCGCTGGGCCTGTTCGACCTGCTCCGAGATCTCCCGCTCGCTGGCTTTGGCGAGCTCTCCGGCCGCCTCGAGCTTCGGCAGCACCAGGCGCGCGCTGTCGAGCTTCACGCCGAGCGCAGCCGACGCGGCGGCCGTCAAGACGACGGCGAGCATTAGCGGCACGAGCCACGCGCGCGCCTCGACTGCCGGGCCGATGGCGCCAACGGGATCGAAGACCACGGCGAGGGCACGGGGGGCTCGCATGGCGGTGGCTTAACCTTCCCCGCCCTGCGACCGCGCGACATTTTGTGGGGAGCCCCTCGGGTGCAGCATGCTCGCCGAGAACGCCGGGCGAACCCGGCCATTTCACACATTCGCCCACGCGAGCCAGAAGTGCGCCGCGGGCTCCGGCTCCGGGGCCGCTCAGCGTCGACGCCGCCCTCGAGAGGCCTCGCGCGTGGCAGCCAGCCCGCTGCGACGGGTTCTGGAAGGTCGCGCTGCGGGCGGTGAGTCGACCGCGTGCCTCGACGGGAGTCTGTGGCTCCGCCTAGGGGGTCGGTCCGCTGCTGGTGGCAGCAATGCGCAACGACTCCAGGGACGCCAGCACTTCGGCTCGATTCGCGGCCGACGCGAAGTTCTTCGGGGCCAGCAGCACCTGAAACACCATGCGCCGGGGCACGTCGAGGCCGCGGACGACGAGGGCGTCCTCCACCTCGTGCACCGACGTCACCGCCGCCCAACCGAAGCTCGTGTCACCCGCGCTCAAGCCCCTCGCGTCGACCGTGATCGGCACCCCTGCCTGCATGGTCAGCCCAGCCCCCTGGGCGATCTGGGAGCGTCCGATCAGCGTCATGGGAACGATCAGCGCCGTCGTCAGCCAGACCAGCGGCACCAGCACCAGCAGCCCGCACAGACCGACCGCCACCGGCTCGTCGACGCGACTGGCGAGGAACGCGAGCGGCACCACCAGGACCAGCGCGATGATGAGGCGAAGTCGACGCGTGAGGCGCCGGCTGCGCTCGAGGAAACCGATGAACCGCTCCTGAAGCACCTTCGGCTCCGCCAACGCCTCGTCGCTCGACCCGGCGGGCACCGTCTGGCTGTGCACCTGCCCGATGAAGGGGCCCATCATGATCGCGGCTCCGATGATGCCGGCGGAGCGACCTTCCATCGGCGGTGCAGCCACAACCACTGATCCGGGTACTGGCGAATGAGCCCCTCGATGATCGCCGTCAGCTGCGCCGTGTGCCTGGTCAACTCGCGCTCCTGGTCACCCAGCTCGGGGAACGGCACCGGGCCCTCGACGAGCATCTTCAGGCGCTCCCGATCGCGAACCGCCGCCACCACGTACACCGGCGCCTTCGTCACCCGCGCCGCCATCGAGATCGCCGGCGTCGTGCTCGCCAGTCGCCCGAAGAAGGGCACGAAGACGCCGCTCTTCGCGGGCAGCACCTGGTCGATCAACTGCACGACGGCCCGGCCCCGCCCGAGCGCCGACACCATGCGCCGCAGCGCGCCACGCTGGAGGATCAGCTCGACGCCCGCCGCCTTCCGGTTCTTGACGACCCACTCGTTGAAGGCGCCCGCGAGCGGCCGCACCACGGCGCTGAGCTGACAGCCGCGACGGGCCATCACCTCGGCGAAGAGCTCCCAGCTCCCCAGGTGTGCCGACGCGATCAACACGGGCTGACGGCCATCGACGAGCACGTCCAGGCCCTTCCAGTCGGCGATCTCGACGGCCTGCGTGAGCTCGGCGTCGGGGATGAGATCGGACGTGACGGCCTCGACGGCGGCGAGCGCGAGGCTCTCGTAGACGCCGCGAGCGATGGCGCGGCGCTCGTCGGCAGGCTTCTCGGGAAACGCATGCGCGAGGTTGTCGAGCGCGACGCCGCGTCGAATGCCGAGGTGCCAGGCGACCGCGCCGACGAAAGACGCCAGCCCACGCCGTGTCGCGGGAGCGAGCCAGCGAAGCCACGACATGGCGGCGCCGACGAACCACCGGCCGACGGGACCTCCTGGGGTGATGTCGGGCTTGCGAGCGACCTTCGACGTCACTCGACGTTGTCCGGAATCGCGGCCGCCTGACACGCGCCGATGCCACGCTTCACCGCGTCGATGTTGCCGTTCAATCTCGACGCCTCTCCGTACGCCTTGAGGGCCCCAGCGCACTGGCCACGGCCTCGGAGCGCGTCACCCTGCGAGATCGCGTCCTGGACCTTCTTGATGTCTGCGAGGAGCGCGACGGCCTTGGCGCTCGCCTCGGTGTCCGCCGCGACGTTCTCGAGATCGATTCGGGCGCTGTTGAGATCGCCCTTCTCCCAGTTCGTCTGCGCCGACTTGAGCTTCTCGTACGCCGCCTGCTCGTGAATCTGCTTGGCCGCTGCGGCCGCGATGAGCGTGGCCGTGTCGTCGACCTTCGGAGGATTGTCGCCCACCGGCCGCGCCTCGACGAGCTTCGGCGGCACCTCAGGCGACGTGGTGTTGGGCTGGGCCGTCGTCTTGCCTCCACCGAAGAGCACGGCCGCGCCGCCACCGATCAGCGCGACCAGCACGACGATCACGCCGATCAGCGGCCCCTTCGACTTCTGGAGCTGCGGAGGCATCGAGTCGTCGCGCGGCGCCGATTGCGTCGGGCTGATCGAGCCCACCCCGGGGAGCTGCGTGAGCGCCGCGGCAGCCTGCGTCGCCGGAGAACCGATCGGCTTCGGCGCCGGCGTATGCATCAGCGTCGACTCGATGGCGTCGTTCCCCGCGTGCGTTCCAGGCAAGGCGACGCCCGTGCTCTTCCCCGGCGCCGGCGTGGCTCTCGAGACCGACGCGCGACTCGCCTCGGTGGCCATGCGCTGCAGCGGCGGCAGCGACATGTGGAGCTGCGTCGGAATCGACTGCGACAGCGCGCTCGCGAACGCGATCATGTCGGGGTAGCGATCTTCACGCTTCTTGGCGCAGGCCTTGTCGAGCACGGCCTGGAGCGGCGGCAGGTCGAGCTCGGGGAAGTACGAGCCCAGGCGCGGCAGCGGCTCCATCACCTGCTTGCGCATGATCTCGGCGATGGTGGCGCCGTCGAACGGCTGGTGCCCGGTGAGCGCCTCGAAGCAGACGACGCCCAACGAGTACACGTCGGCGCGAATGTCGACCTCGCGGCCCTCGACCTGCTCCGGAGACATGTACCGCGGCGTGCCGGCGATCGCGCCTGCGACGGTCAGCTTGGTGCTCGCGTCCATCAGGCGCGCGATGCCGAAGTCGAGCACCTTGGCGTGCATGCCGCGCAGGCCTTTGCGGATCATGATGTTCTCGGGCTTCAGATCGCGATGCACGATCTGCTTCTCGTGCGCGTCGGCGAGCACGTCGGCGACCTGCGACGTCACCTCGATGGCCTCGACGATCGACAGCCGGCCCCGCTCGGCGATCGTCTTCTTCAGATCGACGCCCTCGCAGTACTCCATGGCGATGAAGAGGTTGCCTTCGTCGTCCTGACCGAACTCGTGGAAGGTGACGGCGTTCGGGTGCACCACCTTCGCGTACGTCTTCGCCTCGTTGAGGAAACGCCGCGCGATCTCCACGTCGGTCGAGAACTCGCTCTTGAGGAACTTGATGGCGACCCGGTGGCCGATGCCGACCTGCTCGGCGAGGTACACGGCGCCCATGCCGCCTTGACCGATCTTCTTGATGATCTTGAACCGCCCGGCGATCACCTTGTCGACGAGGCGATCGCTGCGGTTGAGGCGAATGGTCTCGCTGCGGCCGCACGAGGGGCACTTCGGATCTTGAGCCTCATACTCGGACCCGCACGCCTGACAGATGAAGAACGCCACCGGGGCTCCTGTGAAGACTGAAGATCCCGCGGGTCGCGGTCACTTTTCGGGGGGAAAGCGGGTGCTGAACAACAACCGCTCGAGTTCTGAAGCCCCGACCTCTGGAGAATTGCCGAGAGCGAGTGAGGTGCGCAACACGGCCGTCCGCGGGTCGTCCTTGAGATCGGCCTCGAGGGCCTTGAGCGCGGCCAGCTTGTCGCCCGCGTGGTACAGGGACAGCCCGCGGTAGAAGCCGTATTCCTTGTTGGCCGGGTCGGCCTTCGCCGCCTCTCCGAAGTGCTGGGTCGCGCGCTTGAAGTCACGCTCCCCGAACTCCGCGAGCCCGTCGAGGAAGGCCGTCACGCCAGCCGAGTTCCCCGCCGTCACGCCCGAGTCGACTGCGATCTGAAAGAGCGGCCTGGCGCTGCGCAGCGTCTCGGCGGGGAGCTTCTCGTTCGCCAGCGCCCGCTTGTGAATGCCCTCGGCCTCGAGGACTGCGGCGCTCCCGAGCTTCTGCGCCATGTCGGCGAGATCGGGCCCCAGGAAGCCGTCCTTGACGAGCGTCCGCAGCTCCTCGGCGGCGCCAGTCGGACCCATCACGACGCCCTTGTCGAGCTGCGCGAAGAAGGCCGCGCGCGTCTCGACGTACTTCTGGGCCAGATCCGGCGGCTGCTTCTTCGCGTTCTTCAGCTGCCGCTCACACTGATCGCTCTCGGCCGCGGCCTTCTTGCGGTCGGGGTTCTCGGGGCTGACCTTCAGATAGACCCGGTACGCGTAGCAGCCGCGCTGCAGCTGCTTGGCCTGCACGAGCGCGCGGCCGAGCTGCAGGTACGTGTTCAGGGTCGACGGCGCCGCGCGGGTCGCCTTGAGGTACTGGTCCGCGGCCTTGGCGTACTGCTTCTTGTTGTAGAGGCGGCTGCCTTCGGAGATCAGCGTATCGGCGTTGCCGACGCCCGTACCCACCAGCGCCTCGGCCAGCGAGACCGACGCCCACAGGGACACCACCACCATCATCGTCGCGCGCTCAGAAGCCATAACCCAACCCCACGTTGAAGCCCCACTGATGCGAGTTGTTGAACGCCGGCTCGGGCCCGGTCGTCATCGGAGGCATCATGCCGTCGTTCGGCGCCTCCAGCCGCGAGGACTCGCCCAGGATGTAGTAGGTGAAGTGGCCGCTCCCGAAGAAGTACAGGCCCTCGACGATGAAGAAGCGCACGTTGAGCCGCGCTGCCGCGAGCAGGTCGAGGATCATGAAGCCGTCTTTGTAGAACGTCGTCGCGGCGGGCTCGATGATCTGGCCGGTGCGGAACTCCGCGCCGACCTGCAGCTGGAACATGAAGCGCCACGCCGCGAGCCTCAGCTGCGGCTGCAGCGCGCGAATGGTCACCATGTGAATGCGCGTGTTGCTGATCGACGAGGGGCCGGTGATGCCCATGTCGACCTCTCGCTGCGCGCCCGGCGCGTAGCCGACGCCGAGGTTGAACCGCTCGACGTTGGTCAGGTAGCTGATGCCCACCACCGCGACGCCGAAGTACTTGCCGCCCGTCCCGTACTCCAGGGAGCCGCCCATCAAGAGGCGCGAGGGGCTGTCGATGCTGGTGGTGCGCCCCGTGCCCGAGTTGCCCCAGCGGCGCCCGACGAGCGAGTTGCCCAGCAGTGAGCCGTATTCGTAGCTGAGCTGAAAGTACGAGCGCTTCTCGTACGTCAGCTCGGTCTCGCTCGCAGGGGCTGGCGGCGGCGGGAGCGGCGTCGTCACCTTCACGGCCTGATCAGGCTGCTGGTTCTTCACCACCACCGTCATGGTGTCAGGAGGCCTGGTGGGGCCGATCACCACCGCGCCGGGCAGCGGCTCGAGCGTCTTGTCGAGCACGTACTGCTCGTCGGGCTTCACGCTGATCGTCTGCTCGAACGCCTTGTGGTTCTCGGCCGTGAGCCGAATCACGTGCTGGCCCGGAAGAATGCCGCGATCGATGCGATCCTTCGCGACTGGTTGGCCGTCGATGGAGATCGACGTGCCCGCAGGCGCCGCCGTGACGATCAACCGCGCCGCGACCTTGTCGAGGGACTTCTCGAGCGACGCGCTCCCCTTGATGGGGATGACGAGCGTCTCTTCGATCGGCTGGTGGAGCTTCAGATCGATCTTGATGACGCGCTCGCCTGGCAGCACCTGCGTCGTCAGCGGTGTCACGCCCATCTTGGTGTCATCGATGTAGACGGTGGCGCCCGGAGGGGTCGACTTCACCTCGAGCGTCGAGGCTACCGGCACCACCTTCGCGACCGCGCCCAGCAGCGCCTTCTCGAGCACCGGGGCCGCCGAGGTCGCGGGCATCACCTTGTTCAACGCGGGCTCGTACGAGACGACGCGGAACTTGAAGCCGGCTTCGTCCTGGCCGCCCTGCACCATCACGATGCGCCCGAAGCCGAGGGTCGCGACGAAGGGATCAATCGGGTCGGCGCAGCGCTCACCGGCACCGAGACACGGCAGCTCGTCGACCTTCCGGCCCTTGAGCGCCGCAGCCAGCTCGGTGCGCCCGATGATGTGATCCTGGCGCTCGGTCGCGGCGATCAGCTTGTCGAGCGCCTTCTCGGTGCGTTCGACCAGCGCCTCCTGTCCCGGGTACAGCGGGCGCACCAACCACAGGGTGGTTTCGGCGAAGGCCGACGTCGCCAGGAACACGAGGATCGCCGCCAGCATCCCCCCGGAAAGCTTCACGAAACGCATCATGGTCGAGGCCTTCCTATCGGAGTCCCCCCGCGAGTGGCCACATATTCCTCCAGCTCGTCGAGGGTCTTCGGCCAGTCATCCTTCAGGAGCCGCGACAGGGAGCGATCGGCCAACAAGCGCCCCTGCGATTGGCACTTCGCGCAGTAGTTCGTCTCGTTCTCTGCGTAGACGATGCGCTGCACCAGCGCGCCGCAGACCGGGCAGGGCTGCTTGTGTTTTCCGTGCACCGCCATCTCTGGCCTGAAGGCCGTCACCTTCTCGGGCCAGCCGTCGCCGACCTCGGTAAGGAGCCGCTGCTTCCACTCGGAGAGAACGTCTCGCGTCGCAGCGAACAGCCGGCTCACCTCCTCGCCGGTCAGCTGCTTCGTCTGCTTCACCGGTGAGAGCTTCGCGCGATGGAGGATCTCATCGGAGTACGCGTTGCCGATGGCCGAGAAGAGGCGCGGATCGGTGAGGGTGCGCTTGAGCGTGTGGTTCTCGCTGCGCAGCCGCTCGGCGAACTGATCGACGTGCGCAGTCATCACCTCGAGGCCGCCGCGGTCCATCTGCTTGAGCGCCGCCTCGCCGTGCACGAGGTGAATCGACGCGCGCTTCTTCGTGCTCACCTCGGTGAACACGAGCGTGCCGTCGGCGAAGTCGAACGCCGCCAGCCCCGATCTCCCGGGCACCTTCGCGTTCTTCTCTTTCCAGAAGAGCCGGCCCGCGACCATGAGGTGGATGACGAGAAAAAAGCCGCCTTCGAGCTCGAAGACGATGCGTTTGCCGACGCGCCGGAAGCCGAGCACGCGTTTGCCATTCACGCTGGAGATCGGCGGCTCGACGGTACGCAGCACGAACGCGCTCGCGAAGCGTATGCGCTCCAGCACCTGGCCCTTCGTGCGCGGCTCGAGCGCCGAGAGGTAACACTCGAGGTCCGGGTATTCGGGCATGCCCCACCTGGCTTCTGACTCGGTTGGCCGCCGAAGCTCGTCAGAAGCGCGGCAACAGCGCTTCGGCCCAGGCAGTGTACGCCTTCTGGTTGGGGTGCAGACCATCGGAGGTGAACAACTTCTTCGCGCCCTGCTCCACCATGAGCGGCCAGAGGTCGACGTAGACGCCGCCGGCCGCCTTCGTCTCTTCAGCCAGGATGCCGTTGTACGCCTCGATGCGGGTGCGCAGCTCGGCGCGGTCGCCAAAGGCCTCGGCGATGGGCGCCTGACTCCAATCGGGCTGGGGGATCACCAGGAGCCGGTTGCCCGTGAGGCCCGCCGCGGTGAGCTTCGTGAAGATCTGCTTGAGGCGCGCCCGGTACTCGGCCGGCCCACTGCCCCGCACGAGATCGTTCGCGCCGACGGCCAGCGTCACGTGCGTCGGCTTCACCACGGCAAGCGCCGGCAGCCCGTCACGAATCAGCTCCCTCGTGGAGGCGCCGTTGACCGCCACGTTCTCGAGCCGCACCTCTCGTCCCTGCTTCTTCAACATCGCGCGCAGCTGGCTCGGAAAGTTCAGGTTCTCCGGTGTGCCGGTGCCGATGGTGAAGCTGTCGCCCAGGGCCAGGTAGCGAATCGGGCCATCAGCGCCGCTCACCAGACCCACCATCACCACCACCGCGTGCCATCCCACATGCACCTCCAAAGTGAATAATCTCCCGGCACCGGCGTATCCTGACCCCGAAGGAGTCCTCCATGTCGCTTCGACACCTGACGGCTGCTGCGTGTGTTCTCTCGCTTCTGGCTACGGGCCCGGCCGAGGCCCGGTTTGGCCGACGTGGGAGCGGCTCCTCTTCGAGCTCCTCATCGTCTTCGAGCTCGAGGTCCTCGTCCTCGTCGAGCTCTTCGAGTTCCGGCAGCTCGTTCCACCGGGCCGTCCCCGTCAACTCGGGCTCGACCGGGTACACGCCGTTGTCGCGCGGCTGGTCTGGCTCGTCGGCGTCGTGGGGCCCGCTCTACCGCCCCTACCGCTACGGCTACTGGTCGGGAGCGTTCGTGCCGTCGTACGGCTACGGCTACGGGTACTACACGCCGGCTCCGGGCGCGATGATCGTGCAGAACGAGCAGTTCGTTCGGCCCGAGCCTGCGGGCATTCGTGTGACGGCGGGCATCGAGGGGCTGTACTCGCTCTCGACCACCAACGGCGCTGGCTACATCCTCGGCGTCTCGGGGCTGTTCGAGGGAGAGCGCTTCGGTGTCTCACTGCTCGCGCAAACCGTGCAGACCCAGATGAACCAGCTCGCGCAGCTCAACGCGCACCTGACCTTCGCGTTCCTGAGCGGCAAGTACGGCCGGCTGCGCGTCGAGCTCGGCGCCGACACGCTGTTCGCGAACGATCTGATCGTGATGGCGCCGACAGGCGGGCTCTCGGGCCAGCTGTGGATCGCAGGGCCCTTTGCGCTCGAAGGCGCGGTGTTCGCGACCCCCTGGCCCATCTACCAGCTCGACTACCGGGCCGGCGTGGTGCTCGGCATCGACTCCATCGGCATTCGCGCCGGCTGGCGAGCGCAGATCCTCGAAGACCGCGGCATCGTTCCCGGCACGCCTGACGACACCACCGGCTGCGCGCAGCTCGGCAACGGCAACTGGAGCTGCCGCGACGTGGTGATGGGCCCGTACATCGGCATCGGCATCGCGCTCTAGAAGACGTTCCGCCCGGTCTCCGACACCGGCGGCATCGACACCGCGGGCAGATCGCCCGTGTGCGTGCGGCGCGACGCGACCTCGACCACCATCGTCTTGAGCTGCCGCGACATCACCCTGAACATGCCGGCCAGCAGCTCGGGGCGATCGCCGAGCAGATCGAGGAAGTCGCGACGATCGATGACCAACACCGTGGTGTCGACGGTGGCGATCACGTCGTTGATGCGTGGTGCGCCGTCGAAGAGCGACGTCTCGCCGAAGCTCTCGCGGGCCTTCATCGTCAGCACCACTTCGCCTTCGCGGCGCGCCTCGGCTGCGCCGTCGACGATCACGTACAGCGCGTCTCCGGGATCGCCCTCGACGTAGATGCGCTCGCCCTTGCGGAAGGACTGCTCCTTGGCCACGGCCGCGACCGCCGCGAGATCGTCGACGTCGCTCTGCGCGAAGATCTCGACGCCTTCGAGCGCGAAGAGCCGCTTCACCGTCACGTCACTCATGTCGTCCTCTTTCGGTGACTTCGTCCACACGCCCTTCGCGCGGCCGACCCGTCTGGCGCAGGCCCGCAGCGTGAAGTCTTCGCTCGCGCACAGCTCTTCGATGAAGACGCGCGCGGCGTCTTCGTCGCCCAGCGGCAGGCTCTTGAGCGGCGCCTCGAGCGCGTCCGCGATCAGCGCGCGCTCGTCTTCGCTCAGCACGTTGTCGACGAGCTCCAGCGCCCAGGCCCTTCGCCGGGTGTCGGTGCCCGTCAGGTGCGCGTGGGCCCGGCGCAGCGCGCGCGAATCGTGCAAGAGCCCGAGCAGCCACAACGAGAGCTCGAAGGCCTGGGAGAGGCGATCGCTGAGAATGCGGGTCAGCAACGACGAGTCACCCATCGCGGCGCGCACGGAGCGGTACGCAGGGAGCAGGACTTCGCGGGTGTGACGCCGGCGGACGAGGGCCTCCATCACCCGGTCGCGATCGACCTCGAACTCAGGGTGCTCGTCATGAATGCGGGCCACAGCCGAGCCGACCCGGTAGTGCAGCTGGGCGTCGTCTCTCGCGTTCGATTCCAGCAGGGCGTTGAAGGCCGTCTGGGTGCCGATGCGGCGCAGCACGCGCGGGAGCTGCGTTCGCAGCGCCAGGGAGCGTGACCGATCGTCGAGCGTCGCAGCCAACAGCGGGACGAGATCGTCGCCCATCGCCGCCAGCGCGTCGCGCGCGAACCGGCGCTCGTCTCGCCATGACAAGAAGCGCAACAGCTTGGGGCCCAGCTCGAGGTGCAGGCCTTCTCCCGTGGCGACGATGGCGACCTGTCTGACCGAGGCATCGGCGTCGTCGAGGCACCGGCCGAGAATCGACGAGTGCGCCGGGTCGCCGAGCCGGCCCAGCAGCCGGGCGATCTCCCGCCGCTCTGCCGCCGGCGCCGTGCCGCTCTTGTCGATCAGCTTCTGAAACGCGACGACGGCACGAGGGTCCTTCTCACCCGGCAGCGACAGCAGCGCGCCGACGGCCGACGTGATGAGGCCCACGTCAGGGCTGCTCAGCAGCGGCGGGAGCACCTGCCGAGCCTGCCCCGGCGCGAGCCTCGCCAGCGCCCACATCGCCGCGTCTCTCGGCCGGCGGGCGCCTGAGATCACCAGGGCCTCGAGCTGCCGGGTGACCGACGTCGTCTGGTGTCGCTCGGCGAGCTGAACGCCGCGGGTCTGCACCCGCTCGTGCGGGTGCGCGATCAGCTGCCTGACGTGCGCCTCGTCGATGGCTCCGGCGTACTGCAGCAGGTCGGCCGCTCTCAGCGCACGCTCCGGCGCCGGCGCTCGCAGGCCCTCGGCGAGCAGCTGCAGCTCGGCGCCGATCAGGTTCGCGCTCTGGGCGCCGGCCACCCGCAGGTGCAGCGCCTCGAGGTACCGCGGGCGGATCTTCCACAACACGAAGCCCAGGCCCGCGCAGACCGCGACGATCGTCAACAGCACGCCGCTCGAGCCCACCGACGCCGACACCGCGATCAGCACCACGCCGGCGATGCCCATGCCCGCCTTGCGCAACAGGCCGTCGATGGTGCGTCGAACGCCATCGCGCAGCTCGTCAGGCAACGGCGCGTACAGCAGCTGCACCGCCACCGGAAGCAACGACCAGCTCGCCGCGCTCTCGAAGAGCTTGAGCGCCCAGGCGCCCCAGACACCAGGCCACACCGCCGTCGCGACCGTCAGCACCGCGACGACGGCAGGCACGAGCGCGACGTAGCGCAAGATGCCCAGCCGCTTGAGCAACGACTCGGCCGCGAGGAACTGAAACACCACGCAGAACACGCCGGTCCAGAGCTGGTGCGAGGCGAAGACGTCGGCCATGTCGGCCTCGCCGAGCCGCTCCACGGCGCGCTGGCGGAATACGAAGTCGGTCAGCTGCTGAATGAGCGAGAAGCCGAGCACCAGCAGCGCCAGCAGCGACGCATAGGGGAGCTCGAGCACCGTGCGCACCGAGGCGACGCTGGCCCGGCTCGCCCGCGCCGACGCCGTGTCCTCGTTCTGGTGGAAGCGGAAGGCGAGCCCACCAGCCAGCAGCAGCGCGCCGCCTCCGAAGAGCAGCGCCGGCGCACCGGCCGTCCTCGCCGCGAGCTGCGCGCCAAAGCCGCCCGCGATGGCGCCCGACATGCCGACCCCGTTGATCCACGTGAAGGCGCGGCGGGCCTCGCGCGCGTCGAAGGTGTCGCCGACCGCGCTCCAGAACGAGAGCGAGACCTGCGTCGCGAAGGCCTCAGCGAAGAGGTAGGCGACCAGCGCCGTGAACGGCACCTCGAGCCGAACCGCCGCGAGGAACCCGAAGGACGCCACGCCGCCGACGAGGGCCAGCCACGCCGGACTTCGCCGGGTACCGACGCGTGAGCCGACGATCGCCAGCGCGCCGGTCAGCAGCGAAGCCGTCAGGTACAGCCACGGCATCGCCGACGTCTGAAACCGCGACAGCACCAGCGCGTTCGTCGCCGGCTTGAGCATCGCGATCGAGCCGATGAAGCAGAACTGAAAGGCTGCCGCCGGTGCCAGCCGCCGTGCCCACGAGCGCGCCATCGCGCGTCACTCCGCCGGGAAGGCGAGCTCGGCTTTGCCCACCGACGAGGCGACCTTGAGCGTCATCGCGCCACCGTTCACCTTCGGGAAGCGCACGCGGTAGCCGACATAGAACGACTCCATGTAGCTGTAGATCGATCGCTGCTCGGTGTTCGCCCGGCCGATGCGCTCGATCAGCACCGGCGCCAGCTCGCGCCCATCGACGACCAGCGCCAGCCGCCACATCGAGCCGGCCTTGTCGAAGTCGTCCATCTTGGGATCGTTGGCGTGCACGGCGAGGTGGAACTCGGTGACGTCGCGCAGCCGCTGGCGTTCGGCCTCCATCGCCGCCCGCTCCTCTTCGACGGGGATCGAGCGAAACCGGCCGTAGCGCTTCACGCGCGCTTCCATGAAGGGTGTCGATTCCCACGTCGCGTACACGAAGAGCCGGGTGTCGAGGTAGTCGTAGACGCCCTGGCTGCGCGTGTAGCGCTCGAGCGTCTGCTGGTAGGCCGACTCGAGGGCCTGATCGGTCTCTGCGGGCGACGGCTCACCAGCCACGCGGGGGAAGCGGGCGGAGGCGCAGGCCGCGCTGCAGAGCAGCACGACCGCCAGGAGGGGCCGCCTCACCGCGGGAAGTCCTCGCGGGTGAACAGCGAGAAGACCTTCACCCCGAGCGCGGCGATGGCCTCACTGCCGCCTTCCTGCCGATCGACGACCGCGAACGCCGCGAGAGGCGCCAGCTGCTCCGCGCGCGCACGCTCGATGGCCTTGATGGTCGAGGCGCCGGTGGTGATCACGTCTTCGACGATCGCCACGGTCGCGCCGTCGACCAGCGACGTCTTGCCTTCGATCCACTGCCCGGTGCCGTGCCCCTTGGGCTCCTTGCGCACCAGGAACGCCTGCAGCGGCTTGTCGGCGAGGTGGCTGATCAAGCTGACCGCCGACGCGAGCGGATCGGCGCCGAGCGTGAGGCCGCCGACGCCGATGGCCTCGGGCAATTCCTTCGCGATCTGCGTGAACATCAACCGGCCGACGAGCCAGTGCCCCTCGGCGGTGAGCACCGTCTTCTTGCAGTCGATGTAGAAGTCAGACTCGCGACCGCTCGAGAGCACGATCTTCTTCTTCGCGTAGCTCTTCTCGGTCAGCAGGGCGAGCAGGCGCCGGCGATCGGCCTCGAGCGCCTGAGGCCCGAGATCGAAGCCGGTCACTTCTTGCTCTCCAGAAACGTGACGAGCTCGCTCGAGTAGCGCAGCTGCGTGAGCAGGGCTTCGCGCTTCTCGTCGTCGAGCTGGTCGAACACGTCGGCGAGCAGCGACAGATCCTGGTTGCACTGCGACAGCCGCATCGTCACGTCAGAGGCGAGCTCGTCGGCGTCGACCTCTTCTTCGACGTTCTCAGGCGACAGCGCGTCGTCGGCCGCGAGCGCCTTGATGAGCATGTCGCGCGCGGGCGGGCTGAGGCGGCCTTCCGATTCGAGGCGCTCCTGAACGGCCTTCAGCGCCTCGCCGTCGACCGAGCGGGAGTGAATGGCCGAGGCGATCGCCATCAGCATCGCGTCGCCGTCGGAGAGCTCGGTGTGCAGGCGCGCGACGACCTTCTCGCGCTGGAGGAAGCGCAGCGCCGCGACGCGCCGGAAGCCCGTGATGATCTGAATGCGATCGGGCGGCACCAGCCGCACGTCGATGGGGAACAGCTGGCCGAGCCGCGCGACGTCGGTGGCGAGCGCCGTCACGTCGTCGAGCTCCGAGGCGGGGCGAATTCGAAACGTCTCGTCGGGGTCGAGGCGCTCGAGCGGCAGGAAGGCCGGGGCCGAGAAGTGCCGAGGCACCTCATGCGGCTCGACCTCGATGGCGTCGTCGTCTTCTTCGTCCGAGAGCGCGCCATCGTCGACGTCCTGCAGCGCCACGGGGCCGGCGTCGGGCGCAGGAGGCGTCACCACCACCGGCTCCGGCCTCACGAGCACGCCAGATGGCTCTGCCGCCGGCGCGGAGCCGTCGGGCATGGCTTCATTCTGGGTGTTCGAAGCGTCGGACATGGCGAGGCCGCCTTACTTCTTCTTCTTCACCAGCACCTTCTTCTTCCCGGCCTCGCCCACCAGAACAGGCTGAGGAGGCGGGGGCGGTGGTGCGGGCTTGTTCTCGGGCCTGCTCGAGGCCTCGACCCTGGCGAGCGGCGGAGGCTGCGGCTTCGACGGGACGCGCATCGGCACCGCCGGGCGCGCAGGCACAGTGGCCGGACGCGTCGCGGGGCGAACGACCGGGCGGCTCACCGGGCGCTCCCCCTGCGGGCGAGGCTCGGCGTTGCCCATGTCGACGCGGCCGCGGAAGCTGGCGCCGTCGACGATGATCACGCGCGGGCTGTTGATGTCACCCACCATGCGTCCTTCGCGGGTCAGCTCGACGCTCTCTGACGCGGTGATGTTGCCCACCACGACGCCCGAAACGATCGCGTTTCGAACCGAGACGTTGGCCTTCACGATACCGCTGGTCTCGACGATGAGCGTCTTGCTCAGGTTGAGCTCGCCCTCGACGCGCCCACGCACGGTGAGATCTTCGTCACCGCTGAGCTTACCGCTGATGAGGATCGAGGGGCCGATCACGGTGCTGTCCGTTCCGCCCGACGAGAACTCCTTGGTGGCCGCCATGAAATCAACGCTCCTTCACATCCATGTCGACGTTGCCCTTGAAGCTCGCCCCATCGGCGATGAGGATTCGGGGCGCGCGCACGTCGCCCACCACACGGCAGTCAGCCTTGAGCTCGACCTTGTCGGTCGCGGCGATGTTACCCGTCACGCGGCCAGCGATGTCGACGTTCTGCACCTCGATGTCGGCCTCGACCACGCCGGAGGCCTCGACGAAGAGGCTCTCCTTGAGCGAGATCTTGCCCTTCACCGTCCCCTGGATCACGAGATCCTCATCTCCGGAGATCTCTCCGTCGATGACGATGCTCGAGCCGATGATCGTGTTCGCCATGTGTCGTCCTTCGCTCCCGGAAAGGTGAGTGCTTCGTACGTTCAAGTTTCGTGTGTTGAAGAACAGTGCAGCTAGATGTCGTCAGGCAGCTTGACGTCCATGTCGATGGAGCCGTTGAAGACGGCGCCGTCTTCGATGACCACGCGAGTGGCCTTGATGTCGCCGTTCACCTTGGCGGCCTGGTTGATGCTGCACTTGGTGCCAGCGTCGATGTTGCCCGAGGCGGTGCCATTGATCGTGAGCTCGTCGGCCCGGATGTCGGCCTCGACGACGCCGCTGGACTCGATGGTGAGGTGGTTCTTCAAGTTCACCTGACCTTCGACGCGGCCTTCGACGACGAGATCGCCGCCGCCGGTCAGACTCCCGCGAATGGTGATCCCTTTACCGATGATGTTGATTTGATCGTTCGTGGCCATGAGCGCGTGAGGTTCCTACGTCAGAGGTGGGCCGAAATCCACGCCACAATGTCGCCCATCGGTTGCTCCTTGTTCAGCTCGCAGAGCACCTCGTGGCGGAAGTCGGAATAGTCCTTCCAGGTCTTGTCGGGTGACGCGACGGTGTCGAAGAACGCCCGCGCCGCAGGCATCGACGCGATGCGATCGCCCGTCCCGGCGACGACGAAGAGCGGCACGGTGATGTCCTTGCCGCGGCCGGCGAGGCGCTCCTGGGCGCCGGTGCAGGCGAAGTACCAACGCGGCGTGGTGACGTGCAGGTAGATCGGGTCTTCCGCCGACGACTTCTGCCAGGCCGGGTCGCGCGAGAGATCTTCGACCTTCAGCTCGTTCGACAGGTGGAGCCCGGGGAGGATGTTCTTGATCAACCTCGCCGCGAACAGCTTCACGGCGGGAGGCTCGAAGGCGATCTTGAGGAACGGCGCCGACAACACCAGCGCCTTGAGGCCGGCGGGGTTGGTCGTCGCCCAGTGCGTCGCCATGAGCGCGCCGTGGCTGTGCGCCAGAATGAACGTGGGCAGGTCCTGGGCTGCGCCGCGGAGCTTCTCCCAGAAGACACTGAGGTCGGCGAGGTAGTCGTCCCAGACGGCGCAGTCGGCGCGGCGGCCATCGGCCTTGCCATGACCGCGGTAGTCGAAGGCCATCACTCCGAAGCCGGCAGCGACGAGCTGGTCGATCACCCAGAGGTAGCGCCCCGAATGATCGCCGTACCCGTGCACCACGCCGACCCAGGCCTTCGGCGCTCCGTCGGGCACAGCCGAACGCCAGAACAGCCGCGTTCCGTCTTTCCCCGAGAAATACCCTTCGTCACGTTGAGCCACGCGCACCCTCCGTTGCGTGAAGCGCGGCACGCTACACGCGCGGTCGATCGAAGTGATGCACTTTCCGCGGCGCGGGGAAGAACAGGCGCAGAAACCCGAGGGCTCAGCCGCCCAGGCTCTTGAGCTTCTTCTCGAGATCGGTGCGCTGCGACGGCCGGTCGGCGGCCTCGGGGCTCGCGGTCAGCAACTGCACCGCGTGCTTGAGCACGGCCTCGGCCCGCTGCTTTCGATTGGCCTTCGCGCAGGCCTCGGCGAGGTGTTCGAGCAGCGTGGGCTCGTCGGGAGACTCGGCGACGGCGCGCTCGAGGAGATCGACTGCGCGCTCGAATTGGCCCCGGCGGTAGGCGACCCAGCCTGCGGAGTCGAGATAGGCCGCCGAGTCTGGCCGCGCCTCGAGGGCCTTCCCCACGAGCCGCTCCGCCTCGTCCAGATCGCCGCCACGGTCAGCCAGGGTATAGCCGATGAAGTTCATGGCCGCCGTGTTGGTCGGGCGCTGCTCCAGCACCAGGCGCATGGTGTCGACGGCGCGCTTCCATTCCCCTCGTCGCTCGAGGGCTGCGGCGAGCGCGAAGAGCAGCGGCTCATCTTTCGGGCTCTTCACCAGCGCTTCCGAGAACAGCCTGATGGACTCCTGCTGCCGGCCCTGTCGATCGTAGAAGCCCGAGAGCGCGTCGAGCACCTCGGCCGCCTGGCTGGTCGCGAAGGCCTTGAGCAGCGCGGTCTCGGCGTCCTTCACCTTCCCTGCCCGCTCGAGCGCCCGCGCCCACGCTGGGAGCAACCCACTCAGGGCGGGCCGCTCCTCGTTGAGCTTCGAGAACGCCTCGAGCGCCGGCTTGTGCTGGCTGAGCGACGACTGGCACATCGCCTTGTGCAGGCGCGCTTCGTAGGAGAGATCGGAGCCATCTTTCGGGACGCTATCGAACGCGTCGGCCGCCTTCGCCCACGCCCGCACCCGCTCGTGGACGAGCCCTGCATAGAAGTGGAGTCGAGGCTCTTCGTTCTGCTTCCGTGCAGCGTCGAGTACGCCGGCCGCGTCGGTGAGCCGGTGCATCGCGAGGTACGAGAACGCGACCTTCACCACGGACTCGGGGTCGCGGCCCAGCGAGAGCAGCTGATCGAAGTACGCGCGCGCTTCGACGATCTGTTCGGCCCGCAGCGCCATGCGGCCAGCAGAGACGAGCACCTCTTTGTTCTCGGGGTCGCGCTCGACGGCCCTGCCCCACGCCTCGAGCGCCTTCTCGGTGCGCCCACTGGTCTCGTACAGCCGCGCCAGGCTCGTCCAACAGTCGATGTCTCCGGGATCTCGCTCGACGGCGCGAGTCAGGAGACGTTCCGCGCGAGCGGCGTCTCCACGTTCAGCGAGCGCGAGGCCGAGGCGGCGGTAGCCGATGGGCTCTCCCGGCACCGCGCCGCCCAGCTCCTCGACCGTCTTCACCGCTTCTTCGACCTTGCCCTGATCGAGCCAGAGCTGCGTGAGCACGAGGTACGCATCGGGATCGTTCGGGCGCAGCTTGATGGCGCGCGTCAGGTGCGCCCTCGCGCGGGCCGTCTTCTGCGCTTCGTAGAGCACGCGGCCCATCAGCAGCTGGGCCGAGGCGTAGTCGGGGTGCTTGTCGATGACGCGCTTGAGCTGGGCCTCGGCGCGCTCCAGCTCCGAGGTGCGGGCGTACTGCTCGGCGAGCTGAGTCAGCAGAAACGGGTTCGCGTCATCAGAGGCCAGCGCGAGGCGCAGCTCGTCCATCGCGCCGCGGTGATTGCCTTCGTGATGTGAGAGCCTGGCCCGCAGGAAGTGGGCATACGAAGCCGCGCTGGGGAACTGCGTCGCCGAATCGGCCGGAGCGCCCATGGCCTCGCGCATCGCCTGGAGATCGACGGCCGGCCGCTTCGGAGGCGCTGCGTTCGCGACCAGACCCACGACGATCATCAGCACCGAGGCGCGCGCCATCTGAGCATGACGATACCGGGGTCGGTCGCCGCTACGCCAGCAGCCGTTCGAGCAGGACCTCGGCGCCCTGTGCGCCTTCGCGTACATCGATCAACCGCGGCTGGTAGTTGAGCCCCAGCTCCTCGAGCAGCGCGCACAGCCGATTGACCAGCAGCCAGCCATCGTCGATCGCCGTCTCGGGCAGGAGCACCGCGAAGACGCCGCCTCCCAGGTGGCCGATGACGTCGGGCGAGCGGAGCTCTCGCCGGACGACCGCCGCGCACGCCGTGACTTTGGTTCCGACCGGCACCGTAGGCTTCAGCACGCCGACCGTGAGCGCGCGCCCGTAGCGACCGCTGCGAGAGAGCTCCTGATCGAGGCGATTGACGAGGCCCAGCTGGTCGAAGAGCCCCGTCTCGGAATCGACGCCGACCGCCGACACCTTTGCGGTGCTGCGCTTCATGCTGTCACCGACGCGGGTGAGCAGCTGGCTCAACGAGAACGGCTTGGTCAGCGTGTCGATGTGCCCGAGCTCGAGGGCGCGCAGCTTGTCGGAGAGATCAGGGTGACCCGAGATCAGCAGCACGGGAATCGCCGCCGTCGACGCAGTGCTCTTGAGCTCGCTGAGCGCGTCGAGCCCGTCGCGGTTGGGCATGAAGACGTCCATCACGATCATGTCGGGCAGCAGGGCCTTGGCCTTGGCCACGGCTTCGTTGCCATCGCGCGCGACCTCGACGCGGTAGTGGCCCGACAGGCCCATGGTGCAGACGCGCGCGAACACGGGGTCGTCTTCGGCGAGCAACACGAGCGGAGCGCCTGACGAGACGACTGGCTTGCGCGCCGGCTTCGCCTGACGAATCGGCAGCGTGAACGAGAACCGCGCGCCACCCGTCTTCGGGGCCTCGGCCCAGATCTCTCCGCCGTGACGCTCGACGTAGTCGCGGCAGATCGACAGCCCCAGCCCGCTCGACCGATCGAACGCGAGCAGGAGCGCGCTGGCGTCTGCGACGAGCCCATCGTCCTGCACCTCGATGAGCGCCACGTCACCGTCAGGCTGCGGCTTGAGCCGGGCTCGCACCGTCACCTGTCTGGCCCGGGTCGCGTGCTTGAGCGCGTTGGTGATGAGGTTCTGGAGCACCTGACGAATCTTCGGCTCGTCTCCGACGACCTCGAGGCTCATCGGCGCCTCGGCGCGCAGCGCGATGTTCTTCTCGCGCGCGAGGATCTGCAGATCGTTCACCGCCTCCTGGCACGTCTCCGAGACGTCCATCGCCTTGGTGAAGAGCACGATGCGGCCGTCTTCGGCCCGGCTGCTCTCGAGCAGCGACTCCACCAGCTCGAGCATCTTGCGGCTGGAGCGCTGAATGGCCTCGGCCGACGGCTTGAGGTTCGGAGGGAGCGAGCCGTCGGTGAGGAGAATGTGTGAGTGCCCGAGGTGAACGTTCAGCGGAGCCCGCAGGTCGTGGCTCAGCACCGCGAGCAGCTCGTTCTTGCGACGGTCGAGGGCCTTGAGCCGTTGGTTGGCCTCGTGCAGCTCCTTGAAGCGCTCGAGGTAGGCCGACTCCAGCGAGGTGCGCGTCCTGGTGACCGAGGCCTGCGCTTGCACGTGTTCGGCCGCGTTCGCCAGCGCGACGCAAATCGCGGTGAGGAAATCGCGCTCCTCCTGCTCGAAGGGCGCCGCGCGCTTGAGGACGAGGGCCGCGAAGGCCGCCGGCTCGTGCGACACCGGGTACACCCAGGTGCCGTCGCCGCCTGCCACCTCACGCGTCTCGATGGCGGTGCGAAGCGTCGGCGCGAGCGCGAGATCGATCGGCGTGCGCGAGTCGGCGTCGACCAGGAACGCCTTTCGCGGCCCCTCCCCTTCGAACTGGAGGACCTTCGCCTGCTCGCAGCCCAACGCGTCCTTGAGCCTTGGAGCAACCACCTTGCCGAGCCTCGACAACGCCTCGCGATTCGTTGCCGCGCGCGTGATGTCCAACAACAGCTCGAGGCGCCGCCGCACCAGCTCGTCGCGATCGGCGACGCGGCGCGCCCGGATGCCGGCGACGAGCTGCTGCTCGAGCTCCTCGAGCGACTTCGCGATGACATCGACGTCGAGCTTGTCGAGGCTGCGGGCCGCGACGCGGCTGCCATCGAACACCAGCGGAACGCCACGGGCGCTCGGACTTTGACGCAGCGCTTCGAGCGCGGTGGAGGCAGCGCGAGCAGGGAGCGAGATGACGATCGCGTCGGGCCGGCTGCGCGAGATCGCCTCGAGCGCGTCGGCGGGGCGGGCCGAGGCTTCGCACTCGAAACCACGCGACTCGAGGCTTGCCGCCAGGCCCGGAGTCCTCCCCCCAAGAATCAGCACGCGGCCCGAAGACACGCTCGCAGTGTAGCAAGGTCACGGGTAGAGTCCGCGCCGGCCGTCACCCACACCGGACCCATGCACCGTACATTCCTCCTTATCGGACTCTTGCTGGCATCCACTTCTCTGGCCCAGACGGGAGATGAGTGGAGCAACCCCTTTGGGTCTCCTGCCACCCCGCCGCCCAAACCGGCCACCCCTCCGCCCGGCGAGCCCCCGCCGCCGAAGAAGACGACTCCGGCGGCGGCGACGCCCGCCCCTGCGGCGGCGCCACCAAGCTCGAGCCGGCTGCGTGATGACGACGCACCTGCGCCGCGGAATGACGCGAAAGCCCGCACCGAAGAGCGGCTGAAAGCGGCGACCGGCAAGGGCGAGCCCGACGTCAAGGACGCCGACAAGCTGCCGATCATCTCGAAGAAGGAGACCTACCTTCCCGGCACCGAGCCCCACAGCCCCTCGACGTGGATGACGAGCATCGACGCCCCCGGCAACGGCCGCGTGACGCTGGGTCAGGTGACGATGGGCACTGCCTTCGTGCCGAGCGCGCGCATGGGGCCCAAGGGGCTCGTTCGTGTGGGGTTCCTCGGCGAGTACCTCAACCAGATCGACTTCCCGGTCCGCAACGCGCAGAACATCCGCTCGGGCATCACCTTCGCGGCGAGCTTTCAACCGTTCACGTGGGGTGAGGTGTACGTCGGCTACGCCGCCGCGGCGAACACCAACAACCGCACCTCGCCCAACCTGATTCAGGCCCTCGGCGATCTCACGCTGGGCATCAAGGCCTCGAACGAGTGGGCGAAAGGCTTTCACGCCGGCATCGATCTGCGACTGCTCACGTTCTCGGGCGTCGGCAACCAGGGCATCGATCGCTTCGCGGTCGGCTTCAGGCCCACCGCGCTCGCGACCTACGACGTTCGTGCGCTCTCGCCGAAGGTGCCGCTCATCGCGACCCTCGCGTTTGGCTTCACGCTCGACTCGACCGCGGCCCTGGTGACGCAGCGGCTCAACGCAGCAGAGGAGTTCGCGCTCGGCATCAACCGCTTCAACCGCTTCAACTTCGGCGCCTCGCTCGAGATTCCGCTGCCGTTCGTCACGCCGTTCGTCGAGTACACGCTGGCGGCTCCGCTGGGCGTTCCCAACGGGCTGCTGACGGGCCCCGATGGCGCGACCGTTCCGGTTGGCGCTGCGATGCCCCAGGCGCTCGGGCTCGGCCTGAAGGTGACGGCCGTGAAGGATCTCACCCTGCTCACCGGCGTGAACCTGGGCCTGACCCGCAACGTCGGCCTCGGTGTTCCCGCCACGCCCCCGTGGAACTTCTTCGTCGGCGCGAGCTTCGCCATCGATCCGTTCCAGCGTGGAGAGATCAAGACCGTCGACACCGTGCGTGAGCGCAAGGTCGAGCAGAAGGTCGAGCTCGCGAAGGCACGCGTCGAAGGCACCGTCATCAACGCCACCACGAAAGCGCCGATCGCTGGCGCCATCATCGCCGTTCCTGGCGTGCTCCCCAGCGCCACCGACCCCCAGGGCAAGTTCACGACCCTCGAGATCAAGGACGCGAAGCTCGCGAAGCTGTCGGTCTCACGTGATGGCTACAAGACGGCCGAACAGTCGATCGCCCTCGAAGCCGGCAAGGCCGCGAAGGTCGAGATCGCGCTCGAAGAAGACATCAAGAAGGGTGTCTTCGAGCTCACTGCGACCAGCAAGAAGAAGCCGGTCAAGGCGGTCGTCGCGTTCAAGGGCGCCACCGAGGCATCGACCGAGACCATGGACAGCGGCGCGAAAGAGCTGGAGCTGCCCGCTGGCACGTACACCGTGACGGCGACGGCCGAGGGCTACCTCTCGCAGACGCGCGAAGTGCAGATCCCCGCTGGCGGCCGCATGCCGGTTGCGTTCGAGCTCAACGCGATGCCGAAGAAGATGTTGGTCATCTTCAAGGGCGACAAGATCGAGATCCTGCAGCAGGTGCACTTCGCGACCGGCAAGGCGACGATCCTCGCGGACTCGTTCGACCTGCTCCAGCAGGTGGTCGACGTCGTGGTGCGCAACAACGTCAAGCGCGTCTCGGTCGAGGGCCACACCGACAACAAGGGCGTGAAGGTCGCCAACCAGAAGCTCTCGGAAGATCGGGCGCGTGCGGTGGCCGACTACCTCATCGCACAGGGCGTCGAGGCGAAACGGCTCGAGTCGGTGGGCTATGGTGACACCAAGCCGATCGCACCCAACCTGACTGCGCGGGGCCGAGAGCTGAATCGCCGCGTCGAGTTCATCGTGCTGGAGAAGTAAATGCGCCGACTGCTGAGCGGAGTGGTGGTGGCTGGGCTGCTGGTCATGGGTTGCCCGATGGAGCCCCCACCACCCCCCCCCCCGCCAGCGCCGCCGCGCGCGTTCCTCACGCTGCCGTCGAACACCGTGATCGCCCCGACCATCAAGGGGACGGTCACGACGATGGGCTGCAAGAAGGTCGGCCAGGTGCAGATCCTCGAGAGCGGGAACTTCCTGACCGACGCGCGGTACACGGGCGAGCCCACCACCTGGGAGATTCAGCCCGCGCTGCTCAACCCGATCTACCCGGTGCGCGGGTTCGCCACGCCGCTGTCGTTGTCGGCGAAGGTCATCTGCGAAGAGGTCAACACCTTCCCCGACGGTGGCTTCTCGACCCGCGAAGGCACCTCGCAGCCCATCAGCCTCACATTCCTGCCGGTCGCCTCGGTGCGCACCGACATGGGCCGCCAGACCCTGCCCGACACCTTCGTCGCCGAGGGCGGCGTCGCGGGCCAACCAACGACGTTCATCGGCTGCGCCGGAACCACGACGGGCCGAGCGCTCATTCGCGTGGACTCGGACGGCAAACTCGTCGCCTTCAACGAGGGGCTGCCGTTCAACTGTGACTTCAGCTCCAACATCACCGATCGCAACCCGGTCTCAGGCACGCGGTGGCTGTGGATGCCGCAGGTCGGCGCTTTTTCGTTCGACGGCAACCTGAACATCCTCTCGACGACGAGGGGTGAGCTCACCCGGCTGTCGGTGTCGCCGATCGAGGGTGACGCCTTGATCACCATCGAAGATGTGTCGGCGGGGGCCACCAAGGCTCAGATGAAGCGCATTCGGGCGCGGCCAGCCATGATGCAGGACCCGATGGCGTGGAGCACGCTCAGGGGCACCTTTGACACCGGCTATCCCGGCGAGTTCAACAGCGACCCCGTCGTCGACCCCGGCACCCGGCGCGTCTTCACCTCGTCATGGCAGAAGCGCGGCGGCTCGACGACCGGCCTCATCGCGATCCTCGCCTACAGCTACGACACCGGAGCGATCGTGAATGAGGTGATTGGGCCGAGCGGGCAACCCGAGGTGCCGGTGATTCTGTCGTTCGACTTTCCCAACCAGGGCAACCGCCCCATCAAGCCGGTCGGGGCCTTCAAGGAAGATGGCACGGTCTTCTACGCGCCGCTCCTCACGGTCGGCGGAGGCGGCCAGCTCTCGACGACGGTGCTCGCGTGCGCAACGAACGTGTCGGGGTGTCAGACCACGAACGGTGCGCGCCGGTGGACGAGCCCGACGTTTCAGGGAGAGTTGCTGAACATCGTGCTGTTCTCTCGCGGGAACTTCGTCGGCCTGGTCGGCCCGTTCGCCAGCTACTTCCTCGGGGCCGGCGATGGCACGGTGAAGAACTTCGGCATCAGCGACCCCAGAGAGCCGCTGCGACCGAGCGGGAGCCTGATCACCCTCGGCGTCGTCCCCGGCCGGGGCAACGACTTCTTCCTGCTCAACGGCCCGATCCCCAACGGCACGTCGCCGACCTTCCCCACCGAGATCATCGCGACCGACGCCCCGCCGAGCGGAGAGCTCTGGAAGTTCTCGATTCAAGGCGGCACGCAGCCGGCCGACTCGCTGTACCTCGCGGTCGACGACAACGGCCAGGCGTGGATGCGCGTCGGCGTCGACCAGGTGCGCCCGCTGGGCCTGATGGAGTACCGCAACCAGCGCGGCGCTCAGCGCCCCTGAGCGGGACGCCGGGCGACCAGCAACCCTTCGACGTTCCCTGCGGGGCCTGGCACCGGGCAGTCCATCACGCCGACCACCGAGAGCCCCTGCTCGCGCACGAAGCGCTCGATCGCGTCGATGGAGCCTCGGCGCGCTGGCTCGTCACGCACCACTCCCCCTTTCTCGATCTGCGCGGGGCCCACCTCGAACTGCGGTTTCACGAGGGCGATCAGCACGCCGCCTGGCCCGAGGCGCGGCAACACGCCCGGGAGCACGAGCTTGAGGGAGATGAAGCTGACGTCGATCACCATCACGCTCACCAGCTCGGGCAGCTCGTCGTCGGTGAGGTGGCGAGCGTTGACGCGCTCACGGCTGATGACTCGGGCGTCCTTGCGGAGCTTCTCGTGCAGCTGGCCGTAGCCGACGTCGATCGCGTGCACACGAATCGCGCCCCTCTGGAGCAGACAGTCGGTGAAGCCTCCCGTGCTCGCGCCGATGTCGGCGCAGATCGCACCCGTCACGTCGACCTCGAAACGATCGAGCGCGGCCTGGAGCTTGAGCCCGCCGCGCGAGACGAACGGCAGCACCTCGCCCTTGAGCCGCAGCTCTGCCTCGACGGAGACCCGCGTTCCCGGCTTGTCGACGCGCTGATCGTCCACCACGACCTGGCCCGCGAGGATCAGCGCCTGGGCCCGCGTCCGGCTCTCGGCGAGGCCACGCTCGACGACGAGCACATCGAGGCGCTCCTTCTTCATGGCGCGCCCTGCGACACGAGCGCGTGGCCCGCCTCGCGCAGCCCGTCTGCATGCAGGCCCAGCGCACGCCGTTGCGCGTTGGCTTCGCCGTGCTTCACGAACGCATCGGCAGGCAGCCCGACGACGCTCACTCGTGGCGACAGCCCTTCCTCCGCGAGCACCTCGAGCACCGCGTCGCCGAGGCCTCCACGCGGCGACGCCTCTTCGACGACCACCAACGCCCCGCTGTTCGCTGCCTCGCGGAGCAGCGCCCGATCGAGCCGCGCGACATCGCCTGCGTCGAGCACGCCCCACGAGAGCCCCTGGGCCGCCTCCACCGCCTGGAGGCCGAGCACACCCGACGTCACGAAGACCAGCGACGGCTGTGGGGGGCGCGCCAACCATCGGCTCGCAGGAGCCGGGACGAGCCCGCCTGGACGCGGCCCTGTGATCACGCCTCGGGGAAACCGAATCGCGGCGGGGCCCGTGCGCTGCAGAGACCAGTCGAGCAGCTCACCGAGATCCTCGAGGTAGACCGGCGCGGCGATAGCGAGCCCGGGTAATGGACGCAGGAACGACACGTCGAAAGCGCCCTGATGGGTCGCGCCGTCAGCGCCGACGAGGCCGGCGCGATCGATCGCGAAGACCACCGGAAGCCCGGGCAGCACGACGTCGTGAACGACCTGATCGTACGCGCGCTGCAAGAACGTCGAATAGATGCACACCACGGGTCGCGCGCCTGCCTTCGCGAGTCCGGCCGCGAACGTGACGGCGTGCTGCTCGGCGATGCCCACGTCGAAGACGCGCTCCGGGAACCGGGCCTGGAGCGCCGTGAGCGAGCTGCCCTCCACCATCGCCGGGGTCACCACCACGACCTTCGGATCGATCGCCAGCCGCGCTTCGAGCAGCCGGGCGAACGCGTCAGACCACGTCGTCTTTCCGGGCCTCGCGCGCACGAGCTTGCCGTCACGGAGCTCGTACGGGCCCATGGCGTGCCCACGCGTGCGAAGGTCGGCCTCGGCCGGCGCGAACCCCCTGCCCTTCTCGGTGCGCGCGTGCACGACGACGGGCTTCGACGACGCCTTCGCCTCGCGCAAGACGTCGATCAGGTGGTGCACGTCGTGGCCGTCGATCGGACCGACGTAGACGAAGCCCAGGGACTCGAAGAAGCGGCGCGCGTCGCGCTCGAGCAGGCGGGCGACCGCGCCCACGTTCTGCGAGATGCTCATGCCGTTGTCGTTGATGACGATGGTGAGGCCGCGCGAGGCCACCGAGGCGTGGTTGAGCCCCTCGAACGAGAGCCCACCGGTCAGCGCGCCATCACCGACGATCGCGACGACCTGCCCGGGCGCGTTCGTCACGCGCAGCCCCTCGACGAGCCCGACCGCGACCGAGATCGCCGTGCAGGCATGGCCCGCCCCGAAGGCATCGTGCGCGCTCTCGGCGGGGTCGAGGAATGGGGCCACGCCGCCCGCCTGACGCAGCGTCGAGAGCTGCGCTCGTCGGCCGGTCAGGAGCTTGTGTGCGTAGGCCTGATGGCCGACGTCGAAGACGAGGCGATCGACGGGGCTGTGGAACACCCGATGGAGCGCGACGATCAGCTCGACCGTCCCCAGCGACGCGCCGAGATGGCCACCGACGCGGCCGCACACCTCGACGATCGCTTCGCGAACCTCGGCGCACAGCGGCACCAGCGACTCGGGCGGGAGCGCGCGCACGTCAGCGGGAGAGGTGATGCGCTCCAACACGCTCAACGCGTGCGCTCCACGGAGTACTCGGCGAGCGCCGCGAGCGGCCCGGCGATGGGCTCGACGACGCGCACCGAGTCCTTCGCGCGCGCCACCAACTCATGCGCCAGCTGCCGCGACGCTTCGAGGCCGACCACAGCGGGGAACGTGAACCGGCCAGCCGCCGCGTCAGCGCCTGCGGGCTTCCCCAGCGCGTCGGCTGAGCTGGTGGCATCGAGGACGTCGTCGGCGATCTGAAACGCGAGGCCCAGATCCTCCCCGTAGCGCTCCGCCGCCTCGAGCGCCGCGGCCGAACCACCCGCCGCCAGCACGCCGAGACGACACGCCGCCTTGATCAGCGCGCCGGTCTTCATGCGGTGGAGCCGCACCAGGTAGTCCTTCGTCGCGGCCCGATCGTCGGCGATGTCGAGCACCTGCCCACCCACCATGCCGCCCGCACCTGCCGCCAGCGCGAGGGTGGCCGTCATTCGGGCCCGCGCCGTCGACTCAGCGTCAGGGCCGCTCGACAAGATCGAGAAGGCGTCGGTCGACAACGCGTCGCCCGCGAGAATGGCCAGCGCCTCGCCGTACACCTTGTGGTTCGTCGGCCGGCCGCGGCGCAGATCGTCGTCGTCCATCGACGGCAGATCGTCGTGGATCAACGAGTAGGTGTGAATGCACTCGACCGCGCAGGCCCCGTCTTCGGCCATTGTGCCGCCGCCTCCGAGCGCGTCAGCGAAGGCGAGACAGAGCACCGGCCGCAGCCGCTTCCCGCCGTCGAGCAGGGAGTACCGCATCGATTCGGCGAGCCGCTCGGGAGTCCGCAGCGCGATCACCTGCATGCGATCGGCGAGGAGCCGCTCCACGCGAGCCTGGGCGGTGGGGAGCCACGAAGACAGATCGAAGGTCATGGGCGCCTCGTGTTCAGAACGGCACGTCGTCGTCATCGGCGGCTGGCGCCAGCTTCTTTGGAGGTGCCGGTGCTGGGGGCGCGCGGGTCGCAGCGGTCGAGGGCGCTACGGGCAGCTCCTTCACCTCGATCGGCGCGGTGCGGCCATCTTCCGAGAGCAGCTGCTCGATGCGCTTCTCGGCGTCGGTCAGCAGGCCTTCACCCTGTTTGACGAGGTTGATGCCCTCGGCGAAGCGCTCGAGCGAGTCCTCCAGCGACAGCTCGCCACCCTCGAGCGACTCGACGATCGCCTCGAGGCGTTTGACGACCTCGTCGTATTGCACCTTGCCGCCCGTCGCCGTCTTCGCCACGTGTCACCCCTCGTCCTTGCCGTCGGCGCGAGACTCGACGCGCACGGCCAGCGAATCGCCCTGATCGAGGCGCACGGTCAACAGATCTCCGCGCTCGACGTCGGCCGCGCGGCGCACCACGACGCCCTCACGCGCGACGATCGCATAGCCGCGGCCGAGCACCTTGAGGGGACTCAAGGCGTCGAGCCGGGCGCTCAAGGCCGCGAGGCTCCGGCGCTCCTGCTCGAGACGACGGCGGACGGCCAGCGGCAGCGCGGTGGCGGCAGACTCCACGCGGCGCCTGGCCTCGCGCACGTGGGGCCGCGGGCTGGTGCGCTCGATCGACAGCCGAAGGCGCGCGAGCCGGGCGCGCTCGTCACGCAGCCGGCGGGTCAGCGAGGTTCGAACACGCGCAGTGAGGGCCGCGAAGGCGGTGCGACGCTCGGCGACCCGGGTCTGTGGCCGGAGCCGGGCGAGGCGAGCTTCGATCTCGGCGAGGGCGCGCTGACGACTGCGTACGCCACGCTCGTGAGCGCGGCGCATCTGCTCGCCGAGCTCCGAGAGCCTCAGGCGTCGCGAGGTGAGCTGACGGCGCGGGTCGCCCAGCGTTCCCCGCGCGGCCTGCAGCTCGTGCCGGGCCTCGAGCACCCGACGCTCGACGGCCTGGGTGAGCCGGCGTCGGGTGGTGCGCAGGCGGTGCAGCACGTCGGCGACGACCGGCACCACGGCCTCCGCAGCCGCGCTCGGCGTCGGAGCGCGGAAGTCGGCGACCAGATCCGACAGCGTGAGATCGGTCTCATGGCCGATCGCCGAGACCACCGGCACCGGGCTGTTGAAGATCGCGCGAACCACCCGCTCTTCGTTGAAGGTCCACAGATCCTCCACCGAGCCGCCACCGCGAGTGACGACGATGACGTCGACATCGGTGCGAGCGAGCCACCGAATCCCACGCGCGACCTCGACGGCCGCGTCGTCGCCCTGCACACGGGCATTGCAGAAGAGCACCGACACGCCGGGGTGGCGGCGATGCAGCACCTTCAGGAAGTCGCGCCACGCAGCGCCTGAGGAGCTCGTCACCACGCCGATGCGCCGCGGCAGCGATGGGAGGGGACGCCTGGGTTTGATGCGCCCTTCGCCGATCAACCCCTCCTTCACCAACTTCGCCTTGAGCTGCTCGAACGCCAGGGCCATCGCCCCGACGCCTTCAGGCTCGACCTTCTGCGCGATCAGGCTGTAGCGGCCCTGCACCTCGTAGATGTTGAGGGCGCCTTCGATGAGCAGCGACAGGCCATCACGGAGCTGGAACCGAAGCGTTCGCGCGAGGGTCTGCCAGACGCGGATGTCGAGCTGCGCGCCGGCGTCCTTGATGGCGAAGTACAGATGGCCACGGGCGTTGGGCCCGCGAAAGCCAGTCACCTCGCCGCGCACGATGAGGCGTGAGAAGCGCGGCTCCATCGTCTCTTTGAGCTGATACGTCAGCTCCGAGACGGTGAGGACCTTCGGCGAAGAGGCCTCCGCGACCGGCTTCCGCCACGCGGGGACTGACGGGGGTTCGACGGCCGGGGCACCAGGGTTGGCAGGTCGAGCCGCGACCGGCGGAGCGGCACGTGGCGGCGACTGGTCGAGCGTAGGGACTGACGCGCGCTCCACGACGCCCAGAGGCCGTGGCGCAAGTGGCGGTGCGACCTCAGGCCTCGCCGGTCGCGCAGCAACTGACGGAGCGGCACGTGACGGCGGCTCGTCCGGTGCGGGACCGGGCGGCGCACCAAAGAGATCGGCCTGCTTCATTGCCGCTGCAGTTCCTCGAGCCGCGACTTCGCCTTCTCGTGATCGGTGTCGCCCGGCGGCGTCATCATGATCACGTCCTTGAAGAGGCGCCCGGCTTCATCGGGGCTGGTCTCGCGCAGCTGATAGCCGCGCAGGTAGATGTCGTGCGCCTGCGAGCGGGCCTCCTGGATGATGGCGTTCGCGCCGGGGTGGCCGGGGTCGACCTCGAGCACCGTCTGCGCCTTCTGAATCGCGGTCACCCAGTTGCGCACCGTCTTCGCGTTCGAGGCTTCTTTGTAGAAGACGGTCGCGAGGCGGGTGCGGAGCTGCTTGGAGAGATCGCTCGAGTTGCCGCCGGCGATCTTCTTGTCCAGCACGTAGAGGTTCTTGAGCTCGACCGACGACAGGTTCTCGAGGTTCTTGTTCCTGGCGTCGAACTCCTTGATCTGCGACTCGAGCGCCCGGCACTGGGCGTTCTTCGCCGCACAGGCCTGCGCCAGCGACATCGCGCCCGACTGATCGCCGTTGCGGAAGCGCTGCATCACCTCGAGGTGCGGCGTCTCGGGGATGGGCGGCGGCAGGTTCGGGTTCTTGATGCGGTTGATGTTGTCTTCCGACTGCCGCTTGATGTCCGGGGCTTCACGATCTTCGGGCCGCGCAGCGAGCACGTCTTCTGCCATCGCCTTGACCTGCTCCATCGCGGCGAGATCGCGCGGGCTGGCGGACAGGCGCTTGCGGGCGTCGACGACCTTCTCGCCCAGCTTCACCTCGAGCTGCTCCTTCAGCTCGTTCTCGCGCTTCTCCATCATCGTGTTCTTGATCCGGGCGAGTGCCGCAGCCGCCCTGGCGAGCTGGTCGGCCTTCAAGGCCGCCTGAGCTTCGTCGAGGGCCTGCTCGTTGGGGATCTCGGTGTTCGCGCGCTCGAGGTAGGTGGCGATCGACTTCGACGAGAAGTTCGGCGCGAACTCGACGATCTGCTCGAGGCGCGCTTTGGCTTCGACCCACTTCCCGTCCTTGGTGAGGTTCTTCGCTTCCTGGAAGGCGGTGGTCAGCTCGGCTTCCTGCGCCTGCTGGGCCCTCAGGATCTCGATGCGCGCCTTCTCCTGCTTCTGCGCAATGGCGCGGTAGCCGACGCCAAGCGCCATCAGCACGGCGAGGCTGGTGCCAGCGACGATCAACAGGCGGCGGCGCTTCTTCGCAGCGACGGCAGGATCATCTGAGTTGCGCGACGTGCGCACGGGGCGGGCACGGGCTCCAGGCGCAGGGGCTCCGGTGCGAGCGGTTCGAACCGGCGGGCGACGAGGCGACGCAGCCAGCGCATCACCCTGCCCGGCCGAACCGTCGGCGAACTCAAACTCACTGTCACCGAGCGTGATGACGTCACCAGGAGCGAGGGGCTGCTCCTCGGAGATCTGCTCACCGTTGACGATGGTGCCGTTGCCCGAGCCGAGATCCGACACCGCCCAGCCATCGGCCGTCTTGCGAACGAGCGCGTGTTTGCGGCTGACCGAGGTGTCGGGCACCGAGACGGTGGCGTCGGCCGCGCGGCCGATCGTCACCTCGTCACCCGAGAGCAGGAACTCCTGACCCGAGGCCGGGCCCGCGGAACAGACGAGCTTCGCGGACGGCCGAGCAGCAGGCGACACACCGGTGCGCCGAGGGCGCGTACCCGCTGCGGGCTGTTGGCCGGTGGCTCGGGCTCGTGCTGGTGGGTTCTTCGACCGAGGGGGCATCGACGACTGTTTCCTAGGTTCCTGCCGCATTGTTGAACACGAAGGCGAAGACGATGGGTCCGAAGAGCACCATGAACACCGTCGGGAAAATGCACGCGATCAGCGGGAAGAGCATCTTCACCGGGGCTTCGTTGGCCAGCTTCTCGGCGCGCTGCGTGCGCTCGATGCGCAGCTGGGTCGACTGAATGCGGAGCACCTTGCCGAGGCTGGTGCCCATCTTGTCGGCCTGGATGAGCGCGGTGACGAACTGGGTCAGGGCCGGCAGATCGACGCGGAGGATCATCGACTTCAGCGCCTCTTCACGCGTCTTGCCCATCTTCAGCTGCTTGAGCACGAGGTTGAGCTCGTCACGCAGTGGGCCGTGCTTGCCCTTCTCGACGACCTTCGCGAGCGCCGCGGTGAAGTCGAGGCCTGCTTCGACCGACAGCGTGAGCAGGTCGAGGTTGAACGGCAGCGCGCGGCTGATGGCGAGGTGGCGCTTGGTGACTTTGTCGTTGATCCAGATGATCGGGTAGAAGATGCCGATCAACGCGCCGACCAGCGACCAGAGCAGGTTCAGGTTGAAGAAGTTGGCGATGACGAGCCCGAACAAGACGCCGACGACGAACCCGATCTCCTGGAACGCCATGATGTCTTCTGGCTTCCAGTTGCTCGACTCGCCGGCCTTGATGAGGTTTCGCCCCATCTTCGATTCGTAGCCCGGCCACATGAAGCGTCGGTTCATGGTGCCCAGCTTGCGCACCGCGACGGCGCCTGCGCCCTGCACACCACCGGCAGACTCTTCCTGCACCTCGACCACGAACTGCTCGAGCATGTTCGCGTAGATGCTCATGGCGAACAGCGCGACCGCGGCGACCGTCAGCATCGAGGTCAGCACCATCAATATCGTCGTCAACGGATCCATGATCGGCCTTTGACCTAGATGTCGATGTTGGTGATGCGGCGGATGATGATGACCCCGAGGATCTCCATCAGCATGATCGCGGCGACGAGCACGTAACCGAACCAGTGATCGAGCATCGGCTGCATCAGGTCGGGCCGCATGTAGTTGAGCACCACCCCGAGGATGAGCGGCATCGCCGAGACGACCCAGCCCTGCAGCTTGCCTTGCGCGACGAGCGCCTCGATCTTGCCCTCGAGCCGGAAGCGCTCACGAATGGTGGTCGAGAGCGTCTCGAACATCTCAGCCATGTTGCCGCCGAGCTGCCGCGAGATGTTGGTCGCCGTCGCCACCAGATCCATGTCGTCGCTGCCGACGCGCCGGGCCATGTTGTTGAGCGCCTCTTCCATCGGAACGCCGAGCTTCACTTCCTTCGTGAAGAGGCTGAACTCCTGCTGGAGCGGCGGGTAGCTGTCTTTGGCGATCTGCTCGGTCGCCTGCTGGAACGTGAGGCCGGCCTTGAACGCGTTGGCCATGGCCTGGAGCGCGTCGACGAGCTGGTGGTTGAACTTCTTGATCCGCTTCTTACGGTAGTGCTTCACCATGATCATCGGCAGGAAGAAGCCGAAGACGGTCGCGCCGACGCAGACCAGCGGGTTGATGACGAAGTACGAGAAGAGGCCCAGCAGCGCCATCGACGCCACGTTGAGCACCAGCATCTGGCGCGGGTCGATGAAGAGGAACATGTCCGACAAGTCGTTCATCGACTTGACGATGTAGCGCTCCTGGTACTGCTCGAACGCCTTCGACAAGACTCCCATCACCACCAGCAGGAGGAAGAAGACCGAGCCGGTGACGAGGAGTGCGACGAGTCCCTTGAGCATGGCTCGTTACTCCGCCCCGGTGGCCGTGCGCGTCTCGGACGCCGCCGAGCCCTTGATGACCTGAATCGTGTTGAAGCGCTTGGCCTGGAGCACCTTGGTGCGCTCGCCCGACAGCAGCGTGTTGATGGTGGCGCGACCGCGCTCTTCCAGCACGTCGATGTCGTCTTCGTTGCGCAGCGAGAGGGTCAACGCGCCGAGCTCCTGGGCGAGCACGAGGATCTCGGCCTCTTCCGGAATGACGAGCAGCGACACGTTCGCGTACTCACGCTGACCGTCGGGCACGAGGTTGATGTTGGTGGTGCCGGTGATCTTCCCGGTCGCCAGCACGATCACGTTCTGGAGCAACGTGACGGCGACCTGCTCACCCGTCGCGGGGTCCTTGAAGGTGCCGATGATGTCGACGTGATCGTTGGGGCGAACCCAGCCACCGACCGACTGCGCGCCCTTGGTCTCGATGGTGACGGCGCGCGCCTTCTTCTGCACCTTCGTCGAGAGCCGCTCGGCGGCCTTGGTGGTCTCGAACTGGCTCCACAGCAGTGGGTCGCCACCCTGCAGCGGCACGAGCACCTTCTGGTTCACGATGTACGAGGCCGAGTCGGGCTTCACCACCGATGACGTGACGAACTGCTCGGGAATGGAGCGCTGGCTGATCATCTCCATCGTCACCACGGTGCCTTCCGAGATGTCGACGGCCGCCACGACGACGGGCACGAGGTTCCAACCCTTGCGGACGTCCATCTCCTTCTTCCGGACAGCCGAGTACGCGATCACGCCTGCGATCAGGCCGAGGCCGAGCGCGACGATGAGCGGAGTTTTGCCTTTGAGCATGTGGAGAAATCTCCCTGGGGGATGCGGTGCCGACCGAAGGTTTTCGCGGGGAAACGCAGCGTTGATGCTAGCGACCGCAGATCCGCAGTGTCAAAGGACAAGAAGGCCCTCGGGCGGGATGTCGGCAATCATCGCACAGCCGAATCAGTCAGCTCACTGGGCTTGAATCACTTCGGCCGGCTTGGCCTGGTCGCGCTGTTCGCTCTCGAAGTTCGAGGCGGGCGACGGCGACTTCGGTGACTTCAGCTGGGCCTTGCGACGTTCGGCGACCTGGCGCGCGGCGGCGCTGCCACTGAACTCGGCCACGACGCGCTCGCAGTACGGCTGCGCACGATCGAACTCGCCCATCGCTTCGTAGCCGTCGCAGGCGCGCTTGAGCGCCTCGAGCCGCGAGTAGCCCTTGGCGCCAGCGTTGAGCGCCGCGACGGCGGCCATCACTTCACCGCGACGATCGCCCGAGTTTCCTGCGGCGCGCGACTGGGCGAGCTGCGCGTCGACGTTGAGCTGCTGGTCGCGCATCCGCCGGGCTTCGAGATCGCCACTGCGCGCGACCGACTCGGTCATCGAGACCGAGTCTTCATCGACGGCCTGTGAAGGCGCGCTCCGCGGCAACCCGTAGGACGAGCTCTTTCGGGGCGCCTGAACCGGGCTGGGCTGCGACGGCGCGGCGCCTTGTGGAGGCGGCGGAGGGCTCATCGCAGGTGCGCTCGTGACGGCGACCGGCTCCGGGCGATCAGCCTGCTTCTTCTTCTCGGCGACCTTGCCCTCGACGGTCTTGTCGTCCACCAGGCCGGCCGAGCCGAGAGAGCCGGCCGAGCTGAGAGAGCCCGGTGACACGCCGAACCCGGGCCCGTTCGCGGTGCCTTCGAACGCACTCTGCTTCGCGGTGGTGCCGTCGTTGAGCATGCCGTCACGGTTGTCGGTGGGCCGCTTCTTGCCGGCCTTCGCCGTCTCCAACGCGACGCCACGGCCCGCGTTGCCGTAGTCGGGCCGCAGCTCTTCTTCATTCGCGACCGGGGCCTGCTCCCGCTTCGAGGCAGAAGCGCGACCGCTGCCAACGTTGTCGAAGTCGACGTCGCCCTTCGCGACGGGCTTCTGCGCCAGGTTCTTCTTCTCGGCCGCTTCTTTCATCGGCGCATCGGCCGCGGGCGGCGCGAGCTCGGAGCCTTTGTCGGCGTACCCGAGAGCGGGCTTTGCGTCGTTCTCGCTCGGGGTCGGGTCCGCAGGGCGCCGGGTGTTGCCAGCCATGAGATCGGGAGTGACGGTCTTCGGATCGGCCTGATCGAGCCCGCCACGCTTCCCCTGGCGCTCGTCCCAGATCGCCGCCTCGGCCTGAGCCTCTCCGCCCTGCTGCGCTGGCATCGGAGCCGCGGGAACCGGCGCCGCCGAGGGAGCCAGGTCTGCACGCGAGGTGTCCTTCGACTTCTTCTCGGCCGCCACCACGATGTCGCTCGCGCGCTGCGGAGACTCGTCGCTCGCCCGGACGGCGACCACGCCCACCACGAGCAGCGCCGCAGCTGAGGCGAACGCGAAGATCCACCGGCGCCATGGCGGCTGCGTCGTCTCTTTCGCGCGGCGGGCGTGTTGATCGGCGTAGGCCAGGAGCGACTCGAGCCCTGCGTCGGGAGCCGCCACCATCGGCAGCGGCGCGAACACCGAGCGCACGCCGCGAATCTGGACGAGCGCCTGGCTGCACTTCGCACAGGTGCGCACGTGCGCGTCGACGGCAGCGGCCTCGTGGGCCGGGAGCTCGCCGTACGCGTAGTCGAGGAGCTTGTCCTCGTATTGGTGCACACCCGCATTCATCGTCAGCCCGCCACCGTTCTCGAGGCGTCCATCGCCTCGCCTTCGACACCCAGCTCGCCCAGCTTCTTTCGTAACCCTTCCAGCGCGTACCGCATGCGGCTCTTCACCGTGTTCTCGTTCACCCCAGTCACCTCGGCGATCTCCTTGAAGCCGATGCCGTGGTACTCGCGCAGCAGAAACACCTCGCGCTGTTCTGCCGGCAGGCTCGCGATCGCCCGCTCGAGCATCGGCCGCAACCTCGCGTTGTGCGCGCCCCGATCTGGAGTCGCCACGGCCTCATCGGCCACGAGCTCTCCCTTCGAGCGGCCTTCCGCGCCGTCGTCACCCGCCGCCGGAGCGTCGAGTGAGTCCGTGGCCCGGTAGGTTTCTTTGCGCGCGCTGTCCACGCAGAGGTTCCTCGCGATCGTGTAGACCCAGGTGGTGAACCGGGCTTTGGGCTCCCATTCGCTGCTGCTGCGCACCACCTTCAGCCACGTCTCCTGCAGCAGGTCCTCGGCACGCTGCCGATGACCGACATAACGCAGGATGAAATTGAAGACCGGTTGACGGTGACGGGTGACGAGCGTGGCAAACGCCCGGGCGTCACCCGACTTGAACGCGAGCATGAGTTGCTCGTCGGCAGTCAGCGGTCCCAACCTTTTCCTCGTTGTGTCGCACCTACTTCAACGAGCGGCGCGCCTGGGTGATCTACACACGACGTGAACGGCGGTAAGTTACGAGAATGACAGGCAACGCCACCGCTGTCACCAGCGCGAATTGGGCGAGTAGCACGGCCGGAAATGGCCGCTGGAGGTGGATGAACAGGGTGCGGGCCAGCGCCAGTCCCAAAAGCACCCCGGTGAAGGTCCTCCAGGCGTTCGAAAACGCACGCGGGCGGAACCGGCCGAACGCCCAGTCTGCGGTCGCAGGAACGGTGAGGCCGAGCACGACGGGAACGTCCAGCGGCCACTCGAGCGGGGCCCGAAGCGCGAAGAGCGCGACGATTCCAATGAACATCGTCGGGTACACCCCGAGGCACCTCGCGCAGAGCCGAACCGGGCCGATGGCGTAGCAGCGGTGCCACTCGTCAGGCGTGTGATGGCTGAGCCAGAACATCGAACGTTCACTTCACCATGACGCACGCCGCAGCGTGAGCGGCGTCGGGGAGTGGCGGCGTCGCTTCGCAGGCCTTCTGGGCAAACGGGCAGCGCGCCCGAAACGCACAGCCGGGCTCGTCGGCGATCGGGCGATCGATGGCTGGCTTCACGTCGGTGCCGAGCAGCGCCCTCGTGTACGGGTGCAGCGGCGTGGCGGTGACGGCCGAGACGCTGCCGTGCTCGATCACCCGGCCGGCGAACAACACGGCGACGTCGGTCGCGAGGGCTCGCACCACGTCGAGATCGTGTGAGATGAGCACCATCGTCAGCCCCCGCCGATCGCGCAGCTGCCGCAACAGCTCGAGCACCTGCGCCTGCACCGAGACGTCGAGCGCGCTCACCGGCTCGTCGAGCAACAACACCTCGGGGTCCAGGGCCAGCGCGCGGGCGATCGCGACGCGCTGTCGCTGGCCTGCAGACAAGGTTCGCGGCAGCTGCGGCAACACCTCGACTGAGAG
This sequence comes from Archangium sp., assembly GCA_022843845.1. Classification (GTDB taxonomy): domain Bacteria; phylum Myxococcota; class Myxococcia; order Myxococcales; family Myxococcaceae; genus Xiheimicrobium. The sequence goes on from JALHMW010000011.1 coordinate 122,966, forward strand.
CTGCACGTCGGCCAGGAGCTGCTCGAGCCCACCATCCTTCACGGGCCGACGGTGGATCTCGAACGGCTCCGCGAGGCTCTGCGCGATCGTGAACCGTGGATCGAGCGCGGCCGAGGGGTGCTGGAAGACAGGCTGAATCAAACGTCGCCGCTCCCTGAGCGCGCGCTCGCTGAGCGAAGGGAGCTCGTCGGCGCCCCACCTCACGACCCCCGCGGTGGGAGGAATGAGCCCCAGCCAGGCCCGGAGGAGCGTGCTCTTCCCCGAGCCGCTCTCACCCACCACGCCCAGGACCTGTCCGCGGGCGACCGAGAGGGAAACGTCGCGCACGGCCGGTCGGCTGGCGCCCCGGTGCTGCACCGTGAGGCGCGAGACCGAGATCAGGCGTTGCTCCGCCGGCGGAGTCACGACGGCTCCAGCGGGTGATGACACGCGACGCCTGAGGACAACGTCGGCTGTTCTGTGCACGCGGGCGACGCACGAGCACAGCGGGGCCGGAACCGGCAGCCGACCGGTCGCTCACCGAGCGCAGGAATGGAGCCCGCCATCGCCTTCGAGCTCCCTCGATCGAGCCGGGCCGCCAGCAGGCCTGCCGTGTACGGATGGCGAGGGGCGCCGAAGACCTTCGCCACGGCGCCTGCCTCGGCGACGCGCCCGGCGTAGAGGACGATCACGTCGTCGGCGATCGCCTCGGCCGCCGCGAGATCGTGCGTGATGAAGAGCAGCGCGAGGCCGCGCCGTTGGGCCAGCTCCCGGAACAACGCCAGCGCGTTGGTGCGAAGCGCAGCGTCAAGCGCGGTCGTCGGCTCGTCGACCAGCAGCACGCTGGGGTTCGCAGCGAGGGTCGCCGCGAGCACCGCGCGTTGTCGCATGCCGCCCGAGAGCTGGTGGGGGAAGAGCCGCTCGACCGCCGATGGCTCCGAAAAGCCCACCTCGATCAGGAGCGAACGTCGTCTCGTCGCGCGCTCTCCTTCGCTCGTCAGCCCCGCGACGTGCTCGAGGACTTCGTCGATCAGCGAGCCGACGCGCATCAGCGGGTCGAGGGCGGCCGACGCGTCTTGCGGCATGGCGGCGATGGCTCGGCCTCGCAGCGGCGCCAGGTCTGCGGTCGTGGCGATGGGCGTGCCCGCGATCGTCAGCGCGCGCCACCGGGCCGTGACGCCACCTGGGAGCAGGCCGCACAGCGCGAGGGCCGAGACGGTCTTCCCGCTCCCCGACTCACCGACGACCGCGAGGATCCGATGCGCCTCGAGGGAGAGCGACAGCCCCTCGACGACCACGGCGTCAGACGTCCGCACCTCGAGGGCTTCCAGCTCCACGAGGCCCATGGTCTTCGTCAGGGCTTCTTGCCCAACGCCTCGAGGATCTCGGCCTCGGTGACCAGCCCCTTCTGCACGAGGGCTTTGACGGCGCCGACGATCAACCGCGACGGAGGCGTGTCGTCGAGCTTGCCGGTCCACTCTCCGGGATGAAGGACGAAGCCCTGCGGCGCCTGCGCGACAGCCGAGGCGGCCGACCCCAACCATGACGGCAGTGACTCCTGTGGCGCTGGCACGGTCGCCGCTTCTGGAGCGGGATCCTCCAAGACCACGACGGCGTCATCGGGCTCGAGCTCAGCAGCCGGCGCCAGCGACTCATCGGAGGGCGGCGCGTCGGAGAACAGCTCCCCCGGATCGAGGCCTGGCGCAGCTGGAGCCTCAGGCGAATCGAAGCGCTCGTCGGCGCCGGCCTGCGGCGCGTCGGAGAACAGCTCACCGGCATCGAGCCCGGTCGCGGCGGGCGGCGGCGGCGGCGCGAAGAGGTCGTCGGCCCCCAGTTGGGGTGCGTCAGCGAAGAGCTGCTCACCGACCGTCTCGGGCTCGCTGAAGAAGGGCTGGGACGACGGCGGGAGCGGCTCCAGCGTCGAGTCGACGGGCAGCTCCTCGAACGACACCGCTTCCTCTTCCATCGTCGAGAACGCGCCAGCGACCGGCTCAGCCGGTGCACCGAAGAAGTCGTCGACCGCGGACGACGCGGGAGGCGCGGCCGGAGCGCCGAAGTCACCCGAGGCCTCAGACACGGAGACGTCGAAGTTGCCCGACGACTCGGCGACCGGCGCGGGCGCGAACTCTCCCGACTGCTCCGAGATGACCTCGTAGGTGTCCGACTCGCTCCCTCCGAAGACTCCGGAGTTCTCCGACAGCGACACCTCGAACGACTCCGGTGACGAAGAAGGCGCCGCAGGCTCGCCGGCGATGGCTGAGGTGAGATCGAACGTGCCACTTGGAGACGACGTCAGCCCTGCCGACTCGATACCCTCGAGCGCGAGGTCGTTCAGCTCGTACCCTGACGCCTCCGAAGGCGCCGGCGTCGGAGAGATGCGCGGCGGCGGCGGTGGCGGAGGATCGGTGTGGATGACCGGCTTCGCCTCGAAGAACTCGGGCTCCTCCTCGTCACGAGCTCCCGACTGCAAAGCCCCTGGCACTTCGTCGAGCGGCGTCAGCTCGAACGGCGCTGGCGAGGTGACCGACGCCACCGACGGAGGCGGCGGCACGTCAGCTGTCGTCGGCAGCGGCAGGTCGAGCCCCGAGAAGAGCTCGTCGCCCAGCGGCGCAGGCTCAGGGCTCGCGTCGAGATCGAGCGAGCCGAACAGCTCCGCGGCGGTCGGTGAAACGCCTCGAGCGACCGGCGCGACCGATGGCGCGATGCTGGGAAGGTCGACGGCACCGCCGGTCGCACCTGCGTGCAGCGCGTCGATCTCGTCAGCCGCGGCGACGTACCGCGTGATCTTCCGGTTCAGCGAGACGCGGAGCTCCTCGATCGCGTCGACGTTCGACGGATCGGCCATCGCCACCGACATCGCGTCGCCCGTCACCCGGAACGGCACCAGGCGATGCTCAACCTGAAAGTCGATCGGCACGACGAGCAGCACGTCGGCGGGCACCGGCGGCAGCTGCACGAACGGAATGGAGTGCTGCGTCGAGAGCGCCCTCGCCAGCTGCGCCGGGGTCAGGCGCCCCAGCGACACGAGCAGATCGCCGAGCCGCGCGGGTTCACCGCCCATCTGATCGCCGAGCGCCAGATCGAGATCGCCCTGGGTCACGACGCCAGACGAGAGGAGGATTTCACCGAGCTTCTTGCGCATCGCCCCTCAGCGCTTGACCTTCGCCAGGTACTCATCACGGGTGAAGACACCCTTCTCGATGAGCAACTCCACCATCGCCTTGAGCGCGCCGACTTCTTTGCGCTGCGCGTCCTCGATGGCCTTGAGCGTCTCGGCGGGCGTCTTGCCGGTCAACGAGGTCGCGGAGCCTGACGCGGGCACGTCGGCGAGCGAAGCCGTTCGCGGGAGCGGAATGGACTCCTTCGTCGCCTTGCGCTCGGTCTGCTTCTTCGCCGCGATCTCTTCGGCGCTCTTGATGATCGTGTGGCCCTGCGAGTCGACGAGCTTGAAGCTGCCCTCGACGTCATCGAGCTCCCCGGAGCCGTCGTAGAACCGCGCGAAGGCCCGGGCGATCGCCTGGCGCCCGGCGATCTGCGGAATCACCTTCAGCCGCGAGACGGAGCGCAGGGTGTCGAGGTGCTTGAGGTTCTGCGGCTCGGCCATCGCCACCATCAGCGCCTTGCCTTCTTCGCGGAGCTGGAGCGGCAGCGCGACGAGGTCTCTGGCGATGTCGGGAGGGATCTTCGCGCGCACGTGCGCGGGGATGCCCTGCACCGCCTCGAGGTTCACCGCCGGTACGTTGAGCTGCTTGGAGAGCGCTTTGACGAGCATGTCCTCGGTGACGAGGTTCATCCGCACCAGGATCTCACCGAGACGGCCGCCCCACTTCTGTTGCTCGGCGAGCGCGGCCTTGAGCTGGCTCTCCGAAACAACTTTGGCTTTGACGAGCAGGTCGCCGAGACGAATCGAAGGCATGAACGGAGGCGACTCTACCCGGTCAGCGACGCCCGTCGAATCTTCGCTCGAGGCCCTTCCCGACCGCCTGCGTCGCGAGCACCAGCGAGGCGATGGCCAGCCCGGGGAAGACGGCCAACCACCAGGCGCCGGGAGTCACCAGCGCCCGATGGGCCTGCTGCAACAGCTCGCCCCAGCTCGCCGTCGGGGGCGCCACGCCGAGGCCGAGAAACGACAACGCGGACTCGAGCAAGACGGCGCTGCCGACGGCGAAGGTCGACGAGACGATGACGGGCGCGAGGGCGTTGGGCACCAGGTGACGAACGAGAATGCGAGCGTCACTGGCGCCGAGGGCCCGGGCGGCCAGCACGAAGTCGATCTCCTTGAGCTTCAACACCTCGGCCCGCATCAGCCTGGCGGCCTCGGGCCACCGCGTCAGCGCGAGCACCAGCATCACCGCGCCCACCGACGGGGTCCTCAGCGCCGCGACGACGACGATGAGGAAGAAGATCGTCGGGAAGGTCGAGGCGATCTCGAGGGCGCGGGAGAGGAGCAGGTCGACGACTCCACCCTTCCAGCCTGCCAGCGCTCCGAGGGTGACGCCGAGCAACGACGAGAGCAGCACCACGCCCAGCGCGATCAGCAGCGTGACGCGCGCGCCGTGGACGAGCCGGGCCAGCACGTCGCGGCCGATGTCGTCGGTGCCGAGCCAGTGGCGCTCGTCGGGGCTCCACGGGAGTGGATCGGTTCGGGTCGCGCCGCTCGTCGCGAGGGTCTGCAGGGGCCCGGTGCCGATGAGGGTCCCCACCATCCACTCGGCCTTTCCGCGCAGGCTCACCTGCGTCTCGGTCTGCAGCCGCGCTGGGCGAACCCAGAACGGGAGAACGAAGGTCTCGCCATCGACGCGCACGGCGATCGGAAGATCCGACGCGATGAAGTCGGCGCTCAGCGCGACGACGAGCCAGAGCGCGATCACGCTGGCACCGGCGCGCGTGCTCACGAGCTGCTCCCAGGCAAGCGAATGCGGGGATCGACGAACGCCGCCGCGACGTCGGTCACCAACATCGACACCAGCGTGACCGCAGCCATGACGGTCGCGACGCCCATCACCACCGGGTAGTCGCGCGTGCCGATGGCTTCGAACGCGAGCAGCCCCATGCCCGAGATGCCGAAGACGCGCTCGATGACGACGCTCCCTGCGACCAGGTGCGGCAGGTGAAGGCCGATGACGGTGACGACGGGCACCATCGCGTTGGGGAGCGCGTGACGCAGCAGCACCCGCCGCTCATCGATCCCACGCGCCCTCGCAGCCCGCACGAAGTCCTGCTCGAGGGCGGTCGACACGCCCTCCCGAACGAAGCGCGTCAGCAGCGCAGTCGTCGGCCACGCCAGACAGAAGACCGGCAAGACGAGGTGCCACGCGAGATCGACGACGCCGGCACCCGGCCCTGAGGACAAGCCCTGCAAAGGGAAGAGCTCCAGCCCACGAGGCGTCGCGAGGAGCAGCAGCGCGAGGACGGCGACCCAGAATGATGGAACGCCTGACGCGAGCGCGAGTGCGCCCGAGAAGAACCTCGCCGCAGCCGAGCGCTGTCTTGCCGCCAGAAAGGCGCCGAGCGCGATGGAACACAGCACCGAGAGCAGCAGCGCCAGACCCGACACCAGCACCGTGCGCGGGAGCGCCTCGCCGATTCGGCCGGTGACTGGAGCTCGATCGACGACGCTTCTGCCGAGATCGAGTCGCACGAGGCGCGAGAGCCAGGTGACGTACCGGGCCGTCAGCGGTCGGTCGAGGCCGAGCTCCCGACGAGCCGCGTCGACTGCAGCTGCCGAGGCCTGGCCGTCGTCTGACAGCTGCAGCGGGTCGCCCGGAGCGAGGTGCGCCACCGCGAACGTGATCGCCGTCATCACCACGAAGGTGGGGAGCATCAACCCCAGGCGCGTGACGATGAGGCGGCCCATCTCAGGGCTCAACCCAGACGTGAGCGAAGTCGTACCCGGCCAACGAGGGCCTCAAGCCGTGCACGCGACGTTTGGCGGCGTCGAGCGCGGGACGAGCCGTGAGGAAGAGGTAGACCTGATCGTCGAAGAGCGCGCGATGCAGCCGACGCTCGAGCTCCTGCCGTGGCTCGTCCTCCGTGGCGCCTCGAATCGCCTCGAGCAGGCCGTCGATGGCCCGATCGTTCAGGCTGACGTAGTTCTTCCCGCCCTCGGCCTGAGACGAGTGGAAGAGATCGTACTGATCCGACACGGCGTCGGCGCTCGACCAGCTCATCGCCGCAGCGTCGAAGTCGTGCGTACGCATGCGCTGAATGCTCTGCGCCGCATCCACCGGCTCGATCGTCAGCTCGACGCCAGCGCGGCGGAGCTGCTCCTGAAAGAGCGGCACCACCTTCGCCATGCGCTGCGACGACGTCACCATCAAGAACGAGAACGCGAGCCGCACTCCATCCTTCTCGCGCACCCCGTCGCCGTCGGAGTCCTTCCACCCCGCCGCATCGAGCACCGCCATCGCGCCGTCGGGGTTGAACGCGATGGGCGTCACGGCCGGGTCGCAGCTCTTCGAGCCGAGCAGGAAGGGGCAGGTGACGCGCGACTCGAGGCCGAGCTCGAGCGACTTCGCGATCAACTCAGCCGGGTACAGCATCGCCAGCGCTCGCCGTACGCGCACGTCGGAGAACACGGGGCGTTGCCGGTTCCAGCCGATCCACCCGTAGGCGTTCTCGTCGATGCGAAGGCGGTGGTAGCCGGTGATGGCCCAGGGCTGCGACTCGACCGCGCGCCACATCGCCGGAGGAATTCGCGTCATCAGATCGAACTCGCCCTTCTCCCAGAGCTGCGCGGCGACGGTGTCGTCCTTCACGAAGCGCACGACGAGCGCGTCGAGGAGCGCGCCGTCACGGTGCCGATCGAAGCGCTCCATCACGAGTCGATCGCCGGCGACGAACGACGCGACACGAAACGGCCCCGTGCCGATCGGCGCGCGGTGAATCGGGAGCGTGTCGAAGTCGCCCACGAGCGCCTCGGACGGCATCATCGGCACCGCGCCCAGCAGCGCACGAATCGCGAACGGCGTCGGAGTCGACCGCCAGCGGACGATGACGGTGCCGTCGTCGGGGGTCTCGACGCTGCCGATCTCTCCAATCGACGAGCGCATCGAGATGGTGGGGTTCTTCTCGTCGGTGATGGCGTCCAGGACAGCCTTCACGTCGGCCGAGGTGAACGCCGAGCCATCGTGAAAGAGCACGCCAGGCCGCAGCATGATCGTCAGCTCGGGGCCCGCGGTGAACGACGACGCCAGCCACGGCAGCAGCGGCCCCTCGGGGTGCACCGCGTCGACGCGCGCGAGCGTCTCGTAGATCGTCCCCGTGGTGTAGCGAACCATGGTGCCTTCGGCGTACCGATCGTGCACCCGGGTGAAGCCCGAGGGCTCCACGGCGACGCGCATGGTGAGCGTGCCTCCGCGTCGTGGGGTACCGGTGGTTTCGGAAGGCGCACGCCCTTCGAGCCAGGCGATGTCGGCGACGGGGCGCGGCTTCGAGGCCCCGCATCGATCACACGCGGCCACCACCATCGCGAGGGCCAGGAGCGCCCCACGCCACCTCTCACGCTTCCCACGAGAGAGCCCATGCCGTGCGGTCGACGTCGGACCAGCACTCGCGGGCTCAGCCCTCACGGCACCGGCACCGCTTGCCCGTTGGCCTGCACCTCGACGACGGGAATGCCCTCGGGCGGCTCGATCTCGAACATCGTCACCTCGGGCGCTTCGTTGACGACGATGTCCTTGTAGAGGAGCTCGACCTTCGTCTTCGCGCTCGGCGCATCGAGCGTGAGATGTCTGGGGAGCGTCGCGGCCCCGTAGACCGCGAGATCGTCGGTGTCGATCGCGTAGGTATTGAGCCCCTCGACTCGCGACTTCGTCACCCGATGCGTCCCGGTCGAGACGTTGAGGCGCTGGGTGATGGCGCCGCGCTTGAGCGACAGTCCATACGTGCGCGTGGGCTCGTCGATGGTCAGCTCGGTCGACTCGGGCGGCACTCTCGGCACACGCCCCAACAACAGCGACGCGAGCTCGCGCGGTGGCAACGCGATGGGCACGAAGCGCGCCATGTTCTCGACCGACGCCGGCCCGCGGAAGTACTTGCGCTGCTTCGCGTCGTAGAGCCCGAAGCGCTCGCCGTCGGTGACCAGTACGCCTTCAGGCCGACCGAAGAAGTCGAGCTGCTCGATGTGCAGCTGCGCCGGGTGGAGCACCGCGATGAACAGCGACACGCTCCCCTTCCCTTGCGGGCTCTCGACGATCAGCTTCGCGTCACCCTTCACCGAGAAGATCTGCGCGTCGGCGAACTCGATGCGCTTGAGCAGGTCCGCGCCGTCCTTCGCAGGGCCGTCCTTGCCGTAGTCGAGCGGGGGCAGCCTGGGGCAGGCAAAAAGGGCAGTCGACAGGAGCAGAACCGAAGCCCCGCGGAGCAGCGTCATGGCGTCAGAGAGTACGGCCCGCTATGACTCTGGTCCATCAATGAGCTTCGACGAGCTGATGAACTACATCCGCCTTGGCGGCCTCACGATGGCCGTCATTCTGGCTGCATCGGTGCTGGCGCTCGGCGTCGGCATCGAACGGCTGCTCGCGTTGTGGGGCGTCGGCTCGAGGGCCCGTGAGCTGGGGCAGGCCATCGCGCGTCATCTGCTGCGGGGAGACGTGGCCGCCGCGCGCTCTGCGGCCGATCGCGCCACCACCGTCTCGGCCGATCTCTTCCGTGCCGGCTTCGAGCGCGCCCAGAAGACGACCGGCCCGGCGCTCGATGCAGCGGTCGATCGCGAGCGCATTCAGCTCGCCCTCAAGATGAAGCGCGGGTTGTGGATTCTGGGGACCATCGGCGCCACCACGCCCTTCGTCGGCCTGTTCGGCACCGTCGCGGGCATCATGAAGTCGTTCAAGGATCTGGGCCTCGACGTCGAGCAGGGCGGCATGGGCGGCTCGGCGGCGGTGATGACGGGCATCTCGGAGGCCCTCGTCGCGACCGCAGCGGGCATCGTCGTCGCCGTCGAGGCGGTCGTGCTCTTCAACATCTTCCAGGCGCGCCTGGGCCGGTTGAACGTCGAGCTCAAGCTGATCGCCGAGGAGTTCGTCGAGCTGCTCCGCGACGCGCCCCGCCAGACGACGCCCTCGCCCGACCTCACACCCGCGCCCTCCTCGAGTCCGCCAGCGATCGCGGCACCGGGTGCTGCTCCTGCCGGAGGCGTCTGACGTCATGGGGATGGGTCAGGTGCCAGGTGGCTCCGATGATCCCACCGGCGAAGACGCCGTGTTCTCCGAGATCAACATCACGCCGCTCACCGACATCTTCCTGGTGCTCCTCATCATCTTCATGGTGACCAGCTCGGTGATCGTGAACCAGGGCCAGGGCGCGAAGTCGGGGCTCAAGGTGAACCTGCCGCAAGGTGGAGCCGCCGACGTCGCCGCGAACGCCAGCGACATGTCCGTCGCGATTCTGTCCGATGGGCGGCTCGTGCTCAGCGGCGACGTGGTGAACGCCGACGAGCTCCGCAAGGCCTTCGACGACGCCAAAGCGCGGAGCGCCGACACGCTGGTGATCGTGCAGGCCGACGAGGGTGTGCCGCACGGCAAGGTCGTCGAAGTGATGGAGATGGCCAAGGCGGCCGGTCTCGCGCAGCTCGCGATCGGCGTTCGCGAAGCGCCGGGCAAGTAGTCAGCGCCCCACGACGAACGGCACCAACGCAGCCCAGACGTCCTCACGGCCCGCGACGTCGTTGTGGTGGCCGCCGTCGATTCGCAGCAGCGTCGCGTTCGGGAACGTCTTCGACAGCCGCTCGCCCAGGTCGAACGGGACGACCTCGTCATCGGTGCCGTGGACGATCAACACCGGCTGCTTCACGTCGACTGCCTTCGCGCCCGAGTCGAAGCGGTCTCGCATCAAGAGCCGCACGGGGAGAAACGGCAACACGCGCGCACCGACGTCGGGGAGCGAGGTGTACGGCGTGAAGAGCACGAGCTTCCGGCCAACGCCCCGATGCGCGAGCGCGACCGCGACGCCAGAGCCCAGTGACTGCCCCGAGAGGATCAACCGATCGGCGCTGATGCCCATCGTGAGCTGCACGTGGTTCAACGCCTCGTCGGCCGCTGTCAGCATCGAGGTCTCCGACGGAGTACCCTTCGACTTCGCGAGCCCGTAGCCCGGGTACTCGACCGCGACGAAGCCGACGCCCTGCTCGGCCCACGCTTCGGCCATCCACTCGAGCGAGGCGAGCTGCTCGCCGTTTCCGTGGAAGTGCAGCACCACTGGCGACCCGGGTGACACCGCGGGCCGAACGAGGAGCACCGTCCGCTCCAGCTCGACGAGCTGCGAGGCGGCCGACAGCGGGAGCGCTGTTCGTGGCGCAGGGAAGAGCAGCACCCGCTGACCGAAGAAGACGAGCGCGAGGATCCCGACGTACCCGACGCCGAGCGCAGCGAAGAAGCCGATCACCACGCGCGCGAGCCTCCGCATCGACGACAGCGTGACACGAAAGAGCCCGGCCTCCCTCGGAAGGAAGACCGGGCTCGAGACGGCGAGGGCCTTCAGAACGACGCGAAGGCGGCGTCGGTGATGTCCATCGGGCTGGTGTCTTCGAAGGTGACGAGCTCGGCGAGCTGCTTGACCTGCGGGAGCACGTTGCGGCCGTAGTACAGCGCCGAGTAGCGCTTGCCCTCGTAGAAGGCGCGGTCGGGGTCGGTCGGCCCGAGTCTGGCCAGCGCCTCTTCCGCCTTCACGCCGGCGTCGAGCAGCACGAAGCCAACCGTCGCCTTCGCCATCATCTCGAGGAACCGGTTCGCGGAGAGCGGGACCAGCGTCACCTTGTCCGACTGGCTCCAGCCCATGAAGCCCATGGCCGTCGAGACGACCGCCTCGGATGCGTCACCGAGCGTGGCCACCTCTTTGCCGAAGATGGGGTGGCTCTTGTTCTTCTCCACGAACGTGGCGATGTCGCTCATGAACGTCTGGAAGTTGGCGCCGCCGTTCTGGCCCAGCTTACGGCCCACCAGGTCCATCGCCTGAATGTGGTTGGTGCCCTCGTAGATGCTGAAGATCTTCGAGTCGCGCAGGTACTGCTCCACCGGCCAGTCCTTGAGGAAGCCGGCGCCGCCGTACACCTGCAGGGCGATAGCGCAGAGGCGGAACGACTCGTCGCTCGCGTACGACTTCACGATCGGCGTGAGCAGGTCGACCTGGCTCTGGTGGTACGTCGCCTTCTCGTCGTCCTTGCCCTGGAAGATGAGCGACAGGTCGCGATGCGCAGCGAGCTTCACCACCAGCGCGCGAATGCCCTCGGTGTGGCTCTTGAGCTCGAGCAGCATGCGGCGCACGTCGGGGTGCTCGATGATCGGCACGCGCGGCTTGGCCGGGTCCTTCCAGAACTTGAAGTTCGCGCCCTGCTTGCGGTCCTTCGCGTACTCGAGCGCGTTCAGGTAGGCGCTGGAGGCGACGGCGAGGCCCTGGATGCCGACGGCGATACGCGCGCCGTTCATCATGCGGAACATCTGCGGCATGCCCTGGTGCTCCACGGTGCCGACGAGCTCACCGAAACACTCGCCGTTCTCGCCGAAGTTCAAGACACAGGTGGCCGAGCCGTTGATGCCCAGCTTGTGCTCGATGGACGCGACCTGCACGTCGTTGTGCTCGCCGAGCGCGCCGTCGGCGTTCGCGCGCTTCTTCGGCACGATGAAGAGCGAGAGGCCCTTGGTGCCGGCCGGAGCGCCTTCGATGCGCGCCAGCACGAGGTGCACGATGTTGTCGGCGAGATCGTGATCGCCACCCGAGATGTAGATCTTCGTGCCTGAGATCTTGAAGCGCCCGTCGGGGAGCTTCACGGCCTTCGTCACCGATGAGCCGACGTCACTGCCTGCGTGTGGCTCGGAGAGGCACATGGTGCCGCCCCAGACGCCGTTGAACATGCGGTCGGCGTAGAGCTTCTTCTGATGCTCCGTGCCGCACTGCGAGATGACCTCGGCCGCGCCCCACGCCAGCCCCGGGTACATGTTGAAGGCCGTGTTCGCGCCAGAGGTGAGCTCTTCGATCAGCGCGTAGAGCGAGAAGGGAGCGCCCTGCCCGCCGTGCTCCTTCGGCACGGCGATCTGCTTGAGGCCCGCCTCGAACAGCTGCTTCCACGCGTCCTTGAAGCCCTTCGGCGTGATGACGCTGCCGTCGACGACCTTGCAGCCTTCACGGTCGGCCGAGCCGTTGAGCGGCCCGAGCACCTCGCGCGCGAAGCGGTAGGTCTCCTGGAGAATCGTCTTCGCCGTCTCTTGATCCCAGCCCTCGTACGGACCCTTGCCGCCGATGTCCGAAAAGTTGAACTGCTCGAACAGCACGAACTGCAACTCGCGAAGATCGGCTTTGTACCGGTTGATTCCAGCTGACATGTGTCGCTCCAGGAGACGGCCCAATGCCCGACCCGAGTCGGGTGCTCGTCACGACCGTGACACCACGCGTCGTAACGGGAGCAATCCTGTGCGTCACTTGATTTTCAAGTCAACGGTTTTCGACGCACCGCGGCACAGCAGCAGAACTACTTCTTCCGTTTCGCGGGCTTTGTGGGCTTCGCCGGCTTCTTCGCTTTGGCGGCTTTGGGCTTCGAAGCCTTCGGCTTTGCTGGCTTCTTCTTGACGATCTTCGCCGACACCCTGGACTTTCCGGCCTTCGCCTTCACACTCGGCGTTGGAGGTGCAGGTGGCGCTGCGAGCAGCGACTGACGTTGGACGGTGACGATCAGCGGTGGCTGGCCCGTGCGGAAGCGGGTCTCGTCTTCGAACGAGTAGAAGACCTTGAGCGTGACGTTGCCGCGAACGACGAGCTCGCCCTTCTGGTTCTCGGCCCAGACGTCGAGCTCGACGTGGTACCGCCCGCCTTCACCCCAGCGATCGCTCACGCGGCCTTTGCAGACGAGCGTGTCGCCCGGCCACAACATGCGGGTGAACCGCGCCGCAGCCCGCTTCACCTGACCGCCACGGGCCCAATCGGTGACGAGCTGACCGAGGAAACCAAGCCCCAGCGTCGCCGGAGAGACGACCGACGGCATGCCGATGGCCTTGGCCTGCACCTCGTCGATGTTGAGCGGGTTGTAGTCGTTGGTCGCGGCGGCGTAGCGGGCCAGCTGGACGCGATCGATGGGCGACTTCGCCATCGCCGGCAGCTCGTCACCGACCCGAACGTTCTCGAAGTACAGCTTGCGCGGAGGCATCAGGACTCCCTGGTGGCGCGAACGACGTAGGACCTGCGGGCGCGAAAGACGATCTGCCCTTCTTCATCTCGACCTTCGTCTTCGACGACGGCGACCTCGACCCGGCCTGCGGGCCCGGCGCGATCGGAGATCTCGGCGACGCGGCTGGTCACCAACAGGCGGTCTCCAGCGACGATGGGCCGCTCGTACTCGAAGCTCACCTCGCCCAGCAGCAGGTTGCGCGACGGCACCCCGACGAGCTCGCGCAGGTCGCTACCGGCGGCGAACGAGATCGGGAAGGACGGCGGCGCGGCGACGTTCGAGAACCCCGACGCGCGGGCGTACTCGGCGTCGAAGTAGATCGGGTTGTAGTCACCGAGGGCCTCGGCGAACCGGCGAATGGCTCCGCGCTCCACCTCGTTGAGCGTCGGGGGCGTCGTTCGTCCTACGGAGGCGCGATCGAGCATGTCGGGGATTCTCCTCAGCGGCCAGCAGGGAGCTCGAGCACCGTCAACAACCCGGGCTGCGAGGCAGTCATACGGGGGGCAGCGTTCACGACGAGATGGGCGGTGGCGCGATCGCCAGGGAGCCCACCGGGAATCAACACCTTCACCTTCGGGTCTGCGTCGAGCTCGATCACGTCACCGGGATCATCGGCGCCCAGCGCGATGGTGAGCTCGAGGCGCACGCGCTCCTGGCCGTCATCGAGCGCGACCGCGACCTGGTGCATGCCGGCGACCTGGCCCTTCTTCACCAGGAACGCACCGCCCGAGATGTCTTCATCGGCGAAGACCGGCGTCAGCTCTTCTTCATAGTCGTCACAGTCGAGCCCGAGGCCGAGCGCGCAGAGGGCGGCCGACTCCACCAGGCCCACGTGACCGATGCGGCCTTGATCGACGAGCGAGAAGAACTCGTCCTCCGAGAGCCCGGCGCCGACCTTGCGCTGCAGCGCCTCACGCCGCGTGCGGGCGTCGACGGTGCGGCTCACCTTCGCGTGGCTGACGGCGCCACACACCTGACCGAGCGTCGCGACGAGCCGGTCGAGCACGAAGCCGGGGTTCACGCCGGTGCCGACGATGGAGACGCCAGCACGTTGCGCCGCGGTCTCGAGCGTGTCGGCGATCTCGGGGTGATTGAACCAGGGGAACGCGAGCTCTTCGCAGGTCGAGACGACGTGCAGCCCGAGCGACATCGCCTCGAGCAGTTGACCCTTCACCTGCGGCAAGCGGGAGCCGGTCGCGTGCAACAACACGACGCCCTTTCGTCGCGCGACGGCAGGCGCGAGTGACGAGTGCACCTTCATCGAGCCGACGGCCTGCCCCACCACCTCGGAGAGCGGGCGCCCGGCCAGCGTCGGGCTCGAGTCGACCGCGCCGATCAGCTCGACCTCGTCGTTCGCGAGCGCTGCGCGGGCGATCTCCTGACCGATCACTCCAAGCCCCATCACGATGACTGGAACACGGCCCGCTGCTGAGGGCGCCGAAGGTGCAGCAGACTTCGCGCGCGTCGCGCCTCTCGCCATAAAGTAGGGCGATGGTAGACGACGCCCACGGGCCCCGGCCAGAAAAGCGTTGCAGCGACACTTTCAGGGCAATCCACCCTCTGCGCGGCTACAGTGGGTCCCCGGAATCAAATTCACGAGGCATTTCAACATGATGGAACGTTTTCTTCTGGTCGATGACGACCCTTCGATTACCGACGTCCTCCGGAGGGTGTTGGAGTCGATGGGGCACCCGGTCATCCTTCACAACGATCCTCTGGCGGCGGCACAGGAGACCGACTTCGACCTGGTGATCACCGACTTCATGATGCCCAACCTCAACGGCATCGAGCTGCTGGGTGTCCTCAAAGCCAAGCGGCCCGACGCGGTGCGAATGCTGATCACCGCGGCGAATGACTTCAAGGTGGCCATCGACGCCGTCAATCGCGGAGAGGTGTTCCGCATCATCGGCAAGCCCTGGCAGCTGCAGGATCTCAAGTTCGGCATTCAGCAGGCCGTCGACTACTACCGCCTCGTCAAAGAGAACCGTCGCCTCGCGCAGGAGCTCGCGGAGCGGAACCAACGGCTCGCCTCGCTCAACGCAGCGCTCGAGCAGCAGGTCGTCGAACGCACCAACGGCCTGCTCGAGGGCATGGTGCGCGCGCTGGACTATCGCGACACCGAGACGCAGTGGCACTCGTGGCGGGTGGCGAAGTTCACCCGGCGCATCGCCGAGGGCGCGGGGCTCGCGGGCGACATGCTGCTGCACATCGAGCAGGGCGCGCTGCTGCACGACATCGGGAAGATCGGCGTGCGCGACTCGATTCTGCTCAAGCCCGGCCCGCTCACGCCCGAGGAGTGGGTCGAGATGCGCAAGCACGCCGAGATGGGCTACCGCATGCTCGCGAACATTCCCTACCTGCAGGAGTCGGCGCAGATCGTCTACCAGCATCAGGAGCGGTACGACGGCCGCGGCTACCCGCGCGGACTCAAGGGCGAAGAGATCGTGATCGGCGCGCGGTGCTTCTGCATCGCCGACACCTTCGACGCGATCACCTCCGATCGGCCGTACCGCAAGGGCGCGGCGCCCGAGGTGGCCTTCGCCGAGATCGGCCGGCTCGGTGGCACGCAGCTCGACCCGCACCTCGTGAAGGTGTTCCTGTCGATCGACCCAGAGGAGTGGCTGCGCATTCGCGCCGACATTCGGGTGCTGGAAGAGAAGGAGAAGGGCCGCTGGAGCGAGTACCTCGTCGCGCCGTCACCGCTGATGGGCGGCCAGACCGCTGACAAGAAGCCCGCGACGTAACCTTCATGCGTCTGCCCCGCGTCGGCCTCGGCTGCATGCGGCTGTCGACGGAGCCACGCTCTGAGTCCGACGGCGTGGCCGTGATTCACGCGGCGCTCGAGGCGGGCGTGAGGTTGTTCGACACCGCGACCGCGTACTGCGCCGTCGACGCGCTCGGAGAGAACGAGCGGCTGTTGGCGAAGGCGTTGGCGCTTCATCGTCTCGGCAGCGAGGCAGTGATCGTCACCAAGGGTGGCCTTCGTCGGCCCGGTGGTGGGTGGCGGCCTGATGGGCGAGCGAAGTCGATCCTCGAAGACGCTGAACGGAGCGCCGAAGCGCTGGGCCGCGTGCCCGACGTCTTTCTGCTCCACGCGCCGGATCCGTCGGTGCCGTGGGCGACCTCGATTCGCGCGCTGGGCGTCGTGCTGGAACGGGGACTCGCGAAGACGATCGGTCTCTCGAACGTGACGGTGGGACAGCTCGATGAAGCGCTCGCCCTCGCGCCGATCACCGCCGTGCAGCAAGGGCTGTCGATCTTCGACGATCGCGCGCGGTTGTCGGGCGTATTGGCGCGCTGTCTCGAGCGGCGCCTCGCCGTGATGGCGCACACGCCGCTGGGAGGACCGAAGCGCATCGCGCGACTGGGCACGTCAGCGGTGTTGGGTGAGCTCGCGAAGGTGAAGGCTGTCTCTCCTGCGGTCATCGCGCTCGCGGCGGTGCTCGATCTCGACGAGCTGGTCTGCGTGATCCCCGGAGCGCGCCGGCCCGAGACGATCGCCGATGCAGCGCGTGCCGAGTCGGTCACCTTCGACGCAGACGAACGCGCTCGGCTGCGCGAGACCTTCTCTGCGCTCGGGCCTCCCTCGACCGTGGAAGCGACCGGTGCCGGGTCGCGCTCCGAGGTGGTGCTGTTGATGGGCATTCAGGGCTCGGGGAAGTCGCGGCTCGTCGACGAGTACGTCGCCAACGGCTTCGTGCGCTTCAACCGCGATCTGCTCGGCGGCACGCTGAAGGACACCGCGCTCGCGATGTCGCGGGCACTGGCGTCGGGCACCAGCCACGTCGTCCTCGACAACACGTACACGACGCGCGCCTCACGGGCGACGGTGATCGAGGCCGCGAAGAAGCAGGGCGCGAAGGTGCGCGGGCTGTGGCTCGACGTTCCGCTCCACGAGGCGCAGGTGAACGTGATCAACCGCATGCTCGAGGCGCACGGCCGCCTGCTCGGGCCCGACGAGCTCAAGAAGCAGAAGGACAACACCGGGCTGACGCCGCTCTCTCACTTCCGGACGGTGAGGGAGCTGGAGTCGCCCGTTCGCGACGAAGGCTTCGACTGGCTCGAGACGCGGCCGTTCGTGCGGACGGTGAAGGATGGCGACGCAGGTCGTTTCGTCGCGTTCGAGTGCGCGGAGACGGTCTCAGGGAGCGACGTCCCAACCTTCGTCTTCGCGTGGACCGAGACCGAGCGCGCGGCGGTCGAAGCAGCTGCGGCTCGACTCGGAGCCCAGGCGCTGATCTGTCCTCATGGAGGTGGCCCACCGAGCTGCTGGTGCCGCCCTCCCCTGCCGGGCTTGCTGCTCGAAGCGTGTCACCGCGCGAAGCTCGCGCCCACGAAGTGCACCGTCGTCGGGACGACCGAGACACATCAGATGCTCGCCGCGACGATCGGCGCGACGTTCGTGAGTGGGAGCTGAGGCGGCACGGCGCAGCAGCACGGCTCACGATCTCCGGGGACAGTTCGAAGAACGCGACGGAGACCGATGTGAAGCTCGCTCGCGACCCTGGTGACTTCCACCGAGGGCGCTCTCCGACACGCCCGCGTCGCTCACGATACGCGAGCGTGGAGCCTGCACGGCCCGTCTCGAGTTCAACCACACGAGGCGCGTCGACTGACTGGGTTCACGCCGAGACGACCACCGACGTCACGTCGCGAGCTTCACGACAGGCGCGGACCGGAGCACGTTCTCTTGCGAGATGCGCGCGGCGACCCTGCCGGCGATCGCCATGAACGCCTTCGTCTCTTCACTCTCCGGGTGCCCGACGACGACGGGAATGCCGCGGTCACCGCCCTGGCGGATCTTCAAGTCCAGCGGCACGTCACCGAGGAACGCCATGTCCATCATCTCGGCAGCGCGACGGCCTCCGCCGACGTCGAAGATGTGTGTGCCCTTGCCGCAGTGCGGGCAAATGAACTGGTTCATGTTCTCGACGATGCCCAGCACCGGCACGTGGAGCTTGTCGAACATCTG
Organism: Archangium sp.; assembly: GCA_022843845.1. GTDB lineage: Bacteria > Myxococcota > Myxococcia > Myxococcales > Myxococcaceae > Xiheimicrobium. The sequence continues at coordinate 141,073 of JALHMW010000011.1, forward strand.
CTTCGCGCGAACGACGTCAGCGAGGGCGACGTCCTGCGGCGTGGTGATCAGCACCGCTCCGGAGCTGCGGACCTGCTGCGCGATCGTCAGCGGCACATCGCCGGTGCCGGGCGGCAGATCGAGCACGAGGTAGTCGAGTTCGCCCCAGTTCACGTCTCGCACCAACTGCATCAACGCACCCTGCAGCATCGGGCCGCGCCAGATGAGCGCCTGGTCGGCCTCGATGAGGAAGCCGATCGACATCACCTTGATGCCGTGCGCCTCGAGCGGGTCGAGGTTCTTTCCGTCGCGGCTGACCGGCTTGCGTTTGATGCCCGTCATCGTCGGAATCGACGGCCCATAGAAGTCAGCGTCGAGCAGCCCGACCTGCGCGCCGTGCTTGGCGAGCGCACACGCAAGATTCAGCGCCAGCGTGCTCTTGCCGACGCCGCCCTTCCCTGCGCCCACCAGCACCACGTTCTTCACCCCCGGCAGGAGCGCATCTTTCGAGATCGGACCTGCGCGCGTCTTCGCGGTGAGCTCGAGCTTCAGCTCGGTCAGCCCCGCGACGGCCTTGAGCGCCACCTCGGCGTCGCCCTTGATCTTCTCCTTCATCGGGCACGCAGGCGTCGTCAGCTCGATGGTGACGCTGACCTTCCCGCCTTCGACCTTCAGGTTCTTCACCATGCCGGCCTTCACCACGTCGGTGTTGAGGTCGGGGTCCATGACCGTCGAGAGGGCTTTGAGAATGTCGCTTTCCTGAACGCTCATGGTGACTCCTGATTTTCGTGCGGGTACAGCGTGTGGCTTCCAATACGGGCCGCGCCCCAGCCGCGCAAGGCATGACATCGCGATGAGCCACTACCTCTCTGGCATTCTGAAGATCATCGTGATCGAGGCCTTCATGGCCTTGCTCGTGATTGACCGTCTGACCGGCGAGAAGTGGGAGCGAGAGAAGCACCTCGCCTACACCGGGCTCGTCACCCTGATGGTCTTCGGGTGGACCAACTGGGGCGTCGGGCGCGCCGGCACGAGCCTCTGGTGGGTCGTCGCAGCGATCGGCGTCGTGTGGCTGTGCGGATGGATGGTGCGGGCCGCCCTTGGCCGCGAGACGACGGAGCGCGCGAAGGGCTTCGCCACGACGATGGGCTCGATGGGGAAGGCCCTCAAGCTGCCGCCGATCGTGATGGCGTCGCTCGTCGCAGCGTCCATCGCGTTCGGCTTCTGCTGGCTCGGCGTGCGCAACGACTCGATCGCCTGGGTGCACCAGCACGAGCAGTTCCACTTCTATCTCGGCGCGAAGTACCAGAAGGAGGTCGGCTGGTTCGATCTCTACACCGCCGCCATCATGGCCGACCGAGAGACCGTCAACGCGATGGCCGGGGTCTCGAAGACCCGCGACAACCGTACCTTCCAGGAGATCCCCGTCGAGCAGGCGCTTCAGGAGGCGCCGCGAATCAGAGCGCGGTTCAGCGACGAGCGATGGGCCGCGTTCAAGGCCGACTGGGCGACGATGGCGCAGACCTGGCCCGGCATGCCGTGGGCGACGGTGATGAACGATCACGGCAACTCGAACTCACCGGCGTGGTCGATCATCGCGGGCCCCATCACCAACTTCGTGCCGTTGTCGAAGCAGAACCAGTCGCTGCTCGGCTGCCTCGATCTCCTGCTCATGCTCGCGCTGTTCCTCACCGTGTACGAGACGTTCGGCTTCCGCCTCGCCAGCGTCGCGCTCTTCATGTGGGCCTGCGTGCCGGTGGTGTTCGACTACCTGAGCGGCAGCTTCCTGCGGTGGGACTGGCTGTTCGCGCTCGGGCTCTCGCTCAGTTTCCTGAAGCGGAACAAGTGGGGCACGGCGGGCGCGTTCTTCGGCTATGCGGTGGCCACCAAGCTCTTTCCGCTGCTCTTCGGCGTCGCGTTGCTCGTGCAGGTCGGCTTCGAGTGGCTGAAGACGCGCACCATCAAGAAGGAGTGGATCGCCTTCGGCCGCAACGCCGCCATCGCCGGTGCCGTCTGCGTCGCGCTCGCGACCGTCATGTTCGGGACCAGCGCCTGGCGCGAGTACGCCGAGCGCATTCAGGTCGCCCAGCTCGAGAAGTTCTACAGCAACCAGCACTCGCTCAAGACCGTGTTCCTCCAGCTCGTCGGCCCGGGCGAAGGTGGCCTCTCGAGCGGCATCTTCCCGCCCGTCATCAAGCAGTCGCTGGCCGAGGTCGACATCAAGGACTACTCGCTCGGCTTCCTGCTCGCGCGCGTGGCCTTCACACTGGTGGTGGTGGTGCTCCTGCGCCGCGCCACGCCCGTCGAGGCCTTCACGCTGGGGCCCCTGCTCGTCTTCACCTGGCTGACGGTGAACATGTACTACTGGAACATGCTGGCGCTGCTCGCGCTCGGGCTCGCCTCACGGCAGGGGAAACACTTCTTCCTCATGCTGCTCGGGTTCTTCGGCGCGTACATCACGTACTACACGTACCAACACCTCAACCGCGGCTTCGCCGAGGGGTACTTGATCGCGCTGATCATGCTGACGATGACGATCGTCGTCGCGGTGTTCGAGTGGCGTGACAGCCGGCGCGCTCCGACTACTTGAGCGTGTCGACGTACTCGCGGCTCAGCTCGATCACGCTCTTGCCAGTCGACGACACGGTCTCGTGGATGAGCTTGTCGCCCTTGGGCGTCAGGCTGACCATGCTGATCGGCGCGCCTTTCCCTTCGAACTCGAGCTTGCCGCCGGGCTTCGCCTCGAGCTTCGGCGCGCCGCCAGCGCCGTAGTGGGCCAGCACGAGCTTGCCGCCCTCGACGTAGTAGACCGCCGCGCTCAGCACCTTCGTGCGATCGGCGCCCGTGACCATCTCGAGCACCGCCGTCGCGTTGGAGATCACCCGCAACGACACATACCGCGCGGCGTCCTTCTCGCCGGCCTTCCAGTTGCCCTCGAACGACTTGAGCTTCTCGAACGCGATGGCTGCTTCACCGACCGGCGGAGCGGAGACCAGCAGACCGACGGCGACGAGCAGCGGCGACATGAGAACTCCGATGGCGGTGGTGACGGCCCAGCATAACGGGCACCGACGCGCCGGGTTGGGCGTTCTTCAGCGCTTCGTCGCGGTCCGCACCGAGCGGCGCAGGCCTTCCCACGGAACCCGCGCGGTCGCCTCGGCGGGCGTCAGCCACTCGAAGGCGTCGTGTTCGGCCGAAAGGCGAACCACGGCGTCATCACCGGCACGGGCGACGAACGGGAACTCGCGCATCACCTTCGGAGCCTCCTCCAATCCGCCCAGCGCGAACGCGTGCGGCGCGTCGATGGGCTGAACCGGGAGCTCGAGACCGGTCTCTTCCGCGAGCTCTCTGACGGCCGCACGATCGGGGCGCTCACCGTCTTCCACCCGTCCCGTCACCGGCTGCCAGAACCCACCCCGTGGCTCGGTGCGCTTCAGCAACAGCACGCGCTCGCGCGAGGACGACACCACCATGACGCTGACGGTCTCGATCGGCGCTGAAGACGGGGCCATCGCGCTCTCGAACACGGCGCCGAAGTGATGCACCAGGCGCTCCTCGACCTCGACCATCGACGGGGTCGCGAACGAGAGCTCCTTCGCCATCGAGGTGACGCCCGCCTCGCTGATGCCACAAGGCACGATCAGCTCGAAGTGCGACAGGTCCGGGTCGACGTTCAGCGCGAAGCCGTGCCTCGTGTACCAGCGGCTCAAGTGCACGCCGAGCGCGCAGATCTTCCGTGGGCCACCGAGGCGAGACTGCTCGACCCAGACGCCGGGCCACTTCTCGATGCGCGCAGCGGCGATCCCGAAGTCGGCGAGGGAGCGGATGATCACCTCTTCGATGCTGCGCACGTAGCGGCGCACGTCCTGGCGGCCGGGGCCGAGGTGCAGGAGCGGGTAGCCGACGATCTGTCCAGGCCCGTGGTACGTGACGTCGCCTCCGCGATCGGTCTCGAAGACGCCCACGCCGAGGCGCTCGAGCTCGTCGCGAGGCCGCAGAATGTTGGAGCCGTCAGCGCCACGCCCCAGCGTCAACACGGCCGGGTGCTCGAGGAGCAACAGCGTGTCGTCGACGGCGCCTGCCTTCCTCGCGGCTTGAAACTGGTTCTGCAGCTCGAGCCCATCGGCGTATTCGACGCGACCGAGCCGATGCCACGAGACGGAGTGCATCACGGCGCTTTGTAGCGCCCCGCCGGAATGCGCGCGATCAACGCCGCGAGCTCCCGCGCGCCCCGGCCCGACCGTTCCGCCAGCGACACGAGGGCGTCGATGGCTGCTTCCGGAAGCTCGATCTCACGAGCGGCGAGCAGACTTCGTCCGAGATGAACGAGTGCTTCACGATCGGGCGCAGGCAACGGCACGACCGAGTCGACTCGAGAGAGGAGCTGCGGCGACAGCTGCGCGGCGACTGCGCGGTGCAGCGCCTCGGTGTCGTAGACCGGCTCGTCACCCTGCTCTCCCTGAAGCACGAGGACCGGCGTGGGGGCGTCACCTCGGGCGGCCAGCACCGCCCGGCGCTTCGGGTGCGCGTCGAGCCAGCGGTGGAGCGCCGCCTCTTCGTCGGCCGACAGCGGCGTCGAGAGATCGACCAGCGCCGTGTCACCCTCGGCGCGCTGGAACGGGCGGTCGACCGGCTCGCCGAGGCTCTTCAAGAAGACGGTCTTCCCAGCCCCCTCGGGCCCCACCACGAGCGCGACCCGTGGCTTGCGGCTGGCCAACATCGAGTGTGCGGTGCGCTGCGAGGGGAGCTCCGACTTCGCCGCGCGTGGCTCCGGAGGCCGGGGCTGGTGCTTTGGGAGCTCGGGCGTGGGCAGGGCCATCAGCTTCGCGCTCGTCGTCACGCAGCTCGCGCAGATGAACGCGCCGGCAGGTCCAGCGATCAGCGGGCCGACCTCTGTCCTCGGCTTGCAGCAGAACGAACACCACGCGTCGATGGCCGGGTCTGCCTGCTGGGGGCCACGATCGAAGAGCGAGTCGTCGCGAAACCGGCTGGTGCGCCTCGCGACGTCGAGCAGCTCGTCTCCGAAGCCCAGGCCGTCGTCTTCAGGCTCGTCACCTTCGCCGCCGAACGGCGCGTCTTCGAGGACGTGCGAGACGGCGTCGTCGTCTTCGTCGAAGAGCGCGATGCCCGGGTCGTGAATCTCGTCGAGGGGCACCGACACCGAGCGGCCTTCGAGCCGATCGATGTGACGCTCCATCTGGGCAGCCCGGCGTTCCATGCGGCGCGCGCGATAGAACCCGGCGGCCTGCTGCAGCCGAGAGATGGCCCGAGGCACATCGCCGTGGGCTTCGGCCTCCTGCGCAGCGGCCAGCAGTGAGCGGATCTCGGAAGACATGGCGGCCGACTGTAACGCCGGGGCCACGCCGCCGGGCTGCGAAAGAAGGCGCGGCGCCGTCAGAGCGCTTGCACGCAGTGCGTCGTGCCCGCATGACTTCGCTCTCCGTGACTGAGCGCGGCTCCCTTCACCGGTTCACCGAGGGCCTGCCGCGCGCCTACTGGTTCTTGTGGGCCGGGCTCCTCATCAACCGCACCGGCAGCTTCATCGTGCCCCTGATGACCGTGTACCTGACGCGGGAGCGGGGCCTCTCGCTCATCGAGGCAGGCTCGATCCTCGCGATGTATGGCGTCGGCTCGATCGCCGGCACCACGCTCGGCGGCTTTCTGGCCGATCGCCTCGGACGGCGCGCGACGCTGCTGGTGAGCCTCGTCTCGTCGTCGCTGGTGATGGTGGCCACGGGACAGGCGCGGGAGCTGGGCACCATCGCGGCCCTCGTCTTCTCCCTCGGCCTCACCGCCGATCTGTTCCGGCCCGCCAGCCAGGCGCTCGTCGCCGATCTCGTGGCGCCGGAGTTCCGCGTGAAGGCCTTCGGCACCCAGTACTGGGCCATCAACCTGGGCTTCGCCTTCGCGGCGCTGGTGGGCGGCTTCGTCGCGCGCAGCGGCTTCTCGGTGCTCTTCCTCGCCGACGCGGCGACGACGCTGGCCTGCGCGGTGATCGTGTACCTCGGTGTGCCTGAGACGAGACCAGAACGAACGCCAGGCCAGGCGGGCTCGCTGATCACGCCCTTCTTCGATCGCGCGTTCGTGCCCTTCCTGCTGCTCAGCTACGTGACGGCGTTCGTCTTCATGCAGCACCTCACCTCGCTCCCGAAGGACATGACGGACAAGGGCCTGGGGCCCGAGGCGTTCGGCATGGCCCTGGCTGCGAACGGCGTGTTGATCGTGCTGCTGCAGCCGCTGGTGCTCCGGGCCGTGACGACGGGAGGCCGCGGCAGGCCGCTCGCGCTCGGAGCGCTCATCACCGGCATCGGCTTCGGGCTCACGGCCTTCGCGCAGGCGCTCCCGATGTTCGTGGTGAGCGTGGCGGTGTGGACGCTGGGAGAGATCGTGATGGCGCCAGTGAACTCGACGGTCGTCGCCGATCGGGCTCCAGCGCACCTTCGCGGCCGGTACCAGGGCGCGTTCGGGCTCACCTGGAGCCTCGCGCTCGTCACCGCGCCGGTGATCAGCCCACGGCTCATCGCCATCACGGGGCTGACGACGTTCTGGGGTCTGTGCTTCGTCGCCTGCGCCGCTGCGAGCGTGGGCTACCTGGTCGCGCTCCCAGAGCCAGCTCGCCGCTGACTTCCTCGCGGGGCGGGGCCGTTTCTTCTACGGTCCCGCTCCATGTTGGCCCTCGCCCTCACCGTCGGACTCGTGCTCGCTCAGGATCCCGCGGAGCCCGCGCCGCAGGCTGACCCGCCTGCCGATGCTGCTGACCCTGCCGTCCCCACCAGTGACGGGACCCAGCCAGTCGCAGCGCCGGGAGGTGGCAGCAGCGCAGACCCCGCGGTCGCCGCGATGAAGAAGCAGGCCGATGAGCTCGTCCGCGCCGCCACGAAGCTGAAAGAGCTCACCGGCACCGAACGAGACAAGGCGATCGAGGACATCCGGAAGAAGTCCGAGGCGCTCGTCGGCAGCCCGGTGCTCCCGCCGCGCGACTTCAACTTCGAGGACTACTACTCGCTCTCGGAGCCCGATCAGGCGCTGGTCGTGGCGCGCAGCTTCTTCGACGCGCTCGTGTCGGGCGATGCCGGCAAGGTCGTCGACTACGCCGGAGTGCCCTTCATGCTCGAGGACCGGCGCATCGATCGTCCCTCGGAGCTCCGCTCGACCTGGGCCAGGCACCTGCGCAGCAAGCGCACCGATCTGATCACGCTCTACGGCGTCGAGGTGCTCACGGCGACCGAGATGGAGAAGAAGTACGGCCAGCCTCCCGCGCGGCTCAAGAGCTGGCCGTGGCGGCAGAGCCAGCAGCAGTACGTCGCGGTGGCCAACCTCTCGGGGCGCGCCGCGATCATCGTGATGAAGGCCGCGGGCGCGACGTGGCAGGTCATCGCCTACCACGACTGAAACGGTGGCCGCTCAGCTCACCTTCGACGCGAACTCCGCCAGCCGCGCGAGGCCCTTCTCGATGATCGCCTGCGACGTCGCGAACGAGAACCGCAGGTAGCCATCGGCGCCGAACGGCTCGCCCGGCACCGCGGCCAGCAGGAAGTCCTCGAGCAGCAGCTCCGACAGCTTGAGCGAGCCGGTGATCGTCTGGTCCTTGTACGACTTGCCGATCAGCTCTCCGACATCGGCGAAGCAATAGAAGGCGCCGTCGGGACGGGGGCACTTCACGCCGGCGATCTTGCTCAACCCGTCGGCCATCACGATGCGACGCTTGGCGTACTCCTTCACCATCGCGAAGAGCGGCTCCTGCGGGCCCTTGAGGCCGGCGACGGCGCCCTTCTGGACCACCGAGGTCGGGTTCGAGGTCGACTGGTCTTGAACCATCTGCATGCCGGCGATCAGCTCCTTCGGACCGGCCGCGTAGCCGAGCCGCAGCCCGGTCATCGCGTAGGCCTTCGAGAAGCCATTCACCACGACGGTGCGCGACGCGAGATCGGGCGCGACGTTCGCGATGTTCTGGAAGCCACCGTCCACGTAGAGCAGCCGCTCGTAGATGTCGTCGGACACCAGCAGGCAGTCGTGGCCACGCACCGCCTCGGCGATCGCGAGCAGCGTCTCCTTCGAGTACACGCCACCGGTCGGGTTCGACGGGCTGTTGAGGATCACGGCGCGGGTACGGGGCGTCAGCGCCTTGCGCAGCTGGGAGGGATCAGGCGCCCAGTTGTTGTGCGCGCTCGTCTCGACGATCACCGGCTCACCGTCGGCCAGCCGCACCATGTCGGGGTAGCTGACCCAGTACGGCGAGAAGATGATCACCTCGTCGCCCGGCGACAGCAGCGCCTGGAAGATGTTGTACAGCGAGTGCTTCGCGCCGACCGAGACGAGGACCTGCTCCGGCGAGTACTCGAGCTTGTTCTCGGCTTTGAGCTTGTCGACGATCGCCGCCTTCAGCTCGGGAATGCCGCCGGTCGCGGTGTACTTGGTGAAGCCCGAGTCGAGCGCGCCCTTGATCGCGTCCTTGATGTTCGTGGGCGTGTCGAAGTCGGGCTCGCCAGCGGCGAACGAGACGACGTCGGCCCCCTTCGCGGCGAGGGCCTTGGCCTTGGCGTTGAGCGCGAGCGTCGGAGAGGGCCTGGCGCTCTTGAGTCGGTTGGCGAGTTTGATCATGACGGCGGTCATCCCTTGTTGGCGTACTTGGCGCGAAGTCCGGCGGCGACGTTTGCGGGCACCAGCCCGTCGACGTTGCCTCCGAAGCTGGCGACCTCGCGCACCAGATTCGACGAGACATAGAAGTAGTCTTCGCCAGTCATCATGAAGACCGTGTCGAGCTCGGAGTCGAGCTTGCGGTTCATGTTGGCCAGCTGGAATTCGTATTCGAAGTCGCTGACGGCGCGCAGGCCACGCAGCATCACCTTCACGTTGCGCTTCCTACCGTAGTCGACGAGCAGGCCCTGGAAGTCGTCGACCTCGACGCGCTGCTCGTCGGGGAACGCCTCGCGAATGAACGCCTTGCGCTCGGCCACCGAGAACAGCGGCGTCTTCTTGGGGTTCACGGCGATCGCGACGATCAGCCGATCGAAGAGCTTGAGCCCACGCTGGATGATCGAGAGGTGACCGTTGGTGAGCGGGTCGAAGGAACCGGGGTAGATCGCGACGGTCATCGGCCGCGGAGCGTCGTTCACGACAGCGGATCGGTCAATCGGAAGATCGAGACGACGGTGGCTCCGAAGGTGCGTTCATCTTCACGCTGCCATCGGCCCACGCGAGCTGGCAGCGCCTCGGCGGCCTCGTGTTCGATCACTGCGACGCCTCCGGCCACGACGATCGCCTCCAGCGCCGCCAACACCTCGAGGCCCGCGCGCGCCGCGTAGGGAGGATCGGAGAAGACGAGCTCGAATTGGGCGCCTCGCGAGGCCAACGCGTCGAGCGCCTTCATCACCGGCTGCGCCAGGATCTCGACCCGCGAGTCGAAGCCGAACGCCTTCGTGTTCTCACGACACAGGCCCACGGCCTCGCGCCCACTGTCGACGAGCACGGCCCGCACCGCGCCACGCGAGACGGCCTCGAGCCCCAGCGCTCCAGTGCCCGCGAAGAGATCGAGCACCCGCAAGCCGTCGCACGTCTGCCCGAGCACGTTGAAGATCGTCTGGCGCACCCGATCAGCCGTCGGCCGCGTCGTGTCAGCGCCTTGTGGCGTCTTGAGCGTTCGCCCTCGGGCCGTTCCACCCACGATTCGCATGCGACCCGCGCATACCTTTCCCCTCTTCTGCCTGCACGTCTCTTGTCCACACTTCAGACAGCTTTGAGGTACATCTGTCGTCGCTTCAGACGACTTTTGAACTCCAAAGGCGCCTGGGCTGATTTTCGAGGCCGCCCCGCATGGACTACGAGCGCTACCAGAACCTGCACACGATCGTGATGCTGCGGGACATTCTGCGGAAGTGGTGGCGGGCCGAGCTCTCGTTCGCCGACAAGAGCGGTCAGGTGATCGAGTGGGCGAAGGGGCCCATCAACCCGCCGCCGAACGACTTCTGCCGACTCTCGTTGTTCTCGAAAGAGGGCTTTCGCCGCTGCTGCTCCTCGGTGCGCGTGCTGCACGAGAAGTTCAAGGCGTCGAAGAAGCTGCGCCGAAGCCAGTTTCACGAGTGCCACCTGGGCTTCACGATCGTCGGCGCGCCGCTGCACATCAACGGCGAGTACGAGGGCATGGTGTTCGTCGAGGGCTTCTCGCGGCAGGAGGTCAGCCCACGCGAGGCCGATCAGCTGCGGACGAAGATCGCCGAGCTCAACCCCGGCGCCACCGATCTCGAGCGCGCCATCGAGCGCGTGCCGGTGATGGACGAGCGCGAGGTCGAGAAGATCTGCGACCTGCTGGAGTTCGGCGCCAACGAGATCGGCAACTTCGAGGCGGAGCTCTCTCGCAAGGACGAGACGGTGCAGGCGCCTCCGGTTGAGCAGTCCGATCGCTACAAGTTCGAGAACATCATCGGCCGCAGCCAGTCGATGCTCGACGTCTTCCGCATCCTCGAGCGGGTCTGCCAGTCAGACACCACGGTGCTCGTCAACGGCGAGTCAGGCACCGGCAAGGAGCTGGTCGCCCGCGCGATCCACTACAACGGCCCGCGCAAGGACAAGCCGTTCGTCGTGCAGAACTGCTCGGCCTTCAACGACAACCTGCTCGAGAGCGCGCTGTTCGGCCACGTGCGCGGCTCGTTCACTGGTGCCATGCGCGACAAGAAGGGCCTCTTCGAGGTCGCTGACGGCGGCACCTTCTTCCTCGACGAGGTCGGTGACATGTCGCCTGCGCTCCAGGTGAAGCTGCTGCGCGTCCTGCAGGAGGGCGTGTTCCTGCCAGTCGGTGGCAACGCGCCGAAGCAGGTCGACGTCCGGGTGATCTCGGCGACGCACAAGGATCTGACCGAGCTGGTGAAGAAGGGCGAGTTCCGAGAAGACCTCTTCTACCGCCTCAACGTCATTCGCATTCACGTGCCGTCATTGCGCGAACGCAAAGACGATCTGCCGATGCTCGTCGACCACCTGCTGCGCAAGCACAAGCGCGAGGGGCAGAAGGCGCGTGGGCTGGCGCCCGAGGCGATGTCGGTGCTCCAGAGCTACCACTGGCCCGGCAACATTCGTGAGCTCGAGAACGAGATCGAGCGCCTGCTGGTGCTGGGCGGCGATCAAGATCAGCTCACGCCCGATCTGCTCTCGAGCCGCATTCGCGACACCGTCAGCGGCGCCATGGGCACCAACGTGATCGGTGGTTCGCGGCTCAACGTCGTGCCTGCAGGCCGCCTCAACGACGCCGTCGAGCAGCTCGAGCGCGAGATGTTGTCGCAAGGCCTGCAGCGCACCCGCAACAACAAGAGCCGCCTGGCGCGCGAGCTCGGCATCAGCCGCTCGAACCTGATCCTGAAGATCCAGAAGTACGGCCTCGAGAAGCCCGGGGTCGGCAGCGACGACGAGGAGGCGGAAGCCAGTGTCTGACGGAGGGACCCGCTCGTTTCACCAGTCGTTCTTCACCACCGACGATGGCGCGCCCCTGTGGTTCGAGGAGCGCGGTGAAGGCCCGGCGATGCCTGCGGTGCTCTGCGACGGCCTCGGCTGTGACGGCTTCATCTGGCGCTACCTGTGGGAGCCGCTGGCCTCGAAGCGTCGCGTGCTCCACTGGAACTATCGCGGGCACGGCAAGAGCGGCGTGCCGACCGACGATACCCGCATCGGCGTCGAGTACATCTGTGACGACCTGCTGCGGTTGATGGAGAGCCGCGGGCTCGAGCGCGCGGTGATCTTCGGCCACTCCATGGGCGTGCAGATGGCCCTGGAGTTCCATCGGCGTCACCCGTCGCGCGTCGCGGGGCTCGTGTTGATCTGCGGCTCGTACGGAACGCCGCTCGACACCTGGCACGATCACTCGCTGATGCGGCTCGCGTTCCCCGGCATGAAGGCCTTCGTCGAGCGCTTCCCTGCCCTCGCGAAGCTGGTGACGGGCAAGGTGCTGCGAACGGAGCTGGCGGTCGAGTTCGGTATTCGCACCGAGCTCAACCCGCTGCTGCTGAACCACAACGACTTCCACCCGTACATGGAGCACCTGGCGAAGATGCACCCGCTCTACTTCGTGCGGACGCTGGACTCGCTGAAAGATCACTCCGCGCTCGATCACCTCTCTCAGGTGAACGTGCCGACGCTCGTGGTGGGTGGGGAGATCGATCGCTTCACGCCGGTGTGGTTGAGCCAGCGCATGGCCGAGCACCTGCCGAACTCGAAGTACCTCTTCGTGCAGGGCGGCAGTCACACCGCGCCGCTGGAGCGCCCGGGCCTCGTCAACGCTGAGATCGAGCAGTTCCTGGCGAAGCTCGAGGCGTGACGCTCCGGTAGACGGCCAGCGCCTCGGCGGCAGGTGACGCGAGCTCGAGCCAGGGCAGCGGCGGCAACGGCAGGTCGACGCAGCACACGCGAATCTCTCTCGTCCTCGCGATGGCCTCGAGATCGGTCAGCACGCGCTCGAGCCGCTCACCGCTGAAGGGGCAATACAGAAAGAAGACCGAGCCGACATGCATGCGGCTGGTCAGCTCGGCCGCGTCGCCTTCGATGACTGCGAGCCGATCGACGTGGAGCCGCGCGGCGAGCGCACGGGTGGCCTCGACGAGCGCAGGCTGAATCTCGAGGGCGACCACCGCCGCTCCCGTCATCAGGTGCAGCACAGCCGCCGCACGACCCGGCCCCGCGCCGACGTCCACGACGACGTCCGACGGTTCGATCTTCGCGTGCTCCACGAGGCGACAGAGCACGTCGACCGGACACGGCAGGTAGGGCACGCAGCCGCGAGGGAGCTCAGGCCCGTCATCGGCGATTCCGTCGAGCTCGAAGACCAGGTCGAGCCACGCGTCTCGGGAGGCGACGGGCACCTGCATCAAGGCGGCGCGGAACTCGGCCGGAGGCAGCCGCTGCTGCGACAGCTGCAACCGAATCACTCCCGCGCGCTCACGGTCCCTCGAATCCATTGGTAGAGGAGTGGCGCGGTGTCGCATCAGCGACCCGTTTCCACTCTCCTCCTTTCAAACCGTACGTGCGGATTTCCCGCATACGGCTTCACGGGTGTCTTCACGGGCAGCTTA